>CAWBHE010000009.1:0-344380 GCA_963788635.1 uncultured beta proteobacterium | reverse complement strand
GCTGCCACGCTGTTCGCCGAGGTGGACGACCCGCCGGCCAGCGACAGCGCCGCCACAGCGTGAGAGGCCGCCGTCAGGATGAGCCCAGCGCGGCGGACAACGTGTCACGCAGGCTCTGCACCGGCACCACGTCGACGCCCTGCGCCAGCGGATAGGCTCGCTCGACCGGTGCGACCACGAAGGCCCGGTCCAGGGCCAGGTCCTGCAAGGCCTGCCAGAACCCGCGCGCCGGCTTGGGGGCGGCGGAGAACTTGATCTCGATGCCGATGCGGCGCGGCCCGACCTCCACGACCAGGTCGATCTCGGCACCGGCAGCTGTGCGGTAGTAGCCCACCTCGGCCAGGGGCGGCACCACCGCCAGCACCTGTTCGACGACGAAGCCCTCCCACGATGCGCCAGCCACCGCATGACCCTGCAATGCCAGCACCGATGGCAGGCCGAGCAAGGCATGCAGCAGGCCGCTGTCGCGCACGTAAACCTTGGGCGACTTGACGAGCCGCTTGCCCACGTTGGGCAGATGCGCCGGCAGGCGGCGCACGAGCATCGCATCGACCAGCGTGTCGAGGTAGCGGGTGGCGGTGCTGTGCGACGCACCGCCCAGCGCATTGCCCAGTTGCGAAGCATTGAAGAACTGGCCCTGCAGATGCGCCAGCATGGTCCAGAAGCGGCGCATCGTCTCGGCGGGCACGCGCAGCCCCAGCGCCGGAAGGTCGCGCTGCAGCAGCGTGCGGATGAAGTCCTGCCGCCACTGGAACGACGCGTCGTCGTCGGTGGCCAGCAGGCTCGGCGGAAAGCCGCCGCGCAGCCAAAGCCGCTGCAGCGCCGCCTGGTCCGGCTGGACTTCAGCGACCAGCAGGCCCGCCAGTTCGACGTACGAGACGCGCCCGGCCAGCGACTCCCCGCTCTGGCGCAGCAGGTCGCCCGACGCGGACCCGAGCAGCAGGAAGCGGCCCGCGCGCCGGTCGACATCGATCTCCGGGCGCAGCGCGCTGAACAGCTGCGGCACCCGTTGCACTTCGTCGAGCACGACCAGCCGCTCGCGGTAGGCCGGCAGCAGGAGTTGCGGCTGCGCCAACGCGGCACGATCAGACTCACGTTCGAGGTCGAGCACCAACGCGCCGGCATGGCGCGCAGCAATTCCCAGCGCCAGCGTCGTCTTGCCCACCTGCCGCGGGCCGAGCAGAGCCACGGCCGGGAAACGAGCGAGGCGCTGTTCGATCAGCGCATCGGCAAGACGTTCGAACATCATTGCATTTTGATCGACAAGTGATCAATATGCAATGTTATTTCCGGGCACACCGAAACGAATTCGACTCCGCCTCGGGCCCGGGATGACGCTGCGGCCCGGCCCGATCAGCTCGCGCTGTATTCCGGCACCACCGCGCGCAGCCAGGCCCGCGCCGCGGCCGGGTCGTCCGCTTCATGGCCGGCCAGGCGCTGCAGCCGCGCCAGCAGCGCGCCGCCACCGCCGTCGTCCTGCAAGCGCGCCACGCGCAGCCGCTCGAACGCGGTCGGCAGCGTGGTGTCGCCGTCGGCCAGCAGCTCCTCGTACAGCTTCTCGCCGGGCCGCAGGCCGGTGAACTCGATCCGGATCTCGTCGGTGGTGTGGCCCGGCCAGGCGGATCAGGTCGCGCGCCAGGTCGACGATGCGCACCGGCTCGCCCATGTCGAGCACCAGCACCTGGCCGCTCTCGCCGATGGCCGCGGCCTGCAGCACCAGGCGCGCGGCCTCGGGGATGGTCATGAAGTAGCGAATGATCTCGGGGTGCGTCACCGTCACCGGGCCGCCCTTGGCGATCTGCTCCTTGAACTTCGGGATCACGCTGCCGCTGCTGCCCAGCACGTTGCCGAAGCGCACCGCCATGAAGCTGCGTCGCCCCGGTGCTCGGCGGCCAGCGCCGAGATCACCATCTCGGCCGCGCGCTTGGTCGCGCCCATCACGTTGGTCGGGTTCACCGCCTTGTCGGTGCTGATGAGCACGAAGCGCTCGACGCCGCTTTCGGCCGCGGCCAGCGCCGCGTGGTACGTGCCCAGCGTGTTGTTGCGCAGCGCGGCGGCGGCGTTGTGCTCTTCCATCAGCGGCACGTGCTTGTACGCGGCGGCGTGGAACACCACCTGCGGCCGCCAGCGCGCGAACGTGGCGCGCAGCTGCGCCAGGTCCTTCACGTCGCCGATCAGGCGCACCAGTTCCAGCGCCGGGAAGCTCTCGCCCAGCTCCTGCTCGATCGTGTAGAGGTTGAACTCGCTCAGCTCGCAGAGCACCAGCCGCGCCGGCGCGTAGCGCGCCACCTGGCGGCACAGCTCGCTGCCGATGCTGCCGCCGGCGCCGGTGATCAGCACCGTCTTGCCGGCCAGCGTCTGGCCGATGCCGGCTTCGTCCAGCTGCACCGGCTCGCGGCCGAGCAGGTCTTCGGGCTCGATGTCGCGCAGCCGCTCGATGCGGCTCTTGCCGGTGCGCAGCTCGTCCACCGTCGGCACGGTGAGCACCGGCAGCCCGGTCTCGGCGGCCAGCTCCAGCGCGCGCCGGCGCTGCGCCGCGCTCGCCGAAGGCAGCGCGACGACGATGTGCGTGGCCGCGCCGCGCACCGCCTTGTCGCGGATCGCGGCGAGCTCCCCCAGCACCGGCACGCCGCCGATGCGCGCGCGCCGCAGCGCGGGGTCGTCGTCGAGCAGGCCCAGCACGACCCAGCCCTGCTCGTGGATGCCGGCCAGCAGCATGCGCGCGGCCGCGCCGGCGCCCAGCACGACGGCGCGCCGGATCTCGCGCTCGCTGCCGGTGATGCGCGAGCGCGCGTGCTCGTACAGCATCCGGTAGGCGATGCGCACCAGCACCAGCCCCATCAGCGCCACCACCGGATGCAGCGCCAGCACCGCGCGCGGCACCTGCGCCAGGCCCAGGCCCATCACCACCGCCGCGGCCACCACGCCGGCCAGCGCGCAGGCCAGCGTCAGCCTTTTGACCTCGCCGAAGCCGCTGAAGCGCCACATGCTCTGCGGCACCTTGAAGGCGGCGAAGGTGACGAGGTAGACCGCCACCACGCCCAGCATCACCCAGGGGTCGTAGCCGGGGCGCGCGCTGATCCAGCGCTCGAAGCCGAGGCGGAACAGGTAGGTGACGTTCCAGCAGGCGGCGATCACCAACGCATCGGCGGCCAGCGAGAGCGGCTCGCGCTGCGGGCGGATGCGGGCGAGGAAGAGGTCGAGCCGGTGCCAGACCGTGGGGGGGTTGACCATGGGTGCCGGGGCGGGATTATCCGTGCCCGCCCGCCAGCCGGCGCAGCGTGGCCCAGAGCACGCCCAGGTCGCTGGCCAGCGAGGCGCGCTCGGCGTACTCGGCGGCGCGCTTCAGCTTGGCCGGCAGGATGACCTGCACGTACTCGCGCTCGGGGTCGGCGGCGCGCGCCAGCAGTTCGGCCTCGTCGATGAACGCCAGCGACGACGGGTCGGTGATGCCCGGCCGCACCGCGAGCACGCGCTCGCGCAGCTCGGCCGGGTACTGCGCCACGTAGCGCGGCAACTCCGGGCGCGGGCCGACCAGGCTCATCGTGCCCTGGAGCACGTCGATCAGCTGCGGCAATTCGTCCAGGCGCGTGCGGCGCAGGAAAGCACCGACGCGGGTGATGCGCGGGTCGGCGCCCACCGTCAGCGACATCCCGGCCGCGCCATGCACCATGGTGCGGAACTTGTGGATCCGGAACGGCACGCCGTGCCGGCCGACGCGCTGCTGGCGGAACAGCACCGGGCCCGGCGAGTCGAGCCTGACGATCAGCGCCACGAGCAGCAGCAGCGGCGACAGCAGCAGCAGCGCGGCGCCGGCGACGAGCAGGTCGAACAGGCGCTTGGCCACGACGCGGTCAGGTCTCCGCGGCCGGCTCGATGCCGGCGAAGACGTCGACCATCGCCACCTGGCAGCCGACGCTGGCGGCTTCCACCGTGTCGCGGTCGCTCATGTCGTGCAGGTCCCACAAGCCGTCGGCACCGCGGCGGAAAGCCTCGACGCGGCGCGTGTCGGGGTCGACGACGATGTATTCCTGCAGCGTACGCGATGCGGCGGTAGAGCGCGAACTTCTGGCTGCGGTCGTAGGCCTGGGTCGAGGGCGACAGCACCTCGACCACCAGGGTCGGGGCGCGGAAGATCATCTCGGTGGCCAGGTCGGCCTTGTCGCAGGTGACGAACACATCGGGGTAGAGCACGGTGTCGTCGCCGATCTGGAGCTTCATGCCTTCGGTGAAGACCTGGCACGGCGAGCCTTGGAGTGCCTTCGAGAACGCCAGCGCCAGGTTGAGCACCACCCGGCCATGGACGCGGCGCGCACCGACCATCGCGAACACCTCGCCGCGATGGAACTCGTTCTTCGTCGGCTGCTGCTCTTCCCAGGCAAGGTATTCCTGCAGGCTCATCCGCGGCCTCGGTACAGCGCTCATGGCAGGTCTCCTACCGGATTGACACGGTCATTCTGCGCCGAGTGCGCGCCGCACCGCCGCGACCACGCGCACCACGTCGGCGTCGCTCATGCGCGTGTAGATCGGCAGGCTGACCATGCGCTCGTACGCATGCTGGCTGTGCGGGAACATCGCCGCGTCCAGCCGATAGCGGTCGCGCCAGTACGGGTGCAGGTGGAGCGGGATGTAGTGCACGCTGCAGCCGATGCCGGCGTCGAACAGCGCCTCGATGAAGCGGTCGCGCTCGATGCCGGCGCCATCGGCCAGACGCAGCACGTACAGGTGCCAGGCGTGCCGGTCGCCGGCCAAGGGCCGCGGCGGCGTGACGAGCGGCAGGCCTTTGAGGGCCTCGTCGTACAGCGCCGCGATGCGTTCGCGCCGCTGCTGGAAGGCCTGCGCCTTCTTCAGCTGGTGGATGCCCAAGGCCGCGGCGATGTCGGTCAGGTTGTACTTGAATCCCGGCGCGACGACCTCGTAGTACCAGCTCGGCACCTTGGCGGTGAAGCGGTCGAAGGCGTCGCGGTTCATGCCGTGCAGGCGCATCACGCGCGCCCGCTTCGCCAGCGCCTCGTCGCGCGTGACGAGCATGCCGCCCTCGCCGGTGGTGATGGTCTTGTTGGCGTAGAAGCTGAACACGGTGGCGTCGCTGGCCAGCGTGCCGACCAGCGCGCCGCCGCAGGTGGTGGGCAGCGCGTGCGCCGCGTCTTCCACGACCTTCAAGCCGTGCCGGTTCGCGATGTCCAGCAGCGCCGGCATGTCGGCCGCCAGCCCGGCGTAGTGCACCGGCAGGATGGCCTTCGTGCGCGGCGTGATCGCCGCTTCCACCGCCGCCGGGGTCGATGTTCAGCGTCGCCGGATCGATGTCGACCAGCTTCACGTCGGCGCCGAGGTAGCGCACCACCTCGGCCGTGGCGGTGAAGGTGTGCGTCGTCGTGATGACCTCGTCGCCCGGGCCGATGCCCAGCGCCTCCAGCGCCAGGTGCAGCCCAGCGGTGGCCGAGTTGACGGCGATCGCATGCAGCCCCGCATCGCCCAGGAAGGCGGCGAAGTCCTGTTCGAAGCGCTTGGCCTTCGGGCCGGTGGTCACCCAGCCGGACTTCAGCGTGTCCACGACCTCGGCGATCTCGTCGTCGCCGATCTCGGGCAGTGCGAAGGGAAGGAAGTTCTCGTTCATAGCGGCTTCTCCACCCAGGCCAGGCAGTGCGTGCGCAGCCAGGGCAGCGCGTTGAAAACGGGGTACAGCGACGGGTGCAGCCGGCAGACCGCGCGCGCCAGCGGCGGCGCCAGCGTCACGCGCTGCGCGCGGATGCGCGCTTCGGGGAACAGCTGCCTCAGCCGCGCGAGCGGCACGCCGCGCACGTCGCGGTTGGCGGGATTATCGACGCGCAAGTCGTACCAGAGCACCGCGCCGCCGGGCTTGAGCCAGCGCCACATCGCGTCGGCCAGGCGCTGCTGGAAGGCGTCGTCGAGCAACGACGAGAACACGGTGGCCTGCAGCACGAGGTCCTGGCTCGCGGACGCGATCGGGGCCTCGCTCGCGTCGCCGAGCCAGAGAGTCGCGGCCGGCGGCAGCACATGGCGCGCCGCTTGATGGCGCTCGGGCAGCAGTTCCAGGCCGGTCAGGTGCTCGGGCGCGAAGCCCAGGCGCAACAGTTCGAGCAGATTGCCGCCGCTGCCGCAGCCGACCTCGGTGACGCGCAGCGCGGCCAGGTCGGCGAGGCCCTGCGCGGCGAAGCGGCGCAGCATCGCGCGCTGGCGCTCTTGCAGCATCTGCCAGACCTCGGGGCGCAGCGCGCTGTAGCGGTCGCCCGGTATCAGGTGCTTGCGGCGCGCGTAGCGCTCGGCCACCGCCTCGGGCTCGCGCTTCATCCCAGAGCATCCAGGAAGCGCTGCGCGAGCACCGGGTAGGTGTGGTTCGCGAGCACGAAGGCGCGGCCGCGTTCGCCCATCGCGCGGCGCTCGTCGGCCGGCAGCGCCGCGAGCCGGCGCAGGCCCTCGGCGACCGCCGCCGCGTCGCCCGGCGCCACGGTCAGCCCGCAGCCGGCCTCGGCCACCGGGTCGTTGCCGGCCTCGACCGAATGCAGCACCACGCGGCGCGCCATCATGTAGTCCATGAGCTTGTTCGGCGCGATGCCGAAGCGGTAGATCGGCACCCGCTGCCAGCCGATGTAGGCGATGTCGACGCGCGGCCAGGAACGACGGGATCTGCGCCTTCGCGATCGGCGGCCACAGCGTCACGTTGGCCAGGCCCTCGGCCACGATGCGCTGTGCGAGCCGCGCCTGTTCGTGCCCGCTGCCCACCAGCACGAAGCGCAGCGGCTCGCCGCGCAGCAGCGCGGCGGCGTCGAGCAAGGTGTCGAGCGCGTTGGGCTGCCCCATCGACCCCGCGTAGCCGACCACCGTCTCACCCGCGGCATGGGCGGCGGCCAGAGCCTGCGCCACGTCGTCGCGCAGCGGCGGCGGATCGCCCTGCCATTCGTCGAGTGCGATGCCGTTGGGCACGATGTGCAGCTTGGTCAGGTCGAGCCCACGCGAGGCCATGTAGTCGTGCACCTTGGGCAGCATCGAGACCACGACGTCGGCGTCGCGGTAGGCCGCGTCCTCGGCCGCCTGCACGAGGCGGATGAACGGGTGCCGGCGCGACATGCCCGACAGCTCGATCGGGCTCAGCGGCCACAGGTCGTGCACCTCGTAGACGAGCTTCGCACCGGCGCGCCGCGCGAGCCGGCGCGCGACCCAGAGGTCCATCGGGTAGGTGCTCGACGCGATCACCACGTCGGGCCTGAACTCGCGCACCAGGCGCGGCGTGTCGGCCCAGACCGCGCGCAGGAAAGCCCAGATGTTCTTCACCCGGCCGAGGCCGTTGCCGCGGTAGGGCGGCGTGCGGTACCAGCGGTAGGCGATGCCGTCGATGACTTCGTCCCCGGCCAGCCAGGAGGGGGCGCCCGCGCTGCGGGCGCAGGTCGGCTGCGTCGCCCGCACATGCGAGAAGTCGGCCGCCAGCATCTGCACCCGGTGCCCGAGGCGCAGCCATTCGCGCGCCAGGTAGTACGGCCGGTACTCCATGCCCAGCCGCGGGCTGCCGGCGTAATGGTTGAGAACGAGGATGTTCATGCGGGCAGCGCCTTCAGCCGCTCGACGAAGGCCTGCACGCAAGGCGCGAACAGCGCATGCTCGCGCACCCAGGCGCGGTTGGACGCAGCGATGGCGTCGCCCCGTTCGAGCAGCGTGCGCAACCGCGCCGGCTCCAGCCTCTGCCCGTCGCCCAGGATCAGCCCGTTGTCGCCGTCGCGCACCAGCTCGTGGTTCGCCGGCAGGTCGGACAGGATAGGGATGCAGCCCTGCGCCATCGCCTCGATCACCGAGACCGACACCGAGTCGCTCGTCGGCAGGCTGAGATACCAGCGCGCACGCGCGTACCAGCCGGCCTGCGCCGACTCGTCGAGACGACCGACGAAGCGCACGTTCGCCGGCGCGGCGCGCTCCAGCGCCGCACGCAACGAACCGTCGTTGGCGACCACCAGCCGCGCGTCGGGCCAGGCCAGCGCAGCGAAGACATCGAGCACCCGTTGCGGCGCATAGATCGTCTCCAGGCCGCGATTCGCGTAGAACAGGCCGTCGTCCTTGGCACCGGGTTCGGCGGGCATCGCCTCGAGCCCGAACGGGAAGACCATCACCTCGCGCGCGCCGAGCTCGCGCATGCGCTCGGCCATGACCTGCGAGTCGCTGGTCGTCAGCGCGCAGGCGCGCAGCACGCGGCGCGTGGCGCTCTTCATCAACGCGCTGCGCTGCGGCGCGACCAGGATGTCGCTGCCCCAGGCCGAGCCGACGAGCCGCCCACGCACGCCGTAGACGCGCTGCGCCAGCCACGCCAGCGTGCCGTGCGAACTCAGGTAATGCGCGTGGATCCACGCCGCGTCGACCTTGTGCAGCCAGGCCGCGAGCCGCGGCAGATGGCGCAGCAGCGCGACGTTGCCGCCGGCGGCGTCGGGCCTCGTCTCCAGCGCCAGCCGATGCTCGGGCGCGATCACCGCATCGAAGCCGGCGAGGAAGCCGCGGCTGGATGCGGCCCAGAGCTCGAGGTCCGGCAGCGACGCCAGCGCGCGCGCCCACTTCAACAGGTGCGGGCTCTCGCCGTCGCCGATCAGCACGTAGCGCATCGGATCGGCTCAGGCGGCTTTCGGCCGGTTGCAGAAGGTCGCGCCGCAACCGCGCAAGCCAAGGGCGGCGGGTGGCCGGCTCCGCTCATGTCCCCCGGCGCGGGCTGCGGCCCAGCCTCCTCCTTTACTTCGCTCCGCCGGCCACCCGCCGCCCTTGGCCTCCACCATGAGCTGGCACGCGACCGATGCCCTGCCACCGCGGTATCGGATCGGGACGGTGGGGCGCGCTGTGGAGCGAAGTAAAGGAGGAGCGGCGGGCGCAGCCCGACGCGGGGGACATGAGCGGAGCAGCGCGCCCCGGCGGCCCGATCTCGCGCCCATGCCGGCACGCAGGACGACGGTCCGCAACAAGTGGCCGCGAACCATCATCCCGCCTTCGTCCACGCGTCGTAGTCGGCACGCGCCTCGGGGTGGGCGTCGAGCCAGGCACGGTCGCCGTCGCGCGTGTCGCCGATCACCCGCGCCGGCTGGCCGGCGACGATCGCGAAATCGGGCACCTCGCCGCTGACGTAGCTGTAGGCGCGCACGAGCACGCCGCGGCCGATGCGGCTGCCCGGCGCCACCACCGAATGCGGGCCGATGAAGGTGTAGGGCCCGATCGCCGTGGCGCCGCGCACGTAGCCCGGCGGGTCGCTCGCACCCCAGTAGCTGCGCCCGGCCAGGCGCAGCGAGCGGTGGCTGGAATGCGTGAGCAGCGCGCAGTGGGTCGTGACCTGGCAGCCCTCGCCGATCGTCAGCCCGCCGGAGGCGTCGAGCAGGTTGAACGGGCCGACGTAGACATGGTCTTCGATGTCGAGCAGCTGCGGCGCCTCGATGCGCGTCGCGTTGCTGATGCGCGTGTGGGCCAGCCAGCGGCCGTCGGCGCGCCGCCAGCCGTACAGCATGCGCGGGCCGAACAGCACGCGCCAGATCCGTTGCAGCCACTCCCTCATCGGCGACCTCCGGCCCGCGATGCTAGCGCCCGCAGGTCGGCCAGCAGCTGCGGCCCCGGCCACAGCACCGCCGCCAGCGACAGCCGCGCGTGGGCCGCGAAGCGCGCCGCCAGCAGCAGCACCGAGGCGGTGTACGAGAGCGATGCCGACAACGCCGCGCCGGCCATGCCCAGGCGCGGCACGAGCAGCAGCGCGAGCAGCGCGTTGATCGCCAGCGACGAGGCCGCCACCTGCGCCGGCACTTGGGGCCGGCCCGCATGGTTGGTGAAGTACGCCGACAGCGCCGAAGCACCGCCGAACACCAGCACGCCGGGCAGCAGCAGCGCCAGCAGCGGCAGGCTGGCCGCGTAGGCCGGGCCGAGGACCCAGGGAATCACCAGCCGCGCCACCGCCCACAGCAGCGGCGCGGCGATCAGCAGGCCGGCCAGGCTGAGCTGGAGCACGCGCACGGTCGTGGCGGCGGCGCGCTCGCGGTCCTTGGTGCCGATGCGGCCGTAGACCGCCTGCGTGAGCGAGCCCGAGACGAACCACAGCAGCTCGGCGACCACGACCGCGATCGAGTAGATGCCGGTCGCCGACAGGCCGAGCAGGCGCTCGATGACGAACAGGCCGACGCGGTAGTTCGCCAGCCCGATGAGGTTGGTCACGGCGATGGTCGCGATGAAGCGCGCCTCGCCGCGCAGCGCGGCGAAGCCCGGCGCGGCGAGCCGGCCGCCGCGCCACAGCACCAACAGCACGCCCAGGCCGACGAGCACCTTGGCCGTGACCCAGGCCGCCAGCACCAGCGGCAGCGAGCCGACGTGCGCCAGCGTCAGCGCGCCGACGGCGGTCAGCGTCAGCATCGGCGGCGCGAGCGACACCGCGGCCATCGGCGCCATGCGCCCTTCGCCGAGCCAGACGCCGGCCAGGTTGGGCGCGAGCAGCAGCACCGGCGCGGCCAGCGCCAGCAGCCACAGCGTCGAATAGGCCGGCGGGCCGAACGCCGACACCGCCCACAGGCCCAGGCTGGCGAGCAGGCCGATCGCGAGGCAGACGACGACCACCGCGGACAGCAGCTCGCGCGGCTGCTCGCCGTGGTGCGAGACGCGGCGCGCGAGCGCGACGCCGAAGCCCGACCAGAGCGCGAGCAGCAGCCCTTCGACGCTGGTGAAGAGCGCGAAGCCGCCCTGCTTGTCGGTGCCCAGCCGCGCGGTGAAGGCGGTGATCAACAGCACCCCGCCCACCGCGAGCAGGCGTGCCGTGAGGTTGATGGCGGTGCCGCGCGCGACGCTGTCGGTCATCTGACCCCCACGACGCGTTCCGCGTCGTCCCCCCGTGGGGGAGCGACCCGGCTTGGGGCGGCCCGGCGCCGGGTCATTTCGTGAGCGTCAGCCGCACGATGTCGCCGAGCCCGAGCGCGCGCGAGACGAGCAGCGAGGCCTTGTTGCGCCAGGCGAAGCCGTCGCCGGCCACGCCTTCGCTGCGCCAGGCCACCGGCGCAAGCCGGCGCGCAGGGCGGCGGTGGACAGCGTCGCGCGGCTGAACATCGTCAGGTGCCAGGGCGGCGTCATCAGGTGCCAGTCGGCACCCTTCGCCTGCGCGTAGCGGCTGCCCCAGTCGCCGGTGGTCAGCACCAGCCGGCCGCCGGGCTTGAGAACGCGCGCCGCCTCGGCGAGCAGCGGCACCGGGTCGGGCACGTGCTCGATCACGTCCCACAGCGTGACGACGTCGTAGTGGTCGGCCGGCAGCTTCGCGTCGGGCAGCGTGCCGGTGATCACCGGCAGGCCGAGCCGGTCGCGCGCGTAGGCCGAGCTCCAGGCCGACAGCTCGACGCCCTGCACTTCGTAGAACGCGCGCGCCTCGGCGAGGAAGAAGCCCGCTGCGCAGCCGACGTCGAGCCACCGACCCCGGCGCGCCACGCGCGGCGGCAGCCAGCGCAGCGTCATCAGCTTGCGCCTGGCCTGCGCGCGGCGCGCCGCCTCCTGGCCGACGTAGTCGGCGAAGACCGCGTCGCTGCCGCCGGTGTAGTAGCTCTCGCCGTAGAGCGCGCCGAAGTCGATCGATGCCGGGTCCTCGCCGACGAAGACCGCGCCGCAGCCGCGGCACTCGACCATCGAATAGCCGTCCTTCGCGAACAGCGGCGACGGGTCCGGTGCGCCGCAGACCGGGCAGTCCCGCAAGTTCACCGCGCAGCCTGGCGCAGCGCGGCCTTCAGCGCCTGCACGACGCGGTCCTGGTCGGCGTCGCTCAGGTCGGCGCTCATCGGCAGGCTGAGCACGCGCTCGGCGGCGCGCAGGCTGGCCGGGCAGGCATCGGGGTCGCCGAAGCGCGCGTAGGCGGGCTGGCGGTTCAGCGGCAGCGGGTAATGCACCGCGGTCGGGATGCCCTCGGCCTTCAGCGCGGCCTGGACCGCGGCGCGCGCGTCGACCATCACCGTGAACTGGGCCCAGACCGAGTTGCGGTCCGGCCGCACCGTCACCTGCTCGATGCCGGCGAGCAGCCGCTGGTAGCGCGCACCGATCTCGGCGCGGCGCTGCAGTTCCCAGTCGAAGCGCTCGAGCTTGGCCAGCACCACCGCGCACTGCAGCGTGTCCATGCGCCCGCCGACGCCCACCCGCGTGTGCGTGTAGCGCGCGCTCTGGCCGTGCACGCGGATCTCGCGCGCCGCCTGCGCGAGGCGCGTCGTCGTCGGTGAAGAGCGCGCCGCCGTCGCCGTAGCAGCCCAGCGGCTTGCTCGGGAAGAAGCTGGTGCGCCGAAGGTCGACAGCGCGCACGAGCGCCGGCCCTGGTACAGCGCGCCGAAGCTCTGCGCCGCGTCCTCGATCACGGCCAGGCCGTGGCGCGCCGCGATGGCGTTGATCTCGTCCATGTCGGCGACCTGGCCGTACAGGCTGACCGGCATGATCGCCTTCGTGCGTCGCCGTGATCGTCGCCTCGATCTGCGCCGCGTCGATGTTGCAGGTGTCGGGCTCGATGTCGACGAACACCGGCGTCGCGCCGAGCAGCACGATGGTCTCCGCCGTCGCGGCGAAGGTGAACGGCGTCGTGACGACCTCGTCGCCGGGCTTCAGGCCGAGCGCCATCAGCGAGATCAGCAGCGCCTCGGTGCCGCTGGCCACGGTGACGCAGTGCTTCGCGCCGGTGAAGGCGGCGAGCGCGGCCTCGAGCTCGGCGACCTCGGGCCCCATGATGTACTGGCCGTGGTCGAGCACGCGCTGGATGCGCGCGTCGACGCTGCGCTTCAGCGCCGCGTACTGGGTCTTCAGGTCGGTGAACTGCATGGCGTGAGTGTCTTCGCCGTCGAGGCGGTAGCGTTCGCCGGTGGCGGGGCAGGTCGCGAACAGCGCCTCGCCCTGCCCCGACACCGGCAGGTCCAGCCGCTCGCCGTGGCGGCTCATCCAGCCGATGCGGTGCGCCGGCACGCCGACGACCAGTGCGAAGTCCGGCACGTCGCGGCTGACCACGGCACCGGCGCCGACGAAGGCATGCTCGCCGATCGTCGTGCCGCAGACGATGGTGCAGTTGGCGCCGAGCGTCGCGCCGCGTTTCACGAGCGTGCGCCGGTACTCGTTCTTGCGCGGCACCGCCGAGCGCGGGTTGTGCACGTTGGTGAAGACCATGCTCGGGCCGCAGAAGACGTCGTCCTCGAGCGTCACCGCGTCGTAGACCGAGACGTTGTTCTGGATCTTCACGTTGTTGCCGATGACGACGTCGTTGCCGACATAGACGCCCTGCCCCAGCGAGCAGTTCGCGCCGATGCGGGCGCCGGCCGAGACGTGGACGAAATGCCAGACGCGCGTGCCGTCGCCGAGCTGCGCGCCGTCGTCGACGATGGCGCTGGGGTGGATGACGATGGTCAACTCAGTGGCTCCACCGCACTGTGCGCGAGCCACAGCGCATGAAACGTTGGGTGTCGTGTGACCGCTTGCGGCCCGAAGCGGCCGTTGGCCGCTCCGGGCCGAACGGCCGCCTGCACGCGCTCCCCCGCGCCCCCTCCGCGAGGGGGCTCCAGCTCGGATCGACGAGTCGGCCCTCAGGCCGACCCACGTCTCGAGCCAGGCGGCGCTGTGGCGTACGTGCAGCGCCTCGAACGACGCGCCGGCCGCGAGGCCGGCCCGACGGTCATGCAGGAGCCCCCTCGCGGAGGGGGCGGGGGGAGCCGTGCGAAAGCGGCCCTCGGCCCGAAGCGGCCGTTGGCCGCTCCGGGCCGATAGCCGAAACTCCCACGCCGCGTTGCATGTCAGAAGACCAGCGGCAGGCCCACGCGCGTGCCGTCGCGCGCGCTGCGGTAGGCGGCGATCACGACCTCGAGCGAGCGCAGGCCTTCGTAGCCGTCGACCTCGGCGTGCTTCTCGCCGCGCAGGGTGCCGATCACGTTGTCGTAGTACAGCGGGTGGCCGGGGCCGTAGACCGACGGCGCGGCGTAGCTCGCGTCCTTCACCGCCGCGTCCTCGGGCCGCGCCTCGTCGAACTCCCAGTGCTGGATCTGGTTCACCGCGACGCCGCCGATGCGCACCGTGCCGCGTTCGCCGAGGATCGTGACGCTGCCTTCGAAGTTCTTGCCGTGGGTCAGCATCGTGACGTTGATCGACGCCAGACCGCCGTTCCTCAGGCGCAGGCTCATCACGCCGGTGTCCTCGGCCTCGATGTCGCGCGCCAGCGTGGCGGTGTAGGCGTGCACGTTGTCGACCGGGCCGACGAGCCAGTCGACCATGTCGACGTAATGGCTGGCCTGGTTGAGGAAGGCGCCGCCATCCATGTCCCAGCGGCCGCGCCAGGGGGCGTCGTCGTAGTAGCTCTGCGGGCGCGTCCAGAAGACGTTGACGTTGACCATGAAGATGCGACCGAAACGCCCGCCGTCGATCGCCTTCTTCAGCAACTGCATCGTCGGGTTGAGCCGGTTCTGCTTGACGACGAAGAGCTTGACGCCGGCGTCGCGACAAGCGCGCACCATCGCCATGCCTTCGTCCCACTTGGTGGCCATCGGCTTTTCGCTCAGCACGTGGCGGCCCGCGGCCGCGGCGCGCATCGCGTGCTGCGGGTGCAGACCGCTGGGGGTGGCGAGCGTGACGATGTCGGCGTTGCAGCCGGCGAGCAAGGCGTCGAGCGACGCGAAGCCGGGGGCGCCGGTCTTCGCCACGGCGGCGGTCAGCGCCTCGGGCCGGTTGTCGCAGACCGCGACCAGTTCGGCGCGCTCGCGGTGCTGGCGCAAGGCCTCGATGTGGTTGGCCGCAATGCGGCCGCAGCCGACCAGCGCGAAGCGGATGGGCCGGTCGGTGATGGGAAGGCTGTGGTTCATCAAGCGGGCGATTTTACGGCTGCGCCTAAAATTGCAGCAGATTCAACGAGTTGACCCAAAGAA
The DNA here is from genome assembly GCA_963788635.1 of uncultured beta proteobacterium. Lineage (GTDB taxonomy): Bacteria > Pseudomonadota > Gammaproteobacteria > Burkholderiales > Burkholderiaceae_C > Rubrivivax. Next base: position 329,504 of record CAWBHE010000009.1, on the reverse strand, counting down.
GCGCCCGATGTCCGACGACAACCAACTGATGACCGAGCGGCGCGAGAAGCTGCAAGCCCTGCGCGCCGCCGGCATCGCCTTCCCGAACGATTTCAAGCCCCAGCACCGCGCGGCCGACCTGCACCACCAGCACGGCCAGGTGCCGAACGAGGAACTGGAACCGCTGGGCGTGAAGGCCGTCGTCGCCGGCCGGATGATGCTCAAGCGCGTGATGGGCAAGGCCTGCTTCGCGACGCTGCAGGACGGCACCGGCCGCATCCAGCTCTACATCACGCAGGACGCGGTGGGTGCGGAAGTGCTGGCCGCGTTCAAGCATTGGGACCTGGGCGACATCGTCGGCTGCGAAGGCACGCTTGTTCCGCACCAAGAGCGGCGAACTGTCGGTGAAGGCGACGACGATCCGGCTGCTGACGAAGAGCCTGCGCCCGCTGCCCGACAAGTTCCACGGCATGGCCGACCAGGAGCAGAAGTACCGCCAGCGCTACGTCGACCTGATCAGCGACGACGAAGCGCGCGCGCGCTTCGTCGCGCGCAGCAAGGCGGTCAGCTCGATCCGCGGTTTCATGGTCGAGCACGGCTTCCTGGAAGTGGAAACGCCGATGCTGCACCCGATCCCGGGCGGCGCGAACGCCAAGCCCTTCGTCACCCACCACAACGCGCTCGACCAGCAGATGTTCCTGCGCATCGCGCCCGAGCTCTACCTGAAGCGGCTGCTGGTGGGCGGCTTCGAGCGCGTGTTCGAGATCAACCGCAACTTCCGCAACGAAGGCATCAGCGTCCGGCACAACCCGGAATTCACGATGATGGAGTTCTACGCGGCCTACTGGACGCACCACGACCTGATGGACTTCACCGAGCAGGTGCTGCGCCACGCGGCGCGCGCGGCCACGGGCTCGGCGGCGGTCAGCTACGCCGGCAAGCCGGTGGACCTGGACAAGCCGTTCGCGCGCATGTCGGTGCGCCACTCGCTGGTCGAGTTCGCCGGCCTCACGCCGCTCGAAGCCGATGACGCCGCCGTGCTGCACGCCAAGCTGCGCAGCCTGGGCGAAGAACCGCCGGCGCACTGGAAGCTGGCCGAGCTGCAGTTCGGCCTGTTCGAGGCCGTGGTCGAAGAGCAGCTCTGGCAGCCGACGTTCATCATCGACTACCCGGTCGAAGTGAGCCCGCTGGCGCGCGCCTCCGACACCAACCCCGCCATCACCGAGCGTTTCGAGCTCTTCATCACCGGGCGCGAGATGGCCAACGGCTTCTCGGAGCTGAACGACGCCGAGGACCAGGCCGCGCGCTTCCAGTCCCAGGCCGCGAACAAGGAGGCCGGCGACGAGGAGGCGATGTACTTTGATGCCGACTTCATCCGCGCGCTCGAATACGGCATGCCGCCGGCGGGTGGCTGCGGCGTCGGCATCGACCGGCTGATGATGCTGATCACCGACAGCCCGAGCATCCGCGACGTGATCCTCTTCCCGGCGCTGCGCCGGAAGCTGATGACGCGCCGGCGCTGCGCCGCGAAGCGTGATGACGCGCCGAGAATCGTGATGACGCCGGCCTTGCACCGCGAAGCCCGAGGTTCCACGGTGCCGACCGGCATCGTCGTCGCGTGAACGCGCGCCTGGAGTCGCTGCACCTGATCGAGCGCAGTTGCTGGCTCGAGCTGGAGCGCGCGGTGCACGAGCGGGACCACGGCTGGCATCTGCTCACGCTGGCCAGCGTGGCCGGCGAACGGGCCGACGCGCGCAGCGTCATCCTGCGCGACGTGTGGCCGGACGAACGGTCCGTGGTCCTGTACACCGACGACCGCAGCCCGAAAGTGGCGCAGCTCAAGGCGCGTCCGCTGGGCACGCTGGTCGGCTGGTCGGTCGCGCTGTCCTGGCAGTTGCGGCTGCAGGTGACGCTGGAGGTCCAGACCGACGGGTTGGACGTGTCGTCGCGCTGGGCCCGGGTGAAGCACTCGTCGTCGGCCATGGACTACCTGGCCGCCGTGCCGCCCGGCACCCCGCTCGAGCACCACACGCTACAGCGGGGCTCACGTGAACATTTCGCGGTGGTCGTCGCGCAGGTCACGGCCATCGACTGGCTGGAACTGCATGCCGACGGCCACCGCCGGGCCCGCTTCGACGCCGAGGGCCCGCGGTGGCTGGCGCCGTGACGGCGCCAGCCAGCCGCTGCGCTCAGCGGCTCGTGGCGTACACCGCGCCGGCTTGCGCCGAGGCGGGTTGCGTGGCCAGCGCGAACGAGCCGCTGTCTTCGCCGTAACCCAGATCGGCGCCGCGTGCGGCCACCGCATCGGCACGCACCTGGGCGCGCGACTTCACGCTCTTCACCGCCGCGAAGGGGTTGTAGCTCGACGACCAGACCTTCAGCGAGCCGTCGGCACGGGCCTGCACGAGTTCGGCCTGGACCTGGGCGCGCGTCACGGTCGACTGGGCGACCGGGCTGATCACGGCGGCGTCACCGTGGTAGCTGGTGCCGGCGAAGGCGGTGCCGGCGGCAACCAGCGAGAGCACTGCAACGGCGGGGAAGGCGAAGCGTTGGATCGAGTTCATTTGGGTTTCCTTGTCGCATCCGAGAGGGTGGGAGGACCGTCTGTCGGTGGATGCGTGACCGGCGTTGTCCATGGGCTGAACTCTAGGGTTTGCCCTGATGGAGAAAAAGCGCCGGCGCGCTAACGCACCGTTCCCGATTCAGGAATGGTGCGGCGCAGGAACCCGATGCCGCTAGCGGTGCTTGAACACCGGCGCGCGCTTGTTGACGAAGGCGTCCATGCCTTCCTTCTGGTCCTCGGTCGCGAAGAGCGAATGGAAGGCGCGGCGCTCGAAGGTGATGCCGTCGGCCAGGCCGCTTTCGAAGGCGCGGTTCACGCATTCCTTGGCCATCATCACGCTCGGCCCGCTCATCGCATTGATCGCCGCAGCGGCAGCGAGCGCCTCGTCGAGCAGCTTGTCGGCCGGCACCACGCGCGAGACGAGCCCGGCGCGCTCGGCCTCGGCGGCGTCCATCATGCGGGCCGTCAGCACCATGTCCATCGCCTTGCCCTTGCCCACCGCGCGCGGCAGGCGCTGCGTGCCGCCGGCGCCGGGGATGATGCCGAGCTTGATCTCGGGCTGGCCGAACTTCGCCGTCTCGGCGGCGATGATGAAGTCGCACATCATCGCCAGCTCGCAGCCGCCGCCGAGCGCGAAGCCGGCGACCGCGGCGATGACGGGCTTCCTCACCTGGCGCACCGTCTCCCAGTTGCGCGTGATGTAGTCGCCCTTGTAGGCGTCCATGTAGCCGAAGCTCGCCATCGCGCCGATGTCGGCACCGGCGGCGAAGGCGCGCTCGCTGCCGGTCACGACGATGCAGCCGATGGCGTCGTCGCGGTCGAAGGCGAGCAGTGCGGCGCCGAGCTGGTCCATCAGCGCGTCGTTCAACGCGTTCAGCTGCTTGGGCCGGTTCAGCGTGACCAGGCCGGTGCGGCGCGCGCCATCGCCGCGCACGTCGGTCAGGATCAGGGATTCGCTCATCGTCAGTCTCCTTTCAGGGGTGGCGCGATGATGCCCGAGGCCGCGGTGGAGGCCGAGGTAGACGGCCGAGGTAGGGGCCGCTGCGGCGGCCGGCTCCGGCGCGGCCTGCAGCGGCAGCTTCGAGATCAGCAGGTCGACGAAGGTGTCGGCGTCCTGGCGGATCAGGATGCGCACCGGCAGGTACTGCAACGACGGCGCGATCCACATCTCGGCGACCAGGTCGCCGCCGGCGTGCGCCTCGCGCCGCGGCTTGACGTGCAGCGTGTCGACCGGACCGAAGGGCGTGGCGAGCAGCTCGTGGCCGAGCACGTCGTAAGTCCAGGTCTGCACGTGGCGCGGCAGCGCGAGCGGGATCTGGATCGCCGTGCCCGGCGCCAGCAGCTCGGGCCGGGTCGTGAACAGCCAGGTCAGCTGGACGAACTGGCTCGCCGTGTCCTGCACGCCGGACGGCCGGATGAAGCTGCGGCCGTCCGACAGGCCGACCCAGGCATCGTTGAAGCTGATCGCCACATGGCGCGGCGAGCCGAACAGCACCCGCGTCGATTCGTCGTAATGCTCCGGGTACAGGCCTTGGTCGGTGAGCCGGCCGTCGCTGACCACCCGGCGCGTGACCAGCGGCGCGAACGAAGGGCCGACATCGACGTCCAGCCGCACCTGGTAGTGCAGCCCCGAGCGCAGCCACTCCACCTGCGCCTGGCCCTCGACCGGCCCGCGGAAGTTGCCGGTCAGTGCGTAGGACAAACGGGTCGACGGCGGCCAGTCGAAGGGCGGCGGCGCAGACGCCGCGGCGGCCGGCGCGGAAGCCGCCGACGCTGAAGCCGAGGCGGCGCGGTCCGGCGTCGACGCCGCGACCTCGGGCCCCGAGGCCACCGGCGCGGGCTCGGCGGCAGACGCCGCGGCGGCGGGCGCCGACGCGGCGGGCCGAGGCGCCGAGGCAGCCGGCATCGGTGCCGGCGCCTTCGGCCGGGGCCGCGGACGCTGCGGCGCCGGCGGGAGCACCGGCGGGGGTGCAGTCGGCGCCAGCAGGTGCACGAAGGTGACCTCGATTCGCGGCGGCAGGCGCGCGCCGACGCCCAGACGCGAATCCAGCACGTCATCGGCCAGCCACAGGTGCAGCACGGCGACGACGGCCACCAAGGCCAGCGCGGCGAGCCGGCGCCGCGACATGCTCAGCCGCTCAGCTGCCCGCGGCGGCGAGGAAGCAGCACAGCGCCGCGACCGCGCTGAGCCGGAAGCGCAGCGTCAGCCAGCCCGACAGCCCGTGGCGCGGGTAGACGCGCCGGTCGACCAGGTAACCGGCGACGAGCATCGCGCCGAGGATCACGAGCCCGGCGCCGGCCGGCATCAGCACCGCGATCCAGGCCACCAGGGACGGCAGCACGCCCCAGACGAACAGGGCCGGCTCCGGCGCGCTCTCGCGGAATGCGATACCCCAGTGGACGCCGCCGAGGAACGAGACGATCACCGCGGCGTACGCCGACAACCCGAGCGCGACGTAGGGGTGGACGTCGGGGCGCACCAGCCAGACCAGCGCCGCGCCGGCGACAAAGGGCACGAGTCCGGCGTAGCCCAGGCGCAGCGCGACCGCGGCAGGGGACTGCGCGGCGTTCATCGCGACGCTGAAGCCTCACCGCACGCGGCGGCTCTTGCCTTCACAGGCCCTCAGGACTTCTTCGCCGCAGCGGCGAGCAGCTTCTCGACCGCGGCCGCCGGGATCGCGCCCGGCTTGCGCGTGCCGTTCTCGAAGAAGATCGTCGGCGTGCCGGTGATGCGGTACTTCTGGCCGAAGGCGATGTTGCGCTCGAGCGCGCCGTCGTCGCACTTGCCAGCCGTCTTGGGCGGCGCGACGCTGTCGAGCATCCAGTCGCGCCAGGCCTTGGCAGCGTCCTTCGAACACCAGATGTCGTGCGCCTTGACGCTCGAGTCGGGGCCCAGGATCGGCATCAGGAAGGTGTACACGGTGACGTCCTTGACGGTCGTCATGTCGCGCTCGAAGCGCTTGCAGTACGGGCAGTTCGGATCGACGAAGACCGCCATCTTGCGCGCGCCGCTGCCCTGCTTGACGGCGATGGCGTCCTTCAGCTGCAGGGCCGAGAAATCCACCGCCGAGAGCTGGTCCTGGCGCGCCTCGGTGAGGTTGGTCATCGTCTTCACGTCGATCAGCGAGCCCTGCAGCAGGTGGTCGGCCTTGGCGTCGGTGTAGATGATCTCGCTGCCGGCGAAGCGCACCTCGTAGATGCCCGGGATCGGCGTCGGCCGCACCTCGTCGATCTTCGGGAAGTTCGGGATGTGCTCGGCCAGGCTCTTGCGGATCGCCGCTTCCTGGGCGAACAGCGAGGTGCAGGCGAGCAGCCCGGCGGCAAGAACGGTCAGCGTCGTTTTCATCATGGAGGTCCGGTGGGGTTCAGCCGTCGATCGCGTGCGCGGTGAGCAAGCGCTTGACGGGCGGGAGGTGGTTGACGAGCGTCAGACCCCGGTTGCGGATTTCCCGCAACAGCGGCTGAGGGCTGGCAAAGAGGTGGAGCAAGGCGTCGGTGAAGCCGCCCATCGCGCGCGTGGCCAGGTCACGCTCGCGCGCGTAGCGACGCAGCAGCCGCTCGTCGCCCAGGCCGCGCCACGGCTCGCGCGCGCCGACCACGCGGGCCAGCGCCGCGACGTCGGCCAGGCCGAGGTTCAGGCCCTGGCCGGAAAGGGGATGCACCACGTGCGCGGCGTCGCCGACGAGGACCCAGCCCGGGCCGCAGACGCGTTCGGCGCGCGCCAGCGCGAGCGGCCACGCGGCGCGCTCGCTGGCGAGCGCCAGCGGACCGACCGCGCTGCCGGTGGCGTCCATCAGCGCGGTCTCGAACTCGCCCGGCGGCAAGGCCATCAGCGCGTCGGCGCGCGCCTCGGGCAGCGACCAGACCAGTCCGTAGCCATGGCCGGCGCGCGGCCGGTCGAAAGGCAGCAGCGCGAGCACGTCGGGGCTGCGGAACCACTGCCGCGCCAGGCCGCCATGCGCCTCGTCGGCGATCAGCCGCGCCGCCACCGCGCGCTGGCCGTAGCGCTGCAGCGGCATGCGCACGCCCAGACGCTCGCGCGTGGCCGAGGCCTTGCCCTCGGCGAGCACGACGAGCGGGGCCTCGACCTCGCGCTCGACTTCGCTCAGGTGCGGCGCGAAACGGGCCGCGGCGCGCAGCCCCGCCTCCAGTTCGGCGGCGTCGACGATCCAGGCCAGCGCGTCGGCACCCTGCGCCCAGGCCGAAAAGTCGAGCGCGGCGCCGGGCGCGTCGCCCTCGATGCGCATGTCGTGCACCGGCGTGCGCGCGTCCTCGGGCAGCGCGTCCCAGACCTTCAGCGACTGGAGCAGCCCCACCGAGGCGGCATTCAGCGCATAGGCGCGCACGTCCGGCCCCGCGTTCGACGCCGGTGCGCCGAGCAGGGCCACGCGGTGGCCCTGGCGGGCCAGCGCCAGTGCTGCCGACAAGCCCACGGCGCCGGCGCCGCGCACGAGGATGTCGAAGCTGGGCATGGGAGCCGATTGTAGGGAGCGGGGGGCGGCACAATCGCGCGGGTCGCCGTTGACCCTTCACCCGCCCGCCATGAGCGAACTCGCCTGCAGCGTCTCAGCCCTTTTCGTGCACCCGATCAAGTCCTGCGCCGGCGTCGCGGTGCCCGACGCGCTGGTCATCGAGACCGGCCTCGAGTTCGACCGCGCCTGGATGGTCGTCGACGCCGCCGGCGTGATGCTGACCCAGCGCGACCTGCCGCGCCTGGCGCTGATCGTCCCGACCCTCAAGCAGCACGAGATGGTGCTGCGCGCGCCGGGCATGCTGGCGCTGCACGTCGCACTCGACCACGTCGAGGCGGCCACGCGCGCCCGCGTCTGGGCGGACGAGGTCAAGGCCTACGACATGGGAGCGCTGGCCGCGCAATGGTTCAGCGACTTCCTCGGCCGCCCGGCGCGGTTGGTGCGCTTCGATCCCGAGCAGAAGCGCCTGTCCGACCGCGCCTGGACGGGTGAGGTCGAGGCCGAGAACGCCTTCGCCGACGGTTTTCCGCTGCTCGTGGCGAGCACCGCGTCGCTGGCCGAGCTGAACGCTCGGCTGGCCGCGCGCGGCGTGGCGGCGGTGGGCATGGAACGCTTCCGCCCGAACCTGGTGCTCGACGGGTTGCAGCCCTTCGACGAAGACCACCTCGACGAGATCACGATCGCCACCGACGACGGGCCGGTGCGGCTCAAGCTCGTCAAGCCCTGCGTGCGCTGCACGATCCCTAGCGTCGACCCGGCCACGCGGCGAACAAGGCGTCGAGCCCGGCGACACGCTGGCCGGCTTTCGCGCCGACCCGCGCATGAAGGGCGGCATCACCTTCGGCATGAACGCGGTGCTGCTCGAAGGCGTCGACCGGATGCTGTGCGTCGGGCAGCGCACGACCGCGAGCTTGAACTTCTAGCTAGAAAGAACGGCCGCCGCTCTCGGGCAGCGGGATGAATTCGGTCTCGCCCGGCACCGGCGCGAATCGCTGCGCGGCCCAGTCGTCGGCGGCCTGCGCGATGCGCTCCTTGCGGCTGGAAACGAAGTTCCAGTAGAGGAAGCGGTGGCCGAGCGGCTCGCCGCCGATCAGCACCACGCGCGCGTCGGCGCTGGCCGAGATCATCGGCTCCTCGCCTTCGGGCAGCACGACCATCGTCTGCGCCGGCACCGGAGCGCCGTCGATCTCGAAGCCGCCGTCGACGCCGTAGACCGCACGCTCGGCGGCGAGCGGCAGCGGAAAGGCGTCGCCGGCGGCGAGCGCGATGTCCAGATACAGCGTCGGCGAGCGCGTCACGACCGGCGAGTCCATGCCGAAGGCGCTGCCGATCAGCACGCGCACCCGGGCGCCGCCGACCTCGGCCGCCGGAATCAGAGATGCCGGCGTGTGCGCGAACGAGGGCTCGATCTCCTCGTCCGCCGCGGGCAGCGCCGCCCACAGCTGCAGGCCGTGGCTGCGCCGGACGACGCCGCGCAGGTCGTCGGGCGTGCGCTCGGAATGGACGATGCCGCGGCCGGCGGTCATCCAGTTGATCGCGCCTGGTTCGATGCGCTGGACGACGCCGGTCGAGTCGCGGTGCAGCATCGCGCCTTCGAAGAGGTAGGTCACGGTCGCCAGGCCGATGTGCGGGTGCGCGCGCACGTCGTGCTGGTCGGACGGCTGCGCGGTGATCGGCCCGAAATGGTCGAAGAAGAGGAACGGCCCGACCGCCTGGCGCGCCGCGGCCGGCAGCAAGCGGCGCACGACGAAGCCGCCGCCGAGGTCCTTGGCGTGCGGGTGCAGGGTCAGGTGCTTCGGGTTCATTGGCGCGAGTGTAGGAAAATCGCGCCTCCCTCGCCCGCGCGGCCTCCCTCGTTCCCACCCCGAAAGCGTCCTGCCATGAGCCTCAAGTGCGGCATCGTGGGCCTGCCCAATGTCGGCAAGTCCACCCTCTTCAACGCCCTCACCCAGGCCGGCATCGCGGCCGAGAACTACCCGTTCTGCACGATCGAGCCCAACGTCGGCATCGTCGAACTGCCGGATCCGCGCCTCGACGCGCTGTCGGCCATCGTGCGACCCGAGCGCGTGGTGCCGGCGATCGTCGAGTTCGTCGACATCGCCGGGCTGGTGGCCGGCGCGAGCAAGGGCGAAGGCCTGGGCAACCAGTTCCTCAGCCACATCCGCGAGACCGACGCGATCGTCAACGTGGTGCGCTGCTTCGAGGACGACAACGTGATCCACGTCGCCGGCAAGGTCGACCCGATCAGCGACATCGAGGTCATCCAGACCGAGCTCTGCCTGGCCGACCTGGGCACGGTCGAGAAGAGCCTGCACCGCTACGTGAAGGCGGCGCGCTCGGGCAACGACAAGGAGGCCGCGGCGCTGGTCAAGGTGCTGGAGAAGTGCCAGGCCGCGCTCGACCAGGCGCAGCCGGTGCGCGGCATCGATTTCAGCAAGGAAGAGCTGGTGATCCTGAAGCCGCTGTGCCTGATCACCGCCAAGCCGGCGATGTTCGTCGGCAACGTCTCCGAGACCGGCTTCGAGAACAACCCCTACCTCGACCGGCTGCGCGAGTACGCCGCGAAGCAGAACGCGCCGGTGGTCGCGATCTGCGCCAAGACCGAGGCCGAACTCGCCGACATGGGCGACGAGGACAAGGCAATGTTCCTGCAGGAAATGGGGCAGGACGAACCCGGGCTGAACCGGCTCATCCGCGCCGCGTTCTCGCTGCTCGGGCTGCAGACCTACTTCACCGCCGGCGTGAAGGAGGTGCGCGCCTGGACGATCCACGTCGGCGACACCGCGCCGCAGGCGGCCGGCGTGATCCACACCGACTTCGAGCGCGGTTTCATCCGCGCCCAGACCATCGCCTACGAGGACTTCGTCGCCTTCAAGGGCGAACAGGGCGCGAAGGACGCCGGCAAGATGCGCGCCGAAGGCAAGGAATACGTCGTGCGCGACGGCGACGTCATGAACTTCCTGTTCAACGTGTAAGGGTGTAAGCGCGGCGTCGCGCCGCCGCGGCGCCGGCGCTAGAGTCGAGCGATGAACCCGAGCGCCGATCGCAACCACGGCACCGAGGCCGGCCCGCCGGAGGCTGCCTGGCGCGTGATCGTCGTCACCGCGCTGGGCTACGCGGTGGTCGGCTGGCTGGCGCTGACGCTGGCGGTGCCGCCGGGCTTCGCGTCGCCGCTGTACCCGTCGGCCGGCATCGCGCTGGCGGCGGTGCTGGTCTACGGCCGCGCGGCCTGGGCCGGCGCGGCGCTCGGCGCCTTTCTCGTCAACGTGGTGCTGAACGCGTCGCGCGGTCAGATCGACGGCACCGCCGCGCTGCTGCTGCCGGGCGCGATCGCCCTCGGCGCGGCCTGGCAGGCCGGGCTGGGCGCCTGGCTCGTGAAGCGCCACGTGACGCAGCCGCTGGTGCTGGCGGAGCCGCGCGACATCCTGAAGAGCGGCGTCCTCGGCGCCTTGCTGGCCTGCACGGTGAACCCCAGCCTGGCGAGCGCCGCGCTGCTGGCCACCGGGGCGATCGACCGCAGCCAGGTCGCGGCCACCTGGGGCACCTGGTGGATCGGCGACGCGCTGGGCGTGCTCATCGGCGCCCCGCTGACGCTCACGCTGATCGGTCGGCCGCGCGCGGCCTGGGTGCCGCGCCGGCGCACGGTGGCGCTGCCACTGCTGGCGGCGACCCTGCTGCTCGCTGCCGCCACGCTGGTCGTCAGCCGCTGGGACGAAGAGCGCCTGAGGGCCGCCTTCGACCGCGACGCCCAGCACCTCGGGGCCGAGACCGACACGCGACTGCGCCAGCCGATGCTGGCGCTGCAGGCGCTGAACAGCGCGTACCTCGCCGCCGGCGGACTGGACCGGGCGTCGCTGCATGCGGCGGCGCGCTGGTGGCTGGCGCAGCCGTTCGAGTTGCAGGCAGTAGGCTTCAGCGCCCGCGTGGCGCGCAGCCGGGTGCCGGCCTTCGAGGCCGAGGCGCGCGCCGACGGCCTGGCCGGCTACCGGATCTTCGAGCGCGACACCGCCACCGCGACCGGCGGCGAGGTGGTGGCGATCCGGCTGATCGAGCCGATGGCCGGCAACGCCAACGCGCTGGGTGTCGATGCCTTGTCGGTCCCTGCGGCGCGCGAAGCCATCCAGCGCGCTCGCGCGAGCGGCCTGCCGGCCGCCACCCAGGGCTTCGGGCTCACCCAGTCCACCGGCGACGAGACCGGCGTCGTGATCTACCAGGCGGTCTACGACGGGCAGCCGGCGACCGCGGCCGAACGAGATGCCGCGTTTCGCGGGGTGTTGTTCGTGACCGTGCGCGCCGAGCGGCTGCTGGCCGGGCTGGCCAGCCCGGCCAGCGCCTGCGCTGGTGCCTGCTCGACGCGGCGCCGGGCGCGCCGCGGCCGCGCCTGGCCGGACCGCCGGGCTGCGAGGCCGCGCCGCACAGCGGCTTCGACCGCCGCCGCACGCTGGATTTCGCGGGCCGCCGGCTCGAGCTGCGCGTGTACGCGGCACCGAACCAGGTGCTCGGCGGGCCGCAGCCCAACGCCTGGCTGTTCTCGGTCGCAGGGATGGCCGCGGCCGCGATGCTCGGCGCGTTGCTGCTCACCGTGACCGGGCGTGCCCGGCGCATCGAACTGGCCGTCGACGAACGAACCGCCGAGCTCCAGCGCGAGGTCCGGGAGCGAAGCCACGCCGAGAGCGCCTTGCGCGACAGCGAGGCCCGGCTGCGCAGCATCCTGGACAACATGCCGATCGGCGTGATGTTCCTCGACGTCGAAGGCCGCATCGTCGAGACCAACCCGCGGCTGTGCGAGATGCTGGGCCGGCCGGCGTCGCAGTTGCTCGGTTCGTCGTTCGCCGACATCAGTCATCCCGACGAGCACACCGAGAACCGACACCAGCTGGCCGACCTGCTCGGCGGCCGGATCGAGATCAGCCGGCGCCAGATGCGGCTGCTGCGTGCCGACCACCAGGTGCTCTGGGTGCGCGCCCACCTGACCGTGCTGCGCGATGCGCACGGCCGGCCGCTGCGCCTGGCCGGCGTGGCCGAGGACATCACCGAACACCTGCGGCTGGAGGAATCCGAACGCGCGCTCGACCGCGCCGAGGCCGCGAACCGGGCCAAGAGCGAGTTCGTCTCGCGCATGAGCCACGAGTTGCGCACCCCGTTGAACGCGATGATCGGCTTTGCCCAGCTGCTCGGGCTGGACCGCGAGCCGGCGCTGGTCGAACACCAGCGCGCGTGGGTGCAACAGATCCAGCGCGCCGGCTGGCACCTGCTGGAGATGATCAACGACACGCTGGATCTGGCGCGCGTCGAGGCCGGTGCCGTGCAGCTGGCGCTGCGCCCGCTGGATCTGCAGCCGCTGATCGCGGCGGCGCTGTCGATGGTGGCCAACGCGGCCGGCCAGCGCGGGGTGGAACTGCACGAGACGCTGTCGCCGCAGGCCACGACGGTGCTGGGCGACGAGACCCGCGTCAAGCAGGTGCTCACCAACCTGCTGTCGAACGCCGTCAAGTACAACCGTGCCGGCGGCTCGGTGGAGGTCACCAGCCGCCTGGGCGCCGACGGCCGGGTGGAGATCGCGGTGCGCGACGGCGGCCTGGGCATGACCGCCAAGCAACTGGGCGCGCTGTTCCAACCCTACAACCGGCTCGGGCGCGAGAGCAGCGGCATCGAAGGCACCGGCATCGGGCTCGTCATCAGCCGCCGCCTGGCCGAGCTGATGGGCGGCACGCTGGACGCGACGAGCGTCGCCGGCCAGGGCTCGGTGTTCACGCTGCGCCTGCCCCGCGCCGAGCCGCAGCCCGGTGCGGCGGCGGGAGCCGAACCCGCGGCCGGGTCAGCCTACCGACAGCGCCGGGTGCACTACATCGAGGACAACGAGACCAACGTCGAGATCATGCGCGCCATCCTTGCGCAGCGACCGCAGGTCGAGCTGGCGGTGTCGACGATCGGGCTGGACGGGCTGTCGGCCATCCGCCGACGACGGCCGGACCTGGTGCTGCTGGACATGCAGCTGCCCGACATCAGCGGCCTGGAGTTGCTGCGCCACCTGAAGAACGACGACGAGGTCGGCGACATCCCGGTGATCGTGGTCTCGGCCGACGCGACCAGCGCGCGCATGCAGGAAGCGCTGACGCTGGGCGCGGCGCATTACGTGACCAAGCCGGTGGACATCCCGCGCTTCCTGCAGACGCTGGACGAAGCGCTGGGATCGATCGAGACGCGTTGGGGTTTATAGAATATGCGTGCGCACACTCACTTGCATTGCACCGGCGCTTAGCACTCGACGTCTTTGAGTGCTAATATTTGGGAACTTGGTTCCAGGATTTCGATCTGAAGAAGCTATGAACACTGCTGCAACATCTACCCTTTCGGTGCGCGACCCCTGGTCGGTGCTGCCATCGATCGGTAGCCTGGACGCCTACATCACGGCCGTGAACCGGCTGCCGATGCTGACCGCGCAGGAAGAGGTGTCGCTGGCCGAGAGACTGCAGAAGAACGGCGATCTCGAAGCCGCCGGCCGGCTGGTGATGTCGCACCTGCGGTTGGTCGTTTCGGTCTCGCGCCAGTACCTGGGCTATGGCCTGCCGCAAGGCGATCTGATCCAGGAAGGCAACGTCGGCCTGATGAAGGCCGTCAAGCGCTTCGACCCCGAGCAGGGTGTGCGCCTGGTGAGCTATGCGCTGCACTGGATCCGCGCCGAGATCCACGAATACATCCTGAAGAACTGGCGCATGGTGAAGGTCGCCACCACCAAGGCGCAGCGCAAGCTGTTCTTCAACCTGCGCTCGATGAAGCAGGGCTTCAAGGGCGAGGCGGGCGACGCCGATACCCACCGCAACACCTTGACCCCGGCCGAGGTGGCTTCCGTCGCGCGCGCGCTGAACGTCAAACCCGATGAAGTCGTCGAGATGGAGACGCGGCTGTCCGGCGGCGACGTGGCCCTGGAGCCGCAGAACGACGACGGCGAGGAGAGCTTCGCGCCGATCGCCTACCTGGCCGACGACTCCGCCGAGCCCACCCACGCCTCGAGGCGCGCCACCGCGACTGGCTGTCCGGCGACGGCATCGGGCACGCATTGGACGCGCTGGACGCGCGCAGCCGGCGCATCGTCGAGGAGCGCTGGCTGAAGGTCAACGACGACGCCAGCGGCGGCATGACGCTGCACGACCTGGCCGCGGTCTACGGCGTCAGCGCCGAACGCATCCGCCAGATCGAGGTCGCGGCGATGAAGAAGATGCGCAAGGCGCTGGAAGCCGTCTGACGGGGTCCGTCGTGGCCTCGGGGCTTTTGCGTGTGCCTCAGGGCTTTGCGGCGAGCAGCGTCTTCAGGTCGCTGGTCAGGGCGTCGACGCCGCTGCCGTAGCGCGTGAAGAGCCGGACCCGGCCCTTCGTGTCGAAGACGTACGAGCCCGCGGTGTGGTCGATCGTGTAGCTGTCCGGCGTGGCGCCGGGCACCTTGGCTGTAGAAGACCTTGAAGTCCTTCGCCGCCACCTTGACCTGCTCGGGCGTGCCGCGCAACGCGATGAAATCCGGGCTGAAATTGGCGACATAGGCCTTCAGCACCGCCGGCGTGTCGCGCTCGGGGTCGACCGTGACGAAGACCCCTGCACCTTCGCGCCGTCGGCGCCGAGCGCCTTCTTCGCCTGCGCGAGTTCGAGCCATCGTCGTCGGGCAGACGTCGGGGCACTGCGTGTAGCCGAAGAAGACGACCGTGACCTTGCCCTTGAAGTCGGACAGGTGGCGCATGCGGCCGTCGGTGTCGGGCAGGTCGAGCCGGTTCGCGTAGTCGGCGCCGGTGATGTCGATCGCCTTGAACGACGCCGCCGGCGGCGCGTCGGCCGCCCGGTTGCAGGCGGCGAGCAGCAGCGGCGCGACCAGCGCCGCGACCAGGATCAGACGGCGAGAGAGCTTAGCCATGGGCTCAGGTAATGGTCCACCAGCAGTGCCGCGAACAGCAGCGACAGATGCCAGATCGAGAAACGGAAGGTGCGCCGCGCCAGCGCGTCGCTGTACTCGCGCCACAGGCGGAACGCCAGCGCGATGAACCAGCCGCCGAGCACGACCGCCGCCGCCAGGTAGATCCAGCCGCTCATCCGGTAGGTGAACGGCAGCAGCGTCGCGGCGAACAGCACCAGCGTGTAGAGCAGCACCTGCAGGCGCGTGAACTCCGGCCCGTGGGTGATCGGCAGCATCGGCAGGCCCGAACGCCGGTAGTCCTCGGCGCGGTACAGCGCCAACGCCCAGAAGTGCGGCGGCGTCCACAGGAAGATGATCAGGCACAGCATCAGCGCTTCCGGGCCGACGTGACCGCGTCATCGCCGCCCAACCCAGCACCGGCGGCATCGCCCCCGACGCGCCGCCGATCACGATGTTCTGCGGCGTCAGCGGCTTGAGCACCACGGTGTAGATGACCGCGTAGCCGACGAAGGTGGCGAAGGTCAGCCACATCGTCAGCGGGTTGACCCAGAGGTAGAGCACCGCGCTGCCGGCGCTGCACAGCAGGGCCGAGAAGACCAGCGTCTGCAGGTTGCTCAGCTCGCCCTTTGCGTTCGGCCGCCACGCGGTGCGCGCCATGCGGCGGTCGATCTGCTGCTCGACCAGGCAATTGAACGCCGCAGCCGCACTGGCGACGAGCCAGATGCCGAGCACGGCCGCGCCGGCGAGCGACCAGTCCGGCAGCCCGGGCTGTGCGAGCAGCATGCCGATCAAAGCGCAGAAGACGATCAGCTGAACGACGCGCGGCTTGGTCAGCGCATAGAACTGCGCCGCCTTGGAGGTGGTCGACGTGGGGGCGGCGAGGGTCTGGCTCATGCGGTCTTCGATTCTAGGCAGCCGCCACCGCCGGCCGCAGCCGCCGGCGGGCCGCGGCCTGCGGCGCCGTGCGCGCGATCAGCAGCGTCAACAGGAGCACGAAACCGCCGGCCCCGGCCGAGTGGGCCAGCGCGGCGGCAAGCGGCCAGCCGAGCACGACGTTGGAGATGCCGCTCGCCACTTGCGCGACGACCAGCGCCGCCAGCCCGAGGCCGAAGCGGCGCAGCGCCGGCTCGCGCAGCAGCCGCCACGCCAGCACGAGCAGCACCGACGCCGCCACGGCGGCGAACAGCCGGTGCGCCATGTGGATCGCGACCAGCGCGGCGGCCGGCAGCGCGCCGCCAGCGCCGGCGCGGCCGAGTTCGCGCAGCAGCGTGAAGCCCTGGCCGAAATCCATCGCCGGCCACCACTGCGCGTTGCACTGCGGGAAGTCGTCGCAGGCCAGCACCGCGTAGTTGGTGCTGACCCAGCCGCCGAGCGCGATCTGCGCGACCAGCGTGCCCAGCGCGACGACGGCCAGCCGGCGCAGCGGCGCCGCCATCGTCAGCGGCTGGCGGCGAAAAGCCGCGTGCTGGACGGCCAGCAGTGCGAGCAGAAACATGCCGCCCAGCAGGTGCGCGGTGACGATCGCCGGGTACAGCTTGAGCGTCACGGTGTACTTGCCGAACAGCCCCTGGACCAAGATCCAGACCAGCGTCAGCGTCGGCCACCAGGGCGAGAACGGCAGCCGCCGGCGCTCGAGCCAACTCGTCAGCGTGAGCACGACGATCAGCACGCCGACCGTCATCGCGAGGTAGCGGTGGATCATCTCGATCCAGGCCTTGGACCAGCTCACCGGCCCGCCCGGCAGCGCGGCCTGCGCGGCGTGGATCTCGGCGTGCGCGCCGAGCGGGCTGGCCGAGCCGTAGCAGCCCGGGCCAGTCCGGGCAGCCCAGGCCGGAATCGGACAGGCGCGTGAAGGCGCCGAACACGGTCAGGTCGAAGGTGAGGAACAGCGCGAGCGCGGTCAATGCCGCCAGCCGGGTGGGCAGGTCGGCGCCGCGCCGGCGCAGCCAGACCCAGGACAGCGGCAGCAGCGCGATGACCAGCGCGAGCAGCGCGAGGCGGGCGAACGCGGTGAGGTCCATGCTCGCGGGGTCAGCGCCCCGGCTGGTCCCAGGAGGCCGAGGCGCGCATCAGGCGCTCGAGGTCGCGCTTCACGCGCGCCGGATCGGGCTCGGCCGGCATGCGCATCATCCATTCGCCCATCGGGTCGACGAGGTACAGGTGGTCCGGCGAGCGCGTGACCCGCGGCCGGCGCGAGCCAGCGTGCAACGACGGTCGCGTCGGCGTGGAAGATGCGCAGCGCCGGTGCGGCCTGGGCAGCCGCGAGCAGCGCGGGGGCGGGCTGGCGGCCGTCGGTGATCAGCCAGACCTTGTCGAGCCGGCCACTGTCCTTGCCCAGCATTTCGCGCAGCTGGCGCTGCATGAACAGGCGCCGGTCGCAGGCCGCGTCGCAGGTCGACGGGCCGACCACCATCAGCAGCCACTGGCCCTTCAGCGACGCGCTGTCCACCGGCTGGCCGGCGAGCGTGCGCAGACCCAGGTCGGCGGGTATCGATCGGGTCGGCGTGATCAGCGTGCCGTAGTTCGTGCGCCCCTGGGGCCGGATCACGAAGTAGGTGAAGTACGACGCGACCACCGGCGCCGCGCAGACCAGCAGCACGAGCAGCATCGTCAGCCGGGCGCGCCGGGTGCGGCGCGCGTCGACGTCGGGCCGCGGCATGCTGTGCACCGTGAGGTGCAGCGCTTCAGCGGCGGATTCGTGGGCGGATGAGTTGGAACCAGACATACAGACCCAGAATGAGCGTGGCCATCGCGAACCACTGGAAGGCATAGCCGTAATTGCGCTGGACATCGGCCGCGGGGTGCGGCCAGTGGCGGAGCAAGCCGTCGGGCGCGGTCAGCGGGCCGTCCTGCTGAACGATGGACAAGGGGCGCAGCGAATGCCCGATTTCGGCTGCATAGGCCCCGAGGTCCAGATTCTGCCGGATCGGCCCGGTCGCCGCGCCGCCGAAGTCGTACAACCGCCCCGGCGGGGGGGCGATGCGGCCGGCCACCTGGACCGGACCTGGAGGCAGCGCCGGCCCCGACACCTGGGTGCGGTCCAGGAAATTGCGCGGCAACCAGCCGCGCTGCACGACGACCGCGCTGCCGTCCGCCAGCAACAGCGGCGTCACGACGTAGAAGCCCTCGCGCGAGTCCATCTGTCGGTTGTCCAGGTAGACGGTGTGGTCGGCCAGCCAGCGTCCTGGGACGACGATCGCGCGGTCTTGCTGCGCCGCGACCTGCGCGCTCTGGGTGGCGAGCGCGGACGCAGGCAAGGGGGGCAGGCTCTGGCGCTGGTCCAGCGTCTGCTGCAGCGCGGTCTTCTGCGCGGCGCGATCGAGCTGCCAGACGCCCAGGCGCGCGGTCAGGCCGCCGCCCAGCAACGCGGCCACCAGCACGACGAGGGATCGACCGCTCAGTGCCATGTCCGGCGGTGAATCGAATACAGTGCGCCGATGAAGGTCGTCATCGTCGTCATGCTGGTCGGGATTCTGGTCGCGCTGGGAAGCGCCGGGCTGTTCATGCTGCGCAAGGGCGACAAGACGGAGCAGCGCAACAGCCGCATGGCGCGCGCGCTCGCGGTGCGCGTCGGGCTGTCGGTGGCGCTTTTTCTGTTCATCTTGCTGAGTTGGCACCTGGGCTGGGTGCGACCCCAGGGATTGCCGATCGGTTCCTGAGCGGGGCAACGAAGAGGGCGCCCGCAGGCGCCCTCGGTATCAGGCATGGAATGCCGGCCCGAGGCCTAAAGCCAATAGACCAGGATGTACAGCCCGAGCCAGACCACGTCGACGAAGTGCCAGTACCAGGCGGCTCCTTCGAAGCCGAAGTGGCTTTCGGGCGTGAAATGACCCTTCATCAGGCGCAGCGTGATGAAGGTCAGCATCAGCATGCCGATGAACACGTGGAAACCGTGGAAGCCGGTCAGCATGAAGAAGGTCGAACCGTAGATGCCCGAGCTGAGCTTCAGGTTCAGTTCGGTGTACGCGTGGTGGTACTCGTAGCCCTGAACGCACAGGAAGGTCACGCCGAGCGCGACGGTCAGCCACATCCAGGCGATGGTGCGCGCACGCTTGCCGGCGAGCAGCGAATGGTGCGCGATCGTCAACGTGACGCCCGAGGTCAGCAGCAACGCGGTGTTGACCGTCGGCAGCGGCCACGGACCCACCGGCGTGAAGGGATCGATGGTGCCCGCCGGCGACGCCGTCGAAGCCACGCCCACGGCCGGCCAGATGGCCTTGAAGCTGGGCCACAGCACCTGGTTGTCCAGATCGCCGAGGTTGGGCACCGAATGCACGCGGGCCCAGTACAGCGCGGCGAAGAAGGCGCCGAAGAACATCACCTCGGAGAAGATGAACCAGCTCATGCTCCAGCGGAACGAGACATCGATGCGCTGCGAATACAGACCGCCTTCGCTCTCGCGCACCGCCTCGCGGAACCACTGGAACAGCGTCGCGAGCCAGATCGCGACGCCGGCCAGCAGCACGTAGGCCGCCCAGCCGGCGCCGTTGATCCACTCGGCAGCGCCGAAGATGACCAGCAGCATGCCGAACGCCACCTGGACCGGGTAGCGCGACGGCGTTGGAACGTAGTAGTACGGGGTGCCCCCCGCGGGCGTTGTGGCCGACATCTTCAATTGACTCCTCGAACCGAAAATCCGAAAAACGACAAAACTGCGGGTCTCAGCCGGCGACGCCGCTGCTCACGACCCATTGAACGACCAGCACCAGCGCCACGATAAATATCAGCGCCCCGATGATGCCCGCGATGACGACATGCACCGGGTTGAGCCGGCTCACGTCACGCTCGTAGTCTTTCGAGCGGCGAATGCCGAAGAAGGACCAAGCGACGGCACGAAAGGTCTGCAGCAACGAGCCGCGACCCGGCGCGGGCCGACCGGAGCCGCTCATGCGTCTGGCCCCGCCGGCGGCATCGGGGTCGACACGCCGACCTCGAAAAACGTGTAGGACAAGGTGATCGTGCTCACGTCGCGCGGCAGCTTGGGGTCGACCACGAACACCACCGGCCAGCGCTTGGACTCGCCCGGCGCCAGCGCGTGCTGGCTGAAGCAGAAGCACTGGAGCTTGGTGAAGTGCGCCGCCGCCTGCATGGGCGCGTAGCTCGGGATCGCCTGCACGTTGACGGGGCGGTTCAGGGTGTTCCTGAAGTCGTACATCACCGTCGTCACCTGGCCCGGATGGATCTTCACCGAGCGCGTCTCGGGCTTGAAGGCCCACGGCCCGTGCGCGTTGGCGTCGAAGATCACGGTCACCGTGCGCGTCGCGTCGACCTGCGTGTTCGCCACCGTTTCGCTGCCCGACCAGCTCGCCGCACGGTCGCTCGAGACGGTCAGCACGTTGATGCCGAGCGCGGTGCAGATGGTCCGGTACATCGGCACCAGCGCGTAGCCGAAGCCGAACATCACCAGCACCATCACCAGCAGCTTGCCCAGCATGCGCCGGTTGTCGATCCGCAGGAAGCTGCGGCGCGGCGGGTTCACGGCCCGACCCACCAGACCTTGAGCACGAAAGTCAGCGCCACGGCGGCCGCCACCGCGGCGAGGATCAACCCCAGCCGCAGGTTCGCCTTGCGCTGATGCTCGCTGTGCATGCCGAACGCCCGATCAGCCGATCACGCGGGTCGCCGTGGCGTCCAGCTTGGGCGGCGTCTCGAAGGTGTGGAACGGCGCCGGCGACGGCAGCTCCCACTCCAGGCCTTCGGCGCCTTCCCAGGGCTTCTGCGGCGCCGGCGCGCCCTTGCCGCGCATCATCGGCAGCACGACGAAGAAGAAGAAGTAGACCTGCGTCAGGCCGAAGCCGAAGGCGCCGATCGACGCGATCGCGTTGAAGTCGGCGAACTGCATCGGGTAGTCGGCATAGCGACGCGGCATGCCGGCCAGACCGAGGAAGTGCATCGGGAAGAAGGTGACGTTGAAGAAGATCAGCGACAGCCAGAAGTGGATCTTGCCGCGCGTCTCGGAGTACATCACGCCGGTCCACTTCGGGCCCCAGTAGTAGACGCCGGCGAACATCGCGTAGAGCGAGCCGGCGACCAGCACGTAGTGGAAATGCGCGACGACGTAGTAGGTGTCGTGGATCTGGATGTCGATCGGCGCCATCGCCAGGATCAGGCCGGTGAAGCCACCCATCGTGAACACGAAGATGAAGCCGATCGCCCACAGCATCGGGGTCTCGAAGGTCATCGAGCCCCTCCACATCGTCGCGACCCAGTTGAAGATCTTCACGCCGGTGGGCACCGCGATCAGCATCGTCGCGTACATGAAGAACAGCTGGCCCGTCACCGGCATGCCCGACGTGAACATGTGGTGCGCCCAGACGATGAACGACAGGATCGCGATCGACGCGGTCGCGTAGACCATCGACGCGTAGCCGAACAGCCGCTTGCGTGCGAATGCCGGGACGATGGCGCTGATGATCCCGAACGCGGGCAGGATCATGATGTAGACCTCGGGGTGGCCGAAGAACCAGAAGATGTGCTGGTACATCACCGGGTCACCGCCGCCGGCCGGGTTGAAGAAGCTGGTGCCGAAGTGGCGGTCGGTGAGCGTCATCGTCACCGCGCCGGCGAGCACCGGCATCACCGCGATCAGCAGGAAGGCCGTGATCAGCCAGGTCCAGCAGAACAGCGGCATCTGCATCAGCTTCATCCCCGGTGCGCGCATGTTCAGCACCGTGACGATGATGTTGATCGAACCCATGATCGAGCTCGCGCCGAGGATGTGGATCGCGAAGATCGCGACGTCCATCGACGGCCCCATCTGCAGCGTCAGCGGCGCGTACAGCGTCCACCCGGTGGACGGGGCGCCGCCGGGCATGAAGAAGGTCAGCATGAGCATCGCGGCGGCCGGGATCATCAGCCAGAAGCTCAGGTTGTTCATGCGCGCGAAGGCCATGTCCGATGCCCCGATCTGCATCGGGATCATCCAGTTCGCGAAGCCGACGAAGGCCGGCATGATCGCGCCGAAGACCATCACCAGCCCGTGCATCGTCGTCAGCTGGTTGAAGAACTCGGGATTCATGAACTGCAGCCCGGGCTCGAACAATTCGGCGCGGATCAGCAAGGCCATGATCCCGCCGCTGATGAACATCGTGAACGCGAACAAC
Organism: uncultured beta proteobacterium; assembly: GCA_963788635.1. GTDB lineage: Bacteria > Pseudomonadota > Gammaproteobacteria > Burkholderiales > Burkholderiaceae_C > Rubrivivax. The sequence goes on along the minus strand of CAWBHE010000009.1, from coordinate 307,485 downwards.
AGGTACATCGTGCCGATGTCCTTGTGGTTCGTCGCGAACAGCCAGCGCCGCCAGCCGTGCGGGTGGCCGTGGCCATGGTCGTCGACGTGATGTCCGGGGTGGTCAAGAACTGCGCTCATGGGGGGCGGCCTCTCTCTCGGCAATATCGGGTTCGGGCTTACTTGCGGGCGGCAACGACATCGGCCGGCTGCACGATTGCGCCGGTGCTGTTGCTCCAATGGTTCTTCGTGAACGTGATCACCGCAGCGAGGTCGGTGTCGGACAGCGCCTTCCACGACGGCATCGCCGTGCCCGGGCGGCCGTTGAGCACGACCGCGATCTGGTCGGCGGCGTTCTTGTCGAGCACGACCGGACTGCCATCCAACGGCTTGATCGGACCGCCACCCTTGCCGTCGGGCCGGTGGCAGACCGCGCAGTTCGTGCTGTAGACCTTCTCGCCGCGCGCCTCCAGGTCGGCCAGCTGCCAGACCTTGCTCGGGTCGTCGGCGGCGGCCGCCATCAGCTTCATCTGCGCAGCGACCCATGCCGCGTAGTCGGCCTGGCTGACGACCTTGACGTTGATCGGCATGTACGCATGTTCCTTGCCGCACAGCTTGTCGCACTGGCCGTAGTACATGCCGACCTTGTCGGCGCGGAACCAGGTGTCGCGCACGAAGCCGGGGATCGCGTCCTGCTGGACGCCGAGCGCCGGCACCGCGAAGGCGTGGATCACGTCGCCGGCGGTGGTGATGATGCGCACCTTGCGGTCGACCGGCACCACCAGCGGGTGGTCGACCTTGAGCAGGTAGTCGTCGCCCTGCGGCGTGCCGGCGTTCGACAGCTCGCGCTGCTTGAGGTCGATCATCGACAGGAAGTTGATGCCCGCGCCTTCGCCGTCCAGGTAGTCGTAGCCCCACTTCCACTGGTAGCCGGTGGCCTTGATCGTGAGATCGGCATTCGTCGTGTCCTTCATCGCGACCACGGTGCGCGTCGCGAGCGCGCCCATGAAGACGACGATGATGAACGGCACCACGGTCCACGCGATCTCGACCGTCACGCTCTCGTGGAAGTTGGCCGCCTTGTGGCCGAGCGACTTGCGGTGCCTGAGGATCGAATAGAACATGACCCCGAACACGGCCACGAAGATCACCAGGCAGATGATCAACATGATGTTGTGCAGCGACTGGATCTGTTCCGCGATGCCGCTTGCCGGCGGCCCCAGATCGATCTGGTTGACCGCCGGTCCGCCGGGCAGGTCGTTCACCGCCCGTGCGGCCTGGGACGCGAGCATCACGCCCAGCGCCAGACCGGCTTGCGGCAGGTGTCGCCAAAGAGAGATCGTCTTCTTCATCGTCGTCACTTCAGTTCCGAATCTTGTCCTGTTCCGGGACCACCGGCGCGGCGCAGGGCGCGCCGCAATTCCTGCGCGAACGCGGCGCGCAATTCAGGCCGCAGGAAGCGGCCGACACGCAGCGTCTGCCCGCGGCTGGAGAGTTGCACCAGCGACCGTTGCCCGGCGGCAGGCTCGACCGACAGCCAGTCGGCACGGAAATCCGCGCGCTCGACACGGGTGCCCAGGCGCTGCTCGACGGCCAGCGATTGCCCGGCCAACGTCAGCACCTCGCGGTCGCCAGCATGCCGCGCGTAGACCAGCAGCGCCGCGCCGACGAGCAACAACTCGAGGCCCGCAAAAGCGCCCACGATGGGGGCGCCGCGCAGCCAGAAGCCGACCGAGATGAACATCGAGATCAGCCACAGCGCACCGTACACGGCCGCCAGCTGACGCGGCGTGATCGAACAATTGCGCGCCAGCACCCATTGCAACGTGGTCCGCGCCGGACCGTCGCCCTCGGCCGCCATTTCGCGACCGAAACGCCATGCCGAATTCGGGCGCCCGCCGTTTGGCGCAACCCAGGAATGCGGAGCAATGGTGACGGACATCGACGTGGACGCGAAAACGCTGCAGCGGGGCGATCGGCGAAACAAGGATTGGGCGCGAACCGGCTGCTCGATTGCCGAGCAGGCAAGTATCACTCGCCACTGATTCTAGCCCAGCGCGAACAGGGCCTTGCGCTGGATCAACGATCCGAACGCAACATCGCGCGCAGGTCGGCCAGCGGCAGCGTCGTGCTCCGAGCGACCCGCGGCCGCGGCGGTGGACGGAACGCGTGGCCGTACACCAGCTCGACCTGCAGCGACGGGCGCCCGTCGTTGGCGGCACCTTCGGCCAGTGTCCGCAGCAGGCGGTCGCGCCAGCGAGGCGTGCGCAGGCCGGCGTATCGCACCGGGTCGACATTGCCGCCCAGGCCGCGCAACTCGGCGAGCAAGGCCAACGGGTCCGGCCAGCTCAGCGTGATCACTTCCTGGTCCATCACCGGGTCGGCAAAGCCCGCCTCGACCAGCATGTCGCCCAGGTCGTGCATGTCGACGAAGGGCGCGAACGGCGCTGGCCAACCCTGCGCGCGATAGAGGGCGCGCAGCCGCTCCAGACTGCCCGGACCGAGGGTCGAGAACATCAGGAAGCCGTCGACCGCCAGTGCCCGGTGCCACTGCGCCATCACCGCCTGCGGGTCGATCGCGCCATGCAGCATCATGTTCGCCCAGACGAGTTGGGCGCCACCGTCCGTGACCGCCGACTCGGCAATGACGTCGAATTCACCCTTCGCCCGGCGCCGCGGCCACCAGCGGCGCGCGGGCTCGGCCGATACCGATATCGCCTGCGGCTCGACCGCCAGCACGCGCGCTCGCGGGTAGGTCCTGACCAGCAGTTCGCGGCTGGCGCCGAGTTGCGACCACCAGTCCAGCACCTGCTCGGGCTGTTGACGGATGACCGGCAGCCGCTCGGCCATGCGGCGTGCCGCTTCGCCGTGCAACCAGGGCGCGACCGGGGCGCGACGCAGTCGCTGCAGCACATGCGAGAGCGCCCGCTCGTCGAGCGGACGGCGGGCGCTGCGGGCGTCGGATTCCATCGCCGGCCAGTATATTGAGCCCATGCTGCCCCTCATGCTGGCGCGAGCGTCCAGTCAATGCGACGTCTGCCGCCAATGGGGGCGCGGCCGGGTCTGCACCGACTGCATCACCCGCTTCGCAGCGCCCGTGCCGCGCTGCCCGCGCTGCGCCCTGCGCCTGAGCGCGCCCGCGCCGTCCTGCGGCCGCTGCCTGCACGAACCGCCGGTTCACGAACATGCGGTCTGCGTGGCCGATTACGGCTTCCCCTGGGACCGATTGATCGCCGACTTCAAGTTCCACGGCCAGGCCGAACTGGCGATCGCGTTCGCCGAGCTGCTGGCCGGCGCCGTGCGCGCCGCCGCGCCGCCGGCGCCGGACCTGGTGCTGCCGGTGCCGCTGGCGCCGCGCCGGCTGGCCGAGCGCGGCTACAACCAGGCCTGGGAGTTGGCGCGCCGCGTCGCGCACCGGCTTGCGCTGCCGGCGCGCTGCGAACTGCTGCTGCGTCCGCGCGAGACCGCGCCCCAGGCCGATCTGCCGCGCGTGGCGCGCCTGGCCAACCTGCGCAGCGCCTTCGCCGTCGCGGCGCCAGCACCGGCCGCGCTCGCCGGGCGGCGCGTGGCGCTCGTCGACGACGTGCTGACCACCGGCGCCACCGCACGCGCGGCCGCACGCGTGCTGCTCGACGCTGGTGCGGCGGCGGTCGACGTCTGGGTCCTCGCGCGCACCGCCGAGAATTGAACGATGTTCAACATCGTCCTCGTCCACCCCGAGATCCCGCCGAACACCGGCAACGTGATCCGCCTGGCCGCCAACACCGGCTGCCGGCTGCACCTGGTGGAACCCCTCGGCTTCTCGATGGACGACCGGCTGCTGCGCCGCGCCGGGCTCGATTACCACGAGTACGCCGAGGTCGCCCGCCACGCATCCTGGCAGGCGCTGCTCGAGGCCGAGCAGCCCGACCCGGCGCGCTGCTTCGCGTTCACGACCCACGGCGCACGGCCGTTCGCGGACGTCGCCTGGGTCGCCGGCGACTGGCTGGTGTTCGGCAGCGAGACCGCCGGCCTGCCCGCGCCGCTGCGCGAGACCTTCGCGCCGGCCCGGCGAGTGCGCCTGCCGATGCGCGCAGGTCAGCGCAGCCTGAACCTGAGCAACGCGGTCGCGGTCGCGGTCTTCGAGGCCTGGCGCCAGAACGGTTACGCCGAAGGCAGGCCGCCTTCGGCGCGCGCCTGACGCGTCATCAGCCGGCGCATCGCCTGCGCCGGCGCGACGCGGCCTTCGATCACGTCGACCACCGCCTCGGTGATCGGCATCTCGACGCCGAGCGCGCGCGCCCGCTGCAGCACGGTGGCGGCGCTGAGCACGCCTTCGGCGACATGGCCCAGCTCGGCCAGGATGTCCGGCAACGCCCGCCCGGCGGCCAACAACAGGCCGACGCGCCGGTTGCGCGACAGCTCGCCGGTGGCGGTGAGCACCAGGTCGCCCAGACCGGACAGGCCCATGAAGGTGGTGGCCTGCGCGCCGAGCGCGACGCCCAGCCGCGTCATCTCGGCCAGCCCGCGCGTGATCAGCGCGGCGCGCGCGTTCAGGCCGGTCGTCGGCAAGCCGTCGGCGATGCCGGTCGCGATCGCGAGCACGTTCTTCACCGCGCCGCCGACCTCGACGCCGACGATGTCGCTCGAGCTGTAGACGCGCAGCGCGTCGCTGTGGAAGGCCTCGACCGCGGCGGCCGCGAGCGACGCCGATTCGCTCGCCGCGACGAGCGCCGTCGGCTGACCGCGCGCGACCTCGATCGCGAAACTCGGCCCCGACAGCACGCCGCAAGGCACGCCGGGGCGCAGTTCGCGCGCGATCTCGTGGCCGAGTGCGCCGCTGCCGCTTTCGAAGCCCTTGCACAACCAGATCGCCGCCCGCCCGTCGGGCAGGGCACGCAGCCGCTCGCGCAGGCCGGCCATCGGTGTCGCGATGACGAGCAGACCGCCCTCGGCGTGGGCGACCGCCACGCCGTGTTCGCTGCAGATGCCCAGCGCGGCCGGCAGTTCGACCTCGCCCAGGTAGCGCCGGTTGCGCCGCGTCTGCACCATCGCCGCGGCCTGTGCCGGGTCGCGCACCCAGAGCACGACGTCATGGCGGGCCGCGGCCGCCACGGCCAGCGCCGTGCCCCAGGCACCGGCGCCGAGCACGGCGATCTTCATCGACCGGTGCTCAGTTGACCCCGGTGATGATGCGCGAGCCGTTGCCGCCCTGGGCGGCCTGCGCCTGCTGGGCCTCGAACATCGCCTGGAAGTTGACTTCGGTGAGCAGGATCGGCGGGAAGCCGGCGCGCGTGCAGACGTCGGAGACGATCGCGCGCAGGTAGGGGTAGATCATCTGCGGGCAGACGATGCTGATGAGGCCTTGCATCTGCTCTTCGGGCACGTTGCGGATCTCGAAGATGCCGGCCTGCTTGGCCTCGACCAGGAACAGCACCTTGTCGGCGACCTTGGTCGTGACGGTGGCCGTGACGGTGACCTCGTAGACACCGTCGGCGATGCCGGACGCGCCCATGCCGAGGTTGATGTCGACCTGCGGCTGCTGCTGCTCGAGCAGGATCTGCGGCGAGTTCGGCTGCTCCAGCGACAAGTCCTTCAGGTACATGCGCTGGATCTGGAAAACGGGGGTGCTCTCTTCGGCCATGGGGAAGGTTCCGGGTTGTGCGGCGCCCGCCGCCCGATGGCGGCGCAAGCAAGGCCCGCCACCGAATGGGCGGCGAGTCGCGGGCCGCGATTATCGCCGAGCGACGGTGACGGTTCGGCGCCGCGCCGCAGCGCCGAGCTCAGGCGGCGCCGTGCCCGAGAAGCGGCAGCAGCCCGCCGCGCTGGTCGAGCGCGATCAGGTCGTCGCAGCCGCCGACATGGGTGTCGCCGATGAAGATCTGCGGCACCGTGCGGCGGCCGGTCCGGCGGACCATGTGTTCACGCGCGGCCGGGTCGAGGTCGACGCGGATCTCCTCGATCTGCTCGACGCCGCGCTGACGCAGCAAGGCCTTCGCGCGCACGCAGTACGGGCAGACCTGGGTCGTGAACATCTTGACGGGGCTCATGCATCCAACCTCTCCCGCGACCATGCGGCGGGCGCGTCGAATTGTCTTACGGAGCCGATTTCCCTGCCCGGCATGCGACCGGGCGGCAGGCTCAGGCGGCCGTTTCGATCGGCAGGCTGGCCTCGCGCCAGGCCGCGGTGCCACCGGTCAGCGCCACCGCATTCGCGTAGCCGGCCTTGTGCAGCCGGGCCACGGCGCGCTTGGCGCGCATGCCGCTCGGGCACATCACGACCACCGGCAGCGCCTTGTTGGCGGGCAGGCTCTTGTGGTTGTCGAGCGAGCCCAGCGGCACGTTGCGCGCGCCCGCGGCATGGCCGGCGGCGAACTCGGCCGGCTCGCAGACGTCGATCAGCACGCCCTTTTCCTTGTTGATCAAGCGCACCGCCTCGGTCGTGCCGACCGAGGCGCCGCCACCGCCGCCGCGCAGGATCGGCCCGAGCAGCATGCCGCCGGAGGCCGCGGCCACGAGAACCAGGATCCAGTTCTCTTCGAGGAATTTGACGAGGTTCACGGTGGGGTGCTGCGCAGCGCGACGGAAAGGGGCCGGATTATAGAATTCGCCCCATGCACAAGCTCGTCCTGCTCCGCCACGGTGAATCGACCTGGAACCTCGACAACCGCTTCACCGGTTGGACCGACGTCCCGCTCACCGAGACCGGCGTCGCGCAGGCGCGCTCGGCCGGCCGGCTGCTGAAGGAAGCGGGCTACGAGTTCGACGTCGCGGTCACGTCGGTGCTCAAGCGCGCGATCTGGACCCTCTGGCACTGCCTGGACGAGCTCGACCGCACCTGGCTGCCGATCGTCAACGACTGGCGCCTCAACGAACGCCACTACGGCGCCCTGCAAGGCCTGAACAAGGCCGAGGTGGCGCGTCAGTACGGCGACGCGCAGGTGCTCGCCTGGCGGCGCAGCTACGACCTGCCGCCGCCGCCGCTGGCCGAGGGCGACCCGCGCAGCGAACGCAGCGACCCGCGCTACGCGTCGCTGCCCATTGGCCAGGTGCCGCTCACCGAATGCCTGAAGGACACCGTCGCACGCGTGCTGCCGTGCTGGAACGAGCGCCTCGCGCCGGCGATCCGCAGCGGCCAGCAACTGCTCGTCTCCGCGCACGGCAACAGCATCCGCGCGCTCGTGAAGTACCTGGACGGCGTCGGTGACGCCGACATCGTCGGCCTGAACATCCCGAACGGCATCCCGCTGGTCTACGAGCTCGACGCCGATCTGAAGCCGCTCAAGCACTACTACCTCGGCGATGCCGAGGCCGCCGCGAAAGCCGCCGCCGCCGTGGCCGCCCAGGGCCGGGGCTGAGCGACGCTCGTCCGGCTAGGGCGCACGCAGCGCCGCCGCCAGCAGCGGCACGACGCTGAGCGCGTTGCTCGGGTGCGGCACGCAGTCCGTGCTCCAGACATGGCGCACGCCGGCGTCGCGGATGCGGGCCACCGCGTCGTCGACGAACAGCGCATGCGTGACGGCCACGTCGACGCTCGCCGCGCCGCCGGCGAACACGCCGCGCGCCGCGGCCACCAGCGTGCGACCGGTGCTGGCCACATCGTCGAGCAGCACCACCGCACGCCCGCGCAAGTCCACGCCCGGCAGCGCGACCTCGACCTCGCGGTCGCCATGGCGCAGCTTGCGACACACCGCATGGTCGAGCCCGGCCCGGGCGGCCGCGGCGCCGACCCATTGGGCCGATTCCGCGTCCGGCCCGACGAGCAGCGCGCCCGGCACCTGGCGCGCGATGAACTCGCCGAGCAGCGGCGCCGCGGTCAAGGCCACGCCGCGCCGGCCGGGCACGACCTCGTTCATCGTCGCGACGCGGTGCAGGTGCGGGTCGACGGTGACGACGGCATCGAACCAGCCGGCCAGCGCACGGCCGAGGTGGCGCTGGCTGACCACTTCGCCGGGCGTGAACGCGATGTCCTGGCGCATGTAGGCGAGGTAGGGGCTGACCAGCGTCAGCTGCGCCGCGCCCAGTTCGCGCGCGCCGGCGGCCGCGAGCATCAGCTCGGCGAGCTTCTCGTTGGGCTGCTGCAGCCCGCGCAGCATCGCCACGCGCGGCGGCAGCGCCGGCGGCAGGCGCAAGCGCGTCTCGCCGTCCGGGAAGCGATGACGCTCGACGAGGGCCAGCGCGCCAGCCGAGCGCGGCCGCCAGCGCCTGCGCCAGCGCGGCTTCGTCGTCGAAGGCGAGGAGCAGGCTCACCCGGCCGCTCCGGTCGTCGCGTCGATGCGGAACGCGTTGCCGTGCGCCGCCATCCGGCGCGCGAAGTCCAGGTCGGCCTCGAATTGCGCGTGCAGCCGGTACAGCGGCTGGCCGGCCTGAACGGCATCGCCCAGCCTGACACGCAGGTCCAGCCCCGCGCCCGGCACCTGCGGCGCGCCAGTCAGGCGCGCGATGCGCGCCAGGCGCAGGTTGTCGATGCCGGTCACCCGACCGGCCTGCGGCGCGAGCACGTCGAACACGCGCGTCGCCGGCGGCGGCGGCGTGCGCCGGCCCTGCGCGTCGATGATCGCCTCCATGCTGGCCAGCGCACGGCCCGAGTCCAAGATTTCGCGCGCGATGCGCTCGCCGCCGCCGCCGCGCACCGCGGGGTCGAACTCGATCACGCGGCCGGCGAGCAGCAGCGCCTTCTCGCGCAGGTCCTGCGGCGCGGCCGCTTCGCCGCGCAGCACCTGCATCACGTCGCGCGCCTCGAGCACCGGACCGATGCCGCGGCCGATCGGCTGGCGGCCATCGGTGAGCACCACGTCGAGCTGCAGGCCGAGCCGTTCGGCGACGTACTCGAACAGCCGCTTCAGGCGCTGCGCGGCCGGCTCGCTGCGCACCTTGGCCGTCGGACCGACCGGGATGTCGAGCACCAGGTGGGTCGAGCCGGCGGCGATCTTCTTCGACAGGATCGAGGCCACCATCTGGCCCGGCGAGTCGATCGCGAGCGGACGCTCGACCGAGATCAGGATGTCGTCGGCCGGCGACAGGTCGGCCGCGCCGCCCCAGGCCAGGCAGCCGTGCGTCGCGCGCACGATCTGCTGCAGCCGCGCGAGCGGCAGCTCGACCTCGGCCAGCACCTCCATCGTGTCGGCGGTGCCGGCCGGCGAGGTGATCGCGCGCGACGAAGTCTTCGGGCACAGCAGCCCGTGCGCGGCGACGATGGGCACCACCAGCATCGACGTGCGGTTGCCCGGGATGCCCCCGATGCAATGCTTGTCGACGACCAGGCCGCGGTGGTTGTTCTCGCTCTGCCAGTCCAGCCGCTGGCCGACCGCGATCATCGCCTCGGTGAGGTGCAGCACCTCGTCGCGGTCGAGCTCGTACTGCTGGGTCGCGACGATGAACGCGGCGAGCTCGATCTTCGTGTAGCGCGCCGCGGCGATGTCGCGCACCACCGCGTGCAACTCGTCGCGGCCGAGATGCTCGCCGGCGATCTTGCGCTGCAGCGCGGTGATCGACGCCGGCGGCTCGGCATGCTCGATGCGCGCCGCGTGCCCTTCGGCGACCGCCAGACGTGCGAACGCGTCCTCGCTCAGCCCGAGCTCGCAGGGCTCGACGATGCGCGCGTCGTCGACCACGTTCAGCACCGCGGCGATGCTGCGTCCGTTCGCCTGCACCGTGACCTTGGACAGCGCCTGGAAACCCGCCGCGCGCACCACCGCGCAATCGCGGTGCAGGAAGGCGACGTTCTCGCGCCAGGTGTCGATGCCGATGCGGCGGATCGCGAGCGTCGCAGTCGTCATTTCATTGCCTCGGTGATCAGCTCGCGCAGCCGCGCGGCGAGCGCGCGCCGGTCGGCATGCGCGCTGCCCTGCGCCTCGACCACGCGCAGGTGCACGACGAGGCCGTCGCCGCAGGCCAGCTTCCACAGGCTTTGCGCCAGCGTCGTCGCGCCCAGCCATTGCGCGGCCGGGCTGACCGCATGCCGCGCGTCGGCGTAGCGCAGCGCGACCGGCTGCACCGGCGTCTCGGTCGCGATCGCCGCCTGCAGCAGGTTGGCGTGAAACGGCAGCAGCGTCTGCCCGTCGCCGGTGGTGCCTTCGGGGAACACCGCGACGGTGTCGCCGCTGCGCAGCGCGTCGGCCATCTGGTGCACGACGCGCAGCGCGTCACGGCGGCGCTCGCGTTCGATGTACAGCGTGCCGGCCGCGGCGACGAGGCGGCCGACCAGCGGCCAGCGCTGGACGTCGGCCTTCGAGACGAAGCGCGCCTCGGGGCAGACCGCGTGCACGCTCATCACGTCCAGCCACGACACATGGTTGGCGACGATCAGCTTGGCCCCCGGCCTGAACGACCCTTGCACGCGCAACTCGATGCCCAGCATGCGCAGCATCTTCGCCGCCCACCAGCGCACGCGCGCACGCCGCGCGTCCGGGCCCAGCCAGGGGAAGAGCAGCAGCACGATCAGCAGCCCATGGATTCCGTGCAGCAGCGCGCGCAGCAGACGCCAGGCGGCGCGCATTCAGCCGCGTTCGAAGGCCAGCGTGCCCGCGACCAGGGTCGCGCGCACCCGGCCCGGCAAGGCCATCCCGGTGGTCGCGAACGCGAACGGCGTGTGCTTGCCGCGGCTGGCCAGGTCCGCCGGCGTCACCGACCAGACCGCCGCCGGATCGAAGATGCAGACATCGGCGACGCCGCCCTCGACGAGCCGGCCGGCGCTGGACGCGAGCGAGCCGACCGCGTCGCCGAGCACGCGCACCGGGTGCTGGGTCACGCGGGCCAGCGTCTGCGCCAGCGGCAGCCCGGCGTCGGCACCCCAGCGCAGCGCCAGGCTGAGCAGCAACTCGAGCCCGGTCGCGCCCGGCTCGGCCTCGCCGAAGGGCAGGTTCTTCATGTCCTCGGCGACCGGGTTGTGGTCCGAGACCAGCGCGTCGATCGTGCCGTCGGCGAGACCGGCGCGCAGCGCGTCGCGGTCGGCGGCCTGGCGCAGCGGCGGCGTCAGGCGCAGGTCGGCATTGAAGTAGCCGATGTCGACGTCGGTCAGGTGCAGCGAGTTGATGCTCACGTCGCCCGTCACCGGCAGCCCTTCGGCCTTCGCCGCGCGCAGCAGCGCGACACCGGCGGCGCTGGACAGCCGGCAGACGTGCACGCGCGCCTTCGTCGCGCGCACGAGCTCGAAGATCGTGTGCAGCGCGATCGTCTCGGCCGCCACCGGCACCCCCGACAACCCCAGCCGCGTCGCCACCGCGCCCTGCGCGGCCACGCCCTTGCCCAGCCACGCGTCCTGCGGGCGCAGCCAGACCGAATAGCCGAAGGTCGACGCGTACTGCAGCGCGCGCAGCAGCACCTGGGTGTCGGCGAGCGGCACGTCGACCTGCGAGAAGCCCACGCAGCCGGCCTCGGTGAGCTCGGCCATCTCGGTCAGCGCCTGGCCTTCGAGCCGGCGCGTCAGCGCGCCGAGCGGAAAGAGCCGGCAGCGCGAGAGCTTGCGCGCGCGGAACTTGAGCATCTCGACCAGCCCCGGCTCGTCGAGCACCGGGTCGGTGTCGGGCAGGCAGACCAGGCTCGTCACGCCGCCGGCCGCCGCCGCGGCCAGCTCGCTCTCGAGCATGCCTTCGTGCTCCTGGCCCGGCTCGCGCAGCCGCGCGGCGAGGTCGACCAGGCCGGGCGCGACGACGAGCCCGGTGGCGTCGATCGTGCGCTCGGCCTGGAACTCGCCGACCGCGCCGATGCCGACGATGCGGCCCGACGCGATCGCCAGGTCGGCGCGATCTCGTCGCGGCCGGACGCCGGATCGATCACGCGGCCGTTGCGGATCAGTATCTTCATCGCGTCGCTCCGTCGCGCGTGTCGAGCGGACGCCGCGGAACCGGCTCCGCCGGGCCGCTGGCGTCGCCCCCTGGAGGGGGAGCGGCGAAGCCGCTGCGGGGGTGGGCGATGTTCCCCGCGATCGTGCTCATTACCGCCATGCGCACCGCGATGCCGAAGGTCACCTGCGGCAGGATCACGCTGTGGGTGCCATCGGCCACCGAGGACTCGATCTCGACGCCGCGGTTGATCGGTCCGGGGTGCATCACGATCGCATCCGGCCTGGCCAGCGCGAGCTTCTCGTCGCTGAGGCCGTAGCTCTTGAAGAACTCGCCCGCGCTGGGCAGCATGGCGCCGCTCATGCGTTCGTTCTGCAGGCGCAGCATGATGATCACGTCGGCGCCGCGGATGCCCTCGGCCATGTCGTGGCAGACGCGCACGCCCATCGCCGCCAGGTCGCCGGGCACCAGCGTCTTCGGGCCGACGGCGCGGATCTCGGGCACGCCCAGGATGGACAGCGCATGGATGTCCGAGCGCGCGACGCGCGAATGGACGATGTCGCCGACGATCGCCACCGTGAGCTGGCTGAAGTCCTTCTTGAAGTGGCGGATCGTGTACATGTCGAGCAGCCCTTGCGTCGGGTGCGCATGGCGGCCGTCGCCGGCGTTGATCACGTGCACGTGCGGCGCGCAGGCCTGGGCGATCAGGTACGGCGCGCCGCTCTCGCTGTGGCGCACGACGAACATGTCGGCATGCATCGCGCTCAGGTTGGCGATCGTGTCGAGCAGGCTCTCGCCCTTGGCCGTGCTGCTCTTGTTGATGTCGAGGTTGATGACGTCGGCGCTGAGCCGCTTGGCCGCGATCTCGAACGTCGTGCGCGTGCGCGTGCTGTTCTCGAAGAACAGGTTGAACACGCTCTTGCCGCGCAGCAGCGGCACCTTCTTCACGTCGCGGTCGTTGACGCTGAGGAAGGTGCCCGCGGTGTCGAGGATCTGCGTCAGCACCGCGCGCGGCAGGCCCTCGATCGACAGCAGGTGGATCAGCTCGCCGTTCGCGTTGAGCTGCGGGTTGCGGCGCATCAGCATCACGCCTCCCGCCGGGCCGCCCCAAGGCAGGCGTCCGCCCCCTCGGGGGGCAGCGAAGCGGCGCAGCCGCGAGCGTGGGGGCATTTCATTCGAGCTCCTCGACGGCGAAGGTGAACAGGCCGGTCGGGTCGCGCGCCAGCGCCAGCCGCTGGCTGGCCGGCAGCGCGATGCGCGCGGCGGCGAAGGCGGCGGCGATCGGCAGCTCGCGCCCGCCGCGGTCGACCAGCACCGCGAGCGTCACGCTGGCCGGGCGGCCGAAGTCGAACAGCTCGTTGATCGCGGCGCGGATCGTGCGGCCGGTGAACAGCACGTCGTCGACGAGCACGATGTGCCGGCCGTCGACGGCGAACGGCAGCTGCGTGCTCGCGCTGCCGGCGGCCAGGCCGCGCTCGGCGAAGTCGTCGCGGTGCAGCGTGCTCGAGATCACGCCGGGGTTGCCGGGCAGGCCCAGGTCGCGCTGCAGCCGCTCGGCGAGCCAGGCGCCGCCGGACCAGATGCCGACCAGCGCCGCATCGGGCGGGAGCAGGGCCCGCACGCCCTGGCGCAGCTCGGCGTACAGGGCTTCGGCATCGAGCTGCAGCAAGGTCATGGCAGGCTTCGCAGGTATTGGTCGAGGATCAGTGCCGCGGCCGCCGCATCGGCGTCGGCCGCGGCCCCCGAGGCGATCGCCTCGACGGTGGTGTAGCGCTCGTCGACCTCGTGCACCGGCAGTCCGAAGCGGCCATGCAGCTGGCGTGCGAAGCGTTGCGCGCGGCGCGTATTGTCGTGCGCCGCGCCGTCCGGGTGGAAGGGCACGCCGACGACGAGCGCGTCGGGCTGCCATTCGGCCAGCAGCCGGCCGATCGCGGCGAAGCGCGCATCGCCTTCGAGCGCCAGCGTCGTGAGCGGCTGGCCATGGCCGAGCAACGTGTTGCCGCTGGCCACGCCGACGCGCCGGGTGCCGAAATCGAAGGCCAGGAACGACAGCGCACGGGTCGTGCCGGCGCCGTCGCTCGCACCCGTCATGCTTGCAGCACGCGCGCCGCGAGACGCGGCGCCCACTCGCAGGCGTTCGCCCGTGCGCAGGCACGGTCGCACGTCCGGCTCACCCTTGCAGGGCGCGCGCCGCGAGGACGCGGCGCCCATTCGCAGGCGTTCGCCCGTGCGCAGGCACGGTCGCACGTCCGGCTCATGCGTGGCCCGCGTCTTGCGAGAGCATGCGCGGGTCGAAGCCGAGCAGCGCGAGCGCGCGGTCCCAGCGCTGCTCGACCGGGGTGTCGAAGATGATCGCCGGGTCGGCGTCGACCGTGAGCCAGCCGTTGCGGCCGAGTCTCGTCTTCCAGCTGCCCGGCCTGCCAGCCGCTGTAGCCCAGCGTGACGAGCAGCTTCTTCGGCCCGGCGCCCTGCGCCAGCGCCTCGAGCACGTCCTTGCTCGTCGTCATCTCGAGCCCGCCGGGGATCGCCATCGTCGAGCTGTAGCTGGCGCCGTCGCCGCCCTGGCTCTCGTGCAGCACGAAGCCGCGCTCGGTCTGCACCGGCCCGCCGTAGTAGACCGGCTGCTCGGCGAGTTCGTCGCGGTCCAGCGTCAGATCGACCTTCTCGAACAGGTTCTTCAGCTTGATGTCGATCGGCTTGTTGATCACCAGCCCGAGCGCGCCGCGTTCGTTGTGCTCGCACAGGTAGACCACGCTGCCGGCGAAGTTGTCGTCGGCCATGCCCGGCATCGCGATCAGGAACTGATTCGTCAGATCGATGCGAGCCGCGGAAGCCATGGCTCATTTTATTCCGCGGCACACTCCAGCCCGTGAACAAACCCCTGGATCGCGCGCTGGTCTGGTTGCGCCGCGACCTGCGCGCCGACGACCACGCCGCGCTGTACCACGCGCTGAGCGCCGCGCGCCAGGTCTGGTGCGGCTTCGTCTTCGACCGCGCGATCCTCGACCCGCTGCCGGGTCAGACGCAGCCCCGCCGGGGCTGCGAAGGCCGACCGCCGCGTCGAGTTCATCCGCGACAGCCTGGTCGGCGTCGACGCCGAACTGCGCGCGCTCGCCGCGTCGCACGGCGTCGAAGGCGCCGGGCTGATCGTGCGCCACGGCTTCGCCGAGCGACGAGCTGCCGCGGCTCGCCGCCGCGCTGGGCGTGCAGGCGGTCTACGCCAACCACGACGACGACCCCGCCGCGCTGGCGCGCGACGCGCGCGTGCGCGGGCGGCTCGCCGATGCCGGCATCGCCTTCCACACCGCGAAGGACCATGTCGTCTTCGAGCGCGACGAACTGCTCACCCAGGGCGGCAGCCCGTTCAGCGTCTTCACGCCCTACCGCAACGCGTGGCTGAAGAAGGTCGACCCGTTCTACCTGAAGGCCTACCCGGTCGCGCATCACGCCGGCGCGCTGGCGCCGCGACCGGCCGGCGAGACGCTGCCGGCGCTGGCCGCGATCGGCTTCGCGCCGACCAACCTGCACGCGCTGAAGCTGCCCAGCGGCCCGGCCGGCGCGCACGAACTGCTGGCCGACTTCCTGCCGCGCATAGCCCGCTACGACCAGACGCGCGACTTCCCGGCGCTCAAGGGCCCGAGCTACCTGAGCACCCACCTGCGCTTCGGCACGGTCTCGATGCGCCGGCTGGCGCGCGAGGCGCACGAGCGCGCGACGGCGGGCAGCCGCGGCGCCGAGGTCTGGCTGTCCGAGCTGATCTGGCGCGACTTCTACCACCAGATCCTGCACCACCACCCGCAGGTCGTCGGCCATGCCTTCAAGCCGGCCTACGACCGCATCCGGTGGGAGCATGGCGCGCAAGCCGACGCGCTGTTCGCCGCCTGGTGCGAGGGCCGCACCGGCTACCCGCTCGTCGACGCCGCGATGGCGCAGATCAACCAGACCGGCTACATGCACAACCGGCTGCGCATGGTGGTCGCGAGCTTCCTGACCAAGGACCTCGGCATCGACTGGCGGCGCGGCGAGGCGTACTTCGCGACGCACCTGAACGACTTCGACCTCGCCGCCAACAACGGCGGCTGGCAATGGGCGGCCTCGACCGGCTGCGACGCGCAACCCTGGTTCCGCATCTTCAACCCGGTGAGCCAGAGCGAGAAGTTCGACCCCGACGGCCGCTTCATCCGCCGCTACCTGCCGCAGCTGGCGGCGCTGCCGGACAAGCTGATCCACGCGCCCTGGCTGGCGCGGCCGGTGGACCTGGCCGCGGCGAACGTCGAGCTCGGGCGCGACTACCCCTGGCCGGTGGTGCGCCACGACGAGGCACGCGCCGCGACGCTGGCGCGCTTCGCGGTCGTCAAGGCGCCGCCGGCTGAAGGCGGCTCAGGTCGGGATGTCGGTGCCGGCGTAGCGCGCCACCAGCGCGAGCAGCTCGTCCTCGGAATAAGGCTTGCCGAGGAAATGGTCGACGCCCAGCTCGGCCGCGTAGTCGCGGTGCTTCTGCGCGATGCGCGAGCTGATCATCACCACCGGCAGCCCGGCGAGCTGGGTGTCGGCGCGCACGTTGCGCAGCAGGTCGAAGCCGTCCATGCGCGGCATCTCGATGTCCGACAGCATCACCGCCGGCCGCTCGTCGGCCAGGCGCTCGATCGCTTCGAGCCCGTCCTTGGCGGTCACGACGCGGTAGCCCTCGCGCACCAGCAGCCGCTGCGTGACGCGGCGCACGGTGAGCGAATCGTCGACCACCAGCACCAGCGGCGCGAGCGGCGCCTGCGCCGCGGCCGCCGGCTCCGGCGCCGCCGGTTCGGCCTCGTGCAGGCGCGCGCGGGCCGCCGGCCCGTACAGCGTGGCGAGTGCGACCGGGTTGTAGATCAGCGCCACCGCGCCCGAAGGCAGCAGCGTCACGCCGGCCAGGCCGGGCAGGCGCGACAGCTGCGGACCGACGTTCTTGACCACCACTTCCTGGTTGCCGACGACTTCGTCGACATGCAGCGCGACGCGCTGCGCGGCGCTGCGGATCACGACCACCGTCTGCGAGCGCCCGGCCGACGAGCCGCGCGCGCCGGCCTGCAACAGCGCGCCCAGCCAGTGGAACGGCAACGACTGCTCGCCGAGCGCGTAACTGCCGCTGGCGTAGGCCTGCTCGATCTCGTCGCCGCGCGCGCGGCGCACGACCTCGACCAGCGTCGACGGCACCGCGACGTTCAGCTCGCCACAGCGCAGCATCACGATCTGCGTCACCGCCGTCGTCAGCGGCAGCAGCAGCCGGAACGCGGTGCCCTGCCCCGGCGTGCTCGCTGGTCTGGATGCGGCCGCCCATCGCGTTGACCTCGGCGCGCACGACGTCCAGGCCGACGCCGCGGCCGGCCAGCTCGGTGACGCTTTGCGCGGTGCTGAAGCCGGGCGCGAAGATCAGCTCGGCGAGTTCGGCGTCGGTGGGTTCGGCGTCGGCATCGATCAGGCCGCGCTCGACGGCGCGCGCGCGGATGCGCGCCAGATCCAGCCCGGCGCCGTCGTCGCGCACCTCGACGCCGACCTCGTTGCCTTCCTGGGTGATCGTCAGCGTGATGCTGCCGGTCGCGTCCTTGCCCGCCGCAGCGCGCTCGGCCGGCGTCTCGATGCCATGCGCGACGCTGTTGCGCAGCAGGTGCTCGAACGGCCCGGTCATGCGTTCGAGCACGCCGCGGTCGATCTCGATGCCGCCGCCGATGATCTCGAGCCGCACCTGGCGGCCGGTGTCCTTCGCCGCCTGGCGCACGGTGCGGTGCAGCCGGTCGGCCATGCTCTCGAACTCGACCATCCGCGTGCGCAGCAGGTCGTCCTGCAACTCGCGCGTCAGCCGGGCCTGCGCCGCGAGCTCGTCCTCGGCCGACTGCAGCGTGCGCTGCAGGCTGCGCTGCAAGGTCGCGACGTCGTTCACCGACTCGGCCAGGAAGCGCGTCAGCTCCTGGAAGCGCGTGAAGCGGTCCATCTCGAGCGGGTCGAAGGCTTCGGCGGCGGCCTTCGCGGCTTCCATGCGCGAGCCGATCTGCGTCTCCGCCTGCAGCTCGATGTCGCGCAGCTGGCGCCGCATCCGGTCCAGGCTGTCGGTCAGCTCGTTCAGCGAGCCCTGCAGCTGGTGCACGTCGGCGTCGATGCGCGCGCGCGCGATGCTCACCTCGCCGGCCTGGTTGACCATCCGGTCGAGCAGGCTGCCGCGCACGCGCACCACCGCGTTGCCGGCAGCCGGCGCGCGCTCGGCCGGCAGCACGGCCGGGCTGGCGCCGGCGCCGAAGCGCTGCCAGTCGATCGCCACCGGCGCCGCAGCGACGGCGCTCGGCGCGGCCACCGGCGCGGGCTCGACCTCGGTCGGCGCGAGCGCCTCGACCACCGGCTCCGACGCGACGACGGGCGCGACGATCGCGGGCGGCAGCGCCGCCGCGGGCCGCGGCTTGCGCAGCGCGTCGAAGGCCGAGCGCCATCGCGTCGGCGCGCCCGAGCAGCGGGTCGATGTCGGCGGCGGCGACCTCGTCGCGCAGGCTCAGCGCCTCGATCGCGGTCTCGAGCCGGTGCGCCATCTCGCCCAGGCGCATCGCGCCGGCCAGGCGCGCGCCGCCCTTGAAGGTGTGCAGCGTGCGCATGCAGGCCGCGGCCGCGCCGGTGTCGGCGGGCCGATCGGCCCAGTCGCGCAGACGCGACTGCAGCTGCGGCAGCAGCTCGTCGGCCTCGTCCTCGAAGATCGGGAACAGCTCGGCGTCGATCGCGTCGACGGCGTCGATCGCCTCTTCCTCGACCGCGGCCGCCGGCGCCTCGAACGACGCCTCGGACGGCTCGATGGCAGGCGCAGCCGGTGGCGGCAGGTCTTCGGGCCAGCGTTCGTGGTCGGCGAGCCGCTCGGTCAGCTCGACCGGCACCTCGCGCAGGAAACCGGCCGCGAACTGGTGCAGCAGGTGGCGAATCTCCTCGGCCGCGTCGTTGAACAGCTCGGGCTCGCCGTCGCGGCCGCGGCCGATCGCCTGCGAGCGCATCAGCGCATGTTCGAGCGAACGCGCCAGCGCCGACAGATCGGCGTAGCCCACCGTGGCCGAGCTGCCGGCGAGCGAATGCGCGAGCGCGACCGTGCTCTCGGCGACCGCGCGGTGGTCGTGCTCGAGGCCCCACTCGGCCAGCTCGGTGCCGAGCCGGCGCGACAGCTCGTCGGCCTCGTTCAGGAAGATGTTGAACAGCGGGATGCCGATGCGCAGCGGGCCGATGATCTTGACCTGATCGTCGTCGGCGACCGCGGCGAGCTCGGCCGGTGCCGACCCGACCACGGGCTCGAGGGCTTCCACCGGCTCGGGCAGCGCGGGCGGCGACGCCCCCTCGGCCACGGGCATCGGTACCTCGACGGCCGGCACCTCGGGGGCCGCCTCGTGCAGGCCGAAGTCGAAATCGGCGAGGCCGAGTTCGGCGAGTTCGCCGAGCTCGGCAACCTCCGGAACCGGCGGTGGCTCGGGCTCGGGCATCGCCGGCGACGGCGCGCTCGGCTCCTCGTCGCCCGGGCCGCCGAGATCGAGCTCGAAGAACACCTCGGCGGCCGGCTCGGCCGCTGGCGCCACGTCGAGCGGGGCCGGCACGGTGGCCAGGTCGAAGTCCAGATCGGCGGCGCTGGGCAGGTCGGGCACCCGGTCGACGAGCTGCGCCGGCACGGCTTGCAGTGCCGCCGGTTCGTCGACCTCGATCGGCTCGGCTTCGGCGGGCGGCGCCGCGGGCGCCTCGGCCTGCGGCAGCGGCTCCGGCCAGGGGGCGGTGATCTCGGGAAAGGTCAGCGCGGGCTCGGGCGCGGCCGCTTCAGGTGCCGCGGCCTGCGGCGACAGGATGGCCAGGCGCTCGCCGTCCAGGCGCAAGGCATCGGCCGCGCGTACCACGGCCGGCGACGCGTGGCCGTCGCTGCGTCCGGCGGCGATCGCGTCGGTCCAGCCGGCCAGGTAGTCGAGCGCTTCGCCGGTGAACGCGCGCAGCGCGTGGTCCATGCGCGAGGACTGGGCCAGGCGCGCGTTGAAGAGCTGTTCGCCGGCCCAGGCGGCTTCGCCGAAGTCCTTCAGCCCGACCATGCGCGAGCTGCCCTTGAGGGTGTGGAAGGCACGCCGCACGGCCGTCATCTCGGCCAGGTCCTCGGGCTGCTCGGTCAGCCGCGCGAGCGACGCGCGCGCCGCCTCGACGACCTCGCGCGCCTCCTCGATGAAGATCTCGCGCATCTCGGCGTCGTCTTCGAGCCCGCTGTCGGCAGCCGGTGCCGGTGCCGGTGCCGGTGCGGCCGCCGGTGCCGGCGCGGCGGCCGGCGCGGGCGCAGTGGCGGTCGGCGCCGCCGGCGACGCCGGCGCCATCGACGTGTCGAGGGGGGCGAACACGGACGGACGTCCGCTCTGCCCCATCACCGCGCTCAAGCGGCCGGTCTCGGCGTCGTAGCGGAACAGCGACTTGGCCAGCTGCGGCTGCACGCTGAGCATGTCGATGAGAAAGCTCAACGCACCCAGGTTGTCGGCCAGGCGGTCGAAGGTGCCGGCCTGCGCCGCATGCTGGGGGTCGACCTCGGTCTGCGCGAGCGCGTCGACCTCGTCGCGCAGGTGCAGCACCGCCGTCGACGCCTGGTCCATGCCGAGCACCGAAAGCACGCCGCGCATCGCCGACAACTGGCTCGGCACCGGGATCAGCAACTGGCGCTGCGCCGGATCGCGGAAATACGGGTCGATCTGCTTCTCGATGTCGGACAGCGAGGCACGCAACTCCTGCACCACGCTGCCCATCGTCTGGCGGTCGCTGACGCGGCGGTACAGCTCTTCCATCCACGCTTCGAGCGGCTGCGCCTCGGCACCGACGCGCACGTCGTCGATGCGGCTGGCCAGTCGCTGCACGCGCTCGGCCAGCCCGGGGGGGTCGAACTCGCCGTCCTCGATCGAGGCGTCGATGTACAGGATCGCGGTCGCGACTTCCATCGCCAGCGGCACCGCCGGTTCGCTGCCGCCGGCGACGGTCTGCGCCACCGCGGCCTGCAGCGCGGCGGCGAGCACCTCGCCCGACGGGAACAGTCGCTGCAGCGAGTCGCCGACGAGCGAGAACTGCTCGGCCAGGCCTTGCAGGCGGTGCAGTTCGCCGCCGGCCACCGCCGACCACGCGTCCTTCGCGCCGGCGACGCGCTTCTTCGCCTGGGCGATCCAGGCCGGATCGAAGCGGCCCAGGCGCGGCGTCTCGTAGTCGGCCGCGGCGGCGTCGTCACGGCCGCCGATCTGCCAGGCGCGGCGCACCGCGTCGAGCCGTGGCGCCGCCGCGGCCGCCGACGACCGCGCATGGGCGCAGAAGAAGAGCAGGTCCTGCGCCAGGCGGTCGGAGAGTTCGTCCACGCCTTTCACCTGCTGGCGCAACTGGGCGAGCAAGCGCGACGCGATGCGCTTGGTATAGACGTCGCTGTCCAGCAGGCCCTGGGCCTGGGCCTCGAAGAAGGCCGCCGCCAGCTGCCACAGCGCGGCCAGGCGGCTGCCGGTGCCGTGTCCGGACGCGCCGTCGAGGCCGGCGCCGAGCGCGGCGCACAGGTCGCTCATCCGTGCCAGCAGATCGGGGTCGGGCTGGCGCATCAGCGCGAGGACCAGCGACTCCATCGTGCTGCGGGTGTCGTCGTCGGCCGCGCGCGGCTGCGCCTGCGCGTCGGCGGGGAGTTCGTGCCAGGCCCAGTCGTGCAGCCAGAGGTCGGCCGGATGCACGCGATCGGCGCCGGCGAGCGCCTGCGCGGCGCGGTACTGCGGGAACAGCGCGACCGGCGAGACCGGCTTGCCGGCGAGCACTCGCGAGAGGTAGTCGAGCAGCGCGAACGAGGCACGCTCGATGGTCTCGACCGCCGCCGCGTCGAGCAGCGCCGGCCGCGCCGCCATCCGCTGCACGGCCGACTCGCTGGCGCGCAGCAGCCGCGCCGGCGCGGGCAGCCCGACGAGTTCGAGCGCACCGACGCCCTGGTGCAGTTGCACGCGCGCGCCGCGCAGCACCGACGGGTCGACCGCATCGACGTCCGAGCCGCCCAGCGCCTCGGCTTCCTTCAGGTGGCGGCGCAAGGCCTTGTGCGCGCTCTCGAGCGAACGGCGCAACTCGCCGTGCACCCAGGCCAGGGCGCTGAGGTCCTCGTTCACCGTTGTGTTGTCCATCGCGGCGCCAAGTTGCATCCGCGGTTCGAACGACCGCCGCGGATCCGGCTCGGCCGGTCCGCTGGCGGCGCCCCCCTGGGAGGGAGCGCCGCAGGCGCTACGGGGGGGGTTCATCACGCCACCTTGAAGCGTGCCACCGAGGCTTTGAGCTCTTCGGCGGTGCGCGACAGCTCGCGCACCATCTGCGCCGTCGAGCGCGTGCCGTCGCCGGTCTGCTCGGTGACGGCGAAGATGTGCTGGATGTTGGCGGCGACGACGTTGGCCGAGTCGGCCTCGCGCAGCGCCTGCGACGAGATCTGCGCGATCAGCTCGGACAGCTCGCGCGTGACGCGGTCGATATCGCCGAGCGCCGAGCCGGCGGCGTCGGACAGGCGCGCGCCCTCGACCACGCCCTGCGTCGAGCGCTCCATCGCCGCCACCGCGTCCTGGGTGTCGGTCTGGATGGTGCGCACGATGGCCGCGATCTGGCGCGTCGCGTCGCCGGAGCGCTCGGCCAGGCGCTGCACTTCCTCGGCCACGACCGAGAAGCCGCGGCCGGCCTCGCCGGCGCTCGCGGCCTGGATCGCGGCGTTCAGCGCGAGCACGTTGGTCTGCTCGGTGATGTCGCTGATCAGCTCGGTGATCTCGCCGATCTCCTGCGACGACTCGCCCAGCCGCTTGATGCGCTTGGAAGTCTCCTGGATCTGGTCGCGGATCGCGTTCATGCCACCGATCGTGTTCTGCACCGCGGTCAGCCCCGACTCGGCCGCCTGCAGCGACTGGCGCGCGACCTGTGCCGTCTGCTGCGACTGCGCCGCGACCTCGTTGATGCGGCCGGCCATCTGCAGCACCGATTCGCCGGTCTCGCGAATCTCGCGCAACTGCTCGGTCGACGCGGCGAGCAGCTCGGTCGAGGTCTGCTCGACCTGCTGCGTGGTGTCGGTCACGCGCGCCACCGTGCTCTGCACCTGCGCCACCAGCGAGCGCAGCTCCTCGACCGTGTAGTTCACCGAATCGGCGATCGCGCCGGTGATGTCCTCGGTCACCGTGGCCTGCTGCGTGAGGTCGCCCTCGGCGACGGTCTGCAGTTCGTTCATCAGCCGAAGAATCGCGGCCTGGTTGGCGTCGTTGACGCGCTTGGCTTCCTGCTCCTGGCGCTCGGCCTCCTGGCGCTGGTGGTCGGAGACGCGCGCGCGCGCTGTCTGGCCGATCACGAACAGGCGCAGCAGCCCGAAGCCGCCGGCGGCCAGCAGCGCCAGCGAGAGCGCGCCGAGCAGCAGCGTGCCGGGCCCGCCGGCACTGGCGCCGGCCAGGCCGGTCTGCAACTGGTCCAGGCCGCGGCGCAGCGGCTCGCTGTCGCCGACGATCACGGTCTGCGCCTCGCGCGCGGCGACCAGCCCCTGCAGGTTGCCGAGGATGGCGCTCGCCTGGGTGCGGGTCTGCTCGTACTGAGCGAGCAGTTTCTGCAGCCGCTCGCGCGTCTGCGCGTCCTTGGTGCCGGGCAGGCGCAGTTCGGGGTTGCCGTCGAGCAGCCCTTGCGCGATCTCGCGGAACGAATTGAGGTCCTTGCCGAGCAGGAACACCGCCTCGGCGTTGACGCCGTCCATGGTCTGGAACTCGTTCGCGCTCTTGCCGATGCGCTGGGTCAGCATCACCAGCTGGCCGACCGCCGACAGCTCGGCCGGCGACGCGCCGCCCTGCAGCTTCAGCGACGACACCGTCTCGGCGGTCTCGAGCAGGTCGCTCGACTGGCGTGTTGATCTTGCGCAGCGCCTGGCCGACCTCGGTCAGCGTCTTCTGCTGGCCGAGCACGACGGCCGCGCTCTTCTCGGCGCGGTCGACCACCGGCAGCAGCTGGTCGATCTCGACTTGCATCGAGGCCGGCGCCTGCGGCACGCCGCCCGAGCCGTCCTTCAGGCCGCGCAGGTTGCGCGCCAGCGCGTCGGCGCTGTCCTTCAGCTCGGGGAACGCCGTCTGGTTGCCCAGCAGCGCCTGCGAGACCGATTTCGCGAGCCGCTGCGACTGCGTCTGCGCCTGCCCCGCGGCGCCGACCTCGGCCGCGCTGCGCGAACTGGACACGACGGCGGCGATGCCGGCGATCACGATGCCCACCAGACCGATGCCGAACAGGCTCAGCAGCAGCCGCTGCTGGCGCGCCACCGGCCAGGCGCCGATCAGCGGCAGCCCGCTGCCCGCGGGCCCGGCGGCGTCGGAGGGCATCCGGGTCTCGCTGAAGTCGGCGGCCAGCTCCGACGG
The DNA here is from genome assembly GCA_963788635.1 of uncultured beta proteobacterium. Classification (GTDB taxonomy): domain Bacteria; phylum Pseudomonadota; class Gammaproteobacteria; order Burkholderiales; family Burkholderiaceae_C; genus Rubrivivax. Next base: position 283,362 of record CAWBHE010000009.1, on the reverse strand, counting down.
CGCGGCCTCGGAAATGATCGACGAGTCGGCGCCGCTGCGCGAGGCCGCGTCCTGGGGCGGCGCGAGCGTGCCGGGGCCGAGGCGGATCGTCGCTTCCATCGGGTTCGCCGGCTGCGCCAGCTCGTCGTAGAACGCACCCGGCAACGCGGCGGCCTCGGGCTGCTTCGCGCGGGCCGTGCCCGTTATCCTGTCCAGCAAGCTCATGGGATCCTCGTTGTCGGAAGTCGGGCGGTCGGTCAAGCCGCGATGGCCAGAAACTGTTCGTGCTGGGCGAGCGCGGCGAGGTCGATCTCCTGCCAGACGCGGCCGTCGGCGTCGCGCCAGGCCGGCCCGGCGAACGGCGGGCGCGCGCCCTCGGCCACCGGCTCGGCGGTCAACTGCTCGGCGCTGCGCAAACCGGCCAGCTTCTCGACGAGCAGCGCGCAGTGGCTGCCCAGGCCCGGATTGAGGGCGAGCACGCGCGATTGTTCGCGCACCGACTCCGGCGCGGCCATCGTCGGGCGCAGGCCGAGGAAGGCCGCCAGGTCGACCACGCCGTGCAATCCGCCGCGCAGGTTGGCCACGCCGACGAACCAGGGCCGGGTGTGCGGCACCGGCCAGACGCTGCCGAAGGGAAAGATCTCGCCCGCGCTGGGCAGCGCGACGAGCAGGCCCTGGCCGGCACTTTCGACGGCCAGCCAGGACGCGCTGCGCGATTCGGTGCGCGCCGCCTGCAGCCGCTGCGCCAGCCGGCTTTGCAGTTCACGCAGCGCTTCGCGGTTGGCCATATCCGATCAGTCGAAGGCCTTGATCTTGGCGATCAGCTCTTCGGTGTTGACGGGCTTGACGATGTAGTCGCGCGCGCCCTGGCGCATGCCCCAGACCTTGTCGGTCTCCTGGTTCTTGCTCGTGCACATGATCACCGGCACGCCGGCGAAGCGCGGGTCGCGCGTGATGCTGCGCGTGAGCTGGAAGCCGTTCTGGCCGGGCATCACGACGTCCATCAGGATCAGGTCGGGCTTGTCCTCGGCGAGACGGCGCATCGCCTCCTCGCCGTTCTCGGCGGTGCGCACGGCGTAGCCGTGCTTGCCGAGCAGGTCCGACAGGTGGTGCAGTTCGGTCTTCGAGTCGTCGACTACCAGAATCTTCTGGATGGCCATCGGGTTCGTCCTGGTCAGTTCGGGCCGCGGCGGCGCGCGCCAGACCGGGGGTCAGTCGGCCGCACGGCGGAAGGACTCCACCGCGCGCAGCAACTGGTCTTTCGTGAACGGCTTGGTCAGGTAGTCCTCCGAGCCCACCATGCGTCCGCGCGCCTTGTCGAACAGGCCGTCCTTGGACGACAGCATGATCACCGGCACGTGCGCGAAGCGCGGATTGCGCTTGATGATCGCGCAGGTCTGGTAGCCGTCGAGCCGCGGCATCAGGATGTCGCAGAAGATCAGCTCGGGGTCGTGGTCGTTGACCTTGGCCAGCGCATCGAAGCCGTCCTCGGCGAGCAGCACCTCGTGACCGCCCTGGCGCAGGAAGATCTCGGCGCTGCGGCGGATCGTGTTGCTGTCATCGATGACCAGCACCTTGGCTCCGGCAGACCCGGATTCCGGCACTTCACTGTCCACGCAGATGTTCTCCTCAACGGCGCGACGGCTCGCCCCGCTGCCTCAGATCTCGACCATTTCGAAGTCTTCTTTACGGGCGCCGCACTCAGGACAGGTCCAATTCATCGAAACATCGGCCCAGGCCGTGCCGGGCGGGATGCCGTGATCGGGGTCGCCGACGGCCTCGTCGTAGATCCAGCCGCAGATCAGGCACATCCAGGTTCGGGATTGACTCACGTTGGCACGGTCGCTCACTACAATGGTCGTCGATTGTAGCCACCCATATCCTCGGAAAAACGAGGATTTGTGAGGACATACACACCATTCCTCAGATGTCGCTAGAGGTTCGGCGCGGGCCCCGTGCCGGGCCTCTTTTCGCCGGCAGCGCAAAGGGCGAGCCCATGATTCCCGAACCCCAACCGGCCACCGAGCCGCACGATCCGGCACCGGAGCCGGCCGCGCCGGCCTGCGTGATGAGCTTCAACGCCAGCGATCCCAGCGGCGCCGGCGGCCTGGCCGGCGACGTCGCGACGATCTCGGCGATGGGCGCGCACGCGTTGCCCATCGTTACATCGATCGTGATGCGCGACACCGCCGACATCTTCGACCACCACGACATCGACGACGAGATCGTCGTCGAGCAGGCGCGCACGATCCTCGAGGACGTCACGATCGCCGGCTGGAAGGTCGGCTTCCTGGGCAACGCCGAGAACATCAGCGCGGTCGCCGAGGTGCTGTCCGACTACGCCGACATTCCGCTCGTGTCCTACATGCCCGGCCTGTCCTGGCTGGAAGAAGACCAGCAGCAGCCCTACCTGGACGCCTTCCGCGAGCTCATCCTGCCCGCCACCGAGGTGCTGGTGGGCAGCCACAAGACGCTGCAGGACTTCCTGCTGCCCGACTGGGACAGCGAGCGTCCGCCGTCGGCGCGCGAGCTGGCGGTGGCCGCCGGCGAGCACGGCACGCGCTACGTGCTCGTCACCGGCGTGATGCTGGCGAGCAAGGGGACCGAGCAGTTCATCGACAACGTGCTCGCGTCGCCGCAGGGGGCGCTCACGGGCGAGAAGTTCGAGCGCTTCGACGCCGGCTTCGTCGGCGCCGGCGACACGCTGGCCGCCGCGCTGGCCGCGCTGCTCGCCTCCGGCAGCGAGTTGCAGGCGGCGGTCGGCGAGGCGCTGTCCTTCCTGGACCAGAGCCTGGACGCGGGTTTTCGCCCGGGCATGGGGAGCATCGTGCCGGACCGCTTCTTCTGGGCGCTGCCGCCGGCCGACGAAGACGGCGAGGACGAGCCCGGCCCGCAGGAGCCGGACGGCGGCTTCGACGAGCCCAAGACCAAGGGCACGCCGCGCCGCGTTCACTGAACGGACCCCGACCATGACGAGCAACGAAGCCCTGTTCGCACGCGCCCAGCGCGTGATCCCCGGCGGCGTCAATTCCCCGGTGCGCGCCTTTCGCGCCGTCGGCGGCACGCCGCGCTTCATCCGCCGCGCCGAAGGCGCCTACCTGTGGGATGTCGAAGGCACGAAGTACATCGACTACATCGGCTCCTGGGGCCCGATGATCCTCGGCCACGGCCACCCGGCGGTGCTGGACGCAGTGCGCGAGGCCGCCGCCGACGGCTTCAGCTTCGGCGCGCCGACCGAACGCGAGATCGAGCTCGCCGAGGCGATCATCGCCCTCGTTCCCGGCATCGAGCAGCTGCGCCTGGTGAGCAGCGGCACCGAGGCCGGCATGAGCGCGATCCGCCTGGCGCGCGGTGCCACCGGGCGCAGCAAGATCGTCAAGTTCGAGGGCTGCTACCACGGCCATGCCGACGCGCTGCTGGTGAAGGCCGGCTCGGGGCTGGCGACCTTCGGCCACCCGACCAGCGCCGGCGTGCCGCCCGAAGTGGTGCAGCACACGCTGGTGCTCGAATACAACAACCTCGCCCAGCTCGACGAAGCCTTCGCCAGCCAGGGCCGCGAGATCGCCTGCGTGATGATCGAGCCGATCGCCGGCAACATGAACTTCGTGCGCGCCTCGGTGCCGTTCATGACGCGGCTGCGCGAGCTGTGCACGCAGCATGGCGCGCTGCTCGTGTTCGACGAGGTGATGACGGGCTTTCGCGTCGCGCTCGGCGGCGCGCAAAGCGTCTACGCAAAGCTGATCCCCGGCTTCCGGCCCGACATGAGCGTGTTCGGCAAGGTCATCGGCGGCGGCATGCCGCTCGCCGCCTTCGGCGGCAGCAAGGACGTGATGAGCCAGCTCGCGCCGCTGGGGCCGGTCTACCAGGCCGGCACGCTGAGCGGCAACCCGGTCGCCACCGCCTGCGGGCTGGCCACGCTGAAGGAAGATCGCCAAGCCCGGCTTCTTCGATTCACTGTCCGCGACGACGCGCTCGCTCGTCGACGGCCTCACCGACGCGGCGCGCGACGCCGGCGTGCCGATGGTCGGCGACAGCGAGGGCGGCATGTTCGGTTTCTTCTTCGCCGACGCGCTGCCACAGAACTACGGTCAGGCCATGGCCACCGACAAGGACCGCTTCAACCGCTTCTTCCACGCCATGCTCGAGCGCGGCGTCTACCTCGCGCCGGCGCTGTACGAGGCCGGCTTCGTCAGCGCGGCGCACACGGCGGCGGACATCGAGGCGACGGTCGCCGCGGCGCGCGCGTCGCTCGCCGGCTGAGGGCGTTCGCCGACCATGCACCTCCACATCCTCGGCATCTGCGGCACCTTCATGGGCGGCCTGGCGGCGCTGGCGCGCGAGGCCGGGCACCGGGTGACCGGCTGCGACGCGAACGTCTACCCGCCGATGAGCGACCAGCTGCGCGGCCTGGGCATCGAGCTGATCGAGGGCTTCGACGCCGACCAGCTCGCGCTGGCGCCCGACGTCTTCGTCGTCGGCAACGTGGTCAGCCGCGGCAACCCGCTGATGGAGGCGATCCTCGACGCCGGCGCGGCCTACACCAGCGGGCCGCAGTGGCTGGCCGACCACCTGCTCGCCGGCCGCCACGTGCTGGCGGTGGCCGGCACCCATGGCAAGACCGGCACGACCTCGATGCTGGCCTGGATCCTGGAGCAGGCCGGGCTGGCGCCGGGCTTCCTGGTCGGCGGCGTGCCGCTGAACTTCGGCATCTCGGCCCGCCTCGGCCAGGGCAAGGCCTTCGTGATCGAGGCCGACGAGTACGACACCGCGCTGTTCGACAAGCGCAGCAAGTTCGTCCACTACCGGCCGCGCACCGCGATCCTGAACAACCTCGAGCTGGACCACGCCGACATCTTCCCCGACCTGGCCGCGATCGAGACCCAGTTCCACCATCTCGTGCGCACCGTGCCGTCGACCGGCCGGCTGATCGTCAACGCGCGCGACGAAGCCTTGCAGCGCGTGCTGCAGCGCGGCTGCTGGACGCCGGTGCAGCGCTTCGGCACCAAGCGCGAGGAACCCGGCGGCCTGTGCGCGCGCGGCGAGCCGCACGCCTTCGACGTGCTGCGCGGCAGCCTGAAGATCGGCCGCGTCGAATGGAGCCTGATCGGCGAGCACAACCAGATGAACGCGCTCGCCGCGATCGGCGCGGCCGAGCACGTGGGCGTCGCACCCGAGGCTGCGGCCGCCGCGCTCGCCAGCTTCGAGAACGTGCGCCGGCGCATGGAACTGCGCGGAACCGTCAGGTTCGGGGCCGGCGACGTGGCCGTCTACGACGACTTCGCGCACCACCCGACGGCGATCCGCAGCACCGTCGACGGCCTGCGCCGCAAGGTCGGCGCGCAGCGCATCCTGGCCGTCTTCGAGCCGCGCTCGAACACGATGAAGCTCGGCACGATGAAGGCCCTGCTGCCCTGGGCGCTGGAGGAAGCCGACCTCGCGTTCTGCCTGCAGGGCAACTACGGCTGGAACGCGCACGACGCGCTCGCGCCGATGGGCGCGCTGGCGGTCGTCGCGGACACGGTGGACGCGCTCGTGGCGCGGATCGTCGCCGCCGCGCGGCCGGGCGACCACGTGCTGTGCATGAGCAACGGCGGCTTCGGCGGCATCCACGACAAGCTGCTCGCCGCGTTGGGCAAGCGCGCGGCGTGACCCCGACGCACCTGCTCTACCTGCACGGCTTCCGCTCTTCGCCGAAGTCGTTCAAGGCGCAGCGCCTGCTGGCCTGGCTGGCGGCCCACCGCCCCGACGTGCACGCCTGGTGCCCGCAGCTGCCGCCGTCGCCGCGCGAGGCGATGGCGCTCGTCGACGACGGCGTGCGCGACTGGCCGCCGACCGCGGCCGTGCTGGGCAGCTCGCTCGGCGGCTTCTACGCCACCGCGGTGGCCGAGGCCCGGGGCTGGCCGGCGGTGCTGCTGAACCCGGCGGTGGACCCGGCGCGCGACCTGGCCGCCTACATCGGCGAGCAGACCGCCTTCCACGACCCGACCGAACATTTCTTTTTTCGCCATGAGTACATCGCCGAGTTGCGTGCGCTGACGGTGCCGGCGATCACGCGCCCCGAGCGCTATTTCGCCGTCGTCGCCAAGGGCGACGAGCTGCTCGACTGGCGCGAGATGACAGCGCGCTACGCCGGCGCATCGATCCGCCTGCTCGAAGGCAGCGACCACGCGCTGTCGGACTTCGACGACCACCTTCCTTCCATCCTGCGTTTCCTGAACCTATGCGACTGAAAGACAAGATCTGCATCGTCACCGGTGCCGCCCAGGGCATCGGCGCGGCCACCGTGGCCAAGTTCGCCGCCGAAGGCGCGATCGTGATCGGCTGCGACCGCCGCCGCGAGACGATCGAGGGCGCCGCCGAGACCTATGCCGTCGACGTCACCGACCGCGGCCAGATCGATTCGATGGTCGCCGACGTGCTCGCCAAGCACGGCCGCGTCGACGTGCTCGTCAACAACGCCGGCATCACGAAGGATGCGCGGCTGGTCAAGATGACGATCGAGCAGTTCGACGCGGTGATCGACGTCAACCTGCGCGGCGTCTTCCACTGCGCGCAGGCGGTGGCGCCGACGATGATCGAACAAGGTGCCGGCGTGATCCTCAACGCGAGCAGCGTGGTCGGGATCTACGGCAACTTCGGCCAGACCAACTACGCCGCGTCCAAGTTCGGCGTGATCGGCTTCACCAAGACCTGGAGCCGCGAACTCGGGCCCAAGGGCGTGCGCGTCAACGCGGTGGCGCCGGGCTTCGTCGAGACGCCGATCCTGGCGTCGATTCCCGACAAGGTGCTGCAGCACATGCGCGAGCAGGTGCCGCTGCAGCGCCTGGGCCGGCCCGACGAGATCGCCAACGTCTACGCCTTCCTCGCCAGCGACGAGGCGAGCTACATCAACGGCGCGGTGATCGAGGTCTCGGGCGGCATGACGGTCTGACGGGCGACAATCCGCCGCATGTATGTTCTGTATGACGACGCCGGGAAGTTTCACGCCGGCCGCGCTGATGGCCGAGGCCGACGCCTCGTTGCAGGTCGAGCTGGACTCGGGCAAGCGCGTGAAGGTCAAGTCGGCCAACGTGATGCTGCGCTTCGACAAGCCCGGCCCGGCCGAGCTGATCGCGCAGGCACAGGCGCTCGCCGGCGAGATCGACCTCGACCTGGCCTGGGAGTTCGCGCCGGAGGCCGAGTTCGGCTTTGCCGACCTGGCGCGCGAGTATTTCGAGGCCGGCGCCGGCCCCGAGAAGCAGGCCGCCGCGCTGTTCCGCCTGTTCGAGGCACCGCATTACTTCCGCCGCCTCGGCCGCGGCCAGTTCCGCAAGGCGCCCGAGGAGACGGTGAAGGCGGCGCTGCTGGGGATCGAGCGCAAGGCGCAGGTCGCCGCGCAGATCGCCGCCTGGGCCGACGAACTCGTCGAAGGTCGCTGCCCGGCGCCGGTGCGCGAGCAGCTCTACCGCATCCTGTTCAAGCCGGACAAGAACGCGCCCGAGTACAAGGCGGTGGTCGACGCGGCGAAGCGCTCGCAGCGCGCACCGCTGGACCTGCTGAAGACCGCCGGCGCGATCGACAGCCCGTACCAGTTCCACTGGCGGCGCTTCCTGTTCGAGCAGTTCCCGAAAGGTCACGAGTTCGGCACCGCATTCCCGCCACTGCAGGCCCCGGCCGTCAAGGACGAGCTGCCGCTCGCCGCCGTGCAGGCCTTCTCGATCGACGACTCGGCCACCACCGAGATCGACGATGCGCTCTCGGTCACCGGCATCGGCCAGGGCACGGTGATCTTCGGCATCCACATCGCGGCGCCGGCGCTGGCGATCCAGCCCGACTCGCCGGTCGACCGCGTCGCGCGCGAGCGGCTGTCCACGGTCTACATGCCGGGCTGGAAGCTGACGATGCTGCCCGACGACGTCGTGCAGGCCTACACGCTGACCGAGGGCCGTGACTGCCCGGCGGTGAGCCTGTACCTGACGTTCGACGAGGCCACGCTCGAACTGCAATCGACCGAGACGCGGCTGGAGCGCGTGCCGGTGGCCGCCAACCTGCGCCACGACCAGCTCGACGAGGTCATCACCGAGGCGTCGCTGACCGGCGAAGCGGTGGCCGAATACCCGTTCGCGGCCGAGCTGGCCTTCGCGTTCCGGCTCGCGCGCCAGCGCAAGGCCGGGCGCGAGGTGGTGCGCGGCAAGCCCGAGACCTTCAACCGGCCGGACTACAACTTCCGCCTCGACGGCGACAGCGAGCGCGAGCCCGACGGCAGCGAGGCGGTGCGCATCACGACGCGCCGGCGCGGCGCGCCGCTGGACCTGATCGTCGCCGAGGCGATGATCCTGGCCAACAGCACCTGGGGTGGCTGGCTCGCCGACTGCGGCGTGCCCGGCATCTACCGCAGCCAGGCCAGCCTCGCGCCCGGCATCAAGGTGCGCATGGGCACCAAGCCGGCGCCGCATGCCGGCATGGGCGTGGCGCAGTACACCTGGGCCACCTCGCCGCTGCGGCGCTACGTCGACCTGGTCAACCAGTGGCAGATCATCGCCTGCGCCCGCCATGGCCGCACCGCGGCGCTGGCGGCACCGTTCCGGCCCAAGGACGCGGCGCTGTTCTCGATCATCTCCGGCTTCGACGCCGCCTACGCCGCGTACAACGACTTCCAGCACGGCATCGAGCGCTACTGGACGCTGCGCTGGCTGGAGCAGAACCAGGTCACCGAGCTCGAGGCGGCAGTGATGAAGGACGGCCTGGTGCGCGCCGAGACGCTGCCGCTGGTGTTCCGCGTGCCCGGCACCGAGAGCCTGCCGCGCGGCGCGAAGGTGCGCGCCCGCGTGACCGGCATCGACCTGCTGACGCTCGACCTGCACGCGACGCTGGCCGCGCGCATCGAAGCGCCGGCGCCGGCCGTGGGCGAGACAGCCGACGAAGTCGACGAGGAAGCCGAAGCCTCGGGCCCGCTGACGCTGGCGATCGACCTGGGCGAAGCGGCCGGCGACGCCCCGGTGCCGGCCGCCTGAGCGCGCGCGAGGCCCGGCGACGGCGATGAACTGGCGCGACCTCTCGGCCCTGCAATGGGCGCTGCTCGTCTCGGTCGCCGCGCACGGCGCCCTGCTGACGGTGCACTTCGTCGACCCGCAGGCGATCGACCGCGCGTTGCGCGACACGCCGCTGGAAGTGGTGCTCGTCAACGCGCGCTCGGACGAGGCGCCGACGAAAGCGCAGGCCATCGCGCAGGCCAACCTGGCCGGCGGCGGCGAGGCCGAGCGCGGCCGCGCCACGTCGCCGCTGCCGCCCGCCCCGACCGTGCAGATCGGCGACGCGCCGGACGAAGCGCACCGGCGCATCGACGAGCTGCAGGACGAACAGCAGCAGCTGCTGGCGCAGATCCGGCGCGAGGTGGCGCGGCTGCCGCCGCCCGACCCGCAGCGCGAGCGCGGCGACCCGCAGCAACGCGAGCAGGACGAACACCGGCGCCAGTTGCTGCGCCTGCTGGCCGAGATCGAGAAGCGCATCAACGAAGAAAATGCGCGGCCGAAGAAGCGCTACATCAGCCCGGCCACGCGCGAGGAGGTCTATGCGCTGTACTACGACGCGCTGCGCCGGCGCATCGAGGACCGCGGCACGCGCAACTTCCCCGAATACCGCGGCAAGAAGCTCTACGGCGAGCTGACGATGAACGTGACCGTCGACGCCGCCGGCCAGGTGGTCGAGGCCGAGATCGTGCGCTCGAGCCGCTCGCGCGTGCTCGACCAGCAGGCCGTCGCGATCGTGCGCGCCGCCGCGCCGTTCGGAGCCTTCAGCGCCGGGATGCGGCGCCAGGCCGACCAGATCGTCGTCACCTCGCGCTTTCGCTTCACGCGCGAGGACGGGCTCGAGACCAGCCTGAGCGGGCGATGACGAACAACCCGGGAGCCGCATGACCGTGGACCGCTACGCCGTGCTCGGCAACCCGGTGGCGCACAGCCAGTCGCCCTTCATCCATGCCGAGTTCGCGCGCCAGACCGGCCAGGCGATCCGCTACGAGCGCGTGCTGTGCGCGCCGGATGGCTTCGAGGCCGCGGTGCGCGCCTTCGCGGCGGGCGGCGGCCGCGGCTGCAACGTGACGGTGCCGTTCAAGTTCGACGCGCCGGGTCTGGCCGCGCGGCAGACCGCGCGCGCCGCGCTGGCGCGCGCCGCCAACGTGCTGCGCTTCGATGCCGACGGCTGGCTCGCCGACAACACCGACGGCGTCGGCCTGGTGCACGACATCGAGCAGCACGCCGGGCAGCCGCTGGCCGGCGCGCGCGTGCTGCTGATCGGCGCCGGCGGCGCCGCCGCCGGCGTGCTGGGCCCGCTGCTCGACGCCCGGCCGGCCGCGGTGGTCGTCGTCAACCGAACCGTCGCGAAGGCGCACGAGCTCGTCGACCGGCACCGCGCGCTGGCCCTCGAGCGCGGCGTCATGCTCGGCGCTGCCGGGCTGGACGCACCGGGCAGCGGCCACGACGTCGTCATCAACGCCAGCGCGAGCAGCCTGCAGGCGGCGGCGGTGCCGGTGCCGGCCTCGGTGCTGGCGCGCGGCGCGCTCGCGGTGGACCTGATGTACGGCCCGGCCGCCGAGCCCTTCCTGGCCTGGGCGCGCGGCGCCGGCGCGCGCGGCCGAGACGGCCTGGGCATGCTCGTCGAGCAGGCGGCCGAGGCCTTCTTCGTCTGGCGCGGCGTGCGCCCGCTGACGCCGCCGGTGCTGCGCGCGCTGCGCGAACGGCTGGCATCGGCATGAAGCGCCACGTGCTGCGCCTGCTCGGCCTGCTCGCGCTGTGCACGCTGGCGCTGCAGCTGAGCTTCGCGCTGCGGGTGGCGATGATGATCGCCGTCGACCCGCAGTCCAGCGCCTTTCAGCGCAGCGAGATCCGGCGCCTGCTCGTCGAGCAGCACCGGCTGCTCTGGAGCCAGCAATGGGAACCGCGGGAGCGCATTTCCCCGCAGCTGCGGCGGGCCGTGATCGCCAGCGAGGACGCCGATTTCGCGCACCACGGCGGCGTCGACTGGGACGCGATCGAGAAGGCCTGGAAACGCAACGAGCGGGCCGAGGCGCGCTCGCCGACGCATGCGAAGATCGTCGGCGGCTCGACCATCACGCAGCAACTGGCGAAGAACCTGTTCCTGTCGGGCGAGCGCACCGTGCTGCGCAAGGCGCAGGAGCTCGTGATCACGCTGACGCTGGAGGCCTTGCTGTCCAAGCAGCGCATCCTGGAGATCTACTTGAACAACGTCGAGTGGGGCGAAGGTGTCTTCGGCGCGCAGGCCGCCGCGCGCCATTACTTCCGCATCGACGCGGCACGCCTGGGCCCCGAGCAAGCGGCGAGGCTGGCCGTGATGCTGCCGGCGCCCAAGCGCTTCGAGAAGCGCCCGGCGTCGGCCTACGTCGTCGGGCGTGCCGCGACCATCGTCGCCCGCATGGGTGCGGTCGACCTGCCGTGAAACGAATCCCCCCGAAGCGCCTTCGGCGCCTCCCCCCGGGGGCGCCGCCAGTGGCCCGGCGAAGCCGGTTCCACGGCGTCCGCTCGACTGCATCGCCGCATGGGCGCGGCGCGGTTCGCGCGATGTGCGGTGGAGCGTCTGAAGTGACCGACAGCTTTGCCGACGAGATCGCCATCGCGGCCGCGCGGCTGGTGGTCGAGGAAGGGCTGGAATACGGCGCGGCCAAGCGGCGCGCCGCGCGCGACCTCGGCCGGCGCGCCGGCCGACGCGGCGAACTGCCCGCCAACGAGGCGGTCGAAGACGCGGTGCGCGAGCACCTGGCCTTGTTCTGCGCCGACACCCAGCCGGCCGAGCTGCAGGCGCTGCGCGAACTCGCACGGCACTGGATGCGACGTCTCGCCGAGTTCCGGCCCCACCTGGCGGGCGCCGTCTGGCGCGGCACCGCGACGCGGCTGTCGGCGGTGTGGCTGGACCTTTACTGTGAAGACGCGAAGAGCACGGAGATCGCGATGATCAACCTCGGTATCCGGTACGACACCGGCACCCTCGAACGCCCCGGCGGCGAGCCGCTCACCGTGCTCAGCCTGGCCGCGCCTTGCGCGGCGCTGGGCGAACCGGCCACCCTGCACCTGGCCCTGCACGATCTCGACGAACAGCGTGGCGCATTGCAGCCCGATGCGCGCGGCCGCAGCTGGCGCGGCGACCTGGCGGCCGTCGAGCGGCTGCTGGCGGTCGGCGAATGAACCGGCGCGGCTGGTTGGTTGCCGGGGCCGGCGCAGCGGCGGCCGCCGCCGGCGTGGGCTGGCAGGTCTGGCGCGAGCGGCAGCGTCAGGCGCAGTCCGAGCAGGGCGTCGCCGCGCTGTGGCCGCTGCGATTCCCGCGCCCGGAGGGCGGCGAGCTGGCATTGGCCGACTTTCGCGGCCGGCCGCTGCTGCTCAATTTCTGGGCTCCCTGGTGCCCGCCTTGCGTGAAGGAGCTGCCGGCGCTGAACCGGTTCCAGCAGGCATTCGCTGCGCAAGGCTGGCAGGTCGTCGGGATCGCGATCGACGAACCGACGCCGGTGCGCGCATTCCTGAAGAAGCTGCCGCTGGACTTTCCGGTCGGCATCGCCGGCTTCGCCGGGGCCGACCTGAGCCGGCGCCTGGGCAACCCGGAAGGCGCGCTGCCGTTCACCGTGATCCTCGATGCCGGCGGACGCGTCGCCCGGCGCCAGCTCGGCGAGTCGCAGTACGAGGACCTGGTGCGCTGGGCGCATGCCGTCTGACGACCCCACGTGCCGTTCAGCGGCCCGAATTTCGGCCGGGCGCGCCCGGCCGCCGGCAAAGCGCTTAAAGTCGCGGTCCCGATCGGACCGGCCGATGGCCGCCGCAGCGAACCCATTTCACCGACGATCGGGCCTGTTGAGACTAATTTCACCCCGGCAAGCGGCACTGGGTGCCGCCGAAGCACGAGGAACACCATGGACCTGCGCAAACTCAAGACTCTGATCGACCTTGTCTCGGAGTCCAACATCTCCGAGCTCGAGATCACCGAAGCCGAAGGCAAGGTACGCATCGTGAAGGGCGGCGTCGCCACCGCGATGATGCCGGCGCTTCAGCCGCCGCTGCCCACCGCCGCCCCCGCACCGTCGACCGCCGCCGACATCGCGGCGGCGCAAGCTGCAGCCGACGAACTCGCCGGCAAGGTCATCAAGTCGCCGATGGTCGGCACCTTCTACCGCTCGGCCAGCCCGGGGGCGAAGCCCTTCGTCGAACTGGGCAGCGCGATCAAGGAAGGCGAGCCGGTCTGCATCATCGAGGCGATGAAGATCATGAACGAGATCGAAGCCGACTGCAGCGGCAAGATCACGCAGATCCTGTGCGAGAACGGCCAGGCGGTCGAGTTCGGTCAGCCGCTGTTCGTCGTCGAATAGGCGGAGCGCCCGTGTTCAAGAAGATTCTCATCGCCAATCGAGGCGAGATCGCCCTTCGCATCCAGCGCGCCTGCCGCGAGATGGGGATCAAGTCGGTCATCGTCTATTCCGAGGCCGACCGCGAGGCCAAGTACGTCAAGCTCGCCGACGAGGCGGTCTGCATCGGGCCGGCGGCGTCGGCGCAGAGCTACCTCAACATGCCGGCGATCATCTCGACCGCCGAGGTCACCGATGCCGAGGCGATCCACCCCGGCTACGGTTTCCTGAGCGAGAACGCGGACTTCGCCGAGCGGGTCGAGAAGAGCGGCTTCGTGTTCATCGGTCCGACGCCGGAATCGATCCGGCTGATGGGCGACAAGGTCTCGGCCAAGCAGGCGATGATCAAGGCCGGCGTGCCCTGCGTACCCGGCTCCGAAGGCGCGCTGCCGGACGACCCGAAGGAGATCATCCGCCAGGCGCGGGCGATCGGCTACCCGGTGATCATCAAGGCCGCCGGCGGCGGCGGCGGGCGCGGCATGCGCGTCGTCCACACCGAGGCGGCGCTGATCCACGCGGTCCAGACGACGCGCACCGAGGCCGGCGCGGCCTTCGGCAACCCGGCCGTCTACATGGAGAAGTTCCTCGAGAACCCGCGCCATGTGGAGATCCAGATCCTGGCGGACAGCTTCAAGAACGCGGTCTGGCTCGGCGAGCGCGACTGTTCGATGCAGCGCCGGCACCAGAAGATCATCGAGGAGGCGCCGGCGCCGGGCATCGCGCGCCGCGTGATCGAGCGCGTCGGCGAACGCTGCGCGGCGGCGTGCAAGAAGATGGGCTACCGCGGTGCCGGGACCTTCGAGTTCCTCTACGAGAACGGTGAGTTCTTCTTCATCGAGATGAACACGCGGGTCCAGGTCGAGCACCCGGTGACCGAGCTCGTCACCGGCATCGACATCGTGCAGATGCAGATCCGCGTCGCCGCCGGCGAGAAGCTCCCGTTCACGCAGCGCCAGATCCAGATGCGCGGCCATGCGCTGGAATGCCGGGTCAACGCCGAGGATCCGTACAAGTTCACGCCCTCGCCCGGCCGCATCACGATGTGGCACCCGCCGGGCGGGCCCGGCGTGCGCGTCGACTCGCATGTCTACACGAACTACTTCGTGCCGCCGAACTACGACTCGATGATCGGCAAGATCATCACCCACGGCGACACGCGCGAGCAGGCGCTGGCACGCATGCGCACCGCGCTGTCGGAGACGGTGGTCGAAGGCATCCAGACCAACATCCCGCTGCACCGCGAGCTGCTGGCCGACGCGAAGTTCATCGAAGGCGGCACCAGCATCCACTACCTCGAGGGCTGGCTCGGGCAGCACAAACGATGACCCCCCCCGTAGCGCCTTCGGCGCTCCCCCCAGGGGGCGACGCCAGCGGACCGGCGGAGCCGGATCCGCGGCGTCTGCTTGATGGGCCGCCTTCGTGCGTGGTGGGTGGGCATACGGTGCGGCGCACCGACTGACATGAAATGACGATGTACGAACTCGTGTTGCGTGCACCGCAGGCGTTGGTGGAGACGGTATCGGACGCGCTCGTCGACGAGCTCGAGGCACTGTCGGTGTCGGTCGAGGACGCCGATGCCGACACCGCCAGCGAGCGGCCGCTGTTCGGCGAGCCCGGCCTGCCGGCGCCGCAGCCGGGCTGGGAGCAGTCGACGCTGCGCGCGCTGTTCGCCGACGAGGCCGCCGCGTCCCAGGCGGCCGAACTGCTGCAGGCGCAGGACTGGGCCGCCGGGCTGCAGGTCCAGGCGCTGCAGCCGGTGGCCGAGCAGGACTGGGTGCGGCTGACGCAGTCCCAGTTCGCGCCGGTCGCGATCACGCCGGACTTCTGGATCGTGCCGAGCTGGCACGAAGCGCCGGCCGCGGCGCGCCGGGTGATCCGGCTCGACCCCGGCCTGGCCTTCGGCACCGGCACGCACCCGACGACGCGCATGTGCCTGCGCTGGATCGCGCAGCGCGGCACGGTCGGCCCGCGCGTGCTCGACTACGGCTGCGGCTCGGGCATTCTCGCGATCGGCGCCGCGCTGCACGGTGCAACCCAAATCGACGCGGTCGACATCGACCCGGCGGCGGTCGAGGCGACGCGCGCGAACGCGGCCGCGAACCATGTCGCGCTGAACGCCGGCCTGCCCGACCTGGCCAGCGGCCGCTACCCGCTGGTGCTGGCGAACATCCTGGCCACCCCGCTCAAGCTGCTCGCGCCGCTGCTGAGCGGCTTCGTCGCGCCGGGCGGCTGGCTGGTGCTGGCCGGGATCCTGGAGCGGCAGAGCGGCGAGCTGCAGGCGGCTTACGCGCCGTGGCTGTCGCTGCAGGTCGTCGACCGCGAGGACGGCTGGATCCTGATGGCCGGCCAGAGGGAAACCTGAGGGCGCGATGAGCCTGGCCGCGCGCTGCCCGTCCTGCGACACGGTGTTCCGCGTCGTGCAGGACCAGTTGCGCGTCTCCGAAGGCTGGGTGCGTTGCGGGCGCTGCGCCGAGGTCTTCAATGCGCTGGAGAACCTGGTCGACCTCGACGCCGATGGCGCGCCGCAGACGACGCCCCCCCCCAACGCCGGCCGCAGCCGCGTGCTCGACGAGATGGCGCGCATCGCGCAACACGGCGACGACGCAACGGCGACCGAGCCGGCACCAGCGCCCGCACACGGGTTGCCGCCTCGGCCCGGCCCCGGCCCTGCGTCAACGGCGGCCGAGCCCGCGACCGTCCGCGTGACGGCGCCAGCGGTCACGGCCACGCTGTCGGCGGCAGACCTGCATGCCGAGCCCGGCGAACGGCCGGCCTTCGTGCGCCGCGCCGAGCGTGCCGAGCGCTGGCGCCGACCGGGCGTGCGGCTGGCCCTGGGCGCACTGGCCCTGGTCGCCACCGCGACGCTGGCGGGCCAGGCGGCGCTCGAATACCACGACCCGCTGGCGGCGCGCTGGCCCGCGTTGCGGCCGGCGCTGGAGCTCGGCTGCCGCGTTGCCGCCTGCCGCATCGCGGCGCCAAGGGCGATCGACGAGCTCTCGGTCGAGAGCAGCGGCCTGGTCCGCGTCAACGGCACCGCGCTGTACCGGATGTCGGTGGTGCTGCGCAACCGCGCCGGCATCGCGCTGGCGGCACCGGCGCTCGACCTGTCGCTCACCGACAACCAGGGCGAGGTGATCGCCAGACGGGTGCTGACGCTGGCCCAGATCGGCCATCCGGCGCCGGCCCTGGCGCCCGCCACCGAACTGGCGTTGCACGCGACGCTGAGCATCAGCCGGCCGGTGAGCGGCTATACGATCGAAATCTTCTACCCCTGACCGGCGCCGACGAGCCCGGTCTTCTTCGGAGTTTGCATGCCTGCGCTGATCTGCGGTTCTCTCGCCTTCGACACCATCGCCATGTTCCCGGGCCGCTTCGCCCAGCAGATCCTGCCCGAGCAGGTGCACATCCTGAACGTGTCGTTCCTGGTGCCGACGCTACGACGCGAGTTCGGCGGCTGCGCCGGCAACATCGCCTACAACCTGCAGGCGCTGGGCGGCGAGCCGGTGGTGATGGCCGCGCTCGGCAGCGATGGCGGCGACTACCTCGCCCGGCTGCGCGGCTGGGGGTTGGACACCGCGCTGGTGCGCGTCGAGGGCGGGCTGTTCACGGCGCAGGCGATCATCCTCACCGACACCGAGAACAACCAGATCACGGCCTTTCACCCGGGCGCGATGCAGAACGCGCACCAGACCGCGGTGCCGCCGCGCGCGGACCTGAAGATCGGCATCGTCGCGCCCGACGGTCGAGACGCCATGCTGCAGCACGCTGCGCAAATGCACGCCGCCGACATTCCGTTCGTCTTCGATCCCGGGCAGGGGCTGCCGATGTTCGACGGCGACGAGCTGCGCCGCTTCGTCGAGCGCGCGAACTGGGTCGCGGTCAACGACTACGAAGCGCAGCTGCTGTGCGAACGCATGGGCACATCGCTGGCGTCGCTGTCGCGCTCGCAGCTGCAGGGCGTGGTCGTGACGCGCGGCGCCGACGGCTGCGACCTGTGGGTCCAGGGCGAACGCCAGCATGTCCCCGGCGTGCCGGCGACCGAGATCGTCGACCCCACCGGCTGCGGCGACGCGTTCCGCGCCGCGCTGCTCTACGGTCTGGAGCGTGGCTGGACGCTGCCGCGCTGCGCCGCGCTGGGCAACCGGCTGGGTGCGCTCAAGATCGCCAGCCGCGGCGGCCAGAGCCATGCCGTTGACCCCGCGTTGACGCAGGGCTGACACCACCGCCGCAAACGAAAGAGCCCGGCAGATGCCGGGCTCGAACTCGAACGCTGAGCGTCGATCAGGGCTTGTTGCCCGTCGGGAACGGCCAAGCCGCCGCCGGGCTCAGTGCCGTCTTGGCCGCAGGGGCAGCCGCAGCAGGTGTGGCAGGCGCAGGCTTTTTCGCCGCCTTCTTTGCTGCCGCCTTCTTCGCGACCGGCTTCTTCGCCGCCGCCTTCTTGGCCGGTGCCGCCTTCTTCGCAGCCGCCTTCTTCGCGACCGCCTTCTTGGCCGGTGCCGCCTTCTTCGCGACTGCCTTCTTCGCGACCGCCTTCTTGGCCGGTGCCGCCTTCTTCGCGACTGCCTTCTTCGCGACCGCCTTCTTGGCCGGTGCCGCCTTCTTCGCGACTGTCTTCTTCGCGACCGCCTTCTTGGCCGGTGCCGCCTTCTTCGCGGCGGCCTTCTTCGCAGGGGCCTTCTTGGCCGGTGCGGCCTTCTTCGCAGTTGCCATTACGATCTCCTTGATCAAGTTGCAAAGAGCGCCGTGCTGCGTGGTGCAGCGCGGCGATTCACCGTCCAGCGGTCTGCCCCGGGGCGCGAGCCCCGGGGCGGTCGCCCCGGTACGGTGAACGGGGGCATGAACGTCGGCGTCGATTCTTCGATCGGCTGCACGGCGTCCACGTGTCTGGTTTCTTCTGTCGTCAAATCAGCGCGCGCTCAATCCCACGAGAGCGCGCCACCGGTCTGGTAGTCGATCACGCGGGTCTCGAAGAAGTTGCGTTCCTTCTTCAGGTCGATCATCTCGCTCATCCACGGGAACGGGTTCTCTTCGTTGGGGAACAACGCCTCGAGCCCGACCTGCGTCGCGCGCCGGTTCGCGATGTAGCGCAGATAGCCCTTGAACATCGAGGCATTGAGGCCGAGAACGCCGCGCGGCATGGTGTCTTCAGCGTAGCGATACTCGAGCTCGACCGCTCGCTCGAACAAGGCCCGGATCTCGGCCTTGAAGGCTGCGGTCCACAGATGCGGGTTCTCGAGCTTGATCTGGTTGATCAGGTCGATGCCGAAGTTGCAGTGCATCGACTCGTCGCGCAGGATGTACTGGTACTGCTCGGCGGCACCGGTCATCTTGTTCTGCCGGCCCAGGGCCAGGATCTGCGTGAAGCCGACGTAGAAGAACAGGCCTTCCATCAGGCAGGCAAAGACGATCAGGCTCTTGAGCAGCGTCTGGTCCGCTTCGGGCGTGCCGGTATGGAAGTCGGGGTCCATGATCGCGTCGATGAACGGGATCAGGAACTCGTCCTTGTCGCGGATCGACTGGACCTCGTGGTACGCGTTGAAGATCTCGCCTTCGTCGAGGCCGAGCGACTCGACGATGTACTGATAGGCGTGCGTGTGGATCGCTTCCTCGAACGCCTGGCGCAGCAGGAACTGCCGGCACTCGGGGGCCGTGATGTGGCGGTAGGTGCCGAGCACGATGTTGTTCGCGGCCAGCGAGTCGGCGGTCACGAAGAAGCCGAGGTTGCGCTTGATGATGCGGCGCTCGTCTTCGGACAGGCCGTTCGGGTCCTTCCAGGTCGCGATGTCGCGCGACATGTTGACCTCGTTCGGCATCCAGTGGTTGGCGCAACTGGAGAGGTACTTCTCCCAGGCCCACTTGTACTTGAACGGCACCAGCTGGTTGACGTCGGTCTGGCCATTGATGATGCGTTTGTCGGCGGCATTGACGCGGCGCGTCGCGGCGGCCGGAATCGGAGCGACGATCGCGGGCTGCGCATCGCGGAGAGCCGCTGTCGCAGCGACCGAAGGAGCAATCGTCGATGGGGTACGAACTTCTTCTTCCCAGACCAGCATGTGAATCCGTCCTCTTCTATCGAATTATCCGAGTGTTGCTTGCGAACACCAAGCACTTGTTGACATCCGCGCGCGCACGTTGTTGCGACCTCGCATCGTGCGCGCGCGCCAAGATCACTGACAGGCCTCGCGGTCCGGACTGTGGCTGCGGCCCACGTCGTGGTGCGACATGAGCCTTCGCCGCAGCCCGGCCACTGCGTCGCTCACTGGCAAGCCTCGCAATCGGGGTTGTCGATCGAACAGAACTTGATGTCGCTGGCCGGCTCGGACGGCGTGCGCGGCGATGCGTCGACGCCGGCGCCGTGCATGGACACCGCGTTCATCGCGCCCGGCGCGACGGTCGACTTCTCGGCGTAGGTGGCGCTCGTCGTGCGCAGGTAGTAGGTCGTCTTCAGACCGCGCTGCCAGGCGAGCTTGTAGGTCTCGTCGAGCTTCTTGCCCGACGCGCCGGCGAGGTAGATGTTCAGCGATTGCGCCTGGTCGATCCACTTCTGGCGGCGCGCACCCGCCTCGACCAGCCACTGCGCGTCGACCTCGAACGCGGTCGCGTACAGGCGCTTGAGTTCGTCGGGCACGCGGTCGATCGCGCGCAGCGAACCGTCGAAATGCTTGAGGTCCATCACCATCACGTCGTCCCACAGGCCCAGGCGCTTGAGGTCGCGCACCAGGTACTCGTTGACGATGGTGAACTCGCCCGACAGGTTGGACTTGACCGACAGGTTGCCGAAGCAGGGCTCGATCGACGCGTCGACGCCGATGATGTTCGAGATCGTCGCCGTCGGCGCGATCGCGACGCAGTTCGAGTTGCGCATCCCGTGCTCGCGGATGCGCGCACGCAGCGCGTCCCAGTCCATCGTCGACGAACGGTCGACATCCAGCCAGCCGCCGCGCTGCTCGGCGAGCAGGTCCAGCGAATCCTGCGGCAGCACGCCGCGGTCCCACAGCGAGCCGCGGTAGCTCGAGTAGCGCCCGCGCTCGGCGGCGAGTTCGGTCGACGCCCAGTAGGCGTGGAAGCACACCGCTTCCATCGACCGGTCGGCGAAGTCCACCGCGTCCGCGCTCGCGTACGGGATGCGCAGCTGGTACAGGCAGTCCTGGAAGCCCATGATCCCCAGACCCGACCGGGCGATGGCGCAGGTTGCTGTCGCGCGCCTTCTTCACCGCGTAGTAGTTGATGTCGATCACGTTGTCGAGCATGCGCATCGCGATCGCCGTGGTGCGCTTGAGCTTGGCCTGGTCGATCTGCCCGTCCAGCAGGTGCTGCGCGAGGTTCACCGACCCGAGGTTGCAGACCGCGATCTCGCTGTCGCTGGTGTTCAGCGTGATCTCGGTGCACAGGTTCGACGAATGCACGACGCCGACATGCTGCTGCGGGCTGCGCACGTTGCAGGCGTCCTTGAACGTGATCCAGGGATGCCCGGTCTCGAACAGCATCGACAGCATCTTGCGCCACAGATCCTTCGCCGCGATGCGCTTGAAGAGCTTGATCTCGCCGCGGTCGACCTTGGCTTCGTAGGCGGTATAGGCCTCCTCGAAGTCGCGGCCGAACTTGTCGTGCAGGTCGGGGCAGGTCGACGGCGAGAACAGCGTCCAGTCGCCGCCTTCGACCACGCGCCGCATGAACAGGTCGGGGATCCAGTTCGCGGTGTTCATGTCGTGCGTGCGCCGGCGGTCGTCGCCGGTGTTCTTGCGCAGCTCGAGGAACTCCTCCAGGTCCAGGTGCCAGGTCTCCAGGTAGGCGCAGACCGCGCCCTTGCGTTTGCCGCCCTGGTTCACCGCCACCGCGGTGTCGTTGACGACCTTCAGGAACGGCACCACGCCCTGGCTCTTGCCGTTCGTGCCCTTGATGTACGAACCCAAAGCGCGCACGCGCGTCCAGTCGTTGCCCAGGCCGCCGGCGAACTTGGACAGCAGCGCGTTCTCCTTCAGCGCCTCGTAGATCCCGTCCAGGTCGTCGGCGACGGTCGTCAGGTAGCAGCTCGACAGCTGCGAGCGCCGCGTGCCGCTGTTGAACAGCGTCGGCGTGCTGGACATGAAGTCGAAGCTCGACAGCACGTCGTAGAACTCGATCGCGCGCGCCTCGCGGTCGATCTCGTTCAGCGCCAGGCCCATCGCGACGCGCATGAAGAAGGCCTGCGGCAGCTCGATGCGCGCCTCGTCGATGTGCAGGAAGTAGCGGTCGTACAGCGTCTGCAGGCCGAGGTAGTCGAACTGCAGGTCGCGCTCGGGCTTGAGCGCCGCGCCCAGGCGGGCCAGGTCGAACTGCTGCAGCCGGTCGTCCAGCAGCTCGGCCTGCACGCCCTTCCTGATGTAGCCGGGGAAGTACTCCGCATAGCGCTCGCCCATCGCCTCGTGCGGCACCTCGCCGCCGAGGATCTCGCGCCGGATCGTGTGCAGCAGCAGCCGCGCGGTGGCGCGCGTGTAAGCCGGGTCTTTCTCGATCAGCGTGCGGGCGGCCAGGATGGCGGCCTTGTAGACCTCGTCCATCGCGACGCCGTCGTACAGGTTGCGGCGCGTCTCGGCGAGGATCGGATCGGGCCGCACGTCGGCGCCCAGGCCGGCGCAGGCGGAATCGATCAGCGCATGCAGCGCCGCCAGGTCGAGCGGCACGCGCTGGCCGCGGTCCAGCACGTACAGCTCGGGCACCGGCGCCGCGGCCGCAGGGGCCTGGCGGGCGCGCTCCTGCGTGCGCCGTTCGCGGTACAGCACGTAGGCGCGCGCCACCTCATGGTGGCCGCCGCGCATCAGGCCGAGTTCGACGTGGTCCTGCACGTCCTCGATGTGGAAGGTGCCGCCGCCCGGGCGCGAGCGCAGCAGCGCGCGCACCACGTTCTCGGTCAGGCCGTCGACGGTCTCGCGCACGCTGGCCGACGCCGCGCCCTGCGTGCCATGAACGGCCAGGAAGGCCTTCATCAGCGCGACCGCGATCTTGCCCGGCTCGAAGCCGACCACCGCACCGTTGCGGCGGATGATCTGGTAGCCGGCATAGGCCGATGCGGTGGCGCCCGACGGCGTGGCGCGAACGGGCACGGTGCTCTCAGGTGCGGTCGTCTGGACAGCTTGCATGCATTCCCCTGTGGTCTTTGGTGGGCTGGAGCGGGTGATCGACGCGCTGCGCTCCGGGTCGGCTTCGGCAACGCGGTTTCGCACACCCCGCTGCGAGGTTGGTGGCGCGGTCGGTGGCGCCGCTTCCGGGCCTCCGACGCAGTCTTGCGATTATCACCGAAGGCACTATATCTGGGGTCCCCTACCCCATCAAGGCGCTACCGGTAGCGTCTAGCTCGGTACCTTCCCGGATGGCGTCGCGGGCCGTCGCGCGGCGCGCCACGCAGCGCGGGACTTCATTCGGTGCGCCCGCGCCAGCCTTTGCCCGGGCGGGCACGGCACCCGGTTCGGGCGCATGGATTCGAGCCCCGGACGCGTCGGCGAAGGGCAGCCGCGGCCGGCGGCGACGCAACGTGCCGCGCAGCCGCAGCCAGTCGAAGCCCGGGCCGGGATCGGCCTTTCGGCCGGGCGCCACGTGCTCGTGGCCAACCACCTCGTCGATCGGGAAGCGCGCGCCAGCGCGCGCAGCAGCCGCGCCAGCGCGGCGTACTGCGCGGCCTCGAAGCCCAGGCCCTCCAACCCTTCGAGCTCGATGCCGATCGACCAGTCGTTGCAGTTCTCGCGTCCGCGCCAGACCGAGCGCCCGGCGTGCCAGGCACGCTCGTCGCAGGCGACGAACTGCAGCAGCGCGCCGTCGCGCCGGACCAGGAAATGCGCCGAGACCTCGAGCCCGCGCAGGCCGGCAAAGCTGGGGTGGGCGTCGGGGTCGAGCCGGTTCGTGAACAAGCGCTCGATCGCGTCGCCGCCGTATTCACCGGGCGGCAGGCTGATCGAATGCACGATCGCCAGCGTCACCGGCGTGCCGGCCGGGCGCGGCCCGAAGTTGGGCGAAGGGCAGGCCCGCGCGGCGCTCCACCAGCCGCCCCGCCAGCGTGGCCGGGTCACGGTCAGCCGGCCTCGCCGCCGTCGCCCGCCGATTCGCCGACGCCTATGCCCAGGCGCGCCATCCGGTAGCGCATCTGGCGCAGCGACAGCCCGAGGCTGGCGCCGGCAGCGGTGCGGTTGTAGCGGTGACGCTCGAGCGCACGCTCGAGAATTTCGCGCTCGACGCCATCCAGGTAAGCCGCGAGGTCGCCGGGCAACGGCGGCACGGCCGGCGCAGCCACCGGCTCGGCAGCAGCCGCCGCAGCCGGCTCGGCCGCATCGGCGTCGGTGAACGCGGCCTCCGGCAGGCCGAGGTCGGCGCGCTCGATGACCGCGCCGCCGGCGAGCGCGAGCGCACGGTGCAGCAGGTTCTCGAGTTCGCGCACGTTGCCCGGAAAGGCGTAGCGCATCAGGTGCCGCAACGCGTCGGCGGACAGCGTCGGCGGTGGCACCACGCCGGCATCGGCGGCGATGCGCTCGAGCACCGCGGTGCCGATCGCGGGCAGGTCCTCGATGCGCTCGCGCAGCGGCGGCACGACGATGCGGATCACGTTCAGCCGGTAGTACAGGTCCTGGCGGAAGCGCCCGGCGTGGACCTCGGCACCGAGGTCCTTGTGCGTCGCGCTGACGATGCGCACGTTGACCGCCGTCTCGGCCACCGCGCCGAGCGGGCGCACGACGCGCTCCTGGATCACGCGCAGCAGCTTGCTCTGCATCGCCAGCGGCAGGTCGCCGATCTCGTCGAGGAACAGCGTGCCGCCCTGCGCGGCCTGGAAGAAGCCTTCGCGGTCCTCGTTCGCGCCCGTGAAGGCGCCCTTGCGCACGCCGAAGAACTCGGCCTCGAGCAGCGACTCCGGAATCGCGCCGCAGTTGACCGCGACGAAGGGCATCGCGCCGCGCGGCGAGACCTCGTGGATCGCGCGTGCGACCAGTTCCTTGCCGGTGCCCGACTCGCCGTAAACGAGCACCGGGGCCATGCTGCGCGCGACCTTCTCGACCAGCGAACGCACCGCCTGCATCGCCCCCGAATCGCCGGCGATGCGGTCCAGCGCACGCCGCGGCCCCGCCGCCCGCGGCTCGGCGGCGCGCGCGCGCGGTGCTTCGGCTGCCGGCGGCGCGCGGCCGAGCGCCGAGGCCACCGCGGCGCGAAACTGGCGCAGGTCCACCGGCTTGGTCAGATAGTCGTAGGCACCGGCCTTCAGCGCCTCGACCGCGTTCTCGGCCGAGCCATAGGCGGTGATGACGATGCCCTTCTCGCTGCGGCCGGCTTCGTCGATCCGGCGCAGCAGGTCCAGCCCGCTGCCGTCGGGCAGCCGCATGTCGGTGATGACGAGGGCGAAGCGCCGTGCCTGCAGCGCGGCCCAGGCCTCGGCGACCGATTCGGCGCTCTCGACGTCGTAGCCTTCGCGCAGCAGCGTCAGCTCGTAGAGCGTGCGCAGGTCGGGCTCGTCGTCGACGACGAGCAATCGGGGCTGGGGCGGGTTGTTCACAGACTGGCTTGGAGGGCGGCGGGCTCGGCGCTGGGTGCGGCCCGCTTCATCGTGACCAGGAACTCGTTACGCGCTGGGGCACCGGGCGGTCGGGCGCGGTATTCGATGGTCGCGCCGTAGCGTTCGCACAGCTCGCGGCAAATGTACAGGCCCAGGCCGGTGCCGCGGCTGCGCGTCGAGAAGAACGGCTCGAACAGGTAGCGCTCGACCTCGGGCGCGATCAGCGGCCCGTCGCTGGCCACCGACAGCCGCACCGCCGCGCCGGCGCGCGACGCCAGGCGCAGCTCGATCGCGCCCGGCGCGCCGCTCGCGTGGCGGCGCGCGTTGTCGAGCAGGTTCACGAGCACGCGGCGCAGATGCTCGGCGTCGAACGACACCGCCAGCGGCTGCGCCGGCAGCTCGGCGCGCAGCGGGCTGTCGGCACCGAGCGCGAGGCCGACCGTGCGCGCCCATTCCGCCGCGGTGGCGGCGACCGCGGCCGTCGCGTCGACCGCGCCGGCGACCGGCGCCGCGCCGGGGGCGAGCTCCATCACGTCGTCGACGATGCGCTTGAGCCGCGCGGCGTTGTCGGCCACCATCCGCGCCAGCCGCTGCTGCGCCGGCGCGAGCCCGTCCTCGAGCAGCAGCGCGTTGGCCTGCGAGATCGCCGCGAGCGGGTTGCGGATCTCGTGCGCGATGCCGGCCGACACCCGCCCCATCGCGGCCAGCTTCTCCTGCCGCAGGCGCGCCTGCGCGGTGCGCAGGTCCTCGAGCAGCAGCACGCACAGTCGCTCGTCGGCGGTCTTGCCCTCGCCGCCACCGTCCGGCGCGCGGCTGCGCATGAAGCGAACCCGCACGCGCAGCGTGCGCTGCTGCCCGTCGCCGAACGAGAGCGCGACCTCGCGCCCGGCTTCGGGCCAGTCGGCCTCGGCGAGCGCGCGCTCGACGGCCTGCATCAGCGCGCTCCAGGCCGGCCGGTCGGCCAGGCCGAACGGCGCCGGCGGGCTCAGCCCGACGTCGACGAGCAAGGCCCGCGCGGCCGGATTCGCGGCGCGCACGCGCAGCCGCGCGTCGACGACGAGCACGCCGTCGACCATCTCTTCGATCACGAGCCGGTTCAGCTGCGCCTGCTGGCGCGCCAGCTCGAGGCTGCCACGCGCGGCGCGCTGCTCGCGCGCCAGCCGCGCAGCGAGTTCGCCCGACAGCAGCGCGATGACGAACAGCCCGAGCCCGGCCAGCCCCGACTGCAGCATCGGGGTCGGCAGGTCGCCGTCCGCCAGGCCGGCATGCCAGGCGCTGAACAGCAGCATCAGCGTCACGCCGGCGGCGGTGCCAAGCGCGAGCAGTCGCTGCGTCAGCACGCCGGCCATCAGCACCGGCAGCACGAGCAGCGCGGCATAGTTGAAGCTGGTGCCGGCGGCCATCAGGTGCAGGCTGCCGAAGGCGAGCAGGTCGACGCCGATCGTCGCCAGCCACTGGCGCCGGCGCCGGCCGGGCGCGGCCTGCGGCCCGGCCAGCGGGCGAAAGCGCGGCAGCAGCCACAGCGTGATCGCCTGCACCGCGTAGGCGATGCAGATCAGCGTCAGCGCCGGCGAGACGCGTGCGGCGAACAGGTTGCTCGCGCCTTGCGTCGCCACCAGCACGACGCCGGCGACGGCGCGCGCAGCGGTGTAGACGCGGTAGATGCGCGTCGGCGCGCGGTCCTCGGCACGTCGACCGTGCAGCACCCCCGCGCCAGGGGTCGGGAAGCGGCTGTCCGACGCGCCCTCGCCGGCGGCCGCCCAACCGGCCTCGAAGAACGACTCGCCGTAGCCGGACTCGTCGCCGCGCCGGCCCTGGGGCCCGGTGCGCCGATCGCCGCGACGGCGGTCGCCTTGTCGACGATCGGAGACGGCGTCCGTCATCGTCAGCGCGGGCCGGCGACGCGGTGCCCTTCGCTGCAGTACGGCCGCCCGGCGACGTCGAACAGCGCCTCGGTCTGCGGCAGGTGCACGTCGCAGTGCGCGCAGGCGACCATGTTCACCGGCAGCCGGGGCGGGGCGGTCCGCCTCGGCGGCGGCGGATTCGCGCGCCGCTCGCGACCGAACATGGACCACAGCACGGCGCCGACGACGACGATCACGAGCAGGTATTTCATGGCGTGGGCGGCACGCGGCCGAGCAGCACCTCGAAGACGAAGCGTGAACCCACGTAGGCCAGCAGCAGCAGCGCCGCGCCCACGTACAGCCAGCGCGTCGCGCGGTGCCCGCGCCAACCGCGCCAGTGGCGGCCGGCGAGCAGCGCCGCGAAGACGCCCCAGGCGAGCAGCGAGAAGACGGTCTTGTGGTCCCAGTTCCAGTGGCTGGCGGTGACGACGCCGAGCAGCATCGTCGCGGTGAGCACGACGAAGCCGACCTCGACGAAACGGAAGGTCAGCCGCTCGAGCTGGAGCAGCGGCATGCCGAAGGCCGCGCCACCGGTAGCGGTGCGCAGGCGCAGCCGGCGCTCCGCCGCGTCGAGCATGCCCGCGTGCAGCACCGCCGCGCCGAACAAGCCGTAGGAGCCGACCCCCAGCGCCAGGTGCAGCGGCGCCAGCGGCGACGCGTATTCGTGCGGCTCGCCGGGGAAGGTCAGCGACAGCAGCACCGCCGCCGCGCCGCCGAGCGCGAGCCAGCGTCGCACGCCGGGCAGCGGGAACAACCGGCTCTCGACGGTGTGCACCGCGAGCACCAGCCAGACCGTCATCGACAGCACCGGCGCGAAGCCCAGCCGCGCGCCGGGCAGCGTGTCGCCCCAGCCGCCGATGTCGAGCACCAGCACGCCCAGGTGCATCAGCCAGCCGAGCAGCAGCCCGGCCGCCGACAGGCGCCCGGTGCTCGCCGGCGGCAACGCGGCCAGGCCGTAGCCGGCCACCGCGAGCAGCGCGAACACGAGCGGCGCGCCGCCGTGAATCATGGGCGGCTCGGTCGATAGAATCATGCCGGCAAGTGTAGCGACCCGAGGCCGCGCTCGACGACCTCTCACCCCACCGCATCCCCGATGGCTTCGACCCTTTCCGACCGCCTGTCCCGGCTGGTCAAGACGATGCGCGGCCAGGCCCGCATCACCGAAGACAACGTGCAGGACATGCTGCGCGAGGTGCGCATGGCGCTGCTCGAAGCCGACGTCGCGCTGCCGGTGGTGCGCGACTTCATCGCGCGCGTGAAGGACAAGGCGCTGGGCGCCGAGGTCGTCGGCTCGCTGAACCCGGGCCAGGCGCTGGTCGGCATCGTGAACCGCGAACTCGCCGCGACGATGGGCCAGGGCGTCGCCGACCTGAACCTCGCGGCACAGCCGCCGGCAGTGATCCTGATGGCCGGCTTGCAGGGCGCCGGCAAGACGACGACCACCGCCAAGCTCGCCAAGCACCTGATCGACAAGCGCAAGAAGAAGGTGCTCACCGTCTCGGCCGACGTCTACCGGCCGGCGGCGATCGAACAGCTGAAGACCGTCACCGCGCAGGCCGGTGCCGAATGGTTCCCGTCCGACCCGACGCAAAAGCCGCGCGAGATCGCGCTCGCCGCGCTCGACCACGCGAAGCGCCACTACTTCGACGTGCTGCTCGTCGACACCGCCGGCCGCCTCGGCATCGACGAAGCGCTGATGGCCGAGATCCGCGAGCTGCACGCGGCGCTGAACCCGGTCGAGACGCTGTTCGTCGTCGACGCGATGCAGGGCCAGGACGCGGTCAACACCGCGAAGGCCTTCAAGGACGCGCTGCCGCTGACCGGCGTGATCCTGACCAAGCTCGACGGCGACGCGCGCGGCGGCGCGGCGCTGTCGGTGCGACAGATCACCGGCGCGCCGATCAAGTTCGCCGGCACCTCCGAGAAGATCGACGGGCTGGAGGTCTTCGACGCCGAGCGCCACGCCGGCCGCGTGCTCGGCATGGGCGACATCGTCGCGCTGGTCGAGGAAGTGCAGAAGGGCGTCGATCTCGAATCGGCGCAGAAGCTGGCCGAAAAGGTCAAGTCCGGTGGCGGCTTCGACCTCAACGACTTCCTGATGCAGATCTCGCAGATGAAGAAGATGGGCGGCCTGGCCGGGCTGATGGACAAGCTGCCGAGCCAGCTCACCGCCAAGGCCGCCGGCGCCGACATGGGCCGCGCCGAGCGCGACGTGAAGCGCATGGAAGGCATCATCTGTTCGATGACCGCGCTCGAGCGGCGCAAGCCCGAACTGATCAAGGCCTCGCGCAAGCGCCGCATCGCGGCCGGCGCCGGCGTGCCGGTGCAGGAGGTCAACCGCATGCTCAACCAGTTCGAGCAGATGCAGGGGATGATGAAGAAGATGAAGGGCGGCGGCCTGATGAAGATGATGCGCCGCATGGGCGGCATGCCCGGCATGCCGCGCTGAAGGCGTTGCGCGTGCGGATTTCACGGCGCCGCCCGCGGCCTGGGGCGCCGGTCACGAATCGACACGCCTTTCGCCGCCTGCAGCGTTGACCGGCCCGCGACCCAGGGCCTAGCGTGGAGACTTGGCTGGCTTCAGGCCCTGGACTCCCATGAACCTCTCAGACCCGATCGCTTCCACCGCACTGGCGATGGCCGTGCTGTTGTTGCTGACGCTGCTGCGCATCCGGACCCGCCAGCGTCCACGCGGCACGACGCCGACGCGCGAGGCCTTGGACACGGTGCAGGCCTGGCCGCCCGAGTCGTCGCGCGTGATGAGCGTCGCCGAACGCCAGGGCTACGAACTGCTGCGCCGCGCGCTGCCTGGCTTCCTGGTGCTGGCGCAGGTGCCGCTGTCGCGCTTCCTGCGCGTGCCGACCCGGCATTCGTACACCGACTGGATGCAGCGCGTGGGCTCGCTGAGCGCCGACCTGCTGCTCTGCGACGGCGGCTCGCGCGTGCTTGCGGTGATCGACATCCGCGCGCCGCACGAGACCGAGCGCAGCCGGCGCCGGCACGAGCGCCTGGCACGGGTGCTGAAGGCGGCCGGCATCCGCGTCCATGTCTGGCGCGAGGGCGAGCTGCCCAGCCTGGCCGCGGTGCGCGGCGCGCTCGGCGCCGACCTGCTGCCGGCCACCGAACCGGCGAAGCCGACGCCGTCGCGCCCGATGCCGCTGATCCCGGTCCCCGACATCGAGGAGGTGCTCGCCGCCGGCGACCACCTGGCCTACGACGCGGCGCTCGAGCCGGTGCCGTCGGCCTTCTTCGACGACCTCGAATCCGAGCGCGGCCAGCTGGCGCGCATCGTAGGCGTAGCGGCGCGGCGTCAGCTCAGCAAGGCCTGAGCGAACTCGCGCGCGTCGAAGGTCTGCAGGTCCTCGACGCGCTCGCCGATGCCGATGAAGTAGACCGGGATCACGCGGCCCTGCTCCGCGCCCCAACGCGCGATCGCCGCGAGCACGCCGCCCTTGGCGGTGCCGTCGAGCTTGGTCACGATGAGCCCGGTCAGGCCGATCGCGGCATCGAAGGCCTTCACCTGCGCGAGCGCGTTCTGCCCGGTGTTGCCGTCGACGACGAGCAGCACCTCGTGCGGCGCGCCCTGCTGCGCCTTGGCGATCGTGCGCTTGATCTTCTTCAGCTCCTCCATCAGGTGCAGCTGCGTCGGCAGGCGGCCGGCGGTGTCGGCGATGACCACGTCGCAGCCGCGCGCTCGGCCGGCGCTGACCGCGTCGAAACTCACCGCGGCGGGGTCGCCGCCCTGCTGGGCGACGATCTCGACCCGGTTGCGGTCGGCCCACACCGCGAGTTGCTCGCGCGCCGCGGCGCGAAAGGTGTCGGCGGCGGCGAGCAGCACCTTCTGGTCGGCCTCGGCCAGGTAGCGGGTGAGCTTGCCGATCGTCGTCGTCTTGCCCGCGCCGTTGACGCCGGTGACCATGATCACCGTCGGGCTCGCGTCGCCGATCACGAGCGACTTCTGCAGCGGGCCGAGCAGGTCGGCGATCGCGTCGGCGAGCAACGCCTTCACCGCCGCCGGGTCGGTGGCCTTGTGCTCCTTCACACGCCGCTTCAGGTCGACCAGCAGATGCGCGGTCGCGGCGACGCCGGTGTCGGCCTGCAGCAGCGCGGACTCCAGTTCCTCGTACAGCGCATCGTCGATGCGCGTGCCGGTGAAGACCTGCGCGATGCCGCCGCCGGTCTTGCGCAGACCCTCGCGCAGGCGGTCGAACCAGCGCGCGCGCGGCGCCGCGAGCCGCGGCGCATCGGTCGACGCTTCGGCGCCTCGGCCGCGGCCGGGGCACGGGCTCGGCCGGAGTGGCGACGACCACGCGCGCTACCGGTGGCGCGGCCGGCTTCTTCTTGAAAAAACTGAACATCGAACTCCGGTCCGTGCCACCCTATAATTGTCGGGCTCAGGCGCTTTAGCTCAGTTGGTTAGAGCGACGGAATCATAATCCGCAGGTCCGGGGTTCGAGTCCCTGAAGCGCCACCAGACACCCGGCCCGAGGCGCATGCGCTCGGGCCGATTCGTTTCACAGCCCCTGGATCCACACCATGCTCCGCTGTGCCTTCCTGAGCGCCCTGGCGCTGTTCGCCGTCGCCGGCCCCGCCGCCGCGCAGATGCAGCGCAACTTCCCCGCCAACGCCTTGCGCGGCGAGCTCGTGATCCTGCAGCCGCCCGACGTGCGCCTGAACGGCCAGGCGGCGAGGCTGGCGCCGGGGGCCCGCATCCACGGCCCGGACAACCTGCTGCAGATGTCGGGCGCGCTGGTCGGCCAGCGGCTGGTCGTGAACTACACGCGCGAGATCTCGGGCCTGCTGCTCGACGTCTGGATCCTGACGCCGGCCGAACAGGCCAAGCGGCCCTGGCCGACGACCGAGGCCCAGGCGCAAGGCCTGGGCTTTCGACCCGCTGGCGCAGACCTGGAGCCGGCGATGACGAAGAAGGTCTTCGTGCGCACCTTCGGCTGCCAGATGAACGAGTACGACTCGGACAAGATGGCCGACGTGCTGCGCGCCGCCGAGGGCTACGAGCCAACGAGCGACGTCGACGAGGCCGACCTGATCCTCTTCAACACCTGCTCGGTGCGCGAGAAGGCGCAGGAGAAGGTGTTCAGCGACCTCGGTCGCGTCAAGCACCTGAAGGCCAAGGGCGTGCTGATCGGCGTCGGCGGCTGTGTCGCGAGCCAGGAAGGCGCGGCGATCGTCGAACGCGCGCCCTACGTCGACCTGGTGTTCGGCCCGCAGACGCTGCACCGGCTGCCGCAGATGATCGAAGCCTGCCGCGCCGAGCGCCGGCCGCAGGTCGACATCAGTTTCCCCGAGATCGAGAAGTTCGACCACCTGCCGCCGGCGCGCACCGAAGGCGCATCGGCCTTCGTCTCGATCATGGAAGGCTGCTCGAAGTACTGCTCGTACTGCGTCGTGCCCTACACGCGCGGCGAGGAAGTCAGCCGCCCCTTCGACGACGTGCTGACCGAGGTCGCCGGCCTCGCCGCGCAGGGCGTCAGGGAGGTGACGCTGCTCGGCCAGAACGTCAACGCCTACCGCGGCCGGATGGGCGAGACGAGCGAGATCGCCGACTTCGCGCTGCTCATCGAGTACGTCGCCGAGATCCCGGGCGTCGAGCGCATCCGCTACACGACCAGCCACCCGAACGAGTTCACGCAGCGGCTGATCGAGGTCTACGCGAAGGTGCCGCAGCTCGTGAACCACCTGCACCTGCCGGTGCAGCATGGCAGCGACCGCATCCTGATGGCGATGAAGCGCGGCTACACCGCGATGGAATACAAGAGCACGATCCGCAAGCTGCGCGCGGTGCGGCCGGACATCAGCCTGTCGCAGCGACTTCATCGTCGGCTTCCCCGGCGAGACCGAGGACGACTTCGAGCGCACGATGAAGCTGATCGACGACATCGGCTTCGACGCCTCGTTCAGCTTCGTCTTCAGCAAGCGCCCGGGCACGCCGGCGGCCGCGCTGCCCGACGAGACACCGCAGGCGCTCAAGCTCGAGCGGCTGCAGCGGCTGCAGGCGGCGATCGAGGTCAACGTGCGGCGCATCAGCGCTTCGCGCGTCGGCACGGTGCAGCGCATCCTGGTCGAAGGGCCGTCGCGCAAGAACCCGAACGAGCTGATGGGTCGCACCGAATGCAACCGCATCGTCAACTTCGACGGCGGGCCGCGCAGCGCGCAGTTCGCCGGCCGGATGCTCGACGTCGTCATCACCGAGGCGCTGCCGCACTCGCTGCGCGGCCGCCCGGCGCTGAACGACGACAACGCTAGCGCCGGCCCGGCCCGAACGAGCGCCACCACAGCGTGACGGCGCAGGCCGTCACCATCGCGGCGTAGGTCGCCATGCGGCCGTCGTGCCCGGTGATCACCAGCCCGGCGACGAGCACCAAGGCGCAGACCAGCGACGCGTCGCGGGCCAGACGCCACCAAGCCGCGCGCGCCAGTTCGCGCCGCCAGGTCAGCTTGGCCAGCGCCGCCGCCACGCCACCGAGCAGGATCGCCGGCAGCAGCAAGTTCGTGAGCTGCCAGAGCGCTTGCAGCGGTTCCACGGTCGACGGCTCCTCGGGCAGGGGTGGATGCGAGAGGCGTTCCGCTTGACGAGGGTCAAGCCTTCGAACGCCCGCAGTGGGGCGCCGAATCTTACAATCGCCCGGTGAGCGTCTTCGCCCTCGGGCTCAACCACACCACCGCCCCGCTGGATCTGCGCGGGCGCCTCGCGTTCGCGCCCGACCAGCTCACGCCCGCGCTGCGCGGCCTGCGCGAGCGGCTGCAGCGCCACCTGCCCGAGGCGGCCCTCGTCTCCACCTGCAACCGCACCGAGCTGTACGTGGCGGCCGAGCCGAAAGCGGCGCACGAACTGGTGCGCCCGACGCTGGACTGGCTCGCCGAGCAAGGCGGCATCAGCGGCAGCCAGTTGCAGTCGCACGCCTACGTGATGGAAGAGCGGGCTGCCGCGCGGCACGCCTTCCGCGTCGCCGCCGGGCTGGATTCGATGGTCCTGGGCGAGCCGCAGATCCTGGGCCAGATGAAGCAGGCCGTGCGCCAGGCCGACGAGGCCGGCACGCTGGGCACCACGCTGCACCAGTTGTTCCAGCGCTCGTTCTCGGTGGCCAAGGAAGTGCGCACCGCGACCGAGATCGGCAGCCACTCGATCAGCATGGCCGCCGCGGCGGTGCGCCTGGCAGCCCAGTTGTTCGAGGACCTGAAGCAGACCCAGGTGCTGTTCGTCGGCGCCGGCGAGATGATCGAACTCGTCGCGACCCATTTCGCGGCGCGCACGCCCAAGAGCATGACGGTCGCGAACCGGACGCTCGAGCGCGGCGAGCGCCTGGCCAGCCGCTTCGGCGCGCAGGCGCTGCGCCTGGCCGACCTGCCCGCCCGGCTGCACGAATTCGACGCCGTCGTCTCGTGCACCGCGAGTTCGCTGCCCATCATCGGGCTGGGCGCCGTCGAGCGCGCGCTCAAGCAGCGCCGGCACCGCCCGATGTTCATGGTCGACCTCGCCGTGCCGCGCGACATCGAGCCCGAGGTCGCGCAGCTGCAGGACGTCTACCTCTACACCGTCGACGACCTGTCGGCGCTGGTCCAGACCGCGGGCGAGAAGCGCCAGGCGGCGGTCGAGCAGGCCGAGGCGATCATCGACGCCGGCGTCGAGAGCTTCAGCCACTGGCTCGACCAGCGCGCCGCGGTGCCGCTGATCCAGGCGCTGAACCGCCAGGCCGACGACTGGGCCGCCACCGAGATGCAGCGCGCGCGCCGGTTGCTGGCGCGCGGCGAGCCGGTCGAGGCGGTGCTGGAGGCGCTGACGCGCGGCCTGACGAACAAGATGCTGCACGGCACGCTGGCCGAACTGCACTCGGCCGACGGGCAGGAGCGCGAGCGCCTGGCGCAGACCGTCTCGCGCCTGTTCCTGCGCCAGAGCTCGCGCAGCCCCGGCTCCGAGGGCCGGTAGCCGAATGCCTGTTGCTGGCCCTGCCGCAGGCGGGGCCGCGCGCCTTGCCGCATGAACGACACCCTCCGCCAGCAATTCGAACGCCTCGCGCTGCGCCTGTCCGAGCTGGACGCGAACCTGGCCGATCCGCAGGTCACGAGCGATGTCAGACGCTACCGCGCGCTGTCGCGCGAGCAGGCCGAGGTGGCCGGCGTCGTCGGCACCTTCCGCCGCTACCAGCAGCGCGAGCAGGACCTGGCGGCCGCACGCGAGATGCAGTCCGACCCCGAGCTGGCCGAGATGGCGCGCGAGGAGATCGCCGCCGCCTCGACCGAGCTGGAGCAGCTCCAACTCGCGCTGCAGACCGCATTGATCCCGCGTGACCCGGACGACGAACGCAACGCCTTCGTCGAGATCCGCGCCGGCACCGGCGGCGACGAATCGGCGCTCTTCGCCGGTGACCTGGCGCGCATGTACCTGCGCTACTTCGAGCGCCAGGGCTGGCGCGTCGAGGTCATGAGCCAGAGCGACGCCGAACTCGGCGGCTACAAGGAACTGGTGCTGCGCGTCGAGGGCGACCATGTCTTCGAGCAGCTGCGCTTCGAGTCCGGCGGCCACCGCGTGCAGCGCGTGCCGGCCACCGAGAGCCCAGGGTCGCATCCACACCAGCGCCTGCACCGTGGCGGTGATGCCCGAGCCCGACGAGACCGAGGAGATGCAGCTCAACCCGGCCGAGCTGCGCATCGACACCTTCCGCGCCAGCGGCGCCGGCGGCCAGCACGTCAACAAGACCGACAGCGCGATCCGCATCACCCACCTGCCGACCGGGCTCGTGGCCGAATGCCAGGACGACCGCAGCCAGCACCGCAACAAGGCCAAGGCGATGGCGGTGCTGGCCGCGCGCCTGCGCGAGAAGGAGCGCAGCGAGCGCGCCGCCAAGGAGGCCGCCACGCGCAAGAGCCTGATCGGCAGCGGCGACCGCAGCGACCGCATCCGCACCTACAACTTCCCGCAGGGCCGGCTCACCGACCACCGCATCAACCTGACGCTGTACAAGCTGGCCCAGGTGATGGACGGCGACCTCGGCGACGTCGTCGCGGCGCTGAAGGCGGCACGCGCCGCCGAGCAGCTGGCCCAGCTCGAAGCCGGCGGCCGCTGATGCGCGTGGCCGAAGCGCTGGCGCGGGCGCGAGAGCTGGGCGTGGCACGGCTCGACGCCCAGCTGCTGCTCGGGCACCACCTGCAGCGCCCGCGCACCTGGCTGATCGCCCACGACGACGCGACGCTGGACGCCGACGCCGCGGCCGTCGTCGAGGCCGACCTGCGCCGCCGTGCCGCCGGGGTACCGCTGGCCTACCTGGTCGGCGAGCGCGAATTCCACGGCCTGGCGCTGCGCGTGACGCCGGCCGTTCTGGTGCCGCGGCCCGAAACCGAGCTGCTCGTCGATTGGGCACTCGAAAGGCTGGACGCGCTGTCGCCTGGCCGCGCCGCGACGATGGTCGATCTGGGCACCGGCAGCGGCGCCATCGCGCTGGCCGTCAAGCACGCCCGGCCGGCGGTGCGGGTGACCGCCACCGAGGCGCAGCCTGCCGCGCTGGCGGTTGCCCGGGACAACGCACGCCGGCTCGGCCTGACGCTCGAGTTCGTCGCCGGCGACTGGTGGCAACCGCTCGCCGGCCGCCGCTTCGACCTGGCGGTCAGCAACCCGCCCTACGTGGCGGGCGACGATCCGCATCTGCAGGCGCTCGCCCACGAGCCTCGGTCGGCCCTCACGCCGGAAGGCGACGGCCTCGCGGCGCTGCGCCGCGTGGTCGCAGGCGCGCCCGACCACCTGAACCGGGGCGCCTGGCTCCTGCTCGAACATGGGCACGACCAGGCCGACCCCGTCCGGCAGCTGCTGGCGGGGTGCGGATTCGAACCCGCCCAGACGCGCGTCGACCTGGCTGGCTTGGCGCGCTGCACCGGCGCATGCTGGCCGGGCTGACGCCCGCTCGCCACGAGGACGGCCGGATGTCACGCCCACCCCTGCTTCGAGGGTGGCGGCGCGGCGCACCGGGCGCATGATGGACGCTCGCGCAAGGAGTTCGCCATGCACCAGCGTTCCATCCTGTTGTCGGCTGCGTTGATCTCCGGGGCCGGCCTTGCCGGGGCCAATGGCCTGACCGCACCCGACGGTCGCGAGGTCTGGCCGCAATGGCAGGCGCGCATCACGCTGAGCACCGTCTCGCTCGACCGCGTGTCCCTCAGCGCCCAGCCCGACCCGCGCGCCCAGCGCCTCGGATTGCAGAGCGGCGCGCTGCTCGGCGACTACTACTTCGATCTGCCCGGGCTGCGCCTGCCTGCCCTGCAGGGCGGGCTGAGGGCATCGAGCGGACTGATGATCGGCCCGCGCGGGCTGGCGCTGAGCGGCTCCGGCCTGTTGCGCGGCGGCCAGTCGTTCGGCCTGGCGGTGCAAGGCGGAAACCTCACGCCTTTCGACAGCGGGCGGCTGGACGCCGCACCCTATATCGGCCTGGGCTACACCGCGCTCGCCGGACACGGCAGCTTCCGCATCAGCGCCGATCTGGGCCTGGTCGCCGAACATCCGGGTGGCGTCTCGGGCGTCGGCCGTGCGCTGTTCGGCACCCAGGGCTTCGACAGCGCGCTGCGCGAGATGCGGCTGTCGCCGGTGCTGCAGGTCGGCGTGAGCTATTCGTTCTAGCGGCGTGGGCAAAGCGCCGCCGGCAGCGGGGCCGGGCGGCTTTGCCGTATGCTTTGCCCCCTTCGCAAGGCGATCCAGGCAGGGGCAATCATGGACGACGTACAGCAACGCATCGATACATTGGTCAAGGGCAACAAGGTCGTGCTCTTCATGAAGGGCACGGCGCAATTCCCGATGTGCGGCTTCTCCGGCCGCGCCATCCAGGTGTTGAAGGCCTGTGGCGTCGGCGAACCCAAGACCGTCAACGTGCTCGAGGACGAAGCCATCCGCCAGGGCATCAAGGACTACGCCCAGTGGCCGACGATCCCGCAGCTCTACGTCAACGGCGAATTCGTCGGCGGCTCGGACATCATGATGGAGATGTACCAGTCGGGCGAGCTGCAACAGGTGCTGGCCAAGGCCTGATCCGATGCCGCGCCTGGTCGTCGGCATCACCGGCGCGACCGGTGCGGTCTACGGCGTGCAGCTGCTGCGCCGCGCGCGCGAGATCGGCGTCGAGACGCACCTCGTCGCGACGCCGGCCGGGCTGATCAACGTGCACCACGAACTCGGGCTGGACCGGCGCGCGCTCGAGGCGCTGGCCGACCAGGCGCATGCGCCCGGCGACATCGGCGCCTGCCTGGCCAGCGGCAGCTTCGACACCGCCGCGATGGTCGTCGCACCGTGCTCGATGAAGACCCTGGCCGCGATCGCGAACGGCCTGTCGGACAACCTGCTCACACGCGCCGCCGATGTCACGCTCAAGGAGCGCCGGCGCCTCGTGCTGATGGTGCGCGAGACGCCCTTCAACCTGGCCCACCTGCGCAACATGACGGCCGCGACCGAGATGGGCGCGGTCGTCTTCCCGCCGCTGCCGGCCTTCTACCACCGGC
The DNA here is from genome assembly GCA_963788635.1 of uncultured beta proteobacterium. Taxonomy (GTDB): domain Bacteria; phylum Pseudomonadota; class Gammaproteobacteria; order Burkholderiales; family Burkholderiaceae_C; genus Rubrivivax. The sequence goes on along the minus strand of CAWBHE010000009.1, from coordinate 245,090 downwards.
CGGCGACGATCGCCGAGATGGTCGCCGAGAGCGTCGAACGCGTGCTCGCGCTGCTGCAGTTGGCGGGCGCCGCGCCGCGCGAATGGCAGGGGCTGTAGACCACCACGCCGTCAGGCGAGCGGGATCTCCCAGAGCTTGCGCGCCGCGAGCACGAGATTGGGATATTCGGGGCGGCCCCGGCTGCCGTTGTAGCGACCCAAGGCCATGAACAGGTCGCCGCGCTCGACGTCCAGGTAGTGGCGCAGGATCACGCAACCGAAGCGCAGGTTGGTCTGCATGTGGAACAAGCGGCTGACGTGGCCGTCGCCGATCTGGCGCGCCCAGAACGGCATCACCTGCATGTAGCCGCGCGCGCCGGCCTTGCTGATCGCGTACTTGCGGAACCCGCTCTCGACCTGGATCAGCCCGAGCACGAGCGCCGTCTCCAGCCCGGCGCGCCGGCTCTCGTACCAGGCGGTCTCGAGAAACTCGATGCGGGTCAGCGCCTCGGACTTGCGCCTCTTCAGCTTCTGGCTCGCCGCACCGAGCCAGCGCAGATAGGCCAGGCGCGCCTCCAGGTTGGCGAAGCTCGGCTTGGGCGGGCCATCGTCGGCCACCGCCGCGGCGAGCGCGCCGCGCACCGCGTCGGCGAGCGGCTCCTCGATCTGGGCGCCAGCCCTCGCGTCGCGCTGCCAGATCGCCAGCGGCAGCGCCGGCAACGCGAGCAGCAGCGCGCGGCGTCGCCTCATGCCGAGAGGCGGCCCTTCACGACAGCCGCGGCCTGCGCCAGCGACACGACGCTGGCAGCGGCTTCGCGCCGGCCCTGGACTTCGACGCTGCCCGCCTTCAGCCCGCGGTCGGAGATCACCACGCGCTGCGGCACGCCGATCAGCTCCCAGTCGGCGAACATCGCGCCCGGGCGTTCACCGCGGTCGTCGAGGACGACATCGACGCCGGCCGCGGCCAACTCGTCGTGCAGCGTGTCGGCCGCGGCCTTCACCTCGGCCGAACGGTCGTAGCCGATCGGACAGATCGCGACCGCGAACGGCGCGATCGCCGCCGGCCAGACGATGCCGCGCTCGTCGTGGTTCTGCTCGATGGCGGCGCCGAGGATGCGCGTGACGCCGATGCCGTAGCAACCCATCTCGAAGAACTGCGGCTTGCCGTTCTCGTCGAGGAAGGTCGCGTTCATCGGCTCGCTGTACTTCTTCGTGCCGAGGTAGAAGACATGGCCGACCTCGATGCCGCGCTGGATCGCGAGCACGCCCTGGCCGTCGGGCGAGGGGTCGCCGACGACGACGTTGCGCAGGTCGGCGACGAGGTCCGGCTCGGGCAGGTCCCGGCCCCAGTTGACGCCGGTGATGTGGGCATCGGCCTGGTTCGCGCCGCAGACGAAGTCGCTCATGTTGGCCACCGTGCGATCGGCGACCACCTTCACCGGCTTGCCGGTGCCGATCGGGCCCAGGTAGCCCGGCTTGCAGCCGAAATGGTCTTCGATCTCGGCCACCGTCGCGAACCGGTGCCCGACTTTCAGGCCGGGCAGCTTGCCAGCCTTCACTTCGTTGAGGTTGTGGTCGCCGCGCACGAGCAGCAGCCAGACGGTGGTCTTGACGACGTCGCCGGCCGCGTTCTTCTCGTCGGTGGCCAGCACCAGCGACTTCACGGTCGACGCGAGCGGCAGGCCGAGCAGCGCGGCGACGTCCTCGCAGGTGCTCTTGCCCGGCGTCGGCGTGACCGCCATCGCCTGGGCCGGCGCCGCGCGCTCGGCGAGCAGCGGCAGCGCTTCGGCGAGCTCGATGTTCGCGGCGTAGTCGCTCGTCGGGCAATAGACGATCGCGTCCTCGCCGGTGTCGGCGATGACCTGGAACTCGTGCGACGCGTCGCCGCCGATCGCGCCGGTGTCGGCCGCGACCGCGCGGTACTGCAGGCCGAAGCGGTCGAAGATGCGCTTGTAGGCGTCGAACATGCCCTGGTAGCTCTTCAGCGCCGAGGCCTTGTCGCGGTCGAACGAGTACGCGTCCTTCATCGTGAACTCGCGCCCGCGCATGACGCCGAAGCGTGGCCGGCGCTCGTCGCGGAACTTGGTCTGGATGTGGAAGAAGTTGCGCGGCAGCTGCTTGTAGCTGCGCAGCTCCTGGCGCGCGATGTCGGTGACGACCTCCTCGCTGGTCGGCTGGATGATGAAGTCGCGGTCGTGGCGATCCTTCACGCGCATCAGCTCGGGCCCGTAGGCCTGGAAGCGGCCGGTTTCCTGCCACAGTTCGGCCGGCTGCACGACCGGCATCAGCAGCTCGACCGCGCCGGCGCGGTTCATCTCGTCGCGGATGATGGCCTCGACCTTGCGGATCACGCGCAGGCCCAGTGGCATGTAGGTGTAGATGCCGGCCCCCAGGCGCTTGATGAATCCCGCGCGCAGCATCAGCCGGTGGCTGACGATCTCGGCGTCGGCGGGCGCTTCCTTGAGGGTGGCGATGAAGGTCTGCGAGGCTTTCATGGGCGGTGTCTTGCGACGAGGCCCAACGCATGCGGGAAAGCGAGAGTTCGCGTGCCGCACCGGCCCGGTGCAATAATGATTTCAGTCAAAAATTCGGGGTCTGATTATGCTCGACAGGGAAGGCTTCAGGCCCAACGTCGGCATCGTCTTGTTGAACGTCCGCAACCAGGTTTTCTGGGGCAAGCGGCTACGCACGCATTCCTGGCAGTTCCCCCAGGGCGGCATCAAGCACGGCGAGTCGCCCGAACAGGCGATGTTCCGCGAACTGCACGAAGAAGTCGGCCTGCACCCGGAACACGTGCAGATCATCGCCCGCACGCGCGACTGGCTTCGCTACGAGGTGCCGGACCACTTCATCCGGCGCGAGGCGCGCGGCCACTACAAGGGGCAGAAGCAGATCTGGTTCCTGCTGCGGCTTCTCGGCCGCGACAGCGACATGAACCTGCGCGCCACCGACCACCCCGAGTTCGACGCCTGGCGCTGGAACGACTACTGGGTGCCGCTGGACGTGGTGATCGAATTCAAGCGCGGCGTCTACGAGATGGCGTTGACCGAGCTCGCACGCTACCTGCCACGCATGAACCACCATAACCGCTATCTGCGGTCGGGCATGCGCGCGCAGCATCGTCCGGAAGACGGCGAGGCCATGCCCGCCGCCGAGTAGCCTGCGTCAGACCAGGACCAGGTTGGTCCGGTGGATCATCTCGGGTTCGTTGGCGTAGCCGAGCAGCGATTCGATCTGCGACGAGGCTTTGCGCGCGATGAGCCGGGCTTCCGTCGACGAGTAGTTCGCCAGCCCACGCGCGACATCGACACCGGCCAGCGTGCGCACCGCGATCACGTCGCCGCGGGCAAACTCGCCCTGGATCTCGGCCACACCGATCGGCAGCAGGCTCTTGCCTTCATCGCGCAGTTTGGCGGCCGCGCCGTCGTCGACGACGACCGCGCCGCGCAGCTGCAGGTGGTCGACCATCCACTGCTTGCGCGCGGCCATCTTGGCGGTACCCGCGACGAGCGCACTGCCGATACGTTCGCCACGCGCCAGGCGCAGCAGCACGTCGGGCTCGCGGCCCCAGGCAATGACGGTGCTCGCACCGCTGCCGGCGGCGCGCTTGGCGGCCAGCACCTTGGTGATCATGCCGCCGCGGCCCAGGCTCGACCCGGCGCCGCCGGCCATTCGCTCGAGCGCGGGGTCGCCGGCGGTGGCCTCATCGATGAAGCGCGCGTGCGGATCCTTGCGCGGGTCGGCCGAATACAGGCCGCGCTGGTCGGTCAGGATCACCAATGCATCGGCCTCGACGAGATTGGCCACCAAGGCGCCCAGCGTGTCGTTGTCGCCGAACTTGATCTCGTCGTTGACGACCGTGTCGTTCTCGTTGATGACCGGGATCACCTTCAGCGCCAACAGCGTGAGCAGCGTCGAGCGGGCGTTCAGGTAGCGCTCGCGGTCGGCGAGGTCGGCATGCGTGAGCAGCACCTGCGCGCTGTGCATGCCCTGCTCGGACAGGCGCGTCTCGTACATCTGCACCAGGCCCATCTGGCCGACGGCGGCGGCGGCTTGCAGCTCGGGCAGCTCCTTCGGTCGCACGGTCCAGCCCAGGCGCTTCATGCCCTCGGCGATCGCGCCGCTGGAGACCATCACCAGCTCGCGCCCGTCGCGTGCCAGCGTGGCGAGCTGGCGCGCCCAGTTGCCGATCGCCTCGCCGTCGACGCCGCGCCCTTCGTTGGTGACCAGGCTGGAGCCGACCTTGACGACGATGCGACGCGCGCCGGCCAGCACGCCGGGACCGCTCGTCGCGGGATCGCTACTCATCGCCGCCCTCGGCGCGATCGAAGCGCAGGTCGGGCAACGGTGCCGTGCGCTGCTGCTCGGCGACGTGGTGCCAGATCTTCTCGATCATCGGCTGCAAACCGTCGCGCGCGAGCGCGGAGATCGCGAACACCGGCCCCTTCCAGCGGAAGCGGCGCACGAAATCGGCGATCCGGGCCTCGCGCTCCTCGACCGGCACCATGTCGAGCTTGTTCAGCACCAGCCAGCGCGGCTTGGCGTGCAGCTTGGGGTCGTACTTCTTCAACTCGGCGACGATCGCCCTGGCCTGCTTGACGGGATCCACTCCCTCGTCGAACGGCGCCAGGTCGACGATGTGCAGCAGCAGTCGCGTGCGCTGCAGGTGGCGCAGGAACTGATGGCCGAGGCCCGCGCCTTCGCTCGCGCCCTCGATCAGTCCCGGGATGTCGGCGACGACGAAGCTGCGCTCCGGCCCGACGCGCACAACGCCCAGGTTCGGGTGCAAGGTGGTGAACGGGTAGTCGGCAATCTTCGGCCGCGCGTTCGAGATCGCCGCGATCAGCGTGCTCTTGCCGGCGTTGGGCATGCCCAGAAGGCCCACATCGGCGAGCACGCGCAGCTCGAGCTTGAGCTTCTTCGCGTCACCCGGCCAGCCGGGCGTCTTCTGCCGCGGCGAACGGTTCGTGCTGGTCTTGAAATGCAGGTTGCCGAAGCCACCGTCGCCGCCCTTGGCGAGCAGCACGCGCTGATCGTGCTCGAGCAGTTCGACGATCATTTCGCCGGTCTCGGCGTCGGACACGATGGTGCCCACCGGCACGCGCAGCACGATGTCGTCCGCGGCGGCGCCGAACTGGTCCGAGCCGCGACCCTGCTCGCCGTTGCGCGCCTCGTGACGGCGTGCGTATCGGTAATCGATGAGGGTGTTGATGTTGCGGTCGGCCAGCGCCCAGACGCTGCCGCCGCGGCCGCCGTCGCCGCCGTTCGGGCCGCCGAAGGGAATGAACTTCTCGCGCCGGAAGCTCACGCAGCCGGCGCCGCCGTTGCCGGCGGCGATATCGATGGTGGCTTCGTCGACGAACTTCATGATGCGCGCATGTTAGGGCTGGAAACGACAACGGCCCCGAAGGGCCGTTTCAAGGAAGCCCCGGCGGGCCGAGGCTTCGCGTTCGCAAGCCAGGCGTCAGACCGGCTTGACGAAGACTGTCTGGCGGTTCAACGGGCCCTTGACGTCGAACGAAACGCTACCGTCGACCAGCGCGAACAGCGAATGGTCGCGGCCCATGCCGACGCCGGTGCCGGCGTGGAAACGGGTGCCGCGTTGGCGAACGATGATCGAGCCGGCCGACACTGTCTGCCCGCCGAACGCCTTCACGCCGAGCATCTTCGGCTGCGAGTCGCGGCCGTTGCGGGTAGAGCCGCCGCCCTTTTTCTGTGCCATTTGTCAGTTCCCCTTCAGGCGTTCACCGAGGCGATCTGCAACTCGGTGAAGTTCTGGCGGTGGCCGCCGTGCTTTTGATAATGCTTGCGCCGACGCATCTTGAAGATGCGCACCTTGTCGTGCCGGCCGTGCGCGACCACCGTCGCCTTCACGGTCGCACCCGCGACCCAGGGAGCCCCAACCTTGAGGTCCGCGCCTTCACCGACGGCGAGAACCTGTTCGATCACGATTTCCTGGCCCACGTCCGCAGCAATCTGTTCTACCTTGATCTTTTCGCCGGCAGCAACCTTGTATTGCTTGCCACCGGTTTTTATGACCGCGTACATGTGTGCCTTTCAACGAATCCTCGAAACCTGCGCGCGTTCCACTTGAAAAGCCAGCCGGATGCGCGCAGAGCCTTTCAGTATAGCATTTCGGCCATTGGTCGTGCCCTGCCCTTCGCGCCACCGTCACGACAGGCGCGCAGCGCGGCGCGAACGCGGCACTTGCGAGTCGCCTTCCTATAATCGCCTACCTTCCACGGCGCGCTTCGTGCTCCACACTTCCGCTCCCCCGCCATCCAACGTAGACCCGACCGACGCGGCCCTGCGGCAGGTCGACGCCGTCATTCGCGAACGCCTCTCGTCGCGCGTGGCGCTGATCGACCAGATCTCGGGCTACATCATCGGCGCCGGAGGCAAGCGGATCCGGCCCAGGCTGGTGCTGCTGTTCACGCAGGCGCTGGGATTCGAGGGGCCCGAGCGCTACGAGCTGGCGGCCATCGTCGAGTTCATCCACACCGCGACCTTGCTGCACGACGACGTGGTCGACGAATCGTCGCTGCGCCGCGGCCGGGCCACCGCGAACGCGATCTTCGGCAATGCCGCCAGCGTGCTCGTCGGCGACTTCCTGTACTCGCGCGCCTTCCAGATGATGGTCACCGTGAACCGGATGCGGGTCCTCGACGTTCTGGCCGACGCGACGAACGTGATCGCCGAGGGCGAGGTCCTGCAACTGATGAACATGCACGACCCCGACCTCGCCGTCGACGAGTACCTGCGCGTGATCCGCTACAAGACGGCCAAGCTCTTCGAGGCCAGCGCGCGGCTGGGCGCCGTGCTCGGCGGCGCCGGTCCGGCGCTGGAGGAGTCCTGCGCGGGCTACGGCCGCTCGCTCGGCACCGCATTCCAGCTCGTCGACGACCTGCTCGACTACGAAGGCAGCAGCGACGAGTTGGGCAAGAACGTCGGCGACGACCTGCGCGAGGGCAAGCCCACGCTGCCCTTGCTGATCGCGATGGCGCGCGGCACGGCCCCAGAGCGCGAGCTGATCCGCGAAGCCATCCGGCACGGCGAGTTGCAGAAGCTGGACGAGATCCTGGCGATCGTCCGGCGCACCGGCGCTCTGGACGCCACGCGCGAGGCCGCTCGGCTGGAGGCTGACAAGGCGCGTAACGCCGCCGCCGCGCTGCCGGAGTCGGACGCGCGAGCGGCTCTGCTAGAATTGTGCGCTCGGGCTGTCGATCGGTCGTTCTGACCCAGACGGACTCGAAGGCAAGGCGCATTGGAATACCGTGCCGCCTGCCACATCGGGGTGTAGCTTAGCCTGGTAGAGCGCTACGTTCGGGACGTAGAGGCCGGAGGTTCGAATCCTCTCACCCCGACCATCATTTTCTTTCGAATCGTGACCACGGCCTTGGCGCCGTTGGCTGCCTTTTGCCTTTCCGTAACCGATCATTAACGGCCATCCGTCCGTGCTTATCTTCCGTTTACAGGGGGTGGAGGATCGGCGATGATGAATTTTCTATGGTCCGCATGAGCTGAAGCCGATGGCCACCGACACGCTTGTCGAGTCGCCGCAATCGACCCTGTCCGGGGTCGCGCGGGTGCTCGTGCATGCCGGCCGCCTGAGTGCGAAGACGGCCGAGGACTTGGCGCGCAGCGCGCGCGAGCGCAAGACCAGCTTCGTCGCGGCGGTGGTCGCCGCCGGCGCGATCAAGCCGGACGAGCTGGCGCATACGCTGTCCAGCGCGCTCGCACTTCCACTGCTGGACCTCAACGCCGTGGACCTGCAGAAGCTGCCGCGCAACCTGGTCGACCCGAAGACCGCCAACCAGTACCAGCTGCTCGTGCTGGGCAAGCGCGGCAACCGGCTGTTCATCGGCGCGGCGGACCCCACCGACCAGGAAGCCGTCGAGCGCATCAAGTTCGCCACCCAGCTGACGCCGGAATGGGTGATCGTCGAATACGACAAGCTGATGCGCCAGCTCGAGTCGCAGGGTGGCAGCGCGAACGAGGTGCTCGAATCCCTGGCCGGCGGCGACTTCGATTTCGACGTCACCGACGACGCCACGGCGAGCGTCGAGACCGCCGAAGTCTCGGCCGAGGTCGAGGACGCCCCGGTCGTGCGCTTCCTGCAGAAGATGCTGATCGACGCGATCAACGCGCGCGCCTCCGACCTGCACTTCGAGCCCTACGAATACCACTATCGCGTGCGCTTTCGCATCGACGGCGAACTGCGCGAGATCACGCAGCCACCGATCGCGATCAAGGACAAGCTGGCCTCGCGCATCAAGGTCATCAGCCGGATGGACATCGCCGAGAAGCGGGTCCCGCAGGACGGCCGGATGAAACTCAAATTCGGCAGCAAGGCGATCGACTTCCGGGTCAGCACGCTGCCCACGCTGTTCGGCGAGAAGGTCGTGATCCGGATCCTGGACCCGTCCAGCGCCAAGCTCGGCATCGAGGCGCTGGGCTACGAGAAGGCCGAGAAGGACCGCCTGCTCCTCGCCGTCGGCCGGCCATACGGGATGATCCTCGTCACCGGGCCCACCGGCAGCGGCAAGACGGTGTCGCTCTACACGTGCCTGAACATCCTGAACCAGCCGGGCGTGAACATCGCCACGGTCGAGGATCCGGCGGAAATCAACCTGCCAGGCATCAACCAGGTCAACGTCAACGACCGCGCCGGACTCACGTTCGCGGCGGCGCTGAAGTCCTTCCTGCGCCAGGATCCGGACATCATCATGGTCGGCGAGATCCGCGACCTGGAAACCGCCGACATCGCGATCAAGGCCGCACAGACCGGCCACCTGGTGATGAGCACGCTGCACACCAACGATGCGCCGAGCACGCTGACGCGCTTGCTCAACATGGGCGTGGCGCCGTTCAACATCGCCGCCAGCGTGCTGCTGATCACGGCCCAGCGGCTCGCCCGCCGGCTGTGCGAATCGTGCAAGAAACCGGCCGAGTACCCGCGCGAGGCGCTGCTCAAGGCCGGCTTCGTCGAGACCGACATCGACGGCAGCTGGCGGCCTTATCGCGCCGTCGGCTGCTCGGCCTGCAACAACGGCTACAAGGGCCGCGTCGGCCTGTACCAGGTGATGCCGATCACCGAAGCCATCCAGCGCATCATCCTCGGCGAAGGCAGCGCGCTGGACATCGCCAAGCAGGCCCAGAAGGAAGGCGTGCGCGACCTGCGCCAGTCGGGCCTGATCAAGGTTCGCGCCGGCGTGACGACGCTCGAGGAAGTCATCACCGTCACCAACGAGTAGCCGCGCGCCGACTCGACAACCACTCCGCACACCCATGGCCACAGCAGCAGCCGCCGTCCGCTCGAAGAACAGCAAGGAGCAGATCTTCGAGTGGGAAGGCAAGGACAAGAACGGCAAGCTCGTGCGCGGCGAGATCCGCGCCGGCGGCGAGGCCGTGATCAGCGCCAGCCTGCGCCGCCAGGGGATCCTGGTCACGAAGGTCAAGAAGCGCCGCACCTCCGGCGGGCGGGCGATCAAGCAAAAAGACATCGCGATCTTCACGCGCCAGCTGGCGACGATGATGAAGGCCGGCGTGCCGCTGCTGCAGGCGTTCGACATCGTCGCGCGCGGCAGCGCCAACCCGCGCCTGACCAAGCTGCTGACCGACATCCGATCCGACGTCGAGACCGGCACCAGCCTGTCCGCCGCATTCCGCCGCCATCCGCTGCAGTTCGACTCGCTGTACTGCAACCTGGTCGAGGCCGGCGAGGCCGGCGGCATCCTGGAGGCCTTGCTCGACCGCCTGGCCATCTACCAGGAAAAGACGATGGCGCTGAAGAGCAAGATCAAGTCGGCGCTGATGTACCCGGTCGCGGTGATGGTGGTCGCCTTCATCGTGCTGACGGTGATCATGATCTTCGTGATCCCGGCGTTCAAGGAAGTGTTCAGCTCCTTCGGCGCCGACCTGCCCGCGCCGACGCTGGTGGTGATCGCGCTGTCGGAGTTCTTCGTCAAGTGGTGGTGGGCGATCTTCGGACTGCTCTTCGGCGGCATCTACTTCTTCCTCGAATCGTGGAAACGGTCCGAGAAGATGCAGATGACGATGGACCGGCTGCTGCTCAAGCTGCCGGTCTTCGGCGAATTGATCAACAAGTCCGTCATCGCGCGCTGGACGCGCACGCTGTCCACCATGTTCGCCGCCGGCGTACCGCTCGTCGAGGCGCTCGACTCGGTCGGCGGCGCCTCGGGCAACGCGGTCTACGCGAAGGCCACCGAACAGATCCAGAAGGACGTCTCCACCGGCTCGGCACTCACCACCTCGATGACCGCCACCGGCGTCTTCCCGACGATGGTGCTGCAGATGGCGGCGATCGGCGAGGAGTCGGGCTCGCTCGACCACATGCTGGCCAAGGCGGCCGAGTTCTACGAGGAAGAGGTCGACGACATGGTCAAGGGACTGTCCAGCCTGATGGAGCCCTTCATCATCGTGATCCTCGGCGTGCTGATCGGCGGCATCGTGATCTCGATGTACCTGCCGATCTTCAAGCTGGGCCAGGTCGTCTGATCGTGCACGACCTGCTGTCCGGCCTGCCGCTGGACCTGCTGCTCTCGCCCTGGCTGCTCGCGCCGCTCGGGCTCGTGATCGGCAGCTTCCTGAACGTCGTCGTGCACCGGCTGCCGTTGATGCTCGAGCGGCAATGGTGGGGCGATGTCGCCGCGCAACTCGGCGACCGCGACTCGTTCCGTCGCGTCTTCGCCGCCGAGGCGCCGGCCGGTCTCACCCAGGCCGGCGGCGCGCTGCAGAAGACGCTCGATGCGTTGAAGCCGCTGTCGATCGCGCGGCCCGCATCGCGCTGTCCGTCCTGCGGCCACCGCATCCGCTGGCACGAGAACATCCCGGTGTTGAGCTGGCTGATGCTGAAGCGCCGCTGCAGCGCCTGCGGCAGCGCCATCCCGGCACGCTACCCGCTCGTCGAACTGGGCACCGCGGCACTGTTCGCGCTCGTCGGCGGGCGGCTCGGGCCGCAGCCAGCCACCTTGCTGTGGCTGGCGTTTGTCGCGGTGCTGCTCGTGCTGGCGCTGATCGACTGGGACACCACCGTGCTGCCCGATGCGCTGACGCTGCCGCTGCTGTGGGCCGGGCTGGCCGCAGCCGCGCTCGGCGCGCTGCCGGGCTTCACGTTGAGTACTTCGCTGGCCGGCGTGGCGGCAGGCTACCTCTCGCTGTGGACGGTGTACTGGCTGTTCAAGCTCACCACCGGCAAGGAGGGCATGGGCTACGGCGACTTCAAGCTGCTCGCCGCCCTGGGCGCCTGGCTCGGCTGGCAGGCCATCCTGCCGATCGTGCTGTTCGCCTCGGTGCTCGGCGCCGTCGTCGGGCTGGGCATGAAGGTGACCGGCGCGCTGCGCGAAGGCCGCTTCGTCCCGTTCGGCCCCTTCCTGGCCGGTGGCGGCGTCGCCGTCCTGCTCGTTGGCCTGCCGCGCGTGCTCGAATGGATGGGCTGGGCCTGAGCGCCGCGCCGCATCGCGCGCTGGCGATCGGCTTGACCGGAGGCATCGGCAGCGGCAAGAGCATCGTGGCGCGCTGCCTCGTCGACTGCGGCGCGCGACTCGTCGACACCGACGCCATCGCGCGCGGCCTCACCCTCGCCGGCGGTGCCGCGCTGCCGGCATTGGCGGCCGCCTTCGGCCCGCAATTGTTCGCCGCCGACGGCAGCCTCGACCGCGACCGGATGCGCGCGCTTGCCTTCGCCGATCCCGGCGCCAAGGCGCGCCTGGAATCGATCCTGCATCCAATGATCGGGGCCGAGGCGGCCCGTCAGGCGCGAGACCACGGCACGCACCCGGTCGTCTTCGACGTGCCGCTGCTCGCCGAATCGGGCCACTGGCGCGCCCGCGTGGACCGCGTGCTCGTCGTCGACTGTTCCGAGCCGACCCAGGTCGAGCGCGTGATGCAGCGCTCCGGCTGGACCGAGGACAGCGTGCGACGCGTGATCGCCCAGCAAGCCCGCCGCGACGCCCGGCGCGGGATCGCCGACGCGGTGATCTTCAATGACGGCCTGACCCTCGACGAACTGGCCGCCGAAGTGCGCGCCCTGTGGGCGCTGTGGAACAATGGACCGAAATGACAATCGCTTGAGCGCGCGGCCTTGGTCCTCTACGAATACCCGTTCAACGAAGGCATCCGCACGATGCTTCGGCTCGAGCACCTGTTCGACCGCCTCGGGCAACTGGTCGCCCGCGATGCGCCGGTGGACCACCACTTCGCGATCGCGACGATCTTCGAGATCATGGACGTCGCGTCGCGCGCCGACCTGAAGAGCGACCTGCTCAAGGAACTCGAGCGCCACAAGAGCCAGTTGCTCGGCTACCGCGGCAACCCGAATATCTCGGAGGCGGCGCTGGACGAGATCGTCGGCCGCATCGACCACGCCTTCAACGGCCTGAACCAGTTGCCGGGCAAGGCCGGCCAGGTGCTGGCGTCGAACGACTGGCTGATGAGCATCCGCAGCCGGATCAACATCCCGGGCGGCACCTGCGAGTTCGATCTGCCGGCCTACTACGCCTGGCAGCAGCACGAGCCGGCACGCCGGCGCGCCGACCTGTCCGGCTGGATCGGCACCCTCTCCCCGCTGGCCGAAGCCTTGCAGGCCTTGCTCGGCCTGCTGCGCGACAGCGGTGCGCCGCATCGCGTGGTGGCGCCCGCCGGCCATTACCAGCAAAGCCTGCCGGCCGGCAAGGTCTACCAGCTGATGCGCGTGCGCATGCAGGACGACGACGGCCCCGTGCCCGAGATCACCGGCCACCGGCTGATGGTCTCGGTCCGGATGATGCGTCCGGATGCCGAAGGCCGACTGCGCGCAGCCGCCGTGGACACGCCGTTCGAGCTGACCCTCTGCGCATGAAAGAACGCCTGGTTCCCTGCCCGACCTGCCGCACGCCGGCGCCGTTCGGCGAGCGCAACCCCTGGCGACCCTTCTGCAGTGCCCGCTGCCGCAGCGTCGACCTCGGCGCCTGGGCGAGCGAAGGCTACCGGGTGGCCGCCGAGCCGGCCGAAGACGCCGAGCCGCCTTCGCCGCCCTCCGACACGGCCCACTGACCGCCGCCGATCAGGGGGCAAACCCTTGAACTGTCACCGCCGGCCCCTATAATCCGCCTGTCAGCACTCGACAGCCTTGAGTGCTAACGATCGAGGGGCCATCGGCCCACCCGGTCAAGACATGTGAACAAGCGCCCACTTTCCGGGCCGCTGTTGATATGCATTCCGTGACTCCAAAGGAGATGATATGAAGCTGCGTCCGTTGCACGATCGCGTGATCGTCAAGCGCCTCGAACAAGAAACCAAGACCGCGTCGGGCATCGTGATCCCCGACAACGCCGCCGAGAAGCCCGACCAGGGTGAAGTGCTGGCGGTCGGCCCCGGCAAGCGCAACGACAAGGGCGATTTCGTGGTCCTGAACATCAAGGTCGGCGACCGCGTGCTGTTCGGCAAGTACAGCGGCCAGACCGTCAAGGTCGATGGCGACGAACTGCTCGTGATGCGCGAAGAGGATCTCTTCGCCGTCGTCGAAAAGTAAATCGCCTCCCGGCGATCCACTTTCGTCGCAGGCCGACTTCGCGCAGCGAAGTCGAGGGCCGCAGGCCCGGCCCGAGACAGAAGTGATCGCCCCGCCTCAATCGAATTCGGAGAGATAAGACATGGCAGCTAAAGACGTGATTTTCGGCGCTGATGCGCGTGCGCGCATGGTCGAGGGTGTGAACATCCTGGCCAACGCCGTCAAGGTGACCCTGGGCCCGAAGGGCCGCAACGTGGTGCTCGAGCGTTCGTTCGGCGCCCCCACCGTCACCAAGGACGGTGTCTCGGTGGCCAAGGAGATCGAGCTCAAGGACAAGCTCCAGAACATGGGCGCGCAGATGGTCAAGGAAGTCGCTTCCAAGACCAGCGACATCGCCGGTGACGGCACCACCACCGCCACCGTGCTGGCGCAGTCGATCATCCGCGAAGGCATGAAGTACGTTGCCGCCGGCATGAACCCGATGGACCTGAAGCGCGGCATCGACAAGGCCGTGACGGCCCTCGTCGAGGAGCTGAAGAAGTCCAGCAAGGCCACGACGACGAGCAAGGAAATCGGCCAGGTCGGCTCGATCTCCGCCAACAGCGACGCGTCGATCGGCGAGATCATCGCCAAGGCGATGGACAAGGTCGGCAAGGAAGGCGTGATCACCGTCGAAGACGGCAAGTCGCTCGACAACGAGCTCGACATCGTCGAAGGCATGCAGTTCGACCGCGGCTATCTGTCGCCGTACTTCATCAACAACCCGGACAAGCAGGTTGCCGTTCTCGACAACCCGTTCGTGCTGCTCTACGACAAGAAGATCAGCAACATCCGCGACCTGCTGCCGACGCTCGAGCAAGTCGCCAAGAGCGGCCGTCCGCTGCTGATCATCGCCGAGGAAGTCGAAGGCGAGGCGCTGGCCACGCTGGTGGTCAACACCATCCGCGGCATCCTGAAGGTCGTCGCCGTCAAGGCCCCGGGCTTCGGCGACCGCCGCAAGGCCATGCTCGAGGACATCGCCATCCTGACGGGCGGCAAGGTCATCGCCGAAGAAGTCGGCCTGACGCTCGAGAAGGCCACGCTGGCCGACCTGGGCCAGGCCAAGCGCGTCGAAGTGGGCAAGGAAAACACCACCTTGATCGACGGCCTGGGCAAGGGCGCCGACATCGAAGCCCGCGTCAAGCAGATCCGCATCCAGATCGAGGAAGCCACCAGCGACTACGACCGCGAGAAGCTGCAAGAGCGCGTGGCCAAGCTGGCCGGCGGCGTTGCCGTGATCAAGGTCGGTGCCGCCACCGAAGTCGAGATGAAGGAAAAGAAGGCGCGTGTCGAAGACGCCCTGCACGCCACGCGTGCGGCGGTGGAAGAAGGCATCGTCGCCGGTGGTGGCGTGGCCCTGCTGCGTGCCCGCCAGGCGGCCGGCGCCATCAAGGGTGACAACCACGACCAGGAAGCCGGCATCAAGATCGTGCTGCGCGCCATCGAGCAGCCGCTGCGCGAGATCGTCGCCAACGCCGGCGACGAGCCGAGCGTGGTGATCAACGCCGTGCTGGGTGGCAAGGGCAACTACGGCTACAACGCCGCCAACGGCACCTATGGCGACATGATCGAGATGGGCATCCTGGACCCGACCAAGGTGACGCGCACGGCTCTGCAGAACGCGGCTTCGGTGGCCGGCCTGATGCTGACGACCGAGTGCATGGTTGCCGAAGCGCCGAAGGAAGAAGCGGCCGGCGGCGGCATGCCCGGCGGCATGGGTGGCATGGGCGGCATGGGCATGGACATGTAAGCTCATTGGCGACAGCTTCGCTGCGCCAATAGGTCGACCGGTTCGAACCGACAGTCCCTCGGGGCTGCGGCTCGACCGGCCGGCACGGTTCGTCAGAAGGCCTGCGTTGGGAAACGCAGGCCTTTTTGTTGCATCGGTGCGACTCGGGGCGCCGGATAATCAACCCTGCCCATGGTGCAACCGACCGCCTCCGCCGCGCTGCAGCGCTTCGTCGACGACGAGTTGATGCGCGCCCCTCTGCTCGCCGACCAGGTGATCGAGGGTGCGCTCGACCGCCTGCGCCAGGGCATGGTCGGCATGATGCCGCACGACCGCGCGGTCGCCGGCGACCTGCTGCAAGCCGTGCTGTCGCACCGCCCGTACATCGTCGACTATTACCTCGCCTCGCTGAGCGAGCAAGTCGGTGCCGAACTCGGCCGATCGCTGCCAGCGGCTGCGCCGGCGACGCCGGCGCCCGTCAAGAGCCTGTCGCTGTCGCTGGTCGACGAGGACGAGGTGGCGGTCGACGTCGAGATGTCGCACACCATCGAGACGATCCGCAGCGTCGCGGAATACGAGTTGCGCGAACTCCAGACCTTTACCGCGGCGCTGGTCGGCGACATGGACCTCGCGCACGACCACAACCCCTTCCGTGCCGAGACCCATGCGCGCGCGCTGTGGGCCGCCGCGCAGGCGCTGCCGCTCTCGCGCGGCTTTCGCATCGCCTTCATGCGTCACGCCAGCCTGCCGCTGGCGCAGGTGCTGCGCAAGACCTTTGCCGGCGCGTCGTCGCGGCTGGAAGCCTCCGGCATCGAGCCGGCCGCGTACCGCACGCTGATCCTGCCTTCGGGTTCGCGCCGCTCGCGCAGCGCCGAGACCACGTTCAGCCCCGACCTGCACCGCATCCGCGACAGCATGCCGGTGCACGACGCGCCGGGGATGCCGCGCCCGGCGCTCGAGCAGGTGCTGCAACAGAACGACGCGCAATGGCGGCGGCTGCCCCTCGACGCCGCGCCGTCCGAATACGGCCGGCTGCGCGAGCAGCAGCGCATGCAACTCGTGGAAAGCGCGGCCACGCCGGTCGACCAGCAGCTCATCGAATTGCTGACCCGGCTGTTCGACGCGCTGCTCGGCGAACGCGACCTGCCACCGGACATCCAGCTGCTGCTGTCGCGGCTGCAGGCCTCGACGCTGCGCGTGGCGCTGCGCGACCCGAGCATGCTCGACGCCTTCGAGCACCCGGTCTGGCGCTTCATGGACCGCATCGCGTTCCAGGGCGAGATCCTGCCGGCACCCGGTGCACCGGCGCGCCAGCGCGCGCTGCATCTGGTGCTCGGTCTGGTCGAGCATGTGAGCGCGGAGCCGGCGCAGGACGCCGCGCTCTACGGCTGGGCGCTGGAGCGGCTGTTCGGCCAGGAACGCCAGCGGCTGGTGGAGCGTTGCACCGCGGCACGCGAGCAGATCGAATCGCTGCAACGGCTGGAAGACCGCATCGCCGCGTCGCCGGCGCCGATCTCCACGCTGTCGGGCGCGCTCGACCTGGGCCAGCTCGACACCGTGCCGGGCGACCTGATCGATCCCGGCACCGCGCCGCGGCGGGCGCCGGCAGGCGCCCAGGCCTGGCTGGAACAGCGCCGGGCCGGCGACTGGATGCGCAGCTTCCTGCAAGGCCGCTGGGTCCACGCGCAGCTTCTGTGGCCGGGCGAGCGCGGCGAGGTCTGGCTGCTCGGCGATGCCGCCAGCGACGCGACCTGGGCCGTGCGCCGCCGCGCGCTGTTCACGCTGCACAGCGAGAATCTGCTCAACGCGCTGGAGCCCCGTTCGCTGGTGCGCGCCGCCGCGAAGCAGGTGATGCGCGGCACGCTGCGCAGCGGCGGCTGAGAGCCTGTCCATCGGTCCGCTGCGCGGACCGATCGCGGGCCTGCGCTGTTCACCGCACGTGAGTGCGGCTGCGCTGCTCGACCCACGCCCAGCGCGCTCGCGACAAGATCTTCACAGGCACCGATTCAAGCCAGCGCTGCGGCCACGGCGTCGGCGACCAGTTCCGGTCGCTCGTGCACGATCCAGTGCGAGGCGTCCGCCACTCGCAGGCAGCGCAGGTCCGGCACCCAGCGTTCGAGCCCGTCGAGCAAGCCGGGCAGCAGCGCGCGGTCGCGCTCGCCCCAGATCAGCGTCGTCGGCACCCGCACCGTCACCGCCTCGTCGGGCAGCACCAGCGTGTGCAACGCGTCGTCGGGGCCCTTCGGCGGGCGCAGCGGCGATGCGCGGTAGTAGTTGAGCGGCCCCTCGAGACCGGCGCGCCAGACGGCGCGGTAGCGATCGCGCTGCGCCGGCGTCAGCCAGGCCGCGCCGTCGAAGAAAGGCCACAGGCGCGCGAAGTCGTTCTCGGCCAGCAAGGCGCCGGCGTCGGGGCGGCACAGGAAGCCCATGTAGGCGCTGGCCGCCTGCTGCGCCGCGCTCGTGCGCAGCTCGCGCAAGAAGGTCGCCGGGTGCGGCGAGTTGATCATCACGAGACGCTTGATCAACTCCGGCCGCTGCGCCGCCAGGTTCCAGGCCAGCGCGCCGCCCCAGTCGTGCGCCACCAGCACGTCCAGCGGCGCACCGATCGACTCGATCGCCGCCACGACGTCACCGACCAGCTCGCGCGCCCGGTAGGCGGCCAGCGCCGTCGGCGCCGACGAGCCCGCATAGCCGCGCAGGTTGGGCGCGACGCAGCGCGCGTGCGGCGCGAGCCGCGTCATCACGTCGTCCCAGACGAAGGCCGCTTCGGGAAAACCGTGCAGCAGCATCACGCGCCGCGGGTTCGCCGGCGAGCCGGCCGCGCGGCAGGCCAGCGTGATGCCGCCGGACAGCGGCAACTCGAAGGTCTCGATCATGGGTGCGTCCATCCGTGCAACACCTCCGCGACATCGACCACGCCGCGCTTGGACAGCGCCGAGAACAGCGTCACGCCGACGTCGGCATGCTCGCCCGCGAATTCGCTCAACACATCCTGCGCCGCGACCAGCGCCGCATCGGCCTCGCGCCGGTTCAGCTTGTCGGCCTTGGTCAGCAGCACGAGCAGCCGCACCTCGCCGCTCGTCACGCGCGGCCCCACCCAGGCCAGCAGCCGTCGGTCGAGGTCGGTGAAGCCCAGGCGCGAATCGATCATCAACACCACGCCGTGCAGGCTGCGGCGCACGGCCAGGTACTCGGCCATCACCTCCTGCCAGCGCAGCTTGGCGGCGCGCTCGACGGCGGCGTAGCCGTAGCCCGGCAGGTCGGCGAAGAGCGCGTCGGGCGCGTCCTTCGGCCCCAGCGCGAACAGGTTGATGTGCTGCGTGCGGCCCGGCGTGCGCGACGCGAAAGCCAGCCGCCGGTGCTGGGCCAGCGTGTTGATCGCGGTCGACTTGCCGGCATTGCTGCGGCCGACGAAGGCGACCTCGGGCAGCTCGGTCTGCTCGAGCTGGTCGAGCCGGCTGGCGGTGATCAGGAAGCGCGCCGTGTGGGTCCAGCCGAGCGCCACCTTGCCGGCCGCCGACACCGCGGAAGCCTTCGAAACGGGGGTTGTCATGGGCCATTGTAAAATTCCGCGGTTTGCAACGTCCGCATTCCGCATCCGCACCCGCAAAAGCAAGGCACCCGTCGCATGAAGTCCGCCGCCGTTCTGTTGATCGCCGCGCTCGCCGCCGGCTCTGCCCTGGCCGCCCAAGCGCAGGCTCCGTTCAAGCCCGACCCGGCCAAGGGCCAGGCGCTGGCCGCCCCCTGCATGGCCTGCCATGCCGCCGACGGCTCGCGTGGCAACCCGGTCTACCCGATCCTGCAGGGTCAGCACGCCGACTACATCGTCAAGCAGCTCACCGAGTTCAAGGCCGGCAAGCGCAAGAACGCGATCATGAACGGCATGGCCGCCGCACTCAGCGCCGACGACATGAAGAACGTCGCCGCGTTCTACGCCTCCAAGGAGGCCAAGCCCGGCTTCGCGAAGGACAAGGACACGGTCGCGCAGGGCGAGCAGCTCTACCGCGGCGGCAACACCGAGCAGCGCATTCCGGCCTGCGCCGGCTGCCACAGCCCGGACGGCGCCGGCATTCCGATCCAGTATCCGCGCCTGGCCGGCCAGCACACCGAATATCTCGAGACCCAGCTGAACGCGTTCCGCTCCGGCGCGCGCACGAACAGCCCGCAGATGATGGCCATCGCCGGCCGGATGCGCGATGCCGAGATCAAGGCGGTGGCCGACTACATCACCGGCCTGCGCTGAGTCACCCGCCCTTCTCCGTGATGCCGGGCCGGTCAAATGACCGGCCCGGCGTCGTTGGGCGGCGGTCTGCCGATAATTTTGCGGATCCAGACGCGGCCGGCTGTAAGGGCCGGGCCCGCGCTGGCGACTGAAACGCAGGTCCACCGGAGTTCGCCATGCTGCCCCTCAAGGATCGAGGCTTCAATCACCGCACCGCCTCCGACATCACGCCGCGCCATGTGTTCGAGGACCGCCGCGCGCTGCTGATGGGCCTGGCCGCCGGCGCCGCGCTGGGCAGCCTGCCCTCGGTCGCGGCCGCCCAGCCGGCCGGCAAGCTGCCGGCGCTGCCGGGCGTGCGCAGCGCCGTCCCCGGCGCGCTGACGATGGACAAGCCGACGTCGCTCTCGGACCTCACCCACTACAACAACTTCTACGAGTTCGGCACCGACAAGTCGGACCCGGCCGAGAACGCCGGCTCGCTGCGACCCCGGCCCTGGGCGGTGGCGATCGAGGGCGAGGTCAAGAAGCCGTTCACGCTCGACCTCGACACGCTGATGAAGCTCGCGCCGATGGAGGACCGCGTCTACCGGCACCGCTGCGTCGAGGGCTGGTCGATGGTGATCCCCTGGGTCGGCTTCTCGCTCGCCGAGCTGATCAAGCGCGCCGAGCCGACCGGCAACGCGAAGTACGTCCAGTTCGTGACCCTCGCCGACCCGAAGCAGATGCCCGGCCTGAACTCGTCGGTGCTCGACTGGCCGTACGTCGAAGGCCTGCGCATGGACGAGGCCATGCACCCGCTGGCGATGCTCGCCTTCGGCGTCTACGGCGAGGTGCTGCCGAACCAGAACGGCGCGCCGGTGCGCATGGTGCTGCCGTGGAAATACGGCTTCAAGTCGGCGAAGACGATCGTCAAGATCCGCTTCGTCGCCGCGCAGCCGAAGACGAGCTGGAACGAGGCCGCGCCCAACGAATACGGCTTCTATTCCAACGTCAACCCGAAGGTCGACCACCCGCGCTGGAGCCAGGCCACCGAACGCCGCATCGGCGACGGCGGCCTGTTCGCCAAACGGCGACCGACGCTGCTGTTCAACGGCTACGAGCCCCAGGTTGGCCAGCTCTACGCCGGCATGGACCTGAAGCGCTACTTCTGACTCTGACGCGCGGCCGGCGATGAACAAGCTGCTGCTCGGGCCAGCGACCAAGCCGCTGCTGTTCGCGCTCGCGCTGCTGCCTTTCGCGTGGCTGCTCTACGGCGCCTTCGCCGACGCGCTGGGCCCGAATCCGGCCGAAGCGCTGATCCGCCGCAGCGGCGACTGGACGCTGCGTTTCCTGTGCATCACGCTGGCCATCACGCCGCTGCGGCAAGTCAGCGGCTGGCATGCGCTGGCACGGCTGCGCCGGATGGCGGGGCTGTTCGCGTTCTTCTACGGCGTGCTGCATTTCCTGAGCTACGCGTGGCTGGACAAGGGCTTCGCGCTGCCGGACATCGCGCACGACATCGTCAAGCGCCCCTTCATCCTGGTCGGCAGCGCCACGCTGCTGCTGATGCTGCCGCTCGCCGCGACCTCGTTCAACCGCGCGGTCAAGGCGCTCGGCGCGCCGCGCTGGCAGGCGTTGCACCGCGCGGTCTACGCGGTCGTGCTGCTCGGGCTGCTGCACTTCTTCTGGCAGCGCGCGGCGAAGAACGACTATGCCGACGTCACGGTCTACGCGGTCGTCATCGCCGTGCTGCTCGGCTGGCGGCTGCAGCGGCGCTGGCTGCGGCGGCGACCGATCTCAGGGCCAGTCTCGGGGGGCAGCCGTCGGAACTTGGTGTAACTTCGCGGCTTCGCCGGCCGCCCGAGCCGGTACAACACGGAGACCTCCCATGTCGGCCCTCACCCCCCGCCGTTCACGATCCCTGGCACGCCCGCTGCTGGCCGCCGCGCTGGCCATGGCCAGCACGCTGGCCATGGCCCAGATCAAGGTCGGCGTCACGATCTCGACCACCGGCCCGGCGGCGTCGCTGGGCATCCCGGAGCGCAACGCGGTCGCGCTGATGCCGCGCACCATCGACGGCAAGAGCATCGAGTACATCGTGCTCGACGACGCGTCGGATCCGGTCAAGGCGGTGCAGAACACGCGCAAGCTGATCGCCGACGACAAGGTCGACGTCGTGCTCGGCTCGTCGATCACGCCGAACAGCCTGGCGATGATCGACGTCGTCGCCGAGGCGAAGACGCCGATGATCGCGATCGCGTCGTCGCTGCGCATCGTCGACCCGGTCGACGCGAAGCGCTTCTGGGTCTTCAAGACGCCGCAGAACGACGCGCAGATGATGACCGCGCTGACGCAGCACATGAGCGACAAGGGCTTCCACAAGGTCGCGATCATCGGCTTCAACGACGCCTACGGCCAGGGCGTGATCGACGAGTTCAGCAAGATCGCGCCGATGCGCAAGCTCGACGTCAACCTCGTCGAACGCTACGCGCGCACCGACACCAGCGTCACCGGCCAGGTGCTCAAGCTGATGGCGGCCAAGCCCGACGCGATCCTGATCGCCGCGTCCGGCACGCCGGCCGTGCTGCCCGCGCGCACGCTGCGCGAGCGCGGCTACAAGGGCCAGATCTACTTCACCGACGGCGTCGTGAACAACGACTTCCTGCGCGTCGGCGGCAAGGACATCGAGGGCGCCTTCCTGCCCGCCGGCCCGGTGGTCGTGGCCTCGCAGCTGCCCGACAGCAACCCGATCAAGGCGGTCGCGCTCGCGTTCACGAAGCAGTACGACGACGCCTACGGCAAGGGTTCGATGAACTCCTTCGCCGCGCATGGCTGGAACGCCTGGCTGATGCTGCAGCGCGCGATTCCGGTGGCGCTGAAGACCGGCGCCCAGCCCGGCACGCCGGCCTTCCGCGCCGCGCTGCGCGACGCGATCGAAGGCATCCACGGCCTGGTCACGACGCACGGCATCATGGACATGAGCAAGACCGACCACATGGGCTTCGACCAGCGCGCGCGCGTGATGGTCGAAATCAAGAACGGCGCCTGGACGCTGGTCAAGTAGTCTCCGCCCGCGCACCGGCATGGACGCCTCGATCGCCGCCATCCTGGCCATGGACGGCGTGACCACCGGTGCGGTCTACGCGCTGCTGTCGATCTCGCTCGTGCTCGTCTTCACGGTCACGCGCGTGATCTACATCCCGGCCGGCGAGTTCGTCGCCTGGGGCGCGCTCACGATGGCGGCGCTGCAGACCGGCCACGCGCCGGCGACGGCGCTGTTCACGCTCGGCCTCGGCGCGGCCGTGTTCCTGCTCGACGGCTGGGCCGCGCTGCGCAGCCGGCAGGCCGCCGGCCTGGCGGCGAGCTTGGGCTGGAACCTGGCCTGGCCGCTGGCCGCCTGGGCTGCTGTCGCGCAGCCCGTCCGTGATGGGCGCGGGCATGACGGTGCAGGTGCTGCTGACGCTGGCGATCCTGGTGCCCTCCGGCGCGATGCTCTACCGGCTGTGCTTCGCGCCGCTGCAGCAGGCCAGCGTGCTGACGCTGCTCATCGTCGCCGTCGCGCTGCACTTCGTGCTGCTCGGCAGCGGGCTGGTGATGTTCGGCGCCGAAGGCTCGCGCACCCAGCCGCTGACCGACGCGCAGTTCAGCGTCGGCGGCCTGGAGATGACCGGCCAGAGCCTGGCCGTGATCGCGACCTCGCTCGTCGCGATGCTCGCGCTGGCGGCATTCTTCGGCCGCACCCTCACCGGCAAGGCCTTGCGCGCCACCGCGGTGAACCGCATCGGCGCGCAGCTGGTGGGCATCGGCCCGGCGCGCGCCGGGCGGCTGGCCTTCACGATGGCCACCGCGCTGGCGGTGTTCTCGGGCGTGCTGATCGGCCCGCTGACCACCGTCTACTACGAGAGCGGCTTCCTGATCGGGCTGAAGGGCTTCGTCGGCGCCATCGTCGGCGGCCTCGCGCTCTACCCGGTCGCGGTGGGCGGCGCGCTGATGGTCGGGCTGATCGAGTCGTTCTCGTCGTTCTGGGCCAGTGCCTACAAGGAAGTCATCGTCTTCTCGCTGATCCTGCCGGTGCTGGCCTGGCGCTCGCTGCGGCACAAGGGCCTGGACGAGGAAGAGTCTTGAGCGGTGTGCCCCCGACGCTGCGGCGCGCGCTGCCATGGCTGGCCCTGGCCGCGGCGGCCGTGCTGCCGCTGGCCGGCGCGCCGGCCTACTGGATCACGATGGCCAACTACATCGGCATCGGCGCGATCGTCGCGCTCGGGCTGGTGGTGCTCACCGGCCACGCCGGGCTCACGTCCTTCGGCCAGGCCGCCTTCGTCGGCATCGGCGCCTACACCACCGCGGTGCTGGCGACGAACTTCGGCGCCGGCCCGCTGACCACCTTGCTCGCCAGCGTGGCGCTGACCACCGCCAGCGCCCTGGTGCTGGGCCTGATCACGGTGCGCCTGTCGGGTCACTACCTGCCGCTGTCGACGATCGCCTGGTGCCTGGCGCTGTTCTACCTCTTCGGCAACGTCGACGAACTGGGCAAGTTCGACGGCATCACCGGCATCCCGGCGTTGACCATCGGCGGCGTCACGCTCGAGAGCGGCCGCGCGCTGTACTACCTGATCTGGGCCGCGGTGGCGCTGTCCTTGCTGGCGATGCGCAACCTGCTCGACTCGCGCCCCGGCCGCGTGATCCGCGCGCTCAAGAAGGGCGCGCTGATGCAAGAGTCCTGCGGCGTCGACACCGCGCGCTACAAGCTGCTCGCGTTCGTCGTCGCGGCGGTGCTGGCCGGCGTCGCCGGCTGGCTCTACGCCTACCTGCAGCGCGCGGTGAACCCGACGCCGTTCGGCCTGGGCTACGGCATCGAATACCTGTTCATGGCCGTGGTCGGCGGCGTCGGCCAGCTCTGGGGCGCGATCGCCGGCGCGGCGCTGCTGACCATCGTCAAGGACTGGCTGCAAGGCGTGCTGCCGGCGCTGCTCGGCCAGACCGGCAACTTCGAGATCATCGTCTTCGGCGTCGTGATGATCCTGCTGCTGCAGCGCGCACCCGACGGGCTGTGGGGCGCCGTCGCGCGCCGCTGGGGCGGGCGGCCGGCCTTCGACGCCGCGGCGCTCGCGCGCGCCGATGCGCTGCCCGCGCAGCCGCAGCCGCCGGCCGGCGCGCCGCTGCTGCAGGTGCGCGCCGCGCGCAAGACCTTCGGCGGCCTGGTCGCCGTCAACGACATCAGCTTCGAGGTCCGCGCGGGCGAGATCGTCGGCCTCATCGGCCCCAACGGCGCGGGCAAGAGCACCTTGTTCAACGTCGTCAGCGGCGTCGCGGCGCCGACCGCCGGCGAGGTGCACTTCCAGGGCCGGCGCATCACCGGCTGGCCGGCGCGGCGCCTCGCGCGGCTGCGCATGGGACGCAGCTTCCAGCATGTGCGGCTGGTGCCCGACATGTCGGTGCTCGAGAACGTGATGATCGGCGCGCACCTGCGCAGCCGGCGCGGCGTCGCGGCCAGCGTGCTGCGCCTGAACGGCGCCGAGGAAGCCGCGCTGCGCCGCGAGGCCGCGCGCCAGCTCGAGCGCGTCGGCCTCGGGCACTGCCTGGCGATGGACGCCGGCGCGCTCGCGCTCGGCCAGCAGCGCACGCTGGAAATCGCGCGCGCGCTCTGCCTGGACCCGGTGCTGCTGCTCCTCGACGAGCCCGCCGCCGGCCTGCGCCTGCAGGAGAAGCAGGCGCTGGCGGCGCTGCTCGCGCAGCTGCGCGGCGAAGGCCTGGCGGTGCTGCTCGTCGAGCACGACATGGACTTCGTGATGGGCCTGGTCGACCGACTCGTCGTGATGGAGTTCGGCACGCTGATCAAAGAGGGCCTGCCCGCCGACGTGCGGCGCGACCCCAAGGTGCTGGCCGCCTACCTGGGCGGGGTCGACGAATGAGCCGGAAAGCCATCCCGTGAGCGACGCCTTGCTCGAGGTGCAGGACCTGCACGTGCGCTACGGCCAGGTCGAGGCACTGACCGGCGTCTCGCTGGCGGTGCCGCCAGGCGCGATCGTCACCGTGATCGGCCCCAACGGCGCCGGCAAGAGCACCTTGCTGAACTCGCTGATGGGCTTGCTGCCGGTGGCCGCCGGCACGCTGCGCTGGCGCGGCGCGGCGCCGGCCGCGACGGTGGAGGCGCGCGTCGGCGCCGGCCTGAGCCTGGTGCCCGAGAAGCGCGAGCTGTTCGCCAGCATGTCGGTGCGCGACAACCTCGAGCTCGGCGCCTACGCCCGCGCGCGCGCCGGTGACCGCGACGCGATGGCGACGATCGCCGAGGTCTTCGCACGCTTCCCACGCCTGAAGGAGCGCAGCGCGCAGCTCGCCGGCACCTTGTCCGGCGGCGAGCGCCAGATGCTGGCCATCGGCCGCGCGCTGATGGCCCGGCCGACGCTGCTGATGCTCGACGAGCCCAGCCTCGGCCTGGCGCCGCTGATCGTGCGCGAGATCTTCCGGATCATCGCCGCGCTGCGCGAGTCCGGCGTGTCCATCCTGCTCGTCGAACAGAACGCGCGCGCCGCGCTCGCGATCGCCGACCATGCCTACGTCATCGAGACCGGCGAGGTGGTGCTCCAGGGTCCGGCGGCCGAGCTCGCCCACCACCCGGGCGTGGTCGCCAGCTACCTCGGCGGCGGCTGAAGCCTGTGAAGGATGATCGCGCCCGCGTGAGGCCCCGCAACAGGCCCGATCTAGGCGCAAAGCGCAGCCGGGGCTGGGCCCCCCGGCGAGGCTTTGCAACGACGAGTGGGCCTGCTGCGGGGCCTCACCCTTCGGGCCGGGGCACCCAAGGGTGCTGGGCCGCGTTGCGCCGCTTGCCCAGGCGGCCAGCCTGGGCCGCGCGCCGCGTCTTGCCCAGCGCCCTTGGCCGCCCCGGCGCGGTGCGATTCATACCTTCACGGCCGAACCCGGGCCCGCCGGCCGCGCGGCGCTCAGGCCGGCTCGGCCTGCGTCGACAGCACCCGCCGCACCGCGGTCGCGAGGTCCTCGAACGTGTTCTGCTTTTCCAGCACTTCGTCCACGCCGAGCTCGCGCGCCCGCGCGACCAGCTCCTCGGTGACCGAACCCGACACCAGGATCGCCGGCAGGCCCGGGCGCAAGGCGCGCAGCGCGCGGATGACGTCCAGCCCGGAGCGGGTCGGCATGTTGTAGTCGGTGACGACGACGTCGAAGCCTTCTCCGGCAGCGGCCGCGCGCAAGGCCTCGTCCGGGTCGCGGAACACGCGCACCCGGTAGCCGACGCGCTGCAGCAGGCGCTCGACCATCACCGCCATCACCTCGTCGTCGTCGAGATAGAGCAAGGTCTCGCCGGCGCCCTGTTCGGCGGGCGACTGCACCCGCGGCCCGGCGTCACCGGGGGCCGCGACCGCTTGCGCCGGCAGGTAGACGTCGAAGCGGGTGCCGTGCCCGGGCACGGACTCGACCGCGATCGCCCCTTCGTGCGCGCGCACGATCCCGTGCACGACGGACAGGCCCAGACCGGTGCCGACGCCGACCGGCTTGGTCGTGAAGAAGGGCTCGAAGATGCGTCGCCTCGTCTCGTCGCTCATGCCGCAGCCGTTGTCGCCGACCCAGAGATGCGCGAAGCCCCCCGGCGCGAGGCCGAGTTTCAGCGCCGCATCGCCGGGCAGTTCGACACGGTGCAGGCCGACCTCGATGCGCCCGCCCGCGTCACCGAGCGCATGCCAGCCATTCGTGCACAGGTTGAGCAGCACCTGGCCGATCTGCGTCGCGTCGACCAGCACGTGCAGCGGCGACGGATCGAGCCGCGCGTCGAGCGCGACCTGGGCCGGCAGCGTCGAGCGCAGCAGCTGCAGGCTCTCGTCGACGATGGGCGCCAGCGGCTGCACGCTGCGCCGCGTCGCCTGCTTGCGGCCGAAGGTCAGGATCTGCCGCACCAGATCGCGCGCACGCAGCCCGGCGCGCTGGATCTGGTCCAGGCTGCGCAGCACCTCGTCCCTGCGTCCATGGGCAGCGTCGTCGCGCGCCAGCGCGACGTTGCCCATGATCGAGCCGACGACGTTGTTGAAGTCGTGCGCGATCCCGCTCGCCAGCGTGCCGATCGACTCCATCTTCTGCGCCTCGCGCACCTGAGCCTCGAGCCGGCGGTGCGCCTCCTCGGCCTCGTCGCGCTCGGTGACGTCGGTCGCGATGCCGTCCCAGACCAGGCGGCCGTCGGCCTGGCGGCGCGGCGCCGAATGCAGCTCGATGCGCCGCTCGCCGCCGTCGGCATGGCGCACGCGCAGGCGGACTCCGAACACCTGCAATGCGTCGCGGGCCTGGCGCGTCGCGGCCTCGAGCAGCGGCCGGTCCTCGGCGCGGATGCGGTCGAAGAACAGCAGCGCGTCGCGCATCACCGCATCGGCCGGCAGGCCGAGCAAGCGCTCGATCGCGGCGCTGACGTGGAGGAAGCGGCGCGCGCCGTCGTCGCCGTGCGCGATCTGGTAGACGAAGGCCTGCGGCAGGTTCTCGCTCAGCGTGCGCACGCGGGACTCGGCCTCGCGCAGCCGCGCCTCGGAGGCGCTGACCGCCTCGTAAGGCGCGCGGATGCTGCCGATGAAGGTCGCCCGGTAGAGCAACATGTAGGCCGCGACCTTGTACAGATGGCCGACGATGTTCTGGAAGTCCGACGGATGGGCATACGAGGTGAAGGCCAGCTCGCCCAGACCGATGACGAAGCTCGACATCGCCAGCAGCCCGAATTGCCGATCGCGACTTCGGGCGGCCTGACGCAGCAAGAGCGCGGCGACGACGAGGTTGGCGACGAACAGCGAAATCTCGTAATCGGCCTTGAACGGCGTGACCCCCAGCCCCTGGACGAAGGTGGCCGGGAACGAGTCGACGTGGAAGGAGCCGATCCAGACCAGCAAGCCCGCCGTCGCAGCGCCCAGCGCCAGCCAGACGCGGCGGCCGAGCCGGGGGGCCGCGCCCAGGGCCACCAGCGCCATCGTGCCGACCTCGAAGCTGCGGCCCATCAGCCAGAAGAAGATCGCGTGATCGGTGCCGCTGTCGGCGACGAATTCCGGCATCCCGGCATAGGTCAGCGCGTGCATCAGGTCGCAGCAGGCGACGACGAGGAAGCCTGCACCGAGCAGGCCCGCCGGCCGATGCCGGTCGGCGTCGAAGGTATGGAACGACACCATCACGACGAGCACCGCGATCACGATCGCGATCAGCTCCAGCACCAGATGGATGCTGAGCATGCGCGGCGCCAGCCACGATGCCGAAGTCGACGCCGGCGCGGCGCGGATCAGCAGCAGGCCGAGAACCGCCAGCGCGCAGCCCGCCAGGTAGGCGAGCGGGATCCGTGTCGAGACGGTCTTCGGCATGGTGGAGGCTTGTGCCGCTCCATCTTGCCCGCTCGGGCGCCGGTGCCGTTCGGGGAAAACGACGACTTTGGCCGAGCTTCTCCGGATCCGGCGCGAATTCAGGCGGCGGCTCGCCCCAGCACCGGCGCCAGCGAATGCCCGGTGTGCGTGCCCGCCGCGACCACCGCCTCCGGCGGCCCCGCGACCACGACGCGGCCGCCGCCGGCGCCGCCTTCGGGGCCGAGGTCGACGACCCAGTCGGCCTCGGCGATGACGTCGAGGTCGTGCTCGATGACGACGACGCTGTGGCCGCCGTCGACGAGGCGGTGCAGCACGCGGATCAGCTTCTCGACGTCGGCCATGTGCAGGCCCACCGTCGGCTCGTCCAGAACGTACAGCGTGTGCGGCGCGCGGTTGCCGCGCCGGGTGACGTCGTCGCGCACCTTGGACAGCTCGGTGACGAGCTTGATGCGCTGCGCCTCGCCGCCGGACAGCGTCGGGCTGGGCTGGCCCAGCGTCAGGTAGCCCAGCCCCACGTCCTTCAGCAGCTGCAGCGGGTAGGCCACCACCGGCATGCTGGCGAAGAAGTCGACCGCTTCGTCGACCTCCATCCGCAGCACGTCGCCGATGCTCTTGCCGCGCCAGCTCACGGCCAGCGTCTCGGGGTTGAAGCGCGCGCCGTGGCAGACATCGCAGGGCACCTTCACGTCGGGCAGGAAGCTCATCGCGATGGTCTTCAGGCCCTGGCCCTCGCAGCCCGGGCAGCGCCCCTCGCCGGTGTTGAACGAGAAGCGCGCCGCCGCGTAGCCGCGCGCCTTGGCTTCCAGCGTCTCGGTGAAGAGCTTGCGGATCGCGTCCCAGAAGCCGATGTAGGTGGCCGGGCACGAACGCGGCGTCTTGCCGATCGGCGTCTGGTCGACTTCGAGCACGCGGTCGACGGCCTCGAAGCCGGTGAGCGAGGTGCAGCCGGTCCACGGCAGGCCGCGACCGGCGGCCAGCGCGTCGCGGCCGGCGGCGCTCTGGCGCTGGGCCACCGCCTGGGCCACGTTGGCGAGCAGCACGTCGCGCGCCAGCGTGCTCTTGCCCGAGCCGCTGACGCCGGTGACAGCGACCAGGCGCTTCAACGGGACGCGCAGGTCCACGCTGCGCAGGTTGTGCAGCGTGGCGCCGTGCAGCTGCAGCGACGGCATCTCCGGCGTCACGGCGCGCCGTGGCTGCAGCGGGTGGCGCAGCGGCGTGGCGAGCAGGCGGCCGGTCAGCGAATCGGCGTGCGCCATCAGTTCGGCCACCGTGCCCTCGGCGACCAGCCGCCCGCCGCGCTTGCCGGCGCCGGGGCCGATGTCGATGACGTGGTCGGCGCGGCGGATCGTGTCCTCGTCGTGCTCGACGACGACCAGCGTGTTGCCCTTGTCGCTCAAGCGCGCCAGCGCGCCGAGCAGAACGCCGTTGTCGCGCGGGTGCAGGCCGATCGTCGGCTCGTCGAGCACGTAGCAGACGCCCTGCAGGTTGCTGCCCAGCTGCGCCGCCAGGCGAATGCGCTGCGCCTCGCCGCCGCTCAACGTCGGCGCGGCGCGGTCCAGCGTCAGGTAGCCCAGGCCCACGTCGGCCAGGAACTCGAGCCGGCTCGCGATCTCGGCGACCACGTCGCGCGCGATCTCGGCGTCGCGGCCTTCGAGGCGCAGCCCGGCGACCCAGGCCCGCGTCTCGTGCACCGACAGGCGCGCGATGTCGCTGATCGGCTGGCCTTCGAAGGTCACCGCGCGCGCCGCCGGGTTCAGCCGTGCGCCGTGGCAGTCGGGGCAGGGCTGGTCGGCCACGCCCTCGACCTCGGGCTCCTCGGACGGGAAGCTTTGCTCGCGGCCGCGGTCCTCGTCGTCGCGCACCGAGTCGTCGTAGGCACGGCGCTGCTCGCGCGTCAGCGCGAGACCGGTGCCGACGCAGGTGCCGCACCAGCCATGCTTGCTGTTGTAGCTGAACATGCGCGGGTCCAGCTCGGGGTAGCTGGTGCCGCAGACCGGGCAGGCGCGCTTGGTCGAGAAAACCTTCACCGCGCCGATGCCCTTGCCGTTCGCGGCGCCGCCGCCTTCGTCCATCGCCGCGGCCAGGCCGTCCAGCGGGTGCAGCAGGTGCAGCACCCCTTTGCCGAGTTCGAGCGTCTTGCTCAGCAGCGCGCGCAGCCCGGCCTCGTTCTCGGGCGCGATCACGATGTCGCCCACCGGCAGCTCGAGCGTGTGCTCCTTGAAACGGTCGATGCGTGGGAACGGGTTCAGGCGCAGGAATTCGCCGTCGACGCGCAGGTGCGTGTGGCCGCGCGCCTTGGCCCATTTGGCGAGGTCGGTGTAGACGCCCTTGCGGTTCACGACCAGCGGCGCGAGCAGGCCCACGTGCTGGCCGCGGTGGTCGCGCAGCAGCTGCGCGGCGATGCTCTCGGCGCTCTGCGCCTTCACCGGCGCACCGTCCTTCACGCAATGCTGCAGGCCGAGCTTGACCCAGAGCAGGCGCAGGAAATGCCAGACCTCGGTCGTCGTCGCGACCGTGCTCTTGCGCCCGCCGCGGGAGAGGCGCTGCTCGATCGCCACCGTCGGCGGGATGCCGTAGACGGCGTCGACCTCGGGCCGGCCCGCCGGCTGCACGATGCTGCGCGCGTAGGCGTTCAGGCTCTCCAGGTAACGCCGCTGGCCTTCGTTGAACAGGATGTCGAAGGCCAGCGTGCTCTTGCCCGAGCCGCTGACCCCGGTGACGACGTTGAACTTGCCGCGCGGGATGTCCACGCTCAGGCTCTTCAGGTTGTGTTCGCGCGCATTGACGATGCGGATCGCCTCGTCGCCCGCCGGCCGCGCCCGCCGCGCCGCGCGCAGCACGCTCTGCAGCGCGCGGCCTTCCTCGGCCTTCGGCGTGCCGAAGCCCAGCGCCTGCTCGTAGTCGCGCAGCGCGGCGCCGGTGTGCGACGTCGGCATGCGCCTTCACGTCGTCGGGCGTGCCGACGCAGACCACCTCGCCGCCGGCCTCGCCGCCCTCGGGCCCGAGGTCGACGATCCAGTCGGCGGCGCGGATCACGTCCAGGTTGTGCTCGATCACGAGCAGCGAATGGCCGGCGTCGAGCAGCTTGCGCAAGGCGCGCATCAGCTTGGCGATGTCGTCGAAGTGCAGCCCGGTCGTCGGCTCGTCGAACAGGAACAGCGTGCCGCGCCGGGCCGCCGGCTGGCGCGGGCCGGCGGCGGCATCGGCCAGGAAACCGGCCAGCTTGAGGCGCTGCGCCTCGCCGCCCGACAGCGTGGGCACCGGCTGGCCGAGCCGCACGTAGTCGAGGCCGACGTCGACGATGGGCTGCAGCCGCGCGACCACCTCGCGGTCGTTCTGGAACCAGTGCGCGGCCTCGGCCACGGTCAGGTCCAGCACGTCGGCGATGCTCAATTGCATCGGCCCGCGCACCACCTTCACGTCCAGGATCTCGGGCCGGTAGCGGCGGCCGTCGCAGTCCGGGCAGCGCAGGTAGACGTCGCTGAGGAACTGCATCTCCACGTGCTCGAAGCCCGAGCCACCGCAGGTCGGGCAGCGGCCGTCGCCGGCGTTGAAGCTGAAGGTGCCGGCGCTGTAGCCGCGCTCGCGCGCGAGCGGGGCGTCGGCGAAGATCCGGCGCAGCTCGTCGAAGGCGCCGACGTAGCTGGCCGGGTTGCTGCGCGCGGTCTTGCCGATCGGGCTCTGGTCGACGAAGACGGCGTCGCTCAGCCAGTCGGCGCCGAGCAGGCGCTCAAACGCCCCCGGGGTCTCGGTCGGCTTGCCGAAGTGCCGCGCCAGCGCCGGGTAGAGCACGTCCTGGATCAGCGTGCTCTTGCCCGAGCCGCTGACGCCGGTGACGACCACCAGCCGCTGCAGCGGCAGCTCGACCGTGACGTTGCGCAGGTTGTGGTCGCGCGCGCCTTCGAGCACGAGCTTGGGCGTCGCGCCGTCGACCAGGCGCCGGAAGCCCGAACTCACGTGCTTGCGGCCACCGAGGTAGGCGCCGGTCAGCGTGTCGGCGTGGCGCGCCTCGTCGGGCGTGCCGTCGAAGACGATTCGGCCGCCACGCTCGCCCGGCCCCGGGCCCATGTCGATGAGGCGGTCGGCGGCGAGCATCACCGCCGGATCGTGCTCGACGACGACCAGCGTGTTGCCGGCGTCGCGCAGCCGGTGCATCGCCTCGACGATGCGGTTCATGTCGCGCGGGTGCAGGCCGATGCTGGGCTCGTCGAGCACGAACATCGTGTTCACCAGCGAGGTGCCCAGCGCGGTGGTCAGGTTGATGCGCTGCACCTCGCCGCCGCTGAGCGTGCGGCTCTGGCGGTCCAGCGTCAGGTACTGCAGGCCGACGTCGCACAGGTACTTCAGCCGCGTGCGCACTTCGTCCAGCAGCAGCTTCAAGGCTTCGTCGAGCATCGTGCTCGGCAGGCTCAAGCCGTCGAAGAAGCGCCTCAGGCGTTCGATCGACAGTTGCATCAGGTCGTGCAGGTGCAGGCCCGGCAGCGCCTCGAGCTGCGCGCGCGTCCAGGGCACGCCGACCGGCATGAAGCGCTTCTCCGGCCGGCAGCACGGCGTCGGCGTCGACCTTCGAGCCGATGCGCCACAGCAGCGCCTCGAGCTTCAGCCGCGCGCCGCCGCACGCCGTGCACGGCGTGTAGCTGCGGTACTTCGACAAGAGCACGCGGATGTGCATCTTGTAGGCCTTGCTCTCGAGGTAGCCGAAGAAGCGGCGCACGCCGTACCACTGCTTGTTCCAGTTCCCGGTCCAGTGCGGCGAGCCCTCGATGACCCAGTCGCGCTGCGCCGGCGTGAGCTGGTTCCAGGCCGTGTCGCGCGGAATGCCGGCCTCGCCGGCGTACTTGACGAGGTCGTCCTGGCAGTCCTTCCAGGCCGGCGTCTGCATCGGCTTGACCGCGCCGTTGCGCAGCGTCCGGCGCTCGTCGGGGATGACGAGGCCGAAATCGACACCGATCACGCGGCCGAAGCCGCGGCAGGTGTCGCAGGCGCCGTACGCGCTGTTGAAGCTGAACATCGCCGGCTGCGGGTCGGCGTAGCGGCGGTCGCTCTCCGGGCAGTGCAGGCCGGTGCTGTAGCGCCATTGCGTGCCGTCGTCGCCGACGTAGACGTTCGAGCCGCCCGCTGCCGCGCTTCGAGGCGAGCTCGATCGCCTCCATCGCGCGCACACGCTCGGTGTTGGCCAGCCTGAAGCGGTCGGCCACCACATCGAGGATCTTGCGTTGGCCGTCGATGCGCTCGGCCTGCACGCGCGTGAAGCCGCTCGCCGACAGCCACTGCTCCTGCTGCTCGGCCGAGGTGTCGGCCGGCAGCTCGACCGGGAAGGTCAACACCAGCCGCGGATCACCGCCCTCGGCGGCACGACGCTGCAGGTCGGCGTAGATCGTCTCCGGCGTGTCGTGCCGCACCGGCAGCGCGGTGTCGCGGTCGAACAGCTGGGCCGCGCGCGCGAAGAGCAGCTTCAGGTGGTCGTTCAGCTCGGTCATCGTGCCGACCGTGCTGCGGCTGGTGCGCACCGGGTTCGTCTGGTCGATCGCGATCGCCGGCGGCACGCCGTCGACGCGGTCCACCGCCGGGCGGTCCATGCGGTCGAGGAACTGGCGCGCGTAGGCGCTGAAGGTCTCGACGTAGCGGCGCTGGCCTTCGGCGTACAGCGTGTCGAAGACCAGGCTCGACTTGCCCGACCCGCTGGGCCCGGTGACCACCGTCATCTCGCCGGTGCGGATGTCGAGGTCCAGGTTCTTCAGGTTGTGCTGGCGGGCACCACGGATGCGGATCAGGCCGGACGACATGGCACGGGAGGGGGTCGCGCAGGGGCGGAACCGGACATTCTAGGCAGGCCCGGCGGCGTGCATCGTCTCAAGCAAATGTGGCTCTGCCACTTTGCTTGAACCCCCGTGGGGGCGGGCTGGGCGCAGCCCGGCCCTGGGGCGCTCAGTAAAGCGTCTCGACCTCGCAGGCGAAGCGGTAGCCCGCGCCGCGTTCGGTGACGATCAGCACCGGCCGCGACGGGTCGGGCTCGATCTTGCGCCGCAGGCGCAGGATCTGGACATCGATCGTGCGGTCGTAGACCTCGGCCTCGTGCAGGCGCGACAGCGACAGCAGCTGGTCGCGCGACAGCACGCGCTGCGGCGCACCGCACAGCGCGCCGAGCAGGCTGAACTCGCCGTTCGACAGTTCCACCGCCTGGCCCTGCGGCGAGACCAGGCGGCGCGTGCGCAGGTTCAGCTCCCAGCCGGCGAAACGGAACGCGCGCCGCCCGTGGTCGCGCTCGGGCAAGGTGGCCTGCACCTGGTAGCGGCGCAGCACCGCGCGCACGCGGGCGAGCAGCTCGCGCGGGCTGAAGGGCTTGGTGACATAGTCGTCGGCGCCCAGCTCCAGCCCCATCACGCGATCGGCCTCCTCGCTGCGGCCGGTGAGCAGCACGATCGGCAGCGTCGCGCGCTCGCGCAGCTGGCGCGCGAGCAGCATGCCGTCCTCGCCGGGGAGCTTCAGGTCGAGCAGCACCAGGTCGATCGCCTCGCGGTCCAGCGTCGCGAACAGCTCGCGCCCCGTGGCACCGGCGCTCACGCGCATCTCGTTCGCGCCCAGATAGTCGGTGATCAGATCGCGGATACTGGGATCGTCGTCGATGACGAGGATGTGCGGGGCGGTGCTCGAAGTCATGAACGCGGTGGCAAGGCCATCCGGCCGGCGGCCGATTCCATCGTAGCCCATGCCGACCGAGCGCATCGACGCCGCCGCACCGCCGCGCCTGTGGGGGCTGGCCGCGGTGCTCGGGCTGGCGCTGGTGGCGGTCACCGCGATCGGTCTGTGGCAGCTGCGCCGCGACGCGCTCGCCGGCCAGGCGCGCGAGCTGTCGGTGCTCTCGCTCGCCGTCACCGGCGAGATCGGTCGCGGCCTGCAGGAGGTCGGCGAAGGGCTGACGGTGCTGCGCGTCGAGCTGCAAGACGGCCGGCTCTCGCTGCAGGGTGCCGACGCCGGGCGCCGGCTGCGCACTCGCGCCGGCCTGCTGCCGCTGGTTCAATCGCTGTGGCTCGTCGACCGCCAGGGCCACGTGCTGGCCGCCTCGCGCTCCGCGCCGCCGCCGCCGCTGGCGTCGTTCGAGCCCGCGCTGGCGCGGCTGGCACCAGCCGGCACCGCGGTCAGCGCGGTGTTCGCCGACGCCGCCACCGCCGAGCCGCAGGTCGCACTGGCGTTGCCGTTCAGCGGCGCCGGCGGTGCCGCCGGCTGGGTGCTCGCCGCGCTGCCGGCGCGCGCGCTGCTCGGCGCGTTCTCGGCCGCGACGCCGGCCGCCGACGCGCGCATCGGCGTTTTCCGTCGCGACGGTCTGCGCCTGGCCGGCTCGCTCGCCGCCGAGCCGCCGCCGGGCGACGCGCAGCATCTGGTCGACCGCCGCTCGCTGCCGGCCTTCGGCCTGCGCGTGGTGCTGACGCGCGAGCTGTCCGCGGTGCTGGCAACCTGGCGCGACGTGGCGCGCAGCGCGGCGCTGGGCGTGACCCTGCTGCTGGCGGTGGTCGCGCTCGCGCTGCAGCGGGTCCAGCGCGCCGACCGCCGGCGCAGCGAGGCGCAGCAAGCGCTGCAGGCGCAGCGCTCGCGCAGCCGCCGGCTCGAGTCGCTGGGCACGCTGGCCGGCGGCGTGGCGCATGACTTCAACAACGTGCTCGCCGCGGTGCTGGGCTACGCCGAGATCGCGCGCGAGGCCGCCGCGGCGGGCAGCGAGCAGGCCCACCGGCTCGACCAGGTGCTGCAGGCCGCGCTGCGCGGCAGGTCCTTCGTCGAGCGCATCCTCGCCTTCGGCCGCGGCGGGGCGCGCCGCTCGACGGTGTTCGCGCTGCAGCCGGTGGTCGAGGAGGTGCTCGCGCTGCTTGCCGGCACGCTGCGCCCGGGGATCGTCGTCGAGACCCGGCTCGACGCCGGCGGCGCGCGCGTACTCGGCGACCCGACGCAGGCCTTCGAGGCGGTGATGAACCTGTGCACGAACGCGCTCCAGGCGATGCCCGGCGGCGGCACGCTGGTGGTCCAGCTCGAACGCCGCCACGAGCGCGCCGCGCGCGTGCTCTCGCATGCCGTGCTGCCCGCCGGCGCCTGGCTCGCGCTGAGCGTCGGCGACCAGGGCCTCGGCATCACGCCGGAGGTGATGGAGCACCTGTTCGAGCCCTTCTTCAGCACCCGCCTTGCTGCCGGCGGCACCGGCCTGGGCCTCGCGGTGGTGCACGGCGTGGTCGCCGAATTCGACGGCGCGATCGACGTCCGCAGCCGGCCTGGCGAAGGGGCGCGCTTCACGCTTTTCCTGCCCGAGTCCGACGACGCGCTGGACAGCACGCCGCCGCCCGCGCCCGCGGTGCCCGACGGTGCCGGCCAGACGGTGATGGTCGTCGACGACGAGCCGCCGCTGGTCGCGCTGACCGAGGAGCTGCTCGCCGGCCTGGGCTACGAGCCGGTGGGCTACAGCGACCCCGCGGCGGCGCTGCAGGCGCTGCGCGACGCGCCGCAGCGCTTCGACGCGCTCATCACCGACGAGGCGATGCCCGGGCTGGCCGGCACCGCGCTCGCCCGCGCCGCGCGCGAGGTCGCGCCGCGGCTGCCGGTGATGCTGGTCAGCGGCTGGGGCGGCGCGCAGCTCGCCGCCCGCGCGGCGGCAGCCGGCATCGACCGCGTGCTCGCGAAGCCGCTCCAACGCGCCGAGCTGGCGCGAGCGCTGGCCGAACTGCTGCGCCGCTGAGCGAGCGATCCGGTCGTCGCCTGCAAGGCGCCGATTGCAGATGAAACACGCCGCGGCGCGGCGCGAAATGCGCGTGCAGCGTCCGCCCGGGAGGATCGCCAGCCAGCGGTCCGAACCCGGCCCGCTCACGTTGCCAGGAGATCTCCGCCATGAACGACACCGTGCCCGATGCCGCCGGTCTTGCCCCGGCGCTGCCCGAAGACGCTGCGATCCCGCAGCTGCTCGGCCAGGTCTACGAGGCCGCGCCGGCGAGCGAGCGCAGCCGGCTCGTCGAACAACTGGTGCGCCCGCTGGGGCTGCTGTCGCTGGTCGCGGTGGCGGGCGGCGTGTTCGCCGGCATCCGGCTGCGCGGCGGCTGGCCCGACTTCCACGTCCGGCTGGAGGATCTGCCCAGCGTGCGCGCCAGCGACGTGATGGCGCTCGCCGAACACGCGCAGCAGGTCAGCGTCGAAGCCGTCGACGGCCTGGCCCAGGTGCTGGCCGGATCGCCGGTGCTCGCCGGCTCGGCCGCCGCGGCGCTGCTCGTCACGCTGCTCGTGCAGCGCAGCCGCCGGCGCGGCGGCGGCGTCCGCATCGAACCGGCGCGCGCCTGAGCGCCGAGCCGTCCACCGCGAAGGAGACCTCTTGGACACCCGCATCCTGACCCGCAACGCGACGGCGCCCGCGGCGCACCTGCTGATCCATGCCGACAGCCAGCCCGGCGCGCGCGCGCCGCGCGGCGAGTCGCCGCTGCAGCGGCTGCGTTCGCTCTACGCTGGCGGCGCGCGCCACGACGAACGCGCGCCGCTGGCGCTTCGGATCGACGACCTGCGCGGCCAGTCGATGCTCGCCGTCGACGACGCCTGGCCGGCGATCGACGTGATCCTGCCGCCCGGCACGTACCACATCACCGCCCACCTGGGCGAGCTGCGGCGCGGCTACACGGTGACGCTGGAAAGCGGCCGCTCGTTCGACCTCTACCTGCGCCTGGCACCCACCCATTGAGCGCGGATTTCAGCTGTCATGGCAGGCCCGGCGCGCTGCAACAGGACCGTCACCGCCGCATCGCACGATGACGCCACGGCCCGTCTTCCGGGGCCGCAACCGCGAAAGGAGAAACCGATCATGAAGACCCCCCACACCTTCCTCGCCGGTGTCTTGCTGCGCTGCGCTGGCCGGCCTGAGCGGCAGCGCCTGGGCGATGAATTCGCCCGCCGGGATCGACATCCTGCACGGCAAGCGCGACGGCCACGCCTGGCAGAGCGGCGGCTTCGGCGCCAGCGAAGTCGCGGCGATGAACCGCCAGGATGGGCCCTACAACCTGCGCCTGGCGTTCTCCGAAGGCAAGCACAACGACTACGTCACCGGCCTGAAGCTTCGCATCGTGGACGCGACCGGCAAGCCGGTGTTCAAGCTCTCCGGCGCCGGGCCGCTGACCGACGTCGCGCTCGCACCCGGCGCGTACAAGGTGGTCGCCGACTACCACGGCGTGGCGCGCACCGACCGCGTGACGCTGAAGAAGGGCGAGCCGCTCGACGTCTACCTGCACTGGCCGAAGGACGAGGCATGACCCGGGGCTCGACGCCCACCGGGCCTGCGGCCGGCGCCTTCCCGTCGGCCGTGCCGACCACGCCGGCCGACGCCGAGCGGCGCCGCTTGCTGACCTATGCCGCGGGTGCGATGGGCGGCGCCGGGCTGATCGCGACCGCCTACCCTTTCGTCGACAGCTTCGAGCCCTCGGCGCAGGCGCTCGCCGCCGGCGGGCCGGTCGAGGCCGCCTGGGGCGACCTGCGGCCGGGCCAGATGCGCACCGTCGCCTGGCGCGGCAAGCCGGTCTGGGTGATGCGGCGCACGCCGGCGATGGTGGCCGAGCTGGACAAGGGCATCCCGCAGCTGGCCGACCCCGACTCCAAGCGCTCGGAGCAGCCCGCCGCGTGCCGCAACCCGACCCGCTCGCTGATGCCCGAATTGTTCGTCGCCGTCGGCGTCTGCACCCACCTCGGCTGCTCGCCGGTGCTCAAGGTCGGCGATCCGGGCTTCGAAGCGCAGATGAACGGCGAGGACGGCTTCTTCTGCCCCTGCCACGGCTCGCGCTACGACCTCGCCGGCCGCGTCGTGCGCAACGTGCCGGCGCCGCTGAACCTCGAGATCCCGCCGTACGCGCTGCAGCCCGGCCAGCGCGTGCGCATAGGATGAAGGGGCTCCCCCCGAAGCGGCGGTCGCTGGGTCGCGTGAGCTTCGCGGTTCACGAAGCGCAGTGGAGTCCATGAAATGACCGAGTCCGCGACGCCGGCCGTGCTGAACTCGGGGCGCACGATCCGCTGGTCCGAAGCGCTGCGCGACGCCTGGCGCCTGACGCAGCCGTTCTGGCGTGTGGAGATCCGGCGCAAGGGCGGCGCGCTGCTCGCCGCGGTGGTCGCGCTGACGCTGGCGTCGGTCTGGCTCAACGTCCAGTTCAACAGCTGGAACAACGCCTTCTACAACGCGCTGCAGCAGCGCGACCTGCCCGCGTTCTGGCAGGGCGCGCTGCGCTTTGCCGAGATCGCGTTCGCCTACATCGTCGCCGCGGTCTACCGCCAGTACCTGCAGCAAAAGCTGCAGATGCACTGGCGCAGCGCGATGACGCAGCGCATCGCCGCGGCCTGGCTGCAGCCCGGCGCCGCGACCCGGCTCGCGCTGGCGCAGGCGGGCAGCGCCGACCCGCGCATCGACAACCCCGACCAGCGCATCGCCGACGACGTCGACCGCTTCGTCGCGTCGACGCTGTCGCTCGCGCTCGGGCTGCTCAACGCGAGCGTCACGCTGGTCTCGTTCGTCGGCATCCTGTGGGTGCTGTCGGGTTCGCTCGCGCTGCCCTGGCCGCAGGGCTGGGTGGTGCCGGGCTACATGGTCTGGGTCGCGCTCGTCTACGCCGGCGCGGGCAGCCTGCTGACGCAGCGCATCGGCCGCCCGCTGATCGGCCTGAACGCACAGCAGCAGCGCACCGAGGCCGACTTCCGCTACGAGCTGGTCCAGGTGCGCGACCACGCGGAGGCGATCGCGCTCGCACGCGGCGAAGGCGCCGAGCAGCGCCGGCTCGGCGACCGCTTCGGCGCGGTGCGCGACAACTGGCACCGGCTCATCACCGCGACCAAGCGGCTGACCTGGTTCAGCGTCGGCTATGCGCAGCTCGCGGTGCTGTTCCCGCTGCTCGCGGCGGCGCCGCGCTACTTCTCGAAGGCGATCGAGCTCGGCGGCCTGATGCAGATCGGCCAGGCCTTCGGCCAGGTGCAGGGCGCGCTGAGCTGGTTCGTCGACGCCTACGCCAGCCTCGCCGACTGGCGCGCGACCGTGATGCGGCTGGCCCATTTCGAGGCCGCGGTGCAGCGGCACGCGGACCGCGGCGGCGCGGTCGCGGCCGAGACCGCGCCAGCGCTCGCCACCCACGGGCTGGCGGTCTGCACGCCGCAGGGTCGGCCGCTGTTCGAGGTCGACGCGCTCGCGCTCGCACCGGGCGAGCGGCTGCTCGTCGAAGGGCCGTCGGGCAGCGGCAAGAGCTCGCTGCTGCGCGTGCTCGCCGGACTGTGGCCGGCGCCGCGCGGCCGCCTCGCGATGCCGGCCACGGAGCAGACCTTCTTCGTGCCGCAGCGGCCCTACCTGCCGTCGGGCAGCCTCGCCGCGGCGGTCGCCTACCCGGAGCCGGCGAGTGCGTTCGACGCCGGCGACCTCGCGCAGGCACTTCGGCTGGCCGGGCTCGACGCGCTGGTGGCCGAGCTCGATCGCAGCGACCCCTGGTCGCGCCGGCTCTCGCCGGGCGAGCAGCAACGGCTCCAGTTCGCGCGCCTGTTCGTGCACCGGCCGGCGTGGATCTTCCTCGACGAGGCGACCTCGGCGCTCGACGACGCGGCGCAGCGCGCGCTCTACGAGACGCTGTTCGAGCAGTTGCCGAATTCGGCGGTGTTCAGCGTCGGCCACCGCAGCGCGCTGCGCGAGCTGCACCCGCGCTCGCTCGCGGTGCTCGACCAGCGGCTGCTGCCGCGCGCCGGCGCACCGGCAATCCGCGCCGCCTGAGCGTGTGATACCCATTCGCGATCGATCGTTGAGAAAGGCCATGTGTCGGCTCGCGGCCCGTTGCGGCCGTTCGCCGAACGTAGGTCCACGACAGCCGCGTGCGGTCAAGGGCGCGCGCCGTGGTCGCGGGGTGGCCGCTTCCGCTCATGTCCCCCGACGACGGCCTGCCGGCCGTCGTCTCCTCCTTTACTTCGCTACAACGGCCACCCCACGCCCGCGGCCACCGGCATCGGTGGCGTTCGACGGTCGAGAACAGCCGTTGCCCGAAGATCGGGTCGGTGGGGCGCGCTGTGGAGCGAAGTAAAGGAGGAGCGGCGGGCGAAGCCCGATCGCGGGGGACATGAGCGGAGCAGCGCGCCCGGCGGCCCGATCTCGCGCCGATGCCGGCACGCAGAACGAACGGCCGCAACGGGCCGCGAGCGGCCCCTCATTCCCAGTCGATCGATCGCAAGTCGCTATGAGAAGCCATCCCAGGCGCCGGCGCCGGGGGGCTTCCCACGCTCTGGCGCGTCAGGCGCCGGCGAAGAAGCGCTCGACGAGGGCGAACTGCTCCGGCGTGTTCAGCGCCGGCGCATGGCCGCAGCCCGGGATCGTGACGACCACCGCGCGCGGGCCGCGCTGGCGCATCGCGTCGGCGGTCTCGGGCAGCAGCAGGTCGGAGTCCTCGCCACGCAGGCACAGCACCGGCAGCGTCAGCGAATCCCAGGCCTCCCATTGCAGGTAGTCGTCGGGGTGGTGCTCGAACTGCTGCACCATCGCCGGGTCGTAATGCGGCGTCACGCGGCCGTCGGGCAGGCGCCTTGCCGAGGTCTCGGTGAGCAGCCGCCACTGCGCGTCGCTGAGCCAGCCATAGGGCTTGTAGACGGTGCGGAAGTAGGCCTCGAGCTCGCCCATCCGGTCGAAGGCCGGCGGCCGGCCGGCGTAGGCGCGGATGCGCTGGATCGCGGCGTCGGCGAGCTGCGGGCCGACGTCGTTGAGCACGAGCCGGCGCACGCGCCCGCGCAGCCGGCCGGCCGCGGCGCGCAGGCCGATCGCGCCGCCCATCGAGGTGCCGAGCCAGTGCACGCGCGCGATGCCGAGCTGGTCGAGCAGCGAGACGGCGAGCCGCTCGTAGAAATCGAGGCTGTATTCGCGCGCCGGGTCCGGGCTCCACTGGCTCAGGCCGCGGCCTATCGTGTCCGGGCAGATCACGCGCCAGCGCGTCGCCAGCTGCTCGGCAATCGGGTCCATGTCGCGCCCGGTGCGCGCCAGGCCGTGCCAGGCGAGCACGACCTCGTCGTGGCCGGCGCCCCATTCGGTGTAGTGGATCTCGCGCCCTTCGCAGACGCGGTACTGCGAGGTCGGGCTCATCGCGTCCCGCCAGCGCAGCGCGCGCAGCCGGCCGACGACGCCGGTCGGGAAGTGGTAGACGGACAGCACGAACAGCAGCCCGAGCCAGAGCAGCCAGCGCTCGGGCGTGAACAGCGCGGCCAGCGGCGCCAGGCCCGCCATGCCGGCGAGCGCCTTCGACGCCGCGCCGAGCAGCGTCTGCAGGTAGTTCTGGGCGAGCATGAACAACACCGCGCCGACGACCGCGCCGTACATCGTGCCCATGCCGCCGATGACGACGATGAGCAGCACGTCGAGCATGATCTCGAAGCTCAGCGTCGTGTCCGGTCCGGTGTAGCGCAGCCACAGCGCGAGCAGCGCGCCGGCGACGGTGGCGAAGAGCGCGGCGAGCACGTTCGACAGCGTGCGGTAGACGACCGTGCGAAGGCCGATCGCCTCGGCGCGGAAGTCGTTCTCGCGGATCGCCTGCAACACGCGGCCGAAGGGCGAGTTGACGATGCGCAGCAGCAGCAGGAAGAGCACGGCGACGACGACGAACAGCAGCCAGTAGCTCAGACGCTTGCCGTCGAGCCAGCCCCATTCGAACGACGGCGACAGCAGCGCCGGGGCGCTGAAGCTCAGCCCGTCCTCGCCGCCGGTGAAGCCCGAGAGCTGCGAGGCCAGCGTCTGGAACGCGGCCGCGACGGCGAGCGTGATCATCGCGTAGAAGATCGCCTTGACGCGCAGGCTGAACAGGCCGATCAGCAGCGACAGCGCGAGCGAGACGGCGAGCGCGCCGGCCAGGCCGAGCGCGAGCGCGCCCCAGCCCGCGCCCAGCTTCGTGCTCGCGATCGCGACGCCGTAGGCGCCGATGCCGAAGAACATCGTGTGCGCGAAGCTGACGATGCCGGTGTAGCCGAGCAGCAGGTCGTAGCTCGCGACGAGCAGGATGAAGACCAGCGTCTTCGCCGCGACGTCGAGCGCCTTCACGCCCGGGAAGACGAAGGGCGCCGTCGCCAGCCCGGCGACGACGACGATCAGCAGAAGCGCGAGCCAGCGGCTGCGCGGCAGGTCGTGCGAGAGCAGGCGCGCGATCATCGTTTCGCCACCGGGTACAGGCCCTGCGGCCGCCAGAGCAGGATCGCGACCATCAGCCCGATGTTCGAGAACAGCGCGACCTTGGGCGCGAGGAAACCGGTGTAGTTGGCCATCAGGCCGACGAGCAGCGCGCCGACGAAGCAGCCCAGCGTGCTGCCCAGGCCGCCGATGATGATGACGATGAAGATCAGCACGTTGACCTGCGAGCCGATCTGCGGCACCACGGTCTGCTGGTACAGCCCCCAGAGCACGCCGCCCAGCCCGGCCAGCGCCGAGCCGGCGACGAAGACGCCGACGAACAGGCGCCGGATCCGGTAGCCCAGGCTCTCGACCATCTCGCGGTCCTGCACGCCGGCGCGCACGAGCAGGCCGACCTTGGTCCGGTTCAGCCCCCACAGCAGCGCGGCGAACACCGCCAGGCCGACGACGACCGCGAGCACGCGGTACTTCTCGACCGCCGCCGCGCCGTCGCCGACGGCGAAGACGAAGGCGCCGTGCAGCGCCTGGGGCAGCGGCAGCGGCAACTGCTCGGGACCCCAGACGACCTTGATCAGCTCCTCGCCGACGATCATGCCGCCCATCGTGATCAGGATCTGCTTCAGGTGCTGGCCGTAGACCGGGCGCACGATGAGGCGCTCGAAGACGAGCCCGACCGCACTCGCGACCGCCATCGCGGCGAGCATCGCGAGCGCCGATGGCGGCCAGGTTCAGGCCCAGGTCCGGTGCGCTGCTCCAGCCGCGCACGAGCGCGCTGCCGCCGAGCACGCTGGTCGCGACATAGGCGCCGGTGGCGATGAACACGCCATGGCCGAAGTTCAGCACGTCCATCAGCCCGAACACCAGCGTCAGCCCCGACGC
This sequence comes from uncultured beta proteobacterium, assembly GCA_963788635.1. GTDB lineage: Bacteria > Pseudomonadota > Gammaproteobacteria > Burkholderiales > Burkholderiaceae_C > Rubrivivax. Next base: position 200,283 of record CAWBHE010000009.1, on the reverse strand, counting down.
GATGATGAAGATGATGAGCCCCATCGCCAGGCCGGCGAAGGTCAGCGTGACCCAGCTCGAGGTCGAGCCGATGAGCGGCCAGGCGAGCAGCGCGAGCGCGAGCAGCAGCGCCAGCGGCCGGCCGTCGAAGCGGGCCTTCGGAATCGCGGCGGGCGTCGCGGCGGCGGCGAGGGTGTTCATTGATGCGCTCCCAGCGACAGGCCGAGCAGTCGCTGCTGCAAGGCCTCGTCGTCGGCCAGTTCGGCCATCGCGCCGGCATGCACGACGCGGCCGTTGTCCATCACCGCGACGCGGTCGCCGAGGGCGCGCGCCATCGCGAAGTTCTGCTCGACGAGCAGGATCGTCGTGCGCTGCGACTTCAGCTCGCGCAACGCCGCGATCAGGTTGTTGACGATAGCCGGCGCGAGTCCCTTGCTCGGCTCGTCGACGAGCAGCAGCGCGCGCGGCTCGACGATCGCGCGCGCCACCGCGAGCATCTGCTTCTGGCCACCCGAGAGCTTGCCGGCCGGCGCGAGCCAGAAGGTCTTCAGCGCCGGGAACAGGCCGAAGATCCAGTCCAGCCGCCGCGCGTCGAGCTCGCCGGCATGGCGCGCGCCGCGCGCGGCGAGGACCATGTTCTCCTTCACCGTCAGGTCGGCGAAGATGCCCATGTTCTCGGGCACGTAGGCGATGCCGCGGCGTGCGATCTCGGGCGTGGGTCGACCTTGCAGCGGCTTCGCCGCGGAAGCTGACACTCCCCTGCGACGCGGCCCACAGCCCCATGATCGTGCGCAGCGTGGTCGTCTTGCCGGCGCCGTTGCGGCCGAGCAGCATCGTGACCTCGCCCTCGCGCACGTCGAGGTCGACGCCATGCAGGATGTGGTACGCGCCGATATGCGTGTGCACGCCGCGCAGTTGGAGCAGGCTCACGCGGGCTCCTCTGCGGCGATGCCGAGGTAGGCTTGCTGCACGACGGGCGACGCGATGACTTCGGCCGGCAGTCCGTCGGCGACCTTGGCGCCGTTGTGCAGCACGACGATGCGGTCGGCCAGCTCGCGCACGACGTCCATCTTGTGCTCGACGAGCAGGATGCAGCGGTCGCGACGCGATTTCAGCGCCCGGATCAGGTCCAGCACCACCGGCACCTCGTCGACGCTCATGCCGGCGGTCGGCTCGTCGAACAGGTAGACCTTGGGGTCCAGCGCCATCAGCAGCGCGACCTCGAGCTTGCGCTGGTCGCCGTGCGGCAGGCTGGCCGCGGGCGCGTCGCGCTGGTCGTGCAGGTGCACCGAATCGAGCAGCGAGCGCGCCTCGTCGATCCAGTCGTGCCGGTCCAGCCAGAGCTGCAGCAGTCCCAGCCCGGCGCGTCCGCGGCCCTGTTCGCGCGACTGCACCGCGAGGCGCACGTTCTCCTGCACCGTGAGGTTGGGGAAGAGCTGCGTGAGCTGGAACGCGCGGCCCAGGCCGCGCCGCGTGCGCAGCGGCGCCGGCAGCGCGCTGAGGTCCTCGCCGTCGAGCAGCACCTGGCCCTCGCGACGCCGGCAACTGCCCCGAGACGAGGTTGAAGTAGGTCGTCTTGCCGGCGCCGTTCGGGCCGACGATGGCGGTCAGCGTGCCGGCTTCGAAGCGGCACGAGACATGGTCCACCGCCACGTGGCCGCCGAACCGAACAGTGAGATCCCGCGTCTCGAGCATCGTGAAGCCGACCGCAGGTCGGGCAGGGTCAGCCTGAATGGAGCCCCCTCCCGGAGGGGGCTCGGGGGAGCCGTGAATGCGCGGCCCGCCGCAACGGGCGCTGAGCCCGCTGCGCGGGCTCAGCGCCCGTTGCGGATCGGCACGTTCATCTCGTCCGCCTTGATCACGCGCACCAGCTCGGGCACGCCCCAGGCGAAGGCCGGGTCGACCTTGATCTTGAAGGCGAACATGTCCTGCATCGCCTGGTGGTCCTGCTTGCGGAAGGTCATCTTGCCCTTCGGCGTCTCGAAGCTCATGCCTTCCATCGCCGGGATCAGCTTGGCCGCGCTCGCGTCGCCGTGGGTCTTCTTCAGCGCGTCGACGATCGCGATCGCCGCGCTCATGCCGCCGGCGGTGAAGAAGTCGGGCGGGCTCTTGAACTGCTTGTAGTGGTTCGCGACGAGCCAGTCGTTGACCGGGTTCTTCGGGATGCCGTAGTAGTAGTACGTGGCGCCTTCCATGCCCGGGAACTGCTTGTACGCGGCCATCGCGGGCAGGATGTTGCCGCCGGTCGCGATCTCGATGCCGTAGCGCTTGAGGTCGAGGTCGGCGATCTTGAACGGGTTCGCGGCGCCGGCCCAGTTGATGAAGATGATCTTGCGGCCGGGCTTGTCCTTCAGCGCGTCGATGAGGCGCTGCGCGCCGGCGGTGAAGTCGGTGGTCGCGATCGGCAGGTATTCCTCGTGCACGATCTTGGCGTGCTTCAGCGCGCCCTTGAACGCGGTCACGAAGTCACGCCCGAAGGCGTAGTCCTGCGCCAGCGTCGCGATGCTGGTGCCCGGCTGGTCGAGCGCGGCGGCGTTGCTGATCGCGTCCTGGCTCGAGTTGCGCGCGGTGCGGAAGATGTACTTGTTCCACTTGTCGCCGGTGATCGAGTCGGCGACCGCCGGCTCGACGAGCAGGATCTTCTTGTATTCCTCGGCCACCGGCAGCATTGCCAGCGCGACGTTGCTCGCGGTCGGGCCGACGGCGAGGTCGGCATGGTCGTCGCTGTAGGCGGCGGCGAGCAGGCTGCGGCCGACGTCGGGCTTGCCCTGGTCGTCGCGCTCGATGACGACGATCTTCTTGCCCGCGACCTTCATCGTGCCGCCGGTCGCGTAGTCCAGCCCCATCATGAAGCCGGTCGTGGTCTGCTTGCCGTAGGCCTCGAGCGGGCCGGTCAGGCTGTGGATGTGGGCGATGCGGATCTCGTCGCCAGCCGCGAGAGCGGCGAGCGGCAGCGAGCACAAGGCCAGGGCGGCGAGCGGAATCAGACGGCGGCGCATGCAGAGGTCTCCTTTGTGGATGTGGGCCGTCACGCTGCAAGCGCCATGCCGATTCGCACCGACTCAGTGCAAACCCCGAGGCTAGCGCCTCTGAATGGCGCTATTTCGCTTCGGAGGCCGATCGGAAGCTCGATATTCGGACAGTCTGGATTTTTAGACTGCCTGATTGTCAGGCAGCATCGACAGACATCTGCCTGACATGAAGACAATCCTTCAGCGCCCCAGCTTCCCCAGTTCCGGGTAACGGGCGAGGCGGTCGTAGAGCGCGGCACGCGAGATCTTGAGCAGCCTGGCCGCGGCGACGCGGTTGCCGGCGGTGGCGCGCAGCGCGTCGGCCATCGCCGCCCGTTCGAGCTCGGCGACCTGGTCGGACAGCGGCCGCGGCCCCACGGGGTGGGCCGCGCGCCCGGCCTCGGACGCCGCCGCCGGCACGCTCGCGGCCATCGGCTGGGCCGCGCCGCCGAGCGTCAGCGCCGCCGCGAAATGGGCCGGCGTCAGATGCGCGTCGTCGGTCATCAGCGTCGCCTGCTCGAGCACGTTGCGCAGTTCGCGGATGTTGCCCGGCCAGGGCTGGCCGGCGAGCAACTCCATCGCCTCGGCCGAGACGCCCTTGTGCGGCAGCCCGCTGCGGCGCGCGATGTCCTCGGCCAGCGTCTCGACCAGCGCCTCCAGGTCGGCGAGACGCTCGCGCAGCGGCGGCAGCCGGATCGGCAGCACGTTGAGGCGGTAGAACAGGTCGGCGCGGAAGCTGCCGGCGGCGACCATCGCGGCGAGGTCGCGGCTGGTCGCGGCGACGATGCGCACGTCGACGCGCTCGACGCGGTTGCTGCCCAGCGGCTCGATCTCCTGCTCCTGCAGCGCGCGCAGCAGCTTGGCCTGCAGCGGCAGCGGCATGTCGCCGATCTCGTCGAGGAACAGCGTGCCGCCGTCGGCGACCTTGAACTTGCCGTCGCGGCCCTTGCGGTCGGCGCCGGTGAACGCCCCCGGCGCGACGCCGAAGAACTCGGCCTCGAGCAAGGTGTCGGGCACGGCGGCGATGTTGACGCCGACGAAGGCGCGCGCGGCGCGCCGGCTCGCGGCGTGGATCGCATGCGCGAGCAGCTCCTTGCCGGTGCCGGTCTCGCCGAGCAGCAGCACCGTGCTGTCGGTCATCGCGACGCGGCGCGCCTGGCGCTTGACCTCGAGCGCCGCGGCGCTGGCGCCGATGAAGCTGGCGATCGTGTGCTTCGGCCGGCGCTCGGCGGCGAGCTGGCGGCGCGCGTCGTCGAGCTCGCGCTGCAGCCGGCCGAACTTCTGCATCAGCGGCTGCATCGTCGTCTCGGGGTGGTCGAGCAGCACCATGCCGAAGGCGCCGATGACCTCGCCCTGCTCGTTGCGCAGCGGCAGCCGGCTGACGAGAAAGGTGCCGGCGTGGTTGGTCAGCAGGTCGACGAGGATCGGCATGCCGGTGTCGACGACATGCGCCATCAGCGTGTTCGGCACGACGTCCTCGACGCGGCGGCCGACGAAGTCCTGCTCGGCGTGGCCGAGCGCGGGCAGGAACTGCTTGTAGCCCTCGCTGATCCAGACGATGCGGTGCTCGCGGTCGACGACCATCGTCCCCATCGCGCTCGTCGCGAAGGTGTCGAACATGCTGCGCGCGGCCAGCTTGAGCACGGTGTCGGCGTCGAGCGGCAGCGGGTTGGGCGGGGTGGGCATCGGGGCGGAGGGCATCGCTGGGCGGCAATGTACTGCGCCGCAACGCTGGCAGTCCGCCGCGAGCGCTGGCGTCGGCGTCGGCGTCCCGGTCGGTGCCGACGCTTCGGCGGCCTTGTGATTCTATAATTACAGCGTTACCATACGCCCATGGTCGACCCCACCCCCTTGCGCGGCGCCTCGCTGCACGACGGCGTCGCCGCGCGATTGCGCACGATGCTGTTCGACAACCAGCTCCAGCCGGGCCAGTGGGTCGACGAGAAGGCGCTTGCCGCGCTTTGGCAGATCAGCCGCACGCCGCTGCGCGAAGCGCTCAAGGTGCTCGCCGCCGAGGGGCTGGTGGAGCTGGTGCCGCAGCGCGGCTGCCGCGTCGTCGAGCTGAGCGAGGACGACGCCGACGCACTGTTCCCGGTGATGGCCTTGCTCGAAGGGCGCTGCGCGCACGAGGCCGCGCTGCGCGCGACCGACGACGACCTGCGCGCGCTGCGCCGCCTGCACGAGGACCTCGAGCGCCATGCCGCGGCGCAGGACATCGACGGCTACTACCGCGTCAACCACCTGTTCCATTCGCTCGTCCAGCAGCTCGCGCACAACCGCTGGCTGGACCGCTGCACCGGCGACCTGCGCAAGTTCGTGCGCCTGATGCGCGGGCGCCAGCTCGCGTTGCCGGGCCGAATCGCCGCGTCGCTGAAGGAACACCGCACGCTGATCGACGCGCTCGAGACGCGCGATGCCGAACGCGCCGAACGCGCGATGCACGACCACCTGATGGCCCAGCTCGCGGCGCTGAAGAAGCTGCGCCGAACGCTGAAGAGGACTGCCCATGCTCGATGAACTGCGCCAGGCGGCCGCCCGCCAAAGAACCGAGCGCGCGCTGCGCACGTTGCTGCTGGGCTGCAAGCGGTTGCTGTCCGAGCGCGGCGAGATGAACGGCCTGCCGATCGCGCGCGAGCTGATCGATCGTCTCGACGCCCTGGCCGACGAGCAGCTCGACGGCTTCTTCGACTATCTCGCACGCGACCTCAGCCCGGACCCGCAGCAGGTGCTGCGCCTGGCCCAGGCCTACGCGGCGACACCGACCGCCGAAGCGCTGATCCCGCTCGTGCGCGCGGCCGAGCCGCCGCGCCAGGAACTGCTGCGCCGGCTCAACCGCACCCCCGGCGGCACCGCGGCGATCCTGCGCCTGCGCCGCGCGCTGCTCGGCCGGCTCAAGGCGCGGCCCGAGTTGCAGGCGATCGAGGCCGACCTGCTGCACCTTTTGGGCTCCTGGTTCAACCCGGGATTCCTGCAGATGCGCCGGGTGGACTGGAACTCGCCCGCGCAACTGCTCGAAAAGTTGATCCAGCACGAGGCCGTGCACGCCATCGACGGCTGGAACGACCTGCGCCGGCGTCTCCAGCCGGACCGTCGCTGTTTCGCGTTCTTCCACCCGCAGCTGCCCGACGAGCCGTTGATCTTCGTCGAGGTCGCGCTGTTGCCGGAGATGCCGGCGGCGATCGCGCCGCTGATCGACAAGACCGCGACACCGTTGCCGGCCGACCGCTTTCGCGTCGCCGCGTTCTACAGCATCAGCAATTGCGAGCCCGGGCTGCGCAGCGTCTCGCTCGGCAACTTCCTGATCAAGCAGGTCGCCGAACAGCTCAAGCACGAACTGCCGCGGCTGAAGACCTTCTGCACGCTGTCACCGGTGCCCGGCTTCGCGAGCTGGCTGCGCCGCGAGCCCGAGATGGCGGCGCTGCCCGGGCTGCGCCGCGGCGCAGCCGGCGAGCTGCAGGCCGCCTTCACGTCCCTGCAGCAGGCCACCGCCGGCGACTTCGGCGTGCTGCACGCGCGCGCCGCGCTCGAGCAGCTCGCCCCCGACGCCCAGGCGGCGCTGCTGACACTGTGCGCGGCCTTCCTGCTGCAGGTCTCGCCCACCGTCGACGGCGACCCGGTGGCGCGCTTCCACCTCGACAACGGCGCGCGCCTGGAGCGGCTCAACGCGCAGGGCGACCTGTCGTCCAAGGGGCTGCGCCAGTCGTTCGGGATCATGGTCAACTACCTCTACGACCTGGACAAGATCGAAGCCAGCCACGCCAAGTTCCGCGACGGCGAGGTGGCCCGCTCGCGCGCCGTCGGCGCGCTCGTCTGACGACGCGACAATGCGCGCCATCCGACCTCCAGGCGCTCGACGACCTACCTTCCCCGCCATGCCGAACCAGAACCTCTTCAGCGCGCTGCGTGCCGCCTTCCCCGCCAACCTCGACCTCGTGGCCGTCGAGACCGCCGACACCGCCGAGCCGCTGCGCTACACCTGGCGCGACCTCGACCGCGGCTCGGCGATGATGGCCAACCTGCTCGATTCGCTCGAGTTGCCGCCGGCCTCGCGCATCGCGGTCCAGGTCGACAAGAGCGTCGAGGCGCTGATGCTGTACCTCGCGGTGCTGCGTGCCGGCCATGTCTACCTGCCGCTGAACACCGCCTACCAGGCGGGCGAGATCGAGTACTTCATCGTCAACGCCGAGCCGGCGGTGGTGGTCTGCTCGGCGCGCAACTTCGGCTGGGTCAGCAAGCTCGCGTTCAAGGCCGGCACGCGCAACGTGTTCACGCTAGGCGACGACCGCAGCGGCAGCCTGCTGGCCCGCGCCAGCCAGCACGCCGACACGCACACGCCGGCCGAGCGGCGCGCGCGCGACCTGGCCGCGATCCTCTACACCAGCGGCACCACCGGGCGCAGCAAGGGCGCGATGCTGTCGCACGGCAACCTGCTGTCGAACGCGCGCGTGCTGAAGGAGGCCTGGGCCTGGCGGACGCCGGAACAAGGCGGCGACGTGCTGATCCACGCGCTGCCGATCTTCCACGTGCACGGGCTGTTCGTCGCGACGCACGGCGCGCTGCTGAACGGCAGCAAGATGATCTGGTTCGCGCGCTTCGACCCGAAGGCGGCGATCGCGCGCCTGCCCGAGGCGACCGTCTTCATGGGCGTGCCGACGCTGTACGTGCGCATGCTGGCCGAGGCCGCGCTCACGCGCGAGGCCTGCCGGACCATGCGCCTGTTCGTCAGCGGCTCGGCGCCGCTGTTGCCCGAGACCTTCGCGGCGTGGAAGGAGCGCACCGGCCACACGCTGCTCGAGCGCTACGGCATGAGCGAGACGGTGATGCTGACCTCCAACCCCTACCGCCCCGAGAGCGCACGCCGCGGCGGCACCGTCGGTCTGCCGCTGCCCGGTGTCGGCGTGCGCGTGCACGACGACAAGGGCCGGCCGCTGCCGGCCGGCGAGGTGGGCGGCATCGAGGTCAAGGGCCCGAACGTGTTCCAGGGCTACTGGCGCATGCCGGAGAAGACCGCCGACGAGTTCACCACCGACCTCTGGTTCAAGACCGGCGACGTCGGCCGGATCGACACCGACGGCTACGTCACGATCGTCGGCCGCAGCAAGGACCTCGTCATCAGCGGCGGCTACAACGTCTACCCGGCCGAGGTCGAGAGCATCCTCAACGAGATGCCCGGCGTCGCCGAGTCGGCGGTCGTCGGCGTGCCGCATCCGGACTTCGGCGAGGCGGTGGTCGCGGTCGCGGTGCCGCGCCCCGGCGCGACGCTGGACGGCGCGGCCCTCGTCGCCGCGCTGAAGGGCCGGATCGCCAACTTCAAGGTGCCCAAGCAGGTCTTCGTCGTCGGCGAGCTGCCGCGCAACGCGATGGGCAAGGTGCAGAAGAACCTGCTGCGCGAGCAGCACAAGGGCTTGTTCGGAGGCTGAATGGCCGCGCCTGCCGCACCGGTCCCGAACGCGAGCTGCCCACGCTGCGGCGCGGACTTCCACTGCGGCGTCCAAGACGAGGCCGGCTGCGCCTGCACGCGCCTGACGCTGAGCGCCGAGCTTCTGGCCCGGCTGCGCTGCGAGCAGACCGGCTGCCTGTGCCTGGCCTGCCTGCAAGCGCTCGCGGCGCAGGAGCCGGGCTAACCGCGGCCGACGAACGGCATCTGCGTCGCCATCACGGTCATGAACAGGACGTTCGCGTCCAGCGGCAGCCGCGCCATGTGAACCACCGCCTCGGCGGCATGGCGCACGTCCATGCGCGCCTCGGGCCGGATGCTGCCATCGGCCTGCGGCATGCCGGTCGCCATGCCGGCGCTGAGCTCGGTCTCGGCATTGCCGATGTCGATCTGGCCGACCGCGATGTCGTGGGCGCGGCCGTCGAGCGCGGCCGCCTTCGTCAGCCCGGTGATCGCGTGCTTGGTCGCCGTGTAGGCCACCGAGCGCGGCCGCGGCGCATGCGCCGAGATCGAGCCGTTGTTGATGATGCGGCCGCCGCGCGGCGACTGCGACTTCATGATCCTGAACGCGTGCTGGGTGCAGAAGAACGCGCCGCTCAGGTTGGTGTCGACGGCCGCGCGCCATTGCTCGAGCGCCAGTTCCTCGAGCGGCGCGCCGGGGGTGAAGACGCCGGCGTTGTTGAACAGCAGGTCGAGCCGGCCGAAGCGGGCCAGTGCGAGGTCGAACAGGTCGGCCACCGACTCGGGCCGCGTCACGTCGGCCGGCGCCGCGAGCGCGCGCGATGCGATGTCGTCGAAGGGGTCGCCGGCCTGGGCGATCGACTCGTGCAGCGCCTCGAGCCGGCGACCGCTGAAGACGACGCGCCAGCCGTCGGCGAGCAGCGCGACCGCCGTCGCGCGGCCGATGCCGCTGCCCGCGCCGGTGACGAGTGCGATGCGGTCGTGGGGTGGGGTGTTCATGCGATGCCTCCGAGGGTGGCCCATTGCCAGAGGGCGAAGGCCGCGAGCAGCAACGCCGAGGCCCGGTTGACGAACGTCTGCACGCCGGCGTCGAAGCGCGTGCGCAGGTGGCCGACGGCGGCGCTCAGCGCCAGCCACCACAGCGCCGAGCCGGCCAGCACGCCGGCGATCATCGGCCAGGGCGACGACGGTGCGCCGCGCGCGGCGAGAGCGCCGAACACGGCGATGAACGAGAAGATCGTCGCCGGGTTGGACAGCGTCAGCACGAAGGTGCCGGCGAAGGCGGAGAACAGCCCCGCACGGCCTTGCACCGCGGCGACCTGGGTCGCCGGCGCCGAGCGCCAGGTGCGCCAGGCCAGCCAGAGCAGGAAGGCGCCGCCGAACAGCGCCAGCGGCGCGCGCGCGCGGGTCAGCGCACCGATCAGCGCGGTCACGCCGAAGGCGCCGACGGCGCCGTAGCAGGCATCGGCCACCGCCGCACCCAACCCGGTGGCGAGGCCGACCGTCGAACCGCGCTGCACGGTGCGCTGGATGACGAGCAGCCCGATCGGCCCGACCGGTGCGGCGATCGACAGGCCGATGACGAGCGATTGCGCGAACAGGGTGGCGGTGTTCATGAAGGCCGCAAGCATAAGGGCCGGGCGACGCAGCTCGCGCTGCGCGGCCCGGCCCCGGTCAGGCCGATGCGGTCGGCGTCAGTCCGACGCGTAGATGTCGCGGTCCTTCGTCTCGCGCAGGAAGATCATGCCGATCACGAAGGTCACCGCGGCGATGACGATCGGGTACCACAGCCCGTAGTACATGTTGCCGTTCTGCGCCACCATCGCGAAGGTCACCGACGGCAGCAGGCCGCCGAACCAGCCATTGCCGATGTGGTACGGCAGGCTCATCGAGGTGTAGCGGATGCGCGTCGGGAACAGCTCGACCAGCATCGCGGCGATCGGGCCGTAGACCATCGTCACGTAGATCACCAGGATCCAGAGGATGCCGACGATCGTCCACCACTGGCCGCTCATCGCCGGGATCGGATTCGCCTTGGCCGGATAGCCGTGGTCCTTCAGCGCCGCGCCGACCTCCTTCGTGAAGGCGCCGATCGCGGCGGTCGACGCCTCGTCGAACTTGTGGCCGCCGGCGGCGAGCGTGGCCGAGGGCGCCGCGATCTCCTTGTCGCCGATCGTCACCACCGCCGGGCTGCCGGCCGGCAATGCCTCGTTCGAGTAGCTCGCCGAGCGTTCGGTCAGCGCGCGCTTGGCGATGTCGCAGCCGGACCTGAAGTCGATCGGACGCGCGATCGGGCTGCCCTGGAACGAGCAGGTCGCCGGATCGGCCTTGACGACGATCTTCGACGCCGCCTGGGCCGCGGCGAGCTCGGGGTTGGCGGCCGCGGTGAGCGCCTTGAAGAGCGGGAAATAGGTCAGCACCGCGAGCAGCAGGCCGGCCATGATGATCGGCTTGCGGCCGATCTTGTCCGACAGCGTGCCGAACACGACGAAGAACGGCGTGCCGAGCAGCAGCGAGACGGCGATCAGGATGTTCGCCGTCGACGCGTCGACCTTGAGCACGCCGACCAGGAAGAACAGCGCGTAGAACTGGCCCGAGTACCAGACCACGCCCTGGCCGGCGACGAGGCCGAACAGCGCGAGCAGCACGAACTTCAGGTTGCCCCAGCGGCCGAAGGATTCGGACAGCGGCGCCTTCGAGGTCCGGCCCTCGTCCTTCATCTTCTTGAAGGCCGGCGACTCGTTCATCGACAGCCGGATCCAGACGCTGATGCCGAGCAGGAAGATCGACGCGACGAACGGGATGCGCCAGCCCCAGTCGGCGAAGCCGGCCTCGCCCATCACGTTGCGCACGCCCAGGATCACGAGCAGGCTCAGGAACAGGCCGAGCGTCGCGGTGGTCTGGATCCACGAGGTGTAGGCGCCGCGCCTGCCCGCCGGCGCGTGCTCGGCCACGTAGGTGGCCGCGCCGCCGTACTCGCCGCCGAGCGCCAGGCCCTGCAGGATGCGCAGCGCGACCAGGATGATCGGCGCGGCGACGCCGATCGAGGCGTAGCTGGGCAGGATACCGACGACGAAGGTCGACAGGCCCATGATCAGGATCGTGATCAGGAAGGTGTACTTGCGGCCGATCATGTCGCCCATGCGGCCGAACACCAGCGCCCCGAACGGACGCACGATGAAGCCCGCGGCGAAGGCCAGCAACGAGGCGATGAACTGCGCCGTCGGGTCGAGCGCGGAGAAGAACTGCTTGCCGATGAAGACCGCCAGCGAGCCGTAGAGATAGAAGTCGTACCACTCGAACACCGTGCCGAGCGACGAGGCGAAGATGACCTTCTTCTCCTCCCGCGTCATCGGTGCCTTCGCGGCTGCCACCGAGGTTGCCATGGGGAATGTCTCCTGTTCTGGGGGCACCGCCGACCCGGCAATGCCTGCGGCGCACTGTGCGGCCGGGCTCTGACCGTTTTCTGACGGCTGGCTGAACGGGGGCTGACAAACTCCGGTCGAACCCGGACTCGCCGTCCCGCAATGCGGGAGTGGGACCGGCCTTTCGGGAAACCCTGGGGGTCAGCCCTGCGCGCGGACCACGCCGGGGCGCGGCGCGCCTTCGCGTTCCCAGTCCGGGCCGGCGAACCAGGGGTCGCCGCGCAACGCGCCGGCCACCATCTCGAGCGCGTCGAGGCCCCAGAAGAGACGGCCGTCGAGCGCTATCGTCGGCACGCCGAAGACGCCGCGTTGCAACGCCGAGTCGGTGGCGTCGCGCAACTCGCGCTTGACGGCCTCGGCGCTCGGGTCGCGGGCCGGTGCCAGGCTTGCCTGCAGCGTGGCCAAGCGCTCGGCGCCGACGGCGTCGGCCCCGCCGCGCCAGACATGGCGGAGCACCGCCTCGACGACGCGCCGGTTCGGCCCCGCGGCAACGATCAACCGCAGCAGCGGCAGCGGGTTGAACGGGTGCTGGGCCGGCGTGTCCAGCGCGATGCCATGCCGCGCCGCCAGCCAGTGCACGTGGCGGAAGGTCCAGGCGCGCTTGGGCTCGATCTCGGCCGGCCCCTTCTGCCCCCAACGCCCGAGCAGCCCGGCGAACAGCAGCGGCCGGTAGTCGACTTCGTAGGAGCAGCCTTCCAGCACCTGCGGCAGGCGCTCGAAGGCCAGGTAGGCGTAAGGCGAGACGACGTCGAACCAGAAGATCAACCGCTTCATGCCGCCTCGCCTTCGGGCGGCGTCTTCGGGTGAAGCCGGCGCCGGAGCACGCGACGCCGCCCGAGCTCGACCCAGACTGCGCGCTTGGCCGCGTCGTCGAGCGCCGACCAGGCCGCGATCTCGTCCAGCGTGCGCAGGCAGCCTTCGCACCAGCCGGTGGCGTCGTCCATCCGGCAGACGCTGATGCAGGGGCTGCGCGTGGACACGGACAGTCCCTGCGGGCGATGGCTGGGCACCGCGCTCACGACCGCTGCACCACGTCGGCCACCGGTGCGCCGGTCAGGCGCTCCAGGTCGGCGGGGGCGAGCCGGAACACGCCGTTCGGGTGGCCGGCGGCGGCCCAGATCTCGTCGAAGCGGAAGAGATCGCGGTCGATCAGCGTCACCGGCGGCGTCGCATGGGCCAGCGGCGCCACGCCGCCGATCGAGAAGCCGGTGCGCGCCTTGACGAACTCGGCATCGGCGCGCGCCAGCGGACCGGTCAGCGCCGCGACGCGCGTTTCGTCGACGCGGCGGTCGCCCGACGTGACGACGAGCACGGCCGCGCCGTCGCTCTTGCGCCTGAAGACCACGCTCTTGGCGATCTGGCCGATGGCCACGCCGAGCGCGTCGGCCGCTTCCTGCGCGGTGCGCGCGGCCACGTCCAGCCAGCGCGGCGGGTGCGGATGACCTTGCGCGGCGAGCGCCTGCGCCACGCGCTCGAAGCCTTCGGGGCGCGCGACGCCGTTCATCGCGCCTCGACGGCGACGCCGCGCCGCGCGAGCAGCGCCTTGCCGGCACGCGACACCGGCGCGCGGCCGAGCACGCGCGAGATGAAGGCGCCGGCGTCGACGAGCGCATCGAGATCGATGCCGGTCTCGATGCCCATGCCGTCGAGCATGAAGAGCACGTCCTCGGTCGCGACGTTGCCGGTCGCCCCCTTCGCGTAAGGGCAGCCGCCGAGGCCGGCGATGCTGGCGTCGAAGACATGCACGCCCATCTGCAGGCAGGCGTGGATGTTCGCCAACGCCTGGCCGTAGGTGTCGTGGAAGTGCCCGCTCACCTCGTCGATCGGGTAATGCTTCAGCGCCCGCGCCATCGCGGCCTGCACCCGCCGCGGCGTGCCGACGCCGATCGTGTCGGCCACGCCGCAGTGGTCGACGCCGATGGCCTTCATCAGCCGCACGACGCGCTCCACCTCGTCGGCACTCACCTCGCCCTGGTAGGGGCAGCCCAGCGCGCAGGAGATCGCGCCGCGCACCTTGACGCCGGCCTCGTGCGCCGCCGCCACCACCGGGCGGAAGCGCTCGAAGCTCTCCTCGATCGAGCAGTTGATGTTGCGCTGGCTGAAGGCCTCGCTGGCGGCGCCGAAGACGACGATCTCGTCGGGCCGGGACGCGAGCGCCGCTTCCAGGCCCTTCATGTTGGGCGTCAGCACCGAGTAGCGCACGCCGGGGCGGCGCTCGATGCCGGCCATCACCTGCGGCGTTGTCGGCCATCTGCGGCACCCATTTCGGGCTGACGAAGCTGGTGACTTCGATCTCGCGGCAGCCGGCCTCCTGCAGCCGGTGCACGAGCTCGATCTTGTCGGCCGCGGCGACCGGCTGCGCCTCGTTCTGCAGTCCGTCGCGCGGACCGACCTCGACCAGGGTGACGCGGGTGGGCTCCATGACTTCCTCGACTATATCGACGGGCTTCGACCGTTATGGGGATGGTGCGATCGGTACCGGCCGCGCAGACTGGTACGCAGAAAGTGCCCCGATGAATCCCTCACGCCGCCTGCAGATCGCCAACCGCATCCACCTGTTGCTGCTGCGCGAGCTCGGCCAGGGCATCCAGGTCGAACGGCTGCTGTGCGACGCGCTGTATGCGCGCGACGTGCTGCTCGTTTGCGACGCGCATCCCGGCGCCGACCTGGCCTCGCTGGCGCAGCATTTCCGCGCCGCGGCGGGTTCCGACGGCACCGAAGGGCGCCCGGCGTCGATCTGGCGTAGCGGCCATTCCGGCTTCGACACCGCGCCGGGCCTGCCGCTCGACTCTGACCTGGGCCAAGGCCTGGCGCAGCCGCCCGCCGGCCGCCACTGGCTGTCGCCGGCCCGCTGGATCGGCCGCTGACCGCGGCGCCGCGGTCCACGCGCCGGGCTCACTGGACTACCCTTCGCGCTCTGCGCTCCGGGATGAGCGCTTGGGAACGGCCCGGCGCGCTCATGGCGCCAACCGCAGCAGCTCGCCGCCCTCGGCCACCTGGTCGCCCACCGCATACAGCAGTTCGTCGACGACGCCGTCGCGCGGCGCGCTGAGGGTGTGCTCCATCTTCATCGCTTCCATCACCGCCAGCGCCTGGCCACGACGCACCGCCTCGCCGGCCTTCGCCAGGAAGGCGACCACCTTGCCCGGCATCGGAGCGGTCAGGCGGCCCCCTTCGGCCGCATGGTCGCCGGCATGCGCGAGCGGGTCGACCTCGGTGACCAGCGCACTGCCGCCGGCGGCAAACACCGCATAGCGCTCGCCCTGGGCATAGACCGTCAACGTCACGCGCCGCTCGGCGAGCAGCACCTCGTGCCGCGCATCGCCAAGCGCCCGTGCGGCGAGGGGCCAGCGCTCGCTGCCGATCTGCAACACCATGCCGCCGCCGTGCAGGCGCTCGACCTGCACCGTCTGTGCGCGGCCCTGCAGTTCGAGCTCGAAGCGCCGCTGCGCACCGCCGTGCAACCGCCAGCCGTCGCGCCGCGACCAGGGGTCGGCGTCTTCGCGGGTCGCCTCCAGCGCCAACTCATGCGCCACGACGCCGGCCGCCACCCATTCGACGGCCAGCGGCGGCGCCTCGAACAACGCCGCGCGCTCGCGCTCGATGAGCGCGGTGTCGAGGTCGGCGGTCGCGAAGGCCCGGCTCGTCACGACGCGGCGCAGGAAGGCGACATTGGTCGACAAGCCCATCAGGTGCGTGTCGCGCAAGGCGGCGTCCAGCCGCGCGAGCGCCTGCGCACGGTCGGCGCCCCAGACGATGAGCTTGGCGATCATCGAGTCGTAATAGGGGCTGATCGCGTCGCCTTCGCTGAAGCCGCTGTCGACGCGCGGCAGCAACTCGTCGCGCTGGAAGGCCACGTGCACCGGCCAGCGCGCGACCTGCAGCGTGCCGGTGGCGGGCAGGAAATTGGCGTCGGGGTTCTCGGCGCAGATGCGGGCCTCGATCGCGTGGCCGTGGATCGCCAGCTCGTGCTGCGCCTTCGGCAGCCGCTCGCCCGCCGCCACGCGCAGTTGCCACTCGACGAGGTCCAGCCCGGTGATCGCCTCGGTCACCGGATGCTCGACCTGGAGCCGGGTGTTCATCTCCATGAAGTAGAAGCGCAGGTCGCCGTCGTCCAGCTCCTCGGCGATGAACTCGACGGTGCCGGCGCCGACGTAGCCGACCGCCTTCGCCGCAGCGACGGCCGCGGCCCCCATCTCGGCGCGGCGCGTCTCGCTCATCCCCGGCGCCGGCGCTTCCTCGAGCACCTTCTGGTGCCGCCGCTGCACCGAGCAGTCGCGCTCGAAGAGGTGGATGCACTGGCCATGGCTGTCGCCGAAGACCTGGATCTCGATGTGGCGCGGCCGCGTGACGTAGCGCTCGACCAGCACATGGTCGTCGCCGAAGCTGGCCTTCGCCTCGCGCTGGCAGGACGCGAGCGCGGCGGCGAAGTCCTCGGCCTGTTCGACCCGGCGCATGCCCTTGCCGCCGCCGCCGGCACTGGCCTTGATCAACACCGGGAAGCCGATCGCCTCGGCCTCGCGCTGCAGCAACGCGGGGTCGTTGTCGCGCCCGTGGTAACCCGGCACCAGCGGCACGCCGGCTTCGGCCATCAGCGTCTTCGCCGCGGCCTTGCTGCCCATCGCGCGGATCGCCGACGCCGGCGGGCCGATGAACACCAGCCCGGCATCGGCGCAGGCCTGCGCGAAGTCCTCGTTCTCGCTCAGGAAGCCGTAGCCGGGGTGGACCGCCTGCGCGCCGGTGGCCAGGGCCGCGTCGATGATGCGCCGCCACTGCAGATAGCTCTCGCGCGGCGCGCTGGCGCCGATGTGCACCGCCTCGTCGCACAGCGCCACGTGGCGCGAGCGCGCATCGGCGTCGGAGTACACCGCGACCGTGAGCACGCCGAGCCGGCGCGCGGTGGCCGCGACCCGGCAGGCGATCTCGCCCCGGTTGGCGATCAGGATCTTCTTGAACATTTCAGCTGCTCCGCCGCGTTTGGCGCGGCCCGCGACACATGAACCCGACGCATCCAGCGGACGCCGTGGCCGGGCTCCGCCCGGTCACTGGCGTCGCCCCCTGGAGGGGGTGCGCCGAAGGTGCTTCGGGGGTGGTTCACTTCAGAACTCCAGCGCGTCGGCAATGGCATGGAAGCCCGCCTTCGCGCAACTCTCGTCGGCCTCCGGGCCCGGTCCGCCGGAGACGCCGATGCCGCCGAAGCTGCTGCCGCCGCCCTCGATGACGACGCCGCCGCCGACGGCCATCATGTGCGGCAGATGGCGCAGCCCGCTCGTGGCCTTGCCCGACTGCGTCTCCTCGGCGAGCAGCATCGTCGAGGTCCGGAAGCTCGCCGCGGTCCAGGCCTTGTCGGTCGCCACCGCTATCGTGTGCGGCCCGGCGAACCGGTCGCGCAGCAGCACCTGGGTCAGGCCGGCACGGTCGACGACCGCGACGGTGACCTGGAAGCCCTGCTTGCGACAGGCCTCCAGCGCGGCACGGGCCGCGACGAGCGCGGTCTCGGGCGTCAGCGACTGGGTCTGGAAGACCGCTCCCTGAGCCGATGCGGCCTGATGGAGCGCGAGGAGCGCGAGCAGGGCCAGTCGTCGTTGGGTCATGGCGGTCTCCGGTATTGGACGAGGTCTAGCGCGACGCGGGCGCCGCCGCCGCGCGCCCCGGAAAGAAGCGACGCAGCAGCCCGCGCAGGAATCGGAACAGCAGCAGCGTCAACGCCAGCGCGACGCCCACCGCGACCGCGAGCGCGGCGAAGAACGCCAGCGGATGCGTCCACGACAGCCACAGCATCGCCGGCACCGCGGCGTCGCCGGCGAGCGACAGGCCGAGGTTCGAGAACGGCTCGGGCGAGGTGTTGACCGCGGCGCGCGTGGTCGCCTTCGCCGCATGCGCGGTGGCGGCCAGCGTGCCGCCCATCAGCGCGGCCGCCGCCTGCCAGGTGCCCGAGTCGCCGCCGAACACCGCCGCCGCCAGCGCCGCCCCGGCCGGGATGCGGATCAGGTGTGCAGCGCGTCCCACAGCGTGTCCAGCCCGGGGACCTTGTCGGCGAGGAATTCGACCGCCAGCATCAGACCGCTCGCGCCCAGCATCACCGGGTGCTGGAGCAGCTTCAGCCCGTCGGGCAGCGCGACCCAGCCCAGGTGGCCGGCCAGGCCGGTGAGGAACAGCACCGCGTACAGGCGCAGCCCGCTCGCCCAGCCGAGCGCGGCGGCGATCGCGATCAGCTGCGTCGTGTCGAGCGCGTTCATCGCCATCCCGGCTCGCGCTTGCCCAGGAAGGCGGACACGCCTTCGCGGCCTTCGGCGCTGGCGCGGATGTCGGCGATGCGGCGCGCGGTGTCGTCGCGCAGCGCGGCGTCGATCGGCCGGCCGGCGAGGTCCTTCACGAGCCGCTTGCAGGCCTGGACCGCGGCCGGGCCGTTGGCCGCGATCGCGTCGACGATCTCGGCGACCTTGGCGTCCAGCGCGTCGGCGGCGACGACCTCGTGGACGAAGCCGAGCGCCTGCGCCCGCGTGGCGTCGAAGCGCTCGGCCGTGACGAAGTAGCGGCGCGAGGCCTGCTCGCCCAGCGCCCGGGCGACATAGGGCCCGATCGTCGCCGGCAGCAGCCCGAGCCGCGCCTCGCTGAGGCAGAAGTGGACGCCCTCGGCCGCGACGAGCACGTCGCAGACCGCGGCCAGCCCGACGCCGCCGGCATAGCAGTCGCCGTGGATGCGGCCGACCACCGGCAGCGGACATTGCCAGATCGTCCACAGCATCTCGGCCAGGCGTGCCGCGTCGGCGTGGTTCTGCTCCCAGCTGTAGCCGGCCATGTTGCGCATCCAGCCGAGGTCGGCGCCGGCGCAGAAGGCCTTGCCGTGGCCGCCGAGCACGATCGCGCGCAGCCCGGGCTCGGCGCCCAGCGCGGCGAAGGCCGCGTTCAGCTCGGCGACGACGCCGTCGTTGAACGCGTTGCGCACCTCGGGGCGGTTCAGCCAGACCTCGGCGACCTGCGCCGACGGGCGGCGGATGTCCAGCGTGGTCGTCATGCGTCGGCGCTTTCCTGTTGCAGCATCCAGACCAGGTCGATCTCGGGGCCGGGGTGGCCCATCGCGGTGATCGCCGCCGTGATCTGGCCGCGGTGGTGGGTGCCGTGGTTGAACACGTGCAGCAGCGTCGCCGCGAATGGCAGCGAGACCGCCTGCCCGGCCAGGCGCCGGTAGTCGAGCCGGCCGAGCAGGCGCGCCTCGGGCCAGGCGTCGAGCAGCGCCAGCCAGACCCGCGCGCCTTCGAGCAGGCGATCGCGCAGCCGGCCCGGTCGGGCTCGACTTCGGCGTCGAGCTGCACCGCCGGCGTGACGCCGCCCTCGAAGCGGGGGCGCCAGAGCAGGTGCTCGCCCACGAGCAGATGGTTCAGCGTGCCGTGCACGCTCTTGAAGAACAACCCGGCGTCGCGCCGGTAGTCGGCCTCCGGCAGTGCGTCGACATGCTCGTACAGCTTGCGCGTGGCCCAGAGGTTGTAGCGCGCCATCGTCTGCAGCTGCTCGCGCAGCGGCGAGCGGTCCAGCGCCTTCTGCATGATCACGCTGCGGTAGGTCTTGCCGTCCCACTGCACGTGGCCGACGTCGGCGTAACCCAGTCGCGTGTAGAGCGCGCGCAGCGCGGTCGCCGGCTCGGCGGTGTCCAGCGCCATGCGGCGGTAGCCGTGCTGCAGCGCCCAGTCCTCGCAAGTGGCGACGAGCTGGCGGCCCAGCCCCCGACCCTGGACCCCGGGATGCACCGCGAACTGGTGGAAATGCGCGGTGTCGCGCTCGCGGAACCAGGGCACCGACGCGGTCCACGGCGCCTCGCCCTCGCCGTAGGGCCCGCAGACGGTGACGGTGCCGACGATCTGCCCGCCCTGCTCGGCCACGAAGCATTGGCCCTCGGCGGCGCGGAGCGCAGTGGTCTCGGCCGTCTGCGTCGCGGCGGTGAAGTTCATGCCCGCGGCGGCCAGCGGCGCGTAGGCCAAGCGCAGCAGTTGCGTCAGCGCCTCCATCGAATCGCGCGCGGCGAGCGGGCGGATCACGATGTTGTTCGGATCGATCACGGCGCCTTCCCTTTCGGTCCGATGGATGTGCCGATCACATCCGGAAAACGCCGAACTGCGGCCGCTCGGGGATCGGCGCGTTCAGGCTCGCCGACAGCCCGAGCGCAAGCACGCGGCGCGTGTCGGCGGGGTCGATCACGCCGTCGTCCCAGAGCCTGGCGCTGGCGTAGTAAGGGTGCGCCTGGCGCTCGAACTGGTCGAGGATGGGCTGCTTGAACGCGGCCTCCTGTTCGGCCGACCATTGCCCGCCCTTGGCCTCGATGCCGTCGCGCCGCACGGTGGCCAGCACGCTGGCGGCCTGCTCGCCGCCCATCACGGCGATGCGCGCGTTCGGCCACATCCACAGGAAGCGCGGGCTGTACGCGCGCCCGCACATGCCGTAGTTGCCGGCGCCGAAGCTGCCGCCGATGATGACGGTGAACTTGGGCACCGTCGCGGTCGCGACCGCGGTGACCATCTTCGCGCCATGCTTGGCGATGCCCTCGGCCTCGACCTTGCGGCCGACCATGAAGCCGGTGATGTTCTGCAGGAACACGAGCGGGATGCGCCGCTGGCAGCACAGCTCGATGAAATGCGCGCCCTTCAGCGCCGACTCGCTGAACAGCACGCCGTTGTTCGCGACGATGCCCACCGGCATGCCCTCGATGTGCGCGAAGCCGGTCACCAGCGTCGCGCCGTAGCGCGCCTTGAACTCGTCGAACTCGCTGCCGTCGACGATGCGGGCGATGATCTCGCGCACGTCGAAGGGCTTGCGCGGGTCGGTCGGGATCACGCCGTGCAGCTCGGCCGGGTCGAAGCGCGGCGGCACGGGCGGCAGCAGCTTCAGCGGCTCGGGCTTGCGCCAGTTCAGGTTCGCGACCGCGGCGCGCGCGAGCGCGAGCGCGTGCAGGTCGTTCTCGGCCAGGTGGTCGGCCACGCCCGACAGCCGGGTGTGCACGTCGCCGCCGCCGAGGTCCTCGGCGCTGACCACCTCGCCGATCGCCGCCTTCACCAGCGGCGGGCCGCCGAGGAAGATCGTGCCCTGGTTCTTGACGATGATGGTCTCGTCGCTCATCGCCGGCACGTAGGCGCCGCCCGCGGTGCACGAGCCCATCACGACCGCGATCTGCGGCACGCCTTGCGCGCTCAGGTTGGCCTGGTTGTAGAAGATGCGGCCGAAGTGGTCGCGGTCGGGGAAGACCTCGTCCTGGTTCGGCAGGTTCGCGCCGCCGCTGTCGACGAGGTAGATGCAGGGCAGCCGGTTCTGCAGCGCGATCTCCTGCGCGCGCAGGTGCTTCTTCACCGTCACCGGGATAGTAGGTGCCGCCCTTGACGGTGGCGTCGTTGCAGACGATCAGGCATTCGACGCCGCTGACGCGGCCGATGCCGGCGATCATGCCGGCCCCGGGTGCCGCGTTGTCGTACATCTCCAGCGCCGCCAGCGCGCCGATCTCGAGGAAGGGCGTGTCCGGGTCGAGCAGCATCTCGACGCGCTCGCGCGGCGGCAGCTTGCCGCGCGCGACATGGCGGGCGAGCGCCACCTCGCCGCCGCCGTGCGCGATCCGGGCCAGCTTCGCGTTCAGGTCGCCGACGAGCAGGCGCATCGCGTCGGCGCTGGCCTTGAAGGCCTCGGACCGCGGGTTGAGCTGGGAAGCGATGACGGGCATGGGGCTCCTCGGGGTGGCGTCGGCGTCAGGCGGTCTTCGCGACCGCGAGGCCCAGCTCTTCGACCATGCGCTCGCGCATCAGGAACTTCTGCACCTTGCCGGTGATCGTCATCGGCAGCTCGGTGACGAAGCGGATGTGGCGCGGCACCTTGTAGTGCGCGATCTGGTCGCGGCAGAAGTCGCGGATCTCGTCGGCCGTGCACTCGGCGCCGGGCTTGAGCACGATCCAGGCGCAGACCTCCTCGCCGTACTTCGGATCGGGCACGCCGAACACCTGCACCGACTGCACCTTCGGGTGGCGGAACAGGAATTCCTCGATCTCGCGCGGGTAGACGTTCTCGCCGCCGCGGATCAGCATGTCCTTCACGCGGCCGACGATGTTGCAGTAGCCCTGGTCGTCGATCGTCGCGAGGTCGCCGGTGTGCATCCAGCCGCCCTGCACCGCCTCGGCCGTGCGCGCCTCGTCGCCCCAGTAGCCCTGCATCACCGAGTAGCCCTTGGTGCAGAGCTCGCCCTTCTCGCCGACCGGCACGACGCGGCCTTCGGCGTCGACGATCTTCACCTCCAGGTGCGGCTGGATCCGGCCGACCGTCGTCACGCGGCGCTCGAGCGGATCGTCGGCCGAGCTCTGGAACGAGACCGGGCTGGTCTCGGTCATGCCGTAGGCGATCGTGACCTCGCTCATGTGCATCTCGGCGACGACGCGCTTCATCGTCTCGATCGGACACGGCGAGCCGGCCATGATGCCGGTGCGCAGCGTCGACAGGTCGTAGCGCGCGAAGTCCGGGTGCTCGAGCTCGGCGATGAACATCGTCGGCACGCCGTGCAGCGCGGTGCAGCGCTCGTCGGCCACCGCGGCCAGCGTCGCCACCGGGTCGAAGCGACTCGCCGGGGAAGACCATCGCGGCGCCGGTGCGCGACGCAGGCCAGCACCGCCAGCACCATGCCGAAGCAGTGGTACAGCGGCACCGGAATGCACAGCGAATCGGCTTCGCTGAAGCGCATCGCCATCGCGATGAAGCGCGCGTTGTTGACGACGTTGTGGTGCGTCAGCGTCGCGCCCTTCGGGTTGCCGGTGGTGCCGCTGGTGAACTGGATGTTGATCGGGTCGTGGCAGGACAGGCCGGCCTCGATCGCGTCGAGCGCCGCGGTGTCCAGCGCCGCGCGGCCGCGCTCGACGACCGCGGCGTAGTTCAGCATCCCCGGCGTCGTCGCGTCGCCCATCCGGATCACGAACTGCAGCGCCGGCAGGCGCGCGGCCTTCAGCGCGCCGGGCGCGCTGCTCGCCAGCTCGGGCGCCAGCGTCTGCAGCATCTCGAGGTACTTCGAGGTCTTCAGCCGCTCGGCGCTGACGATCGCGCGGCAGCCGGCGATGTTGAGCGCGTACTCGAGCTCGGCGAGCCGGTAGGCCGGGTTGATGTTGACCAGGACGATGCCGACGCGCGCGGTCGCGAACTGCGTCACCAGCCATTCGGCGCGGTTCGGCGACCAGATGCCGAGCCGGTCGCCGCGCCGCAGCCCGAGCGCATGCAGCCCGCTCGCGAGCGCGTCGACCTCGGCCAGGAACTGGGCCCAGGTCCAGCGGATGCCCTGCTCGCGGAAGACGACCGCCGGCCGGTCCGGGAAGCGCGCCACCGTCGCGGCGAGCAGCCGGTGGATCGTGGCGTCGGACAGCGGCACCTCGGTCGTGCCGCGCACCTGGGAAAGCCCGTCGCGCGGCAGTTGCGCGGGCCAGCTCGTCGTTTCGGTCATGCCTGTCTCCTTGCCCTGGGTCCGCGTGGCCAGGGTGGCCCGCAGCTTCGAAGGCGCAGCTTACGGCCGCCGGCTGCGCAAGAGGCGCCACCGGGGTTGCAAATCGTGCCAAGCTCGCCCAGACTGGCGCGCATGCGTGCCGCCGCCCGCCCCACCGCGTCCGCCCGCCCGGCCCAGACGCCGATCACCCCGATCGCCTTCGTGCAGGCGATCGCGCGCGCCTACGCAAAGGCCGGCCGCGATCCCGCCGAGGCCCTTCGACAGGCACAAATCACGCCAGCGCTGCTGCAGCAGCCGGGCGCGCGCATCAGTGCCGCGCAGATGGAAGCGCTGTGCGCCTTCGCGATGCAGCAGCTCGACGACGAGGCGCTGGGCTGGTTCTCGCGCCGCCTGCCCTGGGGCAGCTACGGCCTGCTGTGCCGCGCGTCGATCAGCGCGCCCGAACTCGGCCTGGCGCTCAAGCGCTGGTGCCGCCACCACGCGCTGCTCACCGACGACATCGTGTTGCGCCTGGACAGCGCCGACGGCCTGGCGCGCGTCGTCGTCGCCGAGGCGCGCGCGCTCGGCGAGTTGCGCGAGTTCTGCCTCGTCACTCTGCTGCGCCAGGTGCACGGCCTCGCCTGCTGGGCGGTCGACGCGCGCATCCCGCTGCGCGACGTGGGTTTCCCCTTCGCCGCGCCGGCGCACCGCGACGCCTACCCGGCGATGTTCCCCGGCCCGGTGCACTTCGGCGCCGCGCAGGCGGGCTTCTCGTTCGACGCGCGCTGGCTCGCGCAGCCGCTGCGCCGCGACGAAGCCGCGCTGCAGCGCATGCTCGAGCGCGCGCTGCCGCTGATCGTGCGCCCGTACCGGCCGAACCGGCTCGAGCCGCGCCTGGCCCAGCGCGTGCGCGAGCTGCTGCAGCGGCGCGCCGCCGAGCTGCCGAACGCGGCCGCCGTCGCCGCCGCGCTGCACCTGTCGACGCGCACGCTGCACCGCCAGCTGCGCGACGAGGGCGCGACGCTGCAGGCGCTCAAATGCGAGGCGCGGCGCGAGTTGGCGATCGCGCAGCTGCAGCGCAGCGAGCGGCCGGTCAAGCAGATCGCGCAGGCGGTCGGCTTTCGCAACGAGAAGAGCTTCGCGCGCGCCTTCCGGCAGTGGACCGGCCGCACACCGAGCGAGCTGCGCGCCGATGGCGCGAGCGCGCCGCCGCGCTGAGCAGGTCACATACCCATTCGCGATCCATCGCTAATAAAGGCCATGTGTCGGCTCGCGGCCCGTTGCGGACGGCCAATCGGCCGCCCGCTGGCCAGGGCCGTTTCGGCGCGGCTCCGCCCCGCCCCCTCCGCGAGGGGCCGCCGCACCTGCATGACTTCGCTCGGGCCGGCCTCGCGGCCGGCGCGTCGTTCGAGGCGCTGCGCTTAGCCACAGCGCCGCCTGGCTCGACAGTGCGTCGGCCTGAGGGCCGACTCGTCATCCGAGCTGGAGGCCGGCGCCTCGCGGCAGGGGGCGCGGGGGAGCGGTGCAACGGGGCCGTTCGGCCCGGGGCGGCCAACGGCCGCTGCAACGGGCCGCTCGCGGCCCTTCATTCCTAGTCGATCGATCGCAAGTCGGTATCAGAACGGCCCGCTCGCGAGCCAGCGCTCGATCTGCGGCCGGCGGTCGTTGCCCCAGAACGGCTCGCCGTCGACGATGAAGAACGGCGCCCCGAACACGCCGGCGGCGACGGCCTCGTCGTTGGCGCGCTTCAGCCTCGCCTTCCACGCCGCGTCGCTCCACACCGCCTCGGCGGCGGCCGGGTCCAGGCCTTGTTCGGCGGCCAGCGCCTTCAGCGCGTCGGGCTCGTGCAGCGGCACGCCGCGCGTGAACACCGCGCGCAGGCCGGCCAGCGCCCAGACGGCCGCGGCCTCGTCGCCGCGCGTCTCGGCCAGCCACCAGAACAGGCGTGCTGCGTTCTGGGTCGGGATCGGGAACACCGGCGGCGGCTGGTAGGGCAGGCCCTCAAAGCGCGCCGAGCGCGCGAAGTCGCGCAGCACGTACTCTCGCTTGATCGGGTAGGCGACGGGCGGCTTCAGCTCGGCGGCCAAGAAGGTGGCGCCGAGCAGGATCGCGTGCCGGCGCACCCGGCGCGACGCGCGCGCGGCGACCGCGTCCACCCATTCGTTGGCGATGTACGAGTAAGGCGACGAGAAGTCGAAGTAGAAGTCGATCGGCGCTTTCATGCCCGAAGGGTAACCGCGGCGGCCGGCCACGCGCCGGCCGTAGCATCGGGTCATGCCCTGGCTGGACCTCACGATCGCCGCGCTGGCGCTGGCCGTCGCACTCGCGCTGCGGCCGTGGCGCGGCGTCGGCCCCGGCGGCCCGCCCTGGCCCTGGCTGGCCTGGTGGGCTTCGCTGCCGCTGCTCTGGGGCGCCGACCGCTATGCGGCGATCCCGGTGCTGCAGCCGCTGTCCGGCGCCGGGCTGTTGGTGCTGATGGCCGGCTGGCCGCTCGCCGTGCTGGCGCTGGTGCCGGTGGCGTTGCTCACCGGCTGGCTCGGCGATCTCGGCTGGGTCGAGACGCTGCACCGCGGCGTCTGGCTCGGGCTCGTCCCCGCAAGCCTGGTGATGACCCTCGGCGCGGCCATCCGGCGCTGGCTGCCGCAGCACCTGTTCGTCTACATCCTCGGCCGCGGCTTCTTCGCCACCGCCGCCGCCGGCATGCTGGCCGGCGCGCTGTCGGTTGCGCTGCACGGCGTGCCGGCCGGGTTGCGCGTCGAGGACGTGCTGCTCGCGCGCTGGCTCACCGCCTGGGGCGACGCCTTTCTCGCCGGCATGATGGTCGCGATCTTCGTCGCCTTCCGCCCCGAGTGGCTGGCGACCTACACCGACCGGCTCTACCTGCCTTCGGCGCGGCCCTGATCCGCGCCGTCCGGCCAGGCGCCGGGGTACAGCGACTCGAGCGCGGCGCGCGCGGCGGCGGCCAGGCGCGGCGCGAGCGCTGCGGCCAGCGCCTCGGCTTCGCCGGCGTTGTCGTGCCGCGTGCTGCGGCCGTGCCACAGCGCCGCGAGCGCGTCGCGCTGCGGCGCCAGCGCCGTGGCGACGACCTCGCGCCAATGCACCGGCGCCTCGCCCTGCGCCCATTCGCCGCGGCCGCGGCCGAAATGCGCGACCGCCAGGTAGCGCAGCAGCGCCGCGTCGACGAGCGGCATCAGCGCGTCGGCGCTCCAGCCGGCCCAGCCCTCGCCGGTGCCGCGCACGACGTTGATGCCGCGCGCGAGGCCGGCCGCGCCGAGCGCGCCGAGCAGCCCGCCGGCGAGCATGCCGCCGCCGAGCGTCAGGCCGCCGGCGAGCAGGTCGGCCTTGAGCCCGGTGATCGCGCCGCTGAGCATGCCGCCGACGATCGCGGCGCGGCCCTCGCCGACCGGCTGGCGCAGTTCGACCTGGGCCGCGACACGGCCGAGGATCTCGTCGAGCACCTCGCGCCGCGCCGTTCCGGCCAGGCCGTGCAGCGCGATCAGCCGGCCGGTGCTGGCACGCACCTCGGCGTCCAAGGCATCGGCCAGCGCCTGCTGCGCGGCGGCGTTCTCGCTGCGCCGGGCGAGCCAGCTCGCGCCCGGCAAGGGCACGCGCACGGCGGCGACGCGACCCAGGCTCGCCGCGAGCTCGCGCATCGCCGCGTCGAAGGTCGCGCGCCGATCCGCCGACCAGGCGGCGATGAAGGGCGCCATCGCCGGGCCAGCGCCGAGCGCGCGCTCGACCGCGCGCAGCAGCGTCAGCTCCTGCACCCAGCAGCGCGCGAAGGCGTCCATCGCGAGCACCTCGCGCACCTGCGGCCAGGGCGCGAGATGCGCGCGCCAGCGCTCGACGTCGGCGGTTTCCTCGGCGCGGCTGCGCGGCGCGCCGAGCTGGTTCAGCAGCACGACGACCGGCTTGCCGACCCAGGCCAGCAATTCCATCTCGGGCGCGACATAGCCGGCCGAGGCCGGCGACTCGGCGGCGTTGACGAGGTAGAGCACGAGGTCGCTCTCGTCGCGCACATGGCGCAGCGCCTGCTGGCTGGCCCAGAAGCCGCGGTCTCGCCAGCGGTCCCAGACCTGGGCCAGCAGCCAGCCCAGCGGCTGCTCGGCCTGGCGCAGTCGGCGCGCCAGGCGCACGCTGTCGCCGAAGCCCGGCGTGTCCCAGAGCTGCAGCTCGTCGCCCTCGGGCGTGCGCAGCAGCCGGTGCACCTCGGCGAACTCGGTGACATGCGGCGCGTCGCGCACCTCGCCGATGTCGCGCCCGAGCAGCGTGCGCGCCAGCGTCGTCTTGCCGACGTTGGTGTGCGAGACGAGGCTGAGCGCGATCATCGGGCGATCAGGTGGCCAGCGCCGACTTCAGCGCGCGGCCGGCGGCCTCGAGCTCGGGCGCTTCGAGGTCGGCGCAGACCAGGCCGACGCCCTGCGCCTGCGCCAGCCGCTGCCAGGCGGCGCGGCGCTCGGCGAGCCGGTCGGGCAAGGCGCCGAAGCGGCGCTTGAACGCGGCTTCGTCGGCCACCGCGAGCCGCGGCAGCGGCCCGGCCAGCGCGGCGAGGAAGGCGCCGTGCGGCTCGGCCTCCGGCGTCGCTGCCAGGTCGAACAGCAGCACGCGCAGCGTGCAGCCGGCGGGCGCGGCGACCGCCTCCGGCGCCGGCTCGTCGCCGTAAGCCAGCGGCGGCGCGACGCGCAGCTGGACCTCGTCACCGAACGCGGTGGCGAGCAAGGCGCGCAGGCCGAGCACCGCCTGCGGCCTGCATCGCCGCCCCGTAGGGCAGCACCTGGACCAGCGCATGGCGGCCGGCCTGCTGCAGGCGCAGGCGCTCGAAGTAGGGATCGTCGAGCGCGAGCGGGAACCGGGCGCGCAGCGAGCGCGCGCGCCCGGCGGCGGCCAGCGCCAGCGCCAGGCGCGGCAGCACGACGAAGAGAGCGAGCGTCGCCGCGAAGAGGTGGATCCAGGGCGCCGCGCCGGCCGTCGCGGCCGCGCCCGCAGCGACGCGCAGCGGCGCCACGTCGGGCACCGCAATGCCGGTGACGGCGCTGGCCGGCGCGAGCAGCGTGCCGAGCACCGCCTGCACCACCGGCGCGGCCAGGAAGGTGCTCTGCCAGCCGGCGCGGTAATCGAGCACCAGACCGCGCAGGTACATCCCCGCGACCAGGCCGAGCGCGAGCGCCGCGGCCGCGACGTGGAGCACGAGCGCGGCGCGCGCGAGCGACAGCGGCGCCGAGGCGCGCGCCCAGCGCAACGCGTAACCCGCCGTGCCGGCGGCCCAGCGGCGCACGAGCCAGCGCCGCAGTCCGGTCGCGCGGTGCGGCATGCAGCAAGGCCAGATAGACCGCCAGGTTCCAGGCCAGCACCGCCCAGACCGGCGGCGCGAGCAGGTCGATGCGCTGCGCGGCGCCGATGTGGTCGACCGCGGCGCCGAACACGAACGCGAGCAGCGCCGCCAGCGCCACCCAGAGCGGCCGCCAGCGCCGGCGCTCGAGCCAGCGCCGCGCGGCCGGGTCGCGCGGCAGCAAGCGCTGCAGCGCGTGGCCGGCGCGCTCGACGACGAAGCGTTCGGCCGGTGCATCGGCGGCCGCGGACTGCAGCGCGTGCCGGGTCGCCCACTGGCGGTCGGCGTCGGTCCACAGCGGGGTCTCGGCGCCGGCCTCGAAGGCCTGCACCAGCAGCACCTGGCGTGCCTCGGTCTCGGTCATGCGGCGCAATGTAGCGCGCGGGCCGCCGAACGACCCGCGCTACGCGAGCGCCCGGCCCGCATTCTCGAACAGCCGGATCGCCCGCTACGCGAGCGCCCGGCCGATGAGGATCTTCTGGACCTCGCTCGTGCCTTCGTAGATCTGGCACACGCGCACGTCGCGGTAGATGCGCTCGACCGGGAAGTCGCTGACGTAGCCGTAGCCGCCGAAGACCTGGATCGCGTCGGAGCAGACGCGCTCGGCCATCTCGCTGGCGAAGAGCTTGGCCATCGCGGCTTCCTTCAGGCAGGGCCGGCCGGCGTCCTTCAGGCTCGCCGCGTGCCAGATCAGCTGGCGCGCGGCCTCGATCTTCGTCGCCATCTCGGCGAGCTTGAACTGCACCGCCTGGTGCTCGAAGATCGGCTTGCCGAAGCTCTCGCGCTGCTTGCTGTAGGCGAGCGCCGCGTCGAAGGCCGCGCGCGCCATGCCGACCGACTGCGACGCGATGCCGATGCGCCCGCCTTCCAGCCCGGACAGCGCGATCTTCAGCCCCTGCCCTTCGTCGCCGAGCCGGTTCGCGGCCGGGACGCGGCAGTTCTCGAAGCGGATCTGCGCGGTGTCGCTGGCGTGCTGGCCCATCTTGTCCTCGATCCGCGCGACCTCGTAGCCGGGCGTCGCGGTCGGCACGACGAAGGCGCTGATGCCCTTCTTGCCCGCGGCCTTGTCGGTGACCGCCATCACGATCGCGAGGTCGCCGTTCTTGCCGCTGGTGATGAACTGCTTGACCCCGTTCAGCACGTAGTGGTCGCCGTCGCCGTCCTTGCCACGGACCGCCGTCGTCCTCAGCCCGCCGGCCTCGGAGCCGACATGCGGCTCGGTCAGGCAGAAGGCGCCGAGCATCTCGCCGCGCGCGAGCGGCTTGAGGAAGCGCTGCTTCTGCTCGGCGTTGCCGAAGGCCATCAGGATCGAGCAGACCGGGCAGTTGTTGACGCTGACGACGGTGCTCGTCGCGCCGTCGCCGGCGGCGATCTCCTCGAGGATCAGCGCCAGCGCCAGGTAGTCGAGGCCGGCGCCGTCCCACTCGGTGGGCACCGCGACGCCGTAGCAGCCGAGCGCGGCCAGGCCGGCGAGCTCGGCCTTCGGGAAATGGCGGGTCTTGTCCCACTCGGCGGCCTTGGGCGCGATGCGGTCCTGCACGTAGGCGCGGACGGCGTCCTGCACGGCGCGGTGGTCTTCGTCGAGGATCATGCCGAGGGGGCTCCGGTCAGGGGGCGGCGGGGCGCGCGAAGAGCAGCTTCAGCGCGAGCGCGACGAACAGCGTGCCGGCGGCCGCGTTGAAGCCGCGCTGCGCGCGACCCGGGACCTGCCAGCGCGCCAGCCGCGCCGACAGCGCGACCAGGCCGAGCAGGAACAGCGTGCCCTGGATCACGAACCAGGCGCCCAGCAGCAGGAAGGACAGCGTCTTGTCGGGCGCGCCGGCGGGCACGAACTGCGGCAGGAAGGCGAGGAAGAACAGCGCGACCTTCGGGTTCAGCACGTTGGTCAGCACGCCGCTGCGGAAGTCGGCCCAGGGCGACGCGCCGCCACCGGCCACCGCCGCCGGGGCCGCCACCGGCGCACCGCGCCAGGCGCGGCGCAGCAGGCCGAGCGCGATCCACAGCAGGTAGCCGGCGCCGGCCCATTGCAGCGCGACGTAGGCCTGCGGGTGCACGACGAGCAGCGCCGCCAGGCCGAAGGCCGCGGCCAGCGCATGCACGACGCAGCCGGCGCCGATGCCCAGCGCCGCCGCGGCGCCGGCGCGCGCGCCGCGCGTCAGCGTGCGCGACACGGTGAGCAGCAGGTCCACGCCCGGCGTCGCGTTGAGCACGAACACCGAGGCGGCGAACAGCAGCAGTTCACCCGGCGCCGGCAGCAGCCCCGTCACCGCAGGCTCACAGCATCTCGACGGCCATCGCAGTGGCCTCGCCACCGCCGATGCACAGCGCCGCGACGCCGCGCGTCTTGCCGGCACGGCGCAGCGCGCCGAGCAGCGTGACGACGATGCGCGCGCCGGAGGCACCGATCGGGTGGCCGAGCGCGCAGGCGCCGCCGTTGACGTTGACGATCTCGTGCGCGAGCTTGAACTCGGTCATCGCCGCCATCGTGACCGCGGCGAAGGCCTCGTTGACCTCCCACAGGTCGACCTGGCCCGGCTGCCAGCCGGCCTTCTTGAGCACCTTCTGGATCGCGCCCACCGGCGCGGTCGTGAACCATTCGGGCGCCTGCGCATGCACCGCATGGCCGACGATGCGGGCGAGCGGCTTCAGCCCCATCGCCGTGGCCGTGCTCTCGCGCATCAGCACCAGCGCGGCGGCGCCGTCGGAGATGCTCGACGCGTTGGCGGCGGTGATCGTGCCGTCCTTCTTGAACGCGGGCTTGAGGCCCGGGATCTTGTCGAGCTTGGCCTTGAACGGCTGCTCGTCGTACTTGATCACGGTGTCGCCGCCCTTGCCGGCCACGGTGACCGGCGCCATCTCCCAGTCGAAGCTGCCGTCCTCGTTGGCCTTCTTCGAACGCTGGGTCGACGCGATCGCGAACTGGTCCTGCGCCTCGCGGCTGAACTGGTACTTGGCGACGCATTGCTCGGCGAAGACGCCCATCGCCTTGCCGCGGTCGTAGGCGTCCTCGAGACCGTCGAGCGCCATGTGGTCGTACATCTGCGCGGCGCCGTAGCGCACGCCCTTGCGCGCGAACATCAGGTGCGGCGCGTTCGTCATGCTCTCCATGCCGCCGGCGACGACGGCGTTCGCGCTGCCGGCGGCGAGCATGTCGTGCGCGAACATCATCGCGCGCATGCCGCTGCCGCACATCTTGGTCAGCGTGACGGCGCCGGTGCTGTCGGGCAGGCCGGCGCGGCGCATCGCCTGGCGCGCCGGCGCCTGGCCCTGGCCGGCCATCAGGCAGTTGCCGAGCAGCACCTCGTCGATCGCGTCGCCGGGGACGCCGGCACGCTCGACCGCGGCCTTGACCGCGACCGCGCCCAGCTCCCAGGCCTGCAACGACGAGAAATCGCCGAGCAGGCCGCCGATGGGCGTGCGCGCGGCGGAAACGATGACGATGGAATCAGCCATGGTGGATCTCCTTCAGACCGACGGGGCGGTTGGGGCGCCGCTGCAGCGCGAAGCGCTTGGACGGCTCGTAGGGGAACACATCGTGCACGTGGCCGGCCTTGATGCGTTCCTTGTGACTTTGCCAGAACGACGCGTCGAGCAGGTCCGCATGGTGCGCCATGAAGACCTCGCGCACCTGGCGGTTGCCGAGCAGGAAGGGGCCGAAGGTCTCGGGGAAGACGTCCTTCGGCCCGACCGAGTACCAGACCTCGCCCGACATCTCGTCTTCCTCGTTGCGCGGCTCGGGCACGCGGCGGAAGTTGCAGTCGGTGAGGTACTCGATCTCGTCGTAATCGTAGAACACGACCTTGCCGTGGCGCGTGACGCCGAAGTTCTTCCACAGCATGTCGCCGGGGAAGATGTTCGCGGCCACCAGGTCCTTGATCGCGTTGCCGTACTCGACCACCGCCTGCGCGACCTGCTCGGGCGTGGCCTCCTGCAGGTAGATGTTGAGCGGGATCATGCGCCGCTCGATGTAGAGGTGGCGGATGACGAGCATCTCGCCGTCCTCCTCGAGCAGGCTGGGGCAGAAATGCTTCAGCTCGGCGACGAGTTCGTCCTCGAAGCGCTGGCGCGGGAACGCGACGTTGCTGTACTCCAGCGTGTCGGCCATCCGGCCGACGCGGTCGTGCTGCTTGACGAGCAGGTACTTGGCCTTGATCTGCTCGCGCGTGGTGTCCTTCGGCGGCGGGTAGAAGTCCTTGATGACCTTGAACACGTAGGGAAACGACGGCAGGTCGAAGACCAGCATCACCATGCCCTTGATGCCCGGCGCGATGCGGAACTTGTCGCTGCTGTGGCGCAGGTGGGCGAGGAAGTCGCGGTAGAAGAGGTTCTTGCCGTGCTTCTGCAGCCCGATCGAGTTGTAGAGCTCGGAGCGCGCCTTGCGCGGCATCAGCGAGCGCAGGAACTGCACGTAGGCGCTCGGGATCTCCATGTCGACCATGAAGTAGGCGCGCGCGTAGCTGAAGATCATCAGCAGATCGTCCTCGCCGAACAGCGCCGCGTCGACGACGAGCCGGCCGTCGTCGCCGTGCAGGATCGGCAGCGCGAACGGCGTCTCGACGAAGCCGTTGATGATCTTGCCGACCAGGTAGGCGCCCTTGTTGCGGTAGAACAGGCTGCGCCAGCACCTGGATCTGGAAGTTCGCGCGCGGCCGGAAGCCGCCGAGTTCGGCGAGCATCGCCTGCACGACCTGCGCGACGTCGCGGTCCAGGTCCTCGAACTCGCGCTCGAGCTGGAAGTTGTCGACGATGCGCCGCCAGGTCTCGTGCAGCGTGTCCTTGTTCGGGTAGTAGGCGCGGTAGGTCGGCTTGCTCGCCGGCTCGTCGTTCTCGATGTACTCGGTGCTCACCGCCGGACGCACGAAGATGAAATCGTTCCTGAAGTAGCTGCGGTGCAGCAGCTTGGCCGTCACCGAGTTGAAGAAGGTCTCGGCCAGCTCGGGCTGGTGGTGGTTGGTCAGCAGCCCGATGTAGTGCAGCTTGGCCTGCTGCCAGGTGTCCATCGACAGGTTCTCGACCGCGAACTCGGCGCGCAGCCGCTCGACCGCCTCGTCGACGCGCTTGTCGTAGAACTCGATGCGCAGCGCCTGCGCGCGCTGCTGGCCGTGCCAGTCGGCCTGCTCGAAGCGCTGCTTCGCGGCGGCGCTGGTCTCGCGGAACAGCCGGTAATGGCGGTCGAAGCCGTCGAGCATCGCCTGCGCGATGTCGAAGGCCCGGCTGTCGCTGAGGTGCTGCGGGAACATCAGCCCGTCGTGGCGTGGCGCGCGTGCAGCGCGGCCAGCGCCTGCTCGTAGGCCGGGCGCACGCCGGCGGCGTCGGCGGCCGTGATCTTCAGATCGTCGAGCAGGCCGTTCTGCAGGCCGTAGACCCAGCCGTGGACGACGACCGACTGGCCGCGCGCCCAGGCGTCCTGCACGACCGTGGTCTCGCAGACGTTGAGCGCCTGTTCGAGCACGTTCAGCTCGCACAAGGCCTTCAGCCTTGCGTCGTCGTCGGGCAGGCCGTCGAGCCAGGGGCGGTGCTTGTTGCGCACGTCGTGCACGTGGCGCAGCCAGTTGTCGGCCAGGCCGATGCGCAAGTCCTTCAGCGCCGCGATCACGCCGCCGCAGCCGTAATGGCCGACGACCATGATGTGGCGCACCTTCAGCATGTCGATCGCGAACTGCATCACCGACAAGGCGTTCAGGTCCGAGTGGACGACGACGTTGGCCACGTTGCGGTGCACGAACACGTCGCCCGGCAGCAGGCCGAGGATCTCGTTCGCCGGCACGCGGCTGTCGGCGCAGCCGATCCACAGGTACTGCGGTGTCTGCTGCGCGAGCAGCCGCGTGAAGAAGCCGGCGTCGCGCGCGACGGTCGCCGCGGCCCATTGGCGGTTGCTCTCGAAGAGTTCGGACAGGTCGGTGCTCATGCTCGACATTGTGCGATGCAGCAATCGGGTGCGGTGTACGCAGGCCTCACATCGTCTCGGCGAACAGCTCGCGCCCGATCAGCATGCGGCGAATCTCGCTCGTGCCGGCGCCGATTTCGTAGAGCTTCGCGTCGCGCCAGAGGCGGCCGAGCGGGTAGTCGTTGATGTAGCCGTTGCCGCCGAAGACCTGGATGCCTTCGCCGGCCATCCAGGTCGCCTTCTCGGCGCACCAGAGGATCACGCTGGCGCAGTCCTTGCGCACCTGGCGCACGTGCTCGCTGCCCAGCGCGTCGAGGTTCTTGCCCACCGTGTAGCAGTACGCGCGCGCGGCCTGCAGCACGGTGTACATGTCGGCGACCTTGCCCTGGATGAGCTGGAACTCGCCGATGCTCTGGCCGAACTGCTTGCGGTCGTGGATGTAGGGCAGCACGTTGTCCAGCACCGCCTGCATGATGCCGATCGGCCCCGCGGCGAGCACCGCGCGCTCGTAGTCGAGCCCGCTCATCAGCACCTTCGCGCCGCCATTGACGCTGCCGAGCACGTTCGCCGCCGGCACCTCGACGTCGCGGAACACCATCTCGCCGGTGTGGCTGCCGCGCATGCCCAGCTTGTCGAGCTTCTGCGCCGTGCGAGAAGCCCTTCATGCCCTTCTCGACGATGAAGGCGGTGACGCCGCGCGCACCCAGCTCGGGCTCGGTCTTGGCGTAGACCACCATCATGTCGGCGTCGGGGCCGTTGGTGATCCACATCTTGCTGCCGTTGAGCACGTAGTGCCCGCCGCGCGCCTCGGCCTTCAGCTTCATGCTGATGACGTCCGATCCGGCGCCGGGCTCGCTCATCGCCAGCGCGCCGACATGCTCGCCGCTGATCAGCTTGGGCAGGTACTTCGCTTTCTGCGCCTCGCTGCCGTTGCGCTTGAGCTGGTTCACGCACAGGTTGCTGTGCGCGCCGTAGCTCAGGCCAACGCTGGCGCTGGCGCGGCTGATCTCTTCCATCGCCACCATGTGCGCGAGGTAGCCCATCTCGGCGCCGCCGTAGGCCTCGGGCACGGTGATGCCGAGCACGCCGAGTTCGCCCATCTTGCGCCACAGGTCCATCGGGAACTGGTCGCTGCGGTCGATCTCGGCGGCGCGCGGCGCGATCTCGGCCTCGGCGAAGGCACGCACCGCGTCGCGCAGCGCGTCGATGTCTTCGCCGAGCATGAAGTTCAGGCCGGGCAGGCTCATGGGCGGGCGCTCCAGTTTTGGTTGACGTTTACGTAAACGTCAATCCTAGCCGATCTCCGCGCTGCGCCCGCGCCGCGCGCGCGGCGCGGCCAGCAGCGTGCGGCAGCGCGCCTCGTGCTGCGCGATCTCGGCCAGCGTGATCTCGAGGTCCTCGCGCTGCTGCTCGAGCTGGCGCCGGTGTTCGCCCAGCACGCCCAGGAAGGCCTGCAACTGCTGCGTCGTGTCCGACGGCGAGTCGTACATGTCGACCAGCTGCTTGATCTCCTGCAGGCTCAGCCCGAGCCGCTTGCCGCGCAGCGTGAGCTTGAGCCGCGTGCGGTCGCGGTGCGTGTAGACGCGGTTGCGACCGGCGCGCGACGGCGTCAGCAGCCCGACGTCTTCGTAGAAGCGGATCGCGCGCGGCGTGATGTCGAACTCCTGCGCCAGCTCGGTGATCGTGTAGGCGGGCGCGGGGCGCGTTGCGTCGGGCATGGTTAGACTGACGTTGACGTAAACGTAAATGTAGCTGCGCAGGAACCCGCATGGCCAACGCCCAAGAGAGCGCCCTTCACTACCCCTTCGGCGACACGCTGCCGGCGTCCGGCACGACGATCGAGGTGGCGCCCGGCGTGCGCTGGCTGCGCATGGGGCTGCCGTTCGCGCTCGACCACATCAACCTCTGGCTGCTGCGCGACGTCGACGAAGACGGCCGGCCAGGCTGGGCGATCGTCGACTGCGGCATCACCGACGACGCCACGCGCGCCGCCTGGGAGCGCATCTTCGAGCATGGGCTGGAAGGCCTGCCGGTGCTGCGCGTGATCGTCACCCACATGCACCCCGACCACATCGGCCTGGCGCATTGGCTCACCGAACGCTGGAGCAGCCCCGAGCGTGACTGTCGCCTGTGGATCAGCGCCACCGACTGGAACGCCGCGCGCATGGCCAGCCAGTCGACGACCGGCTTCGGCGGCGACGACGCGGCCCGCTTCTTCGCCCGCCACGGCCTGACCGACCCCGATTCGCTGGCCCGGGTGCGCGCGCGCGGCAACTACTACGCGAGCATGGTGCCCAGGGTGCCGCAGCGGTTCCGCCGGTTGATGGACGGCATGCCGCTGCGCATCGGCGCGCACGAGTGGCACTGCATCGTCGGCTACGGCCACGCGCCCGAGCACATCGCGCTGCACTGCCCGGCGCTGAAGCTGCTGATCTCCGGCGACATGGTGCTGCCGCGCATCAGCACCAACGTCAGCGTGATCGACATCGAGCCCGAGGCCAACCCGCTGCCGCTGTACCTGACCTCGATCGACACGCTGCGCGCGCTGCCGGCCGAGACGCTGGTGCTGCCCAGCCACGGCAAGCCCTTCACCGGGCTGCACGAGCGCATCGCGCAGCTCCGGGCCCACCACGACGAGCGCTTCGCCGACGTGATGGCGGCCTGTGCCGAGGCGCCGAAGAGTGCTGCCGACCTGCTGGGCGTGCTGTTCCGGCGCAAGCTCGACCTGCACCAGACGACCTTCGCGATGGGCGAGTCGATCGCCCACCTGCACGCGCTGCAGTCCGACGGCCGGCTGCGGCCGGTCCCCGGCGATGACGGCGTGCTGCGCTTCGCGCCCGTTCCGGCCGCGCGCTGACGCCGGCTTCAGTCGAAGACCGGCAGCACCTCGTCGCGCAGCGCGCCGCGCGAATGCTCGTAGTCGGGCAGCACCGAGCGCACCACGCTCCAGAACGCCGCGCTGTGGTTCATCTCGCGCAGGTGCGCCAGTTCGTGGGTCACGACGTAGTCGATCACCGGCAGCGCGAAATGCACCAGCCGCCAGTTCAGGCGGACCGAACCGTCGGCGCTGGCGCTGCCCCAGCGCGTCGCGGCCGAGCTGAGCGTCAGCCGCTCGATGCGCACGCCGAGCCGGGGCGCGAAATGCTCGCAGCGTTCCTCGAAGACCCGTCGCGCCTGGCGTTGCAGCCAGCTCTGCACGAGGTCGCGGATCTGCGCCGGCGCCGCGCCCTGCGGCAAGCCCAGGTGCAGCACCGCGGCGGCGGCGTCGAACGACGCGCCGCTGGCCTGCGCACCCAGCCGCAGCGCGACGCGGCGGCCGAGGAAGGGCAGCTCCGTGCCGTCGCGCCAGTCGACGCGCGCCGCCGCCAGGCGTGACGCACGCTCGCGCTGTTCGTGAAGCTTGCGCAGGATCCAGGCCGACTTCTCGCGCAGCGCGGCCTCGATCTCGCCGACACCCACCCAGCGCGGCGCGCTCACCGTCAGCCCGTCGGCGCCGACGACGAAACCGATGCTGCGCCGGCGTGCGCGCCGCAGTTCGTAGGCCACGCGGTGCTCGCCGAAGCCGATCTCGCGCTGCGAGCGCGGGTGGCGGAACAGTGGGGTCGGGGTCGGCACTGGCGCCGGCAGCGAGGGAAGCGGCGGCGACGCCTCGTCGAACAGCGAGAGCTGGTTCGGTGGCGTGGCGACGGGCGCGAACGGCATGAGCCGCGATTCTAGGAGGCTGCCGGGCATCGCAGCGCCGCCGCCCCGCGGCGTCGGCCGGCCGCGGCCCGGCCCGAGGCTCAGGGGGCCTTCGGCGCCGGCGCGTCGGTGTAGGCCTCGGGGTCGAGGCGGCGCATCTCGGCCTCGATCCAGGCCTCGACCTCGCGCATCAGCTCGTCGGAGTCGCGGCCGGCGCTGGCGATCGGCCGGCCGATCGACACGTCGATCATCCCCGGACGCAGCAGGAAGCTCTTGCGCGGCCAGCAGCGCGCCGAGGTCGCCGCGATCGGCACGATGGGCACGCCGGCGGTGATGGCCAGCCGCGAGGCGCCGTTCTTGTAGGTCCCCTGCCCGCCGCGTGGCGCGCGCGTGCCTTCGGGAAACATGATCACCCAGATGCCTTGTCCGAACAGCCGCTTGCCCTGCGCGGCAACCTTGTTCCAGGCCTCGGTGCGGCGGCTGCGGTCGATGTGGATCATGTCCATGCGCGCCATCGCCCAGCCGAAGAACGGGATGTAGAGCAGCTCGCGCTTGAACACGTAGGCCAACGGATGCGGCATCAGCGTCGGGAAGGCGAAGGTCTCCCAGGTCGACTGGTGCTTGGGCGCGAGCAGCACCGCCGAGCGCGCGTCGGCCGCGCTGGGCACGTTTTCCATGCCCTGCACGCGCCAGCGCACGCCGCAGATCACGCGCGCGCCCCAGACCGCGACGCGCAGCCAGCCGACGCAGGACCAGTAGACCGGCGCGCCGCGCACGAAGACCGAGATCAGCAGCACCGCCAGCGCCCACGGCACCACCGTCAGCGCCATCCACAGCACGAACAGCGCCGAGCGCAGCGCCCAGACGGCGCGCATCAGGCCAGCCCTCCGCTTTCGGAGTCGACGACATGGTCGCGCTCGAGCAGGAACTCGGCGAACGCGGCCAGGTCGGCGTGCACGCGCGCGCCCGGCGCCTGTGCCAGCATCTGGTGCAGCTGCTCGTCGTCGAGCAAGGCCGCCCGACCGCTCAGCACCAGATGCGGTTCGCAGCCGGCGGCGCGCGCGGCGATCAGGTCGCGCAGCGTGTCGCAGACCATCGGCACCTGGTGCAGGTCGACGCCGTAGCGGTGGCCGATGTCGAGCATCATGCCCGGCTGCGGTTTGCGGCAGTCGCATTGCTCTTCCGGCGTGTGCGGGCAGAAGAACACCGCGTCGATGCGGCCGCCCTGCGCCATCAGCAGCTGGTTCAGGTGCGCATGGACCGCGTTCACCGAGGCCATGTCGATCATGCCGCGGCCAATGCCGGCCTGGTTGGTCGCCACCACCGCGTGCCAGCCGGCGTGGTTCAGCCGCGCCACCGCTTCGAGCGCCCCCTTCACGGCAATCCACTCCTCGGGCGCCTTGACATGGTCCTCGCGGTACTCGTTGAGGATGCCGTCGCGGCCGAGGATGACGACTTTGGTGGTGTACATGGAAGGCCTCAGCTGGCGAGCCGGGACAGGTCCGCGACGCGGTTCATCGCCCGGTGCAGGTCGCCCAGCAGCGCCAGCCGGTTGGCGCGCAGCGCGGCGTCGTCGGCGTTGACCATCACCGCGTCGAAGAAGGCGTCCACCGGCCCCTTCAGCGCGGCCAGCGCCTGCAGCGACGCGGCGTGGTCGCCGGCCGCGAAGGCGGCGTCGGCGCGCGGCGCGGTGTCGGCCAAGGCTGCGAACAGCGCGGCCTCCGCCGGCTCGACGAGCAGCTTCGGGTCCACCGCCGCCCGTGGCGCCGCGTCGCTCTTCTTCAGGATGTTGCCGACGCGCTTGTTCGCCGCCGCCAGCGCCGGCGCCTCGGGCAGCGCGGCGAAGGCGCGCACCGCGGCCAGCCGCTGCGGCAGCTCGGCCCAGCGCTCGGGCCGCAGCGCGACGACCGCATCGACCTCGTGCGCGCTGTAGCCGCGCTCGCGCAGGTAGCCGACGAGCCGCTCGTCGAGGAACAGCGCGACTTCGGCCTGCGCCTGGCCATGGCCCTCGGGGAAGGCGTGGAAGGCGATCGCGATCAACCGCGTCACGTCCAGCGCCAGCCCGCGCTCGACGAGCATCCGGATCACGCCCAGCGCATGCCGGCGCAAGGCGAACGGGTCCTTGTCGCCGCTGGGCCGCTGGCCGATGCCGAACAGCCCGGCCAGCGTCTCGAGCTTGTCGGCCAGCGCGACGACGAGGCCGACCTCGCCGCGCGGCAGCGCGTCGCCGGCGAAGCGCGGCTTGTAATGGTCCTCGATCGCGTCGGCGATCTCGTCGCGCAGGCCGTCGTGGCGCGCGTAATAGGCGCCCATCACGCCCTGCAGTTCGGGAAACTCGCCGACCATGTCGGTGAGCAGGTCGGCCTTGGCCAGCGTCGCGGCCTCGTCGGCCAGGTCGGCCAGCGCCAGCCCGCCGAGCGACTCGCCGATCGAGCGCGCGATCCGGCGCACGCGCTCGACGCGCTCGCCCTGGCTGCCGAGCTTGCCGTGGTAGACGACCCGGGCCAGCCCGCCGACGCGCGCGGCAAGCGTGCGCTTGCGGTCCTGGTCGAAGAAGAACTTGGCGTCGGCCAGGCGCGGGCGCACGACGCGCTCGTTGCCTTCGATCACGCGGCCCGGGTCGGCCGGGCTGATGTTGCTGACGAGCAGGAACTTCTCGGTCAGCCGACCGGCTGCGTCGAGCAGCGGGAAGTACTTCTGGTTCGCCTTCATCGTCAGGATCAGGCATTCCTGCGGCACGGCCAGGAACTCGGCCTCGAAGCGGCCGAGCAGCACGTTCGGCCGCTCGACCAGCGCCGTCACCTCGTCGAGCAGCGCGTCGTCGTGGATCGCCGTCAGCCCCTCGCGCGTCGCCGCGTGCTCGAGCTGGCGCGCGATCTCGGCGCGGCGCTCGCCGAAGCTCGCGATCACCGCGCCCTGGTCGGCGAGCTGGTGCGCGTAATGGTCGGCGTCGAGCAGCATCACCGGGTCCATCGCGGCCTCGAAGCGGTGGCCGCGCGTCGCCCGACCCGCCGTCAGCCCGAGCGCCGACACCGGCACCACGTCGGCGCCGTGCAGCGCGACCAGGCCATGCGCCGGGCGCACGAAGTTCACGGTCGTCCAGCCCGGCTGGAAGTCCGGCCCCGAGCCCGTCTCGAGCTGGTAGCT
Organism: uncultured beta proteobacterium; assembly: GCA_963788635.1. Classification (GTDB taxonomy): domain Bacteria; phylum Pseudomonadota; class Gammaproteobacteria; order Burkholderiales; family Burkholderiaceae_C; genus Rubrivivax. The sequence continues at coordinate 158,992 of CAWBHE010000009.1, read as the reverse complement.
CATCAGCTTGGGGATCGGCAGCTTCGCGATCGCCTCGTCGAGCGCCTTCTGCAGGCCCTCGGCCAGCGACGCGCCGCGCACCACGCTCTCGAACAGCAGCGTCTCGGCCTTGCCTTCGCCCTGGCGCGCCAGCGTCGGCACGACGGCGGCGTCGGCGCCCAGGCTGGCCAGCTTCTTCAGCAGCGCCGGCGTCGGCGCGCCGGCAGCGTCCAGCCCGACCGAGACCGGCATCAGCTTGACCGAGACCGCCTTGTCCGGCGCCTCCGCGAGCACATGGCTCACGTGCGCGGCGAGCCGGCGCGGCGACGCGAAGGTGTTCAGCGCCGAATGCGCGCCGGCCAGGCCTTGCGCGCGCAGGCCTTGCTGCAGCGTCGCGCCAAAGGCCTCGCCCAGCGCCTTCAGCGCCTTCGGCGGCAGTTCCTCGACGAAGAGTTCGACGAGCAGGTTCTTCATGCCCCGACCCCTTGCTCGGCCTTCTTCGCGAGCTGCGCGCTCACTGCGTCGGCCCAGGCGCGCGGCGCCATCGGGAAGCCGAGCCGGGCGCGGCTGTCGAGGTAGCTCTGCGCCACCGCGCGCGCCAGGTTGCGGATGCGGCCGATGTACGCGGCGCGCTCGGTGACGCTGATCGCGCCGCGCGCGTCGAGCAGGTTGAAGCTGTGGCCGGCCTTGAGCAGCTGCTCGTAGGCGGGCAGCGCGAGCTGTTGCGCCATCAGGTATTTCGACTGCTTTTCATGCGCGCCGAAAGCCTGGAGCAGGAACTCGACGTCGCTGTGCTCGAAGTTGTAGGTGCTCTGCTCGACCTCGTTCTGGTGGAACACGTCGCCGTACTTGAGGCCGTCGGTCCAGACCAGATCGAAGACGCTTTCCATGCCCTGGATGTACATCGCCAGCCGCTCGAGGCCGTAGGTGATCTCGCCGGTGATCGGCTTGCAGTCGATGCCGCCGACCTGCTGGAAGTAGGTGAACTGGGTCACCTCCATGCCGTTGAGCCAGACCTCCCAGCCCAGCCCCCAGCAGCCCAGCGTCGGGTTCTCCCAGTCGTCCTCGACGAAGCGCACGTCGTTGGCCTGCAGGTCGAAGCCCAGCGCTTCCAGGCTGCCCAGGTAGAGCTCGAGGATGTCCGCCGGCGCGGGCTTGAGCACCACCTGGTACTGGTAGTAGTGCTGGAGCCGGTTCGGGTTGTCGCCGTAGCGGCCGTCCTTGGGCCGGCGGCTGGGCTGGACGTAGGCCGCCTTCCACGGCTCCGGCCCGAGCGCGCGCAGAAAAGTCGCGGTGTGGCTGGTGCCGGCGCCCACTTCCATGTCGTAGGGCTGGAGCAGCGCGCAGCCCTGCGCGGCCCAGTAGGACTGGAGCTTGAGGATGATCTGCTGGAAGCTCAGCATCGAGGTCGCCCGGCCAAAGCCCGGGATTTTAGGTGCGGGGCCTGCGCCGCCCGGCATTGATTGCGGCCAGCGCAAGCACCGCGAGCGCGGCGGCGAACGGCGGCCACAGCCCGAAACGCGAACTCCAGGCCGCGAACGGCGTGGTCCCGGTGCGGCCTTCGACGCGCCCAGCGAGCACGCCGCGCGTCATCGGCGCCAGCTCGGCGACGACGCGGCCGCGGTCGTCGATGATCGCCGTCGCACCGGTGTTGGTGGCGCGGATCATCGCGCGCTGGAACTCGAGCGAGCGCATGCGCGAGATGTTCAGGTGCTGCGGGATCGCGATCGTGTCGCCGAACCAGCCGATGTTGCTGAGGTTGGCGAACAGCGTCGGCGCGCGCGCCGGGTCGACGAAGCGCTTCGCGAGCTCCTCGCCGAACAGATCCTCGTAGCAGATGTTGGGCGCGACGCGCTGGCCGCGCACCGGGAACGACGGCGGGTTCGGCACGCCGCGCGCGAAGTCGCCGAGCGGGATGTTCATCATCTGCGTGAACCAGTGGAAGCCCTCGGGGATGAACTCGCCGAACGGCACCAGGTGCAGCTTGTCGTAGCGGTACGGCGAACCGGCAGACAGCCCGGCGACCGAGTTCGTGTAGCCGGTCTCGAAGCTGCCCAGCGGCACGCCGATCAGCGCCGCCTGCGTCGACGCGGCGAAGTGCGCGCGCAAGCCCTCCCAGTAGCCGGGCGCGAACTCCGCCAGCTGCTCGGGCAGCAGCGGCTCCGCCGTCTCCGGCGCGACCACCAGCTCGCCCTTCGCGGCCCGCAGCGCGCTGTCCAGCCAGGCCAGCGCCTCGGGCAGGTGCTCGGCGGCGAACTTCTCGTCCTGCGCCACGTTGGTCTGCAGCAGCGTGACCGTCAGCGCACCGGCCGGCCGCGTGAATTCGACCCGCCCGACCAGCGCCGGCAGCGCGATCAGCGCCAGCGCGGCCGGCGCCGGCCACCAGCGCCGCCGCGTGCTGGCCGCGAGCAGCGCCGCGGCGAACGCGCCCCACGCGCCGATGCCGTAGACGCCGACCCAGGGTGCCAGCGCGGCGAGCGGGCCGTCGACCTGCGCGTAGCCGCTGGCGATCCACGGGAAACCGGTGAACAGCACGCCGCGCGCCAGCTCGGCGAGCAGCCAGACGGCGGCGAAGAGCAGCGCGTCGGCGAGCGGACGGCCGCTGCGCCAGCGCGCGAACGCCGCCAGCGCCAGCGCCGGGTACAAAGAGAGCGCGGCAGCGAGCACGAACACCGCCGCCGCCGCCAGCGGCGCCGGCAGTCCGCCGTAGCGGTACATGCTGATGAACAGCCACCAGGTGCCGGCGAGCAGCCAGGCGCAGCCGTAGGCCCAGCCGTATTGCGCCGCGCGGCGCACGCCGGCGCGCCCGACGAACGCGGCGAGCACGGTGGTCGTCGCCAGCGGCAGCCACCACGCCGCGGTGTGAACGAAGGCCAGCGTCTGCAGCGCGCCGAGCGCCGCGAGCAGAAAGGTCGGCGCGGCGCCGCTGCGCGCGCCGGTCATCCGGCGGCGGCAGCGCTGCGCGCGACGCGGAACCAGCGCACGGCGCCGCCGCGCGTGAGCATCACGGCAAAGCGCAGCCCGCCGATCTCGACCATTTCGCCGCGACGCGGCACGCGGCCGAGCTCGTGCGCGACCAGGCCACCGATGGTGTCGAAGCCTTCGAGCGGCAACTCGGTGGCGAAGGCGCGGTTGACGGCGGCGATGGAGACGTCGCCGGCCACGCGCTGGCTGCCGTCGGCCAGCGTGTAGATGCCGTTCTCGCGCTCGCGCTCGTCGAACTCGTCCTCGATCTCGCCGACGATCTCCTCGAGCACGTCCTCGATCGTGATCAACCCGGCGGTGTTGCCGAACTCGTCGATCACGATCGCGAGGTGGTTGCGGTTGCTGCGGAAGTCGCGCAACAGCTCGTTCAGGCCCTTGCTCTCGGGCACGAAGACCGCCGGCCGCAGCAGCGTGCGCAGGTTCAGCTCGGGCGCGCGCTGCAGCTTGAGCAAGTCCTTGGCCATCAGGATGCCGATGACGTTCTCGCGCTGGCCCTCGTAGACCGGGAAGCGCGAGTGCGCGGTCGTGATGACGACGTTCAGCAACTCGTCGTAGTCGGCCGCGATGTCGAGCAGGTCCATGCGCGGCGCGGCGACCATCACGTCGCCAGCGGTCATGTCGGCCATGCGCAGCACGCCCTCGAGCATCAGCCGTGATTCGGGCTCGATCAGCTCGCGCTGTTCGGCGTCGGCCAGCGTGCGGATCAGCTCGTCCTTGCTGTCCGGGCCGGGCGAGACGAATTCGACCAGTCGCGCGAAGAACGATCGTTTGTCCGCGCCCGGGGCGGCTTGCCCGCGCGCGGACCGGTGAGGCTGGGGGTCGGACACGAGGGGTGTCGGCAGTGGCGAGGAGACGGAGAATACCCCAGCCCCGACTGGTGCTTGACAGGCCCGGGGGCTTGCAACACAGTCTGCCGCCCCCAGATACCGCGGTCGTCCCGGCGCGGCCTCGCCGGTGCCCGGACCGCCCCGCAACCCGCAGCCTTCGAGCCACCATGTCCTTGATTCCAGCCACCATCCTCACGGGATTCCTCGGCAGCGGCAAGACCACGCTGCTCAAGCGCGTGCTCTCCGAAGCCCACGGCCAGAAGATCGCCGTCATCGAGAACGAGTTCGGCGAGGAGAACATCGACAACGAGATCCTCGTCGCCGACCGCAACGAGCAGGTCATCCAGATGAACAACGGCTGCGTCTGCTGCACGATCCGCGAGGACCTGCGCAGCACGCTGTCCGACCTGGCCGAGCGACGCCGCAAGGGTGAACTCGACTTCGAGCGCGTCGTCATCGAGACCACCGGCCTGGCCGACCCCGGCCCGGTCGCGCAGACCTTCTTCATGGACGACGAGATCGCCGAGAGCTACCTGCTCGACTCGATCCTGACCCTGGTCGACGCCAAGCACGCCGAGACCCAACTCGACACGCGCCAGGAGGCACGGCGCCAGGTCGGCTTCGCCGACCAGATCTTCATCAGCAAGACCGACCTCGTCGCGAAAGACGAGGTCGATGCGCTGATGCACCGGCTGAAGCACATGAACCCGCGCGCGCCGCAGCGCGCGGTGCACTTCGGCGAGGTCCCGATCGCGCAGGTGTTCGACCTCAAGGGCTTCAACCTGAACGCCAAGCTCGACATCGACCCCGAGTTCCTGAACGCCGACGAGGGCCACGGTCATCACGACCACGACCACCACGACCACGAGCACGGCGAAGGACATGGTGAACATTGCGACCACCCGCACCACCACGCCCACGACGACGACGTGAAGTCCTTCGTCTTCCGCAGCAAGCGCGCGTTCAGCCCGGCCAAGCTGGAGGATTTCCTGGGCGCCATCGTCCAGGTCTACGGGCCGAAGATGCTGCGCTACAAGGGCGTGCTGAACATGAAGGGCAGCGACCGCAAGGTCGTCTTCCAGGGCGTGCACCAGCTGATGGGCAGCGACCTGGGGCCGAAGTGGGCGCCGGGCGAGGAAAAGACCAGCAAGATGGTGTTCATCGGCATCGACCTGCCGCGGGACGTCTTTCTACAGGGGCTGGAGCAATGCCTGGTCTGAGCCCGCACCGGGCGAGGGCCCGCCGGCCTGACCGCGGCGTGGGACGCGTCGCTACAATGCCGCGCTCTTGCGCCGACACCCGGCTCGAACGAGCACCGGTCGCCCGGCAACGGGTATAACTGACGCAGTGCGTCGACGAAGAAGGCGAGGAGACCCCCGTGAGCAAGCCTCCAGCCAAACCAGCGGCTGCCAGCAAGACCCCCACCAGCCCGGCCAAGCCGGCCAAGGCCGTGGCCGCGAAAGCGGCCACGCCGCCCGCACCGACGGCAGCGCCCGCGCCGGCCGGCAATCGCTTCACCGACCGCTTTGCGCCGGCCCGCGCCGCCGCCAAGCCCACCAACGAGCCCATGGAAGTCATCAAGCCCGCCGCGAAGGCGGACCCGAAAGTCGCCAACGCCTGGAAGACCAAGGCCGGCCGCGCGCTCAGCGAAGCCGAGTTGCTCGCGATGCCCGACAGCGAGTACATGAACGACAAGCAGCTCGACTTCTTCCGCGCCCGGCTGCAGGCGCAGAAGGACGATCTGCTGTCCAACGCCGGCGAGACCACCGAGCATCTGCGCGAGGACACCTCCATCGTGCCCGACCCGGCCGACCGCGCGACGATCGAGGAAGAGCATGCGCTGGAGCTGCGCACGCGCGACCGCGAGCGCAAGCTGCTGAAGAAGATCGCACAGTCGCTCGCCCGGCTGGAGAGCGGCGAATACGGCTACTGCGACGAGACCGGCGAGCCGATCGGCCTGGCCCGGCTGCTCGCCCGGCCGACCGCCACCCTGTCGCTGGAAGCGCAGCAGCGCCGCGAGATGAAGCAGAAGATGTTCGGCGACTGAAGTGGCTCCCCCCCGTAGCGCCTTCGGCGCTCCCCCCCGGGGGGCACCGCCAGCGGACCGGCGGAGCCGGATCCGCGGCGGTCGCTCGGGTCCGCCCGTTGCCCACCACCGATGGCGGTCGCACCGACCGAATGCGCCTGATGGCCGACGCGAAGGACAACGAGAGCTTCTTCAAGAAGGTCGTGCGGTTCGTCGCGAACCCGGCCACCGACTGGACCGACCTGAATTCGCGCCAGGAGGACACGCGCGAGCTCGAGATCGAGAAGTCCGAGCTGAAGGCGATGATCGAGCGCAAGCGGCGCAACGACTTCGTGCGCAAGCGCGAGTTCGACATGCTGCGCAAGGTGCGCCGCGAAGGTCTGACGCCGGAGCAACTGGCGGCGCTCGGTGGCTCGTCGAGGCTGGACGACTCGGAAGCCCGGTTGCCCGACAGCAACACCGCGCGCGCCGACAGCGGCGTGAAGGCCAAGATCGACGAGATCGAGCAGCAGATGGTCGGCGACGGCTTCGCGGCTTCGACCCGCCGCCCCGGCGGCGCCCTCGGCGCGCGCAGCACGCCGGCTCCGCTGCAGGTCCGACCGCTGCCCGAGTTTTCGCTCGACGGCGACGACGGCGAGCGCCTGCCGCCGCTGCCACCGCTGCCCGACTTCGAGCTGCCGCCGCCCGCCGCGCCGGCGCCGGTGCAGATGTCGCCCGGCCTGCCGCCGCTGGCGGCTATGCAGCCGATGACGCTGCCCGTCGCGACCAGCGCCGAAGGCGACTTCGGCGACCCGTTCGCGGTCGAGGTCAGCGAGGTCGTGCACGACCCCGAGCTCGACGAGCCGGTGATCGCGTTCGCGAACGCCGACTTCGCGCAGTGCGAGCATGCGCTGCAGCAGATCACCGGCAGCGGTGGCGCACGCGCCCAGCACGCCGAGACCTGGCTGGTGCTGTTCGATCTCTACCGCGCCACCGGCCAGCAGCAGCGTTTCGAGAGCCTGGCGATGGACTACGCGCAGCAGTTCGGCTGGTCGGCGCCGCAGTGGTATTCGCTGCCCAAGCTGGTCGCCGACGCGGCCGCCGAAGAGCGCCCGCGCGCGCGAGATGCCACGCCGGCGCAGCGCATCACCGGCGACATCGGCTGGGTCTGCCCCGAGCTGCTCGACATCGACGCCGTCGCACGGCTGCGCTCGCAGACGCTGCAGATGCCGCTGCCCTGGATCTTCGACTGGGGCGCGCTGCGCGTCATCGAGCCCGAGGCCGCGATGCAGTTGTCGACGCTGTTCCGGCTGTGGGCCGGGCAGGCGCTGGAGATGCGCTGGATCGGCGGCGACAAGCTCTTCACCGTGCTCGCCGACGCGGCCCCGACCGGCGTGCGCGACGCCGACCCGGCGTTCTGGCTCACCCGGCTCGACGCGCTGCGGCTGGCGAACCGGGCCGACCAGTTCGACGAGGCCGCGATCGACTACTGCGTCACCTACGAGGTCTCGCCGCCGTCCTGGGAGCCGGCGCGCTGCAAGGTGCGCGTCAGCAGCTCGGGGCTGTCCACGCGCACGCCGCCGCTGTCGATGGTCAGCGAGGTGTCGACCAGCTTCCTCGAGTCCGACCTGGCCGACGACACGGTCGGCCAGGTCGAGCAGGCGCATGTCGAGCTGTCGGGTCAGCTCGTCGGCGACATCGGCCAGACGCTGGCCCGGATCGACACCGAGCTGGGCAGCGCACCGATCGTCGACGTCGCCTGCGCGCGGCTGATCCGGGTCGACTTCATCGCCGCCGGCGACCTGCTCAACTGGGTGCTCGCCAAGCGCACCGAGGGCCGCAGCGTGCAGTTCGTCGACGCGCACCGGCTGGTCGCGCTGTTCTTCGGCGCGATGGGCATCAACGAGCACGCCCGGGTGCAGGTCCGGAAGGTTTAGCCCCCACGCTCCCTGCCGGTCGCTACTGTCGGGCTTGCAAGCCCGACAGCGTTCGCCAGCCACTCGCGAGCGCGAAGGCGCTCGCTCGGTGCCGGCTCACCCCACCCGAGGGGGCGTTCGGCGACGGGCCGGCGGAGCCGGACCCGTGCCTTTTCTTGATAAATGCGGCGCGTCGGCCGTTGAATCTCCGGCGGCGCGCCCCAAGCTACGGATGTCCATGGAAAGCTTATCACGGCACGACCATCCTCAGCGTGCGTCGCGGTCCGCTCGTCGCCCTCGGCGGCGACGGCCAGGTCACGCTGGGCAACATCGTCGTCAAGGCGAGCGCGAAGAAGGTGCGCAAGCTCTACCGCGACCAAGTGCTGGCCGGTTTTGCCGGCGCCACCGCCGACGCCTTCACGCTGTTCGAGCGCTTCGAGGCCAAGCTCGAGAAGCACCAGGGCCACCTGGTGCGTGCGGCGATCGAACTGACGCGCGACTGGCGCACCGACCGCGTGCTGCGCCGGCTCGAGGCGATGCTCGCGGTGGCCGACAAGGAGGCTTCGCTGATCATCACCGGCAACGGCGACGTGCTCGAGCCCGAGCAAGGCATCGTCGCGATCGGCTCGGGCGGCGCTTACGCGCAGGCCGCGGCGCGCGCGCTGCTCGAGCACACCGAGATGACGCCGGCGCAGATCGTCAAGCGCTCGCTCGAGATCGCCGGCGACCTGTGCATCTACACCAACCAGCACCACACGATCGAGACCCTGGGTTGACGCGATGCAGATGACGCCGCAGGAAATCGTCTCCGAACTCGACCGCCACATCGTCGGCCAGAAGGACGCCAAGCGCGCGGTCGCGATCGCGCTGCGCAACCGCTGGCGGCGCCAGCAGGTCGACGCCGCGCTGCGCCACGAGATCACGCCGAAGAACATCCTGATGATCGGCCCCACCGGCGTCGGCAAGACCGAGATCGCGCGCCGCCTCGCGCGGCTGGCGGGTGCCCCCTTCGTGAAGGTCGAGGCGACCAAGTTCACCGAGGTCGGTTATGTCGGCAAGGACGTGGACACCATCATCCGCGACCTGGTCGAGGTGGCCGTCAAAGAGGAGCGCGACCGCCAGATGCGGACCAAGCGCGCGCTCGCCGAGGACGCCGCCGAGGAACGCGTGCTCGACATCCTGGTGCCTCCGGCCCGGGACGCGCGCGGCGAGTCCGGCCCCGCGAGCGACAACACCGCGCGCCAGGTGATGCGCAAGCGGCTGCGCGAGGGCCTGCTCGCCGACAAGGAAATCGAGCTCGAGGTCGCCGACGCCAAGCCCGCGCTCGAGATCCTCGGCCCGCAGGGCATGGAGGAGATGGCCGAGCAGCTCAAGGGCCTGTTCTCGCAGATGGGCCAGAGCAAGCGCAAGTTGCGCAAGATGAAGATCGGCGAAGCGCTCGAGCGTCTGACCGAGGAAGAGGCCGGCCGGCTCGTCAACGAGGACGAGATCCGCGCTGCCGCGCTGGCGAATGCGGAAGGCAACGGCATCGTCTTCATCGACGAGATCGACAAGGTCGCCTCGCGCGCCGAGCATGGCGGTGCCGACGTCAGCCGCCAGGGCGTGCAGCGCGACCTGCTGCCGCTGGTGGAAGGTACGGCGGTGACCACCAAGTACGGCATGGTGAAGACCGATCACATCCTGTTCATCGCCAGCGGCGCCTTCCACCTGGCCAAGCCGAGCGACCTGATCCCCGAGCTGCAGGGGCGCTTCCCGATCCGCGTCGAGCTCGGCCCGCTGTCGGTCGACGACTTCGAGGCGATCCTGACCAGCACCCATGCCAGCCTGGTCCGGCAGTACCAGGCGCTGCTCGCCACCGAGGGCCTCACGCTCGAGATCACGCCCGACGGCGTGCGCCGACTCGCCCAGATCGCGTTCGACGTCAACGAACGCACCGAGAACATCGGCGCGCGCCGGCTGGCCACGGTGATGGAGCGGCTGCTCGACGAGGTCAGCTTCGACGCCCCGAACCGCAGCGGCCAGACGGTGACGATGGACGCCGCGGCGGTCGACGCCCGGCTCGGTGCGCTGGCGAAGAACGAAGACCTGTCGCGCTTCATCCTGTAGCGCGGGCCGCCCCGGGGCGGCCGTCGTCGTGCCCGGTCAGAGCGCCAGTCGGTGGGACTGCATCACCAGCAGGCCGTCGAAGATCAGCGAATCGACGGTCTCGAAATGCAGGTCGGTGATCGGCGCGAGCTTGACCGCCGCGCCGCCCGTCATCAGCAGCAGCGGCTCGATGCCGGTGCGCCGGATGAGTTGCCGATGCTGGCGCTCGATGGCGCCGGCGATCGCGTTCGCGCCGCCGCTCATCAGCGCGTCGCTGGTGTTGGTCGGGAAGTCGACCACCTCGCCGGTCGGCACCTTCAGCCCGGCGGTGCCCATCTCCAGCGCGCGCAGCATGACGCCGAAGCCGGGCAGGATCAGCCCGCCGAGGAAGCGGCCCTCGGCATCCAGCGCATCGACGGTGACCGCGGTGCCGACCATCACCACCAGCGCCGGCCGGCCGCCGGCAGCGTGCGCGCGGGCGCGGGCACCGATCAGCGCTGCCCAGCGATCGGCGCCGAGCCGGCTCGGGTGGTCGTAGCCGTTCACGACGCCGGCCTCGTGCGCCGACGGCACGACCCAGCGCGGCGCCAGGTCGTCCCACAGCTCCATCTGCTCCTCGACGCGACGGCGCACGACGTCGCCGGCGACCACGCTGCCGAGCATGCTGTGCGGCGTCGGCAGGCCGCGCCAGTCCTGCTCGGCCAGGTTGTCGATGGTCTCCAGGAACACCGCGCCATGGGCGAGCATCGGCGCGCCCGGCAGCGGCTGCGCGTAGAGCGCCCATTTCAGGCGGGTGTTGCCGATGTCGATGGCGAGAAAACTCATGCGGCGCGTACGGGTGGCTGGGGCGGGCAAGGGCTGCGTGGGCGGCGCCGATGGTAACCACCGTCGCCCGCGACCGCCAGCGGTGGCATGATTGACCATTGACGTTTACGTCAACGTCAACCCAGACCGCCCGCGGCCGCCAGGTCGCCCCACCAGCGCCCGCCATGACCGACCTGTCCGCCGATTTCCAGGCCCTCGCGAACTACCGCCCGACGAACAAGGTGCGCTTCGTCACCGCTGCCAGCCTGTTCGACGGCCACGACGCGGCGATCAACATCATGCGCCGCATCCTGCAGAGCATGGGCGCGGAGGTGATCCACCTCGGCCACAACCGATCCGTCGACGAAGTCGTCACCGCGGCGCTGCAGGAAGACGTGCAGGGCATCGCGATCAGCAGCTACCAGGGCGGCCACGTCGAGTTCTTCAAGTACATGGTCGACCTGCTGAAGAGCCGCGGCGGCGAGCACATCCGCGTCTTCGGCGGCGGCGGCGGCGTCATCGTGCCGGCCGAGATCCGCGCGCTGCACGACTATGGCGTGGCCCGCATCTACAGCCCCGAGGACGGTCAACGCATGGGGCTGGCCGGGATGATCGGCGAGATGGTGATGCGCTGCGACACCGACCTGTCGCCGCACGCGCCGAAGTCCGTCGACGCGCTGCAGGGTCACACCGACGCCGCCTGGCGCGCGCTGGCGCAGGCGATCACCGCGCTCGAGAACGGCCGTGCCGATGCCGGCTTCCGGTCCGCGCTCGCCGCCGTGCCGAAGAAAGCGCCGGTGCTCGGCATCACCGGCACCGGCGGCGCCGGCAAGAGCAGCCTCACCGACGAGCTGATCCGCCGTATCCGGCTCGACCAGGGCGACGCGCTGCGCATCGCCGTCATCAGCATCGACCCGAGCCGGCGCAAGAGCGGCGGCGCGCTGCTCGGCGACCGGATCCGGATGAACGCCGTCGGGCCATGGCAGAACGGGCCGCGCGTCTTCATGAGGAGCCTCGCGACGCGCGACTTCGGCAGCGAGATCAGCCAGGCCCTGCCCGAGGCGCTGCTCGCGGTGCAGGCTGCGGGCTTCGACCTGGTCGTCGTCGAGACCTCGGGCATCGGCCAGGGCGACGCCGCGATCGTGCCGCTGGTCGACGTGCCGATGTACGTGATGACGCCCGAGTTCGGCGCCGCCAGCCAGCTCGAGAAGATCGACATGCTCGACTTCGCCGAGTTCGTCGCGATCAACAAGTTCGACCGCAAGGGCGCCGCCGACGCGCTGCGCGACGTGGCCAAGCAGGTCCAGCGCAACAAGGAAGCCTTCAGGACCCCGCCCGAGCAGATGCCGGTCTTCGGCACGATGGCCAGCCGCTTCAACGACGACGGCGTCACCGCGCTCTACCAGGCCCTGCTGCCGCGGCTGGCCGCGCTCGGCATGGCGGTGGCCGACGGCCGGCTGCCGAAGGTGGCCACGCGCCACAGCACGCACCAGGTGCCGATCGTCCCGGCGGCGCGCGTGCGCTACCTGGCCGACATCGCCGACACGGTGCGCGGCTACAAGCGGCGCGCGCGCGAGCAGGCCGCGCTGGCGCGCGAGATCCAGCAGCTGCGCGCGGCCTCGGCGATGCTCGCCCTCGCCAAGCCCGACAAGCCGCGCGCCGCCGGCGCCGCGGCGCACCTGGCCGACGACCGCGAGGCGCGCCTCGACCCGCAGGCGAAGAAGCTGCTCGCGATGTGGCCCGACATGCAGCGCGCCTACGCCGGCGACGAATACGTCGTGAAGATCCGCGACCAGGAGATCCGCACCGCGCTCACGCACACCACGCTGTCGGGCCACAAGATCCGCAAGGTCGCGCTGCCGCAGTACGAGGACCACGGCGAGCTGCTCAAGTGGCTGCTGCTCGAGAACGTGCCGGGCAGCTTCCCGTACACCGCCGGCACCTTCGCCTTCAAGCGCGAGAACGAGGACCCGACGCGGATGTTCGCCGGCGAGGGCGACGCCTTCCGCACCAACCGGCGCTTCAAGATGGTCAGCGAAGGCATGCCGGCCAAGCGGCTGAGCACCGCCTTCGACTCGGTCACGCTGTACGGCAACGATCCCGACCTCCGCCCCGACATCTACGGCAAGGTCGGCAACAGCGGCGTCAGCATCGCGACGCTGGACGACATGAAGGTGCTGTATGGCGGCTTCGACCTGACGAACCCGGCCACCAGCGTCAGCATGACGATCAACGGCCCGGCGCCGACGATTCTGGCGATGTTCATGAACACCGCGATCGACCAGAACCTCGACAAGTTCCGCGCCGACAACCAGCGCGAGCCCACCGACGACGAGGCGGCCAAGATCCGCGCCTGGACGCTGGCCAACGTGCGCGGCACGGTGCAGGCCGACATCCTGAAGGAGGACCAGGGCCAGAACACCTGCATCTTCAGCACCGAGTTCAGCCTGAAGGTGATGGGCGACATCGCCGAGTGGTTCGTGCACCACGACGTGCGCAACTTCTACTCGGTGAGCATCAGCGGCTACCACATCGCCGAGGCCGGCGCGAACCCGATCAGCCAGCTCGCGTTCACGCTCTCGAACGGCTTCACCTTCGTCGAGGCCTATCTCGCGCGCGGCATGCACGTCGACGACTTCGCGCCCAACCTGAGCTTCTTCTTCAGCAACGGCATGGACCCCGAGTACACCGTGCTCGGCCGCGTCGCGCGCCGGATCTGGGCAGTGGCGATGAAGGAACGCTACGGCGCCAACGAACGCAGCCAGAAGCTGAAGTACCACATCCAGACCAGCGGCCGCAGCCTGCACGCGCAGGAGATCGCGTTCAACGACATCCGCACCACGCTGCAGGCGCTGATCGCGGTCTACGACAACTGCAACAGCCTGCACACCAACGCGTACGACGAGGCGATCACGACGCCGACCGAAGAATCGGTGCGCCGCGCGATGGCGATCCAGCTCGTCATCAACCGCGAGTGGGGCCTGGCGAAGAACGAGAACCCGAACCAGGGCGCCTTCGTCATCGACGAGCTGACCGAACTGGTCGAGGAAGCCGTGCTGGCCGAGTTCGAGCGCATCGCCGAACGCGGCGGGGTCCTGGGCGCGATGGAGACCGGCTACCAGCGCGGCAAGATCCAGGAAGAGAGCATGCACTACGAGATGCTCAAGCACACCGGCGAGTACCCGATCATCGGCGTCAACACCTTCCGCAACCCGCACGGCGAGCCGGTGCCCGAGCACATCGAGCTCGCGCGCTCGACCGCCGAGGAGAAGCAGTCGCAGCTCGCGCGCCTGGCCGACTTCCAGGCCCGCCATGCGGCCGAGGCCCCGGCGATGCTGGCGCGGCTGCAGCAGGCGGTGATCGCGAACGGCAACGTCTTCGAGGTGCTGATGGACGCGGTGCGTTGCTGCAGCCTGGGCCAGATCACGAACGCGCTGTTCGAGGTCGGCGGGCAGTACCGGCGCAGCATGTAGGCGCGGCGTCGGCGTGGGGCCGAGGCGGCGTAGGATCGCCCGTCCCGGTCAACAGGCACGATCCCATGGAACTGCGCGAACTCGGCCGCTCCGGCCTCCAGGTGGCCCCGCTGGCCTTCGGCGGCAACGTGTTCGGCTGGACCGCCGACGAGCCGACCTCGTTCTCGCTGCTCGACGCCTTCGTCGACGCCGGCTTCAACCTGATCGACACCGCCGACGTCTATTCGCGCTGGGTCCCGGGCCACACCGGCGGCGAATCGGAGACGATCATCGGCCGCTGGCTCGGGGCCTCGGGCAAGCGCGACCGCGTCGTGATCGCGACCAAGGTCGGCAAGCCGATGGGCGACGATCGCAGCGGCCTGTCGCGGCGCTGGATCCGCCAGGCGGTGGAAGACTCGCTGCGCCGGCTGCAGACCGACCGCATCGACCTCTACCAGTCGCACGACGACGACACCGCGACGCCGATGGAGGAGACGCTGACCGCCTTCGCCGAGCTCATCCAAGAGGGCAAGGTGCGCGCGATCGGCGCCTCCAACTTCAGCGCGCCGCGCCTGGCCGAGGCGCTCGCGACGAGCCGACGCCTGGGCCTGCCGCGCTACGAGAGCCTGCAGCCGCTGTACAACCTGGTCGACCGCGAACCCTACGAGGCCGAGCTCGAGCCGCTGTGCCGCAGCGAAGGCATCGGCGTGATCAACTTCTTCGGCCTCGCCCGCGGCTTCCTGACCGGCAAGTACCGCAGCGAGGCCGACCTCGGCAAGAGCCCGCGCGGCGCCGGCGTCAAGGACTACCTGAACGAGCGTGGACTGCGCATCCTGGCCGCGCTCGACGAGGTCGCGGCGCGGCTGGGCGCGACGCCGGCCCAGGTGGCGCTGGCCTGGCAGATGGCGCGGCCGGGGCTGACCGCGCCGATCGCCAGCGCCACCTCGACCGCGCAATTCGCCGAACTGGCCGGCGCGGCGCGGCTGGCGCTGGACGCAGCAACGATCGCCGCGCTCGACCGCGCCAGCGCCTGGCGCTGAGCCCGCGGTTCGCGCGGCCCGGTGCGCCATGTCATCGAAGCGGCCGACAATCGGCGCCATGACGACCAGCTCCGTGTTCATCGCCCCGACCCGTTTCGACGATGCCGAGGCCGCCCTGGCCCAGGTGCGGCTGATCTACGACACCAGCATCGCCCACCTGCGCGACAGCCTGCAACGCTTCGTCGCCGGTGGCGACCTCGGCGCGCGCGTGCGCGCCTGCTACCCCTTCGTGCGCGTGCAGACCAGCACCGTCGCGCGCGCCGACTCGCGCCTGGCCTACGGCTTCGTCAGCGGCCCCGGCGTCTACGACACCACGCTGACGCGACCGGACCTGTTCGCCGACTACTACCGCGAGCAGTTCGCGCTGCTCCAGCGCAACCACGGCGTCAGTCTCGAGGTCGGCACCAGCACGCAGCCGATCCCGGTGCATTTCTCGTTCGCCGAGCACGACCATCTGGAAGGCTCGATGTCGGCCGAGCGCCGACTGCTGATGCGCGACCTGTTCGACCTGCCCGACCTGTCGGCGATGGACGACGGCATCGCCAACGGCACCCACGAGCCGCGCGCCGGCGAGGCGCAGCCGCTCGCGCTGTTCACCGCGCCGCGGGTCGACTATTCGCTGCACCGGCTGCGCCATTACACCGGCAGCGCGCCCGAGCATTTCCAGAACTTCGTGCTGTTCACGAACTACCAGTTCTACATCGACGAGTTCGTCAAGCTCGGCCATGCGCTGATGCAGTCTGGCGGCGGCGAGTACACCGCCTTCGTCGAACCGGGCAACCTGGTCACGCGCCGCGCCGGCCTCGCGCCGGTGGCCGGCGACGAACTCGGCCGCGCGCCGCCGCGGCTGCCGCAGATGCCGGCCTACCACCTGGTGCGGCCGGACCGGGCCGGCATCACGATGGTCAACATCGGCGTCGGCCCGGCGAACGCGAAGACCATCACCGACCACATCGCGGTGCTGCGCCCGCATGCCTGGCTGATGCTCGGCCACTGCGCCGGGCTGCGCAACTCGCAGCACCTGGGCGACTACGTGCTCGCGCACGGCTACGTGCGCGAGGACCACGTGCTCGACGAGGACCTGCCGCTGTGGGTGCCGATCCCGCCGCTGGCCGAGGTGCAGACGGCGATCGAGCAGGCGGTTGCCGAGATCACCCAGCTCAAGGGCTACGAGCTGAAGAAGATCATGCGCACCGGCACCGTCGCCAGCACCGACAACCGCAACTGGGAGCTGCTGCCCTTCCACCACAAGGACAGCACGCCCGAGCGCCGCTTCAGCCAGAGCCGCGCGGTGGCGCTGGACATGGAGTCGGCGACGATCGCCGCGAACGGCTTCCGCTTCCGGGTTCCGTACGGAACATTGCTCTGCGTCAGCGACAAGCCACTGCACGGTGAGATCAAATTGCCCGGGATGGCGGATCACTTCTACCGCGAGCGCGTCGACCAGCACCTGCGCATCGGCATGCGCGCGATCGAACTGCTGCGCCAGGAACGCACCGACCGGCTGCACAGCCGCAAACTGCGCAGCTTCGCCGAAGTGGCTTTCCAGTGAGCGCGTGAGCGCGCTGGGGGTCTCGGTTTACAAACCTTGACGCCCCTGGCTCGGCCGCGCAATGGCCGGCGGGCAGACTGGAGCTATGACCGCGCGACCCCTCCGCCTCGGCACGCCGATGCTCGCACCCCTGCTCCTGGCGGGCGCGCTGGCCGGCTGCGCGGCGCTGAAGGCGCCGACGACCGAGGCGAACGCCGGCGTGGTGTTGCCCCCCGCCTGGTCGGGCGCGTCGCAGGCTCCTGCCGATGCGGCGTCGCTGGCCGCGTGGTGGCAGCGTTTCGACGACCCGACGCTGAGCGCGCTGATCGCGCAGGCGCTGCAGGCCAACACCGACCTCGAGACGGCGCGCGCGGCGCTGCGCCAGTCGCGTGCGCTGGCCCAGGCCCAGGCGGCCACCCTCGGGCCCAGCGTCGACGCGTCCGGCTCGGCGCAGCGCAGCCGCAGCGCCGGCAGCACGGCGAGCAATGCGCTGCGCGCCGGCCTGGACGCAAGCTGGGCACCCGATCCCTTCGGCGCGCGGCGCAGCGCGAGCAACGCCGCCGAGTTCGACGCGCAGGCGAGCGCGGCCAGCCTCGGCAACGTGCAGGTGTCGGTCGCGGCCGAGGTCGCGCTCGCCTACATCACGCTGCGCGGCACCGAGGCCCGGCTCGCGATCGCGAAGACGAACCTCGAGACCCAGCAGGAGACGCTGCAGATCACCCAGTGGCGCGTCCAGGCGGGCCTGGCGACCTCGATCGACGCCGAACAGGCGCGCGCCGCGGTCGAGCAGACGCGTGCGCAGCAGCTCGCGCTGCAGACCGGCGTGGCCCAGTCGCGCCAGCGGCTGGCGCTGCTCACCGGCCGCCCCGTCGGCGAGCTGGTGTTGCCGGCCGGCACGGCGCAGCCGCAGGCGCCGGCCGATCTGGCGCTGGCCTTCCCGGCCGAGACGCTGCGCCAGCGTGCCGACGTGCGCGCCGCCGAGCTGCGCGTGCGCGCCGCGGCGCAACGGGTCGCGCAGGCCGATGCCGCACGCTACCCCAGCTTCCAGCTCTCGGGCTCGCTCGGTCTGAGCGCTCTCACGCTGTCCGGTCTGACCGCCGGCGGCGCCGCGTTCGGCTCGCTGCTCGCCGGCGTCTCGGCACCGGTGTTCGACGGTGGCGCCGCGACGGCGCAGTTGCGCGCGCAGCAGGCCGCGTTCGACCAGGCGCACGCGGCCTATCGCGCGACGGTGCTGGGCGCGCTCGGCGACGTCGAGGACGCGCTGGCCGCACTGCAGGGCGACCGCGAGCGCCTCGAGCACCTGCGCAGCGCCGCCGAAGCCGCCGCCAACGCCGCGCTGCTGGCGCGCCAGCGCTACGCGAGCGGGCTGATCGATTTCCAGACCGTGCTCGAGACGCAGCGCACGCAGCTCGGCGCGCAGGACAGCGTGGCGAGCGGCGTCGCCGATCTCGCCGCCGACCACGTGCGCCTGTACCAGGCCCTGGGCGGCGGCTGGACCCCCGAGGCCTCGACCGAGAGACCCGCACTTGCGCAGGACGACGACCATGAGCTCCGCTGACGACGCTTCCCGATCCTCCGCGGCCGATGTCGGCGCGCTGCTCGACGAGCCGGGCGCGCGCGCGCTTTGGCGGCGGCCGCTGGTCTGGGTCGGCGTCGCGCTGCTCGCCGTGGCGATCGCCGGCCTCTGGTTCTGGCAGGCGAGCCGGCGCGCGGCCGCAGCGCCGAGCTTCGTCACCGAGCCGGTCGTGCGCGGCACGCTCGTCGTGACCGTCAGCGCCGACGGCACGCTGCAGCCGACGCGTTCGGTCAGCATCGGCAGCGAGCTGTCGGGCACCGTCTCGCGCGTCTACGTCGACGTCAACGACGCGGTGAACGAAGGGCCAGGTGCTGCTCGACCTCGACACCGCGAAGCTGCGCGACCAGATCGTCCGCTCGCGCGCCGCGGTCGCGTCGGCCGAGGCCAAGGTCGCGCAGACCGTCGCGACGCTGACCGAGGCGCAGGGCAACCTCGGCCGGCTCGAGGAGGTCGCGCGGCTGTCCGGCGGCAAGGTGCCGTCGCAGAGCGAGCTCGCCACCGCGCGCGCGACGCTGCAGCGCGCCCGCGCCGACGAGACGAGCGCGCGCGCCGGCGTCGCGGACGCGCGCGCGGCGCTGTCCACCGACGAGACGAACCTCTCGAAGGCGTCGATCCGTTCGCCGATCGACGGCGTCGTGCTGACCCGATCGGTCGACCCGGGCAACGCGGTGGCCGCGTCGCTGCAGGCGGTGACGCTGTTCACCCTCGCCGCCGACCTGAAGCAGCTGCAGCTCGATGTCAACGTCGACGAGACCGACGTCGGGATGGTGCACGCCGGCCAGCACGCGACCTTCACCGTCGGCGCCTACCTGAACCGGCGCTACCCGGCGACCGTGACGCGCGTCGCGTACGGCTCGACGACGACCGACAACGTCGTCACCTACACGACGCTGCTCGACGTCGACAACCAGGATCTCAGCCTGCGCCCCGGCATGAGCGCGACCGCGACGATCCAGACCAGCGACCGCAGCCCGTCGCTGCTGGTGCCCAACACCGCGCTGCGCTTCACGCCCATGCTGGCCGACGCGACCGCGCCGACGGCGGCCTCGGCGTCGAATGGCAGCAGCAGTCTGGTCGCGCGCCTGGTGCCGCGCATGCCGCGCGGCACCGCGCAGCGCGGCGGGACGGCGACCGGCGGCGGCGCGCGCAAGCTCTGGGTGCTGCGCGACGGCCGGCCGGTGGCGATCGACGTGACGGTCGGTCTCAGCGACGGCCGCCGTACCGAGGTCACCGGCGCCGGCCTCGCCGCGGGCGACGCGGTGATCGTCGACCAGCGCAGCGGAGCCGCCCCGTCGTGAACGCCGCCGCCGAGCCGCCGCTGATCCGCCTGCGCGGCATCACCAAGACCTACGGCGCGGGCCTGGCCGCCTTCCAGGCGCTGATGGGCGTCGACCTGGACATCGACCGCGGCGACTTCGTCGCGATCATGGGGCCGAGCGGGTCGGGCAAGTCGACCGCGATGAACCTGCTCGGCTGCCTGGACGTGCCGAGCCAGGGCGACTATCTGTTCCGCGGCATCGCGGTGCAGGCGCTGACGCGCGACCAGCGCGCGCGGCTGCGTCGCAAGTACTTCGGTTTCGTGTTCCAGGGCTTCAACCTGCTCGCGCGCACCTCGGCGCAAGAAAACGTCGAACTGCCGCTGCTGTACCGCGGCGAGGCGGCCGCGGCGCGCCACGCGCAGGCGCGCGCGGCGCTGGCCTCGGTCGGCCTGGCCGGCTGGGAGCACCACACGCCGGGCGAGCTCTCCGGCGGCCAGCAGCAGCGCGTCGCGATCGCGCGTGCGCTCGTCACCCGACCCGAGGTGCTGCTCGCCGACGAGCCGACAGGCAACCTCGACACGCAGCGCGGCGCCGAGATCATGCGCCTGCTGTGGGGGCTGAACAGCGAGCACGGCATCACCGTCGTGATGGTGACGCACGAGCCCGACATGGCGGCCTATGCGAAGCGCGTCGTGCGCTTCATCGACGGCCGCGTCGAGAGCGACCAGCGCAATCCGCACCCGGCCGGGCTGGACGTGCCCGCGGCGGCCGCCGAAGCAGGAGCCGCGTGATGTGGCTGAACACGCTGCTGCTGGCCTTGCGCGAGATCCGGCGCAACCTGCTGCGCTCGTTCCTGACCATGCTCGGCATCGTGATCGGCGTCGGCGCGGTGATCACGATGGTCACGCTGGGCAACGGCGCGACGCGCGCGGTGCAGTCGCAGATCGCGAGCCTGGGCAGCAACCTGCTGATGGTGATGCCCGGCCAGCGCCTGGGCGCGGGCGGCGGCAGCGGCGCACCGGCGTTCGCGGTCGCCGACGTCGACGCGATCGACAAGCAGATCGGTGGCGTGCGCGCCGCCGTGGCCGAGGTGCGCAGCAACGCGACGCTGGTCGCCAACGGCCGCAACTGGGCGGGCAGCGTGATCGGCTCGACCCGCGAATGGTTCGACGTGCGCAGCTGGACTTTCGCCAGCGGGCGCGGCTTCGAGCCCGACGAGGAACGCATCGGCGCCGCCGTCTGCGTGATCGGCGCGACGGTGCGCAACGAGCTGTTCGGCGGTGCGGACCCGATCGACGCGCAGATCCGGGTCAAGAAGTTCTCGTGCCGCGTCGTCGGCCTGCTCGCATCGAAGGGGCAGAGCGCGATGGGCAGCGATCAGGACAACGTGCTCGTGCTGCCGCTGGAGACGATGCAGCGGCGCGTGACCGGCAACACGCGCGTCAACACGATCCTCGTCTCGCTGCGCGACGACAGCGACACCGCGCTGGTCAAGGCCCAGCTGACCGACCTGATGCGCGAGCGGCGCAAGCTGGCCCAGAACGAGGACGACAACTTCAACGTCCTCGACACGCGCCAGATCGCCGAGACGATGTCGGGCACGACGCAGGTGATGACGATGCTGCTCGGCGCGGTGGCCGCGGTCAGCCTCGTCGTCGGCGGCATCGGCATCATGAACATCATGCTCGTCAGCGTGACCGAGCGCACGCGCGAGATCGGCGTGCGGTTGGCGATCGGTGCACTCGAGCGCGAGGTGCTGCTGCAGTTCCTCGTCGAGGCGGTCGCGCTGTCGACATTGGGCGGTCTGATCGGCATCGTGCTCGCCACCGTTGCGTCGATCGGGCTGGCGCGGCTGATGCAGATCCCCTACGCCTTCGACATGACGATCAACCTGGCGTCGTTCCTGTTCTCGGCCGCGATCGGCGTCGTCTTCGGCTACGTGCCGGCGCGGCGCGCGGCGCGGCTCGACCCGATCGACGCGCTGCGCCACGAGTGACGGGGCACGGCCAGCGGCCGGCCACCCGTCGTCACCTCAGGTGCAGAGCGCCCGCGCCGAAGAGCCCGAGCAGGCCGATCACGATCAGGTAGATCGCGACGATGTAGTTGAGCAGGCGCGGCACCACCAGGATCAGGATGCCGGCCAGCAGCGAGACGAGGGGACCGATGCTCAAGTTCAAGTTCATGGATTGCTCCGAGGGGGTTGGCAAATGGGCGCCGCGGGCCGCCCCGCTGGCGCGTCGGGTGGGCAGGCCCGTCGATCGGACCCGCGCGATCCACCGTGTTCAGCGCGTGCCCGTGACCTCGACCTCGACGCGACGGTCGGGCTGCAGGCAGTCGATCAGTATGGCGTCGGGCTTGCTGCCCTTGCAAGCGCCCGGCGCAGTCACCGGGGCCGACTCGCCCTTGCCGACCGCCGAGACCTTGGCCGCGTCGATGCCGCCCGAGCTCACGAGATAGGCCTTCACCGATTCGGCACGCCGGGACGACAAGGCCTGGTTGTAGGCCGGCGAGCCGAGCCGGTCGGTATGGCCCTCGACCGTGATCTCGTCGTAGCGGGTGCCGTCGACTTCCTTGGCGAACCGGTCCAGCGCCTGGCGCCCTTCGGGCCGGACGTCGGAGCGGTCGAAGCCGAACAGCGAATCGGCCGAGAAGCTCACGCGCCGGCGCTCCGGGGTTGACGGGGCTGCCGGGGCCGCCTCGACCATGGGTGCGACCGGGGCCGCCTCGACTACGGGCACTGGCACGGGCGCGGGCGCCTGCGCCACGACGTCCGGCACCGCCATCGCGCGCGCTGGCGCCGCCTCCGGCGCGCGACCGAAGGGGATCACCAGGCTCACCGACAGCATGTTCACGTCGCCATGGTTGCCCACCGCGTCGTTGATGCGGTAGCGCTCGAGTTCGGCGCGCAGCAGCATCGAGCGGCTGATCTCGTACTGCAGGCCGGCGCCGAGCTTGTAGTTGGTGGCCCGCTCGCTCGGGCTGGGGTTCAGCACGTTGACGGCGCCGCTGCCGCTGAAGCGGTCGCTGGCCTTGGCGTACTGCGCACCGACCCGGCCGATCACCGACAGCTTGTCGGTCAGCGGCAGCGTGCCGACCAGGTCGAGGTTCAGGCCCTGCAGCTTGATCTGGCCGTCCAGGGTGCCGGCCGGCGAGGTGGTCGACGAGAAGCCGAAGCGGCCCAGGTTGAAGTAGCCCGCCTCGAGCGCGAAGTTGCGGTTGAACTGGTAGCCGCCGAACAGCTTGAACGCGGTGTCGTGCTCGTCGCGCGTCATCGCGGTCGTGGTCAGGCCCGCACCCAGCAGGCCGGCCGTGATGCGTTCCTCGTCGATCTTCGCCCGCGACTGTCCGAGCGAGATCCCGACGTAGGGGTAGCCCCCGTCCTGCGCCCAGGCCGGGGCGGCCGCGGCGACGATCAAGGTGCCGAGTCCGGCCAGGCCGAACCGGTGCAGCGCGTCGAGCTTGTTCATCTTGTGCTTCCAGGCAGTGGGGGGACGGCGGTGCGTGGGGGTCGGGTTCATGGCGCGACGACGGTGGTGTTGACCATCGTCACCGAGGCCGTCAGGCCGATGGCGCGCCCGACGAGAAGGGTCTGGGCGGTCTGGCCGGCGGTCGAGATCGTCACGCCGGCCGGCGCGATGATGGTGCCCACCATCGCACTGCCGTCCTCGATGCGGGCTGCGCTGCCGACCTGCCAGAACACGTTGCCCGCCTGCGCGCCGTTGATCAGCAGCACATGGCGCGGCGTCGCCGGCAGGCCCACGGTCAGCGCCGAGGCGCTCTGGAACACCCAGACGGCGTGGGGGTCGCCTTGCGCGTCCAGGGTCAGGTCGCCGTTCGTGATCGCGAAGGTCCCGCCGGCGGCGGTGTAGACGCCTGCCGTCAGCACCTGCCCGCCCAGCTGGCCGGCACCGGGGTCGCCTCCGGGCGGCAGCGCTGCGAGGGCGTCGTAGGCGGACTGCGCATCGGCCCGGGCCTGGGTGGCGATCGCCATCGTCGCGGTCGTTCCGGGCGCCGGCGGGGCGCAGTAGACGCTGCCGTTCACCCCACCCACGTTCAGCGGCGTCTCGGTGTAGACATTCGCCGCGTCGTGGAAGCCCGTGATCAGGGTGCAGGCCGCGGTGGTGCCGAGGTTGCCGCCGACGACGGTATGGATGCCCTGGTTGGTGACGCCGGCCCCACCGCCGAAGGCGCCGAACGACGCCACGCTGCGCAGGTCGACCGCGGTCAGGCAGGCCTGCGTGCCGGTCGTGAAGCTCCAGCTCCGGTCGGTGGCCAGCGGGTTGCCGGCCAGGTCCATGACGCCGGTGCTGCCGGACTTGACGGTCGCGACCAGGGTCTTGCTGGCGGCGAAGCCTGCCGCATCGGCGGGCACGAAGGTCGCGACCCGGCTCGGAGCGTCGTAGCTCACGCTGCCTGCGACGGCGACACCGTTGTCGGTGACGACGAAGGTCGCGGCCGTGATCGTCGTGGCGTCCATCGGCTCGCTGAACGTCGCGGCGACGGTCTTGGACAAGCAGACGCCGGTGCTGGCGTCGAGCGGGCTGACGGCGGCAACGGTCGGGGGCACGAGGTCGGCCGCGGTTCCGGCGCTGAAGGTCCAGACCTGATTGCCGGCGTTGGGTGCCACGGCGGTGTTGCCCGCCAGCGCGTTGCCGGCCAGGTCGGTGGCGGCGGTGGTGATCGTCGCGGTGTACTGGTCGCTGCCGGCCAGCGTGCCAGCCGAAGGCGTGAAGGTCGCGGTACGGGCGGCCGCCGAGTAGCTCACCGTCCCTGGCACCGTGGCGTCGAGCGTCGTGTCCATCACCGTGAAGCTGGTGTCCCCGATCGTCGCGGCGTCCATCGCCTCGCTGAACGTCGCGGTGATCTTGGTGTTCGTCGCGACGCCGAGCGCGCCTGCGGCGGGCACCGTCAACACGACCGTGGGCCGTGTCGTGTCGGCCGGCGCAGCCGTACCGAGGCTCGGCGGGCCGAGGATCGGGTCGAGGCCTCCGCCGCAGCCGGCCACGAAGGCGGGCAGCAGTGCGACGAACAGTGCGGCCCGTGATTTGAACAGGCGGCAGAACTGGTTCATGGTTGATTCCCTGCGGGATGTCCGCGGCTGGCGTCTGGCGTCAAGGAGCCCTCGGGGACGTGCGGCGCGCTGACGATCCGAGCGCCAGCGAACCCACGAGCCCAGGGGTGTGGTCAATGGTCGGAGGACTGATCTGCAGTCCGGATTCTTCCGAGGGGCGATATTGGCCGCCGGCCTGCGCGGGGTATGTCCGAGAGGCACCCGTTCGTCGGGCATGGATGGCCCGCGCTGTTGTAGGACAAGGCCTCGGCGCGCGGCACGGCCGGGCCCTTGCCACGCCGCAGGACGGCTCGTGCGCCGGGCGAGCGGCCGCGATTCGCGGGCTGCGGGGAGGCCCGGGTTGACCTGCGTTCACGACCCGGCGCCGAGCGGTTAAGTTCGTGGCCCGCATGTCCTGTGGTGGAGACGGCAATGGCTTTGCTGAACGACTTCGGTGTCCGCAACCGCGACGACCTGGCGCGCTTCGAGGCCGAGCGGTCGCTGGAGGAGCGTCTGCCCGAACGCAGCATCCTGGACGTGTTCATCGCCGGTGCGGCGAGTCAGCCCGATCGCACCGCGATCACGATGCTGATGAGCGGCGCACCCGACGAGCAGCCGCGCCGCGTCAGCTACCGCGAGCTGCTCGGCCTGGTGCGGCGTGCAGCCAACCTGTTCGCTTCGCTCGGTGGCCCGCGCCCCGGGGTGGCCTACATGCTGCCGAGCCTGGTCGAGACCCATGCGACGCTGTGGGGTGCCGAGACCGCGGGCTACGCGGTGCCGATCAACTTCCTGCTGCAGCCGGAGCACATCGCCGAGCTGCTCAAGGCCTCGGGCGCGCGCATCCTGGTCGCACTGGGCCCGCATCCCGCGCTCGACATCTGGCCCAAGGCCCTCGCACTGCGCGACCGTGTGCCGGGGCTGACGCTGATCCGCGTGGCGCCACCCGGGACGCCGGCCGAGGCGGGCGTGCTCGACTTCCACGCCGCGCTGATGGCGCAGCCCGAAGATCATCTGGTCTTCGGTGAGCCGGGTCGCGACCACGACGTGGCGGCCTACTTTCATACCGGCGGCACGACGGGAACGCCCAGGCTGGTGGCGCTGACGCACCGCAGCCAGCTGGTGGCGGCGCTGGGCGGTGCCGTGCTGGGAGACATGCGCCCGACCGACACGCTCACGGCCACGCTGCCGCTGTTCCACGTGGGCGGGACGGTCTTCTGCGCCCTGAGTCTGTTCATGGCCGGGGCCGGCCTGCTCGTGATGTCTCCAGGCGGGCTGCGCAACCCGGCGATGGTCCAGGGCTACTGGCGCCTGGCAGCGCAATACGGCGCGACGCTGGTGGGTGCAGTGCCGACCTCGGTGGGCGCGGTGCTGGAGGTGCCGGTGGGCGACGTCGACCTCGGCACCGTGCGCGCCGGCTTCTGCGGCGCCGCGTCGCTGCCGCCGGCAGTGGGCGAGCGCTTTCGGCAGGTCATCGGCCGCAGCCTGTTCGAGGTCTACGGCATGACCGAGGCCTCCGGCCTGATCGCGATCGATCCGGTCGCGGGCGAGGGCGGCGTCGGCTCGGTCGGCTGGGCCCTGCCCTATACGAAGGTGGTGGTGTGCCGGCTCGAGGCCGACGGTCGCCTCGGGGCCCCTTGCGCGCCGCACGAGATCGGCGTGATCACCGTGCGCGGCCCCCATGTCTCGCCGGGCTATCGAAACCCGGAACACGACACGGGCGTGTTCGCAGACGGTGTGCTCAACAGTGGCGACCTCGGCTACACCGACGAACAGGGCCGCCTCTACATTGCTGGCCGGGCCAAGGACCTGATCATCCGCAGCGGCCACAACATCGACCCGCTGATGATCGAGAACGCGATGGCCACGCACCCCGCGATCGCGCTGGCCGCGGCGGTCGGCATGCCCGACGCCTACGCCGGCGAGCTGCCGGTCTGCTTCGTCGCGCTGCGGCCCGGCGCCCACGCGACCGAGGACGAGCTGCACGAGCACGCGCAGCGCACCATCGGCGAGCGCCCGGCCTGGCCGAAGCAGATCCACATCGTCGACGCGATCCCGCTGACCACGGTGGGCAAGATCTACAAACCGGCGCTGCGCTGCGACGCCGCGGCACGGCTGGTGACGCGGATCGTGCGCGACCAGTTCGCGCTGGCCGACGCGCAGGTGCGGGTCGTCGAAGGCGGCCGGCGCGGGCTGAAGGTCGACGTGACGCTGCCGCAGGCCGCGCGGGCCTCGGCACCGGCCCTCGAGCAGCTGCTCGCGGCCTACCTCTTCGAGAGCCGGGTCACGCTGGGCTGACGACTGCGCAACAACGCGGGCGAGCGACCTCGCGCACGTTGGCTCGAGGGTCCCGTCGCGCCTCGCTGTGGCAGCGGGGCGTCGGGGGCAGTCATCGCCAGGCAGGCTAACAGAGCCTCTTGCGGCACATGCGGGGACTGGCCCGGTTGTGCGCGCCGGGGCGATCCCTTAATCTGGCTCCAGCCTTTCGACCGCCGAGTCCGCGGCGGCCTGCTGCCAAAGGAGACAACGGCATGCCAAGCCCGTCCCAGGGTGTACCGGGCGCCAGCGCCGGCCTCGCCTCGACCCGCACGCTGGCGCTCGTGGGGCCGGCCGGCGCCGGCAAGACCTGCCTGGCCGAGGCGCTGCTGCACCGGGCCGGCGCGATCGGCGCGCCGGGCAGCCTGGAGCGCGGCAGCACGGTCAGCGACTATGACCCGCTGGAGAAACGAATGGGGCATTCGCTGAACGCGAGCGTGATGCACCTGGCCCACGTCGACACCCGCATCCACCTGATCGACACCCCGGGCAGCCCCGACTTCCTGGGCCAGAGCCTGCCCGCGCTGGAGGCGGTGGAGACGGCGGCGATCGTCATCAACGCGGCGACCGGCATCGAGCCGATGGCCCAGCGCATGATGGACTACGCCGCGGCGCGCCACCTGGACCGGATGATCATCGTCAACAAGATCGACGCGCCGGGGGTCGACCTGGCGGCGCTGCTGGCGCAGATCCAGGCCGCGTTCGGCAAGGAATGCCTGCCGCTGAACCTGCCCGACGCGGGCGGCGACGCGGGTCGTCGACTGCTTCTACAACCGCGAGGGCGACAGCGACTTCGGCAGCGTAGCCGCCGCGCACCGCGCGCTGGTCGAGCAGGTGGTCGAGGTCGACGCCGACTTCGTCGACCGCTACCTGAACGACGGCGACGTCGACGCGAGCGAGCTGCACGCGCCGCTGGAGCAGGCGCTGCGCGAAGGGCACCTGATCCCGGTCTGCTTCGTCTCGGCGCGCAGCGGCGCCGGCGTGGCCGAACTGCTGGACATCGTGGTCAGGCTGCTGCCGAACCCGACCGAGGCGAACCCGCCCGACTTCCTGAAGGGCGAGGGCGCGAGCGCCGTGCCGATGCATTCGGTGCCCGACCCCGCGCGTCACGTGCTGGCCCATGTCTTCAAGGTCACGGTCGACCCCTATGTCGGGCGGATGGGCATCTTCCGCGTCCACCAGGGCACGGTCACGCGCGACAGCCAGCTCTACATCGGCGACGGCCGCAAGCCGTTCAAGGTGGGCCATCTGTTCATGCTGCAGGGCAAGGAGCACGTCGAGGTCGCGCGCGCGCTGCCGGGCGACATCTGCGCGGTGGCCAAGGTCGACGAGATCCACTTCGACGCCGTGCTGCACGACGCCGCCGAGGACGACCACATCCACTTGAAGCCGCTGGACTTCCCGGTGCCGGTGCACGGGCTCGCGATCGCCCCGAAGCGGCACGGCGACGAGCAGCGGATGTGGGAGATCCTGACCAAGCTGGTCGACGAGGACCCCTGCCTGAAGGTCGAGCATGTCGCGGCGACCAACGAGACCATCGTCTACGGCCTGGGCGAACTGCACCTGCGCGTGCTGCTCGAGCGGCTGCGCGAGGTGCACCGCTTCGAGGTCGTCACGCAGCCGCCGCGCATCGCCTACCGCGAGACGATCGGCGCCAGCGCCGAAGGCCACCACCGGCACAAGAAGCAGAGCGGCGGCGCGGGCCAGTTCGGCGAGGTGTTCCTGCGCGTCGAACCGCTGCCGCGCGGCGCCGGCTTCGAGTTCGTCGACCAGGTGAAGGGCGGGACCATTCCCGGCCAGTTCATCCCCGCCGTCGAGAAGGGCGTGCGCGAGGTGCTGGCCAGCGGCGCGATCGCCGGCTACCCGGTGGTCGACGTCCGCGTCGTCGTCCACGACGGCAAGCACCACAGCGTCGACAGCAAGGAGATCGCCTTCGTCACCGCCGGCCGCAAGGCCTTCCTGGCGGCGATTCGCGAGGCACGGCCGATCGTGCTCGAGCCGATCGTGCACATCGAGATCGGCGCTCCCGAGCACGCGATGGGCGACATCACCGGCGACCTGTCGGCCAAGCGCGGCCTGGTCAGCGGCACGACGAACGGCGCCGCGGGAACGATGATCGTGCGCGGCCAGGTGCCGATGTCCGAGCTCTCGGGCTACCAGTCGCGGCTGAACGCGATGACCAGCGGTCAGGGTCGCTACACGATCGAGCTTTCGCACTACGAGGCGGTGCCGCCGGCGGTGCAGCAGCAGCTGACGGGCCAGCACCGCGCGCGCGACGACGACGCCTGACGGCGAGTCCGCCCCGGGGCGGGAAGGTCAACGCGGATTTATCATTGCGGTCGATGCCCAATGCACCGATCGATCTCGCGCAAGTGCGCCTGGACAACGCCTTGGCGCTGTTCGAGGAATTCGTGCGCCAGACCGCGCGCCACGCCGATGCCGCCACGTTGCGCGGGCTGGAGCGGCGCTTCGCCGAGCGCGTGCAGATCCAGCCCAGTTACTGGAGCCAGATCAAGGGGCGCTCGCGGCAGATCGGCGAGCGGTTGGCGCGCCAGTTCGAGCATCTGTGCCACAAGCCGAACGGCTGGCTGGATCAGCCTCACTCCGGAGCGCTCGCCAGCGCGACGCCCGCGGCGCCTTCGGCGCGGGGCACCGAAGGGCCGGGCGACGAAAGCGCACCGCGCGACGACGACGAGCGCTTCATCGTCGGGCTCGTGCTCACCTACTACCGACGCCACCCGCAGCGCGCGCGCACGCGCCTGCTGGACCTGCTGGGCGAGGTGCTGATTCCGGCGCCAGCGCCCCCGCCGCCCGTTGCCCGAACCCCGTCCGCCGAGGACGCGCAGGCGCTGTGGGAACGCACCCAGGCTGGCGTGGCGCCGTTGAAACGACGCAAGTGAAATGCGACTCTTCGGTGTCGACGCGCTTGCGCACTGATAACTTGTTATTTATCATTTGCGCAAGCCTGCAGTGCTGCTCCTCCAGGAGCCGTCGCAGCCGATCAACCCCAACCCGGAGCGCCATGTCCCTGTCCACGTCCCTTCACGCCGTCGCCGGCTGCCGCATGGCGGCCCTGGACGGCATCCGGGGCGCCGGGACCGGCGCTTTCAACGATGGTGCCCCGCCCGGGGCGCCGGTGGACTGAGCGGCGTCGCGCAGCGAGGCTGTCCTGCCCATCGAGGCCCGGGTTGCACCAGCAACCCGGGCCTTTCGCTTTTGCGGCCCACCGATGACGAGGAGAACTGCCATGCGCATCACGCTGACCCTGAAGACCCCCCGGCCGCGCAATCCGCTCGTCGCGCCCGCGCACCGGCGCCGCGCCGGTGCCCATGGCCCGCGCGGCGGCGCGCGCCGGCAGCAGGACGCGCACGCGCTGCGACTGGAGATCGACCGCCTGCACAGCCCCTGAACCTGGAGCGCGAAGCGGCCCGAGCCGCCGGCCGCGCCCCGTCGGAGAACGAACATGACGACGAGAGACTTCCCCTGGAGCGACACGCCGCCCGAGGCGCAGCGCACACGACGTTTGGCCGCCGCGGTGCTGCGCGCGGCCAGCGTGGCCCTCGGTCAGCTGGCCCGCCGTTTGCGGCCCGACCGGCAGCGGGCGACCGGCGATCCGGTGCTCGAGTTCTATGCCGAGGCCGGTGCGCCCGAGGGCGCGCTGTATGTCGACGGCCGCCTGGTCGGCCATCTCGAAGGCGTGAGCCGACTGTGAGCGGGAGCTGGCGGGTTCCGAGCCACGCCGACGATGCCGGCGCCGCGGCCGTGACAGCCCGGCCACCGGGTCCGGCTGGCGGTCGAGCATTTCGCGCTCACGGCCAACAACGTCACCTACGCCGCGTTCGGCGAGGCGATGCACTGCTGGGACTTCTTCCCGGACGCAGACGCCGGCTGGCCCAGTCTGGGGCCTCGCGACCGTCATCGAATCCTGCACCAAGGGCCTGCCGGTCGGCCAGCGGCTCTACGACTACCTGCCGATGGGTGAACCGGCCCCGTTCAGCGGACGCCACGAAACGCGATAAGCGTTATCCATGGACGGCCGGTTCGGTCGCTTGCCAGGAGTTGCTCGAGGGCCACGCCGATTCGCGCTGCGGGTTGATGCTGTCGCTGTAACGCTCAAGCGGCGGCGCGGGCGGCCGATATGCCGGCATGCCTTGGTCCGCCGACACCCCGCTGATTCAGCCCCCGCATGACCTGGCGGGCTGGGCGGCTTGCTTCGATGTGCGGGCCTTGCCAGTCTTGGCCGAAACGGCTGACGCGCTGGCCGAGCTGCAGGAAAGCGAGGACGCGGTGGACGCTCGGCTGCTGGCGCAAACGGTGTCGACCGACCCCCTGTTGACGCTGAAGCTGCTCGCCCACGTGGGGTGGTTGCAGCGCCGCCGCGGACATCGAGGGCCGCGGCGACACGGAAACCGTCACGGCGGCGTTGGTCATGCTGGGCATCGGCCCGTTCTTCCGCCATTTCACGGCGCTGTCGACGGTAGAGGCGATGTTGGCCGGCCAGCCGGGCGCGCTGGACGGCTTTCTGGACGTGCTGGCGCGCGGGCGCCGAGCGGCCAACTTCGCACTGGCGTTCGCCGTGCACCGGATGGACCCCGATGCGGTGGTGATCCACGAGGCGGCGCTGCTGCACGACTTTGCCGAGCTGCTGCTGTGGTGGCGCGCGCCTTCGCTGGCGCTGGCGATCGCCGCTCGCCAGCGCGCCGAGCCGGGCTTGCGCTCGGCGGCCGTGCAGCGGGAGATTCTGAACATCGAACTGGCCGACCTGCAGCACCAGCTGATGACCGACTGGGCGCTGCCGGCGCTGCTGGTGCGGATCAGCGACGACCGGCACGCCGACTCGGCGCAGGTGCGCAACGTGCTGCTGGCGGTGCGCGTGGCCCGACACAGCGCGCAAGGCTGGGACAACCCGGCGTTGCCCGACGACGTGACGGAGATCGCCGAGCTGCTGCACATGGGCTGCGCACCGACCTGGACACTGCTGCGCGAAATCGACGCCTGACGCTGGGCGGTGTCGACTGTCTTGGCGGGCTGGCCGGCACCGACGCAGAAGTCCACGCCGGCCGGTCCGGCCACCGTCACAGCGGCACGGCCGTCGTGCTCTTCCAGCGCTGCAGCACGAAGCTGGTCTTGCAGTCCTGCACGCTCGGGTGCTTGAGCAGCGAATCCATGATGAAGTGGGAGTAGTGCGCCATGTCGCGCACCAGCACGCGCAGCAGGTAGTCCATCTCGCCGGTCAGCGCCGAGCATTCCACGACCTCGGGCCAGGCCTGGACCGCTGCAGTGAAGGCGTCCATCGGGCTGCGCTTGTGGCTGTCGATGTGCTTCTCCAACCGGACGTTGATGTAGGCGGTGAGGCCGAGCCCGACACGCTCCGGCGCGACGAGCGCCACGTAGCCGGCGATGACACCGGCGTCCTCGAGCCGCTTCACGCGGCGCAGCGTGGCGCTCGGCGACAGGCCGACCTGGGCCGCCAGTTCGTCGTAGGTGCTCCGGCCTTGGGCCTGCAACACCTGAAGGATGCGCCGATCGACGGCATCGAGCAGGACTTCGGTTTCCATCGTCAATATTCTTGCAGCATTCGGTTGCCGAACAACCTGCCTGGGCCGAACATTGCAGGCAAACTGCGTGCCGATCCTCCTACAGTGCCAGCCTTCGACCAGTTCAGGAGCGGCCTCATGCAATTCACCCCCTGGGACAACCCGATGGGCACCGACGGCTTCGAGTTCATCGAATACGCGGCACCGGATCCGGCCGCGATGGGTGCGCTCTTCGAGCGCATGGGCTTTCTGGCGATTGCCAAGCACCGCCACAAGAACGTGTTGCTGTACCGGCAAGGCGGCATCAACTTCATCGTGAATGCCGAGCCGGATTCCTTTGCGCAGCGCTTCGCACGTCTGCACGGCCCCAGCATCTGCGCCATTGCGTTCCGCGTACAGGATGCACGTCAAGCGTATGCGCGCGCCCAATCGCTGGGCGCCTGGGGCTACGCGGGCAGCGCCGGGCCCGGGGAGCTGAACATCCCGGCCATCAAGGGCATCGGGGACAGCCTGATCTACCTGGTCGACAAGTGGCGCGGGAAGAATGGTGCCCGCGATGGCGAGATCGGCAACATCGGCTTCTTCGACGTCGATTTCGAGCCTCTGGCGAAGGATTCGGGTGCGGCGCTCAACCCGCCCGGGCATGGCTTGACCTACATCGACCATCTGACCCACAACGTGCACCGTGGTCGGATGGGCGAGTGGAGCGAGTTCTACGAGCGCCTGTTCAATTTTCGCGAGATCCGCTACTTCGACATCGAGGGGCAGGTCACCGGCGTGAAGAGCAAGGCGATGACCAGCCCCTGCGGCAAGATCCGCATCCCGATCAACGAGGAAGGCAACGACAAGCCGGGTCAGATTCAGGAGTACCTGGACATCTACCATGGCGAAGGCATCCAGCATATCGCCCTCGGTTCGACCGATCTCTTCGCGACGGTGGATGCTTTGCGCGATCAAGGCATCAAGCTGCTCGACACCGTCGACACGTATTACGAACTGGTCGACAAGCGCATCCCGGGCCACGGTGAGGATGTCGCGGCTCTTCGGCGGAGAAAGATCCTCGTCGACGGCAAGGCCGGTGAACTGCTGCTGCAGATTTTCAGCGAGAACCAGCTCGGGCCGATCTTCTTCGAGTTCATTCAGCGCAAGGGAGATCAGGGCTTCGGCGAGGGCAACTTCAAGGCGCTGTTCGAGAGCATCGAGCTCGATCAGATGCGCCGTGGCGTGCTGGAGAAGGCGTGAGCGGCAAGGGACAAAACCTTGGCGTTGCCCCGGTCACTTACGGCCAAGGCGACCGTCCGCCGCGCGGCGACTACGGACGCGCGCGCAGCGACTACACCTGCGAGCAGAACCACTCGCAGTACACCCAGGCCGATCACGAAACCTACCGGCGCCTGTACGCGCGACAGTTGCAGCAGTTGCCGGGCTTGGCCTGCGATGAGTTCATCACCGCCGTCCGCCAGCTTGGAGCGCCGGGCCGAATTCCCCGTTTCGACGACATTTCGGAGCGGCTGAGCCGGGCCACCGGCTGGCAAATCGTCAGCGTTCCGGGCCTGATTCCAGAAGAGGCTTTCTTCGCGCTGCTTGCCGAGAGAAAGTTCCCGGTGACCGACTGGATCCGACGGCCCGAGGAGTTCGAGTATGTCGTCGAACCGGATGTTTTCCACGACCTTTTCGGCCATGTTCCGCTGCTGTTCAATCCGACCTTCGCAAACTATATGCAGGCCTACGGTGCCGGGGGCCTGAAAGCCAGTCGCCTCGAGGCCTGCGAGTTGCTCGCGCGACTTTACTGGTACACGGTCGAGTTCGGTCTCATCATGACGCCGCAAGGCTTGCGTGCCTACGGCGCAGGTATCCTGAGTTCCGCAGGGGAACTGAAGCACAGTGTGCAGAACCCGCAAGCACGGCGAGTCCGGTTCGACCTTCAGCGCTTGATGCGCAGCCGTTACAAGATCGACACGTACCAGACGACGTACTTCGTCGTCGATTCTTTCCACCAACTCTTCGAGAGCACCGCCCCGGACTTCACGTCGATCTATCAAGCCGTTCGGCAGGCGATCGCCGTGGACGGCGAGATCGAGGCTGGGACGATACTGGCACACGAATCCGAGTTCAGAGTCTGAGCAGCATATGCCGAGTCGGCCATGCTGCTGCCGGCGGCGTATGCTCGACGCATATTCGATTTCGAAAAAAGAAAAGGGCCCAATCGCTAGATTGGGCCCTTTCTAATAAATAGCCTGACAATGTCCTACTTTCACACGGGAATCCGCACTATCATCGGCGCAAAGGCGTTTCACTGTCCTGTTCGGGATGGGAAGGAGTGGGACCACCTTGCTATGGTCATCAGGCTTAACTTGTCGCCGCACCGTCAAATTGACGTCGCAGCATATTCATAGAGTCTAATCAGTTTGATTGCGTCACTGGCATAACTTGCTGACTCATCGTCAAAGTTATAGGGTCAAGCCTCACGAGCAATTAGTACCGGTTAGCTTAACACATTACTGTGCTTCCACACCCGGCCTATCAACGTCCTGGTCTCGAACGACTCTTTAGGGGGCTCAAGGCCCCGGCAAGACTTATCTTGAGACGAGTTTCCCGCTTAGATGCTTTCAGCGGTTATCTCTTCCGCACTTAGCTACTCGGCAATGCCACTGGCGTGACAACCGATACACCAGAGGTGCGTCCACTCCGGTCCTCTCGTACTAGGAGCAGGCTCTCTCAATCTTGCAGCGCCCACGGAAGATAGGGACCAAACTGTCTCACGACGTTTTAAACCCAGCTCACGTACCTCTTTAAATGGCGAACAGCCATACCCTTGGGACCGGCTACAGCCCCAGGATGAGATGAGCCGACATCGAGGTGCCAAACACCGCCGTCGATATGAACTCTTGGGCGGTATCAGCCTGTTATCCCCAGAGTACCTTTTATCCGTTGAGCGATGGCCCTTCCATACAGAACCACCGGATCACTTTGTCCTACTTTCGTACCTGCTCGACTTGTCAGTCTCGCAGTCAAGCACGCTTATGCCTATGCACTATCAGCACGATTTCCGACCGTGCCTAGCGTACCTTCGAACTCCTCCGTTACGCTTTGGGAGGAGACCGCCCCAGTCAAACTGCCTACCATACACTGTCCCCAACCCGGATTACGGGCCAAGGTTAGAACCTCAAACACACCAGGGTGGTATTTCAACGTTGGCTCCACGACACCTAGCGGCACCGCTTCAAAGCCTCCCACCTATCCTACACAGATCTGTTCAAAGTCCAATGTAAAGCTACAGTAAAGGTTCATGGGGTCTTTCCGTCTTTCCGCGGGGAGATTGCATCATCACAAACATTTCAACTTCGCTGAGTCTCTGGAGGAGACAGTGTGGCCATCGTTACGCCATTCGTGCAGGTCGGAACTTACCCGACAAGGAATTTCGCTACCTTAGGACCGTTATAGTTACGGCCGCCGTTTACTGGGACTTCAATCAAGAGCTTGCACCCCATCATTTAATCTTCCAGCACCGGGCAGGCGTCACACCCTATACGTCGACTTTCGTCTTTGCAGAGTGCTGTGTTTTTAATAAACAGTCGCAGCCACCGATTCTCTGCGGCCTCATTGGGCTCCGTTTGTACAACTTCACCTACTAAAGGCACACCTTCTTCCGAAGTTACGGTGTCAATTTGCCGAGTTCCTTCTCCAGAGTTCTCTCAAGCGCCTTAGAATACTCATCTCGCGCACCAGTGTCGGTTTGCGGTACGGTCGTGTGTAGCTGAAGCTTAGTGGCTTTTCCTGGAAGCAGGGTATCACTCACTTCGACGGCAAGCCGTCTCGTTATCACACCTCATCTAAGATCTCCGGATTTGCCTAGAGATCACGACTACATGCTTGAACCGGGATATCCAACACCCGGATGAGTTAACCTTCTCCGTCCCCACATCGCACTACACATCGGTACAGGAATATTGACCTGTTTCCCATCAGCTACGCATCTCTGCCTCGCCTTAGGGGCCGACTCACCCTACGCCGATGAACGTTGCGTAGGAAACCTTGCGCTTTCGGCGAGGGGGCTTTTCACCCCCTTTAACGCTACTCATGTCAGCATTCGCACTTCTGATACCTCCAGCAGACCTCACGATCCACCTTCACAGGCGTACAGAACGCTCTCCTACCACTTGCACTTGCGTGCAAATCCGCAGCTTCGGTAACTGGCTTAGCCCCGTTACATCTTCCGCGCAGGACGACTCGATCAGTGAGCTATTACGCTTTCTTTAAATGATGGCTGCTTCTAAGCCAACATCCTGACTGTTTTAGCCTTCCCACTTCGTTTCCCACTTAGCCAATTTTGGGGACCTTAGCTGGCGGTCTGGGTTGTTTCCCTCTTGAGTCCGGACGTTAGCACCCGGTGCTCTGTCTCCCAAGCTGTACTCGTCGGTATTCGGAGTTTGCAATGGTTTGGTAAGTCGCCATGACCCCCTAGCCATAACAGTGCTCTACCCCCGACGGTAATACTTGAGGCACTACCTAAATAGTTTTCGGAGAGAACCAGCTATCTCCAAGTTTGTTTAGCCTTTCACCCCTATCCACAGCTCATCCGCTAGTTTTGCAACACTAGTCGGTTCGGACCTCCAGCAGGTGTTACCCTACCTTCATCCTGGCCATGGATAGATCACTTGGTTTCGGGTCTACACCCAGCGACTGAACGCCCTATTCGGACTCGGTTTCCCTGCGCCTTCCCTATTCGGTTAAGCTTGCCACTGAATGTAAGTCGCTGACCCATTATACAAAAGGTACGCCGTCACCCTTGCGGGCTCCGACTTTTTGTATGCATGCGGTTTCAGGATCTATTTCACTCCCCTCCCGGGGTTCTTTTCGCCTTTCCCTCACGGTACTAGTTCACTATCGGTCGATTACGAGTATTTAGCCTTGGAGGATGGTCCCCCCATCTTCAGACAGGATTACACGTGTCCCGCCCTACTTGTCGCATGCTTAGTTCCACACCTGACTTTTTTCATACGGGGCTATCACCCGCTATGGCCGGACTTTCCAGACCGTTCTGATAAATCTGATGCTAAAACATGCAGGCTGTTCCGATTTCGCTCGCCACTACTTTCGGAATCTCGGTTGATGTCTTTTCCTCGAGCTACTGAGATGTTTCAGTTCACCCGGTTCGCCTCGCACAACTATGTATTCATTGTGCGATACCCCTAAGGGTGGGTTTCCCCATTCGGAAATCTCCGGATCAAAGCTTATTTGCCAGCTCCCCGAAGCTTATCGCAGGCTACCACGTCCTTCATCGCCTGTAATCGCCTAGGCATCCACCACATGCACTTAGTCACTTGACCCTATAACTTTGACGCCTGCTGACGGCAGGCATCGGTCAATGACTGATTTGAGTATTACGCGTTATGCCGAATTTCAATCTCTGAAAATTGAAATTTGTTTGACGCAATCAAAAGTTGCCGACGGCACGGCGCATCCGAAGACACTTTCCGTCGACAACACTGATTTCGACTCTATGAATTTTTAAAGAACGACAGCCGATCAAACGATCGAACTGGTCAGCGCACATAATATACGCTGACCACTTCGAAAGAATATTGGTGGAGGTGAACGGGATCGAACCGATGACCCCCTGCTTGCAAAGCAGGTGCTCTCCCAGCTGAGCTACACCCCCGAAATGTGATGGTGGGTCTGGTTGGATTCGAACCAACGACCCCCGCCTTATCAAGACGGTGCTCTAACCAACTGAGCTACAGACCCGCACGCTTGGGTAGTCTGTCGTCAACAACAGCCGATAAGTGTGGGCGCCCAAATTTGAGTGCATTTTCCAGAAAGGAGGTGATCCAGCCGCACCTTCCGATACGGCTACCTTGTTACGACTTCACCCCAGTCACGAACCCTGCCGTGGTAATCGCCCTCCTTGCGGTTAGGCTAACTACTTCTGGCAGAACCCGCTCCCATGGTGTGACGGGCGGTGTGTACAAGACCCGGGAACGTATTCACCGCGGCAAGCTGATCCGCGATTACTAGCGATTCCGACTTCACGCAGTCGAGTTGCAGACTGCGATCCGGACTACGACCGGTTTTCTGGGATTAGCTCCCCCTCGCGGGTTGGCAGCCCTCTGTACCGGCCATTGTATGACGTGTGTAGCCCTACCCATAAGGGCCATGATGACCTGACGTCATCCCCACCTTCCTCCGGTTTGTCACCGGCAGTCTCATTAGAGTGCCCTTTCGTAGCAACTAATGACAAGGGTTGCGCTCGTTGCGGGACTTAACCCAACATCTCACGACACGAGCTGACGACGGCCATGCAGCACCTGTGTTCTGGTTCTCTTTCGAGCACTTTCACATCTCTGCAAAATTCCAGACATGTCAAGGGTAGGTAAGGTTTTTCGCGTTGCGTCGAATTAAACCACATCATCCACCGCTTGTGCGGGTCCCCGTCAATTCCTTTGAGTTTCAACCTTGCGGCCGTACTCCCCAGGCGGTCAACTTCACGCGTTAGCTTCGTTACTGAGAAGAAACCCTCCCAACAACCAGTTGACATCGTTTAGGGCGTGGACTACCAGGGTATCTAATCCTGTTTGCTCCCCACGCTTTCGTGCATGAGCGTCAGTGCAGGCCCAGGGGATTGCCTTCGCCATCGGTGTTCCTCCGCATATCTACGCATTTCACTGCTACACGCGGAATTCCATCCCCCTCTGCCGCACTCCAGCCTTGCAGTCACAAATGCAGTTCCCAGGTTGAGCCCGGGGATTTCACATCTGTCTTGCAAGACCGCCTGCGCACGCTTTACGCCCAGTAATTCCGATTAACGCTTGCACCCTACGTATTACCGCGGCTGCTGGCACGTAGTTAGCCGGTGCTTATTCTTCAGGTACCGTCATCCTCCCGAGGTATTAGCTCAGAAGATTTCTTCCCTGACAAAAGCGGTTTACAACCCGAAGGCCTTCTTCCCGCACGCGGCATGGCTGGATCAGGCTTGCGCCCATTGTCCAAAATTCCCCACTGCTGCCTCCCGTAGGAGTCTGGGCCGTGTCTCAGTCCCAGTGTGGCTGGTCGTCCTCTCAGACCAGCTACAGATCGTCGGCTTGGTAGGCTTTTACCCCACCAACTACCTAATCTGACATCGGCCGCTCCAATAGCGCGAGGTCTTGCGATCCCCCGCTTTCACCCGTAGGTCGTATGCGGTATTAATCCGGCTTTCGCCGGGCTATCCCCCACTACTGGGCACGTTCCGATGTATTACTCACCCGTTCGCCACTCGTCGCCAGGTTGCCCCGCGTTACCGTTCGACTTGCATGTGTAAGGCATGCCGCCAGCGTTCAATCTGAGCCAGGATCAAACTCTTCAGTTCGATCTTGATAAATTACTCAAAGAATTGAAGTGAACTTCACTTGCATGAACTTCATTTTCACTTCAGTGAGCGTTTAAGGTCCATGAGACCTCGACTTCCGTGATTGCTCACGGTTATCTTGGCACTCGCCTTCAAACGCCCACGCTTATCGGCTGTATGTTGTTAAAGAGCTTGCTGCTTTGCGCTACCGGCTTGCCGGCTTTGCTTCTCAGCGTCGCTGATTAGTTATCAGCGAAGACCGCGATTCTGACATTTTTTATAAATCCGTGTCAATCACTTGGTCTTTCTTGCTTTTCGCTTTGCTGGCAGCGCCGCTTGTTTTGCGGTGCTGCTGCTCTTCGATCAGCGCAGCCTGTGACTGTAGCATGAAGCCAAATCGATGCGCAACTTCTTTCGATGCCGCACCCTCAACGTGCTGCGAACGCCGAGAAGGCCGTCGCCGCCTGCCGCGCGGGGTCATCGGCCGACAGCACCGC
The DNA here is from genome assembly GCA_963788635.1 of uncultured beta proteobacterium. GTDB lineage: Bacteria > Pseudomonadota > Gammaproteobacteria > Burkholderiales > Burkholderiaceae_C > Rubrivivax. The sequence continues at coordinate 118,809 of CAWBHE010000009.1, read as the reverse complement.
GTCCAGGGCCGCGGACAGGCGCCGGGTGTCGGCTCGGAGCACACGCTGCTTGATCGACGCGATGCGCGCCGGGTGCATCGAAAAGCTGCGCAGCCCCATGGCCAGCAGCAGGTCGGTAAAGGCGGCATCGCCGGCCATCTCACCACAGACGCTGACGGCGCGCGAACTTGCGTTCGCGCGGGCAATCGTCGCTGCGATGAGCTGCAGCACGGCCGGGTGCCACGGGTCGTACAGATGCGATACCGCCTCGTCGGCGCGGTCGATCGCCAAGGTGTACTGGATCAGGTCGTTCGTCCCGATGGAGACGAAGTCGAACTGATCGAGGAAGCGCTGGATCATCACGGCCGCCGCCGGGATTTCGATCATCGCGCCGAGCTCGACCTGACCATAGGCGCGCCCGGCGTCGTCGAGTTGCTGCCTCGCGCGCGCCAGCGCCTCCTTCGTCAGCCGCACCTCGCTGAGATGGGCGACCATCGGCACCAAGATGCGGACCTTGCCGAAGGCGCTGGCGCGCAGCATCGCCCGCAGTTGCTGGCGGAACATCCCCGGCTCGGAAAGACTCCACCGGATCGCCCGCAGGCCCAGCGCCGGATTCAGCGCATGCTCGTGGCGCAACTCCTGCGGGCTCATGCGGTCGAGCGGCTTGTCGGCGCCGATGTCGACGGTCCGAATCGTCACCGGCAAGCCCTGCATCGCCACCACCGCGGCACGGTAGGCTTCGAACTGCTCGTCCTCGTCGGGGAGGTCGCCGTTGCGGTTCATGAACAGGAACTCACTGCGGAACAACCCCACGCCGACCGCACCCGCCTCCAGCGCCACCGAGGCATCGTCAGGGAGCTCGATGTTCGCCAGCAACTCGACGGGCTGACCATCCAGCGTCACCGCAGGCGTGTAACGCAGACGGTTCAGGCGCGCGCGCTCGAGATCGCTCTGGCGCTGGCGGAAGCGATATTCCTCGAGCACGATCGGCGACGGGTTGACGATCACGACGCCTGCATCACCATCGATCACCAGCCAGTCGTCTTGGCGGATCAGCCGGCTCGCCTCGCGCGCGCCGACGACGGCCGGAATGTCCATGCTGCGAGCGACGATCGCAGTGTGCGACGTGCGTCCGCCGACGTCGGTGACGAAGCCGGTGAAGACGCTGCGCTTGAACTGGATCATGTCGGCCGGTGCGACGTCATTGGCCACCAGCACCAGCGGGTCTTCGCCGCCGAAATGACCCGCGCCCGCGCCCGCGACCGGCGCGGGCGCGCCGCCGGCCTTGCCCGGCACCGAGCGCACCAGCTCGCGCAGTAGCCGCTCGACCACCTGCTCGACGTCGGCCTTGCGCTCGCGCAGATACTCGTCCTCCATCTCGTCGAACTGGCGCGCCAGCACTTCGAGCTGGGCCGACAGCGCCCACTCGGCGTTGTAGTGACGGTCCCGAATCCAGACCTTGGTAGCACCGGCGAGCGTCTCGTCGTGCAGCAGCATCAGATGCACGTCGAGCAGCCCGGCCAGCTCGGGCGGCGCTTCCGTCGGCATGTCGTGCTTCAACGCCGAGAGTTCGGCGGCGACGGCCTCGCGCGCGTCGCGCAGCCGTTCGATCTCGTGATCCACGCGGTCGGCGGCGACGAAGTAATGCGCCACGTCCACCCGACTGGACGCAACCAGCACCGCCCGGCCGATGGCGACACCGCGCGAGACCGGCATGCCAAAGACCTGGATGCTCATCGCGGCCGCCCCTATTGACCTTCGCCGAACTTGGCGTCGATCAACTCGCGCAGCGCGCCCATGGCCGCCTGCTCGTCTTCGCCCTCGGTCTCGATCTCGATCTCGCTGCCCAGACCGGCGGCCAGCATCATCACGCCCATGATGCTCTTGGCGTTGACACGGCGCCCATTGCGGCTCAAGAAGACCTCGCTGCGAAACCCGGCCGCCAACTTGGTGAGCTTGGCCGAGGCGCGTGCATGCAGGCCCAGCTTATTGCTGATGGTGATGGTCGACTTGATCATCGCTGACAACGGCTTTGCGCCTGCTCCTGCGGTCTGGGCAGCACCGCCTGGACCACGCCCTGGGTCGCGCCGGCGACGGCGCGCGCCGCGAGTTCGTCGATCGGCTCGGTCGCGTAGCACAGCGCACGCCACAGCATCGGCACGTTGACGCCGGCGACGACGCGCACATGCACGCCGTCGGCCAGCTTCATGGCCGCATTGCAGGGCGTCGCGCCATAGACGTCGGCGAGGATCAGCGCATCGGGATGGCCGAGCGTGCCCAGCAACGCGCGCGCCTGCGATTCGACCTGCTCGGCGCTGGCGCCGGCGTCGACATCCAGCGCCGCCAGGCGCTGGCTGCAGTCCGGGTAGACATGCTGCGCCACCGCGCGCAGCGACGACGCCAGCGGGGCATGGGCGATGATGAGGATGGCAGGCATGTTGCAGTGTGGCTGCCTCGATTATCGGCAGGTCCGCCACCGCGCCGCGCAAAAGCCGCCGCCGGGTTCGGAAATCATCCGCCGGCACGCAACGACGTGAAGAAAGTCTGCACGCCTTCGGCCGGCAGGGCCGGGCCGATCACGGTGGCCTGGAACACGCGTGTCCCGCGCGCGAAGACCGCCACTTCCTCCTGCACTGCCGAGCCGTCGGGCAGGTGGCCCGCCACTCGCTGCCGCCGGCTGGCCGGGTTCGGCGTGGCGCCGGCCACGTTCACCGGCAGGGTCTGCGGCGCGCTCGCCCCCAGGTTGGCCGCCGCCGCGACCCGCAACTCGGTGAGCGCCGCCGACACGCGCGCCGCATCGCCGACGTCCGCATGCGCCAGCGCCCAGGTCTGCGGGCCCGCGCGACAGGCACTCATCGACAGCATGACCTTGGCGCCGGCCAGCACCACCTCGCGCCGCTGGTCCTGCGGGCGACAGGGCATCAACAGCGTCGCGCCGCTGCCTTCGGGGCGAACGTCGCGCCAGTTCAGCGTCGGCGAGCAGGCTGCCAGCGCGGCCGCCAGCACCACGACGGCGCAGGTTCTGCAGGACTTCATCGATCCATTATCCCGGCCGGCCGCCGGTCTCGCCCGCGCACACCGGACAATTGGTGGATGGACGCTTCGAATCCCGGCGCGCTGGCAGGCGTGCGCATCCTCGACCTCTCGCGTGTGCTCGCCGGCCCGTGGTGCACGCAAACCCTGGCCGACCTCGGTGCCGACGTCATCAAGGTCGAGCGCCCCGGCACCGGCGACGACACGCGCGGCTGGGGCCCGCCGTTCCTGAAAGACCGCGCCGGCCAGGACACCGCCGAGGCGGCCTACTACCTCGGCACGAACCGCAACAAGCGATCGGTGACGATCGACATCGCCCGGCCCGAGGGCCAGGCCCTGGTGCGGCGCCTGGCCGACGACTGCGACGTGATGGTCGAGAACTTCAAGGTCGGCGACATGGCGCGCTACGGGCTCGACGCGGCGTCGATGCGCGCGAGCCGGCCGCGGCTGATCTACTGCTCGATCACCGGCTTCGGCCAGACCGGCCCCTACCGCGACCGCGCCGGCTACGACTACGCGGTGCAGGGCCTGGGCGGGCTGATGAGCGTCACCGGCGAGCGCGACGACCTGCCCGGCGGCGGCCCGCAGAAGGTGGGCGTCGCGGTGGCCGACCTGTTCACCGGCATGTACGCGACGGTCGCGATCCTCGCCGCGCTGCGTCACCGCGACGCCAGCGGCGAGGGCCAGGTCATCGACATGGCGCTGCTCGACACCCAGGTCGCGATGCTCGCGAACCTGGGCGCGAACTACCTCGTCACGCGCCAGGCGCCGCGGCGTGCCGGCAACGCGCACCAGAACATCGTGCCCTACCAGGTGTTCGAGGTCGCCGACGGTCACCTGATCCTGGCGGTCGGCAACGATGGCCAGTTCGAGCGCTTCTGCGCCGTCGCCGGCCGTCCCGAGCTCGCCGCCGACGAACGCTTCGCGAAGAACGCCGGCCGCGTGCGCCACCGCGAGCTTCTGGTGCCGCTGCTCGCCGCCGAGATGCGCAAGCGCAGCCGCGCCGACTGGCTGGCCGCGCTCGAAGCGGCCAAGGTGCCCTGCGGGCCGATCAACGGCCTCGACGAGGTGTTCGCCGACCCGCAGGTGCGCTCGCGCCAGATGACGACCGTGATGCCCCATCCGCTGGCCGGCACGGTCGAACTCGTCGCCAGCCCGATGAAGCTCTCCGCCACCCCGGTGCAGCAACGCCGGCCGCCGCCGTTGCTGGGTGAACACACCGCCGAGGTGCTGGGCGAGATCGGCCTCGGCGTCGAGCAAGTGGCCGAGTTGCGACGCCAGGGCGTGGTCTGAACGCCGGCGCGCGCGGCCCCTAACGGCCGAACACCTTCTTCAGGATCGCGCTACCGGTGCCCACCGGGTCGGCGCGGATCTTCTTCTCTTCCTCGCCGATCATCAGGTACAGCCCGTCCAGCGTCTTGCCGGTGACGTACTGTTGGATGTTGGCGTCGTCCTTGCGGATCAGCCCCAGGCCCACGCCGCGCCCCGCGACCGCGTTGTAGCGCTCGGCGAGCGACACCCTCTCGGTTGCCCGCGTCACGATGGGCAGGAACTTGACGGCCAGCGGCGCGCGCGTCTTGGCGGCGAAGAAGTCGGTGACCGAGGTGTCGCCGCCGCGCACGATCTTGAGCGCGTCTTCCACGCTCATCTGCCGCGCCGCGTTGACGAGCAGCAGCCGCGACTCGGGCACCGCCATCTCGGCGGCGCGGTTCATCGCCGTGTCCAGCTCGTCGACCTTGCGCCCCTGACCGGTGGCGCGCAGCAGCTTCGCGGCGCTGTTCAGGAAGCCCGGCAGCGGGATGCGCACCTTCGGGTTGTCGAGAAAGCCGCCCTCGCGGCCGAGCAGCGCGACGGCGCTGTTCGCGCCGCGCTCGAGCGCGGCGCGGACGCCGGCGGCGGCATCGGTCTGCGTCAGCAGCGCGGCGCGCGCGGCCGGTGGCGCCAGGGTCGCCACCAGCGCCAGCATCAGCCCGAATTCCCTGCGTTCCATGGTCGGCCTCCGATCGAAAAATGGCCGGACGCGACGGCGCCGGACCGGTCAGTCCAGCGTGCCCGCGACGCCGGCCGCGTGCGCCTGCTGGTCGGCGTGGTAGCTGCTGCGCACCATCGCGCCGACCGCAGCGTGGGTGAAGCCCATCGCCGCGGCCTCGCGCTCGAACATGCGGAAGGTGTCGGGGTGCACGTAGCGGCGCACCGGCAGGTGGTGGCCACTCGGCGCGAGGTACTGGCCGATCGTGAGCATCTCGATGCCATGCGCGCGCATGTCGCGCATCACGGCGAGGATCTCGTCGTCGGTCTCGCCCAGGCCGACCATCAGCCCGCTCTTGGTCGGCACGCCGGGCACCGCGTCCTTGAAGCGCTGCAGCAGGCCGAGCGAGAACGCATAGTCCGAGCCCGGACGCGCCTCCTTGTACAGGCGCGGAATGGTCTCGAGGTTGTGGTTCATCACGTCGGGCGGCGCGGCCTTCAGGATGTCGAGCGCGCGGTCCAGGCGGCCGCGGAAATCGGGCACCAGGATCTCGATCCGCGTCGCCGGCGACAGCTCGCGCGTCTTCGCGATGCATTCGACGAAATGCGCGGCACCGCCGTCGCGCAGGTCGTCGCGGTCGACGCTGGTGATGACCACGTACTTCAGCTTCAGCGCCGCGATCGTCGTGGCCAGGTTCAGCGGCTCGTCGGCGTCCAGCGGGTCGGGCCGGCCGTGGCCGACGTCGCAGAACGGGCAGCGCCGCGTGCACTTGTCGCCCATGATCATGAACGTGGCGGTGCCCTGGCCGAAGCATTCGCCGATGTTCGGGCACGAGGCTTCCTCGCACACCGTGTGCAGCTTGTGCTCGCGCAGGATCTGCTTGATCTCGTAGAAGCGCGTGCTCGGGCTGCCGGCCTTGACGCGGATCCACTCGGGCTTCTTCAGCGTCTCGGCCGGCACGACCTTGATCGGGATGCGCGCGGTCTTGGCCTGCGACTTCTGCTTGACGCTGGGGTCGTAGGCAGCGGGTTCGACGGGGTTCATGGGCGGTGCGCCTGCGCGCAGGGCGGTGCGATGAGCGAATTATCCGCCCGCCCCGACGACGCCGCCGCCGCCGTCGGCCGGACGCTCAGCCCAGACGCGCGTGCAGGCGCGCGGCCAGGCGCGCCGCAGCCTCGTCCCAGCCGACGTCGACCCCGATGGAACGCAGGTCGACCGTCCTCAGCCCGGCGTAGCCGCAGGGGTCGATGCGCGTGAACGGCTCCAGGTCCATCGCGACGTTCAGCGCGACGCCGTGGTAACTGCAGTGGCGGCTGACCTTGATGCCGAGCGCGGCGATCTTGCCCAGGCCGTCGAAGCCGTGCTGGTCGGCGCTCAACATCTCGTGGCCGAACGGTGCGTCCAGCCGCACGTAGATGCCGGGCGCGCCGCGCACGCGGTGGCCGGTGACGCCGAAGTCGGCCAGCGTGTCCAGCACCGCCTGCTCGATGCGGAAGACGAACTCCTTGACGTAGATCGAGCGCCGGCGCAGGTCGACCAGCGGGTAGGCCACCACCTGGCCCGGGCCGTGGTACGTGACCTGCCCGCCGCGCGCGGTGCGCACGACCGGGATCGCGCCCGCGTCCAGCACATGGGTGTCCAGCCCGCCCACGCCTTGCGTGAAGACCGGTTCGTGCTCGACCAGCCAGAGCTCGTCCTCGGTGTCGGCCGTGCGCGCCGCGGTGAACTCGCGCATCGCGGTCTCGATCTCGGCATGCTCGCGCCGACCCAGGCTCGACAACTTCATGCACCGAGTCTACGGGGCGAGCTGCAAGGCCGCGCCGATGCGGGTATCGTGCCGGCGATGAAAACAAGCCTCGCGAAGCGGTTCGGCGCCGGGTTGCTGTGCGCCGGACTGCTCGGTGCCACGCTCGCGTCGGCCGCGCCGCCGCTGCCGCCGGCCCAGCAGAACCGGCTCGACCTCGCGGTACTCGACTACGAGTCCGGCCGCGTCGCCGCCGCTCGCGGCGTCTTCGACGCGCTCGCCCGCGACGGCGTGCCGGCGGCCCAGTACAACCTGGCGGTGATGTATGCGCGCGGCGAGATGCCGCAGCCGAACCCGGCCCAGGCGCTGCGCCTGCTGACGCAGGCGGCGCGCGGCGGCTTCGTCCTCGCCGAGCTGATGCTCGGGCGGGCTTACGAGATCGGCCAGTTCGGACCGCGCGACCTGAGGCTCGCCGCGCGCTGGTACGAGGTCGCGGCCGCCAGCGGCAGCGTCGAGGCGCAGGTCGAGACCGGCACCGCGTACTACCTCGGCCGCGGCGCGCCCAAGGCACCGGCGAAGGCCTTGCACTGGTACCGCGAGGCGGCCAAGGGCGGTGACGTCGGCGCTCAATACCTGCTGGCGTCGATGTACGAGCAGGGCGAGGGCACCGAGCCGGACCTGCGCCTGGCGCGCTACTGGTACGACATCGCGGCGAAGAACGGCGATGTCGCGGCGCCGGACAAGCGGCGCGAGATCGACGCCAGGATCGCGGCGTCGCCCGATTGAGCGCTGCCGCGCGCTACAGCACCACCCGCACCATCGGGTGCGTGCTCAGCGTGCGGTAGAGCTCGTCGAGCTGTTCGCGGCTGGTCGCGGTGACGGTGATCGTCAGGCCCAGGTAGTTGCCCGCCTTGCTCGGCCGCCGCTCCACGGTGGCGGCGTCGAAACCGGGGTCGAACTGCCGCGCCAGCGCGACGATCGCCTCCTCGAAGCCTTCGACATGCGCGCCCATCACCTTGATCGGGAAGGCGCTCGGGTACTCGATCAGGCTGCGCTCGGGCGGGATGTCCATGGCCTGCGAAGCGCCGCTCAGATCGACATCGTGCGCTTGGCGCGCTGGTAGGCCTCGTGCAGGCGCGCGTAGACCGGGCCCGGCTTGCCGCGCAGCGCGCCATGCCCGACCGGCTCGCCGTCCAGCCGCGTGACCGGCAGCACCTCCTTCGTCGCCGAGCTGAGCAGCACCTCGTCCGCGGCCAGCACGTCGGCCTCGGGGATCGGGCGCAGGTTGTACGCGATGCCGCATTCCTCGCACAACTCGCGCAGCAGTTCGACGCGGATGCCTTCGAGCACGTGCTCGCTCTTGGGCGGGCCGAGCAGCGCACCCTCGTGCACGATCCAGACGTTGCTCGCCGCTGCCTCGGTAAGGAAGCCGTCGCGGAACATGATCGTCTCCGCCGCGCCGTGGTCGGCCGAGATCTGGCGCGCCAACACGTTGCCGAGCAGGCTGATGCTCTTGATGTCGCCGCGCTCCCAGCGGAAGTCGCGCGCCGTCACGCAAGCCACGCCGTGGTGGCGCTGCTCGGCGGTGGCCGGCTTCATCGGGTTGGTCATCATGAACACGGTCGGCGTGAGGCCTTCGGGCATCACGTGCTCGCGCGGCGCCACGCCACGCGTGACCTGCAGGTAGACCAGCTGGTCCTCCGTCGCCCCTTCGGCGATCAGGCGCCGGCAGCGCTCCAACCACTGCTCGCGGCTGTGCGGGTTGGCGATGCGCACCTTCGCCAGACTGCGCGCCAGGCGCGCCATGTGTTCGTCGAAACGGAACAGGCGCCGGCCGTAGACCGGCACCACCTCGTAGATGCCGTCGCCGAAGATGAAGCCGCGGTCGAGCACGCCGACCTTGGCCTCGGCCAGCGGCAGGTACTCGCCATTCAGGTAGCACAGCGTCGAAGTCATCACCTGGTTCCTCCCGCGCGACCGGCACTCCAGCGCCGGTCCTCGTTGCTGATTGTCCTGCCGTTCGGCGCCGCCGCGGCTATTTGATCCACAGCCGGATCGAATCCCAGGCGCGGCCCAGCAGCCCGGCCAGCGGCACCGGGTCGAGCACCACCAGCGGCACGCTGGCCACCGGGCGGCCGCCGGCAGTGGCGACCTTCAGCATGCCGACGCGCTGGCCCTGGGTGAGCGGCGCGACGAGCGGGTCGGTGCGCTCGATGGTCGTCGTCAGCTTGGCGCCTTCGCCCTTGGGCACCGTGACGTAGATCGCGCCCGGCGCGCCGAGCCGGGCGTCGGCCCGGCTGCCCTTCCAGACCGGCACCGTGGCGACCGCCTTGCCGGCGTCGAACAGGCGCACCGCGTCCCATGCCGACCAGCCCCAGTTGAGCAGCTTCTGGCTCTCGGCCGCGCGCGCCTGCTTCGAGGCGGTGCCCATCACCACGCTGAGCAGCCGGCGCTTGCCGTTGGGCAGGTCGCGCACCGCGCTGGCCACCAGGCAGTAGCCGGCCTCCTCGGTGAAGCCGGTCTTCATGCCGTCGACCGACGGGTCGCGGCCGAGCAGCATGTTGCGGTTGTCCTGCTTGATGTTGTCGAACGTGTAATGGGGGATCGAGTAATAGGGGTAGTAGTTCGGGAAGTCCTGGATGATCTTGGCGGCCATCACCGCGATGTCGCGCGCCGAGCTGCGGTGGCCGGGATCGGGCATCCCGGTGACGTTCTTGAACTGGGTGTGCGTCATGCCCCAGGCCTGGGCCTGGCGGTTCATCTCGGCGACGAAGTTGTCGACGCTGCCCGAGACGCCCTCGGCGAGCGCGACCGCGGCGTCGTTGCCGCTGTCGACGATCAGCCCGCGCAGCAGTTCGTCGACGGTGGGCGTCATGCGCGGCTCGATGAACATCAGCGAGCCGCCCTTCTTGCGCTCGCTCCAGGCCAGTTCGGAAACCGGCAGCTTCTGGTCGAGCGTGATCTTCTTGTCGCGCAGCGCGGCGAACACGAGGTAGGCCGTCATCAGCTTGGTCAGCGAGGCCGGCTCGGCCGGTGCATCGGCGTCGCGCTCGGCGAGCACCTGGTTGCTGTTCAGGTCGAGCAGGATGTATTCACGCGCGGCGATCTCGGGCGGCGGCAAGGTCTGCGCGCTGGCGACGGCGGCACAGACGGCGAGCACGAGGGCGAGGAGGTGCTTTTTCATCGGGAGTGTGTCTCTTCAGCGGTGCCAGGCACCGACGATCAGTTGTTTGAGCAGCGGCAGCTGCCCGTGGAAGAAATGGCCCGCACCGGGCACCACCGTGACCGGCAGCGCCTGCGGCCGCGCCCAGGCCAGCACCGCCGCGAGCGGGACGACGTCGTCGGCCTCGCCGTGCACGACCAGGCTGTGCTGCGACACCGGCGGCACGGAAAAGTTCGTCACCGCGGGCGCGATCAGCAACAGCGGCGCGGTCCGTCCGCCTTCGGGCAGCCGCGCCGCAGCCTGCGCCGCGACAAAGCCGCCGAACGAGAAACCGCCCAGCGCCAGCGGCAGGCCGGGCTCGCGCAGCGCATCGATCACCGCGAGCGCGTCGTCGACCTCGCCACGCCCCTCGTCCCAGCCGCCCTGCGAGGCGCCGACGCCGCGGAAGTTGAAGCGCACGGCGCGCCAGCCACGGGCGACGACGGCGCGCGCCATCGTCTGCACGACCTTGTTGTCCATCGTGCCGCCATGCTGCGGATGCGGATGGCACAGCACCGCCACGCCGAGCACGGCCGCATCGCCGTCGGGCACGTCGATCGCGCATTCGATCGCGCCGGCCGGGCCGGCGATGGCGAGCGTGCGGGTGCGCGGGTTCATCGACCCACGTCGGGCGGCAGCAGCAGCCGCTCGACGACGCGGCCATTCTTCAAGTGCGACTCGACGATCTCGTCGACGTCGTGCTGGTCGAGGTACGTGTACCAGGTCTCGTCCGGGTAGACCACCGCCACCGGGCCGCCGGCGCAGCGGTCCAGACAGCCGGCCTTGTTCACGCGCACGCCGCCCGGCCCGGCCAGGCCGGCGGCGCGGATCAGCGACTTGCAGTGATCGAACGCGCCTTGCGCGTCATGCTGCGCGCAACTGGCTTCGCCGTTCTGGCGCTCGTTCAAGCAGAAGAAGATGTGATGCTTGTAGTAACTCATCGCGGGATTGTAGGGAGGGCGTCATTCGCGCGAGCCCAGCCGCGCCAGCAGCCAGGCCATTGCCGCATACGGCCACAGCCAGCCGATCCATTGCGCCAGGCCGTGAAAGCGCACGAAACGGCCCTGTTCCCAGGCCTGCAGGCTTTGCGCGAAATACGGATCCGACGGCGCCTGCGCGACCAGCGCGACCAGCCCGGTCAGCGCGACCAGCGCCAGGCCGGCGGCGAGACGGCGGCCGATGGGCGCGAGCAGGGCCGCCACCACGGCGGCCGCGGCCAAGGCCGGCAGCGCCGCTGGCGTCAACCAGGCGAGCGCATGTTCGGGGCCGAAGTTGAGCCAGGTCGACAGCGTCATGCCGGCCATCGCCAGACCCAGCGCGCCGACCGCCAGCGCCACGCGTCGCCAGCCCGGCGGCACCACCGTGTACGCGACCAGGCAGGGGCCGATCAGCCCGAGTCCCGTGGCCGCCGCCTCGGCCAGCGGTGACAGCGCCGGCGTCGGCGGCGGCGCACTGGCGAACAACGCATGGAGCGGCTCGGCCCAGGGCACGCCGTCGAGCAGATCGACCAGCAGTTCGCGCAGCCGCTCGCCGATCTGGCCCAGGCCGAGCGGCACCGGCGCCGGGAACAGCAGCCCCACCGGCCACAACGCGAGCAGCGCCAGAGCGCCGGCGCTGGCGCCGACGAACCAGCGCTGGCGGATGCCGTGCCAGCGGTCGATGAGGCCGAACCGGTGCAGCGCGGCGCCGAGCAGGCTGCCGGCCGCGGCACCCAGCGAGTTCATCGCCCAGTCCTTCAGCGAAGGCACCCGGTGCGGCACGAAGGTCTGCGTCAGCTCCATCAGATAGGACAGCGCCGACGGCAGCAGCAACGCCAGCAGCAGCGCGCGCCGTGCCGGCCAGTCGCTGCGCCGTGCGGCAATCAGCAGCAACGCGCCGAACGGCAGGTAGCCCAGGAAGTTGGACCAGAGGTCGAACACGTCGACCCAGGGCGGCCAGGGCAGCCACAGCAGCGCCGAGAGCGGGTGCCCGGGCGGCCAGCGCCAGCCGGTGAACGGGAACAGGCTCGCGTAGAGGATCAGCACGCCCCAGGCCAGCGCCAACGGCAGGGCCGAGCTGCGATGGCGCGGACTGGCCACCGAGGCGCCTCGCGTCAGAACGGCTTGACGACGACCAGCACCACGATCGCCGCGAACAGCAGCACCGAGACCTCGTTGAACACGCGGTACCAGCGATGGCTGCGCTGATTCGCGAGCCGCTCGAAGCGACGCAGCAGGCTGCGGCAGGCATGGTGGTAGCCGAGCACGCCCACGACGAGCAGCAGCTTGACGTGCATCCAGCCGCTGTGCGGGCCGATCCCGATGCCGTAGTACAGCCAGAGGACCAGACCGAGCGCGACCGCCGGCACCATCAGCAGGCTCGAGAAACGGTACAGCTTGCGCGCCATCAGCAGCAGCCGCTCGCGCTCGGCGTGGCTGTCGCCCGGCACCATCGCGAGGTTGACGAACAGTCGCGGCAGGTAGAACAGGCCGGCGAACCAGGCGGCCACGAAGACGACGTGGAAGGCCTTCACCCAGAGGTAGAGCATCGCGCGATTATGGCGGCCGCCACAAAAGAAGGCCCCGGCGCGGGCCGGGGCCGGCAAGCCATGCCGCGGTCACCGCGGCCGGGCACCTGCTCAGGGAGGAAAAGCAGGGAATGACGGCCTTGCAGCTATCATTCGTCGATCACTCTAGCAGAGCAACTGAGCGCCCGCCAGCCAAGTCCGCACAGAGCTGACGGCACGCCTCGCAACTGAGGACCCGCCCTTGCACACCCCCCCCGCCTTTCCCGCCAGCCGCCCGCGCCGCCTGCGCCGCGATGCGTTCACGCGCGCCCTCGTGCGCGAGCACCGGCTCGCCGCCGAGGACCTGATCCTGCCGGTGTTCCTGCTCGACGGCACGCGCCAGGTGCAGGACGTGGCCAGCATGCCCGGCGTGCAGCGGCGCAGCCTGGACGCCTTGTTCGCAGGTCGCCGAGGACTGCGTGCGCCTGGGCGTGCCGGTGATGGCGCTGTTCCCGGTCATCGAGCCGGCGCTGAAGACGCCCGACGGCGTCGAGGCCACCCGGCCCGACGGCCTGGTGCCGCGCGCGGTGCGCGCGCTGAAGGAGCGCTTCCCGCAGCTCGGCCTGCTCACCGACGTCGCGCTCGACCCCTACACCTCGCACGGCCAGGACGGCCTGCTCGACGAGCGCGGCTACATCCTCAACGACGTCACCGTCGCGGTGCTGCGCCAGCAGGCGCGCGTGCAGGCCGAGGCCGGGGTCGACATCGTCGCGCCGAGCGACATGATGGACGGCCGCATCGGCGCGATCCGCGCCGAGCTCGAGGCGCATGGCCTGATCCACACGCGCATCATGGCCTACAGCGCCAAGTACGCGAGCGCCTTCTACGGCCCGTTCCGCGACGCGGTGGGCAGCGCGGCCAACCTCGGCAAGAGCGACAAGAAGACCTACCAGATGGACCCCGGCAACAGCGACGAGGCGCTGCGCGAGGTCGCGCTCGACATCGCCGAGGGCGCCGACATGGTGATGGTCAAGCCCGGCATGCCCTACCTGGACATCGTGCGCCGGGTGAAGGACGAGTTCCGCGTGCCGACCTTCGCCTACCAGGTCAGCGGCGAGTACGCGATGCTCCAGGCCGCCGCGGCGAACGGCTGGCTCGATGGCGACGCGGTGATGATGGAATCGCTGCTCGCCTTCAAGCGCGCCGGCGCCGACGGCGTGCTGACCTACTTCGCCCTCGAGGCGGCGCAGAAACTGCGCGACGCCTGATGCGCGTCTTCCACGTCGGCACGGACCGGTTCACCGAGCTGGCCGGCCCGCCCGACGCGCTGCCGACGAGCGGCTTCGTCTGGATCGGCAGCGCGCGGCACGAATTCGAGGCCCAGGCCGGCGCGCTGCAGGCCGCGCTGCAGCGCTGGGGCATCGCGCCGCTGGTCGACCTGCATGTCTCGGACCTGCTCAACGACCAGTTGCCCAGCCACCACGACTACACCTCGTGGTACGACCTGCTCGTCTTCCGCCGGCTCGCGGCCGGGCCGGGCAGCGCCGCGCCGTCGGTCGACGACGCGCCTGGCACGCCGGCGTCGGCGCGCCGCGCGCTCGCCGCGATCGACACCAGCCCGGTCGGCTTCGCGGTCTTCGACCGCGTGCTGATCACCGTCCACCCGACCGACTGCGCGGTGCGCGAGTACTTCGCGCAGCGGCTGGCCAGCCTGACCGGCGGCGGCGCCGCGCGGCTGCCGGCGAGCCCGGCCGAGCTGATGCTGCGCATGCTCAACCACATGGTCGACAGCTACCTCGACCTGCGCCGCCTGCTCACGCGCCAGCTCGGCACGCTGCAGCACGAACTGCTGGACCCGAAGAGCCGCTTCGACGACTGGCAGTTCCTGCTCCAGTCGCGCAACGCGCTGCACCTGCTCGAGGACACCTGCGAGGACCAGCGCAGCGCGGTGCAGGAATGGATCGACGCGCTCGACGAATGGCCCGCCGAGGACGCCGCGCCGGCGCGGCGCGAGCGCGAGCTGCTGCGCGTGCGCTCGCGCGACGTGCTCGAGCATGTCGAGCGCGTGCTCTCGCACGTGCGCCGGCTCGAGCAGTCGGCCGAGGCCGCGGTGCAGCTGCACTTCTCGGCCCTCGGTCACCGCACCAACGACATCATGCGCACGCTGACCGTGCTCACCGCGGTGTTCCTGCCGCTGAACCTGATCACCGGCTTCTTCGGCATGAACTTCGACGCGCTGCCGCTGATCCACACCGCGACCGGTTTCTGGGTCGCGCTCTGGGTGATGGTGGCGGTCGGCGTCGGCCTGGCCGGGCTGTTCTGGCGCAAGCGCTACCTGGGCAGGACGTCGCGCTGACGCGGCGTCAGGCGCGCCGGTAAGGGTCGGCGAAACCGAGGCCGCGCAGGATCTCGGTCTCGCGCGCTTCCATCGCCGCGGCATCGGCGTCGGCCTCGTGCTCGTGGCCCTGCGCGTGCAGCGTGCCGTGCACGAGCAGGTGCGCGTAATGCGCGGCCAGCGGCAGCCCGAGCGAGGCCGCCTCGCGCGCGACCACCGGCGCGCACAGCACCAGGTCGGCCACCACCTGCGGTTCGCGCTCGTAGTCGAAGGTCAGCACGTTGGTCGCGTAGTCCTTGCCGCGGTAGTCGCGGTTGAGCGCGCGGCCCTCGTCCTCGCCGACGATGCGCACCGTGATCTGCCCCGGCGCTTCGAGCGCGGCGCGCACCCAGCGCTGCACGCGGTGGCGCGGCAACTGCTCGCGGTGCGCCGGGTCGGCGAACTGCAGCGACAGGCGAAGCTCAGGACTCATCGCGGGGCCGTGCCGCTTCATAAGCCTGGACGATGCGCGCCACCAGCGGATGGCGCACCACGTCGGCCGCGGTGAAGTCGGTGAAGGCGATGCCCTTCACGCGCGCGAGCACCTGGCGCGCTTCGACCAGCCCGCTGGCCAGCCCCTTGGGCAGGTCGATCTGGCTCACGTCGCCGGTGACCACGCAGCGGCTGCCGAATCCGATGCGGGTGAGGAACATCTTCATCTGCTCGCGCGTCGTGTTCTGCGCCTCGTCGAGGATCACGAACGCATGGTTCAGCGTGCGCCCGCGCATGAAGGCCAGCGGCGCGATCTCGATCAGACCCTTCTCGAACGCCTTCGCGACGCGGTCGAAGCCCATCAGGTCGTAGAGCGCGTCGTAGAGCGGACGCAGGTAAGGGTCGACCTTCTGCGCCAGGTCGCCAGGCAGGAAGCCCAGGCGCTCACCCGCCTCGACCGCCGGCCGCGTGAGCACGATGCGCTGCACGCCCTGGCGCTCGAGCGCGTCGACCGCGCAGGCCACCGCGAGAAAGGTCTTGCCGGTGCCCGCCGGCCCGATGCCGAAGGTGATGTCGTGGGCCAGCATCTGGCGCAGGTACTGCACCTGGTTGGGCGTGCGGCCGACGAGGTCGGCATGGCGCGTGTGCAGCACGACGGCACCGTCGGGCGCGTCGGCGGCATCGGTCGACGCCGCCGGCACCGGGGCCGCGGCGTCGACGAGCGCGAGCTGCAGCGCGCGTTCGCCGATCGGCGCGCCGGCGGCGACGTAGAGCCGGTCGAGCAGCGCCGCCGCGCGCTCGACCGCGGGGCGCGGGCCCTCGATGCGGAACTGGCCGGTGCGGCGCGACAGCGTCACGCCGAGCGCGGCCTCGATGCTGCGCAGGTGCGCGTCCAGCGGCCCGCACAAATGGGCGAGCCGTCGGTTGTCGACCGGACTCAGGCTGTGGCGTCGGATCACGGCGTCGGGTGAGCAGGCTGGCACGAAAAGCCGGATTGTCGCAGTGCCTTGCCAGCACCGGGCCGGGGCGACAATCGCCGCGCCATGGCCTGCCCGCGCCCCTGCCTGCTCACGCTCCCGAGCCGTCCGTCCCTGAGCCGGTCGCTGCTGGCGCTGCTCGTCGCGTGGTTCTTCGCCGCGCTGGCCGCCGCCGAGCCGGCACGGCCGCTGCGCGTCACGGCCGCGCTCAGCGCCGAAGGCGCGGGGGCCGGGTTTCCGGCCGACGCGGCGCCGCGTCGCGTCGCGCTGCCCGACGACTGGGCGCGCACCCGGCCGGGCGAGCACGGCCCGGTCTGGTACCGGGTCGACTTCGACGCCTCGGACGCGCGCGACGGCGGCGACCTCGCCGCGCTGTACGTCGCGCATGCCTGCGCCGACCTGACCGTCTACCTGAACGGCGCGCTGGTGCACGGCAGCGCAAGGCTGTCGACGCCGCAAGTGCGCCGCTGCAGCGAGCCACGGCTGGTGCCGCTGCCGGCGGCGCTGATCCGGCCCGGCGAGAACCGGCTCGAGCTGCGCGTGGCCGGCCACCCGCTGGCCGAGGTCGGCTCGCGCACCCGCGCCGGCGGCCTGTCGGCGCTGGAGATCGGCCCGCAGTCGCTGCTGGCCGGCCGCTTCGCGCGCCAGACGGCGATCGACGTCACGCTGCCGCAGGCGGTCAGTGCAACGCTGCTGCTGATGGGCGGCTTCATGTTCGTGCTCGGCTTCATCAACCGGCGCGAAAGCCACCTCGCCTACTTCGGTGCGCTGTCGGTGGGCTGGGCGATCATCGACACCCAGCTCTGGCTGCGCGCGCTGCCGATCTCGAATGCGGCGGCCGAGTTCCTGCAGTGCTCGATGTTCGCCTTCGTCACGATGGCCGGCGTGCAGTTCCTGCTGCGCTACGCGAATGGGCGGCATCGATGGGTCGACCGCGCGCTGCCGCTCCAATGCGCGCTGATGCCGCTCAGCCTGGCACTCGCCGGGCCGGCGCGGCTGCATGCGACGGCGAGCGTCTGGTACGTCCTGCTGTCGCTGCAGGCGGCCGCCGCCGCGGCCTACTACCTGCGACGCCAGTGGCACGCGCGCTCGGCGTCGTTCTGGCTGATGGCGGCGATGCTGTCGGCGCTGGCGCTGACCGGCGCGATCGAACTCGTCGCGCAGCTGCGCGGCACGCAGGCGCTGGCCGCCCAGTTGGCGCAACTGGCGCAACTGGCGGCGCCGGTGATGTTCGTCGTCGTCGGCCTGCGCCTGGTGCAGCAGCATGGCCGCGCGCTGCAGGAGGCCGAGCTCGGCCGCGCGCACCTGGAACAGCGCGTGCGCGACGCCACCGCCGAGATCGAGCGCAACTTCCGCCAGCTCTCCGAACTGCGCGTCGAGCAGGTCACCGAACGCGAGAGGAAACGCATCGCCGCCGACCTGCACGACGACCTCGGCGCCAAGCTGCTGACGATCGTGCACACCAGCGACTCCGAGCGCATCTCGACGCTGGCGCGCGAGGCGCTCGAGGAGATGCGGCTGTCGGTGCGCGGCTTGAGCGGCAAGGCGGTACGGCTGGCCGACGCGCTGGGCGACTGGCGCGCCGAGGTCGTGAACCGGCTCGCGCAGGCCGGCATCGGAGCCGACTGGTCGGCGCCCGAGGACTTGCCGCAGATGCTGTCGGCGCGCGCCTACGTGCAGACCACGCGCATCCTGCGCGAGGCGACGAGCAACATCATCAAGCACAGCGGCGCGTCGAACTGCTCGATCACGCTGCCGCGTCGCCGAGGGCGACTTCCAGTTCGTCGTGCAGGACAACGGCGAGGGCATCCCGCTCGAGCTCGATGGCCGGCTCGACCGCGGCCACGGCATGGCCAGCATGAAGCACCGCGCCAAGCAACTGCAGGGACAGTGCCTCGTCGAGTCGGGACCGGGCTACGGAACCGTGATACGCCTCACGGTTCCGCTGGATCGCGCGATCGAGCCGCCCGCCTAGGCGCGATCGCCGCTGCTAGCATGGGTGTCCGGGGTTTGCAAGCCCCAGTTCCGAGCCTTCCACCATGAAGACGATCCTGCTGCTCGAAGACCTGCCCGAGATCCGCGCGTGGCTGCGCAAGCTCGTGCTGCAGGTGTTCCCCGATGCGCAGATCTCCGAGAGCGCGCGCGTGCACGACGCGCTGTCGCTGGTGAGCGCGCTGAAGTTCGACCTCGCGCTGATCGACCTCGGCCTGCCCGACGGCAGCGGCGTCGCCGTGGTCGCCAAGCTGCGCGAGACGCAGCCCGAGGTGCAGTCGGTGGTGGTCACGATCCACGACGACGACGAGCACCTGTTCCCGGCGCTGCAGGCGGGCGCCTTCGGCTACATCCTGAAGGAGCAGCCGCGCGAGCTGATCGCCGAGCAGCTGCAGCGCATCAGCCAGGGCGAGCCGCCGCTGTCGCCGTCGATCGCGCGCCGCGTGATGGCGCATTTCAGCGCCAAGGCCAAGCCGCAGGCCTCGCTGCTGCCGCATGTCTCGCTCACCGACCGCGAGAGCGAAGTCCTGCTGCGCGTGGCCAAGGGTTACACGCTGCCCGAGATCGGCGTCCAGCTCGGCCTGAGTCGGCACACGATCGCCGACTACGTCAAGCAGATCTACCGCAAGCTCAACGTCAGCTCGCGCGCCGAGGCGGCGCTCGAGGCGCAGCGGCTCGGGCTGTTCGGCTGAGCCGCGGCCGGACCGCCCCACCATAATGCGTCCATGATCGGACGCATCACCGGGCTGCTCGCGGAGAAGTCGCCCCCGCTCGTGCTCGTCGACGTCAACGGTGTCGGCTACGAGATCGACGTGCCGATGAGCAGCTTCTACAACCTGCCGGCGCTGGGCGAGCGCGTCACGCTGCTGACCCATTTCGTCGTGCGCGAGGACGCGCAGGTGCTGTTCGGCTTCCTCACCACCGCCGAGCGCGCGACCTTCCGGCTGCTCGTCAAGATCAGCGGCGTCGGCCCGCGCACCGCGCTCGCGATCCTGTCCGGCCTGTCGGTGGCCGAGCTGTCGCAGGCCGTCGCGCAGCAGAGCAGCGCGCGCCTGGTGAAGGTGCCGGGCATCGGCAAGAAGACCGCCGAGCGGCTGCTGCTCGAGTTGAAGGACAAGCTCGCCCCCGACCTGGGCGCACCGGCCGCCGCCGTCGGCGACGCCGGCAGCGACATCGTCCAGGCGCTGATCGCGCTCGGCTACAACGAGCGCGAGGCCGCGGCCGCGCTGAAGGCGCTGCCCGCCGGCGTCGCGGTCGGCGACGGCATCAAGCTGGCGCTGAAGGCGCTCAACAAATAGCGCTGCGGCGGCCGGCATGAACGAGCTGCCGCACGACTGGCTCGCGCTGTGCGCGGTGGTCTTCCTGCTCGGGCTGCGCCACGGCTTCGACGCCGACCACCTGGCCGCGATCGACGGGCTGACGCGCGTCAACGCACGCGCCGGCGCGCCGCGCGCGCGCTGGTGCGGCACGCTGTTCTCGCTCGGCCACGGCGCCGTCGTGATGGCGGTCGCGCTCGTCGTCGGCGCGGCCAGCACGCGCTGGTCCACGCCGACCTGGCTGGGCCTGAGCGGCGCCTGGATCTCGATCGCCTTCCTGCTCTTGCTCGGCACCGCCAACCTGCACGCCGTGCTCGCCGCCCACCCCGACGGCAGCGTGCCGCTGGTCGGGCTGAAGAGCCGCTGGCTCGCGCGCGGCCGGCTCGCCGGCCGACCCTGGCTCGCGGCGCCGGTGGGCATGCTGTTCGCGCTGTCGTTCGACACCGTCGGCCAGGCCGCGCTGTTCGCGCTGTCGGCGCGCCATTTCGGCGGCGTCGCGCATGCGCTCGGCCTGGGCGCGCTGTTCGTGCTGGGCATGCTCGCCACCGACGGGCTGAACGGCCTGTGGATCTCGCGCCTGCTCGACCGTGCCGACGCGATGGCCGCGCGCGCGTCGCGCGTGATGGGCCTCGCGGTGGCCGCCGTCAGCCTGCTCGTCGGCGCGCTCGGCATCGCGCGGCTGATGGCACCGGCGCTGGACGCCAGCGTCGACGGCGCCGAACTGCTGCCTGGCGCCGTCGTCGTCGCGGTGGTCGGCGCCAGCTACCTGCTGGCGCGCTGGCTGGCACGCCGGCTGCCGTTGCGCGAAGGCGGGCAGGCCTGAGCCAGCACTAATCCATCTTCATGGGCCCACCCGGGGCCATTCCCAGTGCACGCACCGGCGCCTCGATCTTGATCGTCTCGCGCGTCTTGTCGGCGTCCTCGACGGTCAGCGTGAAGGGCACCTTGTCGCCGGCCTTGAGCTGCTGCTTCAGGCCCATCAGCATCACGTGGTAGCCGCCGGGCGCGAGCGTGACGGTCTTGCCGGCCGGCAGCGGCAGGCCGTCGGGCAGCGCGCGCATCTTCATCACGTTGCCTTCCATCGCCATCTCGTGGATCTCGACGACGGCGGCGACCGGCGAAGAGACGGCGACGAGACGGCCGCCCTTCGTCGACGTGATCTCGGCGAACAGGCCGCTGGCCTGCTGCTGCGGCACGGTGCCGCGGACCCAGGCGTCCTTGACGGTGGTCTGGGCGAAGGTGCTGCCGGCGGCGAGGGCGAAAAGGGCCGCGGCGAGGAGGGGAAAGGTCTTCACGATGTCGTTCCTGAATCAAGGGGTCGAAGTCCAGCGACTTCATGGCGTCCCGCCGCCACGGCGCGACGGGCCGGAATCAACGCGGCGCGGTGGCGCCGGGGGATCGTTCGTCAGGCCGAACGGGGCGGGGCGCGCGGCCGCGCCATCGCCCAGGCCTGGCGCAGCGAGGGCCGCGCGTAGCGGTCGGTGGCGCCAAAGGCCGGTGCCGGCGGCTGCAGCGACAGCACCAGCGGTGCCGCCGGCATGCCCAGCGCACCGAACGCGCCGCCGCAGAACGGGCAGTGGTTCAGGTGCAGTGCCGCGCCCGCGGGTTGCGGCCGGTCGTCGGCCTGCCCCGTCCCGAGCGCGACGAGCTTCATCCCCGCCGGCGTGCAGACCTCGGTGACGTCGCCGCTGCGGGCGAGCGCGCTCGCGACGGTCGGCATCAGCGCCACCGCGGCGATCGCGGTGAACGCGAGCCAGACGGCGAGACGGCAGCGGCGCAGGCGGTCGAACATGGCGGGGCGCAGTGTAGCCGCTGGTCATAATCGATCCATGGCGATCCAGACCGACGACTTCGATGCCACGCGCAGCGCGCGCGTGATCAGCGCCGCCCCCGCGTCGGCCAACGAGGAAGCGATCGAGCGCGCGCTGCGGCCCAAAGGACTGGCCGACTACGTGGGCCAGGCGAAGGCGCGCGAGCAGCTCGAGATCTTCATCCACGCCGCGCGCGGCCGCAGCGAGGCGATGGACCATGTGCTGCTGTTCGGCCCGCCGGGGCTGGGCAAGACGACGCTCAGCCACATCATCGCCAACGAGTTGGGCGTGAACCTGCGTCAGACCAGCGGTCCGGTGCTGGAAAAGCCGAAGGACCTGGCCGCGATCCTGACCAACCTCGAGAAGAACGACGTCCTCTTCATCGACGAGATCCATCGGCTGAGCCCGGTGGTCGAGGAAATCCTCTACCCGGCGCTGGAGGACTACCAGATCGACATCATGATCGGCGAGGGCCCGGCCGCGCGCTCGATCAAGCTCGACCTGCAGCCGTTCACGCTGGTCGGTGCGACCACCCGCGCGGGCATGCTGACGAACCCGCTGCGCGACCGCTTCGGCATCGTCGCGCGGCTGGAGTTCTACAGCGCCGAGGAACTGACCCGCATCGTCACGCGTTCGGCCGGCCTGTTGAACGTGCCCACCGACGCGGCCGGCGCGCTGGAGATCGCGCGCCGCTCGCGCGGCACGCCGCGCATCGCGAACCGTCTGCTGCGCCGGGTGCGCGACTATGCGCAGGTCAAGGGCGACGGTCGCATCGATGCGCGCGTCGCCGACCTGGCGCTGAAGATGCTGGACGTCGACCCGCAGGGCTTCGACGTGATGGACCGCAAGCTGCTCGAGGCGGTGATCCACCGCTTCGACGGTGGCCCGGTCGGGCTGGACAACGTGGCGGCGGCGATCGGCGAAGAGGCCGGCACGATCGAGGACGTGATCGAGCCCTACCTCATCCAGCAGGGTTACCTGCAGCGCACGCCGCGCGGGCGCATCGCGACGCTCGCCGCCTGGCGCCACCTGGGGCTGGCGATGCCGCAGCGCGCGGCAGACCTGTTCGGCAGCGCCGGCTGACCCGCCGGACCGGGGGCCCGCGCCAGCGCGCCAGCCGCCTCAGCGCTTCGCGCGCCGCTCCTGCCAGGCCACGATCTCGCCGACGATGCCGCGCCGGAAGGCCATCACGCAGGCGACGAAGATCGCGCCGATGATCACCGTGACCCAGTCGCCGACGCGGTCGGACAGGTACTGCTGCAGCGTGGTCACGATGCCGGCGCCGAGCACCGGGCCGAAGAAGGTTCCCGTGCCCCCGAGCAGCGTCATCAGAATGACCTCGCCCGAGGTGCCCTGCAGCACGTCGGTCAGCGAGGCCAGGCCGAGCGTGAGCGCCTTCAGCGAGCCGGCCAGGCCGGCAATCCCCGCCGACAGCACGAACGCGAGCAGCTTGTAGCGGTTCACCTCGTAGCCCAGCGAAACGGCGCGCGGCTCGTTCTCGCGGATCGCCTTGAGCACCTGGCCGTAGGGCGAGTTGACGATGCGGCGGATGAAGAGGAACACCGCGACGAACACCGCGAGCACGAAGTAGTACATGTTCACGTCCGGGCGCAGCGAGACCAGGCCCAGCAGGCTGCCGCGATGCACGCCCTGGATGCCGTTCTCGCCGCCGGTGAACGGCGCTTGCAGGCAGACGAAGTAGACGAGCTGGCCGAGCGCCAGCGTGGTCATCGCGAAGTAGATGCCCTGGCGGCGGATCGCGATCGCGCCGATCACCAGGCCGAGCAGCGCGGCGGAGCCGACGCCGGCCCCGATGCTCTCGACCGCGTTCCAGCCGTGCGCGGTGACGAGCCAGCTGGTGATGTACGACGCCAGGCCGAAGAAGGCCGCGTGGCCGAAGGACAGCATGCCCGAGAAGCCGAGCAGCAGGTTGAAGGCGCAGGCAAACATCGCGAAGCACAGCAGCTGCATCGCGAACACCGGGTAGATGCCCAGGGCAGGCACCGCCAGGGCGAGCAGGGCGCAGGCGGCATAGCCGATCGTCGAGGCTCGCATGAATCAACCCCTGCCGAACAGGCCGGCCGGGCGCAGCATCAGCACCACGGCCATGATCACGAAGACGACGATCGTCGAGGCCTCCGGGTAGACGACCTTGGTCAGCCCCTCGACCATGCCGAGGGCGAGCCCGCTGACGATGGCGCCGAAGATCGATCCCATGCCGCCGATGACGACGACGGCGAAGACCACGATCACCAGCGAGCTGCCCATCAGCGGCGTGACCTGGATCACCGGCGCCGACAACACCCCGGCCAGCGCTGCCAGCCCGACGCCGGCGCCGTAGGTGGCCATCACGATGACCGGCACGTTGATGCCGAAGGCCTGCACCAGCTTCGGGTTCTCGGTCGCTGCGCGCAGCGTCGAGCCCAGCCGCGTGCGCTCGATGACGAACCAGGTCGTGAAGCAGACGAACAAGGACGCGAAGATGACCCACGCGCGGTAGATCGGCAGGATCATGAAGCCGAGGTTGAACACGCCTTGCAGCGCGTCGGGTACCGGGTAGGACTGGCCGGACGAACCGAAGTGGTCGCGCATCACGCCCTCGGCGATGAGCGCCAGGCCGAAGGTCAGCAGCAGACCGTACAGCGGGTCGAGCTTGTAGAGGTGGCGCAGCAGCAGCCGCTCGAGCACGATGCCCAGAAGGCCCACCGCCAGCGGCGACAGCACGAGCGCGAACCAGTAGTTGATGCCCAGCGAATTCAGGCCGACGTAGGCGGCGTAGGCACCGAGCATGTAGAAGGCGCCGTGCGCGAAGTTGACGACGCCGAGCAGACCGAAGATGACGGCCAGGCCCAGGCTGAGCATGGCGTAGAACGAGCCGTTCACCAGGCCCAGCATCAGCTGGCCCAGGATCACCGGCAACGGATAGCCGAAGACTTCGGTCATGTCGAGAATGGATGTCGGGGTGGCCGGCGGGCGCGGGCTGCGCCCACCGGCAGTGCGTCAGACCTTGACGGTCACTTCTTGGCGAACGGGCACAGTCCGGTGACGGGGCCGAAGGCTTCCTCGCCGGGCATCGTCTTCAACACCTTGTAGTAGTCCCAGGGGTACTTGGACTCGGCCGGCGTCTTGACCTGCATCACGTACATCGGGTGGATCATCACGCCGTCGCTGCGAACGTAGCCGCCCTTGACGAAGAAGTCGTTGATCTTCATCTTCTTCATCTCGGCCATGACCTTGTCGGAGTCGGTCGTGCCGATCGCCTTCACCGCCTTCAGGTAGTTCATCGTCGCCGAGTAGTAGGCCGCCTGGTTCATCGTCGGCTCCTTCTTCATGACGTCGAAGTAGCGCTTGGCCCACGCGCGGGTCTCGGGGTTCAGGTCCCAGTACCAGCCGGTCGTCAGCACCAGGCCCTGGGCGGTCTTCAGGCCCAGGCTGTGGATGTCGCTGATGAAGGCCAGCAGCGCGGCCGGCTTCATGGTCTTGGTGATGCCGAACTCCTGCGCCGCCTTCAGCGAATTCGTGAAGTCGCCGCCGGCATTGGCCAGGCCGAGCACCTGCGCGCCCGAGCCTTGCGCCTGGAGCAGGAAGGACGAGAAGTCCGAGGTCGCCAGCGGCACGCGCACCTCGCCCAGCGACTTGCCGCCGTTGGCGACGACGACCTTGGTCGCGGCGTCGCGCAACTGGGTCCCGAACGCGTAGTCGGCGGTCAGGAAGTACCAGTTCTTGCCGCCTTCCTTGACCAGCGTGCTGGCCGTTCCGTTGGCCAGCGAGGTGGTGTCGTAGGCGTAGTGCACCGTGTACGGCGTGCAGTCCTGGTTCGTCAGCGAAGCGCCGGCGGCGCCGATCGCGATGAACGGCACCTTCTTCGCCGCGGCGACCTTGGCCATCGCGATCGAGACCCCGGTGTTGGAGCCGCCGAGGATCATGTTGACGCCGCTCTGGTCGGCCCATTCGCGGAACTTCGACGCGCCGAGGTCGGGCTTGTTCTGGTGGTCGGCCGTGAGCAGCACGATCTTCTTGCCGAGCACGCTGCCACCGAAGTCGGCGATCGCCATCTTGGCCGCGGCGATGCCGCCTTCACCGATCACGTCGGCGTAGACGCCGGACAAGTCGTCGATGTCGCCGATCACGACCTCGTTGCCGGCCGCGCGCGCGACCGTGGCGCCCAGGGTGGCGGCCAGGGCCAGACCGCAGGCGGCGGCGAGAATGTTGAGCTTCAGTTTCATTCAGTCTCCTTGCGTTGAAAAGCGGCGGGTCAAACGCCGAGGTACTCGCGCAGCATCGCCATGTTGGCGGCCAACTGGCCTTGCGCGAACTGCTGCACGATGCGGCCGTGCTCCATCACGTAGAAGCGGTCGGCCAGCGGTGCGGCGAAGCGGAAGTTCTGCTCGACCATCACGATCGTGTAACCCTTGGCCCGCAGCGTGCGGATCATCGTCGCGAGCGCCTGCACGATCACCGGCGCCAGGCCTTCGGAGATCTCGTCGAGCAGCAGCAGCCGCGCACCGGTGCGCAGGACGCGCGCCACGGCCAGCATCTGCTGCTCGCCGCCGGACAGCCGCGTGCCCTGGCTGTTGCGCCGCTCGGCGAGGTTGGGGAACATCGCGTAGATCTCGTCCAGACTCATGCCGGCGGCGTCGCGCGAGCCCACGCGGGGCGGCAGCAGCAGGTTCTCTTCGGTGGACAGGCCCGAGAAGATGCCGCGCTCTTCCGGGCAGTAGCCCACGCCCAGCCGCGCCACCTGGTGCGGCGCCATGGCGATCGGTCTCGGTGCCGTGGACGCGGATCGAGCCCTTTCGGGTGTCGACCAGGCCCATGATCGCGCGCATCGTCGTCGTGCGACCGGCGCCGTTGCGGCCGAGCAGCGTGACGACCTCGCCCTCGTGCACCGTCAGGTCCACGCCGTGCAGGATGTGCGACTCGCCGTACCAGGCCTGCAGCCCGGCGAGCTGGAGCATCGGCGCGGCACCGGCGACGGTGTCGGCGCGGGGGCGCTCTTCGGCGACGGCGTTCATCGGGACACCCTTGGCGCCGCGCGCCGTCCGGCCAGGCGGGAATTCGCCCTCGGGAAACGCTGCGGGCTCATCCATGCGCTCCGGCGAGTTCGGCGTCGGCGCTGCCCATGTAGGCCTGCACCACGTCGGGGTTGCGCGAGACCTCGGCATACGGGCCTTCGGCGAGCACGTTGCCGCGCGCGAGCACGGTGATCGTGTCGCAGAGGTCGGAGACCACGCTCATGTTGTGCTCCACCATCAGGATCGTGCGGTTCGCCGAGACCTGCTTGATCAGCGCCTTCACGCGGTCCACGTCCTCGTGGCCCATGCCTTGCGTCGGTTCGTCGAGCAGCATCAGCTTGGGCTCCATCGCCAGCGTGGTGGCGATCTCCAGCGCGCGCTTGCGGCCGTAAGGCAGCGAGACCGTCATCGTGTCGGCGAAATCGGCCAGGTCGACCTGGGTCAGCAGTTCCATCGCGCGCTCGTTGAGGACGGCGAGCGAGGCCTCGCCCTTCCAGAAGTGGAACGAGCTGCCGAGCGCGCGCTGCAGCGCGACGCGCACGTTGTGCAGCACCGTCATGTGCGGGAACACGGCCGAGATCTGGAACGAGCGGATCACGCCGCGACGCGCGATCTGTGCCGGCGATGCGCCGGTGATGTCGTGGCCGTCGAAAAGGATCTGCCCGGAACTGGGCGGCAGGAACTTCGTCAGCAGGTTGAAGCAGGTCGTCTTGCCCGCGCCGTTCGGGCCGATCAGCGCATGAATGCTGCCGCGACGCACGCGCAGGTCGACCTGGTTCACGGCGACGAAGCCGCGGAATTCCTTGGTCAGCGCGCGCGTCTCCAGGATCGTCGCTTCGTCGTTCATGAAGACCTCCTGCTCGCGCCGCGGGCGCCGCGCGCCGACGGCGGCGCTGGCGATGCCGGTCCGCCCAATCGCTGGGTGAGCTGCTGCGCGAGGCGCAGCAGCGCGTCGCGGTGGCGCACCCCGCCATCGGCGCCGAGCATGGACTTGTGCACGCACACGCCGACGCCGGCGACGGCCCGCGCCGAGGCGTCGAAGACCGGCGCGGCGATGCAGTAGACGCCCTCGCGCACGCCTTCGTCGTCGACCGCATAGCCGCGCTGCAGCGTCTGCTCCAGCTCGGTCAGCAGCGTGCCCAGCCGGCGCGGCCCGTGGCGGGTGAGGCTGGGCAGCGCGATGCCCTCGAAGGCGTCGCGCACCGATTCGGCCGGCAGGTGCGCGAGCTGCGCCTTGCCGGTGGCCGCCAGGTGGGCCGGCAGCCGCATGCCGACGCTGAACGCCAGGCCGAGCGGCCGGTCGCCGTTGTGCACGCCGATGTAGACGACCTCGGTTCCGCTCAGCACCGACAGCACGACCGTTTCCTCGAGAGCCGCGCCCGGCGGCTTCCCACAGCGCGTGGAACTCCCGCGCCACGCCGGTGCCGGCGACGAAGGCGCCGGCCAGCGTCATCACGCGCGGCCCGATGCGGAAGGCGCCGTCGGCCTGGCGGTGCAGATAGCCCAGGCTGGCCAAGGTGTTGCACAGGCTGTGCACGCTGCTCTTGGGCAGCGACAACTCCATCACCAGGCGCGCCAGCGACATCGGCTCGCGCTGCTGGGCCAGCCGGTCGAGCAGCGCGATCGCGCGCTGCACGGACGGCACCAGCCGTTCACCGGACGTCCGTCGGACATCGGGCACGGCGTGGGCACGGGCCGGAGCAGCAGCAGTCAATGCGAGGGTGGCTTTCATGATTCGTCGTCGGCGTCCGGACCGCGATCGCGGTGCGCCGCTCGTTCAACCCGATGAACGACGTTCAACGGGAAGGACGCGAGTCTAGGCAGATCGGCCCGCTTTGTGACCCTGCGGTAAACCCCGGGCAGGAAAGCGCGGAGAAACTTGTAGACGCGTCGTGACTCGCACCACTCGCCCGTCGCGACGATCAGTTCTGCGTCGTTCGATCAGACCTCGAGGTGCCCGGCGTCGTTCCAGCCGACCAGCACCAGCCCCTGCTCGCTCCGAAGCAGGCGGTTGATGCTTGCGTTGCCGAGCTGCCAGGTGCGCGGCGCATCGAGCGCGACGCGGGTGGCCGCTCGGTACAGGCAGTCGAGGACGCCGCCGTGCGCGACCAGCACCACCGTCTGCCCCGGATGGCGCTGCGCCAGGCGTTCGGCAGCATCGACGCTGCGCTCGTAGAACACGCTCAGCGTCTCGCCGCCGCCAGGGCCGAAGTCGCTCTCGCGTCGGCGCCAGCGTGCCGCCGCCTCGGGCCAGCGCCGTTCGATCTCGGCGAAGGTCTGGCCCTCGAACTCGCCGAACGCACGCTCGCGCAGGGCCGGATCGGTGACGAGCGGCACGCCGGTGGTCCGCGCCACCGCGGCGGCCGTGCCGGCGGCGCGCTGCAGGTCGCTGCTGTAGATCGCGTCCACGCCTTCGCCGGCGAGCGCCTGCGCCAAGCGCTCGGCCTGCCAGCGGCCGTGTTCGTCGAGCGGAATGTCGAGCTGACCCTGGATGCGCGAGTCCACGTTCCAGGCGGTCTGGCCGTGGCGGATGGCCAGCAGCCGGGTCGCTGTCTGCACTGCGGACCCGCGCTCAGGCCTGCAACGCGAGCAAACGCCGGTTCAGCGTGTAGGTGCCCGAGAAGGTGGCCTCGGCCAGCACGTGACCGGCGAGCGCGGCGCGCACCTGGGCGCCGGTGAAATCGCCCTCGATCGGCAGCCGCGTCAGCGACAACGCGTAGAGCGTGAACACGTAGTGATGGACGAGCGAGTCGTTGAAGGGCGGGAACGGACCGTCGTAGCCGAAGTAGCGGCCGGCCATCTCGGGGTTGCCGGCGAACCAGCCGGTGTAGTCGTTCAGGCCATGGCGGGCGCCGTGCAGCGTGGCCGGGCCGGACTTGCCGCGCGCGGTGAAGCCGCGGCTGAACTCGCCTTCGGCGATCACCGTCGGCCGCGGCGGCAGATCGACCAGCACCCAGTGGAAGAAGTCGACCCGCGGCAGGTCGGCCGGCACCTCGCGGTCGTTCTGGTTGACGTCGTCGCCGCGGCTGGGCACGTCGAAGTCATGGCAGATCAGGACCATCGACTTCGCGTCCGCCGGCACCTCGCTCCAGGCCAGGTGCGGGTTGAGGTTGTCGCCGAAGGCGACGCCTGCGGCGGCCTCCAGCCGGCCGGCGGCGTAGCGCGCGGGGATGCGGTCGCCGTTCGTCCAGCTGTCGCTCCAGAGTCTCATCGTGCTGATTCCTTCGTGGTTGCTCGTCAGACGCCCCAGACCACCGGCACCTTCGCCGCCAGCGAGCGGCGCAGCATCTCGACCATCGGCCAGACCCGCTGGCGCAGCGCGACGCTCGCATCGGGGCCGTCGTCGTCGGCCGGAACCTCGTCGGCGGCGACGGCAGCCTCGAGGGCGGCAATCGCCTCGGCCATGCGCGCGGGCTCGATGATGCCCTGGGCCGCCGGCTCGCGGCCGATCAGGCGCAACAACTGGTCGCCGTTGTCGCCGAGCATGATCACGTCACCGTCGGCCGGACTCTTGAACTTGTAGATCATCGCGATCCCGTCTCGTAGATGTACTGGCGGTTGAACGGAAACGCCGATTGTGCGCCGCGCAACGCGCCCTCGCCGACGCGGCCGGTCGGCCGCGCGACCAGCATCTGGTGCAGCGACAGCCAGCCGCGCTCGAACCCCATCGCGCTGCCGGCCAGGTACAGCCGATAGGCGCGCACGATGCGCTCGCCGGTGATCGCGCGCGCTTCGGGCAGGCGCGCTTCGAGCGCGTCCGACCAGGCCCACAGCGTCTTCGCGTAATGCGGGCGCAGGTTCTCGATGTCGACGCCTTCGAGCCCCTGCTCGGCGAGCACGCGCAGCACGTGCGAGACGTGCAGCAACTCGCCACCGGGGAAGATGTAGCGTTCGACGAAGTCGCCGATGCCGGCGCCGAGCTGCGCGTTGCGCGTGCCGCCGGCGGTGATGCCGTGGTTCAGCAGCAGCCCCCCGGGGGCGAGCAGGCGGCGGATCTTGGCGAAGTAGTCCGGCAGGCGCGCGCGGCCGACATGCTCGAACATGCCCACCGAGGCGACCTTGTCCCAGGGCTCGTCCTCGGGCAGCGCGCGGTAGTCGAGCAGCAGCATGCGCACGCGGCCCTGCAGGCCGCGTTCCTCGATCAGCCGGTTCACGTGCGCGTGCTGGTTCTTCGACAGCGTGATGCCGGTCGCCTGCACGCCGTAATGCTCGGCCGCCCACAGCAGCAAGGCGCCCCAGCCGGCGCCGATGTCCAGGAAGCGCTCGCCGGGATGCAGCATCAGCTTGCGGCAGATGTGGTCGAGCTTGGCCTCCTGCGCCGCGGCCAGCGCCATCGCGGGGTCGCGGTAGTAGGCGCAGGAATAGACGCGCCGCGGGTCCAGCCAGAGTGCGTAGAAGTCGTCGGAGACGTCGTAGTGGGCCTGGACCTGGCGCGCATCGGCGCTCGGCCGGTGCCGCCAATGCGACAGCAGCCGGCCGACCAGACCGCCGCCGCCGCCGTGCGTCGGGTCGTCCTTCATCAGCCCGGCGGCGATGTCGAAGACGCGGCGCAGCGGGCCCTCGATGTCGATCCGCCCCTCGACGCAGTCGCGCGCGAGCAGGCCGATCTGGCCGGTGGCCAGGTGCAGGATGGGCCGCAGGCTTTGCAGCCGCAGCAGCACCGGCGCATCGGCCGGTCCGATGCGCCGGCCGCCCGGCAGCACGACGGCCAGCGAACCGGCGGCCGGGCCTTCCAGGCCGGCGATGCGTTCAGCAACGAGACTCTCGAACATGGGCCGTGCACCTCCCGTCGCACGCACTGTACGGAATGCGTGGCACCGAGCGCAAGACGCGGTTATCCGAGGATCAGCGAACGAGCCGGATGTGCGGGCGGGCCGATACCTGCGGCAATGCGGGTACCGGCGTGTGCAGCGGCGCCGGGGCGGGCAGGTGTCGCTCGAAGCTGAGGGTGTCGAGCGCCTGCGCGTAGAGGAAGCCCTGGAACTCGTCGCAGCCGGCGTCGAGCAGGAACTGGCGCTGCAGCTCGGTCTCGACGCCTTCGGCGATGACCTTCATGCCCAAGCGCGCGCGCCATCTGCAGGATCGCGCTGACGATGCCGGCGTCGCTTTCGTCGTGGGGCAGGCCCTTGACGAAGCTGCGGTCGATCTTGAGCTTGCCGATCGGGAAACGCTTCAGGTAAGCCAGGCTCGAGTAGCCGGTGCCGAAGTCGTCGATCGACAACTGCACGCCCAGCCGGGCCAGCGCGTGCAGGCGCTGCAGCGCCTCGTCGGCGTCGCGCACGAGGATCGACTCGGTCAGTTCCAGCTCCAGCAAATGCGGCGGCAGCCCGCTGACGGCCAGCACGCTGGCGACGCGGTCGACGAACTGGGCCTGCTGGAACTGCAGCGCCGACACGTTGACGGCGACCGTCACGCCGCGCCCGCTCTCGTGCCACAGCGTGGCCTGGCGCACCGCCTGCGACAGCACCCAGTCGCCGATCGGCACGATGAAACCGCTGTCCTCGGCGACGGCGATGAAGCGCGCCGGCGAGACCTCGCCCAGCTCGGGGTCGCGCCAGCGGATCAGCGCCTCGGCGCCGACCAGCGCGCCGTCGGACAGGCGCACCTGCGGCTGGTAGTGCAGCCGGAAGCGGCCGCTGACGAGCGCCTGGCGCATCGCGTGGTCCATGCGCATGTGCGAGCGCAGGTCGACCTCGTTGCGCACCTGGTGGAAGCGAAAGCTCGCCCGGCCGCCGGCCTTGACCGCGCGCATCGCGGTCTCGGCGCGGCGCGCCAGCTCGTCCATCGTCTGCCCGTGCAGAGGGCACAGCGCGACGCCGATGCTGCAGGTCAGCGTGAACTGCGCGCCCTCGACGCTGCAGGGCTGGGCGACGACGTTGAGGACACGGCGCGCGGTGGCCTCGGCGGCCGCGGCATCGGCGTCGTGGACGAGGATCGCGAACTGGTCGCCGCCGATGCGCGCCAGCACGTCGTTCTGCCGCATGCAGCCCTGGATGCGTCGGGCGGCCTCGAGCAGCACGCGGTCGCCGATCTCGTGGCCCAGGCTGTCGTTGATCTGGCGGAAGCGGTCGAGGTCGGCGACGAGCAGCGCGAAGCCCTGGCCGTCATGCCGCGCGCGCGTCGCCGCGGCGGCCACGCGCTCGGCGAGCTGGCGCCGGTTGGGCAGCCCGGTCAAGGCGTCGGTGACCGCCATCTCCTCGATGCGCTGGTCGGCCGCCAGCCGCGCGCTCAGGTCGCGGAACGAATAGACGCGGCCCTGCGGTCGACCGCGGCTGCACAGCGGGCGCGAGACGCGTTCGAGCACCGGTCCCGAGAGCAGCTCGAGCCGCTCGGTGGTGGCGAGCAACGTCGATTGCTGCAGCGCGAGCAGTCGGCGCTCGTAGGCGCCGGGGTCGACCACGCTGCGCCGCATCCAGTCGAACACCGCGATGTCGTTGCGCTCGATCAACAGGTCCTCGGGGATGCCCCATTGCTGCGCGAAGCAGCGGTTGAAGGCACGCACCCGGCCGGCGAGGTCGGTCACCAGGATGCCGTCGGCGGTGGACTCCAGCGTCGCCTGCAGCTCGGCGACGAGCAGCTCGCGCTCGCTCTCGGTCTGCCATTGCGCGCTGCGGTCGGTCAGCGTCACGACGCAGTGGCGCGGCGCGCCACCGTCGGCCGCGGCGACGGCACGGATGCTGCGCTCGGCATGGACGGTGCGCCCGTCGGCGGTGCAGAACACGGTGTCCGACATCAGCGCGTCCACCTTGCCGGCCGCGGCCGCGTCCCAGTAGGCCAGGTCCTCCGGCGTCGCCACCAGCTCGTCGGCGCGCTCGCCCACCAGCCCGGCCTGCGGCCGGCCGAGCAGCGCGGCCGCGGCGCGATTGGCCGCGACCACCGCGCGCGTGTCCAGCGCGACCACCCAGGTGGCCTGCGGCAGGCTGTCGACGAGGGCGTCCCAGGCCGGGCTTTCGGTCACGCGAAGGCCTCGCTGGCCCTCGGCCGCGCCTCGACCGGCGCCGGCTCGAAGAAGTAGGACACGCGCGGCCGCGGCGCCAGGTATTCCAGCGCCGCCGGCGGCAGCTTCTGCGGGTTCAGGCTGCGCCGGATGCCGAGATCGGGTGCGGCCTCCAGGTCGAGCAGCAGCGCCTCGTCGCGCGCGCCGCACGCGTCGTGCACGAGCACGCGCGGCTTGAGCGGGCGCGACGAGTTGACGCCCACCACCATCGCGTAGCGGTCGTCGGTGAGCTGCACCACCGAGCCGGCCGGGTAGACGCCCATCATCCGGATGAAGGCGTTCAGGATCGTCGCGTCGTACTTGGCGCGGCTTTGCGCGAACAGCGTCGACACCGCTTCGTGCGGCGTGAGCGCGCGCGCCAGCACCGGCGGGTTGCACAGGTTGTCGTAACGATTGACGAGGGCCACGATGCGCGCCGCGGTGGACATCCGGTCGGCGCCGACCTTGAGCGGGAAACCGCTGCCGTCGGCGTGTTCGTGGTGCTGGGCCAGCACCAGCAGCGCACCCGGCGCGAGCCCCATCCGGCGGCCATGGGCGACGCCGGCCGCGACATGCTCGCGGTAGGCGTTGACCTCGGCGCTGCTGAAGCGCTCGTCGAGGTGGCGCAGCCGGTCGATGACGTCGAGCTTGCCGACGTCGTGCATCAGCGCGCCGACGCCGAGGTCGAGCATCTCGTCGGCGCCGAGGCCGAAGCTGCGCCCCATCAGCAGCGAGATCACCGCGACGTTCAGTGCATGCGCGGTGGCACGATCGCCGGCGCTGCTGGACAGCAGCCGGATGCTCATCTCGCCGTCGATCAGCATCTTGTCGAGCAGCGAGCGCGTCAGCGCCTCGGTGTTCGCGCGCGCCAGCTCGGGCCGCGCCGTCACCGCGTCGGCCGCCTCGCGCCATGCGCGGCCGGCCTCGGCGTACTGGCGCTCGCAGAGCTGGGCCGAGGCCCGCTGCGCGGCCAGGCGTTCGCGGCGCTCGCGCGCGGCCAGCTGCTCGGCCGTCTCGACCGGTTCGGTCGGCGGCTGGCTCTCCATCGTCATCGTCCACGAGCCGGCCCCGGTGGGCGGCTCGCTGTCGGGCAACTCGCTCTTCTCGGGGACCCAGCGCACCTGCTTCAGGCCCAGGCCGCGGATGGTGTCGATCTGCTCGGCCGAGGTGATGCGAAAGCTCGACAGGGGAAACGGGTGCGCCATCCAGCCCAGGTCGAGGTGGACGTACATGCCCACTCGCAGCTCGTGCACGGCAACCGTTGGCGACATCGCGGATTCCAGAAGGTGTTCGGATTGAGGCGTTCAGCGCCTCCATGCCATTTCGGCCGCCATCGGCCCCGACTTGAACCAATGTTGCGGCGCAAGGGCGGGCCGCCTAAGATGTTCAAATAACGCACGCGTGTTCTGTATGCGAACTTCAAACGCAGCGGCAGCGGGCCACACCCATGATCGACAAGCGATTCCCCGACCCTGAGGCTGCCTTGTCCGGCATCGAAGACGGCGCGACCGTGATGATCGGCGGCTTCGGCGGCGCCGGGCAGCCGGCCGCACTCATCGACGCCCTGATCGCACAAGGCGCGCGCGACCTGACGATCGTCAACAACAACGCCGGCAACGGCGAGACCGGGCTGGCCGCGCTGCTCAAGGCCGGCCGCGTGCGCAAGATCGTCTGCTCGTACCCGCGCCAGGCCGACTCGCAGGTCTTCGACGGCCTGTACCGGGCCGGCAAGATCGAGCTCGAACTGGTGCCGCAAGGCAACCTGGCCGAGCGCATCCGCGCTGCCGGCGCCGGCATCGGCGGCTTCTTCACGCCCACCGGCCACGGCACCGAACTGGCCAAGGGCAAGGAAACGCGCTTCATCGACGGCCGCTGGCAGGTGCTCGAAAGCCCGCTCCACGCCGACGTCGCGCTGATCCACGCCGAGCGCGGCGACCGTTGGGGCAACCTCGTCTACCGCAAGACGGCGCGCAACTTCGGCCCGGTGATGGCGATGGCGGCCAAGCTCACCATCGCCTCGGTGCACGAGTTCGCCGAGCTCGGCGAACTCGACCCCGAGCACGTCGTCACACCGGGCCTCTTCGTGCAGCGCGTCGTGCGCGTACCGCGACCGGCCGGCTTCGCGCGGGCTGCATGACGATGCAGCGCCTGAGCCGCGACCAGCTCGCCGCGCGCGTGGCGCGCGACATCGCCGAGGGCGCGTGCGTCAACCTCGGCATCGGCCTGCCGACGCTGGTGGCCAACCATCTGCCGCGCGAGCGCGAGGTCTTCCTGCACAGCGAGAACGGCCTGCTCTGCATGGGCCCGGCCCCAGCCCCCGGGCTCGAGGACCGCGACCTCATCAACGCCGGCAAGCAGCCCGTCACGCTGCTGCCCGGCGGCGCGTACTTCCACAGTGCCGACAGCTTCGCGATGATGCGCGGCGGCCACCTCGACCTGTGCGTGCTCGGCGCGTTCCAGGTCAGCGCCGGCGGCGACCTGGCCAATTGGCACACCGGCGAGGAGGGCGCGATCCCGGCCGTCGGCGGCGCGATGGATCTGGCCATCGGCGCGAAGAAGACTTTCGTCATGATGGAGCACACGACGAAGGCCGGCCAGAGCAAGATCGTCCCTGCGTGCACCTACCCGCTCACCGCGGCCGGCTGCGTGAGCCGCATCTACACCGACCTCGCCGTGCTCGACATCACCCCCGCCGGCGTGACGCTGGTCGAAGCCTTCAACGGGATCACGCCCGCCGAGCTGCAGGCGCTGACCGCCGTGCCCCTCCTCTTCTAGAAAGCCCGCCATGCCACACGCCTTCGTCTGCGACGCGCAGCGCACCCCCTTCGGCCGCTACGGCGGCGCGCTCTCGTCGGTGCGCACCGACGACCTGGCCGCGATCCCGATCCGCGCGCTGATGGCGCGCCACCCGGGCGTCGACTGGCAGGCGCTCGGCGACGTGATCCTCGGCTGCGCGAACCAGGCCGGCGAGGACAACCGCAATGTCGCGCGCATGGCCGCGCTGCTCGCCGGGCTGCCGATCGACGTGCCCGGCGCGACCGTGAACCGCCTGTGCGGCTCGGGCCTCGACGCACTGGGCACCGCCGCGCGCGCCATCAAGGCCGGCGAGGCGCAGCTGCTGATCGCCGGCGGCGTCGAGAGCATGAGCCGTGCACCCTTCGTGATGCCCAAGGCCGAGAGCGCGTTCAGTCGCGCCAACGCCGTCTTTGACACGACGATCGGCTGGCGCTTCGTCAACAAGCTGATGAAGGAACGGTTCGGTGTCGACTCGATGCCCGAGACGGCCGAGAACGTGGCGGCCGAGTTCGGCATAGCGCGCGAGGCGCAGGACCGGATGGCGCTGGCGAGCCAGCGCAAGGCGGTCGCGGCGCAGAAGGCGGGATTCTTCGACGCCGAGATCTGCCCGGTGACGCTGCCGCAGAAGAAGGGCGACCCGGTCGTCGTGACGAGCGACGAACACCCGCGCGAGACCTCGCTCGAAGCGCTCGCCCGGCTCAAGCCCATCGCCAAGGCCGACGGCACCGTGACCGCCGGCAACGCGTCGGGCGTCAACGACGGCGCCTGCGCGCTGCTCGTCGCGAGCGAGGCCGCCGCCGCGCGCCACGGCCTGACGCCGCGCGCGCGCATCGTCGGCATGGCCACCGCGGGCGTGGCGCCGCGCGTCATGGGCATCGGCCCGGCACCGGCGACGCGCAAGGTGCTCGAACTCACCGGCCTGACCTTGAGCCAGATCGACGTGATCGAGCTCAACGAGGCCTTCGCCGCGCAAGGCCTGGCGGTGCTGCGCGATCTGGGCCTGGCCGACGACGACGCGCGCGTCAACCCGAACGGCGGCGCGATCGCGCTCGGCCACCCCCTCGGCGCCAGCGGCGCGCGGCTGGCCACGACCGCGATCAACCAGCTGCATCGGACCGGGGGCCGTTACGCGCTGTGCACGATGTGCATCGGCGTCGGCCAGGGCATCGCGCTGGTTCTCGAGCGCGTCTGATCAGCGCCCCAGCGTCGACCGCATTCAACGGCCGCGCGCGCCCCGAACGCACCCGCGCGCAGCCGGGGCTGGGCCCACTAAACTGCGCGCTCGCTCGCCGAAGAACGAACGAGGGAGGCCGCATGTCCTACGACTACAGCTCCGAGTCCAAGCTGCTCGAGCTGCCCAATCCGTACCGGCTGCAGAACGCGCTGCTCTGGCTGTGCGGCGCGCTCCTCGTCGTCGCCGGCGTGGTCAGCCTGTCCTGGGCGCGCGACGCGCTGCAGGGCGAGTCGCTGCACAACGCGGCGGCGCCGCTCGCGACCGGCTTCGCGATGCTGCTCGCCGGGATCGCCTGCGCCGCGACCGCGGCACGCCGGCTGCGCTTCTTCTTCGGCCGCAACCGGCCCGCGTCGCTGGCGCCGGAGATCGCCCCCGGCGCCTATGGCGGCTCGAAGGCCGGTGACGGCGTCAAGGAGATCCTGCGCCAGGGCGGCCTGACCTACCCCGAGCCGCAGGGCGCGATCGAGGGCCTGCTCTACAACTGGGCGCCGACGCTGATCACCGCGCCGTTGGTCGTGCAGGCGCTGGCCCAGCGCACGATGTTCAACCTGGCCGCGGTCGCCGCGACGCTGCTGAGCTTCGGCGTCTCGTTCCTGCTCTTCGGCAACCCGGTCACCCAGCCCTGGATCAGCCTGCTGTACTTGCTGTTCGGCGCTTTCTTCATCCTCAAGCCGGTGCTGTCGGACAGCCGCGCCAAACTGACCAGCCTGTCGCTGGTCGGCCTGATCGTGGTGGCCATCGTCGGACCGGTCGCGATCGGGCTGGTCGGCAGCCGGCTGCCGTCGCTGGGCGGCTTCGCGCCGACGCCGCAGACCACGCTGATGCTGGTCGCGGCGCTCGTCGCCTGCGGCCTGGCGATGGCCGCGGTGCTGGCCCAGGTCGACGGCTCGCCGCAGACGCGCGCCAGCGTCGAGCAGGTCCGGCTGTCGATGAACGCGCCGCCCGCCACGCTGATGGACGAGCTCGACCGCACGCTGCAGAGCGAATGGACCGAGCGCATCCCGAACCGCCGCTATGCGCGCACCGACCCGGTGACGCAGGCCGCCACGCCCAGCGGCAGCTTCAGTGGCGAGCTGTTCGAGGAAACCCAGCCGCTGCCGGTGGCCGGCACCAAGGCGCCGGGCTTCGGCGCCGCGCTCGCCGAACGGCGCCACCGCGGCCTGCTGCTGCTCGACCTGTACGCGACGCTGCTGACGCTCGCCGCGGTCGCCTGCGCGCTGCTCTTCGTCCATGGCTTCGACCCGCTCGCCGGCGGCCAGCCGGGCCGCTATTCGCTGCTCGGCACCTCGACGATCCTGGCCTTCGTCGCCGCGTTCTGCTTCAAGTCGGCGGCACGGTTGTGGGGCCGCTTCGACTTCCAGAGCGTGCTCGTCTGGGTCGAGATGGCGGGCAACTACCAGACCAGCCGGATCGGCACCGGCAACAACTTCAGCAGCCGGCTCAACACCGAGAACAACATCGTGCGCACCGAGGCGATGACGCTGCGCGTCTGGCGCGCGCGCATCGAGTCGGTGGTCTTCGGCAAGGACGACCGCCGCCAGGTGACGGCGATGTTCGGCACCGAAAAGGAAGCCAAGGCGCTGTGCGCCCACCTGGTCGACTACGCGCGCGGGCAGAGCGTGTTCGTCGCGCCGACGAGCGGCGAGGACCAGGCGCGCATCGCCGCGCTCAACCTCGGCGAGCGCGCGCTGCTGCCGGCGCAGGACGCGCCGGCAGCCGCCGCCTTGCAGGCACCGTTCGCCGCGGCCGCGTTGCCGCCGGCCACGGCGCCGGCGGCGCGGCGCTATTGCAGCCAGTGCGGCACCGAGGCCGCGCTGCAGGCCCGCTTCTGTTCGAACTGCGCCGCGCCGCTGGGTTGACCCGGGCCGATCAGCGCGCCGGCGCGATCGCCGCGGCCGCCTGCGCGCGCCAAGCGGTCGGCGTGAGACCGGTCTGGCGTTGGAAGAAGCGGGTGAAGTAGGCCGCGTCGGAAAATCCCAGGTCGAGCGCGATCTGCTTGACGCTCATCGCGGTGTAGGCCAGGTCGCGCTCGGCCTCGAGCCGCAGCCGCGCGTGCAGCACGCCGAGCGCGGTACGGCCGAGCACCTGGCGGCAGACGCGGTTGAGCTGGGTCGGCGTGATGCCGGTCT
The DNA here is from genome assembly GCA_963788635.1 of uncultured beta proteobacterium. Classification (GTDB taxonomy): domain Bacteria; phylum Pseudomonadota; class Gammaproteobacteria; order Burkholderiales; family Burkholderiaceae_C; genus Rubrivivax. The sequence goes on along the minus strand of CAWBHE010000009.1, from coordinate 79,345 downwards.
GCGCGGCCAGCGCGGCCAGCCCCGGCTGCTCGCGAAAGCGCGCGTCGACGAGCGCCCGATAGCGCTGCACATGGGCCAGCGCGCGCGCAGGCACCGCGGCGGCATCGGCCGGCGCCGCCGGCAGCGCGCGCGCCAGCGCGACGAGCAGGCGCAGCAGCGCGGCGTCGAGCGCGGTGGCGCGCCAGGCCTGCGCGCCCTGCAATTCGCCGCGCAGCGCCTGCGCGGCGGCGAGCAACTCACCCACGGCGGGCTCGCCGCGGCGCAGCGCGATGCCGCGCAACGGCTGCAGCAAGGCGCGCAACGCGCCTTCGCCGGCGAGCAGCGCGTGCAGCTGCGCGTCGGCGACCGTGAAGACGCTGCCATCGATGTCCGGCGCGAAGCGGAACCCGTGCGCGGCGAGCACCGGCACCGTCACCACCGCCGGTCCGGCCAGGCGCAGCGTGCGGCCGTCGAGCAACGCCTCGAAGCGCCCGCGCCGAACGACCAGAATCTGGAACAGCGCCTCGTGGCGGTGCGGGCGGATTTCCCAATCGTGCAAGCGGCTGCGCGCCGCGATCGACTCGCAGTGCAGCCGGTCGGCGAGCGGCGATCGAGGCGCATCGCCGTACAGCGCGTAGGCCGGCAGTTGTCGCGGCGGCATCGAGGACATGTTCGGATTGTTCAAGCACTGCGGTCGTTTTGTCCATTGAAGCGGACGCGCCGCGGCCCTAGGCTGCCGGGTTCGCCCACCGTCCCGAAAGGATCCCCGCATGCGCACCCAGGTCGCCATCGTCGGCGCCGGCCCCGCCGGACTGCTCCTCGCCGCGTTGCTGCACAAGGCCGGCATCGACAGCGTCGTCGTCGAGCAGCGCAGCCCCGACTACGTGCTCGGCCGCATCCGCGCCGGCGTGCTCGAGCAGGTCGCGGTGGACTTGCTCGACGAGGCCGGCGTGAGCGCGCGACTGCACGCCGAAGCGCTGGTCGACGACGGCTTCATGGTCTCGTTCGGCCACCGCGTGCAGCGCATCGACCTCTACCGGCTCACCGGCAAGCGCGTCAGCGTCTACGGCCAGACCGAGGTCACGCGCGACCTGATGGACGCGCGCGCGGCGGCCGGGTTGACGTCGGTCTACGAGGCCGCCGACGTCGCGGTGCACGACTTCGACGGCGCCCACCCGCACGTCACCTGGACGAAGGACGGCGTCGCGCAGCGCCTGGACTGCGACTTCATCGCCGGCTGCGACGGCTTCCACGGCGTCTGCCGCGCCAGCGTTCCGGCCGGCGCGATCCGCCACTACGAGAAGGTCTACCCGTTCGGCTGGCTCGGCCTGCTCGCCGACGTGCCGCCGCTCTCGCACGAGCTGCTCTACGCGAACCACGCGCGCGGCTTCGCGCTCGCCAGCCTGCGCAGCCGCACGCGCAGCCGCTACTACGTCCAATGCTCGCTCGACGACCGCGTCGAGCAATGGTCCGACGACGCCTTCTGGGCCGAGTTCCGCCGCCGGCTGCCGGCCGAGCTGGCCGAGCGGCTGGTCACCGGCCCGTCGATCGAGAAAAGCATCGCGCCGTTGCGCAGCTTCGTCGCCGAGCCGATGCGCTTCGGCCGACTGTTCCTCGCCGGCGACGCCGCGCACATCGTGCCGCCCACCGGCGCGAAGGGGCTGAACCTGGCGGCGTCCGACGTCGGCCTGCTCGCGCGCGCCTTCGCCGAGCACTATGCCGGCAGTGCCGAGGGCCTGGACCGCTACTCGGAGCGCGCGCTGTCCCGGGTCTGGAAGGCCGAGCGCTTCTCGTGGTGGTTCACCTCGCTGATGCACCGCTTCCCCGAGACCGGCGAGTTCGGCGCCAAGATGCAGATCGCCGAGCTGGAGTACCTGTGCAGCTCGACCGCCGCGCAGACCTGCCTGGCCGAGAACTACGTCGGCCTGCCGCTGGTGACCTGAGCCTCGCGCCGAGCCTGGCGTCCTGCGGCAAACCCGCTTGTCGGCGGCGCAGCTGAGCGGCATGCTCAGGGCTGATCCAACGCGAGGTTTTTCATGACGCTACGCTCAGCCCTCACCGCCGCGGCGCTCGCCGCCGGCCTGGCCACCGCCGCCCAGGCGCAGCAGCCGCCGCTGAAGGTCGGCCTGATGCTGCCCGCCACCGGCACCTACGCCGCGCTCGGCGACGCGATCGAGAAGGGCTTCAGGCTCTATGTCGACGAGCAGGGCGGCAAGCTCGGCGGACGCAGCCTGCAGTACTTCAAGGTCGACGACGAGAGCGACCCGAGCAAGGCCACCGACAACGTCAACAAGCTGATCAAGCGCGACCAGGTCGACGTCATCGTCGGCACCGTGCACTCGGGCGTCGCGCTGGCGATGGCGCGCGCGGCCCAGCAGAGCGGCACGCTGCTGATCGTGCCGAACGCGGGCGCCGACGCGATCACCGGCGCCGGCTGCGCGCCGAACATCTTCCGCAGCTCGTTCTCGAACTGGCAGCCGGGCTACTCGACCGGCGTCGTCGCCGCGGGCAAGGGCTACAAGCGCGCGATGACGATCACCTGGAACTACGCCGCCGGCACCGAGACCGTGAAGGGCTTCACCGAGGCCTTCGAAAAAGGCGGCGGCAAGGTCGTCAAGGACCTGCTGCTGCCGTTCCCGAACGTCGAGTTCCAGGCCCTGCTGACCGAGATCGCGGCCCAGAAGCCCGACGTCGTGTTCGCGTTCTTCGCCGGCGGCGGCGCGGTCAAGTTCGTCAAGGACTATGCCGCCGCCGGGTTGCGCAAGACCGTGCCGCTGATGGGCTCGGGCTTCCTCACCGACGGCACGCTGAAGGCACAGGGCGAGTCCGCGCAAGGCCTGATCACGACGCTGCACTACGGCGACGACCTGAACACGCCGCGCAACAACGCGTTCCGCAACCACTACGCGGTGGCGTACAAGGCCAACCCCGACGTCTACGCGGTGCAGGGCTACGACGCGGCACAGATGCTCGGCGCCGGCCTGACCGCGGTGAAGGGCGACATGAGCCGGCGCGACGCGCTCTACGCGGCGATCGCCAAGGCCCGCATCGACAGCCCGCGCGGGCCGTTCACGCTGTCGCCGCAGCACAACCCGACGCAGGACTTCTACGTCCGCGAGGTGAAGGGCGAGTACAACGTCGTCACCGGCATCGCCGTCAAGGCGCTGGCCGACCCGGGGCGCGGCTGCAAGATGTAGAGGGAACACCCCTCGCCGGCCTCGCAACGGGCGGCTGCGGCCGCCCGTTCGCTCGTCTTGCCAAGAATCCGCCGTGGACCTCGCGACCTTCCTCGTCCAGTGCCTGAACGCCGTCCAGTACGGGCTGCTGCTGTTCCTGGTCGCCTCGCGGGCTGACGCTGATCTTCGGCATCATGGGCGTGATCAACCTCGCCCACGGCAGCTTCTACATGCTGGGCGCCTACCTGGCGTTCTCGATCGCGCCCTGGTTCGGCACGAACTTCCTCGCGCTGCTCGTCGTCGGCACGCTGCTCGCCGCGGTCTTCGGCGCGCTGCTCGAATGGGCCTTCTTCAGCTTCCTCTACGAGCGCGACCACCTGCAGCAGGTGCTGATGACCTACGCGCTGATCCTGGTCTTCGAGGAGGCGCGCTCGCTGCTCGTCGGCAACGACGTCCACGGCGTGCAGGCGCCGCCCTGGCTCGCCGGCACGCTGCCGCTGGGCACGCTGATGACCTACCCGGTGTACCGGCTGTTCGCGTCGGCGGCCTGCGTCGTCGTCGGCGTCGCGCTGTACTGGCTCGTCAACCGCACGCGGCTGGGGATGATGATCCGCGCCGGCGCGAGCAACCGCGAGATGGTGCGCGCCCTGGGCATCGACATCCGGCGCCTGTACCGCATCGTCTTCGCCGGCGGCGTTGCGCTCGCGGCGCTCGCCGGCATGATCGCGGCGCCGATGACGTCGCGTCTACCCGGGCATGGGCGGCCAGGTGCTGATCGTCTGCTTCGTCGTCGTCGTGATCGGCGGCATCGGCTCGATCGTCGGTGCGCTCGTCGCGTCGCTGCTCGTCGGCTTCGTCGACACCTTCGGCAAGGTCTTCTTCGCCGAGTACAGCGGCGTCGGCATCTACCTGCTGATGGCGGTCGTGCTCGTCTGGCGCCCCGAAGGCCTGATGCGCAGCGAGGTTCTGAAGTGGCCGCCCCGAAGCGCCTTCGGCGCCTGCCGCCACGGAGTGCCTGAGTGACCCGCTGGTGGCCTGTGCCCGTCGTCGCGCTGCTCGCCGCGCTGCCGGCGCTGCTGACGCCCTACACCAGCGACCTCGTCGTGCAGGTCTTCGTGCTCGCCGTCTTCGCGCTCAGCCTGGAGCTGCTCGTCGGCATGACCGGCCTGGTCAGCCTCGGCCACGCGGCGTTCTACGGCATCGGCGCCTACGTCGCGGTGCTCGCCTCGCCGGCCGCCGGCGCCGGCAACCTGCTCGTGCTGCTCGGCGCCAGCGTCGGCGCGGCCGCGCTCTATGCGCTGTTCGTCGGTGCCTTCAGCCTGCGCACGCGCGGCGTCTACTTCATCATGGTCACGCTCGCGTTCTCGCAGATGGCCTACTTCGTGTTCCACGACACCGGCCTGGCCGGCGGCAGCGACGGCCTGTTCCTGGGCCAAGCCGCCGACGCTGGGGCCGCTCGACGCCGGCAACCGGCGCCAGTTCTACTACCTCGCGCTGGCCGCGCTGGCGTTCACCTACGCGCTGCTCGCGCTGCTGCGGCGGTCGCGCTTCGGCCATGCGCTGGCCGGCATCCGCGTCAACGAGCAGCGCATGCGCGCGGCCGGCTTCGCGACCACGCGCTACAAGCTCGCCGCCTTCGTGATCGCCGGCGCGCTGGCCGGGCTCGCGGGCTGCCTGCTCGCGCTGAAGGACGGCGCGGTGAACCCCGAGCTGCTGTCCTGGCACGAGACGCGGCGCGGTGCTGCTGATGATCATCCTCGGCGGCGTCGGCCACCTGCGCGGCGCCGTCATCGGCGCGCTCGCCTTCGTGCTGCTCAAGGAGCTGTACTCGACGCCGGCCGTCGTCGGCGACTTCCTCGCCGGCCACTGGCCGCTGACGCTGGGGCTGACGATCATCGCCTTCGTCGCGCTGCTGCCGCGCGGACTGATCGGCGCTGTTCGGCCAGTTCGGCCTGTGTCGCGCGGAGGCCGCGGTGAGCGCGCTGCTCGCCTGCTCCGGCCTGACGCGCCGCTTCGGCGGGCTCAGCCGCGGTCGCCGACGTGTCGACCTCGCGCTGCGAGCCCGGCGAGCTGCATGCGGTGATCGGCACCAACGGCGCCGGCAAGTCGACGCTCATCAACCTGCTCGGCGGCGAGCTGCCGCGCCAGCGGCGGCCGCATCGAGCTCGCCGGCACCGACATCACCGGCTGGCCGCAGCCGCGGCGCGCGCGCGCCGGCATCGGGCGCAGCTACCAGCGCACGACGATCTTCCCCGGCTTCAGCGTGTTCGAGAACTGCCGCCTCGCGGCGCAGGCCGCGCACCCGCGGCCCTGGGCGTTCTGGGAGAGCGCCGCCGGCTGCCGCGTCAGCGGCCCGATCGCGCGCGACGCGCTCGCCGCCGCCGGGCTCGAAGGCGAGGCCGAGCGCCCGGCCGGCACGCTCAGCCACGGCGGCCAGCGCCAGCTCGAGATCGCGATGTGCCTGGCGACGAAGCCGCGCGTGCTGCTGCTCGACGAGCCGCTCGCCGGCATGGGCGCCGAGGAGACCGACCGCATGCTGCAGCTGCTCGAGCGGCTCAAGCCGGCGCACGCGATCCTGCTCGTCGAGCACGACATGGACGCGGTGTTCCGCGTCGCCGACCGCATCACGGTGATGGTCAACGGCAGCGTCATCGCCAGCGGCACGCCGGCGGCGATCCGCGCCGACCCGGCGGTGCAGCTCGCCTACCTGGGGGCCGAGCCTTGATGGACGACGTGCCGCTGCTCGGCGTCACCGGCCTGGACGCCGGCTACGGCGACAGCCAGGTGCTGCGCGGCGTCTCGTTCGCGCTGACCGAGGGCTGCGCGCTCGGCCTGCTCGGCCGCAACGGCATGGGCAAGACGACGCTGATCCGCAGCCTGCTCGGCTTCGTGCGCGCCAGCGCGCGGCACGGTCGCCTGGCGCGGCGAGACGTCACCGGCGCAAGGCGCCGGAGCGCATCGCGCGCCTCGGGCTCGGCCTACGTGCCCGAAGGGCGCGGCATCTTCCCCAACCTGTCGGTGCGCGAGAACCTGGTGATGGCCGCGCGCGCCGGCCCCGACGGCGCGCGCGACTGGACGCTCGAGCGCGTGCTCGCGACCTTCCCGCGCCTGGCCGAGCGACTCGGCCACGGCGGCCAGCAGCTCTCGCGGCGGCGAGCAGCAGATGCTCGCGATCGGCCGCGCGCTGATGACGAACCCGCGCCTGCTCATCCTCGACGAGGCCACCGAAGGCCTGGCGCCGCTGATCGTCGCCGAGATCTGGCGCGTCGTCGGCGCGATCCGCGCCACCGGCATCAGCACGCTCATCGTCGACCGCGACTTCCGCAAGGTGCTCGCCCACACCGACCGCGCGCTCGTGCTCGAGAAGGGCCGCGTCGTGATGGACGGAGATTCGGCGACACTGGCGCCGGACGAACTCGCCCGCCGACTGGGCGTCTGACGCTGCAAAGGAGAGCCGCCTTGATCCTCGAACTCGCCGACATCCGCATCCACCCCGGCCAGCAGGCCGCTTTCGACGAAGCGATCCAGCGCGGCCTGGCCACCGTGATCGGCCGCGCCAAGGGCTTCAAGGGCTACAAGGTGAACCACGGCATCGAGAGCCCGGAGCGCTACGTGCTGATGATCTTCTGGGAAACGCTCGAGGACCACACCGTCGCGTTCCGCCAGGGCCCGCTGTTCGCCGAGTGGCGCGCGATCGTCCAGCCCTTCTTCGCCGCGCCGCCGGTGGTCGAGCATTTCACGCTGCTCGCCAAGTCGGCCTGAGGCCGGCATGCGGCAGGCCGCGCTAGCCCGCGCGCGACGGTATTTCGACGGCGGCGACTTCCAGCGCGACCTGGCGCGCCGCGTCGCGCTGCGCACCGAGAGCCAGGACCCGTCGTCCGGCCCGGCGCTGCACGCCTACCTGGCCGACGAGATGGCGCCGTCGCTGGCCGCGCTCGGGTTCACGTCCCGGATCTTCGCCAACCCGGTGGCCGGCGGCGGGCCGCTGCTGGTGGCCGAGCGGATCGAGGACCCGACGCGGCCCACCGTGCTGATGTACGCCCATGGCGACGTGATCCGCGGCCAGGACAAGGCGTGGACGCGCGGCCAGGGCCCGTGGACCGTGGCCGCCGACGGCGACCGGCTCTACGGCCGCGGCACCGCCGACAACAAGGGCCAGCACAGCATCAACCTCGGCGCGCTCGCGAGCACGCTGGCCGCGCGCGGTGGCCCGGACGCAGCGCTGGGCTTCAACCTGAAATGGCTGGTCGAGACGAGCGAGGAGACCGGCTCGCCCGGCCTGGCCGAGTTCTGCACCGCCCAGCGCGAGCGGCTCGCCGCCGACGTGCTGATCGCCAGCGACGGCCCGCGCCTGCGCGCCGACGCGCCGACGGTCTTCCTCGGCTCGCGCGGCGTCGCCAACTTCGACCTGACGCTGACGCTGCGCGACGGCGCCCACCACTCGGGCAACTGGGGCGGGCTGCTGAGGAACCCGGGCACGGTGCTCGCGCACGCGATCGCCTGCCTCGTCGACGCGCGCGGCCGCATCCTCGTCGACGCGCTGCGCCCGCCGCCGATCCCGGCCAACGTGCGCGCGGCGCTCGCCGGGCTGGCGGTCGGCGGCGACGCGGGCGACCCCGAGGTCGACGCCGACTGGGGCGAGCCCGGGCTGACGCCGGCCGAGCGCCTGTTCGCGTGGAACACGCTCGACGTGCTCGCCTACCGCACCGGCAACCCGGACTTCCCGGTCAACGCGATCCCGCCCAGCGCGAAGGCGCACCTGCACATGCGCTTCGTCGTCGGCACCGACGTGTCGCGCCTGCGCGACGCGGTGACGGCGCACCTCGCCGCGCAGGGGTTCGAGGGCATCGAGGTCAGCGAGCCGGTCGTGATGGCCGCGACGCGACTCGACCCGGACAACCCCTGGGTGCGCTTCGCGCTCGCGTCGATAGCACGCAGCACCGGCCTGGCGCCGGTGCTGCTGCCCAACCTGGGCGGCTCGCTGCCGAACGACGTGTTCGCCGACCTCCTGGGCCTGCCCACCGTCTGGGTGCCGCACAGCTACCCCGGCTGTTCGCAGCACGCGCCCGACGAGCACCTGCTGCTGCCGGTGGCGCGCCAGGCGCTGGCGCTGATGGCCGGGCTGTTCTGGGACCTCGGCGAGGCCGCGGCGACGCTGCCGCGGCGCGCGGCCTGAACCGCCGCCGCTACTTCGACGTCGGCATCGCGCCCATCGTCATCCCGTCCATCGACATCCCGCCACCGTGGTGCATGGCCCCGGCCATCGCGTCGTGCCCGTGGTCGGCGAGTTGCGCGCCGAACCACTGGTGGATCGCGGCGACCAGCGTCGCGTCGGCGCTGCGGTAGGTCAGCTCGGCGCCCGCGGGGACGTCCTGGTAAGCGATCGCGATCTGGCCCGGCTTGGCCGCCTTCAGCGTCGCCAGCCCGGGCATCTGCATGCCGTGGATCTGCGCCGGCGCCGAGAAGTCGCCCGTCGAGAACGCGGCCTGGATCGCGTGCAGGTGCTCGCGCACCAGCGCGATCTGCTTCGCATCGTCGGCGCGCTTGGCGACGACGCGCTGCACGCCGCCGTCGGCGGTCTCGGTGAAGACATGCGTCGTCGCCGCCAGGCTGAAGGGCATCACCTCGGCCCCGCGCCGGGCCACCTCGGCCTGGCGCTGGGCGTCGGCGGCGGACGCCACCAGCGCAGCGGTCGACAGCAGTGTCGCCAGCATCGGCCTGGAAACGCGGGAAATCGTGAACGGGGCCATCGCGTGCGGTCGGAAGTGCAGAGGATGGCAGCTTAGCGGAAAGCACCGCCCGCGCTGGCGGCAATGCGCCGCCGCTGCGCCGCCACGACCTCGTCGCTACGTTGCCGCGCCGCGCGCCAGCTTGAGCAGCAACTCGCGCAGCATCGCCTGCTCGCCGGTCGACAGCGCGCGCAGCAGCGAATCCTCCATCGTCAGCGAGACGCCGTGCGCGCGCCGCGCGAGCGCCTCGCCGGCAGCGGTCAGCAGCACCTGCAGCGCGCGCCGGTCGGTGCTGCTGCGCCGGCGCTCGACGAGGCCGCGCGCGACGAGCCGGTCGAGCAGCACGGTGAGGTTGGGCGCCGGCACGTTGAGCGCGCGCGCGAGCTGCTTGGGCGCCGCGCCGTGGTTGTTCAACAGCAGCACGAGCAGCGTGAATTCGACCGGCCGCAACTCGAACGGCGCGCCGATGTGGCGCTGGAAGACCTGGCGCGTCTGCACGGTGGCGATCGCGAGCAGGAAGCCCACCAGGTGCTGCACGCCCGACTCGTCGAGCCGGTCGGCGCTGCGCTCGGCGGCCGGGTCCGGGGGCGGCGCGGGAATCGAGGCGTCCATCGCGGGAATCGTCGCGGCGCGGCCGGCTCAGGTCGGCTGGCGCGCCGCCCCGAGGTAGGTGTCGATCACGCGCGCGTCGCCGGCGAGCTCGGCGGCCGGGCCTTCGAGCACGATCGCGCCGGTCTCGAGCACGTAGCCATGGTCGGCGACCTCGAGCGCGGCACGCGCGTTCTGCTCGATGAGCAGGATGCTCGTGCCCTCTTCGCGCAGCCGCGCGATGGTGCGGAAGATCTCGAGCACGATCAGCGGCGCCAGCCCGAGGCTGGGCTCGTCGAGCATCAGCAGCTTGGGCCGCGACATCAGCGCGCGGCCGACCGCGAGCATCTGGCGCTCGCCGCCGGACAGCGTGCCCGCGCGCTGCGCGCGCCGCTCCTTCAGGCGCGGGAACAGCGCGTAGACGCGCTCGATCTCGCGCCGCCAGTGCGGCACGCGCAGCTTCATCGCGCGGAAGCCGCCGAGCACGAGGTTGTCCTCGACCGACATGCTGCCGAACAGCTCGCGCTTCTCGGGCACGAGCGCGATGCCGAGCATCACGCGCTCCTCGAGCGAGACGCCGGCGAGGTCGATGCCGTCGAAGAGCAGATCGCCGCGCGACGGCAGCACCGCCATCAGCGCGTTCAGCGTCGTCGACTTGCCGGCGCCGTTCGGCCCGATGATGGTGGCGACCTCGCCGCGGCCGACCTCGAAGTCGAGCCCGGTCAGCACCTCGGCGCGGCCGTAGCCGGCATGCAGGCCGGCGACGCGGAGCAGCGGCACGCCGTCCATCAATGCTCCGTGCCGAGGTAGGCCGCGCGCACCGCGGGGCTGGCCTGGACCTCGTCGGGCGTGCCCTCGATGAGCCGGTTGCCGAACTCCATCACGACGATGCGGTCGGTCAGCCCCATCACGAAGTCCATGTCGTGCTCGACGAGCAGCAGGCTCATGCCCTCGGCCTTGAGCTGGCGCAGCACCGCGGCGAGCGCCTGCTTCTCCTGGTGGCGCAGGCCGGCGGCGGGCTCGTCGAGCAGCAGCAGCGTCGGGTCGCTGGCCAGCGCGCGCGCGATCTCCATCAGCCGCTGCGGGCCGAGCGCGAGGTTGCCGGCGAGCTCGTTCATCTGCGCGGCCATGCCGATGCGCTCGAGCTGGCGTTCGGCCTCGGCGAACAGGCGGCGCTCCTCGGCGCGGTCCAGGCGCAGCATCGCGCGCAGCGTGCCCGAGCGCGTGCGCAGGTGGCCGCCGAGCGCGACGTTCTCGAGCACCGTCATCTCGGGGATCATCTTCACGTGCTGGAAGGTGCGGCTGACGCCGCGGCGCGCGATCTCGCGCGACGGCAGGCCCGAGATCACCTCGCCGCGCAGCCGCACCTCGCCGCCGCTCAGGGCGAGCACGCCGGTGAGCAGGTTGAAGGTGGTCGACTTGCCGGCGCCGTTCGGGCCGATCAGGCCGACGATCTCGCCCGCGCGCACCGAGAAGCCGACGTCGTTGACGGCGACCAGGCCGCCGAACGTCTTGCGCAGCGAGCGCGCCTCGAGCAGCGGCTCGCCGCGCGCCGGCTTCGCGCGCGCCGGCAGCGGCGCCGCGCCGCCCCAGTCGCGCAGGCGCGCCGGCGCCGGCCGCCAGCGCGCGACGAAGCTCCACAGCCCGTCGGGCGCGTACTTCAGCAGCAGCACGATGACGATGCCGAAGACGATGATCTCGAAGTTGCCGCTGGTGCCGATCAGCCGCGGCAGCAGCACCTGCAACTGGTCCTCGACGAGCTTGACGACGCCGGCGCCGACGAACGCGCCCCAGACCTGGCCGGCGCCGCCGAGCACCGCCATGAACAGGTATTCGATGCCCTTCTGCAGCCCGAACGGCGACGGGTTCACGCTGCGCTGGAAATGCGCGAACAGCCAGCCCGACACCGCGCCGAGCACGGCGGCGAGCACGAACGCGACGAGCTTGTAGCGCAGCGTCGAGATGCCCATCGCCTCGGCCATCGTCGTGCCGCTCTTCAACGCGCGGATCGCGCGCCCCGGGCGCGAATCGAGCAGGTTGCCGACCGCCGCCGCGGCCGCGAGCGCGAAGGCCCAGATCAGCAGGTAGAGCGAGCGCCCTTCCTCGAGGCTGCGGCCGGCGATGCGGATCGGCGGCACGCCGTTGAGGCCGTCGTACTTGCCCAGGAAGTCCATGTTCGAGATCGTGAAGTAGATCACCAGCGCCCAGGCGATCGTCGCCAGCGGCAGGTAGTGTCCCGACATGCGCAGCGTGATCGCGCCCAGCAGCAGCGCGACCAGCACCGCCAGGCCGACGCCTGCCGGCAGCGTGAGCCAGGGCGAGACGCCGAAGTGGATCGACAGATAGGCCGCGGTGTAGGCGCCGACGCCGACGAAAGCCGCCTGGCCGAAGGACGTGAGCCCGGCGACGCCGGTGAGCAGCACCAGCCCGAGCGTGGCCAGCCCGTACAGGCCGACGTAGTTGAGCTGGTCGATCCAGAACGCCGGCACCGGCAGCGCCGGCAGCAGCAGCATGAACAGCGCGAAGGCCGGGAACGCGAGGCGGCGCATGCGTCAGTGGTCCTCGCCCTGCGGGTCGCGCAGCGAGCGCCACAGCAGCACCGGGATGATCGAGCCGAAGACGATCACCTCCTTGAACGCACTCGCCCAGAACGAGCCGAAGCTCTCGAGCAGGCCGACCGCGAGCGCGCCGACCAGCGCCTGCGGGTAGCTGCCCAGGCCGGCGAAGACCGCGGCGACGAAGCCCTTCAGCCCGATCAGGAAGCCGGAGTCGTAGAACACCGTCGTCGTCGGCCCGATCAGCAGGCCCGACAGCGCGCCGATGAAGGCCGCCATCGTGAAGCTGAGGCGCCCCGCGGCGTCCGACGAGATGCCCATCAGCCGCGCGCCGAGCCGGTTCACCGCGGTCGCGCGCAGCGCCTTGCCGAGCACCGAGCGCTCGAAGAACAGCGCCAGCGAGACGATCAGCGCGATCGAGACGAGGAAGATGATCACCGCCTGCCCGCTCAGCGTGACCGGGCCGAGCGCGAGGCGCGCGTCCCAGAAACTCGGGTTGCGGTAACCCTCGGCGCCGAAGAAGAGCAGGCCCAGGCCGGTGAGCGCGAAGTGCACGCCGACCGAGACGATGAGCAGCACCAGCACGCTGGCGTCGGCGAGCGACGCGAACGCGAGCCGGTAGACCAGCGGCCCGAACGGCGTCACCAGCGCCAGCGTCAGCAGCGCCTGCACCAGCAGCGGCGGGTTCTTCGGCGCGAGCCAGATCGCGAGCGCCGACGCCGCCAGCGGCCAGGCCAGCGTGCGCAGCGCGCGCATCGGCGATGCGCGCCGCGGCGTCGCGCCGGCGCAGCGCGTGGAACGCGTCGAGCACCGCCGCGAGCACCGCCATCACGAGCAGGAAGATCACCGTGCCGGGCACCTTGCCGGTCTGGAACGCGGCCAGCGTGAGCGCGCCGAAGGCGACGAACTCGCCCTGCGGGATGAAGATCACCCGCGTCACGGTGAAGACGAGCACGATCGCCAGCGCGAGCAGCGCGTAGATCGCGCCGTTCGTCAGGCCGTCCAGCGCGAGGATGCCGGCGATCGAGAAGTCCACGGCCTGACGCCCGCGATCGGCCGCTTACTCGGCCAGTGCCCAGTCGCCGTTGACGACCTTGAGCATCACGCCGGTGTCCATCGTGTAGCCCCAGTGGTCGGTCTTGCTCCAATCCATCAGGCCCTGCGACAAGGGCGTGCGGCCCATCGTCTCGAGCGCGTTGCGCAGCGCCTCGCGGAACGCCGGCGTGCCGGGCTTGGCGGTCTTCAGCGCCATCGGCACCGCCTTGTCCAGGATGATCAGCGCGTCGTAGGCATGGGCCGCGAACTGGTTGCGCGAGCCCGGGCCGTAGGCGGCCTCGTACTTGGCGGCGAAGTCCAGCGCGAGTTTCTTGCTCGGGTTGCTCGCCGGCAGCAGCTCGCCGACGACCGCCGGCCCGGAGACGACGTAAGTGCCTTCGACCTCCTTGCCGCCGATGCGCATCAGGTCGCGCGACGCCGCGGCATGGGTCTGGTAGATCTTGCCCTTGTAGCCGCGCTCGACGATCGCCATCTCGGGCATCGCGGCGCCGGAGCCCGACGCGACGACCAGCATCGCGTCCGGGTTCGCGGCGACGAGCTTGAGCGCCTGCGCGGTGACGCTGGTGTCGCTGCGCGCGAAGCGCTCGGTGGCGATGACCTTGATGCCCGCCTTCTCGCCGGCGGCGGTGATCGCCTTCAGCCACTGCTCGCCGTAGGCGTCGGTGTAGCCGAGGAAGCCGATCGTCTTGACGCCCTGCTTCTGCATCAGCGTGACCACCGCGTGTGCCATCACGTCGTTGCTCTGCGGCAGACGGAAGGTCCACGCGTCCTTGCCCGGCGGCAGGCCGGCCGGCGACGCAGCGAGCTGCACGGTGCCGGCATCGGCGGCGACCGCGGCCATCGCGATCGCGACCGGCGTCGCGGCCGAGCCGATGATCACGTCGGCCTTGTCCTCGGTGACGAAGCGGCGCGCGTTCTGCACGCCCTTGGTCGGGTCGGTCGCGTCGTCGAGCACGATCAGGTGCAGCGGCTCGCCGGCGATCGTCTTCGGCCAGAGCTTGAACTCGTTCTGCATCGGCAGGCCCAGGCCCGAGGCCGGACCGGTGAGCGGCAGGCTCACGCCCACCGTGATGTCGGCCAGCGCCGGCGCGGCGGTGAGCAAGGCGGTGGCAGCGGCCACCAGGGTCTTCGCGAACAGTTTCATCGTTGTCTCCTGCATTGCAGTTGCGGTGTCATCGCGGCGCCATGCGAAGCGCGCCGTCGAGTCGTATCACCTCGCCATTGAGGTGGGTGTTGGTGACGATGTGCGCCGCGAGCGCGGCGAATTCCTCGGGCTTGCCCAGCCGCTTCGGGAACGGGATCGACGCCGCGAGCGACTGCTGCACCTCGGCCGGCAGCTGCGCCATCAGCGGCGTCAGGAACAGCCCCGGCGCGACGGTGACGACGCGCACGCCCCACTGGGCGAGGTCGCGCGCCAGCGGCAGCGTCATGCCGACGAGTCCGCCCTTGCTCGCCGAGTAGGCCTCCTGGCCGACCTGGCCGTCGAAGGCCGCGACCGACGCGGTGCAGAGCATCACGCCGCGCTCGCCGTCCTCCAGCGGCGCGAGCGTTGCGATGCGCGCGGCGGCGAGCCGGATGACGTTGTAGGTGCCGATCAGGTTGACGCGGATCACGCGCTCGAAGTCCTCCAGCGGCGCCGGGCTGCCGTCCTTCTGGATCACGCGCTTGGCGGTGCCGATGCCGGCGATGTTCATCACCAGCCGCGGCATGCCGAAGGCGGCCTCGGCGGCGTCGAGCGCGGCCGTCACCGACGCGGTGTCGGTGATGTCGCAGCGGCAGGCGATCGCGCGGCCCGCGCCCAGCTCGGCCGCGACGCGCTGCGCGCCGTCGAGGTTGACGTCGAGCAGCGCGACCTTCGCGCCCAGCCGCGCGAGCTCGCGCGCGACCGCTTCGCCCAGCCCCGAGCCGCCGCCGGTGACGAGCGCGGCCTGGCCTTCGATCTTCATGGCGGTCCCTTCGGCAACATCACCTCGGCGTCGGGCGCCTCGGCGTACAGGCGCTCGACCAGCGCGGCGCGGTGCGCGAGCACGGCGCGCTGGTTGATCGAGCCCTTGTCGGTGACCTCGCCGCGGTCGATCGACGGCGGCTCGGCCAGCAGCAGCATCCGCGCCGGCCGCGTCGCGCTGCCGGTGCCCTCGGCCCAGAGGCGGTCGAGCAGGGTCTGGAAGAACGCGCGCACCTCGGCGCTGCCGAGCACCCGTGCCGCGCTCCAGTCGGCCGGCAGCGCGAAACGGCGGCGCGCGTCGTCGACGCGCGGGAAGACGAGCAGCCCGAGGTCGTCGCGGTTCAGCCCGGCGACGACGACGTCCTGCACCAGCGGGTCGCCGGCGAGGATGACCTTCGCGCGCAGCGGGCCGACGCTGACGAAGGTGCCGGTGGCGAGCTTGAAGTCCTCGGCGATGCGGCCGTCGAAGCGCAGCCCACGCGTCGCGTCGGCCGGGTCGAGCAGCGTGACCGCGTCGCCGGTGCGGTAGAAGCCCTCGTCGTCGAACGCGGCGGCGGTCTCGGCCGGCGCGCGCCAGTAGCCGGGCATCACGTTCGGGCCGCGGAAGCGGATCTCGAGCTTGCCGTCGACCGGCGCGAGCTTGACCTCGACGCCCGGCACCGGCAGGCCGATGTGGCCCGAGGCCACGTCCTCGCCGACCGCGAAGGTGCACGACGGCGCGGTCTCGGTCATGCCCAGGCCGGTGAACATGCGGATGCGCTGCCCGAGCGTCGCGACGGCGTGGCGGTCGAGGTGGTCCCAGACCGCCTGCGACAGCCCGGCGCCGGCGTACATGAAGGCGCGCACGCGCGAGAAGAAGCGCTCGCGCAGCGCGTCGTCGTGGTCCATCGCGCGCGCGATCTCCTCGAAGCCCTTGGGCACGTTGAAGTAGATCGTCGGCGCGATCTCGCGCAGGTTGCGCAGCGTCGCGCCGATGCCCTTGGGCGTCGGCTTGCCTTCGTCGATGTAGATCGTGCCGCCGTTGTAGAGCGCGATGCCGACGTTGTGGTTGCCGCCGAAGGTGTGGTTCCACGGCAGCCAGTCGACCATCACCGGCGGCTCGTCGGCCAGGAACGCGAAGGCCTGCAGGATCTGCTGCTGGTTCGCGCACAGCATCCGGTGCGTGTTGATCACGCCCTTGGGCTGCTTGGTCGAGCCCGAGGTGAACAGGAACTTGGCGATCGTGTCCGGACCCACGCGCGCATGGGCCTCGGCCTCGGCGGCGCCCGGCGCCTGCGCCAGCAGCGCGTCGAACGGCGTCGCGGCACGGCCCTCGACGGCGCCACGCGCGAGCACCAGTTCGACATCCGCGCCGACGCAGGCCGAGATCGCGCGACCGTACGCCGCGCCGTCGCTCGCGAACACCAGCCCCGGCGTCAGCGTCGTCAGGATGTGGCGCAGCTTGGCGTAGTCCTGCGACAGCAGCGAGTACGCGGCCGAGACCGGCGCATAGGGCACGCCGGCCCAGAGCGCGCCGAACGCGAGCGAGAGATGGTCGAGGTCGTTGTCGGACAGGATCACGACCGGCCGCTCGGCCGACAGCCCGCGCGCGGCCAGCGCCTGCGCGATGCGGCGCGCGCGCGTCGAGCATCTGCGCGTAGCCGATCGTGACCCAGGCCCCGCCGGCGCCGCGCTGGGCGGCGAAGACGCGCTCCGGCGCGGTCGCGGCGAAATGCTCGAGCCGGTCGGTGAGCCGGGCCGGGAACTCGCCCAGCGCCTCGGTCGAGCGCAGCAGCAGCGTGCCGTCGGGCCGCGCTTCGGCGCGCGCGCGCACGCAGCCGCCGACGCGCAGCGGGCGAAAGCCCGGCGTCATGCCTTGGCCACCTTGCCGGCGCGGCCTTCGAGGAAGTCGCGCATGCGCTGCTTGGCGGCGTCGTCGCCCTGCGCGATCGCGGCCATCAGCGATTCGACGAACAGGCCGTCGCTCTGCGACAGGTCGGCGATGCGCGGCAGCGCCTGCATCACGGCGTAGTTCGACAACGGCGCATTGGCGGCGATCCGCGCCGCCAATGCGATGCCCTTGGCCAGGCCGGCGCCGTCGGCGACGCGGTAATGCGTCAGCCCGGTGGCCTGGCCCTCGTCGGCGTCGAGCACACGGCCGGTGAGCATCATGTCGGTCATGCGCGCGAAGCCGATCAGGCGCGGCACGCGCGCCGCGCCGCCGCCGCCGACGAACAGGCCGCGCTGGCCCTCGGGCAGGCCGTAGAACGCGCTGTCCTCGGCGACGCGGATGTGCGCGCTGCTGGCCAGTTCGAGCCCGCCGCCGACCACCGCGCCGTGCAGCACCGCGACCACCGGCACGCGACCGAACTGCACCGCGTCCATCGCGGCATGCCACATCCGCGAATGGGCGATGCCTTCGAAGGTGCTGCGCTCGTTCAGCTCGGACAGGTCCAGCCCGGCGCAGAAATGCTGGCCCTCGCCGCTGAGCACGAGCGCCCGCGTCTCGGCCGGCAGGTTGACCATCGCGGTGTGGATCTGCGTGATCAACGCGTCGTTGACCGCATTGCGCTTGGCCGGGCGCGCCAGTTGCAGGTGCACCAGCGGGCCGTTCGTCGCGATGCGCAGCAGCGGCAATTCGGCCAGCAGGCCGGTGGCGGGGACGAAGGGCGTGGTCATGGCGGTTTCTCGCTTTAGTTAATGTTAATAACTAACGTGGCGCCGTATCCCCGGGCAAACCCGAGCCCGACCATGTACCGTTGCAGCGAAGTTCAATGAGGGTATTCCCGCTGCTTCGCGCCAGCTCGGGCGCAATCATCATGGCCTGGATTACTTCACGCACGTAACTATCCGGGGGCCTCCATGAACACCAGCGAGCTCATCGCCATCGACGTCCACACGCACGCCGAGGTGTCGTGCTGGAACCCGTTCGACAACTACGGCGAGGAGTACGACCGCGCCGCGGACAAGTACTTCGGCAGCGACCGCCGGCCGACGATCGCCGAGACGGTGGCCTACTACCGCGAGAAGAAGATCGGCCTGGTGATGTTCACGGTCGACAGCGAAAGCCAGCTCGGCCGCCGGCGCATTCCGAACGAGGAGATCGCCGAGGCGGCCAAGGCCAACGCGGACATGATGATCTGCTTCGCGAGCATCGACCCGCACAAGGGCAAGATGGGGGCGCGCGAGGCGCGCCGGCTGATCGAGGAACACGGCGTCAAGGGCTTCAAGTTCCACCCCACGGTGCAGGGCTTCCTGCCCTACGACCGGATGGCCTGGCCGCTGTACGAGGTCATCGCCGAGCACAAGCTGCCGGCGATCTTCCACAGCGGCCACAGCGGCATCGGCAGCGGCATGCGCTGCGGCGGCGGCCTGCGGCTGCAGAACAGCAACCCGATGCTGCTCGAGGACGTGGCGATCGACTTCCCCGACATCCAGATCGTCGTCGCGCACCCGAGCTGGCCCTGGCAGGACGAGGCGCTCTCGCTCGCGCTGCACAAGCCCAACGTCTGGATCGACCTCTCGGGCTGGAGCCCGAAGTACTTCCCGCCCCAGCTCGTCCAGTACGCGAACACGCTGCTGAAGGACCGGATGCTGTTCGGCAGCGACTACCCGCTCATCACGCCCGAGCGCTGGATGAAGGACTTCGACGAAGCCGGCTTCAAGGACCGTGTCAAGCCGCTGATCCTGAAGGACAACGCGATGCGGTTGCTGGGCCTGGGTTGACAGACAGCGCCCGCGGACGCGGACAGGCGGCAGCCGCCTCGCGACCCGCGAACTCGCGCGCGTTCGTCAGCTGGATTGAGCCCCCTCAACGCCGCGCGCGCGCCACGCCCTAGATTCGATCCACAAGGTGGCCTCGTGTGCTGCCGGAAGGACGGACGCGATGACGAAGTGGCTGGTGGTGGCGAATTCGGCTCGGGCGCGCGTGCTCGAGGATTCGGGGGTCGCGGGCGACTACAAGACGGTGGCCGACCTCGTGCATCCGCAGAGCCGGCAAAAAGGCATCGAGCTCGGCGACGACGCTCCGGGTCGGGTCGAGGGCAGTGGTCATGGGCTGGGCAGCGCGCAGTACCTCCCGCGCACCGATCCGCGCGAACGCGAGCACGATCGCTTCGCCCGGGAGGTGGCGGCGGTGCTCGATGCAGGCGTCGCCGACGGACGCTGCGCCGGCCTCGTGCTGGTGGCGTCGAACCCGTTCCTCGGCCATCTCAAGGGCCATCTGGGCGAGCAGGCCGGGAAGCTGCTGCTGCGCACCGTGGCGAGCGACTACACGACGCTGAGCGACGCCGACCTGGCCCAGCGCCTGGGTGTGGCGTGACCGCGGCCCGGAGGTGATGCCATGCAACTGCCGCTGCAACTGACGTTCCGGGACATGGTGCCCTTGCCGTCGCTGGAACCCGAGATCCGCCGCCGCGCGGCCCAGCTCGATCGCTTCGCCGCCGAGGTGATGAGCTGCCACGTGGCGGTCGAATCCGAGGGCAATCGCCATCGCACGGGGCACGAATACCGGGTCAAGGCGACGGTACGCGTTCCCGACGACGTGATCGTCGCCGGCGAACACCAGGGTGACCCCGACGTGTTCGTGGCGCTGCACGGCACCTTCGACGCGCTCGACCGGCAACTCGAGGACTACGTCAGGCGGCGCCGTGGCCAGACCAAGCAACACGCCGTCGTGGTGCACGGGCGCATCGAATCGCTGTCGGACGATGGCGTCGGGCACATCGTCAGCGAGGCCGGCGACGAGTACCGCTTCGATCGCTCGCAGGTCGAGCACCCGGCGTTCGAACACCTCGCCGTTGGCCAGGAAGTCCGCTTTCTGGAAGGCAACACGCGCAGCGGGCGCGAGGCGCGGCGCGTCTGCGCCGCCAGCAGCGGTTGAGGCAGCGCACGGCTGGCCGACCCGCAGGTTCCGATCATTGGCTCTCAACGATGGATAAGTGGGTCATGCCCGACACACGGGAGGACGTCCGCATCGGACCGCAGCGCCTGCCCGGCACGCTCGAGCGCATGCCTCAGGCGATCGGCATGGTCGTGTTCGCGCACGGCAGCGGCAGCAGCCGGCTGAGCCCGCGCAACCGTCAAGTGGCCGAAGCGCTGCACGGGTATCGCCTGTCCACGCTGCTGCTGGACCTGCTGACGCCTGCCGAAGCCGAAGACCGCGCCTGCGTGTTCGACATCGACCTGCTGGCCGAGCGCGTCGGCGCTGCCCTCGGCTGGCTGGCCGCGCGGCCCGACCTGGCACAGCTGCGTGTCGGCCTGTTCGGTGCCAGTACCGGCGCCGCGGCGGCCTTGAAGGCCGCCGCGGACCGGCCCGGCCGGGTGGCGGCGGTCGTCTCGCGCGGTGGCCGGCCGGATCTGGCGGCGCCGCGTCTGGGCGACGTGCAAGCGCCGACGCTCCTCATCGTCGGCGGCGCCGACACCGAGGTGCTGCGACTCCATCGCGAAGCGATGCGCTTGCTCAGATGCAACAAGCGGCTCGAGATCGTTCCCGGCGCGACGCACCTGTTCGAGGAGCCCGGCGCCCTCGACACGGTGGCGCACCTGGCCGGCACCTGGTTCGCCACCCACCTGCCCGGCGGCCACCCGCATTGACCGCGCGACGCCACGCGCCGAGGACTCCACCGATGCCCGACACGACCCGAAGCCGCACCGACGACCGCGCACGCCGCAGCGGGCGGTGCAGCGCAGCGGCCAACTCGCTGGCGGCGTCGACCTTCGCGGTCGTGCCGGCGGGCGGACGCGTCTCGGGCCGCTGACCGATTGGCGCACCGAACCCGCGATGCCGTTTGCGGGCACGCTAGAGATCGTCGAATTCACGCCCGGCCACTGCATCAACCCGGGCCTGCGCCGGGTCGCCGTGCCGACACGGTACAGGCCCGGAGCGCGATCGTCGACAAACCACCCCCGCAGAGGCTCGGCCCTTGCGTTCACGCCCGCAACCGGGCGCCGCGACCGGCTCAACCAATCGGCAAGCGCTTGTTCGAACTCGTGGCCTTCTTCGGCAGCTTCAGTTCGAGCACACCGTTCTGGTACTTGGCTTCGGCCTTGCCGTCGTCGACGTCGCTGGCGAGCGCGAAGCTGCGGCTGGCGAAGCCGTACTGCCGTTCGCTGCGCAGGACGCGGCCATCCTTCTTCTCTTGCGTTTCCTTCTTGATCTCGGCACTGATCGTGACCTGGTTGCGGTCGATGCGCACGTCGATGTCTTCCTTGCGCACGCCCGGGATGTCGGCCTTCACCAGGTAGCTGTCGTCGTGTTCGTCCAGGTCGATCTTGATCTGCGGCGCTCGGTCGGCGGCTTCGAAGCGCCACGGACGCATCATCTTGCGCAAGCTGGTTTCGAAGGGATCCAGGTCGAACAGATCGTTGACACGCAGTTCGTTCATCGCATGACTCCTCGAGTGCAGGAAACACGGGGTCCGACAACCGCGCCAGACCTAGAGATCCATGTTCGAGCGCCGGCCGCCGCCGCCGATTGATCGTGCGCAACGCGCGGCCGCAGGCGCGCCGTTCGGAATCGTCCGAACGCCGTGTCGGACAACCGGCAGGCAGTCTCCACCATCGTCCGACACCGTCCGGCAGTCATCTCTGATTGCTTCGCGAGACCGCCGGAACGATGCTCCAGGGAACGCGTCGCACCGGTGCGCGCGACCCGACGAGAATTCTGGAGGTAAGCCATGCTGTCTGCCACGTCCCTGCCCGAAGACCGCTCGGCGACGAGCGGCCCGTGGTTCGTTCGGCGTTGCGCCGTGACCCCCGCGACGCCCGCGACGCTGCGCGAACTGCTGCACGTGATGGGCACCGATCCGGACGAACCGGTCTCCGAGCCGCCGTTCACGATCCCGGTCTGGCGCGTGCGCTCCGGTGCCGTGCTGCTGCACGAGGGCGCGCGGCCCGACGCCGTGCACGTGGTGCGCTCGGGCACCTTCAAGTGCCTCAAGACCTCGGAGGACGGCTACGAGCAGGTGCTCGCGTTCGCGGGGCAGGGCGAGTTGCTGGGCTTCGAGGCGGCCTGGCGCGGCCAGCACCTGACGAGCGCGATCGCGCTCGAGGAGTCGACGGTCTGCAGCCTGCCGCTGCGCGAGCTCGACCACTGGCGCCAGCTCAGCCCCGCCTTCGACCATGCGCTGCAGTTCGCGCTCAGCCGCCAACTGGCGCGCGCCGGAGAGATCGCCGAAATGATGGCCGCGGTGGCGGCCGAGGTCCGGCTGGCGCGATTCCTGGTCTGGCTGTCGGGCTGCATGCTCGAACACGGGCAGTCTCCGCGTCGCCTGCATCTGCGCATGAGCCGGCGCGACATCGCCAGCCTGCTCGCCGTGGCGCACGAGACGGTGAGCCGTTCGTTCTCGGCGCTGGCCGACTGGGGCTTGCTGCGGGTCGACAACCGGGAGGTCGAGATCCTCGACCCCGCCGGCCTGCGCGCCTGCACCCGCAACACGCGCGGCCTGCCCGACGAGGTGCCGCGCAGCGGCGGCGCGTCCGGACGCCACCGGGCCGCACCGCGCCTGAGCGTCGTCGCGGCCTGAGAGTCCGTGAAGGCTCCGAGTTCCGGCCCGTCGCGGTCGGCGCGAAGGGCCCCCGGCGCAACACTGCCATGAGCGACTGGCGCCAGGAGCATGCGTTCGCCGGCCGCCTGGTGATGGTCGGCTTCGGCTGCATCGGGCAAGGCGTCCTGCCGCTGCTGCTGCGGCACATCGAGCTGCAGCCGGAGCAGATCCTCATCATCAGTCCTGAGCGAGACGGTGAAGCGGTGGCGCTGTCGTACGGCGTGCACCGGCTGCAACTGGGTCTGACGGCCGAGAACCTGCACCGGGTGCTGCGGCCCTTGCTGGGCACGGGCGACTTCCTGCTCAACCTCTCGGTCGACGTCAGCAGCACGGCGCTGATCGCCTACTGTCAGGAAGCCGGCGCGCAATACCTGGACACCTGCACCGAGCCCTGGGCCGGCGGCTACGTCGACGCGTCGCAGCCACCCGAGCAGCGCACGAACCACGCGCTGCGCGAGGCCGCGCTGGCGCTGCGGCGTCCGGGGCGCGACGGGCCGACCGCGGTGCTCACCCACGGCGCCAACCCGGGGCTGGTGTCGCACTTCGTCAAGCAGGCCCTGCTCGACCTGGCACCGGCCACCGGCGCCTGGGCCGACTGCCCGAGCACGCCGGAGTGCTGGGCCCGGCTGGCGCGTTACCTGGGGGTGCGCAGCATCCACATCGCCGAACGCGACACCCAGGTCGCGGCGCGGCGCAAGGCCGCTGGCGAGTTCGTCAACACCTGGTCGGTGGACGGCTTCGTCGGCGAGGCCTGCCAGCCCGCCGAGCTCGGCTGGGGGACGCACGAGCGCCACTTCCCGGTCGACGGCAGGCGGCACGAGGCCGGCTCGCCGGCGTCGATCTATCTCGAGCGCCCCGGCGCGAGCACGCAGGTGCGCAGCTGGACGCCGCGGGCCGGCGCGCAACATGCCTTCCTGATCACGCACGGCGAGTCGATCTCGATCGCCGACCATCTCACGCTGGGCGACCCGGCGCGGCCCGACTACCGGCCGACGGTGCACTACGCCTACCACCCCTGCGACGACGCCGTGCTGTCGCTGCACGAACTGGCCGGCCGCAACTGGCAGATGCAGGAGCAGCGGCGCGTGCTCAAGGACGACATCGACAGCGGCGCCGACGAGCTCGGCGTGCTGCTGATGGGGCCGGCCCACGGCGCCTACTGGTACGGCTCGCGCCTGTCGATCGAGCAGGCGCGCGCCCTCGCGCCGCACAACAGCGCCACCAGCCTGCAGGTCACCGCCGCGGTGATGGCCGGGGTGGTGTGGGCGATGCGCAATCCGGGGCGCGGCATCGTCGAACCCGACGACCTGCCCTTCGACGAGATCCTGGGCCTGTGCCGGCCCTATCTCGGCGACCTGATCGGCGTGTACACGCACTGGACGCCGCTCGAAGGGCGCGGCACGCTCTTCCCGGAAGATCTCGACACCCGCGACCCCTGGCAGTTCAAGAACTTCCGGGTGACCTGACGCCGGCGCCGGCGCGCCGTCGTCCGATCCTCGCCGGCCGCCGGTGCGCCCGTTGCGCGAACTCAATGGCGAGCGACCCGCGCCGGCCGACGATCGCCTTCGTCAGACTTCTCCCGCAACCTCATGCCCGTCAAGCAATTGCTCTTCCGCGATGAAGCGCGGGCCAAGATCCGGCGCGGCGTCGATACGCTGGCCGAAGCGGTGAGCGTCACGCTCGGGCCGCGCGGCCGCACGGTGATCCTCGACCGCGAATTCGGCGCGCCGCAGATCGTCAACTCCGGCGTGCTGGTCGCCAAGTCGATCGAGCTCGAGGACCGCTTCGAGAACATGGGCGCGCAGATGCTGCGCGAAGTCGCCGCGCGCACGAGCGAGAAGGCCGGCGACGGCACCACCACCGCGACCGTGCTCGCGCACGCGATGATCGAGGAAGGCATGCGCTTCCTGGCCGGCGGCATGAACCCGATGGACCTGAAGCGCGGCATGGAGCAAGGCGTCGAAAGGGTCGTCGACGAGCTGCGCCGCATCGCCCGGCCCTGCGCGAGCTCGCAGGAGATCGCCCATGTCGCGTCGATCTCGGCGAACAACGACCGCTCGATCGGCGAGCTGCTCGCGCGCGCGATCGACAAGGTCGGCCGCGAGGGCGCGGTCTCGATCGAGGACGGCTCGGGCCTGGTCAGCGAGCTCGAGGTGGTCGAGGGCCTGCAGTTCGACCGCGGCTTCCTGTCGCCCTACTTCATCAACCACGCCGAGCGCCAGATCGCGCTGCTCGAGGACGCCGCGATCCTGCTCGTCGACAAGCGGCTGTCGTCGCTGCAGGACCTGCTGCCGCTGCTCGAGGAAACGGTGAAGGCGGGCCGCCCGCTGCTGGTGATCGCCGAGGAGATCGAGAGCGAGGCGCTCGCGGCGCTGGTCATCAACACGATCCGCGGCACGATCAAGACCTGCGCCGTCAAGGCGCCCGGCTTCGGCGACCGGCGCAAGGCGATGCTGCAGGACATCGCGGTGCTCACCGGCGGCACCGTGATCAGCGACGAGATCGGCCTGACGCTGGCCAAGGCCCGGCTCGCCGACCTCGGGCGCGCGCGGCGCGTCGAAGTCGGCAAGGAAGACACCACGCTGATCGGCGGCGCGGGCACCGAGGCGGCGATCAAGGAACGCATCGCCAGCATCCGCAAGGAGCGCGACGCCGCGACCAGCGACTACGACCGCGAGCAGCTCGACGAGCGCATCGCGAAGCTGTCGGGCGGCGTCGCGCTGATCAAGGTCGGCGCCGCGACCGAGACCGAGCTGAAGGAACGCAAGATCCGCGTCGAGGACGCGCTGCACGCCACGCGCGCGGCGGTCGAGGAAGGCATCGTCCCCGGCGGCGGCGTCGCGTTGCTGCGCGCACGGCGCGTGCTCGTCGACGTCAAGGGCCCGTCGCTGGACCACGATTCGGGCTTGCGCATCGTCGCGCGCGCGCTCGAGGAGCCGCTGCGCCGCATCGTCGCCAACGCCGGCGACGAGCCGTCGGTCGTGCTGAACCGCGTCGACGGGAGCGGCGACCCGGCCTATGGCTACAACGCCGCGACACGCGAGTACGGCGACCTGCTGCAGATGGGCGTGATCGACCCGGCCAAGGTCACGCGGCTGGCACTGCAGAACGCGGCCTCGATCGCGGGCCTGATCCTCACCACCGACTGCATGATCGCGAACGCGCCGCCCAAGTCGGCGGCGGGACTGGGGGGTCCGGTGTCTGCCGGGCCCGAGTTCTAGAAGCCCAGCGCCACGCCTTGGTTGCCCTGTTCCCGCACCGGAGAATCCCATGAAGATCGGCTCCCTCTGCACGCGCCGCGTCGTCACCATCGACGAGGACGGCACGCTCGGCCAGGCGGCCATGCTGATGCGCGAACACCATGTCGGGGCCCTGGTCGTCACCGCCCGGACCGCGCAGGGCTTGCGCATCGGTGGCCTCGTCACCGACCGCGACCTCGTGATCGAGGTGCTCGCCCGCGGGCTCGACCCCGCGGCCGGCCGGATCGGCGAACTCGCCAGCACCGACATCGCCAGCGTCTGCGAAGACGACGACCTGACGCAGGCCATCGCCGCGATGCAGCGGGCCGGCGTGCGCCGGCTGCTGGTGACCGACGCCGAGCAGCGGCTGTCGGGCATCGTCTCGCTCGACGACCTCGTGCACGCCTGCGCGAGCCAGTTCACCGGCCTGGCGGACGTGATCCGAGCCGGCCTGGACCGAGAGGTCGACGACACGAACCCCACCCCACCGCTGCCGCCGACCTTGCTGCGCATTCCCGCGGTCGGAACGGCCGGCTGGGGCCAGGCGGCCTGAGCGGTCACCGCCGTCGAGACCGCCATGAGGTTGGCGCCGGCAGCGCAAACCACGCACCGAGACGCTCGAGCCTGCGCACGCTGCAGACAGTGACGGCAATGTTCGAATCGTGGCCTCGGTCCCGTCTGCCATGAGTCGACTCCCCAGCCCGGCGCCCGACCTCGACGCGATGCTGCGCCACCTGCAGACGAGCGCCGCGTACGCGGCGTACGCCGGCGCGCCGGTGCGCGTCGAAACGGTCGAGACCCACATGTCCTGGGTCTTTCTCGTCGGCGAGCAGGTGCTGAAACTGAAGAAGCCGGTGCGCTACCCGTTCCTGGACTTCTCGACGCTGGCCGCGCGCGAGGCGTCGTGCCGGGAGGAGGTGCGCCTGAACTCGCGCCTGGCACCCGGCGTCTACCGCGGCCTGATGGCCTTGCAGTGGCACGACGGGCGGTTCGAGCTCGTGCCCGAGGCGGCGGCCGGCGCGAACGGACGCACGGTCGGGCGCACGGCCGGACGCACGGTCGAATGGCTGGTCTGGATGCGCCGCCTGCCCGCCGCGCGCATGCTCGACCGGCTGATCGCCGACGCGCGCGTCGAGCCCGCCGAGATCGACGCGCTGGCCGGCGTGCTGGTCGCGTTCTACCGCGGCGCGACACGGGTCGATCCGGATCCGGCCGAGCACCTGGCCCGGTTCCAGCGCGAGCAGGCGGTCAGCCGCGAGGTGCTGCTGCGTCCGCAGTTCCAGCTCGACGGTGCGGCGCACGCGCTCGACCGCCTCGACCAGGCGCTGCTGCGCGGTCGCGCCGCCCTGCACGAGCGCGTCGCGCAGCGGCGCATCGTCGACGGCCATGGCGACCTGCGCCCCGAGCACGTGTGCCTGCTGCAGCCGCCGGCGGTCATCGACTGCCTCGAGTTCAATGCGCTGCTGCGTCAGGTCGACCCGTTCGACGAACTCGCCTTCCTGGCCCTCGAATGCGACATGGCCGGTGCCGCGTGGATCGGGCCCCGGCTCGTCGCCGCTTGCGCCGCGGCACTGTCCGATGCGCCGCCGCCGGCGCTGCTGGCGCTGTACACCGCCTACCGTGCGCTGCTGCGCGCGCGGCTGGCGATGGCGCACCTGCTGGACGTCCGGCCGCGCACGCCGCACAAGTGGGCGCCGCTCGCGCAGCGCTACGTCGCGCGCGGCCTGCTCGCGCTGGACGCGTTCGAGCGCTTCGACGGCGTCAGCGCAGCCACGCGTCGTGGCTGTCCCTGATCGCCTGCGCGAACAGCGGCACGGCCGAGACGATGCGCAGCCGGGCCGCGGCCGGGCCGCTGGCCGGCAGGCGAAACGGCGGCACGCTGTCGGTCACGACGATGCGTGCGATGGCCGGGTCGTCCAGCGTCTCGGCCGCGGGCGCGATGAACAGGCCGTGGGCCGCGAACGCGATCACCTCGCGTGCGCCGGCATGGCGCAGCGCCGCGGCGGCGCTCGCCATCGTCCCGCCGCTGGCGATCAAGTCGTCGAGCAGCAGCACCGTCATGCCCCTCACGTCGCCGGCGACGAGCTGGGCGCTCGACACCAGCCCGGCGCTGCGCCGCTTGTCGACCATCGCGAAGCCCACCGGCCGCGCCAGACGCTGCGCCAGCGACTCGCGCCACAGCTGGGCTCGTTTCACGCCACCGGGGTCGGGCGAAGCCACCGCGAGCGGGCCCGCCCCAGCTGCGCCGGCGATCTCGGCGGCGACGGGATCGAAGAGCGCGGTGCGCCTCCAGGTGGCGCGTCGGGCAGCGGAACGCGTTCTGGAACGCGGCCACGTTGTGCGCCTCGAGCACGAACAGCTGATCGGTTCCCACCGCGTCGAACAGCTGCGCCACGTAGCGCAGCGTGAGCGGGTCGAAGGGCTTGGTCTGCCGGTCCTTGCGCGCATAGGCGAGGTAGGGCACGACGGCCGTCACGCGCTGCGCGCCATGGTCGCGCAGCGTCGCGACGAACATCAGCAGCCGGATCAGCTTGTCGTGCGGGCTGTCGCGCGGGCCGCCATGCAGGCTGGCGACGACATAGACGTCGTCGCCGCGCGGGTCGACCAGCGGCCGCCACTTGTGCTCGCCGTCCTCGAACGCCCGATCCTCGTGGCGGGCCAGGGTTTCGTCCAGATCGGCGGCGAGCGCCGGCGCGAAGCGTGCCCTCGGGGTCGAGCGAGAAGATCAGCACGGTTCAGACCCCCCGCACCAAGCTACCGGTCGGGCCGGCCCGTCGCGCCCGCTGCGGCACCCGACCGAGCGCGTGCGCCACGCACGTCGACGCGCCGCAGCGCCAGGCCGATGGCCCCCAACCCCGCAAGCAGGGGCAGGCTCGGGTCGAACGGTGCTCCGGCACGGGCGCTGGTGCAACCGCCGCCCGCATCGGCCTGCGCCACGGGCACCCCCGGGTCCGGCACCGACGACGGCGCCGTCGCGCTCACCGCGGCAGCAACGGTGTTGTCGGCGAGGTCGGTGTCCAGGACGTCGCTGCTCGCGCTGGCGGTCACGGTGTAGCTGGCCACGGCGACGCTGCTCACCGTCACCGAGATCGTCTCGCTCTGGCCGGCCAGGATCTCGGGGAAGGTGCAGCGGAACGCCGCGCCCTGGATGGAACACCGGCTCGGGTCGCCGATGCCGACCGGCGTCAGGCCCTCGGGCAGCGAGCCGGTGAGCAGCACGTTCTTCGCATCGCCCGCGCCCTCGTTCAACAAGGTCAACGTCAAGGTGCGCTGCCCCCCGGCGGTGAACGACACCCCGGTCGCGCTCAGGTTCAGGTTGGGCCGCCCCACGGCGGTGAGGAACGCGAACATCGCGTCCTTCGTGTTGACATCGCCGGGCGTCGACTCGCCCATCCACAACACCATCGCCGACGACCCGTCGGGCACGGGCCGCAACTGCGATTCGGACTGACCGGCCGGCGCGGACGAGACCGGCACGAAGGGTTCGAAGCTCGCCCCCTGATCGGTCGAGCGCGACACGTACACCCGGCCCGCGCCGCCGGCCACCGTGTTGTCCTCGGTCGCGAACGCCACGTAGAGCACGTTGCCGTCCTGCGCGTCGCCCGCGTCCGGCGACCCGGTGAGCGGGTTCACGATGGTTCCCGGGGTCGGCACCAGGCGCGGCTCGACGACGGTCGACGTGACCGCGTCGATCTGCGACAGGTTCAGCGGCGCACTCCAGCTGCCGGCGCGGCCGTCCTCGGTGGAACGCGTGAAGACGAGGTTGTAGTTCGCCGTCGGGCTGGCGGTCTTCTCGGGATTGGCGGCGTCCATGTTCGGCGTCAGGTCGTAGGCGAGACCGACGAAGCTGCCGCGCACGATGGCCCGGTGCGCGTTCGCGTTGCCGCCGGATGCCGCGACGTTCGTCATGTTCTGCGGCGCATCGGCCAGGATGTCCGCGGGGAGGAAGCCGTTCGAACCCGGCCGCGCGACCGTGTCGACGAAACCTCGGCGGACGACGATGTCGGCCGGCGCAGCGGGCGCCAGGCTCGGCGATTCGCGCCACAGCAGCACGGTGCGCAGGTTGGACTTGCCGGCCGCCGCGGCGCCCTGCAGCACGAAACGCACGCGGCGCGAGTTCGTCGTCACGTCGCTGAGGATGGTCCCGGCCGAATCCGTGTCGTGGGTCGAATAGGGAAACGAGTGGTAGACGATGCACTTGCCGCCGCTGCCGCCGGGGCACGCCGTCTCTTCATAGGCCACGGCCGCGGTCGACCCGCTGAGCTGCAGGTTCGGGCGCGACGCGCCGGGCTGTCCGGTCCCCGGCGTGTCGTTGTTGCTCAGCTGCGCGATGTTGGCGCGGAACACGCTCCCGTCCGGGCTCGGCGCATGCGTGTACCAGATGTTGGTGCCGCCCGAGACGTTGGCGCCGCTGCCGCCGTCGCCGCGCCCCTCGGCCTCGCCGGGCTGCAAGCCGGCCGGATCCTCCTGCCAGGCGAGCGCGAAGGCGTTGCCGGTGGCGTTGCCGGAGATCACCTCGCCGATCGCATCGCGCACGCCGTTCGTGAGCTGCTGGACATTCCAGGTCTCGAGCTTGGGGTCCACGGTCGTCGCGACCCACACGCAGTGATAGGGCCGATCGGGCGTTCCGTCGCCGTCGAGGTCCCCCGCGCCCTGCGACGGGTTGACGTAGGGGCCGGCATTGCCGGCCGCGGCAGGGTCGGGCGGACAGTAGGCGCTGTCCCAGGTGATCACGACCTTCGGGCCGGACGTGACCGGCGGCGCGAAGACGCTGGGCTTGTCGTTGTCGGCGACGAAGACGAGCGAGTTGCGCGCGGTGATGGACTGCCCGCCGGTCGGCGCGTTCGCCGCGTCGCGGGACAGCAGCAGCGGTGCCGACCAGGTCGCCGTGTCGTCGAACGAGACCCGGGCGTACACGTTCTGCCGACCCGGCGCGCCGTCGCCGTAGGTGAACAGCCAGGCCTTCCTGAACAGGCCACCGTCGACGTAGGCCAAGCGCACGGCCTTGGCCTTCTCGGTGGGCACGGGTGTCTGGCTGACGTTGACTTGCGCGGCGGGCTGCAGCAGGGTCGCTGGCTGCGCTGCGGCCGCGACAGCGCAAAGCAGCGCCCCCGCGCCGAGCCTGAATAAGCTGTTCACTCTCTCCCCCTCATGACATGACATGCGCGCGGGCCGGCGGCAACGGTCGCGGCACGCGACTGCAATCCTCGCAAGCCTCCGCCCGACGCCAGGACAGTGTCGGTCCAGCGCCAGTCGTCGCGTTGACCTGGCGCATTGGCGATGCGCGTCGACGCGGCCCGACCCCATGAGACGATGGCTTCCATGCCAAATTTTCCCGATCGCTTGCCCGGACCGACGCTGGCCCAGGAGTGCGGGCTGCTGCGCCCGACCCCGGGCTGGTGGGCCTGGCTGGGCGACGCGCAGGTCGTGGCGGCCCTGCTCGTCGCGGTGCCGGTCTGGCTGTTGCTCGGCGTGGCGGTCGGTGGCCGCATGCACCTGGTCGTCGGCTGGAGCGCGTGGATCTCGTTCGCGCTCGTGCAGCCGATCGCCGAAGAACTCGTGTTCCGGGGCGTGCTGCAAGGGCAACTGCTGCGGTGGAGCGCGGCCCGCCGGGCCGGCCCGGTCACGCTGGCGAACCTGGCGACGACGGCCGCCTTCGTGGCCCTGCACTTCCTGAACCAGCCGCCCGGCTGGGCGCTCGCGGTGGCCCTGCCGTCGCTGCTGTTCGGCCACCTGCGCGAGCGCTGGGGCAGCCTGCTGCCCGCGGTGGCCTTGCATGGCTTCTACAACGCCGGCTTCGCCCTGACCGCGTGGTGGGTCCACCGCTGAGCCCGCCGCGGCGCGGGGCGACCTCCGCGTTGCGCACGCTCAATTCGCAATCCGCCGAAGTCTCGAAGAATGTTTGCATTCGAGACACAACGGGAGTGGTCATGAGAATTGGGATTCGGGGCCTTTGGGTCGCATGCCTGTGCGCCTTCCTGGTGGCGTGTGGTGGTGGGTCCTCCACCACCCCGACGCCTCCGTCGGCGCCTGTCAGCCTGTCCGTGCAGCCGGGGGATGCGGTGAACACGGTGCAGTGGCCCGCCGTCACGACGGCGACCTCCTACAACCTGTACTGGTCCGAGACGACACCGGTGACGATCGCGTCGGCCCAGGTGGTCAAGGGTGCGGTTTCGCCTTACGAGCACACCGGCCTCACCAATGGCAAGCTCCTCTATTACGCCGTCACGGCCGTGAATGCCGACGGCGAGAGCGCCTTGTCGAGCGAGATCGGCGCGATGCCGGTCGCACCGGTTCCCGCGCCTCCCGGCACGGTGAATGCGACGCCGGGCGATGGCACGGTTGCCATCGACTGGGCGCCGGTGTCCCGCGCCGACTCCTACAACCTGTACTGGTCGAACACGGCCGGCGTGGTTCCGGGCGCGACGGGCGTGACCAAGATCGAAGCCATCCAGGCCACGAGCTACGCGCATGTCGGGCTGACGAATGGCAGCACGTACTACTACGTCGTCACCGCGGTGAGCACCGGCGGCGAGAGCGTGGCCTCGGCCGAGAGCGCGGCCACACCGCTGCCGCCGGCCCCTGGGGCACCGGCCAACCTGACGGCCACGACCGACGACACGCACGTGCACCTCGCGTGGTCGAACACCCTGGGCGCGACCTCCTACAACCTTTACTGGTCGAAGACCGCAGGGGTCGTCCCGGGCGCAGCCGGCGTCACGCAGATCCCCGGCGTGACGGCGACCAGCTACACGCACACCGGTCTGACCAACGGTGACACCTACTACTACGTGGCGACCGCCGTCGGCGCCGGTGGCGAGAGCGCGCCGTCGGCCGAGGTGTCGGCACGGCCGCTGCCGCCTGCGCCGCCCGCGCCGCTGGGCCTCACGGCGATCGCGCCGAAGGACGTGACCCAGGTCACCGTGCAGTGGTTCGACATCACCGACTACCCGTCGGCGACGGCTCCGATCCAGCTCGGCTACAACCTGTATCGCGGTCTGCAGCCCGGTCTTGCGACGTACTACAAGGATGCGTCGCGGGCGACCAAGATGGCGAACGTCACGGCACCGTTCATCGATGCCACCGTCGGCAGCAACACGACCTACTACTACGTGGTGACGAGCTTCGTGCCGGCCTTGCCCGATGTCGAGAGCGCCCCCTCGGGCGAAGTCTCGGCCACGACCAGCCGCGCCGGTGGTAGCGGCGGCAGCGGCGGCGGTGACACCGGGTTCGGCAACAACCTGTCCTTCCCGGTCGTGTTCGCCGACGGGTACGGCATCACCGGCGTGCAGATCACCGGCACGTGGCCGGGTGCGGGGCCCTTCACGCCGGCGCCGACCTTCGACTACAACACCGGTCTGCGGCCGCTCTCCACCGAGACGCTCGCGACGTTCCCGTCGTATGACAGCAGCACCGCCGTTTCGCTGGGCGGCGTGACCTACTACCCGCAGGCCACGGCGAGCACCTGGCAGGCCGAGTGGCGGAACAATGCCGCCGGTGACACGCTCGACGTGATCGTCGACTGGGGCGACGCGCTGCTGAGCAAGACCTACACCGCCAGCTCGATCGTGCGCATCGAGACGGCGCTGAAGCAGGACGCCACCGTCCCCGGCGTGACCGACACCATGACCGCCTACAAGATGGCGCTGCTGGCCGGGACCCAGACCACCGAGTCGCAGGGCACCGACGGCACGACCTATGCCTCGGCGACGCGGAGCGTGTTCGCGATCAACGCACGGCTCAAGATCGAGAAGATCGCGACCGGCGGCGGTGCCGACACGGTCGTCTTCGACAAGGCGGTGTACGAAGGGTTCGGCGCGACCGAGGGAGGTACGGGCGGCGGCGGCGCGCCGACCTCGAGTGCCTACGTGGCCGAGTTGAACGTGGGCGGGTCGATCGTCTACGGCTACAACTTCCGCCTCGGCTCGGTCACCGGCATCCCGAACAAGACGGGCCAGTACCGGATCACCTTCAGCCTGGACCCCGCAGCGACGGTGGGCACGGTGCAAGTGCCCAACCACATCCTGATGATCAACAAGTCGGATGCCGGCGCCACGCTGTCCGCCGACGGCCTGAGTTCGTCGGTGATCATCACGGTGAACTGAGGCTTGTCTTGGGCGAAGGCCCAAACAAGCCGGGTGCGCCGCCGACGGCGGCGCACCCATCTTTCAGGAGAAGCAGCCATGCGCTTCAACGATTTGAAATTCCTGGCGGTCGCCGCGGCCGTCTCGGTGCTTGCCGCCTGTGGCGGCAGTGACAACCCGGCGCCGCCCGCCGCCGACCAGACGGTCATCGGCACGATCAGCGGCTTCGGCAGCGTGATCGTCAACGGCGTTCGATTCGACGACTCCGCCGCCAGCATCACCGTGGACGACGCCGCGGTGACGCGCGCCCGGTTGCGCGTGGGCATGATGGTGCAGGTGCGCGGGCGGCTCAACGCCGACGGCACCGGCGTCGCCAACAGCATCCAGTACAACGGCTGCGTGCAAGGCCCGATCACGGCCATGAACCAGGTGCAGAACACCGTGACCGTGCTCGGCCAGACCGTGCAGGTCGACGACGACACCGCGTTCGACGGCGTCACGCTGCAGGACATGAATGGCTTCGCGATCGGCGACCAGGTCGCGGTCAGCTGCCAGCCCGACCCGGCCAACGCCCGGCTGCGCGCCACCCGCATGGAGCGCCAGGGCAACTTTCAGAACGGCGTCAGCGCGCTCGACGTGACGGGCCCGGTGAGCAACCTGGATCCCGTGGCCGCGACCTTCACGATCGGCGGTCTGAGCGTGAACTTCTCCGGCATCGCCGCCGGCAACCGCCCGGCCGGCCTGGCCAACGGCATGACGGTCCAGGCCAGCGGCTTTGACTTCACCAGCGGCACGCTCACCGCGGACCGCTTGCGCGATCGCGATCGCGACCGCATCAGCTATCCGGACGGCAACGGACTCGAGGTCCAGGGCTATGTGTCCGAGTTCGTCTCGATCTCGAACTTCAAGGTGAATGGCCAGGCGGTCGACGCCAGCAGCGCGGTGATCAAGAACGGCACTGCCGCCGACATCCGCGACGGCCTGAAGGTCGAAGCCGACGGCACGATGACGAACAACGTGCTGGTCGCGAGCGTGCTCGTCGTCAAGCTGCAGACCAACATCCGCGTCGAAGCCGGGCTGCAGTCCAAGGACAGCGCGGCGGGCACGGTCACGCTGCTCGGACACGCGTTCAAGGTCGACGCCGACACGGTCCTGAGAGACGGCGCCGGCGACGCGAACCAGCCGACGGTGCTCACGCTCGACGCCCTCAACCCGGCCGACCGGCTCCGCGTCAACGCCTACAAGAACACGGCCGGCGACCTGGTCGCCACCCGCGTCGAGCGCACGGCGACGGACCCGCTGGTGGTCGTCAAGGGGCCGGCGGACGCGAAGACGCCGACCACGCAGCTGACGCTGGCGGGCTTCGACGTCGCGACCGGCGCCAACTCGCGCTACCGCGACGCGAGCGGCAACCTGGTCGACGCGACCACCTTCTACGACGCCGTGCTGGTACCGCCTGCGGTGCCGACGATGGTCCGTGCCCGCGGCGTGGTCGCGGACCTGGCGACCAACGTCGTCGATGCCACGCGCAGCACGAGCACGATCGGCGAGTTGGAGATCGGCGGGCAGTGATTCAACGTCCGGTGGTGGGCCTCGGCCGGCGGGCTTGCCCCGCCGGCCGGCCTGTTTTCCGGTCGACCGGGACCGGGGGCCGGGCCGGCGCCATGGTGCGTGATGGGCCACGCCGTTGCAGCCCGGGCCGCACGATCCAGCCACGGCAAAGGACCAGGACCCGTCGAGGTCACCCGCGCTGGCGGGATGAAGCGAACCGCGCCTTTACAGCCCGTCGCTCGGCGGGCTGGGGTGGATGTAAGCCCAGCCCTGCGCTTCGCGCAGCGTGATCTCGCCCATCCCCGAGGGCACGACGCTGATGAAGGGATACAGATCCTTGCGGTCGATCTTCAGTTCGCGCAGCGTGTTCGAGCACTGGGCCAGGATCACGCCTTCTTCCTGCAGATGCTTGAGCTTGGCCTCGAAGCCGTTGTTCTTCACGTAGACCGCGAAGCCCTTGCTGTTGGCGATCAGCTCGATCTCGATCTTGCCTTTCAGCCGCGGGTCGCTCATCAGGTTCTCGATGTTGTTCAGCGTCTTCTTGATCGTCGCTTCACCGCCTGCATCGATCTGGAAGATGGCGCCGTAGTGGCTCTTGCTCGCCTGCGCGCCGGCGAAGTCCGCGGCCTTCGCCGGCGTGGCGTTGAACAGCACCGCCGCGCAGATGCCAGCAAACAAGGAACCGAACAGAACCGATCTTTTCATGATGTCTCCGATCATTGAGTTTGATGAACGATGAAAACTGACTTGCTTCGATCTCTCCCATTCCAATGTAAATGTCGTGGCAACGCGCTGGACGAGAGCTTCTTCCAATTGCGCGAGCGCGCCTGCGCTTGCCATTCGACGGACGGTCGCGCGCCGGCCCGACGGGCGGCGCAAGGCGCAAGCGGGTCGACGCCGTGCCGCCGAGGCAGGCGCCTGGTAAGCGCCACGCAGCGCGACCACCGCACTCGGTTCTGAAGCAAGGATTGACTTCACGCAACGCAGCTCGGCCGCGCGGCGCGCAGAGTCGAAACGCTCGATGGAGCGACGAGCGATGCGCTTGGCAGGGCTTCGTCGCGATCTCCGGGCCGTGCTCGTCCTCGTGGTCGGAGCCGGCCTGTTCATGAACGACCCGCAACAAAGGATCTCCCGATGAAAAGCAAGACTCCGGTCGCCATCGCAACGGCCTTGGCACTCGCGCTCGCCCTGGGCGGCGCCGCCTACGCGCAAGGGGGTGGCGGCGGTGGTGGTGGTGGTGGCGCCGGTGGCGGTGGTGGCGGCGCCGGCGCGGGGGGCGGTGTCGGCACTGCCGCAGGCGGCATGGCGGCGACCGGCAAGGGGATGGCGCAGCAGCAGAGCGCCGTGCAGACGCGCAGCCAGGTGAAGGCGCAGGAGCAGGTGATGACGCAGACGCGGTCGCAGCTGAAGACGCAGGACCAGGCGCTGAAGCAGACCCAGTCGCAGCTGAAGACCCAGGAGCAGGCGTTGACCCACACCCGTTCGCAGCTGAAGACCCAGGAGCAGTTGCTCACGCAGACGCGCGACCAGCTCAAGGCTCACGAGCAGTCCAGGCAGCAGGTCCGCGATCAAATCCAGGCGCAGGAGAAGGCGCAGACGCAGACGATGGAGCAGCTGAAGAGCCAGGAACAGGTGCAGACGCAGACGATGGAGCAGCTCAAGACGCAGGAGCAGGCCCAGACCAAGACGCGCGACCAGCTCCAGGCCCAGGAGCAGGTGCAGACGCAGACGCGCGACGAGCTGAAGGCGCAGTAGCCTCGGCCGGGCCCCGGCCCCGAGGGCGGGCAGCAGGCTGGGGCGGCTCGACGCGTCTCGCGGCGGCCGGCGACGCTGACCGGTCGCCGCGCCGACTGCACGCCTGCGCGATGCTCCGCCGGGGCGAGCCGCGCGCGCCGTGCCGGCAGCCCGCGTTGATCGGGCTCAACGCGCCGCAGCGCCGGCGCTTCAGCATCGAGCCCAGGTCGGCACGACGGAGCTTCACGAAATGGTCCAGGCCCATGGGCATCTCGGTTATGCGCCGCAAGGCGCAGGGTTGCTGTACGCGGTGTTGTGGTTCAGCCATCACGACGACGTGTTCGGCTGGTTCATCGGCGCGCGGCAAGGCGAGCCGCTGGCGGCCTACTTCAAGATCGAGGATTACCACACCCCCGCCGGAGGGCGCTTCCTGCGTTCGGCGCAGGACGACATCTACGGCCCCTGGATCGAGGCCACCGGGCAGGGCGACATTGCGCTGCCGCACCTGGGGCCGGTGCCCGAGGATCTGTGCCACGAGCTCGTGCAGCTGCAGGATCACTTCATCCGCCACTGGCTGTTCTTCGCCGACGACCCCGAAGCCGGCGAGCAGGCCGCAGCGCTGCGCACGCGCGGCCTGACCGTTCGCGCCGTCAACGTGCGCGCCGACCGGCTCGACAAGTTCGACACCAGCGCCGACGAATGGCGCTACGACGCGCCCGGCGCGGACACCGGCGTGCTGATCCGTCTGTCGCAGCGCTGGCCGCTGGACCACCGGCTCGAGTTCGAGTCCTGAGGCGACGCTCAAATGAGCCTGAAGCCGGCGCCCGAGCGCGCGCGGTCGGGCTCGCCGAGGGCGGCGCGGACCGCGTCGTCGACGCTGTCGAGCCAGACGAACTGCAGCGCCTGCTGCACCGACGCCGGCACCTCGATCAGGTCCTTGCGGTTGCGCGCCGGCAGCAGCACGGTGCGCAGGCCGGCGCGTTGCGCGGCGAGCACCTTGTCCTTGATGCCGCCGACCGGCAGCACCAGCCCGCGCAGGCTGATCTCGCCGGTCATCGCCACCTCGTGGTGCACCGGCCGGTCGGTGAACAGCGAGGCCAGCGCGACGAACATCGCGACGCCGGCGCTCGGCCCGTCCTTCGGGATCGCGCCCGCCGGCACGTGCAGGTGCACGTCGATGCCTTCGAACACCGCGGCGGCCAGGCCCAGGTCGCCGGCGCGCGACTTGACCAGCGTCATCGCCGCCTGAGCGCTCTCCTTCATCACGTCGCCGAGCTGGCCGGTCAGGATCAGGCGCCCGCTGCCGGCGACGCGCGTGGCTTCGATGAACAGGATGTCGCCGCCCACCGGCGTCCAGGCCAGCCCGGTCGCGACCCCCGGCAGGCTGGCGCGCAGCGCCGTCTCGCGCTCGACCTTCGCTGGCCCGAGGATCGCCTCCAGGTCGGCCGCCGCGATCTGCAGCCGCTCGACCGAACCTTCGGCCACGCGCAGCGCGGCGTGGCGCAGCACGCGGCCGATCTCGCGCTCGAACTGGCGCACGCCGGCCTCGCGCGTGTACTGCGCGACGATCGCCTGCAGCGCGTCGGCGCCCAGATCGCACTGGTCCGCGCGCACGCCGTTCGCCTCGCGCTGGCGCGGCAGCAGGTAGCGCTGCGCGATCTCGAGCTTCTCCTCCTGCGTGTAGCCGGGCAGCTCGATCAGCTCCATGCGGTCGCGCACCGGCGCGCTGACGTCGTCGATCACGTTCGCGGTGGCGATGAAGACCACCCGGCTCAGGTCGAACGGCAGCCCGAGATAGTTGTCGCGAAAAGTGGCGTTCTGTTCCGGGTCCAGCACCTCCAGCAACGCCGCGGCCGGGTCGCCGTGGAAGCCGGCCGACATCTTGTCGATCTCGTCGAGCATCATCACGCAGCGGCGCGAGCCGGCCTTGCGCAGCCCCTGCAGGATGTTGCCCGGCAGCGCGCCGACGTAGGTGCGGCGGTGGCCGCGCATCTCGGCCTCGTCGTGCACGCCGCCGAGCGAGACGCGCACGAAGGGCCGTTGCAGCGCGCGCGCGATGCTCTGGCCGAGCGAGGTCTTGCCGACGCCGGGCGGCCCGACGAAGCACAGGATCGGCGCGCGCCCGTGCGGGTTGAGCTTCTGCACCGCGAGGAACTCGACGATGCGCCGCTTCACGCGGTCGAGCCCGAAGTGGTCGGCCTCGAGCACCCGGCGCGCCGCCGCGAGGTCGATGGTCTCTTCGACCTCGGCCGCCCAGGGCAGCTCGGTCATCCACTCGAGCCAGGTGGTCAGCGCCGCATGTTCGCGCCGACGACGGCCCCATGCGGCGCAGGCGATCGAGTTCCTTGCGCGCTTGAGCGGCGACCTCGTCGGGCATGCCCGCCTTCGCGATCGCCGCCTCGATCTTCTCGACCTCGGCGTCGTTCTCGCCGTTCTCGCCCAGCTCCTTCTGGATCGTCTTGAGCTGTTCGCGCAGCAGGAAGCGGCGCTCGCGGTCGGAGATCTTCTCCTTCGTGCGCTCGCCGATCTCCTGCGACAGGCGCAGCACCTCGATGCGGTGCGACAGGATGTGCAGCACCTGCTGCAGCCGCTCCTCGGAGTCGAAGGTCTCGAGCAGCTTCTGCTTCTCGGGCAGCTCGCTGTCGAGCAGGCTGGCCGTGATGTCGGCGAGCTCGGACGGCGCCCGGGTCGCCTGCAGCGCGTGCGCCAGTTCGGCCGGCACGCCGGGCAGCAGCGAGAGGATCTCGACCGCGCGCTCGCGCAGTTGCATCGCCAGCGCCTCGGCCTGGGTCGTCGGCGTGGCCGGCTCGGCGATGCGCTCGATGCGCGCCGCGAGGAAGGGGTAGCCTTCCACCAGCCCGAGCAGGCGGATGCGCTGCAGCCCCTGGCACATCGCGTGCAGACTGCCGTCCTCGGAGCGAACCTGCCGCACCACCTGGGCCAGCGTGCCGACGTCGAACAGCGCCTCGCGGCCGGGATCCTCGACGCGCGCATCCTTCTGCAGCACGATGCCGATCGGCGAACCGGCCTGCACCGCCTGTTGAACCGCGGCCACCGATTTGGCCCGGCCCACGCTGAGAGGCATCAGCACGTGCGGGAACAGCACCACGTTGCGCATCGGCACCAGCGCGACGACATCGTCGGGCAGCACGATCTGAGGGGGTTTCGGCTCGTTCATGGAAGCCCACGCTAGCGCGCGCAAGACACGATGCATTGAGTCTGCGCAACGGCACCCGCACGCGCCGCCGAAGGCGAGTGCGAGCCTGTGCGGACTGCGCGCCGCCGAAGGCGCGCCCGGCCCTGCGCGGGCAGCGCTATGCGGACCGCTGCAAGTGCGCGCCGAGGTAGGCCACGATCGCGTCCAGCGTCGCGAGCCGGGCGTAGTCGGCCTCGGGAATCTCGACGCCGAAGCGCTGGTGCAGGCCGACGATCACGTGCAGCCAGTCCATCGAGTCGAGGTCGACCTGGTCGCGCAGCGGGCGGTCGGGCACGATCTCGTCGGCCTCCACCTCGGGCGCAATGGTTCGCAGCGTCGCGAGCACGCCGGCCCGGATCTCGTCGTCGTTCATGCGCGGCTCCTCTCGGGCAAATGTGGCTCTGCCACTTTGCCCGAACCCCGCGGGGGGCCGAGCCCGGACGAAGAACAGTCCCTGCGGACCGTTCTTCGCCTGGCGAGGGACTTCGGGCGTGCAGGCCCGAAGGCGGGCTGGGCGCAGCCCGGCCCTGGGGGCACTCATAAGTCTTGCGGCCGCTGCAGCAGGTCGCGCAGCCGGGCCAGGAACAGCGCGCCGCGGTGGCCGTCGCTGACGCGGTGGTCGGCGGCGAGGCTGGCCGTCACGAGCGGCATCGCGACGAGCCGGCCGTCCTCGACCCAGGGCCGCTCGGCGATGCGCCCGAAGCCGACGATCGCGACCTGCGGCGGGTAGATCACGCCGTAGACCGCATCGACCCCCTGGTCGCCGAGGTTGGTGACGGTGAGCGTCGGGTCGACCAGCTCCGAGCTGCGCAGGCTGCCGGCGCGCGCGCGCTGCACCAGGTCGCCGAGTTCCGTCATCAGCTGCGGCAACGGCTTGGCGTCGACGTCGTGCAACGCCGGTGCGACCAGGCCGCCGCGGCGCAGCGAGATCGCCACGCCCAGATGCGCCGCCGTCGCGGCGCGGAAGCCGCCGTCGACGTACAGGCCGTTCATCTCGGGCACCGCGCGCAGCGCGAGCGCCACCGCCTTGAGCAACAGCACCGCCGGCAGCAGGCGCTGCGCGAGCGGCTGCGATGCGTTGTGCTCGCCCAGCCAGGCCAGCGCGGCGCGCAGCGGCACCGGCTCGGCGAGGTAGTAATGCGGGATCTCGCGCTTCGAGCGCGCCATCGCCGCGGCGATGACCTTGCGCATCTCGGCCGCACGATCGGTGGGCGCCGGCGGCGGGCGCAGCGCGGCGCGCTCGACGTCGGCCAGCGTCACGGCGCCGTCCGCACCACGGCCCACCAGACCCTCGAGCGTCACGCCGAGCTCGCTGGCGCGCCGCCGCGCCGCCGGCGACACACGCGGCCTTGCCGGCGCGGCGCCGACCGCCTGTTCCGGCTGGGGCACCTCGACCGGCTCGGGCGCCACCGCCGCCGGCAGGGCCGGCGGCGCCTTGGCGGACACCGGCGGCGGCGCCGGTGGCGCTGCTGCGGACGCCGGCAGCGCCGCGCCCGCCACTTCGCCCGGGGCCAGCAGCCGCGCCATCACGGTGCCGACCGGAACCGTCTGCCCGACCTCGGTGAGCAGCTGCTGCACCGTGCCGTCGACCCAGACCTCGACCTCGATCGCCGCCTTGCTGGTGTCGACCACCGCGACCACGTCGCCCTTCTTCACCGCCTGGCCGGGCGCGACGCGCCATTCGACCAGCGTGCCCTGGTCCATGTCGGCGCCCAGCGACGGCAGCTTGAAGTCGATCATCGTCCGAGCAGCCGCTTCGCCGCCGCGACGATCTTGTCCACCTGTGGCAGCGCGGCGTCCTCGAGGTGCTTCGCGTAAGGGATCGGCACCTCCTCGCTGCAGACGCGCGCCGGTGGCGCGTCGAGCTCGTAGAACGCCTGCTCGACGATGCGCGCGATCACCTCGGCCGCGAGGCTGCCGCTGCGCCAGCCTTCGTCGACGACGAGCGCGCGCCGGGTCTTGCGCACCGTCGCCGCGATCGCGTCGGCATCGAGCGGGCGCAGCACGCGCAGGTCCAGCACCTCGGCCGAGACGCCGTCGGCGGCCAGCGCCTCGGCCGCGGCCAGCGCCTTGGGCAGGCAGCCGCCGTAGGTGATGATCGACAGGTCGCGGCCCTCGCGCTTCAGCGCGGCATGGTCGATGTCGGCATCGGACGGCTGCGTCAGCTCGTCCTCGACGTTGTAGAGCTGCGCATGCTCGAAGATCAGCACCGGGTCGGGGTCCTGCAGCGCCGGCCAGAGCATGCCGCGCGCGTCTTCGACCGTCGCCGGCGCGAGCACGCGCAGCCCCGGCACGTGCGCGTACCAGTTCTCCAGGCTGTGCGAATGCTGGGCCGCGAGCTGGCGCCCGGCGCCGGTGGCCATGCGGATCACGACCGGCACGCCGAACTGGCCGCCCGACATGTGGCGGTAGGCCGCCGCGGTGTTGACGATCGCGTCCAGCGCGAGCAGGCTGAAGTTGACGGTCATGATCTCGACGATGGGCCGCGCGCCGCCGATCGCCGCGCCGATGCCGGCACCGACGAAGCCCAGCTCGGACAGCGGCGTGTCGCGGATGCGCGCCTCGCCGAACTCGGCGAGCAGGCCCTTGCTCACCGCGTAGCTGCCGCCGTAGCGGCCGACGTCCTCGCCCATCAGGAACACGCGCGGGTCGCGCTGCAGCGCGTCGCGGTGCGCCTCGCGCAACGCTTCGCGGTAGGTCGTCCGCGTCATCGAGCTCAGCCCTCGCCCCGCTGGCTGCCGGGGATGTGCGCTTCGGCCAGGAACTCGTCGACGAAGGCCTCGACGTCGTCCCAGTTCGTGTATTCGTGGTCGTGCTCGGTGTCGGTGCTGCCGCCGCGCTGGCGGGCGATCATGCGCATGATCAGGCGCTTGAAGTAGTCGTACTGCGTGTACTTCAGCGCGCCGGCGACGCAGCGAACCCCCAAGGGCTTGAGCCCGCTCTCGTCGAGGAACTCGTTCGCCAGGCGCCGCGCTTCGAGGCGGCTGTCCATGTCGTCCATCGCCGCGGCCAGGCTCACCGAGAACAGCGCCACCGGCAGCGAAGCCAGCCAGTCGAGGTTGCTCTTGACGAAGTGCATCAGCGCGCTCTGGTGCTTGTGCTGGTGCACCGAGCCGCCGATGAAGGCCGCCTGGTAGGCGCCGCCGATGCCGACCGCGG
This sequence comes from uncultured beta proteobacterium, assembly GCA_963788635.1. Taxonomy (GTDB): domain Bacteria; phylum Pseudomonadota; class Gammaproteobacteria; order Burkholderiales; family Burkholderiaceae_C; genus Rubrivivax. Next base: position 35,828 of record CAWBHE010000009.1, on the reverse strand, counting down.
CGGGCGTGGCCAGATCGACGAGGTCGACCCGGTGGCCGCGGATGCGCAGCCGCTCGGCGATGAACTCGGCCACCTTGCGCGTCTGGCCTTCGGTGGTGGCGTAAGCGACGAGGATCGGTTGCATGGAGCGGGGTCCTTTCAGGCGGGCGCGACCACGTCGCGGGTCAATTGCGCGACGGGCTCCCAGGTGCCGGCTTCGGCGAACTGCACCGCGGCCTCGACCTCCTGCATTGCCTCGCGGTCGATGGCCTCGAAATCGGCCTCGCTCATCATCCCGGCCGCCTTCAGCCGGTCGGTGAAGCCGTGGATCGGGCCATGCGTTTTCCAGCGCTCGACCTCGGCCTTGTCGCGGTACAGCTCGGCGTCGAACATCGAATGCGCGCGGAAGCGGTAGGTGTGCAGCTCGAGGAAGAACGGTGCGCCCTCGGCGCGCACCTTGTCGACGGCCTGGCGCGCGGCGTCGTGCACCGCGAGCACGTTCATGCCATTGACGTGGGCGTGGGCGACGCCGCAGGCCTGGGCCTTGGCGGTCAGGTCGATGCTCGCCTGCGAACGCGCCAGCGCGGTGCCCATCGCGTAGAGGTTGTTCTCGCAGACGAACAGCACCGGCAGGCGCCACAGCGCGGCCAGGTTCAGCGACTCGTGGAAAGCGCCCTCGGCGACCGCGCCCTCGCCGAAGAAGCAGGCCGTGACGCAGCCGTCGCGCGCGAGCTGGCGGTCGGCCAGCGCCAGCCCGGTGGCCAGCGGCAGGCCGCCGCCGACGATCGCGTTGCCGCCGAAGAAGCGCGTCGCGCGATCGAACAAGTGCATCGAGCCGCCATGGCCGCGCGAGCAGCCTTCCTGCTTGCCGTACATCTCGGCCATGATCGCGTTCATCGCCACGCCGCGCAGCAGCGCATGGCCGTGCTCGCGGTAGGTCGCGACGACGTTGTCCTGCGGCTGCAGGTTCGGCATCACGCCGGCGGCGACCGCCTCCTCGCCGATCGCCAGGTGCAGGAAGCCGCGGATCTTCTGCTCGCCGTAGAGCTGGGCGCAGCGCTCCTCGAGGCGGCGGATGCGCAGCATGTCGCGCACGCGGGCGAGGCAGAAGTCGCGCGCGTGGTCGCGCACGTCGGTCGTGAAGGCGAGCGCGTCGGGAATCATGACAACCCCTCGCCCGGCGAGTACGCCGGGCGATCCCCCGAGGGGATGCCGGCCGGCTTGGGGCCGGCCCGGCGCTCGGCCGGCTTCATGCGCCCGCCCTCCAGCGTCGAGGTGTCGCCTTCGGGCAGGCCGAGTTCGCGCGCCTTGAGCAGGCGCCGCATGATCTTGCCGCTGCGCGTGCGCGGCAGCACGGCCAGGAAGGCGATCTCCTTGGGCGCGACCGCGGCGCCGAGGCGCTTGCGCGCATGGCCGAGCAGTTCCAGGCGCAGCGCCTCGGACGGCGCGACGCCTTTCTTCAGCGAGACGAAGGCCTTCACGACCTCGCCCACGATCGGGTCGGGCTTGCCGATCACCCCCGCCTCGGCCACCGCCGGGTGCTCCATCAGCGCGCTCTCGACCTCGAACGGGCCGATCAAGTGGCCGGCCGACTTGATGACGTCGTCGGCGCGGCCGACGAACCAGTAGTAGCCGTCCGCATCGCGCCGGGCCAGGTCGCCGGTCAGGTACAGGTCGCCGGCGAAGCACTTGCGGTAGCGCTCCTCCTGGCCCAGGTAGCCGCGGAACATCGACGGCCAGCCGGCGCGCAGCGCGAGTTCGCCTTCGGTGTCGGGCGCATCGACGATCTCGACGCCGCCGCCCTCGAGGCGGCGCACGATCACCGCGTCGACGCCGGGCAGCGGCTTGCCCATCGAGCCGGGCTTGATGTCCAGCGCACGCGTGTTGGCGATCATGATGCCGCCGGTCTCGGTCTGCCACCAGTTGTCGTGGATCGGCCGGCCCAGCACCTCCTGTCCCCACCAGACGGCTTCGGGATTCAGCGGCTCGCCGACGCTGGCGATGAAACGCAGTGCGGGGAAGCGGTACTGGCGCGCCAGCTCGGGCCCGGCCTTCATCAGCATCCGGATCGCGGTCGGCGCGGTGTACCAGACGCTGACGCGCTGCTCCTGCAGGATGCGGTACCAGCGCTCGGCGTCGAAGTCGGCCTCGTCGACGATGCTCGTCACGCCGTGCAGCAGCGGCGCGACGATGCCGTACGAGGTGCCCGTCACCCAGCCCGGGTCGGCAGTGCACCAGAACACGTCGTCGTCGCGCAGGTCGAGCGCGTAGCGCCCGGTCGCGTAATGGGTCAGCACCGCTTCGTGGACATGGATCGCGCCCTTGGGCGTGCCGGTGGTGCCGCTGGTGAAATGCAGCAGCGCCATGTCGTCGGCGCCGGTGGCGACCGTGGGCGCGCTGTCGCTTGCCTCGCGCATCAGCGTCGCGTAGTCCTGCGTGCCCGCGCACGGCCGTCTCGGCACCGCGCTCGCCGACCAGGATTACCTTTTCCAGCGACGGCAACTCGGCGCGGATCTTCTCCACCTTGCGCCGGTACAAGGCCTCGGTCGTCACGAGCAGGCGCGCCTGGCCGATGCGCATGCGCGTCGCGATCGGCTCCGGGCCGAAGGCCGAGAACAGCGGCGTGACCACGCAGCCGGCCTTCAGGCTGCCGAGGACGGCGACGTACAGGGCCGGAATCCGGCCGGCGAGCACGAAGACGCGATCGCCGCGGCCCAGACCGAGCGCGGCCAGCGCGTTCGCGAAGCGGTCGGTCTGGCGCTTCAGTTCAGCGTAGTCGAGCTCGGTCGTCGCGCTGTCGCCGGCGAGGAAGCGCAGCGCCGTGCGCCGAGCGCGCGGGCCGCTCGCGTGCCGGTCGACGGCGAGCCGGGCGATGTTCATCGTGCCGACGTCGGCGCCACAGAGCTCGTCGCGCACCTGCTGCCAGGAGAACGCCGCGCGGACCGCCGCCCCGTCGGCCCCTCGAGGCACCTCGGTGGATTCATCGAAAGTCTTCCGGATGACGGCTTCTCGCATCGCCACGACCTCCCGACAAGAGCCGGTCAGGGCCGATGCTGCGGTGGATGCCGGGCACGGCCGTTGAGCCCGCGCAATCGGCCGCGCGGGCCAGGGTCTACCGTGCAGCGCACGAGACGCCCGCGCGGCGGAGCGAAGATCGAGGAGACCGACGATGCCCAGCCCAGCCACCCGGCACGGCGCCAGTACGGCGAGCCCGACGGCGCAGAGTAGCCGCCGGCGCCGCGCGTCCGCCGCCGCCCGCGGCGAAACAACGATCGCGGCCCGGCCTGCACCGCCGTCACGGGAACCGCTCGACGGGCCAGAGCGCGAAGCTTTGATCCAACGGCGCGCCTACGAACTGTATGAACGCAACGGCCGCGTCGATGGGCGCGCCCTCGACGACTGGCTCAGCGCCGAGACCGAGCTCGGCCGACAGGTGCTCGAAGGCTGCGCGCCGCTGGAACCGACCGGCGAGCGCGGGTAGCACCACCGGTCCCGGCGGCGGTGAACGCGCCGGGAATCCGATCCAGGGCCGGCTTGTGTCAGGTCAAGAAAGGCCATTGCTGAATGCATATGCTTACTCGCGGGGACCAATCGAGGTGTAGAACGCGCTCATGGCCTCGCCAGGGGGATTTGCATGAGCATTGCGCGGTTTGGGGGCGGGCCGGCTTGGTCCGAGGACCCGCCGTCCGGGGCAGAGCAGGCCGGTGGCCCGTTTGCGCCACCGCGAACGGAACCGTTCTTCGGCCTGCTCGATCGAGGGGTGGGTAGGTTGTTCCATGCCGCGCTCGAAGCCATGGTGATGGTCGACGAGCGGCAGCGGATCGTGGCGCTCAACCTGGCGGCCGAGCAGATGTTGGGCTACCCGCCGGCGCAGTTGCTGGGTCAGCCCCTCGCGCGACTCGTTCCGGCGGCGCACCGGGCGGCACACACCGGCGCACGTGACCGAATTCGCGTCGTCGCAACTCCTGCAGCAACGTCTGGGTCAGCGCCGCGAGATCGTCGCGTTGCGTGCCGACGGCACCGAGATCCCGATCGAAATCAGCCTGTCGCGCGTGGACCTGATGGTCGGCAAGCAGGTGCGACCCTACTTCACCGCCCTGATGCTGGATCTGAGCGAAGAAAATCAGATGCGGGCGGAGCTCGAGCGATCGGAACGACGCGTGCGCTCGGTCTTCGAACGGGCCCCGGTGCCGATCTGGATCGCCGAGGACCACCGGATCGTGTTCGCCAACCGCGCCGCGGAGCGGCTGTTCGGGGCCGACCAAGCGCTGGTCGGGGAATCGGTCTACCGGCTGCTGCACGACGAGTCCCACGCAGCCGTGCGCCTGCAGGTGGCGCGCGCGATCGCCGGCGATCCCGAGTTGGAAGCGGTGCATGGCCGCATCGTCCGCCCGGACGGCGCGCTGCGCGACGTCGAGATCACCGTCTCCGCGCTGCCAGACCATGGCGATACGACGGTGCAGATGGTCGTCGCCGACGTCACGGTGCGCCGGCGCGAGACCAGCGAACTGGAGCAGTCGCGCGAGTTGCTGCGCCAGCTCTCGACCACGCTGGTCGAGGCGCGCGAGGAAGAACGCCGGCGCATCGCGCGCGAACTGCACGACGAACTGGGCCAGCGCCTGACGGCGCTGAAGATGGAACTGTCGGGCCTGGCGGTGCCATCCGGTCCGCCCGGAACGCAGCAGCGCGTCGACAGCATGCTGACGATGCTCGACGAGACACTGGCCTCGGTGCGGCGGATCTCGGCCGACCTGCGGCCGCTGATGCTCGACGACCTCGGCCTGAATGCCGCGATCGAATGGCTGGCGCGCGACGCGGCCCGACGCATGGGCATCGAGATCACGCTGCACCTCGAAGAGCACGAGTCGACGGTGGACGATCGCCTCGCGACGGCGATATTCCGGATGGTCCAGGAGGCGCTGACCAACGTCGCCCGCCACTCGCGCGCGACCGACGTGCAGATCGGTCTGCGTCGTAGCGGCGGCGAACTGGTGCTCGTCGTGGAAGACAACGGCGTCGGCTATCCGGAGCGTTCGATGCAGCGCGGGGGATCGTTCGGTCTGCTCGGCCTGCGCGAGCGGGCAGGCATGTTCGGCGGCCGGCTGGAGATCGGCAACCCGCCGGGCAGCGGCGCGCGGCTGACCATCCGGCTGCCGTTCGGCGTGCCGACGGATGCCGAGCCCGCCGAGGCGTCTGCCGGAGCACGGACATGAACGCGCCGCCGGACGGTCTGAGCATCCTGATCGTCGACGACCACGCGGTCGTGCGCGAGGGACTGATGCGCATCCTCGGCGGCACCGGCGAAGGCTGGGTCGTCAGCGAGGCCAGCAGCGGCTTCCAGGCGATCGAGAACCTGCGGCGCGAACATGTCGATCTGGTCATCGTCGACCTGTCGATGCCGGGCATGAGCGGGCTCGAGCTGATCCGGCGCATCCGTGACGAATTCGGGCGCATTGCCGTGCTCGTGCTCAGCATGCACGCCGAGGAGCAGTACGCGATGCGTGCGTTCAAGGCCGGCGCCAACGGCTATGTCACGAAGGACGGCGCGTCGGCGGAGCTGGTCGGCGCGGTGCGCAAGGTGGCGGGCGGCGGCGCCTACGTCAGCGGCGACCTCGCCACGCGGGTGGTGCTTCAGCTCAACGGTTCGGTCGGCACGGCGCGCCATGCCCAGCTCTCGGACCGCGAGCTCGACGTGCTGCGCCGGCTCGTCGCCGGCGAGCGGCCGACCGCGATCGCGCAGTCGCTGCATCTGTCGGTGAAGACCGTGAGCACGCACAAGAGCCGCATTCAGGAGAAGCTGCAACTGCCGACGCTGGCCGATCTGGTCCGCTACGGACTGGAGCATGGCCTGCACGGGGAACGCGCCGCGGATGCACCGCTGCGCACGGAGGTCTGAGCGACCGCGTCGCCGATGCGGTGCCGGCCCGGGCGGGCCGGGGCGCCGGGAGCGCACCGGCGGGCCGCGCGTCAACGCGGGGGCGGCGTGGTCGGCGCGGTGCCACGCGCGCAGCGTCGAGCGCCTCGATCACCTCGTCGTCGCTGACCTGGTGGAAGTCGACGTAGTGCGCACCGATCGCGTGGAACGGAAACGGCTGCTCCAGGCAGATGATTTCGTCCACTTCGGCGCCCAGCACCGCCAGCGTGTCGGCCGGCGCCACGGGCACGGCCAGCACCAGCCGGCGCGGGTGTCGCAAGCGCAACGCCTTCAGCGCGGCGCGCATCGTCGTGCCGGTCGCGATGCCGTCGTCGACGACGATCACCGTCGCTCCCGCGACATCCACCGGCGCACGACCGCGCAGGTAGGCCTGCCGCCGCCGCTCGATTTCGCGCAGCGCCGGCGCAACCTGTGATTCGATGTAGTGCTGGCTGACGCCGGTGAGCGCGCAAGTCGATTCGTCGACCACCGTCTGCGGCGGCGTGCCGTCGACGACCGCGGCCACGGCGAGCTCCGCCTGCCAGGGCGCGCCGATCTTGCGCACCAGCAGCAGGTCCAGCGGTGCACCCAGCGCGCGCGCGACCTCGGCGCCGATGGGCACGCCGCCGCGCGGCAGCGCCAACACCACCACCGGACCGTCGTAGGCCATGGCGGCCAACCGCTGCGCGAGGAGGCGGCCGGCCTGCTTGCGGTCAGCGAACGCGCGGCTCACGACGGCAACTCCCCGAGCCGCCGGCAGACGCATGGCCCGCGTGGCCTGATCCGAACCCGTCGCGACAACATGAACATCGAATCGACACCTCCGCGCACACCATCATCGTCCGCTGCGACGAGCCGTCATTGAGCCGGCTCAACCGTGACGGGCGGCGGCGCTGCATGCGCCGTCGCCGCTACGGCGCGTAGCCGTCGGTCAAGGTGCCCAGGAAGGCGACGATGTCGTGCCGGTCCTGTTCGCTCATCGACGCCGGCGCGCCGACCTTGCGGCCGAACGGCGGGTCGCTCGTGTCGACGTTGGCGCGGTAGGCCGCCGGCAGGTCGTCGAAGCTCTCGACCCGGCCGTCGACCCCGACGGGGTAGATCTTGCGCGGCTCGACATCGCGCAGGCTGTAGAAGGCCAGCACCTGCTCGAGGCCGTGGTAGACGCCGTTGTGGAAGAACGCGTGGCGGGTCGCCGCATTGCGCAGCGTGGGCGTCAGGAACATGCCGCAGTACTGGGTCTGCCGGCGCAGGTCCTCGCGATACGGGCCGCACAGGCCAAGGTCGAAGTAACGCGGGTCGCGATTCGCCGGGATGCGCGGGTTGCGCGGCACGCCCAGTGCTTCGTACTGGGCATCGGTGAACAGCGGCGGCAGGCCGTCGCGCGTCGGCCGGTCCAGATGGCAGGCCGCACAGTTGCCGCGCCCGGGGTCGTTGAACGCCAGGTAGCCGCGCAGTTCCGGCCGCGTCAGCGTCGCCCGGCCCTGCAGCCAGGCGTCGTACTTGCTCGTGAACGCGTGAAAGCTCGCGCTCTCGAACTGGTAGCGCCCGATGGCGAACATCGCCTCGGCGACGACCTGCGCCGGATCGCCGAAGATCGCCGCGCCGAACAACTGGCGGAACGCCGGGCCGTAGCCGGCCCGCTCGATCTTCCGCGCCACGAGGGCCACGTCGCCGCCGTCCATCTCCAACGGGTTGAACAAGGGGCCAGACGCCTGCTGCTGCAAGGTGTCGGCGCGACCGTCCCAGAAGACGCCGCCCTGCGGCACCCGGTTCCGCGCCGAGGCCGAGGTCGCGGTGGCGGTCTTGGTCGCGCGCGCGGCCTTCGACGACTGCTGCGCGAGCTGCTGGAGGTCGACGTTCTCGGTCTCCGCGTCGTCGGGCCCGATCGAGAAACTCGGCTGCCGGTACAAGTAGTCCAGCGACGGCACGGCGCGCACGCCGGTCCGGTCCATCTGCCGGCCGCCGAGCTGCACCGCCCGGCCGTTGGCCGGCGCGTGGGCATGCGCCGCGTCGTGGCACGAGGCGCAGGCCTGCTGGCCCGAACCCGACAAGCCCTTGTCGTTGAACAGGCGCTGGCCGATCTGCGCCACGGCGCTCAGCGGCGCGCGCGGCGGCAGCACGAGCGTCACCGGTTGCGGATTCCGGCCCAGCGCGAGCTGCAGGCTGGCCAGCGGGTGCTGCAGCCCGTCTTGCAGCGGCACGCCGCGGTCGCTCAGCAGACAGGCCGCCCCGCCCACCGACGCAGCGGCCAGCAACAGTGCGGCGGCGATCCACCGAGACCGCCGGGATCGGCGGCGCCGACGGCGGGCTGGCGCCGCCGAGGCGTGCGCTTCGGACATCGGCCGCGTGGTGGTCATGAAGATCTCCAGGAAAGGATCGCCGGCGTCATGGCGAGAGCCCGCCGGCACAGTGCGCGCCGACGGGCTCGAGACCGGCAACGCGCGGCCGCACGCGGCGGCCACGCGGCTCGGCGCGATCAGCCTGCGCTGGGCGAGTCGCTGCCGGGCGGCGGCGCGCTGACCGAGGTGCCCTGCACCGGATCGAGGTAGAGCGCGGGGTTGGCGCCGGCACCCTTGAAGTCGAACAGATCGTCGATCGCGCCGCTCGAGGCGTCGAACGAGCCGGCGCCGATGCGTTCGCCGCCGAGCCAGTTGTCCTCGATGAAGCGAACCACCGACGCCTGGCTGATGCGGGTCTTGCCGACGTAGTTGGCCTTCGCCCAGGGCGAGATCACCAGGAACGGGATGCGCGTGCCGGGGCCGCAGCGGCCGTTCACCGGCTTGCCGCCCACGCCCAGCGGCGCGGTGCCGGTGCCGCACTTGCCCGGGCCGTTGAGCTGGTCGGCCTGCGCGTCGAACGAGGCCGCGGTCGGGTTGGCGTAGGCGTGGTCGTACCAGCCGTCGGAGTCGTCCCAGGCGACGATCACCGCGGTGTTCTTCCAGTCGGGCTGCTGCTGCAGGAAGTTCACCACCTTGGCCACGAAGGCCTGTTCGTCGAGCGGGTCGGAATAGCCGGGGTGGCCGTCCTGGTAGGCGGGTGCCTTCAGGTAGCTCACCGCCGGGTAGTTGCCGGCCTTCACCGCGGCGAAGAAGTCGCTCAGGTCGTACTCGTGATTCGCCGGCTCGGCGGTCTTGCCGTCGGCCTCCAGCGAATGCCCGATCGCCGCGACCGCACTCGGCCGCGCATGGGTCGGGTTCGCCGTCGACGCGTAGTACTGGAACCAGGCGTGGTGCGGGATGTAGTCGGTGACGGTGCTCGCCACCGTGGCCGAGAACGTGCTGCGCTTGCAGCCGGTCGTGCCGTTGGCGTTGCGTGGCCGTCGAGGTCGAAGCCGCCCATGAAGCTGCCCCAGGAGATGCTCTTCGCGTTGAGCAGGTCGCCGATGTTCTGGCCGCGTCATCAGCACCTGGTCGGTCGCGCTCGAGCAGATGTCGTAGGCGGGGTCGACGTCGTTGATCATCGTGTTGCCGCCCTGGCCGTCGGCGACGTAGTACGAGTAGGTGGCGAGCGTGAACGGCTGCTTGCTGGTCTTGACGATCTGCATCCCGTTCGTCTGGCCGGCGACGACCTCCAGCGCGCCCGGCGTCGACGGGCCGTAGGTGTCGGTGTAGGCGTTGTCGCTCATCGCGAAGTGCTGGGCGTAGTTCCACATCGCGGTGACGGTGTTGCCGTCGTAATAGCCCATCACCTGGCCCTTGGTGCCGAAGGCCCCGGTGCCGCCCGCGGTGGCCTTGCCGGTGTAGAGCGGGAACAGGTCGGCCGCGCCGTTGTCGTAGGCCTGCTCCTCGGCCGTGTAGGCATGGTTCTGGTCGGCGCTGGCGGCCTGGCTGCGGTCGAGGCGGAACGGGTTCGCCGCATCGGTGCCGTTGGCGGGTTCGTGAAGTTCGGGTTCGCGGTCAGCAGCGCGCCGCTGAGGCCGTCGACCGCGGGCGTGCCGGCCGCGGCGGTGAACGCCGGTTCGCCCGCCGGGTTGGCGGCGTTCGGGTAGGTGGCGAAGTAATGGTCGAACGAGACGTTCTCGTTGTAGAGGACGACCACGTGCTTGATCGGGGTTGCCGTGGACAAGGCATCCTCGGTCGAGGTGGCGGTCGTGCCGCCGCCGCAGGCGGCGAGGCTGAGAACGGCGCCGCCTACAGCGGCCGCCACGACAGTCTTGGGAAACATGGGCCTGACTCCGTCGCGAAAGTTAGAAACGGCGCCGCACCTTGCGGCACCGATGGCTGCGCACGGTATTGACCGGAGATGATGGATCGATGACAGCGCTCGATGTTTCGCGCGAAGTCGCCGGCCGGCGACACTTTCGCGCCTCGGATTCGGCCATAGCTGATTCACAGAACCATCAATGATCGACTGTCACGTGGACATGACGGCGCCCCCCGTGGCCGGCGTCTCGCCGGGCCGGAGCCGCGGCCGCGTCGTCCACCACTTGACCGACGCCACGTGATCGATTGGCGGATCGACCCCCTCGATCAATCACTTCTCTCAAGTCGCGTCATAACGCGCCGACAACGTCCTGTCGGCATTGCGCTCCGCGAGGCATGCCTGCGCCGCCCACCGCACCAGGAGCCACGCCCATGAACGACCTCAAAGTCTCGACCCGGCTCTCGCTCGGATTCGGAATCCTGATCACGCTGATGTTGACCATGGGGGCGACGTCGCTGGTCAAGGTCAGCAACCTGCATCAGGCTTTCAGGCTGGTGGTCGACGACCGGGTGCCGAAGGTCGCCGAGCTCAACGCCGTCAAGGGCGACGTCAACCAGATTGCACGCGCCATGCGCAACATGGTCATCCTGAGCGACGCGGCGCAGATCAAGAGCGAATTGGGGAAACTGGAGTCCTCGCGCCAGGCCATCGGACAGCGCCTGGACAGACTCCGGACCCAGGTCACCTCCGAACAGGGCCAGGCGGCGCTGGCCAAGGTCATGGAAGCGCGCGGCGCCTACGCTCCGTTGCAGAGCAAGTTCGTGGCCCTCGTGGCCGCCGGCGAGGCCGATGAAGCCAAGGTCTTGCTGGTGAACGAGGTGCGTACCGCCCAGCAGGCCTACTTCGCAGCGCTGGACGACATGCTCGGGCTCCAGGGCGAACTGATGAAGCAGCGCCGCTGCAGACGCCTCCGCGCAAGTGGCCGGCCTGAAGACCGCGATCTGGACCCTGGGCGGGGTCGCCTTGGTCCTCGGTGTGCTGACGGCGGCGTGGATCGTGCGCCGCCTGAGCCGGCAATTGGGCGGCGAACCGGGCGCAGCCGCCGATCTGGCACGCGCCGTCGCGCAGGGAGACCTCACCGCGCGCGTCAGTCTCAGAGCGGGGGACAGCACCAGCCTGATGGCCCATCTCGTCCAGATGCAGGCCAGCCTGGTCGAGCTGGTGAGCAACGTGCGCCAGAACTCCGAGTCCGTTGCCACCGCATCGGCCCAGATCTCCCAAGGCAACCACGACCTGAGCCAGCGCACCGAGGAGCAGGCATCGGCGCTCGAGGAGACGGCCGCGTCGATGGAGCAACTCGGCTCGACCGTCAGGCAAAACGCCGACAACGCACGCCAGGCCAACCAGCTCGCGCTGAGCGCCAGCACGGTGGCGCTCAAGGGCGGAGAGGTCGTGAGCCAGGTGGTGGACACGATGAAAGGCATCAACGACAGCTCCGGGAAGATCGCGGACATCATCAGCGTGATCGACGGCATCGCCTTCCAGACCAACATCCTGGCGTTGAACGCAGCCGTGGAGGCGGCCCGTGCCGGCGAACAGGGTCGCGGCTTCGCGGTGGTGGCGAGCGAAGTGCGCAGCCTTGCGAGCCGTTCGGCCGAAGCCGCCAAGGAGATCAAGATCCTGATCAACGCCAGCGTGGCGCGTGTCGAACAAGGCAGCGCCCTGGTCGGTCACGCGGGCGTCACGATGACGGAAGTGGTGAACTCGATCAAGCGCGTGACGGACATCATGGGCGAGATCAGCGCGGCCAGCAGCGAGCAGAGCGCAGGGGTCTCGCAAATTGGCGAGGCGGTCAGCCAGATGGATCAGGTCACGCAACAGAACGCGGCGCTGGTGGAAGAGAGTGCCGCCGCGGCCGAGAGCCTGAAGGCGCAGGCCCAGCAGTTGGTGCAGACGGTGGCGGTGTTCAAGCTGGCACAGGAGCGCGCGACGGCCCGCGAGGCATCGCCCTCGGTGTACCGGGCGACTTCCGTGCGCAGCAGCATCGAGCACCGGGGCCCGGATCGTGCGAAGAGCGTGCCCCGGCTTGGCGTCGGCAAGGTCCATGCAGCCGTGACCCCAGCCGCGTCGCGGACACCGAGCCAACCCGTTCGCGCGCTGGCCGCCGCGCGCACGGGCACCGACGACTGGGAAAGCTTCTGATCTCGGGCAGCGCCGGTATCGGCTGCCGACGCCCGTTCGTTGCCAAGCCACCAGTCCACGTCCGGCCCATCGCGGCGGCGCGACGCAAGAAGGCGTTGACACCTTCCGCCATTTCCAGCACACTTGAAGTGTGGAAGAGATGGCCGCCGTCGTGTTTCCCGCCGCCCGGGCTCAACGCCTGCGCCTGCGCATCCCCGGGGCGCCCGCCGGCAGCCGACGCGCCCGAAGCGAAGTCCTTCATGGACGCCGCGATCCTCCTGAACCAACGCATCGCGCCGATGCCGCTGCCCATGCCGCATCCGCTGGCCCGACGGTCCGTGCAGCGCGGGCTCGACCCGATCGGCCGGGCCGGCGCCTGATCCGTTCGCACCCTGGCCAAAGGCCACCGTTCCGATGACTTCCCACGTCCTCATCCTGTGCACCCACAACTCGGCGCGCAGCGTGCTCGCCGAAGGCATGCTCAACCACTGGGCGGCCCGGCTCGGCTGCGATTTGCGGGCGCACAGCGCCGGCAGTGCGCCCAGCGGCCGCATCAACCCCTTCGCGATCGAGGCGTTGCGCAATGCCGGCATCGACACGACGGGCTGCCGCAGCAAGAGCTGGGACGAGTTCAGCGCCGACGGCGCACCGCCGCTTTCGATCGTGATCACGGTCTGCGACAGCGCTGCCGCCGAGACCTGCCCGGTGTTCTTCGGGGGCAAGGGCGGCCAGCCGGTCAAGGTCCACTGGGGCTACCCGGACCCGTCGAACGCCGAGGGCGGCGACGACGGCAAGCGCCGCGCCTTCGAGCTGACGCGCCAGGCGCTGGGCTACCGCATGCTGCAGTTGCTGGCCCTGCCGCTGGAGATCCTGGACCGCGCCGCCTTGCACGACGCGCTGGTCGCGATCGGCCGCAGCTGAGGTCGCCGCCATGAACACCGCCCCCGTGCCCGCGCGCTGCGCCGCGCCCGCCCCGCTGAGCGTCTTCGAGCGCTACCTCACGGTCTGGGTGTTCCTGTGCATCCTGGTCGGCATCGCGCTCGGTCGGCTGTTCCCGGCCGCGTTCCAGGCCGTCGGCCGGATGGAAGTCGCCCAGGTGAACCTGCCGGTCGGCCTGCTGATCTGGGTGATGATCGTGCCGATGCTGCTGAAGGTCGACTTCGCGTCCCTTGCGCAGGTCGGGCAGCACTGGCGCGGCATCGGCGTCACGCTGTTCGTCAACTGGGCCGTCAAGCCGTTCTCGATGGCGCTGCTGGGCTGGATCTTCATCCGCCACGTCTTCGCGCCCTGGCTGCCGGCCGGGCAGCTCGACAGCTACATCGCCGGACTGATCCTGCTCGCCGCCGCGCCGTGCACGGCGATGGTGTTCGTCTGGAGCCGGCTCACCCACGGACACCCGCTGTTCACGCTGAGCCAGGTGGCGCTGAACGACACCATCATGGTCTTCGCCTTCGCGCCCATCGTCGCGCTGCTGCTCGGCCTGTCGGCGATCACCGTGCCGTGGGACACGCTGATCACCTCGGTGCTGCTGTACATCGTGATCCCGGTGGTCGTGGCCCAGCTGTGGCGGCGCTCGCTGCTGCGGCGCGGCGCGGCGGCGCTGGACGCCACGCTGGCGCGGATCGGCCCCTGGTCGGTGACCGCGCTGCTGGCCACGCTGGTGCTGCTGTTCGCGTTCCAGGGCCAGGCCATCCTCGACCAACCGCTGGTCATCGCGATGCTGGCCGTGCCGATCCTGATCCAGGTGCTGTTCAACTCGGGCCTGGCCTACTGGCTGAACCGCCGGCTGGGCGAATCGCACGACGTGGCCTGCCCGTCGGCACTGATCGGCGCGAGCAACTTCTTCGAACTGGCGGTGGCCGCGGCGATCAGCCTGTTCGGCTTCCAGTCGGGTGCCGCGCTGGCCACCGTGGTCGGCGTGCTGATCGAGGTCCCGGTGATGCTGCTGGTGGTGCGCGCGGTCAACGCGAGCAAGGGCTGGTATGAACGCGGCAGTGCCTGAGCCGGCCGGCGTCGGCGCGCCCTTCGCCTGCGTCGCCCGCGCCTGGCAGGCGCACGAAGGCGAGCTGCGCGGCTACCTGCGCCACCGCCTGGCGGACGCCGGCGCCGCCGACGACGTGTTGCAGGATGTCTTCGTCAAGGCCCTGCGCCAGGGCCAGGGCTTCTGCACGCTGGACAACCCGCGCGCCTGGCTGTTCCAGGTGGCGCGCAATGCGCTGGTGGACCGGGCGCGCACGTCGCACCCCGCCGAGCCCCTGCCGGACGACCTGGCCGAGACCGCAGCGCCGGCCGCAGATCCGCCGGCACCCGTGGACGCACTCGCCGATTGCCTGACGCGCACGCTGGCGGAGCTCGCGCCCGACGATGTCGCGGTGCTGCGCGCCTGCGATCTGCAAGGACAGACCCAGCGCGAATTCGCTGCCGCGCAGGGTCTGAGCCTCGCGGCGGCGAAGTCGCGCCTGCTGCGCGCGCGCCAGCGCCTGCGCGAGCGGCTCACGCAGGCCTGCCAGGTGAGCTTCGAGCCCGACGGCCGCGTCGGCGACCACGTGCCGCGGCCCGTGACGCCGGGGCCGGGGATCGACGCCGTAGAACGGGCTGCATCCTTTTGCGCCCTTCTTCGTCTCCACAGCGAGAGGTGAAGAAATGAGCGAGCTGACCCTGTCCCGCCGCACGCAGCGACTGCCCCAGCAGTACCCGCGCGCCTTCCTGCTGCTCGCCGCCGGCGTGTGGTTCGCGCTCTACCAGGCCTTGCTGCCGGCCGCGCAGGCGCTGGTGGCGGCGTTGCCGGTGGACCCGGCCAGCCACTTGGGCGGAGCCCTCGAATTCTTCTTCTACGACACGCCCAAGGTGCTGCTGCTGCTCACCGGCATCGTGTTCGTGATGGGCATGGTCAATTCCGTATTTCACGCCCGAGCGCACGCGCGCGCTGCTCGCCGGCAAGAAGGAAGGCGTGGCCAACGTCATGGCCGCCAGCCTGGGCATCGTGACGCCGTTCTGCTCGTGCTCGGCGGTGCCGCTGTTCATCGGCTTCGTCCAGGCCGGCGTGCCGCTGGGCGTGACCTTCTCGTTCCTGATCTCGGCCCCGATGGTCAACGAGGTCGCGCTGACGCTGCTGTTCGGCATGTTCGGCTGGAAGACGGCGCTGCTGTACCTGGGCCTGGGCCTGTCGGTGGCCATCGTCGCCGGCTGGATCATCGGGCGGCTGAAGATGGAGGCCTACCTCGAGGACTGGGTGCGCGAGATGCCCAAGGTGCAGGCCAGCGCCGGCGACACCTCGATGAGCTTGTCGGAACGCATCGGCGCCGGCTTCGCCAGCGTGCGCGAGATCGTCGGCAAGGTCTGGCCCTACATCCTGGGCGGCATCGCCATCGGTGCCGGCATCCACGGCTACGTGCCGGCCGACTTCATGGCCAGCTTCATGGGCAAGAGCGCGTGGTGGTCGGTGCCGCTGGCGGTGGTCATCGGGGTGCCGATGTACACCAACGCGGCCGGCGTGATCCCCATCGTCCAGGCGCTGCTGGCCAAGGGCGCGGCGCTGGGCACCGTGCTGGCTTTCATGATGAGCGTGATCGCGCTGTCCTTCCCCGAGATGGTGATCCTGCGCAAGGTGCTCAAGCTGCGCCTGATCGTCACCTTCGTCGGCGTCGTCGCCACCGGCATCCTGCTCGTGGGCTATGTGTTCAACGCGGTGCTCTGACCGCGTCCGTTCCGCTGCAATCTTTCAACCCAAGGAGACTTCCATGTCCGTCAACCGCGCCGTCAGCATCTTCGCCGGCTTCATGATCCTGCTCACCCTGGCGCTGGCCCACTTCAGCGGCCAGATCGACCTGTCGCGCCTGAGCTGGCTGTGGTTCACCGCCTTCGTCGGCGCCAACCTGTTCCAGATGGGTTTCACCGGGTTCTGCCCGGCGGCGAAGATCTTCAAGGCGCTCGGCCTGAAGGACAGTTCGGGTGCGGCCTGCTGCTCGTGAGCGCCGTGTGAGCCTGCGTCGCGCCCTGTCGCTGCTGGTCGCGCTGGCCGCCGGGTTGCCGCTGGCGACCGCGGCGGCGGAGGTGCGCTTCGAGCCGGTCGCCGAAGGCGTCTATGCCGCCATCGGCGAGATGGGCGCACGCACGCCGGCCAACGGCGGGCTCAACGCCAACCTGGGCCTGGTCGTGACGCCGGCCGGCGCGGTGTTGATCGACAGCGGCCCGAGCGCGCAGGTCGCGCGCGAGATCGCCGCCGCGGTCCGCCGGGTGACGGCGCAGCCGGTGCGCTGGGTCATCAACACCGGCGACCAGGACCACCGCTGGCTGGGCAACGGCTTCTTCAAGGCGCAGGGCGCCGAGATCATCGCCCACGCCGATGCGCGTGCCGACATGGTCGACCGCGGCAACGACGAGTTGCAGGCCTTGCGCGCCGAGGTCGGCGCCGCCGCGATGGACGGCACGGCCCCCACCCTGCCCACGCGCTGGCTGTCCGGCAACGACGCGCGGCTCGAACTCGGCGGCGTCGTGTTCGAGTTCAGGCACCGCGGCGGCGCGCACACCCCCGGCGACACGATGGTCTGGCTGCCGCAGAAGAACCTGCTGTTCACGGGCGACGTGGTCTTCGTCGATCGGATGCTCGGCGTGCTGCCGGTGAGCAACACGCGACGCTGGCTCGAGACCTTTGCCGTCGTCGAGCACGCTGAATCCGAAGTCGCTGGTGCCCGGCCACGGTCGCGTCACCGACCTCGCCACCGCGAAGGCCGACACCCAGGCCACGCTGCTGGCGCTGCGCGCGCAGATGAAGCAGGCGCTCGACGATGGCGTCGACCCGAGCGCTGCGGCGAAGTCCTTCGACGTCACACCCTTCGTGCGGCTGCTCAACGCCGCCGAGCTGATGCCAGGCAATGCTAGCCGCACCTACCTGGAGCTGGAGCGCGAGTGAACGCCATCGACACCCTCAACCGCGACTGCTTCTGCTTCAGCCTCGACCGCGAAGCGCTGGCGTACACGCTCGACGCCGAACTCGGGTCGCCAGGCTTGTCGGCC
The DNA here is from genome assembly GCA_963788635.1 of uncultured beta proteobacterium. Classification (GTDB taxonomy): domain Bacteria; phylum Pseudomonadota; class Gammaproteobacteria; order Burkholderiales; family Burkholderiaceae_C; genus Rubrivivax. The sequence continues at coordinate 18,595 of CAWBHE010000009.1, read as the reverse complement.
TTGCTCCGCGAGCGCTGCCCATCGGTCTTCGCCGCCCAGCCGGTGTTCGTGGCAGCGCCGCAGTTGCAGCGCATCGCGCAGGTGGTGCGGGCGGTCGAATCGGTGGTCGCCTTGCCGGCCTACCGCGAGCAGGTGCTGGCGGCCGCGCCGGCCATCGCCCGGCACGCCACGGGCGGGCCGCTGGGCGTGTTCTTCGGCTACGACTTCCACCTCGACCAGGGCCGCCTCGGGCTCATCGAGATCAACACCAATGCCGGTGGCGCGATGCTCAACGCGGTGCTGGCGCGGGCGCAGCGCAGTTGCTGCGCGGCGATGGATGCGATGGTGCCCACCCGGGCCAGCGTGGCGGCGTTCGAGCAGCGGCTGGTGGACATGTTCCGGCGCGAGTGGCGCCTGGCCGGCCGAGGGACGCGGCCCTTGGCCAGCATCGCCATCGTCGACGACGCGCCGGAGCAGCAATACCTGTACCCCGAGTTCCTGCTCTTCCAGAAACTCTTCGAGCGCCACGGGCTGCGCGCGGTCATCGCCGACCCGGCGGCGCTGCAGTGGCGCGATGGCGCGCTGCGGCATGGCGACCTGTCGATCGACTTGGTCTACAACCGGCTCACCGATTTCTATCTCGAGCAGCCGGCGAGTGCCGCGTTGCGCGAAGCCTACGAGCAGCAGCGCGTGGTGCTGACCCCGCACCCGCAAGCGCATGCGCTGTACGCCGACAAGCGCCAGCTCGCCCTCTTCAGCGACGGCGCGCGGCTGCAGGCGCTGGGGGTGCCCGAAGCCACCCGGGAGGTGCTGCTGGACAGCGTGCCGCACACCGAGCGCGTGACGGCCGCCGATGGCGAGCGCCTGTGGGCGGCCCGGCGCGGCCTGTTCTTCAAGCCGGTGGCGGGCTTCGGCAGCCGCGCCGCCTACCGCGGCGACAAGCTGACCCAGCGGGTCTGGCAGGAGATCCTGGCCGGCGACTACGTGGCGCAGGCCATCGTGCCCCCGGGCGAACGACGGATCGAAGACGACGGCAGTGCCCAGACGATGAAGTTCGACCTGCGCGCCTATGCCTACGGCGGCGAGGTGCAGTGGGTCGCGGCGCGCCTGTACCAAGGCCAGACCACCAATTTCCGCACGCCCGGCGGCGGCTTCGCGCCGGTGTACAGCACCGTCGACGCGTCGGGCCGCAGCCTGCACGGCGACACCGAACAGGCCTCGTACGTGTTCATCCTCGACGAGACCGACGGCGTTCACGCGGTGCCGCATGCGCTGTACGTTGCGCTCGCCCGCCGCGAGGCCACCGCGCCGTCGCTCGCCGGACGGACCTTGCGCCTGGCCGACTGGTACGTGCGGCTGAAGGACGGCGAGCCCGACGCCGTGGTCAACGAGACCTATTCCGTGGTCCGCGTCGACGCGCAGGGCCGGGTCGAGTCCGTCGCCGCGCCTTCGGACGCCGGCTGGCCGACGCTGGCCGAACGCGAACGCATGCACGCGATGCTGTTCGAGCCGGCCGAGTCACCCGATTGAGTTTCAACCCCCGCCAGGAGATTCCATGGACATCAAGGTACTCGGCACCGGTTGTGCCAACTGCAAGGCAACCGTCGCCCTCATCGAGCAGATCGCCAAGGCCAAGGGCGTGAACATCACGCTGGGCAAGGTCGAAGAGCTGCGCGACATCATGGGCTACGGCGTGATGAGCACGCCCGGCGTCGTGATCGACGGCAAGGTGGTGCACGCCGGCGGCGTGCCCAGCCGCGACAAGATCGAACAATGGCTGGCGGCCTGAGGCGCGCGCGATGAATGCCCGGGGCGAGCAAGGGCGTCCCGATAGCGGCGGCGCAGCCGGCGGCTCCGGCCAGCGGCAGCTGTCGCCGAGCGGCATTTCGAATTTGTGGCGATTCGCACGAGGCCTTGGTATCGTGGCCTGAAACCCTCAACGGACGAAGGCGAGAGTCATGACCGAGTCCCCGGTCGCCAAGATGCAGTTCGACGTGGTCTCGCTGCGCCTGAGCGCGCACGCCAGCGAGTCGCGCTGCAAGGGCGCCACGATCGCCCTCGACACCGACCTGGCCGGCAATTCGCAGGCCTTCAATCCGGCCGAGCTGCTGCTGGCGGCCTTGTCGGCCTGCATGATCAAGGGGATCGAACGCGTCACACCGATCCTGAAGTTCGACCTGCGCGGGGTCGAGGTGCGCGTGCACGGCGTGCGCCAGGACGTGCCGCCGCGTCTGGAGTCGATCACCTACGACATCATCGTCGACACCGACGAACCCGAGCGACGGCTGGACCTGCTGCACGAGAACGTTCGCAAGTACGGCACCGTCTTCAATACCGTGGCACCCGGTACGGCACTGTCCGGCGTGCTGCGTCGCAAGAAGGCCATCGCATGAGTCGCGGATACAAGGGCGGCCACGACTGCCACGCCAACCCTCCGAAGAAGGCGGCGCCGACGTCGGCGCCGCGTGGCTGAGGCAGACCCCGCGGCAGCCGGCCTGAGCCAGGCCGAGGCTGCGCGACGCCTGACCGCAGACGGCCCCAACGCGCTGCCCGGCGGCCAACGGCGCACGCTGTGGTCGATCGCGATGGAGACGGTGCGCGAGCCGATGTTCCTGCTGCTGCTGGCCGCCGGCACGCTGTACCTGCTGTTCGGTGACCTGCAGGAGGGTCTGACGCTGTTCGGCTTCGTGCTCGTGACCCTCGGCCTGACCCTGTTCCAGGAAGGCAAGACCGAGCGCGCCATCGAGGCGCTGCGCGACCTGACCAGCCCGCGTGCGCTGGTCCTCCGCGACGGTCGGCCGCAGCGCATCGCCGGGCGCGACGTGGTGCGCGGCGACCTGCTGCAATTGAACGAAGGTGACCGCGTGCCGGCCGACGCCCTGCTCGTCTCGGCCGACGGGCTGCGGGTCGACGAATCGCTGCTCACCGGCGAGGCCGTGCCGGTGAGCAAGCGGGCCGCCGCCGGCGAGTCACCGGACCCGGCGCGCGACGCAGCAGCGGCGGCGCGACCCGGTGGCGACGATCTGCCCTCGGTCTATGCCGGCACCCTGATCGTGCAAGGCCACGGCCTGGCCCGCGTCACCGCGACCGGCGCGCGCAGCGAGATCGGCCGCATCGGCACGGCGCTCGGCACGCTCGCCACCGAGCGCTCGCCGCTGCAGAAGCAGACCGCCACGCTGGTGCGCAACCTCGCGCTGCTGGCGCTGGCCCTGAGCCTGGCACTGGTGCTGGTGCACGGCCTGCTGCGTGGCGACTGGCTGGCCGCGCTGCTGGCCGGCATCGCGCTGGCGATGGCCATGCTGCCCGAGGAATACCCGGTGGTGCTCACCGTGTTCCCCGCGCTGGGCGCGCGCCGCCTGTCGCGCGAGGGCGTGCTGACCCGGCGCATCAATGCGATCGAGACGCTCGGCGCCACCACCGTGTTGTGCACCGACAAGACGGGCACCTTGACCGAGAACCGGATGACGGTGTCGCGGCTGGTGGCGGGCGGCGTGGCGCTCGATGCCCAGGTGGACGTCACCGGCCTGGCCGCGGGCGATCTGCCGGAGGCCTTCCACGGCCTGGTCGAGCATTCGATCCTGGCCAGCGTGATCGACCCGTTCGACCCGATGGAGCAGGCCTTCCATCGGCTCGGCGAGCGTTTCCTGGCCCAGACCGAACACCTGCACCGCGACTGGACCCTGGAGCAGACCTATGCGCTCAGCCCGGCGCTGCGCGCGATGTCGCATGGGTGGTCGACGCCGGTGGGCGGGGCCCGGGTCGTGGCCGCCAAGGGTGCGCCGGAGGCGGTGGTCGACCTGTGCCACCTGGACGCCGCCACGCAGGCGCGCATCGCGGCGGCGGTCGACGCGCTGGCGGCCGACGGCCTGCGCGTGCTGGCGGTGGCCAGCGGTCGCTTCGAAGGCGACGCCTGGCCGGCGTCCGAGCACGATCTCGACTTCGAGTTCGTCGGCCTGCTGGGCCTGTCGGACCCGCTGCGCGCGCAGGTTCCCGGCGCCATCGCCGAGTGCCGGGCGGCCGGCATCCGGGTGGTGATGATCACCGGCGACTACCCCGTCACCGCGCGTGCGATTGCTCGCCAAGCCGGTCTGGCGGCTACCGCGGGCGAAGTCCTTTCCGGCGACGAGATGGCCACGCTGGGCGACGACGCGCTGCGGGATCGCATCGCCACGGTCAGCGTCTGCGCCCGCATCGCGCCCGAACAGAAGCTGCGCATCGTGCAGGCGCTCAAGGCGGGCGGCGAGATCGTCGCGATGACCGGCGACGGCGTCAACGACGCGCCGGCGCTGCGTGCGGCGCACGTGGGCATCGCGATGGGCGCCCGCGGCACCGACGTGGCCCGCGAAGCCGCATCGCTGGTGCTGCTGAACGACGACTTCACCGCCATCGTCGGCGCCGTGCGGCTGGGGCGGCGCATCTTCGACAACCTGCGCAAGTCGATGTCGTACATCCTGGCGGTGCACGTGCCGATCGCCGGCATGGCGCTGCTGCCGGTGCTGCTGGGCTGGCCCGCGCTGCTGTACCCGATGCACATCGCCTTCCTCGAGCTGATCATCGACCCGGCCTGTTCGCTCGCCTTCGAGAACGAGCCGGCCGACAGCGACGTGATGCAGCGCCCGCCGCGCGACGCCGACGCGCCGCTGTTCGGCGGCGCCACCTTGTGGCTGGCGCTGCTGCAGGGCCTGGGCGTGCTGGGCGTGGTGCTGGGGGCCTATGCCTGGGCCGACGGCCGGCTGCCCGAGGACGAGGCGCGCGCGTTTGCATTCGCCACGCTGGTGGTCGCCAACCTGGCGCTGATCTTCTCCAACCGTTCCGGCCCGAAGCCGCTGTGGGCCTCGCTGCGCGCACCGAACCTGACGCTGTGGGTCGTCGCCGGGATGGCGCTGGCGCTGCTGCTGGCCGCGCTGTACCTGCCCTGGGCCGTGGGCGTGCTGCGCTTCGCGCCGTTGCCGGCCCATGAACTGGCGGCGGCCGCCGCGCTCGGACTGCTGGGCGTGCTGTGGTTCGAGGGTGTCAAATGGGCGCGCCGGATGGCTGGCGATGGATCGAAGAAGAAGGGACCCCCGGATGTGCGGCCTGTGCGGTGAATTGCGTTTCGACGGCAGCCTGCCGGACCTGGCGGCGCTGGCGCGCATGTCGGCCCGGCTCGCACGGCGCGGCCCCGACCACGCCGGCAGCTACAGCGACGGGCCGCTGGCCTTCGGACACCGACGGCTGTCGATCATCGACCTGTCGCCCAGCGCCAACCAGCCGATGGTCGATGCCGCGCTGCGGCTCGCGCTGGTGTTCAACGGCACGATCTACAACTACCGCGAGCTGCGCACCGAACTGCTCGCGCTCGGCTACACGTTCTTCTCGGACGGCGACAGCGAAGTCATCCTGAAGGCGTACCACGCCTGGGGCGAGCGCTGCGTCGAACGCTTCTACGGCATGTTCGCCTTCGCCGTCTGGGACCAGCGCACACGGCAGCTGTTCCTGGCCCGCGACCGCTTCGGCATCAAGCCGCTGTACCTCGCGCAGGACGGCCAGCGCCTGCGCTTCGCGTCCAACGTGCAGGCGCTGCTGGCGGGCGGCGGCGTCGACACCTCGCTCGACCCGGTGGCGCTGCACCACCACTTCACGCTGCACACGGTGGTGCCGGCGCCGCGCACGGTGCTGGCCGGCGTGCGCAAGCTGGCGCCGGCCACGACGATGACGGTGGCGGCCGACGGCCAGGTCACGCAGCGCGTGTACTGGACCCTCGACGCCACGCGGCCGGCACGGCCACTGACCGAGGCCGAGTGGCTGAACGCGACGCGCGACGTGCTGGTGCGCTCGCTGGAGCGCCGCCGCCTGGCCGCCGACGTGCCGGTGGGCGTGCTGCTGTCCGGCGGCCTCGATTCGAGCCTGCTCGTCGGCTTGCTGGCCGACCACGTGAGCGACCTGCAGACCTTCTCGATCGGCTTCGAGGGCGTCGGCGCGGGCACCGAGAACGCCGACGAGTTCGAGTTTTCCGACCTGATCGCCGAACGCTTCAAGACCCGCCACCACAAGTACCTGATTCCCAACGACGAAGTGCTGCAGCGCCTGCCCGAGGCGATAGCGGCGATGACCGAGCCGTCGATGAGCCACGACGTGATCGCCTTCTACCTGCTCGCCGAGCGCGTCTCGAAGAGCGTGAAGGTGGTGCTGGCCGGGCAAGGCGCCGACGAGGTCTTCGGCGGCTACTTCTGGTACCCGCGCATGGACGCCGAGACCGGGCCCGCCGTCGAGCGCTTTCGTCGCCACTACTTCGACCGCGATCACGCCGAGTACCTGGAGATGATCGCCCCGGCCTTTCACGTCCCCGACGTCACCGCGGAACTGGTGGCGCGCGCGCTGGCCCAGCCGCAGGCCGACACCTTCCTCGACCAGGTCTGGCGCTTCGACGTCACGACGCTGATCGTCGACGACCCGGTCAAACGCGTGGACAACATGCCGATGGCCTGGGGGCTGGAAGTGCGCGTCCCCTTCCTCGACCACGAACTGGTGGAGCTGGCCGCGAAGATGCCGCCCGAGCTCAAGCTCGAGGAAGGCGGCAAGTACCCGCTCAAGGCCATCGCGCGTGGCGTCATCCCCGACGCGGTGATCGACCGGCCCAAGGGCTACTTTCCGGTGCCGGCGCTGAAGCATGTGCGCGGGCCTTTTCTCGACCTGATGCGCGGCCTCCTGCAGTCCGACGCCTGCGTCCGGCGCGGGCTGTACCAGCGCGACTACGTCGAGAAGCTTCTCGCCGACCCCGAGGCGCACTTCACCCGCATCCAGGGCAGCAAGCTCTGGCACCTCGCGGTGCTGGAGTGGTGGCTGCAGGTGAACGTGGACCGCGTGGCCGATCATGTGTGAACTGCTGGCGCTGTCGAGCTCGCGGCCGGCGCGGCTGACGTTCTCGCTGCGAGCGCTGGCGGCGCGCGGGTCGCTGTCCAGCAGCACGCGCGACGGCTGGGGCGTGGCGTTCTACCAGGGGCACGACGTGGCGCTGTTCCGCGAGCCGGCCGCGGCCGCCGACAGCGCGCTGGTGCGCTTCCTCGAATCGCAGGGGCCGGCCACCGGCCTGGCGATCTCGCACATCCGGCACGCGACGCGGGGCGATGTGTCGCTCGCGAACACCCAGCCCTTCGTGCGCGAACTCGGTGGCCGCACCCATGCGTTCGCGCACAACGGCGACCTGGCAGGCATCTACGACCATCCCGACTTCACGCCCGGTCCCTTCCGTCCGGTCGGGCAGACCGATTCCGAGCATGCCTTCTGCGCGCTGCTGTCGCGGCTGAGCGCGCTATGGGTCGCACAGGCCGCGGACGACCCGCCCTCGCTGCACGACCGCCAAGTCGTGTTGAGCCGCTTCGCGGCCGATCTGCGCGCGCTGGGCCCGGCCAACTTCCTGTACGCCGATGGCGATGCCTTGTTCGCCCACGGCCATCGGCGGCTGCACCGCCCCGGCGGTCAGCCCGAGCCGCCGGGATTGTGGTGGCTGCAGCGTGAGTGCGCGCCCCCGACCGACGTCGATGATCGGGCCGGCGTGGCGGTCGAGTCGTCCGCGCAATCGGTGCTGCTGTTGGCCAGCGTTCCGCTCAGCGACGAGGCCTGGCAGCCCTTGAACGAAGGCGAACTGCTGGTGGCACGGGCGGGCCGCCGCGTGGCGGTCGCAGCGTCCCGACCGCATCCCGGCGGGTCAACGGGTTGACAGGGGTCAACCGATGGCACGATGCCGGGCGGCAGACTGGACGGCTGTCGCAGCCTGGCGCATGGCCGTCGTTGCTCGGCGCCGTCGATCGGCACCGAGACCCCCGAGGTTCATGCCCAAGCGACACCCTCTCAGGCGACCCCATGACCACGACTTGCCCCCCGACCGACACCGACATCCCGAATCCGCTCGACGCGTTGACGCGCAGCGCACTGGGTCGGGTGACGCAAGGCCTTTCGCCGGCGGCGATGGCTCAGGCGTACACGGACTGGCTGGTGCATCTCGCCAGTTCGCCCGGCAAGCAGCAGGCGCTGCGCGAGAAGGCGCAGCGCAAGCTGACGCGCCTGCTGCTGCACGAAACCCAGCTCGCCCGCGGCGAGTCGACGCCGTGCATCGAACCGCTGCCGCAGGACGAGCGCTTCAGGCATCCGGCCTGGCAACTGCCGCCGTACCAGAGCGTCTACCAATCGTTCCTGCTGCAGCAGCAGTGGTGGTGGAACGCGACGACCGGCGTCCACGGCGTGAGCCGGCACCACGAGGAGATGGTGACCTTCTTCGCGCGCCAGTGGCTGGACATGTTCTCGCCGTCCAACTTCCTGCCGACCAACCCGGAGGTGCTGGGCGAGACGCTGCGCACGGCCGGCATGAACCTCGTCCAGGGCGCCGCCAATCTGTGGGAGGACGCGCTGGCCCAGGCGACGGGCAGGCCGCCAGCGGGGGCCAGCGAATTCCAGGTCGGGAAGAACCTGGCACTCACGCCGGGCAAGGTCATCCTGCGCAACCGGCTCATCGAACTGATCCAGTACGCGCCGCACGACGGCCAGCGTCGATCCCGAGCCGGTGCTGATCGTGCCGTCGTGGATCATGAAGTACTACATCCTCGACCTGTCGCCCGCGAACTCGCTCGTCAAGTACCTGGTCGACCAGGGGCACACGGTGTTCATGCTGTCGTGGAAGAACCCGGGGGCCGAGGACCGCGACCTGGGCCTGGACGACTACCTGCGCGACGGCGTGCTCGCGGCGCTGGACGCGGTGTCGTCGGTGCTGCCGCGGCGCAAGGTCAACGCGCTCGGCTACTGCCTGGGCGGAACGCTGCTCGGCATCGCCGCGGCGGCGCTGGCGCGCGACGGCGACGAGCGGCTCAACAGCTTGACGCTGCTGGCCTCGGAGCTGGACTTCACCGAACCCGGCGAACTGTCCTTGTTCATCGACGAGAGCCAGATCGCGTTCCTGGAGGACCAGATGTGGACGCGGGGCTATCTCGACGGCAAGCAGATGGCGGGCGCGTTCGCGCTGCTCAATTCCAAGGATCTCGTGTGGTCGAAGATGGTCCACAGCTACCTGATGGGGCAGCGCGCGCCGATCACCGACCTGATGGCCTGGAACCTCGACGCCACCCGTCTGCCGTACCGCATGCACAGCGAATACCTGCGCCAGCTCTATCTGCACAACGACCTGGCCGAAGGGCACTACCAGGTCGACGGAGCGGCCGGTCGCACTCACCGACATCGATGTCCCGATGTTCGTCCTCGGGACGCAGCGCGACCATGTGTCGCCCTGGCATTCGGTCTACAAGGCCGTCCTGCTCACCGACACCGAAGTCACCTTTGCGCTCACCAGCGGCGGGCACAACGTCGGCGTGGTGAATCCGCCCGGGGTCGATGTCCCGGGGCGCAGCTACCAGATCGCCACGCACGTGGCGGACGCGCCCTTCGTCGACCCGGAGGCCTGGGCCGCGCGCACGCCGCATCGGCCCGGCTCCTGGTGGCCGGCGTGGGAGGCCTGGTTGCGCCAGCGTGCCGGCAAACGGGTCGCGCCCCCGCCCATGGGTGGCAAGACCAAGGCGTATGCCGCCATCGACGACGCACCGGGCCAGTACGTGCTGATGCCTTGAGAGCGCCAGGCGATGAACGTCGGGCCCTCGCCGACACCCCCGGGGCAGGACGGGCCGCCCTCGGTCGTGTCGGCTCCTGATCGGGGCACCGTGATCGTTCGATCGATGGGCCGGATGGCCAGCCTGCCCACCTTGTTCCGGCGTTGGACGGGGCGCGCTGCGGCCTTGGCCGTCGCCTTGATCGTCGCCGGCTGCGCGACCGTGCACTTCGACGTGCCGCACGTGCCGTCGCAGGCCTTCGACCAGCCCTTGCTCACGCCGCTGGGGCAGCGCTACTGGCCACGGCTCGCGTCGACGCCCGGACCGTCGGGCTTTCGTCTGCTGGTGTCCGGACCCGAGGCCTTCGCCGCACGCCGCGCCCTCGCCGCCGCGGCGCAGCGCACATTGGACCTGCAGTACTACATCGTCGCCCACGACTCGACCACGACCCTGCTGCTGGACACCGTGCTGCGCGCGGCGCAGCGTGGCGTGCGCGTGCGCCTGCTGGTCGACGACCTGAATGTCGGCAGCCGCGACTCCGACCTGGCCGTCCTCGCCGGGCACCCCCACGTGGAGGTGCGGCTGTTCAACCCGTTCTCGCAGCGCGGCCCCTTCGGCCTGCCCCAGCTGCTGGACTGGCTGGGCAACGGCGACCGGCTGAATCGCCGCATGCACGCCAAGCTGTGGATCGCCGACGGCGCGGTGGCCGTGTTGGGCGGGCGCAACCTGGGCGACGCCTACTTCAACGCCTCACCCCAACGCGACTTCGCCGATCTCGACGTTCTCGCCGCCGGGCCCGTGGTGAGCGAGATGTCGCGCAGCTTCGACCTGTACTGGAACAGCGCCTTGGCCGTGCCGATCGCGGCGATCGTCGGCCCACCGCCGCCGCTGCCCGAACTGGAGCGCGCCTGGGCCGGCATGGCCGAGAGCGCACGGCGCTATCGCGCCAGCGACTACGTGCGCGCGCTGCGCAAGACGGCCTTCGGCGCCCTGGTGCGCACGGGCGAGGTCGCGCTGGTCGTCGCACCGGCCGAGGTCCTCTACGACGCGCCGGTCGATCCGCAAGGCCGGGGCGCCGAGACGACGAGCGTCATCTTCAAGGTGCTGCGCCAGGTCGTCGAGAAAGCGCGGCACGAGGTGCTCCTGGTCTCGCCGTACCTGGTGCCGGGCGAGCACGGCGTGGCGCTGCTCTGCGGCCTGGCGCAGCGCGGGGTGCGGGTGCGGATCCTGACCAATTCGCTCGCCTCCACCGACGTGCCGCTGGTGCACGCAGGCTACGAGCGCTATCGCCCGCAGATGCTGGCCTGCGGCGTCGAGCTGCACGAACTGCGGCCCAGCGGCACGAGTCCGCGCGCGCGCATCGGCCTGTCCTCCGGTGCCAGCCTGCACAGCAAGGCGGTCGTGGTCGACGGCGAGGCGGTGTTCATCGGGTCGATGAATCTCGACCCGCGCTCCAGGCATCTCAACAGCGAGGTGGCGCTGCGCATCGACAGCCGCGAACTGGGCCGGCAGATGACGACGCTGTTCGACGAATCGACCACGCTCGACCAGGCCTACCGGGTCGAGCTCGACGAGCCGGGCAACGCGAAGTCCGCGCTGCACTGGGACGGCGTCGTGAACGGCCAGCCGGTGCGCCACACCCGCGAACCGCTGGCCAGCGTCTGGCGCCGCTGGTTCACCCGGCTGCTGGGCGGCCTGGCGCCGGAAGACCTGCTCTAGCGGACGGGCGCTGCGCTACGCGCGCGGCAGGCTCAGCACCGCGTCCAGCCCGCCGGACGGCCGGCGGTGCAGCACCACGTCGCCGCCGTGCAGGCGCGCGATGCTGCGCGCGATGCCCAGGCCCAGGCCGGTGCCGCCGGTGGCGCGGCTGCGCGAGGCTTCGAGGCGGTGGAAAGGCTCGAACACGCGCTCGAGCTCGGCCTCGGGGATGCCCGGGCCGGCGTCCAGCACGTGCAGCGTCAGCCGTTCGGGCGTGTCGTCGACGCGCACCGTGGCGTCGCCACCGTAGAGCACCGCGTTGTCGACCAGGTTGCCCAGCGCACGCCTGAGCAGCGAGGGCACGCCGACGAAGGGCGCGCGCGCGCGGCCCTCGATCGCCAGCCTGCGGCCCATGGCCTCGTTGTCGGACTGCAGCGAGCCCAGCAGCGCGTCGATGTCCACCGGCGCGCGCGCCTCGTGGCCGCCCAGGCCGCGCATGAAGTCCAGCGTCTGCGTGACCATCGCCTCCATCTCCTGCAGGTCGGCGGTGAAGCGCGTGCGCGTGTCGTCGTCGTCGAGGAGTTCGGTGCGCAGCCGCATGCGCGTGAGCGGCGTCTTCAGGTCGTGCGACAGCGCGGTGAGCATGCGCGTGCGCTCGTCGATGAACCGCGCCAGGCGTTGCTGCATGGTGTTGAACGCCTGCGCCGCCTGGCGCACTTCGCGCGGGCCGTCCTCGGGCAACGGCGGGCGCGCGATGTCCTCGCCCAGCGCCTGCGCCGCCTTGGCCAGCACGTGCAGCGGGCGCACCACCCAGCGCACGGCGACCCAGGACAAGGCCAGCATCGCCCCGAGCAGCACGGCCAGCGTCGCCACCAGGCGCCACGGCAGCGCGTCGGGAGCGGCCGGCAGCTCGGTGTCGAAGCGTGCCCAGCGGCCATCGCGCAACTGCACCTCGGCGCGCAGCACGGCGGCACCGGGCCCGCGCCGCCAGGGGCCCGGGCGGTCGCGCAGCATGGCGGGCCTCCTGTCGACGCCCTCCATGCCATTGCGGTGCCAGCCGCCGCCCGCGGCGGGGCCGGGCATGAAGCCGGTGCGGGTCTCGACCCGGGTCGCGCGCGCGTCGCCCAGCGCCGCGCGCAGCTGGGCCGCGAACAGCGCGCCGCGCGGGCTCGTGGCCGCCGCCCGGTCCGCCGTGTCGGCGATGGCCGGTGCGTCGTGCAGCGACAGCACCAGCGGCGGCACGCCGAACACCGCCACCACGCGCTCGCGCTCGGCCGGTCCCAGGCTGTCGAGCAGCTTGACGACGTCGGCGATGCGCTGCGCCGGCTGCAGGCCGAAGCTGCGCGCCAGCAGCCGGTCGCGCTCGGCCACGTTGATGGCCGCGCTGAGCAACTGCGCCAGCATCAGCCCGCTCGCCAGCACCAGCATCAGGCGGCCGAACAGCGAGGCCGGCAACCAGCGCGACCCGGCCGACATCAGGGCGCCTTCTCGACCGGCACCGAGAGCACGTAGCCCTCGCCGCGCACGGTCTTGATCAGCGCCGGGCTGCGCGGGTCGTCGCCCAGGCGCTGGCGCAGGCGGCTGACCTGGACGTCGATGCTGCGGTCCAGCGGGTCGGCGTCGCGCCCCTGGCTGAGGTCGAGCAGCTGGTCGCGGCTGAGGACGCGGTTCGGATGCTCGACGAACACGCGCAGCAGCTTGTATTCGGCGCCGCCGATGGGCGTGACCACGCTCGGCGGGCGAGACGAGCTGGCGGCGTGCGGTGTCGAGCTGCCAGCCGGCGAAGCGCAGCACGGTCTCGTCCTGCGGCTGCAGGTTGGGCGGCAGGCTGCGCGTGCGACGCAGGATGACCTTGATGCGCGCCAGCAGCTCGCGCGGGTTGAAGGGCTTGGGCAGGTAGTCGTCGGCGCCCATTTCCAGGCCGACGATGCGGTCGGTCTCGTCGCCGCGCGCGGTCAGCATCAGCACCGGAATGTCCGACTTCGTGCGCAGCGTGCGGCACAGCGTCAGGCCGTCGTCGCCGGGCAGCATCAGGTCGAGCACGACCAGGTCGAAGGCGCCGCCGTCCAGCGCCCGCCACATCGCGCGGCCGTCACCGACGGCCGTGGCGCGCATCCCGTTCTTCTCCAGGTAGCGCGTGAGCAGGCTGCGGATCTCGGCGTCGTCGTCGACGATCAGGATGTGGTCGCTGCGTTCCATGGCCGTCATTGCACCGCGATTTGCGCCCGGGGCGGGCGGCAGAAAAGTATCACGGCATGTCAAGGCGCCGACGCGACGCACGGCGCGACAAATCGGCCGCCGCTTGACACAGCGGGCTTACACGGCGGGGCTTCAATGCATTCCGTTGCGAAGGGATCTTCGGCAACGCGTCGACCCAGGGCATGCAGCCCGCAGCGGCGCCATTCACGACCCTTTGAAGGAACATTCTCATCATGAAGACCTCGACCAAGATCATCGCCGCTGCTGCGGCCACGCTGTCGCTGGGCGCCGCCGGCCTCGTCTTCGCCAACCAGGCGCAACCGGGCGCTGGAGGTTGCGAGCACCAGGGGCGCGGCATGGGCCTGGGCATGGAAGGCGGCCACGGCGGCATGCGGGGCGGGATGCGGGGCGGCATGGGCGGCGCCGACATGGCGGCCCGGGCCACGGCGCGGCTCGCCGAACTGAAGACCGAGCTCAAGATCACCGCCGCGCAGGAACCTGCCTGGCAGCAGTACGAGGCCGTGGTGCGCCAGCAGGTCGACGCCATGCAAGCCCTGCGCAACGGGATGCAGGCGCGCATGCAGGACCCGAAGGCCATGGCCGAGGTCGACCCCCAGGCGCAGCGCGAATCGATGCTCAAGCTGCGCGAAAGCCACCAGGCCGCGCGTGACACGGCACGCCAGGCGCTGTACGCCGTGCTCACCCCCGAGCAGAAGGCGCTGGCCGACCAGCGGCTGAGCGCCGGCCACGGCCGACGTCATATGGCGTCGGATCGGTCGGCGAGCTGACGCGGCCGGATCCGCCGGTGCACGGGCGGGCCGGTCGCGCCCGCCCGTGCACCTTGCGTTCGTGTTGACGGCGCCGAAGGTCGGCAGCCGCGTCGACACCCGATCCATTCCGGTGCGATTGACCCGAATCAACGGCGGCGTGCGCCAGGATCACAGAATGCCCCGTGGCCCACCCCTCTCGGGTGGGCCGTCCCAGGAGCATGAAATGAACCGACTACAAGGCAAGGTGGCCGCAGTGACCGGCGCGGCGCTGGGTCTGGGCCGCGCGATGGTGGTTCGCATGGCCGAGGAAGGGGCCGCGGTGGCCGTCCTCGACATGCTCGACGACGCGGGGCAGGCGCTGGCCGCCGAATTGGGCGGGCGTGGCCTGAAGGCGCGCTTCTGGCATTGCGACGTCAGCAAGGAAGTCCGAGGTGGCGCGCGTCATCGGCGAGGTCGCGGCGCATTTCGGCCGCCTGGACGTGCTCGTCAACAACGCCGGTGTGTCCGGCGTCAACAAGCCGACCCACGAGGTGACCGAAGCCGAGTGGGACTGGGTGCAGGCGATCAACGTCAAGGGCGTCTTCTTCTGCACCAAGCATGCGATCCCGCACCTGCGCAAGGCCGGCGGCGGCAGCATCGTCAACCTGTCTTCGATCTACGGCCTCGTGGGTGCGCCGGACGTGCCGCCCTACCATGCGTCCAAGGGCGCGGTGCGGCTGATGTCCAAGACCGACGCGATGCTCTACGCGCCCGACAAGATCCGCGTCAACTCGATCCACCCCGGCTTCATCTGGACCCCGATGGTCGAGAAGCATCTGGCCGCGATGGGCGACGTGGCCGAGGGGCGCAAGGCCACCGACGCGCTGCACCCGTTGGGCCACATGGGCGTCCCCGACGACATCGCGTGGGGCGCGGTGTACCTGGCCAGCGACGAGGCCAAGTTCGTCACCGGCAGCGAGCTGGTCATCGACGGCGGCTACAGCGCGCATTGACCTTTCACGATCTCTCGGGAGAACCATCATGACCACGCGACAAGTCGTTCTTTGCCATCCGGTGCGCACCGCCATCGGCACCTACGGCGGCAGCCTCAAGGACATGCCCGCGCCCGAGCTGGGCGCGGCGGCGATCCGCGAGACGCTGAAGCGCTCGGGCCTCGCGGCCGACAAGATCCAGACCCTGGTGATGGGCAACGTGATCCAGGCCGGCGTGAAGATGAACCCGGCGCGCCAGGCCGGCATCGCCGCCGGGCTGCCGGTCGAGGTGCCGGCGCTGACCGTCAACCGCGTCTGCGGCTCCGGCGCGCAGGGCGTGGCCAGCGCGGCGCTGGAGATCTGGTCCGGCATGATCGACTGCGCCATCGCCGGCGGCATGGAGAACATGGACCGCGCGCCCTACCTGCTGGCGCAGGGACGCTGGGGCGCGCGCATGGGCGACGTGACGATGTTCGACAGCATGCTGTACGACGGCCTGAACGACGCCTTCAGCGGCAAGCACTCCGGCTGGCACACCGAAGACCTCGTCGTGAAGAACGGCATCAGCCGCGAGGACCAGGACCGCTGGGCGCTGCGTTCGCAGCAGCGCTTCAGCGCCGCGCAGGCGGCGGGCAAGTTCGAAGCCGAGATCGCAGCGGTCGAGGTGCCCGGCCGCAAGGGCCCGACCGTGTTCGCCAAGGACGAGCACAACCGGCCCGAGACCACCGCCGAGTCGCTGGCCAAGCTCAAGCCCGCCTTCCGCAAGGAAGGCACGATCACCGCCGGCAATGCACCGGGGCTGAATTCGGCCGGCGCGGCAATGGTGGTGTCGCATACCGCCTGGGCCGAGAAGAACGGCCTGGTGCCGATGGCGCGGCTGGTGAGCTACGGCATCGGCGCGGTGGAGCCGGGCTTCTTCGGCCTCGGTCCGGTGCCCGCAGTGCGCCAGGCGCTGGCGCGCGCCGGCTGGTCGGTGGCCGACGTCGACCGGGTCGAGATCAACGAAGCCTTCGCGGCCATCGCGCTGGCCTGCCTGCGCGAGATCGGCTTCGCCGAGGACATCGTCAACGTCGAAGGCGGCGCCATCGCCCACGGCCACCCGATCGGCGCCAGCGGCGCGGTGCTGGCGACGCGGCTGATGCACTCGATGAAGCGCGACGGCTGCAAGCGCGGCATCGTCACGCTGTGCATCGGCGGCGGGCAGGGCATTGCGCTGGCCCTCGAGATGGTGTGACCGACGCCCGCCGAGGCGCCCCCGGGAGTTGCTTCGACTGAAGGACGGCGCACGCCGTGCGCAGGCGTGCGCGACCGGCGCCGGCGAAGCGCTGCAGTTCGGTGCGCGGGCGGTGCGCGGCCGGCCGATCGACCGCATCATCGACGCCATGAAACTCTTCGGTATCGCCGGCCATTCCGGCATGGGCAAGACGACGCTGCTCGAGCGTCTGGTGCCCGAATTCACGTCCCGCGGCCTGGTGGTGTCGCTGCTCAAGCACAGCCACAAGGCCATCGACATCGACCGACCGGGCAAGGACTCGTACCGGCTGCGCGAATCCGGCTGCAAGGAGGTGCTGCTGCTGGGCAACGACCGCTGGGCGCTGATGCACGAACTGCGCGGCGCGGCCGAGCCGCCGCTGGACTACCTGCTCGATCGCCTGCAGGACTGCGATCTGGTGCTGATCGAAGGCTTCAAGAGCGGCAACTTCCCGAAGCTCGAAGTCTGGCGCGCGGCGCTGGCCAGGCCGACGCTGTGGCCGGACTCGCCCGGCATCGTGGCCATCGCCAGCGATGGGCCGCAGGCCGCGGGCCTGTCGGCGGATGCCACGCCGGCGCCGACCCGGCTGGACCTGGCGGACACCGCGTCGATCGCGGCCTTCGTGCTGCTGCACGCCGCGCAGCGTTGACGCTGCCGGCGGCACGGTGACGAGGGCCGAGGCGGCTTCCCTCCCGACGCTCGCGGGCACGCCCACCGTCGTCAGGGGCGGCCCTTGGCCTTGCGGTCGAACTTTCGCCAGTATCCGAACTCGTCTTCGTGAATCTCGATGTCGACCTCGGCGACTCGGGCCTGGAGCCGCTCTTGAACGTCCGCCACCGCCTTGTTGTAGATGCTCGGGCCGATCTCCTCGAGGAAGAAGCCGAGCAGGCCACCGGCTGCGATGTTCCCGATCTTCTCTTCCATGTTCTCGAGGAAGTAGCGTTCGATGGAGGCGATGGCCTCGTTGCGCGCCTCTTTGGAAAGCTCGATGGTCATGGGTTCCTCACGGACGTACAGGCAAGCGAAGCGTTCCGGCGCCCAGGCCGACCATGCGTCGTCGACCGACCGACGAGCCTTGGCCGAAGGCTACGATTGCCCGATGAACAGCATCCCCAAGACCGCCATCGACCCCGGGCCAACGCTGGCGCGACTCTACCCGCCGGTCGAGCCGTTCAAGTCCGGGACGCTCGATGTCGGCGATGGCCATCGGGTGTTCTGGGAGCTATGCGGCAACCCGGACGGCAAGCCCGCCGTCTTCCTGCACGGCGGGCCGGGCGGCGGCTGCACGCCCGAGCATCGGCGCCTGTTCAACCCCGACAAGTACTGCGTGCTGCTGTTCGACCAGCGCGGGTGCGGAAGGTCAACCCCGCACGCGTGCATCGAGGCGAACTCCACGTGGCATCTCGTCTCCGACATCGAAGCGCTGCGCGCGAGCCTGGGCGTGGAGAAGTGGCTGGTCTTCGGCGGGTCCTGGGGAAGCACGCTCGCCCTGGCCTACGCGCAGAAGCACCCGGGACGCGTCAGCGAGTTGGTTCTGCGCGGCATCTTCACCGTGCGCCGAGAAGAGCTTCGCTGGTACTACCAAGAAGGTGCGTCGTGGATTTTCCCCGACGAGTGGGAGCACTTCGTCGCCCCCATCCCGGTTGAAGAGCGGCACGACCTGATGGGCGCCTACCAAAGGCGACTCACGGGAACCGACGAGAAGGCTAGGCTGGAGGCTGCCATCGCGTGGAGTCGGTGGGAAGGTCGCACCATCACGCTGCGACCCGATGCGCACGTGGACGAAGTCCACGGCGACCCGCACTTCGCGTTGGCCTTCGCGCGCATCGAGAACCACTACTTCATGAACGATGGGTTCCTCGAGGACCGGCAACTGCTGCGCGATGCCAGCAAGCTTCGCGGCATTCCCGGCGTCATCGTCCAGGGCCGGTACGACATGGCGACGCCGACGAAGACAGCCTGGGAATTGCACAGGGCTTGGCCGGAAGCCGAGTTTCATCTCGTGAGCGACGCGGGCCATGCGTTCAACGAGCCGGGCATCCTGGACCAACTCATCCGAGCCACGGACCAATTTTCGGCCCGGTGATGTCCGCCCGACTGGCGTGCGCCGCGCCCTCGAGGGCCCGGAAGCTCTGGCACCAAGTGCTTGTCGGC
>CAWBHE010000008.1:0-118391 GCA_963788635.1 uncultured beta proteobacterium | reverse complement strand
GCCCTCGAGGCGCACGCGGTTGCGGCGCATTTCATCGACCCAAACGGCGAGCTTGAGACCGAAGGTGGTCGGCTCGGCGTGGACGCCGTGGGTGCGCCCGACGCAGAGCGTGTCCCGGTGCTTCGCCGCCTGCTTTTCAAGGACGGACGAGAGGGCATCGACGTCTTTGAGCAGGAGGTCGCAGGCGTCGCGGAGCTGGAGGCCGGTGGCGGTGTCCCAGACGTCGGAGCTTGTGAGACCGAAGTGGACAAAGCGGCCCTCGTCGCCGAGGGACTCGGAGACGGAGCGGAGGAAGGCGGTCACGTCGTGGTGGGTGATGGCCATGTACTCGTTGATCTTCTCGAGATCGAACGAGGCGTGGCGAGCGATGCGGTCGGCGTCTTCCCCGGGGATGCGGCCCAACTCGGCCCAGGCCTGGCAGGCGGCGATCTCGACGTCGAGCCATCGCTGGAACTTGTTCTGGTCGCTCCAGACGGCGGCCATCTGGGCGCGTGAGTAGCGGGCGATCATGTACTCGTCATCATACCGGCCGCTGGGTTTTGGGGCAGCGGCCGTGCAGATTCGGGGACACCGCGGCGCAGAGAGAAGGGCCGTCCTCTCCCCCAGTCCGGGATGGGGTGGTACTTTCAGCACCATGCCGAACGTTAGCAGCCGGCTGCACACGGTGAGGCTGGGGGTGACCTCACTCTCGGGCGGCGGGCACCTGCCGGAAGTAGAGGTCGCGTACGAGCAGTACGGGCTGCTTTCAGCCTATGGCGACAACGCCATCATGGTGTGCCATGCGCTGACGGGGAGCGCGCGGGCGGCGGGGGACCAGGGCTGGTGGGACCCGCTCATCGGGCCGGGGATGGCACTCGACACGAGCAAATACGCGGTGCTCTGCTCGAACATCCTGGGAAGCTGCTACGGGACGACGGGTCCAGCCTCGGAGGACCTCCTGCGCGGACGGCCCTACGGCGCGAGGTTTCCCCGGATCAGCGTGAACGACATGGTGAAAGTACAGCGCCGGTTGTGCGAGCAGATCGGCGTGAAAACACTGGTCACGGTCGCGGGCGGGTCGCTTGGCGGACTCCAGGTGCTCGAGTGGGCGGCGCAGGCGCCGCAGATGTTGCGCTCGATCATGCCAATCGCGACGGGCCTTTCGCACTCGGCCTGGAACATCGCTTTCAACGAGGTGGCCCGGCAGGCGATCCGTCAGGACCCGGCGTTCCACGACGGCGACTACCAGGCACACGGGACGGTGCCGGAGGCGGGCCTGTCCCTCGCGCGGATGATCGCGATGATCAGCTACCGGTCGGCGGCCTCGTTCGAAGGCCGGTTCGGGCGAAACATACCAGCCACCGACGAGGACCACGAGGGCAACTACGACGTCGAATCGTACCTGCATTACCAGGGAAAGAAGCTGGTCGAGCGCTTCGACGCGAACTGCTACATGCGGATCACGGAGGCGATGGACGACTTCGACGTCGGGCACGGGCGGGGCGGAGGGGCCGAGGCGCTGAGCCACTTCAGCGGACCGGCGCTGGCGCTGGCGATCGACTCGGACGTCCTCTATCCACCGTGGCAGCAGCAGCAGATCGTCGATGCGCTACGGGGGAACGGGAATCACGTGACCTACGGGGAGATCCACTCGCCGCATGGGCACGACGCGTTCCTGATGGAGTGGGAGCAATTGGAGGAGCACATCCGGGCGTTCATGGGCCGGCTCGAATAGAAGCGGCACGCGGACGCGGTGCTCAGCCGGCCGGGTGCGAAGTGAACGGCCAGAAATGGAACTTCTTGCCGCCTTCCTTCTTTGGCGTCGAAGCCGGAGGACCGTCAAAGCCGCGCCCGCAGCTCATGCAGTAGGCGTACACGTTCAGGTTCATGTGGTGGCACCAGGGGCACTCGCGCATCTCTTACACTCCTCGCCGCTTCCCGGCACTCAATCCTATAGCCGGCAGTAGGCGCGGCAACGGTCCACCGTCACTTGAACTTGCGCGCTCCGAGGATCGGCCACGCGTCGATCACCTCGCCGCCACGGGTGACGTGGTAGGTGTCGTGAAGGTTGAGGGTGGTGTCGGCGTGGCTGGGGACGAGCTCGATCTTGTCGCCGGGCTTGAGATTCCCGATGCCGCTGCCGGTGAGATGCGCGTGCTCCTCGGAAAGTCGTGCGGCCTTGTAGCTGCCGTCGCAGGAGAACGACGGGCCGTGGTCCGCCGAGAGCGACTTCATGCCCGCGTCGCAGACGGCGTAGCGCTCGCGGACGGTAAGGACGGTCGTCAGGAGCGTGAGCGCGAACCGGTAGATGCCGGGGGTGAAGGCCTCGTGGTGGCTGTCGTGGAAGACGTAGGTCCCGGCCTGGAGATCCGTGACGCCCGGTGTACGCGACGCGATGGCGACGCTCGCGGATGCCGCTGGTCGAAACGATGGCGGGTGCGAGGCCGGCCTCGGCGAGGGCTTCGACGTGCCGGTTGACGGTGGCGAGAGCGCCATCGATCAGCTCCTCGCGGGGACGCTGCCTCGGGCTGGCCGTACATGTGGCCCTCGTAGCCCATGATCCCGCGGTAGTCGATGCCCTCGTCGATCAGCGTGCGGGCGAGGGCGACGGTCTCGGCTGGCGTCGCGGTGCCGCAGCGGTGCATGCCGCTGTCGACCTCGATGATCGGCGGCCGGCCTCTGACCGCTGCGGGCAGCGCCCTCCGCGAGCTCGCGCACGTTGAATTCGGACTCAACCGCGACGGTGATGTCGACGCCACGAGCGAGGAGCGCCATGAGCCGGTCGATCTTGATGCGTGCCGACGACCTGGTTGGCCATGAGGATCGGCCCAAGGCCGGCATCGGCGAGGACCTCGGCTTCGCCGAGCTTGGCCACCGTGATGCCGATGGCGCCGGCGTCGAGCTGCATCCTCGCGACCTGCGGGCACTTGGGCGTCTTGAAATGCGGCCGGAGCGCGACCCCGGTCCCTTCGAGCTGAGCCATCATCGCGGCGATGTTGTGTTCGACCGCGTCGAGGTCGAGGAGGAGGCAGGGGGTGTCGAGGTCGTAGGCGTGCATGTGGCGGATTGTGCCGCATTGCGCGATTGCCGATTGTCAGATTCGCCCGGCTCACGCTCCACGCTGCCGCGAACTTCGCCCGTTTCGACTCTCGTGCGCGGAGCGTGGGGTTGAGCTCGGTCTTGCCGAAGGCGAAGGCTCTTCGGCGTGACTTCGACCATCTCGTCGGGAGCCGAGAGGCGAGGCTGCGTTCGAGGCTGGGCGGCGACGGCGGCGTGAGCTTGACGGCGATGTCGCTCGTGGAGCTGCGGATGTTCGTCAGTTGCTTCGCCTTGCAGACGTTCACGTCGAGGTCGTTGTCGCGGCTGTGGAGGCCGACAACCATGCCCGCGTAGACCTCGACGCCGGGCTCGATGAAGAGCATCCCGCGCTCCTGGGCGTTGGCGATGCCGAAGCTCAGGGTCGTCCCCGTGTCGCTGGCCACGAGCGCGCCGTTGCGGTGGCGCTGGATTTCGCCCGCGCACGGCCGATAGCCAAGGTACTCGGTGTTCATGATCCCTTCGCCGGCCGGTGCCGCTGATGAACGTGTCGCGGAAGCCGATGAGGCCGCGCGTCGGCACGTCGAAGTCGATGCGCACGTTGCCGTTGTGGTCGGTGTGCATGCCGGTCATCTGCGCCTTGCGGCCGGAGAGGGTCTCGATGAGGAAGCCGGTCGCGGATTCGGGCGCTTCGACGTAGAGCTTCTCGAACGGCTCTTCGAGGCCGCGCTCGGTGTGGTGGAAGATGACCTCGGGGCGGGTGACCGCGAACTCGTAGCCCTCGCGGCGCATGGTCTCGACGAGGATGGCGAGGTGCAGCTCGCCGCGGCCGCTGACGACGAACTGCTCGGCGCTGTCGCCGTCTTCGACGCGGAGGGCGACGTTGGTCTCGACTTCGCGGTAGAGGCGTTCGCGGAGCTGGCGGCTGGTGACGAACTGGCCCTCGCGGCCCGCGAAAGGCGAGTCGTTCACGCGGAAGGTCATCTTCATCGCCGGCTCTTCGATGGCGATGACGGGCAGCGGCTCGGTGACGGACGGGTCGGCGATGGTTTCGCCGATGAGGATGTCGGAGATGCCGGTGAGGGCGACGATGTCGCCGGCGGTCGCCTCCTGGAGCTCGACGCGGCCGAGACCCTGGAAGCCGAACGCCTGGACGATGCGATGCGTGCGTCGTCTTCCCCTCGTGGTCGAAGCGGATGACGCTGTCGCCGGGATGGACGGAGCCGTCGACGATGCGGCCGACGGCCGTGCGGCCGCGGTAGCTGTCGTACGCGAGCGTGGTCGCGAGCATGCGGAAGGGCGCATCTCGGATCGCAGAGCGGCGGGGGCGTGTGCTCGATGATCGCCTCGAAGAGCGGCTGCAGGTCGCCCGCCGTCACCTCCGGGTCGTGCGGTGCGTAGCCGTCGCGGGCGTTCGCGTAGAGCGACTCGGAAAGTCGAGCTGGTGGTCTCTTCGTCGCGAGATCGAGGAAGAGGTCGGACGTCTCGTGGATGACCTCGTCGATGCGGGCGTTCGGGCGGTCGATCTTGTTGACGACGACGATGGCGTGGAGGCCGAGTTCGAGTGCCTTGCGCAGGACGAACTTCGTCTGGGGCATCGGGCCTTCGACCGCAGTCGACGAGCAGCAGGCAGCCGTCGGCCATGTTGAGCACGCGTTCGACTTCGCCGCCGAAGTCGGCGTGGCCGGGCGTGTCGATGATGTTGATGCGGACGCCGTGGTATTCGATCGCGGCGTTCTTGGCCATGATCGTGATGCCCTTTTCGCGTTCGAGCGGGTTCGAGTCGAGGATGAGCGTACCGACGTGCTCATTCTCGCGGAAGACGTGGGATTGCTTGAGGAGGGCATCGACCAGGGTGGTCTTGCCGTGGTCGACGTGGGCGATGATGGCGAGGTTGCGCACATCTGCGCGGCGGGACTGCATCATTTCATGATGGGGCACGAACGTTATCGAGACCATGTGACTGGTTGCGACGATCCGGTCTGCTGAACGTGCCGGGTAAAGGAAATGCGGATAATCCACCGCTTTGCGCGATGTAGGCGCGAACCCTGCACACTATCGCAGATCCGATCCGGAGGAGCGTCACATGAGCAGAGTTACGACCTGATCCAGGAGCTGGTCGCCGGGAAGCGGCCTGACGCGGAGCTCGTGCGGCCTTCCGACATCATGGAGCGTCCCACGGATATCATGCCGTTCGTCATCGAATCGGACGGACGGCGGGAGCGGGCGTACGACATCTACTCGCTGCTCCTGAAGGAGCGGATCGTCTTCCTGGGGACGCCGATCGACGCGATGGTGGCGAACATCGTCATCGCGCAGCTGCTGTATCTCGCCCGCGAGGACGACGAGAAGGACGTGATGATGTACATCAACTGCCCGGGCGGGAGCGTAACGGCCGGGCTCGCGATGTACGACACGATGAACCTCATCCGGCCGAACGTCTCGACGGTGTGCATCGGGCTGGCGGCGAGCATGGGCACGGTGCTGTTGACCTCGGGAGCGAAGGGCAAGCGCTACGCGCTCCCCAACGCAACGATTCACCTTCACCAGGTGCTGGGCGGAGCCCAGGGGCAGGCGCGGGACATCGAGATCCAGGCGCGGGAGACGCTGCGGCTGCAGCGGGTGCTCCGAAACATCATCCAGGAGACCACCGGCCAGCCGATGGAGAAGATCGAGCACGACACGGACCGCGACTTCTGGCTGGATCCGCAGTCAGCGAAAGACTACGGACTCATCGACGAGATCCTGGAGCGGCCGAGCCAGGCGGCGGTCGCAGTCAACGAACAGAAGTAGCAGACCCAGGACAACAGCGACGCGACCGAAGGCGAACCGCCGGTCGATCGTCCGGCGGTTCGCCTTCTTGATGCCCTCTGACGAGTCGTCTGACTACCCGGCCGGAACCATCCGTTCCGTGCCCATGTAGGGACGCAGCACCTCCGGGACGTCGATGGTGCCGTCTTCCTGCTGGTAGTTCTCCATGACGGCGATGACCGTGCGCGGCAGGGCGAGGCCCGAGCCGTTCAGCATGTGCGGATGACGAAGCGCGGCGTCCGGCGCGGGGCGATAGCGGATGTTGGCACGTCGGGCCTGGAAATCGAGGCAGTTCGAGACGGAGCTGCACCTCGAGCCAGTCGCCGTGGCCGTCGTTCTGGCCCGGTCGCCCAGAGCTCGATGTCGAACGTCTTCGTGGAGTTGAAGCCGATGTCGCCGGAGCACAGCGCGAGCACGCGGTACGGATGCCCAAGCTTCTCGGGCAGCGAACGCGCTCGCCGAACCAGGTTCTGGAGTTCGTTCTCGCTCTCCTCCGGCTCGCAGTACACGAACATCTCGACCTTCTCGAACTGGTGGACGCGCTTGATCCCGCGGACATCGCGGCCGGCGCTCATCTTCTCGCGGCGGAAACAGGGCGTGTGCGCCACGAACCGCTGCGGCAGACGTCCCGGCGGAAGGATTTCGTCGCGGTAGAGGTTGACGAACGCCACTTCGGCCGTCGGGATGAAGAAGTAGTCTTCTTCGGCGTCGCGATAGAGGTTGTCGCGGAACTTCGGGAGCTGGCCGGAAGCGTAGAGCGACGCCTCGGTGAGCATGTAGGGCAGGTAGAGCTCGGTGAAACCGGCCGCCGTGTGCTCGTTGAGCATGAACTGGATGAGGGCGCGCTGGAGCCGCGCGACCTGGCCCTTGAGCACGTAGAAGCGGCTGCCGGACATCTTCACGCCGCGCTCGAAGTCGATACCGTCGACGATTTCGCCGATCTCCCAGTGGGGACGAGGCTGGAATGCCGAACTGCGGGACCTCGCCGACGACTTCGACCTCGACGTTGCGAATGCTCGTCCGGGCCCCTCGGGACGATGGGGTCGAGGATGTTCGGGACCTCGTAGAGCTTCGCCTGCAGCTCGGATTCAAGCTCGCGTAGCTGCGTCGTCGAGACGATCGATTTGGTCGCCGACCTCGCGCATCGCGGCGATCTTCGCCTCGCGCTCGGCCGTGTCTTTCGATCGCGCCGATCGCCTTGCTCACGGTGTTGCGCTCCGCGCGCAGCGCTTCGACCTCGCTGAGGAAGGCCCGGCGCTCCTCATCGAGCTGGAGGATGCGATCGATCGGTGCGGTCGTGTTCCGCCGGAGAACGTCGCGCTTCACGCGGTCGGCGTTCTCGCGAATGAACTGGACGCTGAGCATGCTCGGCTACCCTCTGCCGAGCTGCGGCGATGGCGCGGACGCCGAGGAGGCGAACATCCTCGGCGACTGGCACGAGCGTACCATCGGGCGCCGGGAGCGAAAACGCGTCGTCGAGTTCCGCCGCAGTCGACCCAGCGATGGATGCCGTGCGGGATTGGCGCCTCGAAGTCGACGGCATCCTCGACGGCGGCGCGTGAAATACACGTGGTCGATGTGCTGATGGAACGGCTGGTCGGCGCGGACGATGTCCTCGACGAGGATCACCGCCGGTGGCGGCAGCACCGCGGGCCCGCACAGACCAGCAGATCCGGTGGGGGGATGACCTCGACCTCGAGGCCGCTCTCCTCGAGCGCCTCGCGCACCGCGGCCTGGACCGGGTCTTCGTTCGGCTCGCAGTGGCCGCCGGGCGGGAGCCACATCTGCAGCTTGTGGTGCCAGAGCAGCAGCGTGCGTCCGCGGGCGACCACGTAGGCGGTCGCGGTGTGGTGGCGCTCGAACGATCCCAGGGGCCGGCTCGTCCGCTCACTCCTTCAGGGTCTTCAGCTGGGGGAAGAGGATGACGTCCCGGATCGAAGGCTGCCCGGTCAGGAGCATGAGCAGCCGGTCGATGCCCATGCCGAAGCCGCCGGTCGGGCGGCATGCCGTGCTCGAGCGCGAACAGGAAGTCCTCGTCGACCAGCTCGACCTCGTCGTCGCCGGCGTTGCGCAGCTGCAGTTGCTCGTCGAAGCGTGCGCGCTGGTCGATCGGGTCGTTGAGCTCGGTGTAGGCGTTGCCGCATTCGAACCCGCCGATGAAGGCCTCGAAACGCTCCACCAGGCGAGGTCTTCCCGGCTTGCGCTTCGCGAGCGGCGAAAGCTCGACCGGGTAGTCGAGGAGGAACGTCGGCTGGATGAGGTTCGGCTCGACGTAGTGGCTCATCGCTTCGTCGACGAGCTTGCCCCAGCCGCCGGCCTCGGCGGATGGCGTCGACCCGCGACGCCGGAGCTCGGCGCGAAGGCGTCGGCGTCGGTGGGAACTCGTCGAGGTCGAGGTCGCCGTACTCCCGCAGCGCATCGTGCAGGGTGAGTCGGCGCCAGGGCGGGGTGAGGTCGATCTCGATCGCCCCGGAAGTTGATCGTCGTTGTCCCCAGCACTTCCTGGGCGACGCTGCTCACCATCTCCTCGACCATGCGCGCGACGTCGTAGTAGTCGGCGTAGGCCTCGTAGATCTCGAGCATGGTGAACTCGGGGTTGTGCTTGGTGCTCATCCCCTCGTTGCGGAAGTTGCGGCCGATTTCGTACACACGCTCGAAGCCGCCGATGACGAGCCGCTTGAGGTGGAGCTCGAGGCTGATGCGCAGGAAGCGGTCTTCGTCCAGCGCGTTGTAGTGCGTCGTGAACGGGCGCGCGGCGCGCCGCCGCGCTCGATTCCTGGAGAATCGGGCGTCTCGACTTCGAGGAAGCCGCGGGCGTCGAGGAAGCGGCGGATGGCGGCGACGACCCGGCTGCGGATGGTGAAGACGCGACGCGTCTCCTCGTTCGCCATCAGGTCGAGGTAGCGCCGGCGCTGGCGCATCTTCCAGTCGGCGAGGCCGTGGTACTTCTCGGGCGGAGCGTGGAGCGCCTTCGCGAGCATCGTCCAGGCGGTGGCGCCAACCGTCGGCTGGCCGGTGCGGGTCCGCATCGGCGACGCCGTGGACGCCGACGAAGTCTCCGAGGTCGATCAGCCGGAGCGACTCGTACCAGTGCCCGCCAAGCGCGTTCTGGCGGAGGAGCACCTGGATGCGGCCGCTGCCGTCCTGGAGGTCGATGAACGTGGCCTTGCCCATGTCGCGGCGGGCAACGACTCGCCCGGCGACGTCGACCTCGACACCTCCGGCCTGGTCGGCGCCTTCGGGCAGTGCTTCGACGATCGCGGTGATGTCAGCCGCCGTGTGGGTGCGGGTCGAACGAGGCGGGTAGGGATCGATGCCGGCGGCGCGAAGCTCGTCGAGCTTCGCCAGCGCGCTGCGCCATCAGTTCATCCATCGGATCACCTCCCGCGCCCCGCCGGCGCTCTTCAAGCAGCGGAGCCAAGGAAAGGCCGCCCGAAGGCGGCCCGCAATCCATCGCAGGCCGGCGCGACGCTAGTCGATCTTGAGCACTTTCACCTTGATCACGCCCTTGGGGACGTTGACGTCGACGATATCGCCGACGGCCTTGCCGAGAAGCGCAGACGCCCACTGGAGATTCGTTGGAAATCTTGCCCTTGGCCGCGTCGGCCTCGGGTGCGCCGACGATCTGGTAGTGGCGGGGCGGACCGTCCTGGTCGACCTCGACGCCGCTGCCGATGACGACACGGCCCGCGTGGTGAGCGGAGCTTTCGTCGATGATGGTCGGCCGCGCCGGAGGATGATCCTCGACCTCGAGGATGCGCCCTTCGATCATGCCCTGCTCTTGCTTGGCATCGTCGTACTCGGCGTCGTTCTGGCTGGTGCCCTGTTCCTGGGCGTTGTGGATTCGCTCCGCCACGTCGCGGCGGCGGGCGAAGAGGTTCTCGAGCTCGTGCTCGAGCTTTGCCTTGCCTTCACGCGTGAGTGGAACCGGCTTGTCGGTCATGTCGTACCCTGTGCTACATCCAGAACAAAAAAAGCGACTGAGGGCGCCTGGGCCTCAGTCACAGGCAGTATAGCGACGGCAGGCGAACGGCCGCAATCGACAATGGACAGGGACGCCGCGGGTGAGCATCGAGAACGAGCCGTTGCATGTGAGGGAGCGACGCGCAACCGACGGGCTGGACTGGTCGCCATCTTCCAGACGTGCCCGTTGTGGAAGGGCGATCAGCCGCCCTCGCAGGGGGAGGAGGGGGCGGGACCAGCACGCCGGGCTGGCCCGCGGAGACGCCGCTGTCGCCGGGTGCGCCGGCACCCACCCACGGCGGACCGGGATGGAGGGCGCTGCTGGCGTCGGCCGGGGGCTGCCATCCTGGGTGGACTCGTCTCGGGGATCGTGGTGGCGTTGCTCGCGGGGGTTCCGACTCCGGGGCGAGCCCGAACGCCGACAACGCGTCGCCGGCGACGGTTGGCGCGCGGCCCCAAACGGTCGAACAGACCAGTGCGATCACGGACGTCGCGGCAAGGACGCGGCCCGGTGTGGTTCGCGTGGACAGCACGCGGCATACCGCAACTGGTGGCGTGGAACAGGATGTCGGGAGCGGAATCGTGCTGGACACGGACGGGCACATCGTGACGAATGCGCACGTGGTGCTGAACACGGAGATCCTGAAGGTTACGTTGAGCGATGGGACGGCACGGCCAGCGATCCTCGTAGGTCACGACTACCCCTTCACTGACGTAGCGGTACTGCAGATCAGCCCGGGCAAGCTAACGCCACTCGAGCCAGGAGATTCGACGGCGCTGAAGCTCGGCGAGACCGTGATCGCGATCGGGAATCCGCTGGCGGAGTTCGAGGGGAGCGTGAACGTCGGCGTGGTGAGCGGACTGAACCGGCACCGGACGCTCGACGACGTGCGCCAGGACGGGCTTGATCCAGACGGACGCGGCGGTGAACAACGGGAACAGCGGCGGAGCGCTCCTGAACCTGGCCGGACAGTTCGTGGGAATGCCCACTGCGGTGTTGCGGGAGACGACGGGCGGGTTGCCGGTCGAAGGCATTGCGTTCGCGCTTCCGACCAGCCGGTTCCTGCCGATCGCCCTCAGGATCATCGCGGACGGGAGGCTCGTACCCGCGGCCGAGCATCGGCGCTGAGACGCGCGATCTCACGCCGGAGATTCGGCAGCGCTTGCGGGGGACATCGGCGACGGATGGGGCGATCGTCGCGTCGATTGAGGCGTGAGGCCCGGCCGCGGCGGCGGGAATCCAGACCGGGGACGTTATCACCATGTTCGCCGGGGAGGTCGATCAACGCAGATCGCCCGTTCTTGAACGCACTCGGTGCACACCAGCCCGGCGAGACCGTGCGGGTTGTCTTCAACCGTAATGGCCGGATAATCGAGACCGATGTTCGACTTACCGAAACGGGCTTAGCGCCCGTTCTTCCCGGCGATAGGCTCGCGGGCGATGACGCGCCGCGGCGGACAACTCCCCTGGGGGCAGCGGGGAGCCGGTGGTCTCTACGGCAGTCAACCCGCGGCGTGGGTACGGACGCCTGGCGATCATGGCGCTCATCGTGATCGGGATCATTGGCCTCGGCTATCTTCTCTTCACGAAGGTCTTCGGCGGCGCTTCCTGTGACAAGTACTACTGCGAGAGTGGCCAGGACCTCACGGCGCCGGCCGGCTTCGACCTGGTCACCAAAGTGTTCGAGTTCAACGAGAAGAAGCCGGCGATCGCCGCCGGCACTCCCGTCGACATCCGCCTGCCAGTGGCGAATGCGACGACCGACGCTCGCAACCTGAGCTTCTACCAGTTCGTGCCGGAGACGAAGACATGGGAGCCGATCACCCCGGCGCGCCTCGACCCGCAGGGGAAGGAAGTCTCAGCCACGCTGACGAGCGCGCCGAAGGTGATAGCGGTGCTGCGACGAAGACGCGCCAGGCGGGATGGTGATTGCCTATCTGCCGCACAACGGCGCGCTTCACCACGACGCAGTCGGCAAGATCACAATGCTGCACACGCTGGACTTCACGCCTGCGGCGGACGGAGGACTGGACGGCGAGCCGAGCGTTGTGAAGTCGGATCCCTCGTTCCAATGGATTCCCGACGATCTCTGCGCGTGGCGACGTCAAGGGCCAGTTGCCGATCGTGCAGGGCATCCTGAACTCCGCGAAGAACCGATCGGCGCACGTGCAGGCGATCGTGAAGAAGGTCAACGACGCCGGCCTGGCCGGCATCGACATCGAGTACCTGGACCTGACGGCGAACGAGCGCACCTCCTTCGCGCTCTTCATCAGCGAGCTTTCGCAGGTTCTGCATAGCCAGAACAAGCAGCTGACCGTGACGGTGCCGCCGCCGCTGAGTGACCAGGACCGCATCGACGAAGGTGGCTATGACTGGGCCGAAATCGGAAAGGCCGCGGACGTGGTCCAGATCGCGCCATACCGCGACCAGGGCAAGTACCGGTCGGACATGCCGGTGATTCTCCAGTACCTGGCGGGGCAGGTGCAGCCGAGCACGCGGCTGGTATTGACGGTGACGCCCTACGCGACGCAGAAGGACGACACCGGCCTGCACCCGATGCGCCTGACGGACGCGATGAACATCGCGACGAAGCTGGCGATCCAGGGGGAGAAACTGCAAACGGGATCGCAGGTGGTTGTGTCGGGAGTGAACATCAACAAGCAGGACGGCCGCAGCGGCGTTGCATGGGTGCCGGAAGTCGCGCGGTGGCGTTCACGTACGAACAGAACGGCGGGCGGACGGTCTGGCTGGAGAACTTCTTCAGCATCGGGTTCAAGCTGCAGTACATCGAGCAGTTCAAGCTGGGCGGCGTCGCGGTCGAAGACGCGAGCGACGACATCTACCTTGGGAACATCTGGACGGCGCTAGTGCCATACATCTCGAGCGGCGCAGCCGATTCTGCTGCAGCCGAATCCGCAGGACTCGCAGCCGAAATGGAGCAACGAGCAAAGGGGCACGATCGAGGACAGCCGCAAGGGATACATCACGTGGAGCACGCCGGCGGAGGCCGGGACGTACACAGTCACGCTGACGCTGAGCGATGGAGTGGCCCTGTTCCAGAGCGAACTGCCCGCGAACGTGTAGCCGCGCGACGCACGGGACACCGGTGGCGGGGTCGCCAACGCCGGGAGGCTAAGGATGGCTGGAGCGCGCTTGCGAATCACCGGTGGAAGCGCTCGCGGGATACGCCGCTCGCCGAGCCGCGCGGGGTGCGGTTGCGGCCGACCTCGGGGCTCGTGCGCGAAGCCGTCTTCAACATCCTCGGAGACACGCTCGAAGGAGCCCGCGTCCTCGACCTCTACGCGGGGACGGGAGCGCTGGGAATCGAAGCGCTGAGCCGCGGAGCGGCCGGCGTGCCACGTTCATCGAGGCGGAAGCGGCGTCGTGCCAGGCGATCGTGCAGAGCCTGGCCAGAACCGGTTTCAGCGAGCGCGGAACGGTCGCTCCGGGGGAAGCTGCCCGGTGCGCTGAAGAGCGCTCCGGGACCGTTCGACCTCGTGCTGATGGACCCGCCGTACCACGAGGACACAGCGGCCGAAACACTGAACCTGCTCGCGGAACGGACTGGCCGCCGAGCGGAACGGTCGTCTACGAGCACGGAAGCAAGTACAATCCGCCGGAACGCCCGAAGGGTCTCGTCCAATCGGAGCGTCGCGTCTACGGCGACAGCGCGATCGCGCTGTACGCGCTGCAGGAGGGGGAATGAGGATCGCAGTCTTCCCGGGGGGATTCGACCCGGTAACGAACGGTCACCTGGACCTGGTAACCCGGATGACGCACCTCTTCGACCGAGTGATCGTCGCCGTGGTGAAGGGCCGGGACAAGACGGGCATGTTCACGTGGGAAGAGCGGATCGAAATGTTCAGGAAGGCCGTCGAGCATCTCCCGCAGGTTGAAGTCGAAGGCTTCGACGAGATGACGGTTGAATTCGCCAAGCCGAAAAGGCGCCGTCGCAATCGTGCGCGGAATCCGGGCCGTCAGCGACTTCGAGGCCGAGTTCGACATGGCGCTGATGAACCGAAAGATGGCACCGCACCTGGAATCGGTGTACCTGATGGCGAACCAGGATTTCCTGTACATCAGCGCGAGCCGGATCAGGGAAGTCTCGAAACTCGGCTACGACGTCGGCGAGCTTGTTCCGGCGCACGTGAGCACGGCAATCCGCGAGAAGCTGGACCAGGGTTAGCGGGAGCGCCGGCGCGCAACCGGTGGAAATCCTCGACCTGATCGACAGTCTCGAAGAACTCGTCATCCAGGCGAGACGGCTTCCTGTTGGCGGCAACCTCGTGGTGGACCGCAAGCGGATGCTTGACGTAATCGATCAGATGCGACTGTCGGTTCCGGCCGACATGCGACAGGCGCAACAGATCCTTGGAGATGCGGGACCAGATCCTGACGGACGCACACGAGAAGGCTCAGGAGACTGTGGCGCGGGCAGAGGAAGAGCGCGCGCGGCGAGTCGAAGAGAACTCGATTCTCCGCGAAGCACAAGAGCGCAGTCACCAGATGCTGATGGACACCGAAGCGCGCGCGCGGCAGACGATCGCGGAAGCAGACGCAACGGCGGCAGCACACCTGAGCGAAGCAGCGGAAGCGGCAACGCGGCAGCTCGACGACGCCGATCAGTACGCGCTGGAGGTACTGCACCGTCTCGAGAATCAACTGCAAGCGTTTCTCGAGTCGATCCGGATGAGCATCGGAAGCCTCCAAGAGAAGCGTTGACTCGAGCCCGTCGATTTCGCACCGCAGGCTGGCGTTGCGGATTCACTGGATCTTTCCGTCTGAATCGGGCAAGCGTGCGGTGGTTTTTCGCGGAGTTTTCACGTATCTTCTCTGTGCACCACGTGTGGCCGCTACTTCCGCGTAACGGAGGCGTGCCGCCGTGAGGAAGCTCGCTGAAGAGGAAAACGATGGCTGAATTCGCTGTTATCAAAGAATCAGAAGCACCGCGCCCGTCGCGCCAGACAGGACGACTCGCCGCGCGGATGCGCGAGTATGAAAAGTTCGTGGAAGGCGTGCCAGCTGGCAAGGTGGGCAAGCTGACGCCAGCCCGAGGCGAGACTCCACGTGGCGTTGCACTGCGTGTGAGCCGCGCAGCCAAACGAATGAACCGATCGATCAACACGTGGGTTGTCGACGACGTGGTGTACTTCACGGGGTCGTAATCAGCGGACTTCTCCGACCCTTAGGAACAAAGGCAAAGAGGCGGGATCGTTGGATCCCGCCTCTCGCGTTGTTGGACCGCCGACTGGATCTTAGTTTCGCTCGGCCGCCGCCGTCCGTTCCTCGGTGGTGGGAACGAAGGCGAAGCTGGGCGCCTGGCGGCCGCCGCGCGGGGGGGCGGGCTCGGGCGCGGCGCCGGCATTGGCCCGGCGATCGGCACCCCAGCTGGGGCCACGCGTGCTGGTGACTGAAGCGCCAGCCGGGGCGGGCTCGAGGGCGGTCGCTCGTGCTTCGGACGCGCCAGCGCTTTCGACGGCGAGCGCGAGTGAGGGCGCGTCCGTGGATGCCGCCGTCGCGATGGTTCCGCTGAGGGAAGCCCCTTCTTCAACGACAAGCGTCCCGGACTTGATCGTGCCGGTGACGACCGACGTCGCAGTCAGAAGCAGTCGTCCGCTGCAGACGATGTCGCCGTCAACGCGGCCGCGAACGAGCGCGTCGCGGGCCTGGATGCGAGCCTTCGCCGTCGCGCCGAGCTCGATAACCAGGGTGCCGCCGCACACGATTTCGCCGCTGACCGAGCCCTGCACGTGCAGGTCCTGATCGGTCTCGTACTTGCCGTCGAACGTGGAATTCGCATCGACGAGGCTGGCCGGGCGCGGGGCCGGGTTGGGCGCCGGGTCCGCTTCGATCTCGGCCCTCGGGCGCGGTCGGGGCGCAGGCTGGGGGCGGAGTTCGACCGCTTGGTCGTCAGGCTCGAACTCGTCGTCGTACTGGTGATTGGGATCGATGAATTGCGGATCGCGAGGGTTCTTCTTCAGTTGCATAAGGCCTCCTGGAATCCAGCCCCGAAGCCGAGGAGCGCGCCTTCGAGATGCCTTTCCCGCCCGACGGGCAGCGCCGGCTCTTTCCCGGTGTCGTCGCCGCGGTGGCCGCGGTGCTGCGCTGGCGCTGCGAGCAGCTCGGCGCGCTGCGCCCGGGCGGGCCGACGCCGGTGGTCGACGCGATGTTCAGCCGCGACGAGCCCAAGACCGGCACCTCGGGCACGCTGGCCTGGTCGGTCGACATCGACAACCCGGCCAGCGGCGAGGCCTTCACGCTGACGCTGAAGGAGGTCACGCTGCCGACGCCGGGCGGCGGCACCGTGACCCGGCCCTGCGCGATCGGCTTCTCGGGCAACTACCCGCGCGCGCTCGACGGGCTGGCGCGCGTGCTGTCGCTGGACATGCGCGTCATCGACCCGGCGTGGATCGGCATGAAGCTGCGCAAGCTGCTCAACTACGCCGAGCCGCTGGGCCAGTTCATGGCCTTCGTTCCCGGCCTGCCCGACGGCCAGCGCCGCCAGCAGACCTGGCCCTCGACCGTGGCCTACCTGGCCCGGCTCGTGATCCACCGCTACGCGATGCTCGGCGTGCTCGACGAGGACGGCCGGCCGCTGACCGCGATGGGCGTGCTCGACGCCCCGGTGGACGGGGCCGCGCGGCCGCTCGCCGGCCGACCCTGCCCCGAATGCGGCAACGCGACCCTGATCCACAAGGACGGCTGCGACTTCTGCACTGCCTGCGGCTACGTCGGGCAATGCGGTTAAACGTGCGCCGTCAGCTGGCGAGTGTCGGTACTGCACCCATAGCGTAAGCGTTCACGCGGCATAACGTGTTTCGCCAAGCCGCATTACCTGCGACTGGCCTTCGTGCGTCGCACCCTGACGCATGGGCGATTTCATCACAACAGAAGGCCTCGATCGCGGCGCGAGCGGCACAGCTGCGATCGACGCGCGTCGCAGTGCCAGTGCTCTTGTGGGTCGCCGCACGACAGGTGCCGACGCTGATCGATGCTGGCGGTCTTCCATGGATGATCCGGTCATCTACCTCTCGTTCTGGGACGTTGAGTTGTCGAACTTCCCGATCGAGACCGTGAGAAGGCGACTCCTCTCCCACGCTGCAGCGCGAAGCAAGGTCCAATCGGCGCGCGCGGCTGGGAGACTGGTCTGCGTCGCGAAGGACGATCTCGGCGCGCCGTACTCAGCGTATGCCGAGTATTTTGCCAACCGGTACTCGCACTCCAGCTGCTCCAGCCCGGATATGCATCCGAAGAACCTGGCCGAGGTTGTGCCGCTCGTGGACAGAGACATTCGAGCTTCGCGCAGCGCCTTTGACGCCGCACCGCGACGTGGCAGAACTCTTGGCAGTGTGCAAGGCGACGGTTCGGTTCCTGGTTCAGTGACTTCGGCTACGCCGCTGGACGGCTCTCGGCCATCGTTGGTGAGCAAGCTGAACTGATGGTTGCTCCGAGCAGCGTCGATGCGCTGCGGGCGGCAGGTCTCTGCGAAACCTGGCTTGCCGTCCACGCCGAACTGGACCGCCTGGATGAGTGCCGGGAGAGCTGGTCCTCTTTCCAGGAGCTCGAGCCGGATGATGGAGCTGGCCGATTCGGTGTATCGCCGGTACGGGGTGAGTCATCAGCGCAAGGCCGGAATGGGCTTAGGCTTGACTTGAACGGCGCCCACAAACTTGGGCTGCTGACGACAACGTATAGCAGCGGGCGCTGCGCGCGGTGCAGCCAGCAGCCTGCGAAACCTCCGTCTTGTCCGTTAGCTCCAGAAGGAAGGCTTGCATACCTTCGCGCCGCAGAGATTGCGGCTTACGCGTGCGGCGGTCAGCAGCTCAAGTCTGGGCAGCGACTTGCACTTGTGGGGGAACGCACTTAGGGCGTGCGCCTTCAGCCGGCGAGGTCGCGCTTGCGCTGCTCGAACTCCTGCTGGTCGATCTCGCCGCGCGCGTAGCGTTCGCGCAGGATGTCCAGCGCGCGGTCGACGGGCGGGCGCGGCGGGGGCTGGCGTCCCCGACCGACGGCCCGCCGCGCCAGCAGCACGATGGCGACGATGACGAGCGCCCACCACAGCAGGTGCGTCAGCCCGAACCAGCCCCAGCCCGGGCCGCCGCCGCCCCATCCCGCCATCGGCCCCCACATGGCGCGGGTTCCCGGCGGTTACTGGCCGCCCCAGCCGCGGCGCAGTTGCTGCCGCTGCGGCGGGGTCAGGACCGCGTCGATGCGCTGGTGCGCGTCCAGCGCGTTGTCGAACATCTGCTTGCGCAGCGCCGCCATCGAGTCGTAGGTCTTGCGCGCCTGGGCTTCGTCGAAGGCGCCGCCGCCCTTGCCGCCGCTCTGCCAGCCGAGCTCGTGCATGCTGCGCATCAGGTCCCATTGCTTGCGCTCGACGTCGGCGTGGATCTCGGCGAGCTTGCTGCGCTGGTCGGCGCTCAGGTCGAGGCCGTGCAGGTCCAGGCGCCCGAAGCCGCCCATCATTCCCGGCCCCATGCCGAAGCCGGAGCCCATCCCGTAGCCGCCGCCGTAGCCGGGCCCGGCGCCTCCGCCCGGCCCCATGCCGCAGCCTCCGGGGCCGTAGCCGCCCGGGCCGTAGCCTCCGGGCCCGCCCGAGCCCATCATCCCGGGACCCATCCCGTAGGGCTGGGCGAGCGCGGACGCCGCCCACAACGAGCCGGCCAGCAAGGCCACGAGTCGACGCTTCATGTTCATCTCCATTCGGGTTCGAAACCGACCCAGCTTGCGCCTGGCGTCGCAGCCGCCGTTGAGTTCGATCAATCATCGTGAACGGGCGCCGGGCGCGCAGCGAAAGGAACTTCGCAGCAGCACCGAGTGGCATTAGCATGCTCGAGCCGCCGCCCCAGGGCTCGATGCCAGCCGGCGCGCGACGCCGTTTCCACCGAGGAGAACCGAATGGCCAAGCCGATGATCGACCCCGACGCGCTGATCACGATGTTCGAGAGCGCCAGCGCGCAGCAAGGCGCGCAGCTGAAGAAGGCCGTCAGCGACACCACGCTGGCCGCGCTGCAGGGCCGCGAGCTGACGCTGAAGAACATCCGCTCGGCGCTGAAGTCGGTGTCCGAGGCGGCGAGCCTGGGCGCGGCGAAGAACGCGACCGCCGGCCTCGACGTCGAGGCGCTTCTCGACAACGCGGTGTCCGGCATGGACGACGCGCTGCTGAAGGCGGTGGACGCGAACCGCGTCGCGCTGCAGCAGCTGGTGGCGCAAGGCGCCGACCTGCGCGAGAAGCACCTGAAGAAGGCGCTCGACGACCTCGACAAGTTCGAGGACACGATGTTCGCCGCGCTGAAGAAGACCGCCGAAGGCGCCGGCGCGCCGCTCGCCGGCGCCTGGGGCCAGGTGATCGAGAAGATGCAGGCCGGCGGCACGCTGTCCGGCGCGAAGGCGGCGAGCACCGCCGAGCAGCTGGCCGAGCAGATGCACGGTGCGCTGCGCAGCACGCGCGC
Source organism: uncultured beta proteobacterium (assembly GCA_963788635.1). GTDB lineage: Bacteria > Pseudomonadota > Gammaproteobacteria > Burkholderiales > Burkholderiaceae_C > Rubrivivax. The sequence goes on along the minus strand of CAWBHE010000008.1, from coordinate 99,149 downwards.
CGCGTCGATGCGCGCCGCGCAGGCGATGGCCGAGAGCTACGCCGCGATGGTCAGCGGCGTGCTGATCGGCATGTCCGAGGCGATGCAGGCCAAGGCACCGGCGAAGAAGAAGTAGTCGCCTGCGGCGCGTGCGGGCCGCAGGCAAGTTATCGTCCGCCGTATGCCCGGTCCGACCTACTTCTGGCACGACTACGAAACCTTCGGCCGCGAGCCGCGCCGCGACCGGCCGGCGCAGTTCGCCGGGGTTCGCACCGACGCCGAGCTGAACGAGATCGCCGCGCCGGTGATGCACTACTGCCGGCCGGCGCGCGACTACCTGCCCGACCCGGAGAGCTGCCTGCTCACCGGCATCCTGCCGCAGCAGGCGCTCGCGCAAGGTCTGCCCGAGGCCGAGTTCGCCGCGCGCATCGAGGCCGAGCTGGGCGCGCCGGACACCATCGGCGTCGGCTACAACAGCATCCGCTTCGACGACGAGGTGACGCGCTTCCTGTTCTGGCGCTGCCTGATCGACCCGTACGCGCGCGAATGGCAGAACGGCTGCAGCCGCTGGGACCTGCTCGACGTGGTGCGCTGCACCTGGGCGCTGCGGCCCGAGGGCATCGAATGGCCGCTGCACGAGAGCGGCGAGAGGCGCGGCCAGCCGTCGTTCCGGCTCGAACAGCTGACGGCCGCGAACGGCCTGGTGCACGACGCCGCGCACGACGCGCTGTCCGACGTGCGCGCGACGCTGGCGCTGGCCCGGCTGATCCGGACGCGCCAGCCGCGGCTCTGGGACTTCTGCCTCAAGCTGCGCCACAAGGACGCGGTGCGCGCCGAGATCGGCCAGGGCCGGCCCTTCCTGCACATTTCGGGCATGTACCCGGTCGAGCGCGGCTGCATGGCCGTGGTCTGGCCGCTCGCGCCGCATCCGACGAACCGCAACGAGCTGATCGTCTGGGACCTGGCGCAGGACCCGGCGCAGCTCGCCGACCTGGACGCCGACACCGTGCGCGAGCGGCTGTTCACGCCGCAGGCCGCGCTGCCCGAAGGCGTGCAGCGCTTGCCGATCAAGACGATCCACGTCAACAAGTCGCCGGTCGTGATCGGCAACCTGAAGACGGTGGCGTCCGCGCAGCAGCGCTTCGGCCTCGACCTCGCGCTGGCGCAGCGCCATGCCGAGCGCGCCGCGGCGCTGCCGAGGCTGGACGAACTGTGGGCGGCGGTCTATGCGCGGCCGGCGCCGGCCGAGCCGCCCGACGTCGACGAGGACCTCTACGGCGGCTTCGTCGGCAACCAGGACCGGCGCACGCTGGAGCGGCTGCGCGGCGCTGCCGGCGCAGGCGCTGGCCGGGCGCCACCCGGCGTTCGACGACGCGCGGCTCGACGAACTTCTGTTCCGCTACCGGGCGCGCAACTTCGAGGACACGCTCGACGCCGCCGAGCGCGAGCGCTGGCAGCAGCATTGCCGGGCGCGGCTGCACGAAGGCGAGGGCGGGGCGCAGACGCTGGCCGCCTTCTTCGAGCGCATCGACGCGCTCGCCGAAGGCGCCGACGAACGCGGCCAGGCGCTGCTCGAGGCCTTGTACGACTATGCCGAGGGCATCGCGCCCGATCCGGGCTGACCCGTCGCTGCCGCGAACTCAGCCTGCGTACGCGAGCAAGGTCTCGTAGGCGTCGCGGCAGGTGTCGGCGACGCGCTGCTGCGCGCCGTCCAGCCGCAACGGAAGATCGCGCGCGGCCTCGAAGCCGGTGGACCGCCACACCGCGGCGTACCAGTGCGGTGCCCAGACGCCGTCGCTCGCGCGCGGGCCGGCGGGCCAGTGCAGCATGCGCTCGCTGAAGGTCACGCCCAGGCGCCCGCACAGCGCGCGCAGGTTCGCCTCGGGGTCGCGCAGGAAGCGTTCGGCGTCGATCACCGGCGGTGCCCGGCCGAGCCGGTCGGCGACCTCGTCGAACAGGCGCCGCTGCTGGAGCAGGCCGATGTCCTCGGCCGTCACGTTCGCGCGCGACTTGACGTAGCTGGCGACCACCCGCACCGGGTCGCGGATCAGGAACACGTTCGTCAGCCCGTGCACCCAGCCGCTGTCCATGCCGGGCAGCAGATGGTGCGCCATGTGCTTCTGATACCAGACCGGCCGTGCGTCCGGCACCGGCCCGCCGAGCGCGGCGACGACGCGCCGCCAGTCGGGCTGTCGTCCGCGGCCGGCCGCGACGACCTCGTCGCGGCCCGGGTGGTCGAGGCCGGTGGCGGCCAGGTAATGCGCATACAGCGGCTCGTCGCTGACCGCGCAGTCGCCGCGGTTCTCCCAGGCCCGCATCATCGCGGTGGAGATGTTGCGCGGGCCGCTCCAGGCGGCGATGCGAAGCGGAGTCGGCTGCGTCATGAATCCGCGGCGATGCGAAGCGGTGGCGTCATGCGCCCGCCGCGGCGCGCGCCGCGACGTCGCGCTGAACGAGCTCGCGGTACAGGCCTTGCAGCCGCTGCACCATCGGCCCGGGCAGCGCATCGCCGATCTGGCGGCCGTCGATTCGGCGCACCGGCGCCAGCCCGGCATAGGTGCCGGTGACGAAGGCCTCGTCGGCGCTGTAGACCTCGGTCAGGCTGAAGTTCTTCTCGACGGCCGGGATGCCGGCCTCGCGGCAGACCTGCAGCACGTTGGCGCGCGTGATGCCGGCCAGGCAGTAGTCGCCGGTCGAGGTCCAGACCTGGCCGCGCCGGACGATGAAGAAATGGGTCGAGTTGCAGGTCGCGACGAAGCCGTGCGGGTCGAGCATCAGCGCCTCGTCGGCGCCGGCCTCGGTGGCCTGGATGCAGGCGGTGATGCAGTTCAGCTTGCTGTGGCTGTTCAGCTTGGGGTCCTGCACGTCGGGGGGGCCGCGCCGCACGTGCACGGTGAACAGCGTCAGCCCGCGCGCCAGCGTCTCGGGCTTGGCGTGCTTGAACTCGGCGATGATCACGACGGTGGCCGGGCCGACCGTCACGCGCGGGTCCTGGTAGGGCGTGCGCTTGACGCCGCGCGTGACCATCAGCCGCAGGTGCACGCCGTCGTGCATCGCGTTCGCCGCCAGCGTGTCGCGGATCGCCTGCGTGAGCTGCGCCCGGCTCAGGCCGATGTCGAGCGCGATCGCCTTCGCGCCTTCGAAGAGGCGGTCCAGGTGCGCGTCCAGGAACGCCGGCTGGCCGTCGACGACGCGCAGGCCTTCCCAGACGCCGTCGCCGAGCACGAAGCCGCTGTCGAACACCGAGACCACCGCCTCGGCGCGCGGCTTCAGCTGCCCGTTGACCCAGATCCGCAGGTCGGCATTGCGCGGGTCGTCGTGGAAGTCGTGAATGCTCTGGGACATCGGGCCAGTCTATCGCGCCAAAATCGACCCGATGAACCGCCACGAGCCCGACTCCCGCCACGCCTGGCTGCGCCTGGGCGTGACCCTGGTGATGATGACGATCGGCAGCGCCGCGATGTACGTGGTGGCCGTCGTGCTGCCGGCGGTGCAGGCCGAGTTCGGCGTCGCGCGTGCCGACGCGTCGCTGCCCTACACGCTGATGATGCTCGGCTTCGGCGTCGGCGGCATCGTGATGGGCAAGCTCGCCGACCGCTTCGGCGTGATGCTGCCGCTGTTCATCGGCGCCGGCGGGCTGGGCCTGGGCTTCGTCGCGGCCGGCACGGCCGGCAGCCTGACCGGCTTCGCGCTCGCGCACGGCTTGCTGCTCGGTCTGCTCGGCAGCTCGGCGACCTTCGCGCCGCTGGTCGCCGACACGTCGCTGTGGTTCGTGCGCCGGCGCGGCATCGCGGTCGCGATCTGCGCCAGCGGCAACTACCTGGCCGGCGCGATCTGGCCGCCCGATCGTCCAGCATTTCGTCCAGACCGTGGGCTGGCGTTCGACCTACATCGGGCTGGGCATCTTCTGCGCCGCCAGCCTGCCGCTGCTGGCGCTGTTCATGCGCGAGCGGCCGCCGGCCGCGGTGGCGGCGGCGTCGCGTGCCGGGCGCGCCACGCCGTCGGCGCGGCCGTTCGGGCTGTCGATGAACCAGGCGCAGGCGCTGCTGTGCATCGCCGGCGTGGCCTGCTGCGTCGCGATGGCCATGCCGCAGGTGCACATCGTCGCCTACTGCGGCGACCTCGGCTACGGCGCCGCGCGCGGCGCCGAGATGCTGAGCCTGATGCTCGCCTGCGGCATCGTCAGCCGGCTCGTCTCGGGCGCGATCTGCGACCGCATCGGCGGTCTGCGCACGCTGCTCCTCGGCTCGGTGCTGCAAGGGGTCGCGCTGCTGCTGTTCATCCCGTTCGACGGCCTGCTCTCGCTGTACGTGATCTCGGCGCTGTTCGGCCTGTTCCAGGGCGGCATCGTGCCCAGCTACGCGATCATCGTGCGCGAGCATTTCCCGCCCGCCGAAGCCGGCACGCGCGTCGGCGCGGTGCTCACCGCGACGCTGTTCGGCATGGCGCTCGGCGGCTGGATGTCGGGCAAGGTGTTCGACCTGACCGGCTCGTACCACGCCGCCTTCGTCAACGGCGTCGGCTGGAACCTGCTCAACCTGGGCATCGTGCTGCTGCTGATCACGCTGGCGCGCCGGCGCGGGGCCGGGTCGGCGCAGGCGGCTTGAGCGGCGGCAGCGCGCAATTCGGCACAATGGCTGGAATGGAAGACGTCCCCACCCTGGAGAGCCACCCCGTGTCGAAGATCCACCTGATCGGCGGCGAGAAGGGTGGCGTCGGCAAGTCGATGGTCTCGCGATTGCTCGCGCAGTACTTCATCGACCACGACCTGCCGTTCACCGGTTTCGACACCGACCGATCCCACGGCTCGCTGCTGCGCTTCTACGCCGACTACGCATCACCGGCGCTGGCCGACAGCTACGAGGCGCTGGACCGCATCGTCGAGGCCGCGGTCGAGCAGCCGGGCCGGCGTGTGCTGGTCGACCTGGCCGCGCAGACTCACGACCCGCTGGTGCGGTGGATGGACGAATCCGGCGTGCTCGACATGGCCGATCTGTCCGGGATCGCGCTCCACTACTGGCACGTGATGGACAGCGGCCGCGATTCGGTGGACTTGCTGACCCGGCTGCTGGACCGCTTCGGCCAGCGCGTGCACTACGTGCTGGTGAAGAACCAGTTGCGCGGCGACGACTTCGGCCAGCTCGAGCGCTCGGGCCAGCTCGACCGCGCGCGCGGTCTGGGCGCCAAGGTCATCGACGTGCGCCGCCTGCACGACGCCGTGGTGCAGAAGATCGATGCCCGCAACGCCAGTTTCTGGGCGGCGAAGAACGCCTCGGCCATCGATGGGCCCGGTCTCGGGCTGATGGAGCGCCAGCGCCTGAAGCTCTGGCTGAACCACGCCTTCGGCGAGATCGCGAAGACCGACGCCTAGCCGCCGTGGCGGCCAGGCACTCTCAGCGTGGTCTCGTCAGCGCGCAGCGGTGGTCGTCAACCCGAGCTGATGCCCGCCCTGCGCGACCGCGGCCTGTTCGGCTTGGCGGCAGTCGTCGAGCATCCGGTGGCCCACGCGCGAGTTCAGCAGCATCGACTTGGCCGGGATCTGCAGCCAGACCACGCCCGCGTGCGCATCTTCCAGCCGCACGGCGCCGGTGCTCGTCTCGACCGGGACCATGTCGTACTGCGCGTTCTTGAACGCCAGCTTGAAGTGACCCGGCTGGCCGGCGACGGCGGTCAGGCTGACGTGTTGCTTGAACTCGCACTGTGCGGTGCCGGTGAAGACATGCGCAGCGGCCTGGAGTTGCCCTTCCGACAGGACATCGGCATGCGCGGGCAGGGCGCCCACGGCAGACAGGGCCAGGGCAAGGGTTCCAACGACGGTCGGCAGGCGGGGCATCCGGGGCTCCTCGGGTGAATGTGGGCGCGATTGTTCCGCCGTGCGCATGGCTTCAGGCGTGTTCAGGCGTCGACGTTTGCAACCGCGTGCAAGCGCGGCGCCTCGACGGACGGCCGCGCGTGACGAAGTAGACACTCAAGCGGCCGCCTCGTCAAAGAAGGCCTGCCGCACGTCGGCCGGCAGCGGCGCGGCGCCGGCGCCTGCGGTGCGGTGGGCGCGCACGAGCAGCTGCCAGAAGTAGCGGTAGCTCGCGCGGTCGTGCAAGGTGTCGCGATGGCGGATCGGCGCCCAGTCGGCGGCCCTCGCGGCCATCAGGATCTCGACCGCCTGCTCGACCTCGGCGCGGGTCGGCGTGAAGGCCTCGACGATGGGCCGGATCTGTGCCGGGTGGATGCTCCACATGCGCGTGCAGCCGAAGCGCTGGCCCGCGGTCTCGGCGGCGCGGCGCAGCGCGGGCAGATCGTTGAACTCCGTCACCACGCAATGCGAGGGGACCTTCGCGTGGCCGTGGCAGGCGGCGGCGATCTCGAGCTTGGCGCGCACGACGAGCGGGTGCTCGAACTGGCCCGCCGCGCCCATCGCGCTCTGCGGAATCGCGCCGCGGTGCGCGGAGACGAAGTCCATCAGCCCGAAGGACAGCGACTCGATGCGCGGGTGGGCGGCGATCGCGTCGACCTCGCGCAGCGCGCCATGGGTCTCGATCAGCGCATGCAGCGGGATCGCCGCGCCGCCGGCGGCGTCGATCGTTTGCGCGGCGCGCTGCAGGTCGGCCAGCCCGCGTGGTTTCGGGAGCATCAGGTAGGCCGGGGCGCGCGCGGCACCGAGCACGATGGCCAGCACCTCGGCGAAGCGCGCGTGGCCCACCGGCAGCAGGCGCACGCCGACGCGCCCGAAGCGGTTCGCCGCCGAGCCGAGCAGCGACACGATCAGGTGCGCCTGGTCGACCTCGCCGCCGACCGGTGCGCCGTCCTCGTTGTCGAGCGTGACGTCGAACACCGGCCCCAGCTCGGACTGCAGCGCCAGGCTCTTGCGCATGCGCGCTTCGACGCCGGCATAGTGGTCGCAGACCGGCAGGTCCGGTGCGGCCGGCTCGCCGTCGAACAACGCCTCGCGCGGACCGATCACGCTGCGGTGCTCACAGCAGGTGCTTGACGCCGTCCTGTTCGCCCAGCAATTCGGCCAGCGTCTTGTCGATGCAGCCGCGCGAGAACTCGTCGATCGACAGGCCCTCGACGAGGCTGTACTCGCCGCCGGCGGTGGTCACCGGGAAGCCGAACATCACGTCCTTCGGGATCCCGTACTCGCCGTTGCTGGGCACGCCCATCGTGACCCAGCCGCCGTTCGTGCCCAGCGCCCAGTCGCGCATGTGGTCGATCGCCGCGTTCGCCGCCGATGCGGCCGACGACAGCCCGCGCGCTTCGATGATCGCCGCGCCGCGCTTGCCCACCGTGGGCAGGAAGACGTCCTTGTTCCAGGCCTGGTCGTTGATCATGTCCTTCACGCTCGCGCCGGCGATCGTCGCGAAGCGGTAGTCGGCGTACATCGTCGGCGAATGGTTGCCCCAGACGGCAAGCCGTTCGATTTGCGACACCGGCTTGCCCGTCTTGGCGGCAATCTGGCTCAGCGCGCGGTTGTGGTCCAGGCGCAGCATCGCGGTGAAGTTCTTGCGCGGCAGGTCCGGCGCGCTCTTCATCGCGATCCAGGCGTTGGTGTTGGCCGGGTTGCCGACCACCAGCACCTTCACGTTGCGGCTGGCGACCGCGTTCAGCGCCTTGCCCTGGCCGATGAAGATCTGGCCGTTGATCGACAGCAACTCGGCGCGTTCCATGCCGGCCTTGCGCGGCATCGAGCCGACGAGCAATGCGTAATCGGCGTCCTTGAAGGCGGTCATCGGGTCGCCGTGCGCCTGCATGCCGACGAGCAGCGGAAACGCGCAGTCCTCCAATTCCATCATCACGCCCTTGAGCGCCTTCTGCGGCCCGTCGGCCGGCACCTCGAGCAGTTGCAGGATGACCGGCTGGTCCTTGCCCAGCATCTCGCCGCTGGCGATGCGGAACAGCAGGGCGTAGCCGATCTGGCCGGCAGCGCCGGTGACGGCCACGCGAACGGGCTTCTTGCTCATGGGGACTCCTGAGGGTTTCGATTCGTAGGTCGATTTTAGCGGTCGGTGAGGATTCCAGTCTTATGTCTTATGTAAGACAATCGACCCATGTCCGAAGCCGCGCTCGCCGAGCCGATGCCCTCCACCGCGTTGCCCGCCACGCCGTCGTTCCTGCCGCTGTACCAGCAGATCAAGGCCTTGCTGATGCGCAGCCTGCAGACCGGCGAATGGCGGGCGGGCGAGGTGATCCCCAGCGAAGTCGAGTTGGCGGCGCGCTTCAAGGTCAGCCAGGGCACGGTGCGCAAGGCGATCGACGAACTGGCGACCGAGAACCTGCTCGTGCGCCGGCAGGGCAAGGGCACCTTCGTCGCGACGCATGCCGAGGAGAACATCCAGTACCGCTTCCTGCGCTTGACGCCCGACGAGGGGACGAGCGCGGGCATGCAGCGCCGGCTGCTCGACTGCCGGCGCATGCGCGCGCCGGCCGACGTGCTGCGCGCGCTCGAGATGAAGTCCGGCGAAGCCGCGGTCGAACTGCGCCGGCTGCTGCTCGCCGAAGGGCGACCGGTGGTGCTGGACGACATCTGGCTGCCCGGCGCGCTGTTCAAGGGCCTGAGCGCGGACAAGCTGGCCGGCTACCGCGGCCCGATGTACAGCCTGTTCGAGACCGAGTTCGGCGTGCGCATGATCCGCGCCGAAGAGAAGATCCGCGCCGTCGCGGCCGGGGCCGAAGAGGCCGCGCTGCTGGCGGTGCCGGTCGGCGTGCCGCTGTTGTCGGTCGAGCGGCTGTCCTTCACCTACGGCGACAAGCCGGTCGAATTGCGTCGCGGCCTGTACAGCACGGCGCATCATCACTACCGGAACGTGCTCGGCTGAATGCCGAGCGGGTCTGCTGCGTTGCAATAAAATCTTCGCTGCACTTGCGCGGCAGCGACCCCTGGCGAGACAACAAGGACTCCCCCCGATGACGACAACCCGGCGCCCGGTCTACCGCAACATCCACGTCACGCAGATCCTGCGCTACCGGCTGCCGCCGGCGGGCATGGTGTCGATCCTGCACCGGCTCAGTGGCGCGATCCTGTTCCTGCTGCTGCCCTTCATCGTCTGGCTGTTCGACACCAGCGTGACCTCGGAAATCTCCTACGAGCGCTTCACCAGCGCCTTCGTCGTCGGCATCGGCTTCGTGCCGGGCTGGTTCGTCAGGCTGGTGTCGCTGGCCTTGATCTGGGCTTACCTGCACCACTTCACCGCCGGCGTGCGCCACCTGTGGATGGACATGACGCACAGCGTCACCAAGCAGCAGGGACATTCTTCCGCACTCGCCACGCTGGCGATCAGCCTGCTGCTGACGCTGGTGCTCGGCGCCAAGCTGTTCGGCCTGTACTGAGGACTCTTTCGATGGCCACCCCACACGGTTCCAAGCGCATCGTCGTCGGTGCGCATTACGGCATGCGCGACTGGCTCAGCCAGCGCGCCACGGCCACGCTGATGGCGCTCTTCACGCTCGTGCTCGTCGTCCAGGTGCTGCTGCCCGGCCCGATGGGCTACGACAAATGGGCCGGCATCTTCGCCGCCCAGTGGATGAAGGTGCTGACCTTCGTCGTCATCGTCTCGCTCGCCTGGCACGCCTGGGTCGGCATGCGCGACATCTGGATGGACTACGTCAAGCCGGTCGGCGTGCGGCTGGCGCTGCAGGTGGCCACCCTGGTCTGGCTCGTCGGCTGTGCCGGCTGGGCCGTGCAAGTGCTCTGGAGGTTGTAAGGCATGGCCGCTTCAAAGATCGCAAGGCGCCGCTTCGACGTCGTCATCGTCGGCGCCGGGGGCTCGGGCATGCGCGCGTCGCTGCAGCTCGCGCGCGCCGGCCTCAACGTCGCCGTGCTGAGCAAGGTGTTCCCGACCCGCTCGCACACGGTGGCCGCGCAGGGCGGCATCGGCGCGAGCCTGGGCAACATGAGCGAGGACAACTGGCACTACCACTTCTACGACACGGTCAAGGGCTCGGACTGGCTCGGTGACCAGGACGCGATCGAGTTCATGTGCCGCGAGGCGCCGAAGGTCGTCTACGAGCTCGAACACTTCGGCATGCCGTTCGACCGCAACCCGGACGGCACGATCTACCAGCGCCCGTTCGGCGGCCACACCGCGAACTACGGAGAGAAGCCGGTGCAGCGCGCCTGCGCCGCGGCCGACCGCACCGGCCACGCGATGCTGCACACGCTGTACCAGCAGAACGTCAAGGCGCGCACCAACTTCTTCGTCGAATGGATGGCGCTGGACCTGATCCGCGACGCCGACGGCGACGTGGTCGGCGTCACCGCGCTCGAGATGGAGACCGGCGACCTCCACATCCTCGAGGCCAAGACCACGCTGCTGGCCACCGGCGGGGCCGGGCGCATCTTCGCCGCGAGCACGAACGCCTTCATCAACACCGGCGACGGGCTGGGCATGGCGGCGCGCGCCGGCATCCCGCTCGAGGACATGGAGTTCTGGCAGTTCCACCCGACCGGCGTGCACAACGCCGGCGTGCTGCTCACCGAAGGCTGCCGCGGCGAAGGCGCGATCCTGCGCAACAGCAACGGCGAGCGCTTCATGGAGCGCTACGCACCGACGCTGAAGGACCTCGCGCCGCGCGACTTCGTCAGCCGCTGCATGGACCAGGAGATCAAGGAAGGGCGCGGCTGCGGTCCGAACAAGGACTACATCCAGCTCGACATGACGCACCTGGGTGCCGAGACGATCATGAAGCGCTTGCCCAGCGTGCTCGAGATCGGCCACAACTTCGCCAACGTCGACATCACGCGCGAGCCGATCCCGGTGGTGCCGACGATCCACTACCAGATGGGCGGCATCCCGACCAACATCCACGGCCAGGTCGTGGTGCCGCGAGGGGGCAACCCGAACGAGGTGGTGAACGGCCTGTACGCGGTCGGCGAGTGCTCGTGCGTCAGCGTGCACGGCGCGAACCGGCTGGGTACCAATTCGCTGCTCGACCTGCTGGTCTTCGGCCGCGCGGCGGGCAACCACATCGTCGAGTTCAATGCCGCGAGCAAGGCCCACAAGGACCTGCCCAAGGACGCCGCCGACCGCTCGGAGGAGCGTCTGGCCCGGCTCGACGGCAGCAGCTCGGGCGAGTACGCACAGGACGTCGCCGGCGACATCCGCAAGACCATGCAGCAGCATGCCGGCGTCTTCCGCACCCAGGCGATCATGGACGAGGGCGTGGCCAAGATCGCCGCCGTCGCCGAGCGCGTGAAGGCGATCGCGCTGAAGGACAAGAGCAAGGTCTTCAACACCGCCCGCATCGAGGCGTTGGAGGTCGAGAACCTGATCGAGTGCGCGCAGGCGACGATGGTCTCGGCCGCCGCCCGGCGCGAGAGCCGAGGCGCGCATTCGGTCGACGACTATGCCGACACGCCGGCGCACCCGAACGGGCGCAACGACGACGCATGGCTCAAGCACACGCTGTGGTATTCGGGGGGCAACCGCCTCGACTACAAGCCGGTGAACCTGAAGCCGCTGTCGGTGGAGTCGATTCCGCCGAAGATCCGCACCTTCTGACGAGGTCGCCACGACATGAGCCTGCACCAGTTCCAGATCTACCGCTACGACCCCGACCGCGACGCCAAGCCCACCATGCAGTCGCTGCAGGTCGAGCTCGACGGCAGCGAACGCATGCTGCTCGATGCGCTGATCAAGCTCAAGGCGGTGGATCCGACCCTGAGCTTCCGCCGTTCCTGCCGCGAAGGCGTGTGCGGTTCGGACGCGATGAACATCAACGGCAAGAACGGCCTGGCCTGCCTGACCAACATGCGCACGCTGCCGGGCACCATCGTGCTCAAGCCGCTGCCCGGGCTGCCGGTGATCCGCGACCTGATCGTCGACATGACGCAGTTCTTCACGCAGTACCACTCGATCAAGCCCTACCTCGTCAACGACGAGCGCCCGCCCGAGACCGAGCGCCTGCAGTCGCCCGAGGAACGCGACGAGCTGAACGGCCTGTACGAGTGCATCCTCTGCGCGAGCTGCTCGACGAGCTGCCCGAGCTTCTGGTGGAACCCGGACAAGTTCGTCGGCCCGGCCGGGCTGCTGCAGGCCTACCGCTTCATCGTCGACAGCCGCGACCAGGACACCGAGGCGCGGCTGGACAACCTCGAAGACCCGTACCGGCTGTTCCGCTGCCATACGATCATGAACTGCGTCGACGTCTGCCCCAAGGGCCTGAACCCGACGAAGGCGATCGGCAAGATCAAGGAAATGATGGTCCGCCGGGCGGTATGAATTGCCCCCACGCTCCCTACCGGTCGCTGCCCCCCGAGGGGGCGCTTGCAGCGGACCGGCGGAGCCGGATCCGCGCAAGACCTTGACCGAACCCATGTCTGAAAGACTCGATGAGCGGTCCTTGAGCAAGCTGCGCTGGCGCTGCCGGCGCGGCCTGCTCGAGAACGACTTGTTCGTCGAGCGATTCTTCCGCCACCACGAGGAGACGATCACGACAGGCCAGGCCGCCGGGCTGCAAGCCCTGATGGACCTGCCGGACAACGACCTGCTCGACCTGCTGCTGGCCCGCAAGGAACCGGACGGCGGGCTCGATACCCCCGACGTGCGCGAGGTGCTGTCGCTGATGCGCCAGCCCACCGCGCGCCCCTTGAGCTGAAGAAAGGCGTAAGCGAGATGACCCCCTCCGACGTGAAAGCCACCCTGTCGTTCTCCGATGGCAGCCCCAGCATCGATCTGCCGCTGTACACCGGCAGCATCGGGCCGGACGTGATCGACATCCGCAAGCTCTATGCGCAAACCGGCAAGTTCACCTACGACCCCGGCTTCCTGAGCACGGCTTCCTGCCAGTCGGCGATCACCTACATCGACGGCGACAAGGGCGAACTGCTCTACCGCGGCTACCCGATCGAGCAGCTCGCGCAAGGCTGCGACTTCCTCGAGGTCTGCCACCTGCTGCTCAAGGGCGAGCTGCCGAACCCGAAGCAGAAGGCCGACTTCAACCATCTGGTCACGCACCACACGATGGTCAACGAGCAGATGCAGTTCTTCCTGCGCGGCTTCCGCCGCGACGCGCACCCGATGGCGGTGATGACCGGCCTGGTCGGCGCGTTGTCGGCCTTCTATCACGACAGCACCGACATCCACAACGCCGAGCACCGCGAGATCGCCGCGATCCGACTCATCGCGAAGATGCCCACGCTGGTGGCCATGGCCTACAAGTACGGCACCGGCCAGCCCTACATCTACCCGAAGAACTCGCTGTCGTACTCGGCCAACTTCATGCGCATGATGTTCGCCACGCCGTGCGAGGAATACGAGCCCAACGACGTGCTGGTGCGCGCGATCGACCGCATCTTCATCCTGCACGCCGACCACGAGCAAAACGCCAGCACCTCGACCGTGCGTCTGTGCGGCAGCTCGGGCACGAACCCGTTCGCGGCCATCGCCGCCGGCGTGGCCTGCCTGTGGGGCCCGGCGCACGGCGGCGCCAACGAGGCGGCGCTGAACATGCTCGAAGAGATCCAGCGCAATGGCGGCGTCGAGAAGATCGGCGAGTTCATCAAGCAGGTCAAGGACAAGAACTCCAGCGTCAAGCTGATGGGTTTCGGCCACCGCGTCTACAAGAACTACGACCCGCGCGCCAAGCTGATGCGCGAGACCTGCCACGAGGTGCTCGAAGCGCTGGGCCTGCACGACGACCCGCTGTTCAAGCTGGCGATGGCGCTGGAGAAGATCGCGCTCGAGGACGAGTACTTCGTCGCGCGCAAGCTGTACCCGAATGTCGACTTCTACTCCGGCATCGTGCAGCGTGCGCTGGGCATTCCGGTGAGCCTGTTCACCGCGGTCTTCGCGCTCGCGCGCACGGTCGGCTGGATCGCCCAGTTGAACGAGATGATCGGCGACCCCGAGTACAAGATCGGCCGCCCGCGCCAGCTCTTCGTCGGCGCCGAGCGCCGCGATGTGGTGCCGATCGGTCAGCGCTGATGCCCGGCCGGGGCTGAAATGAATCCCCCCGAAACGCCATTGGCGCCTCCCCCCAGGGGGCCGAGCAGCGACGAGAGACTGTCCCTGCGGACTGTTTCTCGCCTGCGAGGGCCTGCGGGCCTGCTTGCCCGCAGGCGCCGCCAGCGGCCCGGCGAAGCCGGTTCCGCGGCGGCGGCTGGGTTGCCACTGGTTCATGCGTCGAGCGTGGCGTCTGCCGCCAGGGGCCACTGACATGAATTGGCTGGCGCGACTCTTCTCCCCGCGCCGGCCCGACCCGGCGGCGGCTCCGGCCCAGAGCGTTCGCACCGAGCCGCCGATGTCGGCTCCCGTGGTCGGCGACGGGCCGGGCTTCGTGCCCTGGCTGCTGAACTGCGCGCCGGCGCCGGACGCGCCGTTGTCGATGGTCGAACAGCGCGCGCTGGTCATGCTCGACAAGACCCTGGGCCTGCCGAGTCTGCCCGACGATCTGCTGCCGCGCGCCGCGGCCCTGATCCCGCAGCTGCTGGCCCTGTTGCGCCAGACCGACCTGCCGGTGCCGGCGCTGGCGCAGAAGGTGGCCAAGGATCCCGTCCTCGCCGCCGAGGTGCTGCGCCTGGCGAGCAGTCCTTACTACCGGGCCCAGGGCGAGGTCGGCGACCTGGCCCAGGCGATCGCGCTGATCGGCGTACAGGGCTTGCAGACGGTGATCGCCCGTGTCGTGCTCAAGCCGATGTACGAGGCCAGCGCCGGCCGGCTGAGCGCGCTGGCCGCGCCGCGCCTGTGGGAGCACGCCGAGGCGCTGGCCCGCCACGCCGGCGTGGCCGCCCACGCGGCCGGGCTGCCGGTGTTCGACGGCTACCTGGCCGGCCTGTTGCACGACAGCGGCTGGACTCTCGCGCTGCGCCTGATCGACCGCCAGGGCACGTTGGCGCTGCCGCCGTCGGCCGCTTTCGCGAAGGCACTGGAGGAGCGCGCGCATGGCTTTTTCGGCCGCGCCGCCGAGCGCTGGGCGATCACGCCCGGGTTCAAGCAGTTGGGCGTCGATGCGCGCGCCTGTTCGTTGACGACGAGCCGCCTGCCGCTGGCCATCGCGTTGCGCGATGCGCTGGCGCCCAGCCTGGCCGAATTGCAGGCCCCCTGACGCGTGCCGGCGCCCGCCGTGGGTCGCCGCGGGTCGCCGTTCAGGCCGCCGCTTCCAGCCCGTTCTCGAAGTGCGTCTTCATCAGCCGCGCCGCGCCTGCCGCGTCGCGCGCGGCGATGGCGGCCATCAAGGCCCGGTGCTCGGCCAGTGAATCGGCCAGCCGCCCCTTCTTGAACAGCGAGTGGTGGCGGTTGAGCTTCATCACCTTGCGCAGGTCGGTCACGACCTGCATCGCCCAGCGGTTGCCGGCGATCTGCAGCAAGGCCAGGTGGAACTGCTCGTTGGTGGCGAAGAAGGCGTCGCGCTGGCGCGCCTGCTTCTCCAGCCGATCGTGCAATTGCATCAGCTGCGCGCGTTCGGCGTCGCTGGCGCGCACGGCGACGACGCCGGCCGCGTCGCTTTCCAGCAGGCCGAGCAGGTGGTAGACCTGCGCCACGTCGTCCTTCGACATCTCGGTGACGTAGGCGCCGCGGCGCAGCTTCATCGTCACCAGACCCTCGACCGCCAGCACCTTGAGCGCCTCGCGCAGCGGCGTGCGGCTGATGCCGTAATCGGCAGCGAGCTTGAGCTCGTCGATCCAGCTGCCGGGCTCCAGCTCGCGCGCGAAGATCTGCTGGCGTAGCCTCTCGGCGACCTCCTGGTACAGGGCGCGGGGCGAAAGGGGGCGCGGAGTCTCGACGGCGGCCACGGGGTGTTCGGAATCGGTTCGGGTTGATTTTGAATTTATAATTATGCAATACCGTCCCTGCCCGGCAAGGGCAGCAGCCCTGCCTCTTCACCGGTCCAGCGAGCGCCTGCCATGAACTCCGACAACCCTTCGCCCGCCTTCGACCCGGCACCGCTCGAGCAGTGGACCAAGGCGGCTGCGAAGTCGGCCCCCGGCGGCGACCTGAAGGCGCTCGACTGGCACACCCCCGAGGGCATCGTCGTCAAGCCGCTCTACACCGCGGCCGACACCGCGGCGCTGCCGCACGCCGACACGCTGCCCGGCTTCGAGCCCTTCGTGCGCGGCCCGCAGGCGACGATGTACGCGGTGCGGCCGTGGACGATCCGCCAGTACGCCGGCTTCTCGACCGCCGAGGACAGCAACGCCTTCTACCGCCAGGCGCTGGCCGGCGGCGGGCAGGGCGTCAGCGTCGCGTTCGACCTGGCCACCCACCGCGGCTACGACAGCGACCACCCGCGCGTGACCGGCGACGTCGGCAAGGCCGGCGTCGCGATCGACTCGGTCGAGGACATGAAGATCCTGTTCGACGGCATCCCGCTCGACAAGGTCAGCGTGTCCATGACGATGAACGGCGCCGTGCTGCCGGTGCTGGCCGGCTACATCGTCGCGGCGGAGGAGCAGGGCGTCGCCCAGGACCAGCTGTCCGGGACCATCCAGAACGACATCCTCAAGGAGTTCATGGTCCGCAACACCTACATCTACCCGCCCGCGCCGTGCATGCGCATCGTCGGCGACATCATCGAGTACACGTCGCGCCGGATGCCGAAGTTCAACTCGATCAGCATCTCCGGCTACCACATGCAGGAGGCGGGCGCGAACCAGGCGCTCGAGCTGGCCTTCACGCTGGCCGACGGCAAGGAGTACGTGAAGACCGCGGTCGCCAAGGGGCTGGACGTCGACGAGTTCGCCGGCCGGCTGAGCTTCTTCTGGGCGATCGGGATGAACTTCTATCTCGAGATCGCGAAGATGCGCGCCGCGCGGCTGCTGTGGTACCGCATCATGAAGGGCTTCGGCGCGAAGAAGCCCAAGAGCCTGATGCTGCGCACCCACTGCCAGACCTCGGGCTGGAGCCTGACCGAGCAGGACCCGTACAACAACATCGTGCGCACGACGATCGAGGCGATGGCCGCGGTGTTCGGCGGCACGCAGAGCCTGCACACCAACAGCTTCGACGAGGCGATCGCGCTGCCGACCGAGTTCAGCGCGCGCATCGCGCGCAACACGCAGCTGATCCTGCAGGAGGAGACGCACATCACGAGCGTCGTCGACCCCTGGGCCGGCAGCTACATGATGGAGTCGCTGACCCAGCAGATGGCCGACCAGGCCTGGGCCATCGTCGACGAAGTGGAGGCGATGGGCGGCATGACGAAGGCCGTCGACAGCGGCTGGGCCAAGCTCAAGATCGAGGCCAGCGCGGCCGAGAAGCAGGCCCGCATCGACTCGGGCCAGGACGTGATCGTCGGCGTCAACAAGTACCGGCTCGACCAGCCCGATGCGATCGAGATCCGCGAGGTCGACAACGTCAAGGTGCGCGAAGGCCAGATCGCGCGGCTGGCGCAGGTCCGCGCGGCGCGCGACGGCGCGCGTGTGCAGGCCGCGCTCGCGGCGCTGACCGCCTGCGCGAGGGATGGCGAGGGCAACCTGCTCGCGCTGTCGCATCGACGCGATCCGCGCGCGCGCCACGGTGGGCGAGGTCAGCGATGCGCTGGAGCAGGTCTTCGGGCGCCACCGCGCCGACATCCAGAAGGTGACCGGTGTGTACGCAGCCGCTTATTCGGGTCAATACGACAGCGCCGAGGGCTGGGACCAGCTCAAGGCCGAGATCGCCGAATTCGGTGCCGCGCACGGCCGCCGGCCGCGCGTGATGATCGCCAAGCTCGGCCAGGACGGCCACGACCGCGGCGCCAAGGTGGTCGCGACCGCGTTCGCCGACCTCGGCTTCGACGTCGACATCGGCGCGCTCTTCCAGACCCCCGAGGAATGCGCGCGCCAGGCGATCGAGAACGACGTGCACGCGGTCGGCGTCAGCACGCTCGCCGCCGGCCACAAGACGCTGGTGCCGGCGATCATCGCCGAGCTGAAGACGCAGGGCGGCGACGACATCGTCGTCTTCGTCGGCGGCGTCGTGCCGGCGCAGGACTACGACTTCCTCTACGCCGCCGGCGTGAAGGGCATCTACGGCCCCGGCACGCCGATCCCGGTGAGCGCGAAGGACGTGCTCGAGCAGATCAAGCTCGCCGCCGCCTGAGCCGGGATGAAGCAACCGCCATCGCGCATCGTGGTCCGCCTCGCCAGGCAGGTGACCGCTTGCGGACCGTTGCGGACGGCCGTTCTGCGTGCCGGCATTGGCGCGAGATCGGGACGGCGGGGCGCGCTGCTCCGCTCATGTCCCCCGGAGGGCTGGGCCACAGCCCAGCCCGGGGGACATGAGCGGAGTCGGCCACCCGGCGACCTTGGCTTGCGCAGTTGCGGCGAAAACGTCCGCAACGGGCCGAAATTCGACTGCCGCAGCGCGCCTTCTCGATGAACGCCCTGGCGCGGGCCCAAGTCGCCGGAGCCGCTGAGATGCATCCCGACGACCAGGCCCTGATCGATGCGCTGCTCGGCCCGCCGGGCACCGCGCAGCGGCGCGCGCTCGCGAAGGCGATCACGCTGCTCGAATCGACGCGCAGCGACCACCGCGCGCGCGCCGACGACTTGCTGAACGCGCTGCTGCCCAAGGCCGGCGGCGCGCTGCGCCTGGGCATCAGCGGCGTGCCGGGCGTGGGCAAGAGCACCTTCATCGAGGCGCTGGGCCTGTTCCTCATCGAGCGCGGACACCGGGTCGCGGTGCTCGCGGTCGACCCGTCGTCCAGCCTCGGTGGCGGCTCGATCCTCGGCGACAAGACGCGCATGGAGCGGCTCGCGGCCGACGAGCGCGCCTTCATCCGGCCCAGCCCGGCCAGCGGCACGCTGGGCGGCGTGGCCGAGAAGACGCGCGAGGCGATGCTCGTCTGCGAGGCCGCCGGCTACGAAATCGTGATCGTCGAGACCGTGGGCGTGGGTCAGAGCGAGACCGCGGTGGCCGGCATGACCGACTGCTTCGTGCTGCTGCAGCTGCCCAACGCCGGCGACGACCTGCAGGCGATCAAGAAGGGCGTGATGGAGCTGGCCGACCTGGTGGTCATCAACAAGGCGGACCTCGACGAAGCCGCGGCCACGCGCGCGCGCGCGCAGATCACGAGCGCGCTGCGCCTGATCGGCGCGCACGGGCCGGCCCGCGCCGAGGTGCTGCAGCTGAGTGCGCTGAAGGGCAGCGGACTGGCCGATTTCTGGAACGCGGTGAGCCGCTTCCGCGACCGCCAGCAGGCCAGCGGCCGGACTGCGGAGCGCCGCCACGCACAGGACCAAGCCTGGATGTGGGAGCGCATCGAAGCCGGCCTGCGCCAGCGATTCCGGCAGCACCCGGCGGTACGCGAGGCGCTGCCGCGCACCATCGACGACGTGCGCCGCGGCGTTCTCGCGGCGTCGGTCGCCGCGCGCCGCCTGCTCGACCTGACGAACTGAACGAGGACAAGCCTGCCATGCACGACATCATCGAACAGCTGGAGAGGAAGCGCGCCGCGGCGCGACTGGGCGGTGGCGACAAGCGCATCGCCGCGCAGCACGCCAAGGGCAAGCTGACCGCACGCGAGCGGCTCGAACTGCTGCTCGACGAAGGCAGCTTCGAGGAATGGGACATGTTCGTCGAGCACCGCTGTGCCGATTTCGGCATGGAGGGCAACAAGATCCCCGGCGACGGCGTCGTCACCGGCTACGGCATGATCAACGGCCGGCTGGTGTTCGTCTTCAGCCAGGACTTCACCGTCTTCGGCGGCGCGCTGAGCGAAGCCCATGCCGAGAAGATCTGCAAGGTCATGGACCAGGCGATGAAGGTCGGCGCGCCGGTGATCGGCCTGAACGACTGCGGCGGCGCGCGCATCCAGGAAGGCGTCGCCTCGCTCGGCGGCTATGCCGATGTCTTCCAGCGCAACGTGATGGCCTCCGGCGTGGTGCCGCAACTCAGCCTGATCATGGGCCCCTGTGCCGGCGGAGCCGTCTATTCGCCGGCGATGACCGACTTCATCTTCATGGTGAAGGACAGCTCGTACATGTTCGTCACCGGCCCCGAGGTCGTGAAGACCGTGACGCACGAAGAAGTCTCGGCCGAGGAACTCGGCGGCGCGACGACGCACACGACGAAGAGCGGCGTCGCCGACCTCGCCTTCGACAACGACGTCGAGGCGATCCTGATGCTGCGCCGCTTCTTCAACTACCTGCCGCTGAACAACCGCGAGAAGCCACCGGTGCGGCCCAGTGGCGACCCCGCCGACCGGCTGGACCTGTCGCTCGACACGCTGGTGCCCGACAACCCGAACAAGCCCTACGACATCAAGGAGCTGATCCTGAAGGTCGCCGACGACGGCGAGTTCTTCGAGCTGCAGAGCGAGCACGCGAAGAACATCGTGATCGGCTTCGCGCGCCTGGACGGCCAGAGTGTCGGCATCGTCGCGAACAACCCGCTCGTGCTCGCCGGCTGCCTGGACATCAAGAGCAGCATCAAGGCCGCGCGCTTCGTCCGCTTCTGCGACGCGTTCAACATCCCGGTCGTGACCTTCGTCGACGTGCCGGGCTTCATGCCCGGCACGAGCCAGGAATACGGCGGCATCATCAAGCACGGCGCCAAGCTGCTCTACGCCTACGCCGAATGCACGGTGCCCAAGGTGACCGTGATCACGCGCAAGGCCTACGGCGGCGCCTACGACGTGATGAGCTCCAAGCACCTGCGCGGCGACGTCAACTTCGCCTGGCCGAACGCCGAGATCGCGGTGATGGGCGCCAAGGGTGCGGTCGAGATCATCTTCCGCGAGGACAAGGGCGACCCGGCCAAGCTCGCGGCGCGCGAGGCCGAATACAAGGCGCGCTTCGCGAACCCCTTCGTCGCCGGCGCGCGCGGCTACATCGACGACGTGATCCAGCCGCACGAGACGCGCAAGCGCCTGTGCCGCAGCCTCGCGATGCTGCGCGACAAGAAGCTCGACAACCCGTGGCGCAAGCACGGCAACATACCGTTGTGAGCCCCCACGCTCCCTCCCGGTCGCTGCCCCCCGAGGGGGCTCTTGCAGCGGACCGGCAGAGCCGGATCCGCGCAAGCGGCTTGATCGATCCCTTGGCCACGAGAGCTTGACATGTTCACGAAGATCCTGATCGCCAACCGCGGCGAGATCGCCTGCCGCGTCATCAAGACGGCGCGGAAGATGGGCATCGCGACCGTGGCTGTCTACTCCGAGGCCGATCGCGACGCACTGCACGTCGAGCTCGCCGACGAGGCGGTGTTCATCGGCCCGGCGCCCAGCCGCGAGAGCTACCTCGTCGCCGACAAGATCATCGCCGCGTGCAAGGCGACCGGCGCCGACGCGGTGCACCCCGGCTACGGCTTCCTGTCCGAGAACGAGGACTTCGCGCGCCGCGTCGAGGAAGAGGGCATCGTCTTCATCGGCCCGAAGCACGCGAGCATCGCCGCGATGGGCGACAAGATCGCGTCGAAGAAGCTCGCCGGTGCGGCGAAGGTCAACACCATCCCGGGCTGGAACGAGGCCATCGAATCGGCCGAGCGTGCGGTCGCGATCGCGCGCGAGATCGGCTACCCGGTGATGATCAAGGCCAGCGCCGGCGGCGGCGGCAAGGGCCTGCGCGTCGCGTTCGACGACGCGCAGGCGCGCGAAGGCTTCGCGTCCTGCCGCAACGAGGCCCAGGCCAGCTTCGGCGACGACCGCGTCTTCATCGAGAAGTTCGTCGAGCAGCCGCGCCACATCGAGATCCAGGTCCTCGGCGACGCGCACGGCAACGTGGTCTACCTGCACGAGCGCGAATGCTCGATCCAGCGCCGCCACCAGAAGGTGATCGAGGAGGCGCCGTCGCCCTTCATCAGCGACGCGACGCGCCGGGCGATGGGCGCGCAGGCGGTCGCGCTGGCGAAGGCGGTGAACTACCAGAGCGCGGGCACGGTGGAGTTCGTCGTCGGCCGCGACCAGAGTTTCTACTTCCTCGAGATGAACACGCGGCTGCAGGTCGAGCATCCGGTGACCGAGAGCATCACCGGCATCGACCTCGTCGAGCAGATGATCCGCGTCGCCGCCGGCGAGCGGTTGCCGTTCACGCAGGACCAGATCCCGCGCCGCGGCTGGGCGATCGAATGCCGCATCAACGCCGAGGACCCGTTCCGCGGCTTCCTGCCGTCGACCGGCCGGCTCGTGCGCTACCAGCCGCCGCCGACGACGATGGAGGCGGCGGCGCCGGTGCCGTATCAGTGGGACCAGGCCGGCGTCCTGGTCGGGGGCGGCGGCGTTCGCGTCGACACCGGTGTCGACGAGGGCGGCGAGATCCCGATGGTCTACGACTCGATGATCGCCAAGCTCATCGTCCACGGCCTGAACCGCGACGACGCGATCGCGAAGATGCGCGAGGCGCTGAACGGCTTCGTGATCCGCGGCGTCGCCAGCAACATCCCGTTCCAGGCCGCGCTGCTCGCGCACCCGGCCTTCGTCGCCGGCGACTTCAACACCGGCTTCATCGCCGAGCATTACGGCGCCGGCTTTCGCGCCGAGGACGTGCCGCACGAAGACCCCGACTTCCTGGTCGCGCTCGCCGCCGCCGCGCACCGCCGCTACCGCGACCGCGCCGCCGGCATCAGCGGCCAGTTGCCCGGCCACAGCGCGCCGATCGGCCGCGACTTCGTCGTCGTCGTCAAGGGGCCGCAGGGCGCGCATCGCCACGTGCCGGTGACGCTGAGTGCGGCCGAGGACACGCGTGTCGGCGTCAACGGGCGCGAGTACGTCTTCGACAAGGCCTGGCAGTTCGGCGGCATCCGCGTCGGCGGGCGCTGCGACGGCCGGCCGTTCATCGCGCAACTGGAGCGCCAGGGCGTCTGGATGCGTGTCGAGCACAACGGCCTGCGCATCGAGACGATGGTCCTCGCCCCGCGCGCCGCCGAGCTGCAGCGTCTGATGCCGCACAAGGCACCGCCCGACACGAGCAAGTTCCTGCTCTCGCCGATGCCGGGCTTGCTGGTCGACATCGCCGTGCAGCCGGGGCAGGCGGTGCAGGCCGGCGAGCGGCTCGCGCTGATCGAGGCGATGAAGATGGAGAACATCCTCACCGCCGCGCAGGACGGCGTGGTCAGCGAGCTGCTGGCGCGCAAAGGCGAGAGCCTGGCGGTCGACCAACCGATCCTGAGCTTCCGATGAGGCCGAGGCGGCGGTGATCGGGGTCTGGCGCCGGCTGCGGGCCAACCTGCGCCAGTTGCGCGCCGCGTTCGCGCCGATGCGGCAGCGCGGCGACGGGACGGCGCGCGCGCTGCTGCTGCAGATGCCCGCGGCGCTGCTGGCGCGGGCCTGGCGTGTCGTCGCGCAGCCGATCAATGCGCGGCTGCTGAAGCGGCCGTTGAACGGCGCGCGCTTCGCCCGCTTCCAGGACTCGCTGGTCGCGCCGGGACTGCCGCGCCTGTACGTCATCGTGATGCCGCACACGCTGCACTTCCTGCTGCCCTGCCTGGCGCTGCTGCAGGGCCAGGCGTCGCTGGTCCTGGTGGCCAACGGCGCGCGCCGCTGGGAGCGCAGGCTGCTGCGCGAGCGGCTGCCTGCGCTGCCGATGTTCACGCTGCGCAACCTGCCGCGGTCCAGCCTGCCGCACGGCGACGTGATCGACCTGCTGATCGAGCACCATCGCGGCGACTTCGCGCTCATCGACCACGACGCCTATCTCTTCGACGACTCGCTGTTGCCGCGCCTGCAGCCAGCGGCCGACGAGTGCCTGGTCGGCGTGTTCACGCAGGTCAGCCGCCGCACCGGGCTGGAATACCCGCTGACGCATCTGCTCGGCTTCAACGCCGAGGCGCTGCGCCGGCTGATGCACCGCCATCGCGTCGATGCCCGCCAGACGAGGCGGGCGCCGGCTCGCGTCGCGGCGCTGCTGGCGCGCGTCGGGCTCGGACCGCGCAGCTACCTGAAGGACTACCAGACCTTCCACGACACGCTGCACGTGCTGCTCGCGGTGGCGCTGGCCGAGGGCCTGCGCCTGCGCTTCGAGGCGCGGAACGAGGCCGCGCCGGTGATGCATGTCGGTGGCACCAGCATCGGCAGCCACCACACGAAGAACCTGTTCGCGCTGTACACCCACCTGCGCTTCATCGAACTGCTCGACGACCCCCTGGTGCGCGAGCGCTATGCCTTCCTGACGCGACCGCTGCGCGACGCGAACGATGCGCTGCGCCGCCGCTCGCCGGCGGATCTCACGTGGCAGACGCTGCCGGTGGTCGACACGCTGATCGCGCGGCTGCGTGCCGCCGGCGCGGCCCGGGCGTTCGTGCCCGCGCGTGCCGCCGCGGCTTCACCTCTCTTCGGAGAACCCTGAATGAACGACAAGCCCTTCCGCATCCTCGGCCTCCAGCAGATCGCCATCGGCGGCCCCGACAAACAGCGGCTCAGGTCGCTGTGGGTCGACATCTTCGGCCTGGCCGTGAAGAGCCGCTTCGTCAGCGAACGCGAGAACGTCGACGAGGACATCTGCGAACTCGGCCGCGGCGTGCACGCCGTCGAGGTCGATCTGATGCAGCCGCTGGACCCCGACAAGAAGCCGGCCGTGCATGCCACGCCGCTGAACCATGTCGGGCTGTGGGTCGACGACCTGCCGAAGGCCGTCGAATGGATGAGCGCGCAGGGGGTGCGCTTCGCACCCGGTGGCATCCGCAAGGGTGCGGCCGGACACGACATCTGCTTCATCCACCCCAAGGGCAACGAGCAGTTCCCGCTCGGCGGCGAAGGGGTGCTGATCGAGCTGGTGCAGGCGCCGCCGGAGGTCGTCGCGGCGCTGGGTTGAGGTTGCGGCTTCGCGGTTCGCGAAGCGATGGTCGAGAATCCGCGTATCAAGCGAGTCCTGGCGAAGGCTAAGCTCGGTCCTCGCCGTTGGCCGCCATGCGTTTCGACCTCGTCACCCTCAACCTCGTGCTCGCGATCGCCGACACGCGCAGCATCACCGCCGGCGCGGCGCGCGAGCACCTCGCGCTGGCGGCGGCGAGCAAGCGGCTGAAGGACCTGGAGGCGCGCTTCGGCGTGCCGCTGTTCGAGCGCCACGCGCGCGGCGTCGAGCCGACCGAGGCCGGGCGCGCGCTGGTGCGCCACATCCGCAGCCTGCACGCCAGCCTGCACGCGCTGGAGAGCGAGGTCGTCGAGTTCTCGCGCGGCATCAAGGGCCACCTGCGCATCGCCGCCAACGCCGGCGCGATCAGCGAATGCCTGCCGCCGGACCTGGCCGCGTTCTCGCAGGCGCACCCGCAGATCCGCATCAGCCTGGAAGACCAGACCAGCGCCGAGGTCCAGGCGGCGGTGGCCGAAGGCCGCGCCGACGTCGGCATCTTCGTGCCGCCGCTGCTGGACAACCGGCTCACCACCTGGCGCTACCGGCACGGTTCGCTCGCGGCGATGGTGCCGGCCGGCCATGTGCTCGCCGGGCAGTCCAGCGTGCGCTTCGAGCAGATGCTGGACCACGACATCGTCGGCCTGCACGCCGGCGCCGCCGCGCACGAGCTGATGCGCGCCGAGGCCGAGGGCCAGGGCCGCACGCTGAAGGCGCGGCTGCAGGTGCGCGGCTTCGACGCCATCGCGCAGCTCGTCGAGGCCGGCCTGGGCGTGGCCGTGCTGCCGGCCGCGGTGGCGCAGCGCTTCGCGCAGCTCTTCCGCGTCAAGGTGCTCGGGCTGGACGAACCCTGGGCCGAGCGCGACTACCTGCTTGCCGTGCGCACGCAGGAGGTGCTGCCGGCCGTGCTGCAGCGCTTCGTGCAGGCGCTGTGTGGACAATCGACCCCCGGAGGTTCCAACCCATGACCGCAAGAACGCTCTACGACAAGCTCTGGGACGAGCACGTCGTCCACACCGAAGAGGACGGCACCGCCGTGCTCTACATCGACCGCCACCTGGTGCACGAAGTGACCAGCCCGCAGGCCTTCGAAGGGCTGCGGCTGGCCGGGCGCAAGGTCTGGCGCGTCAGCTCGATCGTCGCCACCGCCGACCACAACACGCCGACCACCGGCTGGGCCGACGGCTACGACGGCATCCGCGACCAGATCAGCAAGCTGCAGATCACGACGCTGGACGCGAACATCAAGGCTTCGGGCGCGGCGGCGTACTTCCCCTTCCTCGACAAGCGCCAGGGCATCGTGCACGTGATCGGGCCCGAGAACGGGGCCACGCTGCCGGGCATGACGGTGGTCTGCGGCGACTCGCACACGTCCACGCACGGCGCCTTCGGCGCGCTCGCGCACGGCATCGGCACGAGCGAGGTCGAGCACGTGATGGCGACCCAGACGCTGCTCGCGAAGAAGGCGAAGAACATGCTCGTCAAGGTCGAAGGCGCGCTGCCGCGCGGCGTCACGGCCAAGGACGTCGTGCTGGCCATCATCGGCCGCATCGGCACCGCCGGCGGCACCGGCTACACGATCGAGTTCGGCGGCTCGGCCATCCGCGCGCTCAGCATGGAAGGGCGCATGACGGTGTGCAACATGGCCATCGAGGCCGGTGCCCGCGCCGGGCTGGTGGCGGTGGACGAGACGACCCTCCACTACGTGAAGGGTCGGCCGTTCGCGCCGAGCGGCGTGGCCTGGGACCACGCCGTCACCTACTGGCGCACGCTGCAGAGCGACCCCGGCGCGAAGTGGGACGCCGTGGTCGAACTCGACGCGGCGCAGATCCAGCCGCAGGTGACCTGGGGCACGAGCCCGGAGATGGTGCTGCCCATCGACGGCCGCGTGCCCGACCCCGACAAGGAGAAGGATGCGGTCAAGCGCGGCGCGATCGAGCGCGCCCTGGCCTACATGGGGCTGGAGCCGAACAAGGCCATCGCCGACATCTTCATCGACAAGGTGTTCATCGGTTCGTGCACCAACAGCCGCATCGAGGACCTGCGCGACGCCGCGGCGGTGGTGAAGCGTGCCGGCACCAGGGTCGCGAAGAACGTCAAGCTCGCGATGGTGGTGCCGGGTTCGGGCCAAGTGAAGGCGCAGGCCGAGGCCGAAGGGCTGGACGCGATCTTCAAGGCCGCCGGTTTCGAATGGCGCGAGCCCGGCTGCAGCATGTGCCTGGCGATGAACGCGGACCGGCTCGAGCCGGGCGAGCGCTGCGCGTCCACCAGCAACCGCAACTTCGAAGGCCGGCAGGGCGCGGGCGGGCGCACCCATCTCGTGAGCCCGGCGATGGCCGCGGCGGCCGCGCTGAACGGCCATTTCGTCGACGTGCGCCGCCTCGGCTGAAGGGAGCCCACCATGCAAGCTTTCACCGTGCACCAAGGCCTCGTGGCCCCGATGGACCGCGAGAACGTCGACACCGACGCGATCATCCCGAAGCAGTTCCTGAAGTCGATCGCGCGTTCGGGTTTCGGCCCGAATCTGTTCGACGCCTGGCGCTACCTCGACCCGGGCGAGCCCGGCCAGGACCCGGCCAGCCGCAAGCCGAATCCCGACTTCGTGCTGAACCAGCCGCGGTATCAACCAGGGCCCTCCGGTAGCCCGGGCGCCAGCATCCTGCTGGCGCGCAGCAACTTCGGCTGCGGCTCCAGCCGCGAGCATGCACCCTGGGCGCTGGACCAGTACGGTTTCCGCGCCATCATCGCGCCGAGCTTCGCCGACATCTTCTTCAACAACTGCTTCAAGAACGGCCTGCTGCCCATCGTGCTGCCCGAACCGCAGGTGGCCAAGCTGTTCGACGAGGTCTTCGCGTTCCCCGGCTACCGCCTGACGGTGGACCTGCCGCGGCAGGTGATCGTCAAGCCCGACGGCAGCGAACTGTCGTTCGAGGTGCAGCCGTTCCGCAAGTACTGCCTGGTCAACGGCTTCGACGACATCGGCCTGACGCTGCGCCACGCCGACAAGATCCGGGCCTTCGAGGCCGAACGTCTGGCGCGCATGCCCTGGCTGGCCCAAACACTCGTAGGTTGAACCCCATGAAGATCGCGATCCTTCCCGGTGACGGCATCGGCACCGAAATCGTTGCCGAGGCCGTCAAGGTCCTCGACGTGCTCGACCTGAAGTTCGAGACCGAGACCGCGCTGGTCGGCGGTGCCGCGTACGAGGCCCATGGCCACCCGCTGCCCGAAGCCACGCTGGCCCTGGCCAAGAGCGCCGACGCCATTCTTTTCGGCGCCGTCGGCGACTGGAAGTACGACAAGCTCGAACGTGCGCTTCGCCCCGAACAAGCGATCCTGGGCCTGCGCAAGCAGCTCGGCCTGTTCGCCAACTTCCGCCCGGCGCTGTGCTACGAGCAGCTCACGCACGCGTCGAGCCTGAAGCCCGAACTGGTGGCGGGGCTGGACATCCTGATCATCCGCGAGCTCACCGGCGACATCTACTTCGGCCAGCCGCGCGGCCGCCGCATCGCGGTCGACGGCCACTTCCCCGGTGCCGAGGAAGCCTTCGACACGATGCGCTACTCGAAGCCCGAGATCGAGCGCATCGCCCACGTCGCGTTCCAGGCGGCGAGGAAGCGCAGCAAGAAGGTGACCAGCGTCGACAAGGCCAACGTGCTCGAGACCTTCCAGTTCTGGAAGGACGTGGTCACCGAGGTCCACGCCCAGTACCCCGACGTCGAGCTGCAGCACATGTACGTCGACAACGCCGCGATGCAGCTGGTCAAGGCGCCCAAGGCCTTCGACGTCGTCGTCACCGGCAACATGTTCGGCGACATCCTGTCCGACGAGGCGGCGATGCTCACCGGCTCGATCGGCATGCTGCCGTCGGCGTCGCTGGACAAGAACAACAAGGGCTTGTACGAGCCCAGCCACGGCAGCGCGCCCGACATCGCCGGCAAGGGCGTGGCCAACCCGCTGGCTACAATCCTGTCCGCTGCCATGATGCTTCGTTTCACCCTCGACCAGCCGCAGGCCGCCGACCGCATCGAGTCGGCGGTCAAGGCGGTGCTGTCCGCCGGGCTGCGCACCGCGGACATCTGGAGCGAAGGCACAACGAAGGTCGGCACGCGCGAGATGGGTGATGCGGTCGTCGCCGCCGTCCTTGGCAAGTTCGCCGGCAAAACGATTACCACCACCACCAAGACCTAGCGTCTCGGATCGTCTCGCCATCCCCTTTCGGACCCCGGCGAACGAGCCGGGGGCAGCAGGGGTCCGGAACCACGGAAAGGCGAAACTGAAATGGCACTCGTAGGATTGGTCGGCTGGCGCGGGATGGTCGGCTCCGTGCTGATGGACCGCATGCAGGCCGAGGGCGACTTCGCGCTCATCGAGCCGATGTTCTTCAGCACCAGCAACGCCGGCGGCGCCGCGCCGTCGATGGCGAAGAACGAGACGACGCTGTACGACGCGCACGACATCGCCGCGCTGAAGCGCTGCGAGATCATCGTCACGGCCCAGGGCGGCGACTACACGACCGAAGTGTTCCCCAAGCTGCGCGCGGCGGGCTGGAACGGCCACTGGATCGACGCCGCGTCGACGCTGCGCATGAACAGCGACGCGGTCATCGTCCTCGACCCGGTCAACCTGCCGGTGATCAAGAACGCGCTGGCCGCCGGCGGGCGCAACTGGATCGGCGGCAACTGCACGGTCAGCTGCATGCTGATGGGCGTGGGCGCGCTGTACAAGGCCGGGCTCGTCGAGTGGATGAGCACCCAGACCTACCAGGCCGCCAGCGGCGGTGGCGCGCAGCACATGCGTGAGCTGCTCACGCAGTACGGCACGCTGCACCAAGCAGTGAAGTCGCTGCTCGACGACCCGAAGAGCGCCATCCTCGAGATCGACCGCAAGGTGATCGCCAAGCAGCGCTCGCTGTCCGCCGACGAAACGGCCAACTTCGGCGTGCCGCTGGGCGGCTCGCTGATCCCGTGGATCGACAAGGACCTCGGCAACGGGATGTCCAGGGAAGAGTGGAAGGGCATGGCCGAGACGAACAAGATCCTCGGCCAGGGAGAAGGCTTCGGCACGCCGCCGGTGCCGGTCGACGGCTTCTGCGTGCGCGTCGGCGCGATGCGCTGCCACAGTCAGGCGCTGACCTTCAAGCTGAAGCGCGACGTGCCGCTGGCCGACCTCGAAGCCCTGATCGCGGCCGACAACGCCTGGGTGAAGGTGGTGCCGAACAACCGCGAGGCGACGATGCGCGATCTCACGCCCGTGGCCGTGACCGGCACCATGTCCATCCCCGTCGGCCGCCTGCGCAAGCTCGCGATGGGACCGGAGTATCTGGGCGCCTTCACGATCGGCGACCAGTTGCTCTGGGGCGCGGCCGAGCCGCTGCGCCGCATGCTGCGCCTGCTGATCGAGCCGTGAGGTTCGAGTGACGCACGGTCCGGCGGGCGTTGTCCGCCGGCAACAAGGTCCGCTCAAGCTCAGAAACAAAGCATTTCTGCCCTGAACATCAGCCTTTGGGTGAGCTTGTATGCCTATATGCTTGATGCTATTGTGATTTCCACCGTTACCGCCTGATACCAAAGGCGTCGGTGGGGCCACCGAACGGAAGGGGCGGCGGGGATTGTTGCGACCGTCCCCGCCGAACGTTTTGGGAGACGCCTTGAAGAACCGCTCGACGAACGCCGCGCGCTTTGCGCTGACCGGGGTGGCGCTGGCCGCCGCCTGCCTGTGGGGAGTGCCCGCCTGGGCCCTGGGCCTGGGCCGCCTGACGGTGCAATCGTCGCTGGGCGAGCCGCTGAAGGCGGAGATCGACGTCACCAGCGTCACGCCGGAAGAGCTGGCCACGCTGCACCTGCGCGTGGCCTCGCCGGACAGCTACCGCGCTGCCGGCGTCGACTACAACGCGGCGCTCAGCGTCGCCAAACTGGTCCTGCAAAAGCGTCCCGACGGCCGCCAAGTGCTGCACCTGAGCAGCGACCGCGCCGTGCTCGAGCCTTTCGTCGACGTGATGGTCGAGGCCACCTGGGCCACCGGCCGCCTGGTGCGCGACTACACGCTCCTGTTCGATCCACCGAACCTGGGCGCGGCAAAGCCGGCCCCGGCGACCGCGCCGGCGATCTCGCCCGCGCCGACCGTGGCGCGACCGGTGGCGCCGCCCGCGCCAGCGCCGCAGGCGATGACGGCCCCGCCGGCCGTCGCCGTGGCGCCTGCCCCGCGCCCGGCGCCGATGCCCGCACCGGCTGCCCCTGCGGCGCGCGCCAACGGCCCCGCGGAGTACCGGGTCCGCACCGGCGATTCGCTGAGCAAGATCGCCACGCGCACCCAGCCCGCAGGCGTCTCGCTCGACCAGATGCTGGTCTCGCTGTTCCGCGGCAATCCGTCGGCCTTCATCGCCGACAACATGAATCGCCTGAAGGCGGGGGCCGTTCTCTCGGTGCCCTCGGCTGACGAGGCAGGCAAGGTCGGTGTGAGCGAGGCGCGCGACGTCATCCGCGCCCAGGCCGCCGATTTCAACGCCTATCGCCAGCGCCTGGCCGCCGGCACCACGACCACCGCCGAGCCGGGGTCGGCGCGCCAGGCCCAGGGTCGCGTTCAGGCGAGTGTCGAGGACCGCAAGCAGGCGGCCAGTCCCACGCCGGACAAGCTGACCCTGTCGCAAGGTGGCGTCCAGGCCTCGGCGCCCGAGGCCAAGCTGTCCAAGGACACCGAGCGCAAGGACGCCGCGGCGCGCCTGGCCGAGCTGTCGCGCAACGTGGACGAGTTGAAGAAGCTGCAAGGCGCCGCAGCGCCGGCGGCGGCCCCCGCGGTACCGGTGCCTGCGCCCGCCCCGGTGGCCGTGCCGGCACCGGTTACCGCACCGGCGCCGGTACCGGTGCCGGTACCGGCCGTGGCCCCGCCGCCGCCGGCACCCGCGCCGGCCCCGATGGCCGTGAAGGCCCCGGTGCCGCAGCCCGAGCAACCCAGCTTCGTGTCGTCCTTGCTCGAGAGCCCGCTCGTGCTGCCGCTCGCGGCCGTGCTGGTGGCGTTGATCGGCGGCCTGGGCATCTACCGCCTGCGCGGGCGCATGCGCAAGCCGGCGGGCGAGACATCGTTCCTCGAAAGCCGCCTGCAGCCCGATTCGTTCTTCGGTGCCAGCGGCGGCCAGCGCATCGACACCCATGAGTCGTCCAGTTCCGCGGGCGGTTCGATGTCGTCGATGAGCTATTCGCTGAGCCAGCTCGATGCGATCGGCGATGTCGACCCCGTGGCCGAGGCCGACGTCTACCTCGCCTACGGGCGCGACCTGCAGGCCGAGGAAATCCTGAAGGAGGCGATGCGCGCCAACCCGGACCGGATGGCGATCCGCACCAAGCTGCTCGAGGTCTACGCCAAGCGGCGCGACGCGAAGGGCTTCGAGCTGCTCGCCACGCAGGTCTTCTCGCTGACGCACGGCACCGGGGAGGACTGGGCCCGGGCGCAGGAGCTCGGCCGCCAGTTCGACCCCGAGAACCCGATGTACCAGCCGGGCGCAGCGCCCGAACTGGCGGTCGGTGCCAGCGGCAAGGTCATCGAGCCGCTCGGTGCGACGACGATGCCGCACACGGCCAAGCCCGTCGCGCCGAGCTTCGTGCCGGCCGAGGACGCCACGCTCTCCGGCGGCGGGCCGGACGTCGATCTGGATCTGGATCTCGCAGCGGCGCACGGGGCCGCGCCGGCACCGGCGTCGGCGCCCGTCGACTTCATGCCAGACGAGGCCTTGGCCGAATTCGTCCCCGAGCACGTGATCGAGCCGGACGCGGCGCTTGATTTCGACATTCCCGACACAGCGTCGATCGAAGAGCCCGGCACGCAGCCCGGCGCGCTGTCGGTGAGCGCGCCGCCGGTGTCCGAAGCGGGCGGCTTGGACTTCGACCTCGGCGACTTCGGGCTCGACAAGCCGACCGTCACCGAACCGCTGCCGGTGCCCGAGGCGACGCTGGACTTCAGCGATTTCGGCGTCGCCGGCGGCGACACCCAACTTCCGCCGCTGGACGGCGACCCGCTCGCGCGCAAGCTCGAGCTGGCCGAGGAGTTCCGCCAGATCGGCGACCTGGAAGGCGCACGCGACCTGCTCGAAGAGGTCGTCGCCAAGGCCGACGGTGCGCTGAAGAACAAGGCGCAGGGGATGCTGGCCGCGCTTGGCTGACGCGGTTCGACGCATCGCGCTCGGCGTCGCCTACCGCGGCGGCGCCTTCCACGGCTGGCAGTCGCAGCCCGACGGGCTGACGGTGCAGGACACGCTCGAGCGCGCGCTGTCCGCCTTCGCCGCGGCCCCGGTCGCCACCGTCTGCGCCGGCCGCACCGACGCCGGCGTGCACGGGTTGAACCAGGTCGTCCACCTCGACCCGCCGGTCGAACGCGACGCCTTCTCGTGGGTGCGCGGCACGAACCGCTTCCTGCCGCCCGAGGTGGCGGTGCAGTGGTGCCGGACGGTCGACGCCGGCTTCCATGCGCGCAACAGCGCGCGCGGCCGACGCTACCGCTTCCTGATCCTCGAGTCCCCCGTGCGGCCGGCCCTGGAGAGCGGGGTCTGCGGCTGGGTGTTCCGGCCGCTGGACGGTGACGCGATGCGTGCCGCCGCGGCGCACCTGATCGGCGAGCACGACTTCACGTCGTTCCGCGCCGCCGGCTGCCAGGCGGCGACGCCGGTGAAGACCTTGAACGCGATCGGCATCGCGCGCCACGGCGCCTACTGGCGCTTCGACTTCGACGGCAGCGCCTTCCTGCACCACATGCTGCGCAACATCGTCGGCTGCCTGGTCGCGGTGGGCAGCGGCCGCGAGCGGCCGGACTGGCTCGGCGCGGTGCTCGCCGCGCGCAGCCGCGACGCCGCGGCGCCGACCTTTCCCGCCGACGGGCTGTACTTCCTGGGGCCGTACTACGATCCGGTCCATGGCATTCCCGAGCACACGCCGGCTTTCGACTGGATACCTTGACCACCCCCGAAGCGCCTGCGGCGCTCCCCCTCGAGGGGGCCGAGCAGCGACGAGAAACAGTCCCTGCGGACTGTTTCTCGCCTGCGAGGGCCCGCGGGCCTGCTTGCCCGCGGGCGACGCCGGCGGCCGGGCGGAGCCCGTCCGCGGCGTCCGCTTGACCGTATCGCGGCGATGAGTCGAACCCGGATCAAGATCTGCGGCCTGACGCGCGAGGCCGATGTCGACGACGCGATCGACGCCGGCGCCGACGCGCTCGGCTTCGTGCTCTACGCGAAGAGCCCGCGCCACGTGACGCCTGGCGCGCGCGGTCGAACTGGTCGCGCGGCTGCCGCCCTTCGTGACGCCGGTGCTGCTGTTCGTCAACGCGTCGCCGGCCGAGCTGCGCCATGCCGCCGATGCGCTGCCGCAGGCGCTGCTGCAGTTCCATGGCGACGAGACACCCGAGCAATGCGCGGCCGCCGGCCGGCCCTACATCCGTGCGGCGCGCATGGGGTCTTCCGACGCCGCCGTGCCCGGCGGCGGGGGCCTCGATTTGCTAGACTTCGCGGCGCGCTACCCGAGCGCACAGGCCCTGCTGCTCGACACCCATGTCGAGGCTTATGGCGGGAGCGGGAAGGTCTTCGATTGGTCACTGATTCCACCAAGCGTGCCCCTTCCGGTCGTTTTGTCTGGTGGGTTGAGTCCTGCCAACGTGACCGATGGGGTGCTTCGCGTCCGGCCCTGGGCCGTTGACGTGAGCTCCGGCGTGGAACAGGGCAAGGGCATCAAGAATGCCGCCCTGATGCGCCGGTTCTGCAAGGCGGTGCGGGAGGCCGACGACCGCATCGCCGCAGCCTGAATCCAAGACACCCACGATGCTGAACTACGACCAACCCGATGCCCGCGGGCATTTCGGGCCCTACGGCGGCACCTTCGTCGCCGAGACGCTGATCCACGCGCTCGACGAGCTCACCGCGGCCTACGAGAAGTACCGCGACGACGCCGAGTTCCAGGCCGAGTTCGCCTACGAGCTGAAGCATTTCGTCGGCCGGCCGAGCCCGGTCTACCACGCCGCGCGCACCAGCCGCGAGCTCGGCGGCGCGCAGATCTACCTCAAGCGCGAGGACCTGAACCACACCGGCGCGCACAAGATCAACAACACCATCGGCCAGGCGCTGCTGGCGCGGCGCATGGGCAAGCCGCGCGTCATCGCCGAGACCGGCGCCGGCCAGCACGGCGTCGCCACCGCGACGATCTGCGCGCGCTACGGGCTCGAGTGCGTCGTCTACATGGGCAGCGAGGACGTCAAGCGCCAGAGCCCGAACGTCTTCCGCATGAACCTGCTCGGCGCGACGGTCGTGCCGGTCGAGAGCGGCAGCAAGACGCTGAAGGACGCGCTCAACGAAGCGCTGCGCGACTGGGTCACCAACGTCGAGAACACCTTCTACATCATCGGCACGGTGGCCGGTCCGCACCCGTACCCGATGATGGTGCGCGACTTCCAGCGCGTGATCGGCGACGAATGCCTGGTGCAGATGCCCGAGATGCTCGGTGGCCGGCGCCAGCCCGATGCGGTGATCGCCTGCGTCGGCGGCGGCAGCAACGCGATGGGCATCTTCTACCCGTACATCCCGTATCGAAGGCGTGCGCCTGATCGGCGTCGAGGCGGCGGGAGAAGGGCTCGAGACCGGGCGCCACGCGGCGTCGCTGTCGGCCGGCTCGCCGGGCGTGCTGCACGGCAACCGCACCTACCTGCTGCAGGACGCCAACGGCCAGATCATCGAGACCCATTCGGTGTCGGCCGGCCTGGACTACCCGGGCGTCGGCCCCGAGCACGCGTACCTGAAGGACATCGGCCGCGCCGAATACGTCGGCATCACCGACGACGAGGCGCTGGCCGCCTTCCACCACCTGTGCCGCAAGGAAGGCATCATCCCGGCGCTCGAATCGAGCCACGCCTTCGCCTACGCGATGAAGCTCGCGCGGACGATGCGCCCCGACCAGCACATCCTGGTCAACCTTTCGGGGCGCGGCGACAAGGACATCAACACCGTCGCGTCGTTGACGAAGGGTGGTGTGCTGTGAGCCGCATCGCCGCAACCTTCGAGGCGCTGAAGGCGCAAGGTCGCCAGGCGCTGATCCCGTACATCTGCTGCGGCGACCCGTTCGCCGACGCCACGGCCGAGATCATGCAGGCGCTGGCCGACGGCGGCGCCGACGTCATCGAGCTCGGCGTGCCGTTCTCCGACCCGATGGCCGACGGCCCGGTGATCCAGAAGGCGAGCGAGCGCGCGCTGGCGCGCGGGATCGGGCTGGCGCAGGTGCTGGCTGCGGTGCGCGAGTTCCGCACGAAGAACGCGAAGACGCCGGTCGTGCTGATGGGCTACGCGAACCCGATCGAGCGCTACGACCAGCGCGAAGGCGAGGGCGCCTTCATCACCGCGGCGCGCGAGGCCGGCGTCGACGGCGTGCTCGTCGTCGACTACCCGCCCGAGGAATGCGAGGCCTTCGCGGCGCGGCTGAAGGCGGCCGGGCTGGACCTGATCTTCCTGCTCGCGCCGACCAGCACCGACGCGCGCATGCGCGAGGTCGGCCGCATCGCGAGCGGCTATGTGTACTATGTGTCGCTGAAGGGCGTCACCGGCGCAGGCCATCTGGACACGGCGGCGGTGGCGGCGATGCTGCCACGCATCCGCGCCCACGTGAACGTGCCGGTCGGCGTCGGCTTCGGCATCCGCGATGCGGCGACCGCCCGCGCCGTGGCCCGCGTCGCCGACGCGGTGGTCATCGGCTCGAGGCTGGTGCAGATCCTCGAAGTCCAGAGTCGCGACAATGCGGCCCCTGCGGCCCGCGCCTTCATGGCCGAGATCCGCGCCGCCCTCGATGGCGTGGACGCGAAAGACAAGGAGTGACCCGATGAGCTGGTTGGAAAAGCTGCTGCCGCCGAAGATCCAGCCCACCGATCCGAGCGAGCGTCGCACGGTGCCGGAAGGGCTGTGGGTCAAGTGCCCGGCCTGCGAGACCGTGCTCTACAAGACCGACCTCGACCAGAACCTGAACGTCTGCCCGAAGTGCGACCACCACCACCGGATCGGCGCGCGCGCCCGGCTGGACGCGTTCCTCGACGCCGAGGGGCGCTGGGAAATCGGCCAGGAAGTGCTGCCGGTCGACGCGCTCAAGTTCAAGGACAGCAAGAAGTACCCCGAGCGGCTGAAGGCCGCGCTCGAGACCACCGGCGAGACCGACGCGCTGGTCGTGATGGGCGGCGCGGTGATGAGCGTGCCGCTGGTCGCGGCCTGCTTCGAGTTCGACTTCATGGGCGGCTCGATGGGCTCGGTGGTCGGCGAGCGCTTCGTGCGCGGCGTCGAGGCCGCGGTCGAGCAGAAGCTGCCCTTCGTCAGCTTCACCGCGACCGGCGGCGCGCGCATGCAGGAGGGCCTGCTCAGCCTGCTGCAGATGGCCAAGACCAACGCCGCGCTGACGCGGCTGGCGAAGGCGGATCTGCCCTATGTCAGCGTGCTGACCGACCCGACGATGGGCGGCGTCTCGGCGAGCTTCGCCTTCGTCGGCGATATCGTGATCGCCGAGCCGAAGGCGCTGATCGGCTTCGCCGGGCCGCGCGTGATCGAGAACACCGTGCGCGAGAAACTGCCCGAAGGCTTCCAGCGCAGCGAGTTCCTGCTCACGAAGGGCGCGCTCGACATGATCGTCGACCGCCGCCAGCTGCGCAGCACCATCGCCCGCTCGCTGGCCATGTTGCAGCGCCAGGGCGCCGACGCGGTGGCCTGATGGGACCCCGTGACTTGCGCGGAACCGGCTCCGCCGGTCCGCTGCAAGA
The DNA here is from genome assembly GCA_963788635.1 of uncultured beta proteobacterium. Classification (GTDB taxonomy): domain Bacteria; phylum Pseudomonadota; class Gammaproteobacteria; order Burkholderiales; family Burkholderiaceae_C; genus Rubrivivax. Next base: position 61,714 of record CAWBHE010000008.1, on the reverse strand, counting down.
GCCCCCTCGGGGGGCCGAGCCCGGACACGCGCAGTCCGGTGGACTGCGCGTGCCTGACGAGGGGTCGGGCCCTGGGCCCGACGCGGCCTGCAAGGCAGCGACCGCGGGGAGCGTGGGGGCTCCATGAACACCCTGGCCGACTGGCTCGCGCATTGCGAGCGCCTGCATCCGAAGTCGATGGACCTCTCGCTCGAGCGCACGGTCGAGGTCCGCCGCCGCCTGGGCATCGCGTTCACGGCGCCGGTGATCAGCGTCGCCGGCACGAACGGCAAGGGCTCGACCTGCGCGATGCTCGAGGCGATCGCGCTGCAGGCCGGCTACCGCGTCGGGCTGTACCAGAAGCCCGAGTTGGTGCATTTCGAGGAACGCTGCCGCGTCGGCGGCCGGCCGGTGGCGGCGGCCGAGCTGCTGCCGCATTTCGAGGCCGTCGAGCGCGCGCGCGGCGAGATCGGGCTGACCAAGTTCGAGTTCACCACGCTCGTCATCGCGCGACTGCTGTCGCAGGCCGGGCTCGACCTCGTGATCCTCGAGGTCGGCCTCGGCGGCCGCTTCGATTCGGTCAACGCCTTCGATGCCGATTGCGCCGTCATCACCAGCATCGCGCTCGACCACACCGAGTTCCTGGGCCCGGACCGCGAATCGATCGGGCGCGAGAAGGCGCACATCATGCGGCCGGGCAAGCCGGCGATCGTCAGCGACCCGGCGCCGCCGCGCAGCGTGATCGACCACGCGCGCGAGATCGGCGCCGACCTGTGGCTGGTCGGGCGCGACTTCAACCACAGCGGCGACCGCCAGCAATGGGCCTGGTCCGGCCGCGGCCGGCGCTACAGCGGACTGGCCTACCCGGCGCTGCGCGGCGCGAACCAGCTGCTCAACGCGGCCGGCGTTCTCGCCGCCTTCGAGGCGCTGCGCGACCGGCTGCCGATCACGGCGCAGGCGGTGCGCAACGGCTTCGCGACGGTCGACCTGCCGGGCCGCTTCCAGATCGTGCCGGGCCAGCCGGCGCTGGTGCTCGACGTCGCGCACAACCCGCAGTCGGTGGCCGCGCTGGCGGCGAACCTGGACGCGATGGGCTTCTACCCACGCACGCATGCGGTGCTGGGCATGATGCGCGACAAGGACATCGCGGGCGCGCTGGCGGCGATCCGGCCGCTCGTCGACCACTGGCATCTTTGCGACCTGCCGACCGCGCGCGGCGCGCGTGCGACGGAGCTGGCCGCGCTGCTCGGGCCGGCCGCGGACACCGTCTGTCACGCCTCGCCGGCCGATGCGCTGCGTGCCGCGGCGGCCGGCGCGGACCCGACCGATAGAATCGTCGTCTTCGGTTCGTTCTACACCGTGGGCGGCGTCCTGAAGGACGGCCTGCCGCGCCTGACGGCCCGCCACGTCGGCTGACTTCCTGCCTGAATGCCCCTGCCGTCCTTCTTCCAGCGCAAGACCCGACCCACCGAGCGTCGCTCGCCGCCCCCCGCCGGCGATGACGCCGCGGTGCAGGCGGCACGCACGAGGGCGCGTCAACGCTTGATCGGTGCCGTCGTGCTGCTGGCGGTCGGCATCGTCGGCTTTCCGCTCGTCTTCGACACCCGGCCACGGCCGATTCCGGTGGATCTGCCGATCGAGGTGGCCCGATCGGGTGGGCCGGCTCCGGCGGCGTCGGCCGCGCCGACCGCCTCGCAGACACCGCCCAAGGCGGCCGTCGAAGACCGGTCGCCGCCCCGGGCCGAGCCGGTGGCCGCTGCGGTGGTCGAACCCAAGGCCCAGGGACCGGCACCGGCCCCGAGCCCCAAAAGCCGGCCGCGACGCCCGCTCCGGCGCCGACCCCGGCCGAGCCCAAGAGGCCGGCGCCGGCGCCCGTTCCTGTGCACGCCGAGGCCGCCGATGCAGCGCGTGCCAAGGCCTTGCTGGCCGGCGCTTCGGCTGCGGCGCCGGTGTCCGGCCGCTTCGTCGTCCAGGTCGGCGCCTACGGCGACCCGGCGACGCTGCACGAGGTGCGACAGCGCGTCGAGAAGCTCGGCTTGAAGACCTACACCCAGGCGGTCGAAACGACCGCCGGCAAGCGCACCCGGGTGCGCGTCGGCCCGTTCGCGAGCCGCGCCGAGGCCGACAGCGTCGGCGCCCGACTGAAGAGCGCTGGCCTGCCCGCCGCGGTGCTCGCGCTGTGATGCCGGCGCCCCTGGCCCAGGTCGGCTGGGTCGACTGGGCGTTGCTGGCCGTGCTGGCGGTGTCGATGCTGGTCGGCCTGGTGCGCGGCTTCGTGTTCGAGCTGATGTCGCTCGCCGGTTGGCTCGTGGCCTGGTTCGCGGCGCAATGGTTCGCGCCGCTGGCGGCGCCCTACCTGCCGGTGGGCAGCCCCGGGTCGGCGCTCAACCACGCGGCGGCGTTCATTGCCTGTTTCCTCGCGGCGTTGCTCGTTTGGGGCCTGATCGCGCGGCTGATCCGGATGTTCGTTCGCGCGACGCCGCTGTCGCTGGCCGACCGCGGGCTCGGCGCCGGCTTCGGCCTGCTGCGCGGCGCGGTGCTGCTGCTGGCGCTGGCGACCGTCGTCGCCCTGACGCCGGCCGCACAATCAACCGGCTGGCAGCGCTCGCACGGCGCGCTGTGGCTCAATATGTCGCTGCAAGGGCTCAAGCCCGTGTTGCCAGCCCAGCTGGCGCATTGGCTGCCGGCCACGATCCTGCCCCCAAGCTCACTTCGTTCGCGTCACCCCGAGGGGGCCGCAGTCCACTTCGGGCGGCCCGGCGCGGCCTGAAAGGAAACCCACCATGTGCGGCATCGTCGGCGTCATCTCGAAGGCGCCCGCCAACCAGTTGATCTACGACGCGCTGCTGCTGCTGCAGCACCGCGGGCAAGACGCCGCCGGCATCGTCACGATGCTCGGCACCAAGTGCTTCATGCACAAGGCGCACGGCATGGTGCGCGACGTCTTCCGCACGCGCAACATGCGCGCGCTGCCCGGCCCGGTGGGCCTGGGCCAGGTGCGCTATCCGACCGCCGGCAACGCCTACAGCGAGGAGGAGGCGCAGCCGTTCTACGTCAACGCCCCGTTCGGCATCGTGCTCGTTCACAACGGCAACCTGACCAACGCGCACGCGCTGAAGGACGAGCTGTTCGCGATCGACCGCCGCCACATCAACACCGAGAGCGACACCGAGGTGCTGATCAACATCCTCGCGCACGAGCTCGAACTGGCCGCGCGCGACCTGCCGCTGACGCCGGACGCGATCTTCAAGGCGGTGGCCGCGGTGCACCGGCGCGTGAAGGGCTCGTACGCGGTGGTCGCGCTGATCGCCGGCTACGGGCTGCTCGCGTTCCGCGACCCCTTCGGCATCCGCCCGCTGTGCCTGGGCAAGGGGCCGGACGGCGCGGTGATGCTGGCGAGCGAGTCGGTGGCGATCGTTGGCACCGGGCACGAGGTGCTGCGCGACGTGGCGCCCGGCGAGGCGGTGTTCGTCGACCTCGAAGGCGGCATGCACGCGCGCCAGTGCGCCGTGTCGCCGCGGCTGTACCCGTGCATGTTCGAGTTCGTCTACCTGGCGCGGCCCGATTCGGTGATGGACGGCATCTCGGTCTACCAGGCGCGGCTGAACCTGGGCGAGACGCTGGCGCAGCGGCTGATCTCGACGATGCCGCCGAGCGAGATCGACGTCGTGATCCCGATCCCCGAATCGAGCCGGCCGAGCGCGATGCAGCTGGCGCAGAAGATCGGCAAGCCCTACCGCGAAGGCTTCGTCAAGAACCGCTACGTCGGCCGCACCTTCATCATGCCGGGACAGGCGGTGCGCAAGAAGAGCGTGCGCCAGAAGCTCAACGCGATCGGCGTCGAGTTCAAGGGCCGCAACGTGCTGCTCGTCGACGATTCGATCGTGCGCGGCACGACGAGCAAGGAGATCGTGCAGATGGCGCGCGAGGCCGGCGCGCGGCGCGTCTACATGGCGTCGGCGGCGCCGCCGGTGCGCTACCCGAACGTCTATGGCATCGACATGCCGACCAAAGAAGAGCTGATCGCGCACAACCGCACGATCGAGGAGATCCGCCAGTTCATCGGCGCCGACGCGCTGATCTACCAGGACGTCGATGCGATGAAGCGCGTGGTCGGCGCGCTGAACCCCAAGCTCGACGGCTTCGAGGCGAGCTGCTTCGACGGCCACTACGTCACCGGCGACGTGAGCGCGGAGGACTTCGCGACGATGGAGTCCCAGCGCCGGCTGCAGTTCGAAGAGGACGAGTCGCAGCCGCGCTCGCGCCTGGCGCTGCAAGGCGCCGCCGAGGAGAGCCGATGATCCCGCGCGTCGACCTGCCCGCCGATGCCCGGCTCGACACGCTGGCGGTGCGCGAAGGCCTGCCGCCGTCGCGCTGGGGCGAGAACTCGGAGGCGCTGTTCCTGACCAGCTCCTTCGTCCACCCCGACGCGGCCACCGCGGCCGCGCGTTTCGCGAACGAGGAAGAGGCCTTCGTCTACAGCCGCTTCTCGAACCCCACCGTCACGATGATGGAGCGCCGCCTGGCGGCGATGGAAGGCACCAGCGGCTGCATCGCCGCGAGCAGCGGGATGGCGGCGATCCTGCTCGTCGTGATGGGCCTGCTCAAGGCGGGCGACCATGTCGTCTGCTCGCAAAGCGTGTTCGGCTCGACGATCAAGCTGCTGCAGGATTTCGCCAAGTTCGGCGTCGAGACGACATTCGTCTCGCAGACCGACGTCGCGCAATGGCGCGCGGCGATGCGGCCGACGACGAAGCTGCTGTTCGCCGAGACGCCGAGCAACCCGCTGACCGAGGTCTGCGACATCGCCGCGCTCGCCGGCGTGGCGCATGCCGGCGGCGCGCTGCTCGCGGTGGACAACTGCTTTTGCTCGCCGGCGCTGCAGCGGCCGGCGACGCTGGGCGCCGACCTGATCGTGCATTCGGGCACCAAGTACCTGGACGGGCAGGGGCGCGTGATCGCCGGTGCGGTGTGCGCGCCGGCCGAGTTGATCGACGCCAAGCTGCTGCCGGTGATGCGCAGCGCGGGCATGAGCCTGTCGCCGTTCAACGCCTGGGTGGTGCTGAAGGGTCTGGAGACGCTGTCGGTGCGCATGCAGGCGCAGAGTGCGCGCGCGCTCGAACTCGCGCAGTGGCTCGAAGACCAGCCGGCGGTCGAGCGCGTCTACTACCCCGGCTTGGCCTCGCACCCGCAGCACGCGCTGGCGATGGCGCAGCAGTCGGGCAGCGGCGGCGCGGTGGTGTCCTTCGTCGTCAAGGGCGAGCGGGCGGGCGCCTTCGCGACGATCGACGCGACGCGCATCTGCTCGATCACCGCGAACCTGGGCGACACGAAGACCACGATCACGCACCCGGCCAGCACCTCGCACGGCCGGTTGACCGAAGTCCAGCGCCAGGCGGCCGGCATCACGCAGGGCTTGATCCGCGTCGCCGTGGGCCTGGAACACATCGAAGACCTGAAGGCCGACCTGCAGCGCGGGCTGGCCCTGCTCGCATGACCTCGTCGACCCTGGTTCGCACCCGCATCGCCCCGTCGCCGACGGGCTTCCTGCACCTGGGCACCGCGCGCACCGCGCTGTACTCCTGGGCCTACGCGCGCCACCACGGCGGCCAGTTCGTGCTGCGCATCGAGGACACCGACGTCGCGCGCTCGACGCAGGACTCGGTGCAGCAGATCCTCGACTCGATGCATTGGCTCGGGCTCGAGTACGACGAAGGCCCGATCTACCAGATGCAGCGCCTGGAGCGCTATCACGCGGTGGTCGAGCAGATGATCGCCGCCGGCACCGCCTACCGCTGCTGGTGCACGCCCGAGGAACTGGACGCGATGCGCGAGGCGCAGCGCGCGCGCGGCGAAAAGACGCGCTACGACGGCCGCTGGCGCCCCGAGCCCGGCAAGACGCTGCCGCCGGTGCCTGTGGGCGCGAAGCCGGTGGTGCGCTTCGCCAACCCGCTGCACGGCGTCGTGAGCTGGGACGACCTGGTCAAGGGCCCGATCTCGATCGCGAACGCCGAGATCGACGACCTGATCATCCTGCGGCCGGCGCCCGAAGGGGCGGCCGACGGGGCGCTCGGGATCCCGACCTACAACTTCGCCGTCGTCGTCGACGACTGGGACATGCGCATCACGCATGTCTTCCGCGGCGACGAGCACATCAACAACACGCCCTGGCAGATCAACATCTTCCGCGCGCTGGGCGCGCCGCTGCCGCAGTTCGGGCATTGCCCGATCATCCTCGGCGACGACGGCCAGAAGCTGAGCAAGCGCCGCGGCGCGGTCAGCGTCACCGCCTACGAAGAGATGGGCTACCTGCCCGAGGCGATGCTGAACTACCTGGCGCGCCTGGGCTGGAGCCACGGCGACGACGAGCTGTTCACGCGCGAGCAGATGGTCCAGTGGTTCGACGGCAGCCATCTCGCGAAGAGCCCGGCGCAATGGGATCCGGCCAAGCTGGCCTGGGTCAACGCGCACCACCTGAAGCAGGCCGACGACGCCCGCCTGGCCACGCTCGTACGGCAGCAGCTGGCGACGCGCGGCGTCGCGGTCGACGACACCGACCGCCTGGCGCGTGCGAGCGCGCTGTTCAAGGACCGCTGCAGCACGGTGGTCGAGCTCACCGACTGGGTCGAGATGCTCTTCGTGCCGGTGACCCCGCGCGACGAGGACCTGCGCGACCATGTTGCCGAAGCGCTGAAGCCGGCGCTGCGCGAGCTGCGCGAGCGCCTGACCGAAGTCGACTGGGACAAGGCCGCGATCGCCGGCGCAATGAAGCAGACGCTGGCCGCGCACCAGCTGAAGATGCCGCAACTCGCGCCGGCGCTGCGCGTGCTGGTCTGCGGCCGGGTGCAGACGCCGTCGATCGACGCCGTGCTCGCGCTGTTCACGCGCGATGCGGTGCTCAGCCGATTGCAGCACGTTTGAAGCTTGCGCTATACTTTGAGGCTCGCTTGAACGGCGTCAGCTTGAAGAGTTTCGGGGGTATAGCTCAGCTGGGAGAGCGCTTGCATGGCATGCAAGAGGTCAGCGGTTCGATCCCGCTTACCTCCACCACCAAGACAGGCGCAGTTCGAGTCGTGACGGAACGAGTCCCCATCGTCTAGAGGCCTAGGACACGACCCTTTCACGGTTGTAACAGGGGTTCGAATCCCCTTGGGGACGCCAAGATCGCCGATGCCTGCAATGGGCATCGGCGCAAAGGCAGCAAACGGCGCTTAGGCGCCGTTTCGCTTTTCAGGGTGCCTGAACTTCAGCGGGCGCGGCGCGCCTTGTCGATTGCTGCGCTGGCCGACAACTCGGCATTCAGCGCCGCTTCGAGCGGGGCGCGGCACAGGCCGGCATGGACGTAGTTCAGGTTCTCGTAGAGCGCCGCCGTGGCCGGCGCGGCAGCGAGCAACGCGTCGAGATAGGCATCGGCCTTGGCCGTCGCGAGCAGCGCCGAGACCTGCTGCGCGACGCGCCGATACTGCTCGGCACTGACCGACATCGGCTGGCTCTCAAGACGCTCCAGAAGCCCGGCCAAGGCCGCCAAGCTGTGCAGGCGGGCCGGAAGGGGTTGACGGATATCGGCTTGCATAGCCGATAGATGCGGCTGACGCCACCGCTTTCAAGGGGCCGTCGTCAGGCCGCGCCGGCTCAACGCTGGCGCGGATCGAGCGCGTCGCGCAGGCCGTCGCCGAGCAGGTTGAAGGCGAGCACGAGCAGGAAGATCGCCAGCCCCGGCCAGACCGCCATCCACGGCGCGTTGTCGATGTAGTTCTTCGCCGTGTTGAGCATGCTGCCCCAGCTCGGCGCCGGCGGCTGCTGGCCGAGGCCGAGGAAGGACAGGCTGGCCTCGGCGATCACCGCGCCGGCGATCGCCAGCGTGGCCTGCACGATCAGCGGCGCGACGATGTTGGGCAGCACGTGGCGCAGCGCGATGCGCCAGGGCGGGTTGCCGACCGCGCGCGCGGCCTCGATGTAATCCTCGACCTTCACGCCCAGCACCTGGGCACGCGTCAGGCGCACGAAGACCGGCGTGGCCGAGACGCCGATGGCGATCATCGCGTTGGTGAGGCTGGGCCCCAGGAAGGCCGCCATCGCGATCGCCAGGATCAGGAACGGGACGGCCAGGAACGCATCCGTCAGGCGCGAGATCAGTGCATCGGCCGCCCCGCCCAGGAAGCCGGCGGCCAGCCCGATCGGTACGCCGACCAGCAGCGAGATCGAGACCGACACGACGCCCGCGAGCAGCGAGGCCCGCGTGCCCCAGACGACGCGCGACAGCACGTCGCGGCCGATGTCGTCGGTGCCGAACCAGTGCGCGGCGGACGGCGCCTGGCGGATCGCGCCCCAGTCGGTGGCGATCGGGTCTTGCGCGGCGACGCTGCCGGCGAACAGCGCGAGCAGCACGAAGCCGAGCACCACCGCGGCGCCGAACATCGCGCCGCGCCGCCGCGCCAGGCGGCGCCAGGCGCGGCGCCAGGGGCCGGCGTCGGAGCTAAGGCGTGCCATGCTCAACCCCGCAGCCGCGGGTTGACCGCGAAGTAGGCCAGGTCGGCGAGCAGGCCGAGCGCGATGTAGGCGCTGGCGGTGACGAGCACCACCCCTTGGACGACGGCGTAGTCGCGGTTGAACACCGAATCGATGATCAGCTTGCCGAAGCCGGGGATCGTGAACACCTGTTCGGTGAGCACCGCGCCCGACAGCAGCGTGCCGAGTTCGAGCGCGCCGAGCGTGATGATCGGCGTCAGCGCGTTGCGCAGCGCGTGGCGCAGCACCACGACCGGCTCGCTCAGGCCCTTCGCGCGCGCGGTGCGCACGTAGTCGCTCGAGAGCACCTGCAGCATCGCGCTGCGCGTGTGTCGCATCAGCACCGCGGCGATCGCGTTGCCGAGCACGAAGGCCGGCATCACCATCGCAGCCAGGTTGGCGCGCCAGTCCTCGAACGGGCTGACATAGCCCGACGCCGGCAGCCAGCCGAGCTGCACCGAGAACAGCAGGATCATCAGGATGCCGAGCCAGAAGTTCGGCGTCGAGATGCCCCACAGCGCGAACAGGTTGGCCGCCGCGTCCCAGGCGGTGCCGCGCCCGACCGCCGAGACGATGCCGGCCGGGATGCCGATCACGAGCGCGATGCCCATCGCGAGCAGCGCGAGTTCCACCGTCACCGGCAGCTTCTCGAGCACCAGGTCGAGCACCGGCTCCTGCGAGCGGACCGACTCGCCCAGGTCACCCCTGAGCACGCCGCCGACCCAGTAGGCGTAGCGCATCGGCAGCGGCTCGTCGAGGTGCAGCTTCTTGTGCAGGTAGGCGACGACGCTCGGGTCCTGCTCCTCGCCGGCGAGGATCTTCGCCGGATCGCCGGGCAGCAACTGCTGCAGCCCGAAGATCAGCATCGAGACGAAGAGCAGCGTCGGCACGATGCCGGCCAGGCGCCTGAGCAGGTACTCGAACATCGTCGCCTCGGCCGTTCAGGGCGCCATCTTCAGGTCGGTCACGCGCAGCAGACCGTCCGGGATCTCGCGCACGCCGGAAAGCTTGGCGTTGTAGGCCCAGAGCCAGTTGCGGTGGTAGAGATAGACGATCGGCCGCGCCGTCAGCACGCGTGCGGCGATCTGCTCGTAGGTCTTCTTGCGCGCCGCCGGATCGAGCTCGGTGCGCGACTGCGCGAGCAGCTTGTCGGTCTCGGCGTCGCAGTAGCCGGCGTAGTTCAGCGGCTGCTTGCAGCCGTCGAAGCTGAACAGGTTGCCGTCGGGGTCGGCGCGGCCGCTCCAGGCCAGCACGTAGGCGTCGAAGTCGCCCTTGTCGGCCATGTTCAGCGAGGTCGCGAACTCGGCGGCCTGGATCTTGACGTCGAAGCCCGCGTCGCGCGTCATCGCCTGCACCACGAGCGCGAGGCGTTGCGCGTCGGACGCGGTGGTGGTCAACAGCGTGAAGCTCGGGTGCTCGACGCCGGCGGCCTTCAGCAGTGCCTTCGCCTTCGCGACGTTGCGCTGGGGCACCGGCATGTTCTTCGCGTAGTACGGGCTGTTCGGCGCGACCCACTGGTTGCCGACCGTCGCCTCGTTGTCCATCACCACCTGGGCCAGGCCGCGCCGGTCGAGCGCCAGCTCGAAGGCTTCGCGCACGCGCGCGTCGCGGCCGAGCGGGTTGCTCTGCGCACGCGCGCTCTTGCCGACGTTGATCGTGATGCCCTGGTAGCCGATCTCGGTGATGCGCGCGACCTTGAGCTTCTTGTCCTTCTCCAGCGCGGCGATGTCCGACGGCGCGACACGCTCGATGAAATCGAACTGCCCTGACTTCAGGTTCGCCAGGCGCACCGTCGCGTCGGGGATCGGCGTGTACTCGATCTTGTCGAAGTGCACTGCGGCCTTGTTCCAGTAGCCGTCGTAGCGCTCGAGCGTGATGCGGTCCTGCGCGACGCGCTCGACGAACTTGAACGGCCCGGCGCAGACCGGATGCGCGCCGAACTTCTCGCCCTCGGCCGCCGCGGCCTTCGGCGCGACGATCATCCCGGCGCGGTCGGCGAGCGTGGCGAGCAGCGGCGCGAACGGCGCGCTCAGGTTCAGCCGCACGGTCAGCGGGTCCAGCACGTCGACGCTGGTCACCGGTGCGAGCTCGCCGCGCCGGTTCGAGCCGGGCATCGTCTTGTGGCGCTCGATGCTGTACTTGACCGCCGCGGCGTCGAGCTTCTCGCCGTCCTGGAAGGTCACGCCGGGACGGATCTTCATCGTCAGCGCCTTGTGGTCGGCCGACCATTGCCAGCTCGTCGCGAGCTGCGGAACGATGTTCAGCTTCTCGTCGACGTCGACCAGCTTGTCGCACATCGCCGCGAAGACGATGCGGCCGACGAAGCTGCGCGCGAGCGTCGGGTCGAGCACGTCGGGGTCCTCGGCCAGGCCGATGCGCAGCGTCTGGGCTTGCGCGAGCGCCGCGGCGGCGAGCAGCAGGGCGGCGAGCAGGGGTCTCTTCATGGTGTCGTTTCCTTGGCAAGGGTGACGAAAGCCGACTGCAGGCGTTGCAGCCGGGGGTTGACGGGGGGCGGCGGCGCGCGCAGCGCAGCCGGCATCTCGATCTCGCGCCAGAAGTGGCAGGCGACGCGGTGGCCGGCGTCGTCGGCCAGCGGCGGGCGTTCCCGAGCGCAGCGCTCGCGCGCATGCGCGCAGCGGGTGTGGAAGGCGCAGCCCGACGGCGGGTTCGCCGGGCTCGGCACGTCGCCGCCGAGCAGCAGGCGCTGTCGGCCGCGCGCCGGCTCGGGCAGCGGAATGGCCGACAGCAAGGCCTGCGTGTAGGGGTGGCGCGGCGCGGCGAACAGCTCGCGCTTGGCCGCGAACTCGACGACGCGGCCGAGGTACATCACCGCGACATGGCTGGCGATGTGCTTGACCACCGCGAGGTCGTGCGCGATGAAGATGTAGGCCAGGCCGAAGCGCTGCTGCAGGTCCTGCAGCAGGTTCACCACCTGGGCCTGCACCGAGACGTCGAGCGCCGACACCGCCTCGTCGCAGACGATCAGCTTCGGCTCGACCGCGAGCGCGCGCGCGATGCCCACGCGCTGGCGCTGGCCGCCCGAGAATTCATGCGGGTAGCGCGCGGCGTGCTCGGCCGCCAGGCCCACCGTGCGCAGCAGTTCGGCGACGCGCTCGCGCTCGCGCCCGCGGTGCAGCCCGTGCAGCGCCAGCGGCTCGGCGACGATCTGGCCCACCGTCATGCGCGGGTTCAGCGACGAGTACGGGTCCTGGAAGATGATCTGCATCGCGCGCCGCTGGGCGCGCAGCGCGCCGGCGTCGAGCGTGCCCAGATCGGTGCCGTCGAACAGCACCCGGCCGGCGCTGGGCTCGATCAGGCGCAGCGCGAGCCGGCCGAGCGTGGACTTGCCGCAGCCCGATTCGCCGACCACGCCCAGCGTCTGGCCGGCCTCGAGCCGGAGGTCGACGCCGTCGACGGCGCGCACCGCGCCGGTCGCGCGGCCGAACAGCCCGCGGCGCACCGGGAAATGCTTGACCAGGCCTTCGATCTGCAGCAGCGGCGTCATGGCGCGAGGGCTTGCAAGGGACGCGCCAGCAACTGGTCGGCGTCGAGCGGCGCGCGCCAGCAGGCTGCAGCGTGGTCGTCGCCGACCGCGCGCAGCGCCGGTACCTCGGCGTGACAGCGCGGCTGCGCGAAGGGGCAGCGGTCGGCGAAGGCGCAGCCCGCGGGGCGCTCGCTCGGGCCGGGCACCTGGCCGCCGATCGCCGCCAGCCGCGCCGGCTCGCCGTGCAGGCGCGGCATCGAGCCGAGCAGCCCGATCGTGTAGGGATGCTGCGGCTCGGCGAACAGCGTCGCCACCGGCGCCCGCTCGACGATGCGGCCGCAGTACATCACCGCGACCTCGTCGGCGACCTCGGCGACCACGCCCAGATCGTGCGTGATCAGCACGACGGCGGTGCCGGTCTGCTGCTGCAGCTCGCGCATCAGCTCGAGGATCTGGGCCTGGATCGTCACGTCGAGCGCCGTCGTCGGCTCGTCGGCAATGAGCAGGCGCGGCTCGTTGGCCAGCGCCATCGCGATCATCGCGCGCTGGCGCATGCCCCCCGAGAGCTTGTGCGGGTGCTCGTGGAAGCGCTGCGCCGGCGCCGGGATGCGCACGCGCTCGAGCATCTGCAGCGCGCGTGCTTCGGCCTCGGCGCGGCCGATGCGGCGGTGCCGGCGCAGGCCCTCGACGATCTGCGCGCCGATCGTGAACGCCGGGTTCAGCGAGCTCATCGGCTCCTGGAACACCATCGCGATGCGGTTGCCGCGCAGCGCCTGCATCTCGCGCTCCGGCAGACCGACCAGCTCGCGCCCCTCGAAGCGGATCGAGCCGCCCGCGATGCGTCCGGCCGGCTTCGCCAGCAGCCCCATGATCGACAGCGCGGTCACGCTCTTGCCGCTGCCCGATTCGCCGACGATCGCCAGCGTTCGGCCGGCGTCGACGGCGAAGTCGACGCCGTCGACCGCGGCGAACTCGCCCGCGTCGGTGGCGAAATGGGTGCGCAGGGCGCTGACCTCGAGCAAGGCCATCGTCAGCCCTCGCGCCGGCGCGCGGCGTTGAACTGCTCGATGCGCGCCTCGATGCGGGTGCGGTCGAGTTCGCCGCAGGGGTCGTCGCGGCGCGCCAGGCAGGCGACGAAGGGCTGCCAGCGTTCCAGGCTCTTGTCGTGCAGCCGCTGCAGCTCGGCGAGCGGGTCGGCGTGATCGTCGACGCGCAGGTCGAGCTCGGCGTAATCCTCGGGCCCCTGGATGCGCAGCGCCGCCGACTGGCGCCCGCGCTTGTCGCCGCCGGCGGCCTCGCCGGCGCGCATCGCGGCGATCAGCCGCTGCGCGAGCGGGCGGCCGCGGCTGGCGGCGAAAGCGTCCGCGGTGGCCTGCAGCACGGCCTCGCCGACGAGCATGTTGCCGGCGACGCTGAAGTCGTCGAACAGTTCGTGGCCGCACCAGCCGACGCAGTCGCTGCCGGTGTGCGCGGCGCCCGGCCCCTGCGCCGGAAGCAGGTGCAGCTGGCGCTGCGAACGGCCGGCATCGGCGCCGGTCAGCGCCGCCACCACCGCGGCGGCGCTCTCGCCGCGCGCGAGCCGGTCCAGGCCTTGCGGCCCGTACAGCGGGTTCATCAAGGCCTGGGTCGCGAGCGCGCCGACACCGGCGCGGGTGTGCACGCACAAGGTGCCGACGGCGAAGAAACGGCTCGCGATCGCGACGCCGAAGCGACCGTCGTCGTCGCGCGCGAGCAGCGACCAGGTCATGCCCGCATCCCGACCGGGCCGCGGGCGGCGGCATGGCACTGCGGGCCCATCATGTTCGCGATCTGCAAGGGATCCTCCGGCCCATGGCCCGTTCGAAGTCGGCATCGGCGACCGCCATTCTCGCCGCCCGGCCGAGGTCGGCATTAGAGTCGGCGCCCACGAAGGTCCGGACGCAGGCGTCCGGACCCCATCGACATTCAAAGCAAGGAGCTTGCCATGACCGAGACGCATACGCCGCCAACGGGTGCCCGCAACACCAGCGTCGGCGCCGACACCCAGGCGCCGCCGATCACGCAGACGCTCGCGCGCTTCGTCGCCGGCCACCCGTCGCGCGGCTGGAGCGATGCGGTCGAGCGCGAGGCGCACCGCACGTTGCTCAACTGGCTCGGCTGCGCGGTCGGCGCGGCGCAGCATGAAGCGGTGCAGGCCGCGCTGGCGGCGGTGCAGATGCTGCAGCCGGCGCCGCAGGCGGCGTTGCTCGGCCGCCGCGAACGGGTCGACATCGCGAGCGCCGCGCTCGTCAATGGCATCGCGTCGCACACCTTCGACTTCGACGACACGCACCTGAAGACCATCATCCACCCGGCCGGGCCGGTGGCCTCGGCGGTGCTCGCGCTGGCCGAGCACCAGGGCAGCAGCGGGCGCGCGCTGATCGACGCGCTGGTGCTCGGCATCGATGTCTCGTGCCGGATGGGCAACGTGATCTACCCCGACCATTACGACCGCGGCTGGCACATCACCGGTTCGACCGGCATGCTCGGCGCGGCGGCCGGCTGCGCGCGCCTGCTCGGGCTGGACGCGCAGCGCACGGCGATGGCGATCGGCATCGCGGCGTCGCAGCCGGTCGGCCTGCGCGAACAGTTCGGCACGATGACCAAGCCGCTGCACCCGGGCGCGGCGGCGCGCGCCGGGCTGATGTCGGCGCTGCTCGCGAGCCAGGGCTTCACCGCGAGTGCGCGTGCGCTGGAGGCGCCGCGCGGCTTCGCGCAGGTGGTGTCGACCAAGTTCGACTGGCGCGAGGCGACGGACGAGCTCGGCGAGCGCTTCGAGATCGGCTTCAACAGCTACAAGCCCTTCGCCTGCGGCATCGTGATCCACCCGAGCATCGAGGCCTGCGTGCGGCTGCGCGACCAGGGCGTGCGGCCCGAGCAGGTCGAACGCATCGAGCTCAAGGTGCACCCGCTGGTGCTCGAGCTGACCGGCAAAACGGAGCCGGCCGACGGACTGCAAGCCAAGTTCAGCGTCTACCACGGCTGCGCCGCGGGGCTGATCTTTGGTCGTGCCGCCGAGGCCGAGTATCTCCGACGCGGTGGTCACGCGCGCCGACGTCGTCGCGCTGCGGCGCAAGGTGGTCGCGACGGTCGACCGCGCGATCGCCGAGGACGCGGTCCAGGTCAGCGCCTGGCTGATCGACGGCCGGCGCATCGACGTCGCGATCGAACACGCGATCGGCTCGACCGAATGCCCGATGAGCGACGCCGCGCTCGACGCCAAGTTCCACGATCTCGTCGATCCGGTGCTCGGCGCCGCGCGCGGCGCCGCGCTGATCACGGCGACACGCGCGATCGGCGCGGCGCCCGACGTGCGCGCGCTGGTGGCGCTGGCGCAGGCCTGAAAGCGGCGCCGGCGGTCGCGGCGCGCTGTCAGGGCGGCGCGAGCGCGGCGCCGTCGTCGGTGGACAACGCGTCCCGGGTGTGACGCGGCATCACGACCTGCCCGTCGTCGCCGGCGATGGCCTCGATCGTGATGCGCGGCGCCGACGACGACACGCTGCCGAAGATCGTCGCGAACGCGACATCGGCCGCATCGCGCCCGGTGCCGAAGCGCACGAAGCCCATCGGGATCGCCGTGCCCGAGGGATCGAACAGGTACCAGCGGCCGCCGAGGTAGACCTCGACATAGGCGTGGAAGTCGGTCGGCCCGAGCGCGGGGTCGGCGCCGTAGTCGATGCCGGTCGTGAAGCGCGCCGGGATGTTCAGCGCCCGGCACAGCGCGATCATCAGGTGCGCGAAGTCGCGGCACACGCCCACCGTTTCCAGCAGCGTGTCGATTGCCGACGTGTTGGCGTTGGACGTGTTCGGGGTGAAGGTCGTTCGCTGCAGCACCCAGTCGCGGATGCCTTGCACGCGGCGGTATCCCTGCGGCCAGTGACCGAACTCGCGCATCGCGAGCCGGTACAGCCGGTCGGACTGGCAGTAACGGCTGGGGTAGATGTACCCCAGCACCGACGCGGGCAGTTGCGCCACCGGTACCTCGGCGATCTGCTCCGGCGCCTCGACATGGTGATGCAGGTCCACCGTCGCGCTGTAGGCCACGCACAGCGGGCCCGGCATCGCGCGCAGGCGGAGGGTGCGGTTGTGCGTGGCGGGGTCGGTTTCGATCCGCGACGGCAAGCTCTGGCTGAGCGTGAGCGATTCCTCGAGCACGCGCTGGCGCGCCGTGTGCGCCGCGTGGATGTCGAAGATGAAGTCGCAGCCTGGCGGGGCCACGACGTAGTCGAGCGCGAGAGACAGGCGCAGGCGGATCATGCCCGGCCGTCCATGCCGCTCAGTGGCTGCGGCGCTGGGTCGGCGCGGGGCCGCGGCGCTCGAGGTGGCGGAACGTGATGCGGCCCTTGCTCAGGTCGTAGGGCGAAAGCTCCAGCGACACGTTGTCGCCGGCGAGGATGCGGATGTGGTTCTTGCGCATCTTGCCCGACGTGTACGCGACCAGCTGGTGGCCGTTTTCCAGTGTGACGCGGCAGCGCAGATCGGGCAGGATCTCGTTGACGACGCCTTGCATTTCGATGAGTTCTTCCTTGGCCATTCGGATCCTTGGGTGCGGGGTTGACGGGTGACGGTGAGTGAGCCGGCGCGCACCCGGTCGGTATCGACCGGCGCGCGGCGTGGGGGTGGACGAGGGGACGCGCGTGCCTTCTTCGAGGCGCCCTTGGCAGGGCTGTTCGCTGCGAGGGTGCCGGATCGCCCGGGTCGATGCCGCCGTGACGGCAGCCCGTCGGGTCGATGAAGAAAGCGCGTGGGCCGCGAAGGGTTCCGAAGCGCTGCCCGGGGGTTCGGCACGCCGCAGCGGCGCTTCAGGGCCTCGAATGTACCATTCGGGGCCCGATCAAGCCGGTGGCCAGCGCGGTGCCGGCCAGAATCACCGCGCAGCCGCCGATCATCGGCGCCGTCAGCCGTTCGCCCAGGAAGACCGCGCCCCAGAGCAAGGCGAAGGCAGGGACGAGAAAAGTCACCGCGATCGCGTTCGTCGCGCCAGCGTTGGCAATGAGCCGAAAGTACATCCAGTAGGCCAGTCCGGTGCAGGCGAAGGCGAGCACGGCGGCGCCGGCCCAGGCGGCCGGGCCCGGGTTGTGCGTGGGCCAGAAAGCCAGCGCCGGCAGCAGCGCGGCCAGGCTGGCGGCGAGCTGGCTGCCCGCGGCCACGGCCATCGGGGGCACGCCCGTGAGCCGCGTCTTCGTGTAGTTCGCGGCGAAGCCGTAGAGCGCGGTCGCCGCGATGCAGGCCAGGATGCCCAAGGCCGGGCTCACGCCGTGCGCGCCCGGTGCCAGGCTCGCGTTGGCCAGCCCGAGGCCGAGCACGCCGGCGAAGCCGGTCGCCAGACCGAGCAGGCGCAGCGGTGTCGGCCGCTGGCCGAGCCAGGCCCAGGCGATCGCCGCGGCCCACAGCGGCGAGGTCGCGTTGAAGATCGCCGACAGCCCTGCGTCCAGTGTCAACGCGGCGACCATCAGGAAGGCGAAAGGCAGCGCCGAGTTGACCACGCCGACGACCGCGATCGCGCGCCAGTGCCGGCGCAGCGCGGGGCCCTCGCCGCGCCAGGCCATCAACGGCAACAGCAGCAGCGAGGCACCGGCGACGCGCAGGAAGACCAGCGCCGCCGGGCCGAATTCGGCCGCGCCCAGGCGCATGAACAGGAACGATGCGCCCCATATCGCGGCCAGCGCGACCAGCTCGGTGACGTCGGTGCGCCGCATCAAGTCCCCTCGGCGACGACCGCCGCGTTTTCCAGGCGAAGCAAGGCACGCTTGCGATCGAGCCCGCCAGCGTAGCCGGTCAGCGAGCCGTCGCTGCCGATCACGCGATGGCAGGGCACGATGATCCCCACCGGGTTGCGCCCGACCGCTGCGCCGACCGCGCGCACCGCCGCCGGGCGGCCGACGCGGCGGGCGATCTCGCCGTAGGTCGTCGTGGTGCCGGGCGCGATGCCGCACAGCGCCTGCCAGACCGCACGCTGGAACGGCGTGCCAGCGGCATCCAGCGGCACGCTGAAGGCGCGCGCCGCGCCACCGAAATAGGCCAGCAGCTCGCGCGCGGCCTGCGCCAGGTGCGGATGGGTCGTGTCGACGGGCGCGGCTATCGGCCCCGGCCCATGCGCCTGATCGTCGAACCAGGCGCCGGCCAGGCCCTGCGCGGTGGCAGCCAGCGTCAGCGGGCCGAGCGGGCTCGGGATCCGGGCCTGCGCTTCGATACGGGGGTTGTTCATGACGGGTTCTCCATCGGGTGCCACAGCCGCATGACGGCATACGCCCGCCACGGGCGCCAGGCCTCGGCGAGTGCGGTGAGGTGTTTCGGGTCGCGCGAGCCGAGCGCGTTCATCAGGCCGATGTCGGCGGCGGGCCAGGCGTCGGGCCAGGCCAGCGCGCGCATCGCGATGAGCTGGGTCGTCCATTCGCCGATGCCCGGCAGCGCGCGCAGCGCGTCCAGCGTGGGCTCCAGCGGCGCGCCACGCTCCAGCTCGATGCGGCCATCGGCCACCGCCGCGGCCAGCGCCTGCAGCGCGCGCACGCGCTGGCGCACGATGCCCAGCATGCCGACCACCTCCGCCGGAGCCGAGGCGATCGCGGTGGCCGACGGAAAGACATGCGTCAGCGCGGCGAACGGCGTCTCGACGGCCTCGCCGAAGCGCCGCACCAGACGCGACACCAGCGTCTGCGCGGCCTTCACGCTGACCTGCTGGCCGAGGATCACGCGCACCGCCAGCTCGAAGCCGTCGAAGGCGCCCGGCAGCCGCGTGCCGGGTCGCGCCGGCCGCGGCAGGCGCGCGAGCACGGGGTCGATCAGCGCCGGGTCGGCGTCCAGGTCCAGCGCCTGGCGCACGCGCTGCATCAGCGCGCCGAGCACCGGCGACAGGCTCGCCGACGTGGCCAGGTGGACTTCGTGGCGATCCGGTTCGAAGCGAGCTTCGAGCCAGCCGACGAGGCGCTGGCCACGGTGCGGCCAGGCCAGCGTGCGCCGGATCGTCGCGCCCTCGACCTGCTCGACCCCGGCCACCGCGCGCTGCGCGAAGAAGGCGAGAACCTGTTCCACGTCATAGGGCGGACGCCAGGCCAGGCGCAGGCCGTGTTCGGCGGCTGCGCGGCCACTCTGGCGGCGCAGCGCGCTCGGGTTCAGCCGGTAGCGCTCGGCGAAGGCGGCGTTGAAGCGGCGCAGGCTGTCGAAGCCGCTCGCCAGCGCGACCTGCGTCACCGGCTGCGCCGTGTCGGTGAGCAGTTGCTTGGCGAGCAGCAGGCGCTGCGTCGTCAGGTAGTCGCGCGGCGCGACGCCGTGCGCGGCCTGGAAGATGCGGCGCAGGTGGCGGTCGGTCACGCCCAGGCGCTCGGCGATCGCCGGCAGCGTCGCGCCTTCGCCGCCGTGCACGGCGTGCTCGATCGCGCGCGCCGCGCTGTCGGCCAGCGCGCGCGACGAGTCCATCTGCGACAGCCCCGGCGCGATCTCGGGCCGGCATTTCAGGCAGGGCCTGAAGGCCGCTGCCTCGGCCTGCGCGCGGGTGTCGAAGAAGCGGCAGTTCTCGCGCCGTGGCGTGCGCACGCGGCACACCGGCCGGCAATAGACGCCGGTCGACGTGACGCCGACGAACAGCCGGCCGTCGAAGCGGGCATCGCGGGCCTTCAGGGCCAGGTAAGCGGCATCGGCGTCGAGGTGCATGCGCTCATGATAGGCGGCGGCCAAGCGGCGACTCGCCGTTTTCGGACCTGTCGCCGGCGCCGGCCGGCGCGCCTGGGCGCGCAGGGGGCTGCCTACAATCGTCCGCACCTTTGCTTCGCAGGCGCGCCATGCAAGTCAATCCTTCGGTCTTCAAGGCCTACGACATCCGCGGCATCGTCGGACAGACCATCGACGAGACCTTCGCCGAACATCTGGGCCGCGCCTTCGGTTCCGAGGCGCTGGCCGCCGGCGAGCGCGCGGTGGCGGTGGGTCGCGACGGGCGGATGTCCGGTCCGGGCCTGGCGGCGGCGCTGATCCGGGGCCTGGCGTCGACCGGGCTCGATGTCGTCGACCTCGGCGCGGTGACGACGCCGATGCTCTACTACGTGGCCGCGACGCGCAAAGCGCGGCGCTGCTCGAGCGGCATCCAGGTCACCGGCAGCCACAACCCGAAGGACTACAACGGCTTCAAGATGGTGCTCGCCTCGCGCGCGATCTATGGCGACGAGATCCAGCGTTTGCGCGAACGCATCGAGACCGAGCGCTACACGGTCGGCCGCGGGCGCAGCGCGGCGATGGACATCACGGCCGAGTACGCGCACCGGATCACGCGCGACTGCAAGCTCGCGCGGCGCATGAAGATCGTCGTCGACTCGGGCAACGGCATCCCGGGCGCCACCGCGCCGGCGATCCTGCGCGCGCTGGGCTGCGACGTCGTCGACCTGTATTCCAAGGTCGACGGCGACTTCCCGAACCACCACCCGGACCCGAGCAAGCCGGAGAACCTGGCCGATCTGATCAAGGTCGTGCACGCGACCGACAGCGAACTCGGCCTGGCCTTCGACGGCGATGGCGACCGCCTGGGCGTCGTCACCAAGGATGGCCACATCATCTATCCGGACCGCCAGATGGTGCTGTTCGCGCGCGACATCCTCGGGCGCAAGCCGGGTGCCACCATCATCTTCGACGTCAAGTGTTCGCAGCGCCTGCCCGAGGCGATCCGCGCCGCCGGTGGCGTGCCGCTGCAATGGAAGACCGGCCACTCGCTGATCAAGGCCAAGCTGCGTGAGACCGGCGCGCCCTTCGCCGGCGAGATGAGCGGCCATGTCTTCTTCGGCGAGCGCTGGTACGGCTTCGACGACGCGATGTACACCGCCGGCCGGCTGCTCGAGATCCTGAGCCGGTCCGCCGACCCGAGCGCCGTGCTCGACGCGCTGCCGAGCAGCTTCAACACCCCCGAGCTGAACGTGCCCTGCGCCGAAGGCGAGCACCACCGCCTGGTGGCCGAGCTGCAGGCGCGCGTGGCCGACGGCCGGCTCGCGTTCCCGGGCGGCGAGATCGGCACCATCGACGGCCTGCGCGTGGACTTCCCCGACGGCTTCGGCCTGATCCGCGCGTCGAACACGACGCCGGTGCTGGTGCTGCGCTTCGAGGGCCACACGCAAGAGGCGCTGCAGCGCATCGAGGCGCGGTTCATGGCCGTGCTGCGCAGCGTGAAACCGGACGCGCAGGTCGCCGCGGCGGCGCACTGAACGCTGCCGTGAAGGCGCGCCTGGCCCGGGCGGCGTATTCGTCGCTGCTGCGCCTGGCGACGCCGGCCTACCTGGCGCGGCTTTGGTGGCGTGGCCGGCACGAGCCGCTGTACCGCCATGCGCTGCGCGAACGACTCGGCCGCTTCGATGGCGAACCCGGCACCGGGCGGGTCTGGATCCATGCGGTCTCGCTCGGCGAGACGCGCGCCGCGGCGGCGCTGGTCGACGCGCTGCGCGCGCTGCGGCCCGGTGTGCGGCTGCTGCTCACGCATGGCACGGCGACCGGCCGCGAAGCCGGGCTTGCCCTGCTGCGCGAGGACGACCGCCAGGCCTGGCTGCCTTACGACACGCCGGGCGCGGTGCGCCGTTTCCTGCGCCGGCACCGGCCCGCGGTCGGCGTGCTGATGGAGACCGAGGTCTGGCCGAACCTGCTCTTGGCGGCGCGGCAGGCGGGGCTGCCGATGGTGCTGGCGAATGCACGGCTGTCGGCGAAGAGCCAGGCCCGGGGCGAGCGCGTGCGCGCGCTGATTCGACCGGCGGTGGCCTCGTTCGCGCGCGTGCTCGCGCAGACCGAGGCCGACGCGCGTCGGCTGCGCGAGGCCGGTGCGGCGCCGGTGCAGGTGATGGGCAACCTGAAGTTCGACGTCGCGCCCGCTGCCTCGATGCTGGAACGCGGCCGCGCATGGCGGCGCGGCCTGGGCCGCCCGGTGCTGCTGGCGACGAGCACGCGCGAGGGCGAGGAAGAGCCGCTGCTCGCCGCCTGGGCCGCGCTGCCGTTGCCGCGGCCGTTGCTCGTGCTCGTGCCGCGCCACCCGCAGCGCTTCGATGCCGTGGCCGGCATCGTGCCGGGCTTCGGGCTGACGCTGCTGCGGCGCAGCGGCTGGGGCGAGCGGCCCGGTGCCGACGCCGCGCAGGCCGATGTCTGGCTCGGCGACTCGGTGGGCGAGATGTCGCTCTATTACGGCCTGGCCGACGCGGCCCTGCTCGGCGGCAGCTTCGCGCCGCTGGGCGGGCACAACCTGATCGAGGCCGCGGCCTGCGGCTGCCCGCTGGTGATGGGTCCGCACACCTTCAACTTCGCGCAGGCGGCCGAACTGTCGCTGGCCGCCGGGGCCTCGGTGCGTGCGGTGGACATCGCCGACGCGGTGCGCCGGGCCGTCGCTCTGGCCGAAGATCCTCGGCGCGAGGACTGGGTTCGCCGTGCGCTGGCTTTCGCAGCCGAGCACCGCGGGGCCGCCGCGCGCATGGCCGCCGAGGTGGTGGGCCTGCTGGATCCGCCGGACCGGTAGGCGCGGTCTTCAGGCCAGCAGGTCCATCCTCGGCAGCGCGGCGCTGCCGGGCAGCACGCTGCCATCCAGCACCGCGCGCGGCAGGCCCAGGTGGTCGGCGAGCAGCGTGCGCTGCACCGCGCGCAGATCGGTCGTGGTGCGCAGGTCGCGGCCTTCCCAGCGGTCGCTCGGTGCCAGACCGGGCCAGTCGGCGATCACGCGGCCACCCCGGATCGCGCCGCCGGCGACGAAGGCCACGCCGCCGCTGCCGTGGTCGGTGCCCTGGGTGCCGTTGACGGCCACCGCGCGGCCGAATTCGGTGGCCACCAGCACTGCGGTGCGGGCCCAGGCACCGCCAGCCTGCAGCCCGTCGCGCAAGGCACCGAGCATCGCGTCGAGCGTGCGCAGGTTGCGCGACAGCGCGCCCTGCGGTGCGGCCTGTTGGGCATGCGAGTCCCAGCCATTCAGTTCGAGCACGGCGATGTTCGCGCCGCGCTGCAGCAGGTCGGCGGCCTTGGCGGCCAGGGCCACCGCGGCGGCCTCGCCGTTGCTCGCGTGGGGGCCGGCATCCATCGTCGGGTCGGCGCGCAACTCGCGCGCGCGCTGCAGTGCGCCGCCCAGCGCGGGGTCGCTGCGGTACATCGCGGCCAGCCGCGCGACGAGGTCGGCCGAGGGTTCGGCGAGCACCGACGGTGCCCAGGTGTCCACCGCGGCCGGCCCGCGCAGCACCAGCGGCACGGCGGTGTCCAGCGCGACGGCGCGCGCGCGGCCGAGCGCCGGCAAGGCGCGGCCGAGCCAGCCGGTGGACAGCTCGTAGGGCCGCGTGCCGCCCGATTCGAGCACTTGCTGGGCGTCGAAGTGCGAGCGCTCGCGATAGGGCAGCCCGACCGCGTGCACCACGGCCAGTTCGCCGCGGCCGTACATCGCGTGCGTCTGCGCCAGCAGCGGGTGCAGCGCGAACGGGCCGGCGAGCGGCAGCGGCGGCTCGGCATAGTCGGCCAGGCTGCCGCGTGCGGCGGCGAAGGCCGGGTCGCCGGGCACCGGCGCGGCCCACAGCCCGTCCAGTCCGCCGCGCAGGATGACGAAGACGAGCCGGCGCTCGCCGGCCGCCGGTGCGGCGGCCACGCCGAGCAGCGGCAGGGCGGCCAGCGCGCTGCCCAGGAGATGACGTCGATTCAGCATGGGCCTCGATCCTATCGGCGCTGGAACTCGGGGGCCAGCAAGAGCAGCGCCAGGGCTTGCGGGCCGTCGGCCGCGCGCTCGATCTGCTGTCGGCTGGTCGCGCTCAGGCCGGGTCCGAGGCTGGCCTGGGCGAGCGCGCGCGCATCGACGAGCCGGCTGCTGCGCTCGGCCACGCGGCGCGCCCATTCGACGCGTTTCCACACCGCGTCCGGGCCGAGCCAGTCGACGGCCCGGTCCGGCCAGCCGGCCGGCGAGGGCGCGGCCTGCACTCGCTGGCCCAAGGCGCCGGCGCCACCGTCGGGGGCCCGCGCGAAGAACTGCTCGCCCAGGCCGAGCAGGCGCGCACTGCCGACGACGAACTCCTCCGGCGTCTTCAGCTTCGGCGTGCCGGCGAGCCAGGCTTCGCGCGCCGCGATCAGGGTGGCGTACACCGACGGCAGGTCGCCGTTGGTGTCGCGGAAGCGGGCCGCCAGGCGCGCGACCAGCGTCGGCGGCGGGTCGTCGGCAACGAAATGGCGGGCGAGCTTGGTGGCGATGAAGCGGCTCGTCGACGGGTGCTGCGCCAGCTCGTGCAGCACCTGGTCCAGCGCCTGTGCGCCGTCGCCGACACGGCGGCCGAGAACGACCGGCTCGCCCGGTTCGTGCCAGGCGGCGTCGAAGGCGACGGTCCGGTCGCCACCGTCGAGCAGCTCGCGCAACGGCACGCGCCAGCCGGTCAGCACGCGCGCGAACGCGGTCACGTCGGCTTGCGTGTAGCCGCCCCAGCCGCCGTAGGCGGCGCCGTCGCCGGTGGCGCCCAGGGTGTGCAGTTCCATCACCTCGCGCGCCAGGTTCTCGTTCAGCCCGGTGATGCGCGGCGCGGGCCGGCCCGCGGCGCGGGCGCGCGCTTCGTTGCGGCGCACGAAGCGCGAGTCGGGGCCGGCGGAGAAGTCGTTGTCCAGGTAGCGCAGCATGGCCGGGTGCTTGACGGCGGCGTTCAGCAGCGTCTCGAACGAGCCGGCGATGTGCGGCCGGATCGCCTCGCGCTCGAAGGCGCCGACCAGGCCGCGCACGCCGGCCTTGGCCATCGAGACCGTGAAGTGGTTGCTCCAGAACAGCGCCAGGCGTTCGGCGAAGGGTCGGGTCGTCGTGGCCGCGGTGGCGAGACGGGCGCGCAGGTCGGCGCGCACCAGGGCGCGCAAGGGGTTCGCGGCCGGCCTCTCGGGACCCATCGGCATGCCCGTCGGCGCGGCCTGGCGCGCGGCGAGCTGCCGGCGCAGGAACTCGGCGTGCACGCGCAAGGCCTGGGCGGATCCGGGCAGGGCGTCGCCGCGCTGGGCATCGGCCGGACCGATCTGCGCGCGCAGCCAGCCGGCGGGGTCGTCGCCCACGACGTCGAGCGAGGGTTCGCCCAGGCCGAAGCGGTGCGCGGCGATCAAGGTCGGGGGCGTGAACATGGGCGGGCCCGCGTGGATTGCCCGCAGTGTGCGGCCGGGCCGGTGTCGGCCGCGTGCCGGCGGCGTGAAGAAGGATTGCCGCCGGGGGTAAAGGCGGGGCCTACGGCACGAGCAGGCGGTTCACCGCCTCGATGTCGGCATCGTCGAGCTGGCCCGAGGCCTGGCGCAGCCTGAGGATGCCGAGCAGCACGTTGTAGCGCGCCTGGGCCAGGTCGCGCTGGGTCTGGTAGAGCTGCGACTGCGCGTTCAGCACGTCGACGTTGACGCGCACGCCGACCTTGTAGCCGAGCTGGGTGGCTTCGAGCGACAGCTTGCTCGACGCTTCGGCGGCTTCCAGCGCCTTCACCTGGGCGATGCCGGACTTGAGGTTGTAGAACGCGACCCGCACGCCTTGCGCGACGCCGCGCCGCGCGGCGTCGAGGTCGTTGCGCGCTTTCTCTTCCAGCGACAGCGTCTCCATCAGCCGGTTCTGCACCGCGCCGCCGGTGTACAGCGGCCAGTTGAGCTGCAGCCCGACGGTGGCCGTCCTGTTGGTGCCGGCGCGCAGCACGTAGTTGCCGGTGTCGCGCTCGGTGCCCACCGAGGCCACCGCGGCCAGCGTGGGCAGGCCGCCGGCGCGGGCCTTGGCGGTCTCGAGCGTGGCCACGTCGAGCGCGACCTTGGCGCGGCGCACGGTCGGGCTCCGGGTGTCACCGACGGTGACCCATTCTTCCGCGTTGTCGGGCAGCGGTGCGGGCAGGACCACCGGCACGCGCAGCGGCTCGGGCGTGATGCCGGTGCGGCCGACGAGCTGGTCGAGCGCGATGCGCTTGGTGTGCAGGTCGTTCTCGGCTTGCAGTTCCTGCGCGACCGCCAGGTCGAAGCGCGACTGCGCCTCGCGGGTGTCGGTGATGGTCGCGGTGCCGACCTCGAAATTGCGCTTGGCCGACGCGAGCTGTTCTGAGATCGCCGCCTTGTTGGCGCGCGTGGTGGCCAGCGTGTCCTGCGCGCCGAGCACGTCGAAATACGCCTGGGCGACGCGCACGATCAGGTCCTGCTGCGCGCTTTCGAGGTCGGCCTGGGCCGACTTCAGCGACTCGCGCGCCTGGGCGATGGTGGCATCGTTGCCGCGATTGAACAGCGTGTACTGGCCGTTCAGGCTGCCCGCCAACGCGTTGCTGCTGCCGTTGGGACCGTACTGCGGGTCGATCCGGGTCGAGGTCGCGCTGCCGACCAGGGCCGCCGACGGCCGTGCCAACGCCTCGCTCTGCGCCGCGCGGTACTGGGCCGAGTCGGCGAGCGCCTTGGCGGACAGGAACGTGGCGTCGTAGCCGCGCGCCGCTTCGTACAAGGCCTGCAGGCTTTGCGCCTGGGCCGCCAGCGGGGCGCCGATGGCGATCGCGGCCGCGATCGCGGCCCTCGTGAGGCTGGTGCGCAACGGTCGCATGGGAGCTTTCCTTCCTGGACTTCTCTTCGGGGCTGCGGGATGCAGCGCGCGGTTATAGGGCCGCTGCCCGCGCCGCGCAGCCGGCATGCGACGAGTTGCGCTTTGCGGGGATTTTGAGGGCGATCCCCGGCGACGGGCGGTGCGCGCAAGTCATCGCCGGGGCCGGGCTCAGAACTCGAACCGCGAGGGCTCGGCAAAGCCCTCCAGGCGCGGCGCCACGGTGTCGAAGAGGTCGACGTCGGACCAGGCGGTCTCCCCGACGCGCGTGAACAGGCGCGCGCGCATGATCGGCAGCTCACCGACGATGGCGGCCAGCCGGCCGCCGATCTTCAGCTGCTCGAGCAGCGCACGGGGCACCTCGGCGACCGAGCCGGACAGCAGGATCACGTCGAACGGTGCTTCGCCGGGCAGGCCGCGCGCGCCCGCGGCGGCGCTGATCTCGACCACGCTGGCGTTCACGGTGCCGCTGCGGCGCAGGTTCTCGCGCGCCATGTGGGCCAGCGCCGGCCGGCATTCGAGCGTGAACACCTGCTGCGCGCGGTGCGCCAGCAGCGCGGCCATGAAGCCCGAGCCGGCGCCGATCTCGAGCGCCTTCTCGTGGCGCTGCACCTGCAGCTCCTGCAGCAGCCGGGCCTCGACCTTGGGTTCGAGCATGCACGGGCCGGACGGGTCGCCGTCGAGCAGCGGCACCTGGGTGTCGACGAAGGCCAGCGCGCGCAGCCCGGGCGGCACGAAGTCCTCGCGCTTGAGCGTGGACAGCAGCGACAGCACGTTCTGGTCGAGCACCTCCCAGGGGCGGATCTGCTGCTCGATCATGTTGAAGCGGGCGATTTCGGTGTTCATCGTGTCGGTTCCGGAGGGCGCGGTCGGGGCAAATTCTAGAGGGGCGATCGGGCGCGCCGCCGTCATGCGCGGCGGGCCTTCTTCGGTGGCCGCGGATCGCGCACTTCCAATCCGCGCAGCAGCAGATC
The DNA here is from genome assembly GCA_963788635.1 of uncultured beta proteobacterium. Classification (GTDB taxonomy): domain Bacteria; phylum Pseudomonadota; class Gammaproteobacteria; order Burkholderiales; family Burkholderiaceae_C; genus Rubrivivax. The sequence goes on along the minus strand of CAWBHE010000008.1, from coordinate 34,260 downwards.
GAGCTGGGTGCGCATCATCGACACCGGATCGAACTCGATGCCGTCGTGCACCGGGCAGGCGCCCAGCGAATGTCGGTGCAGCGCCTGGAAGATCATCGGCGCCATCAGCGCATGCGCCACCTCGTGCGCGGGCAGGTTGCGGAACTCGCCGCGGTCGATGCCGCGCTGCACGGCGCCCGAGAACAGCCGATCCGCGGGCAACATCACCTCGTCGGTGTAGAACTGGGCCAGCTCCGGGAAGTTGCGCACCTCGGCGAGCACGACCTTGTGGATGCCGGCCGCCGGGGTGTCGCCGATGCGCTGCCACCAGGTGTTCATCAACTCGACGAGCAGCTCGGAGCTGCTGCCGCTGAAGTTTTCGGCGAGTTCTAGGCCTTCGGCGATCAGGTTCGACAGGTTGCCCCGCACGACCGCCTTGAACAGCTCTTCCTTGCTCGGGTAATAGAGGTAGAGCGTGCCCTTGGACACCCCGGCGCGGTGGGCGACTTCCTCCGCGCGCGTGGCCGCGAAGCCCTTCTCGACGAACAGCGCGAGCGCGGCGTCCAGCAACTCCTGCGGCCGCGTCTCCTTGCGGCGCTGGCGGGTCGGAGCGGGGGTGGGGAGGTTCATCGTTAATGACTGACCGGTCAGTAATGTAGCGACCGTGACCGACCCGGTCAACCGTCGCGCCGGCGCACGGCCACTATCATCCGCGGCTTTGCGCTGGAGCCGGATTTGGACCCACTGATGTTGATCAAGGCCGCCGTGATGGGCGTCGTCGAGGGCCTGACCGAGTTCCTGCCGATCTCGTCCACCGGCCACCTGATCATCGCCGGCGCGCTGCTGCGCTTCACCGGCGAGACGGCCAAGGTGTTCGAGATCGCGATCCAGACCGGTGCCATGTTCGCCGTCGTCTGGCAGTACCGCGAGCGGCTGGCGCGCACCTGGGCCGGCATCCGCAGCGATGCGGTCGCGCGCCACTTCGCGCTCAACGTGCTGATCGCGTTCATCCCGGCGGTGGTGCTCGGGCTGGCGTTCGCGAAGGCGATCAAGGCGCATCTGTTCGCGCCGGTGCCGGTCGCGCTGGCGTTCATCGTCGGCGGTCTGGCGATCCTGCTCGTCGAGCGCCGCCAGCGCGCGCCCGGCGCCGAGCGCGTGCGCACGGTCGACGAGATGACGCGCGCCGACGCGCTGAAGGTCGGGCTGATGCAGTGCCTGGCGCTGATCCCCGGCACGAGCCGCTCCGGTGCGACGATCATCGGCGGCATGGTCTTCGGCCTGTCGCGCCAGTGCGCGACCGAGTTCAGCTTCTACCTCGGCATCCCGACCCTGATGGGTGCCGGCGTCTACTCGGTGTGGAAGCAGCGCGCGGCGCTGCACTCGGCCGACCTGCCGCTGTTCGCGGTCGGCACCGTGTTCGCGTTCTTCAGCGCGCTGCTGTGCATCCGCTGGCTGATCCGCTACATCTCCAGCCACGATTTCAAGGGCTTCGCCTGGTACCGGATCGCGTTCGGCGCCCTCGTGCTGCTGACGGCCTACAGCGGCCTGGTCAACTGGAGCGAGTGAAGAGCAGGTCCCAGACGCCGTGGCCCAGGCGCAGGCCGCGCGCCTCGAACTTGGTCAGCGGCCGCCAGTCCGGCCGCGCCGCATAGCCGGCCGCCGTGTTCGCCAACCCGGGCGCGGCCGACAACACCTCCAGCATCTGCTCGGCATAAGGCTGCCAGTCGGTGGCGCAGTGCAGGTAGCCGCCGACCGCCAGGCGCGAGACGAGCAGATCGACGAACGGCGGCTGGATCAGGCGACGCTTGTGATGGCGTGCCTTGTGCCAGGGGTCGGGGAACCAGATGTGCACGCCGGCCAGCGAGCCGGGGGCGATCATCTCGCGCAGCACCTCGACCGCGTCGTGGCGCACGATGCGCAGGTTGGTCAGGCCGGCCTGGCCGATGCGGCGCAGCAGCGCACCGACGCCGGCCTCGTGGACCTCGACGCCGATGAAGTCGCGCTCCGGCTGCGCGGCGGCCACCGCGGCGGTGGCGTCGCCCATGCCGAAGCCGATCTCCAGCACGAGCGGCGCGCGGCGTCCGAAGACGGCCTCGGCCTCGAACGGGGCCGGGCGAAACGGCAGCACGAAGCGCGGTCCGAGTTCGGCCAGCGCGCGCTGCTGGCCCGGGCCGAGCCGGCCGCCGCGCAGCACGTAGCTGCGGATCGGTTTGGGGGTGGGACCGGTCATGACGGCGCGCAGTGTAGCGGCGGCTCACGCGCCGGCTTGCGTCGCTCTTCGCAGCCAAACCATCCGTCGACGCGGATATTCAGATGGAAAACTGTGCGAATATGGGTTCGCGGGCCGGTCGCGCTTGGGGTTGGTCAGGAGTGCGCGATGGCGCGTTCGCCTTGATCATGCCGACCGGGCTCGATCACCGGGCCGGGAAGGGACATCGACATGAAGAATTTTGGACATCGTTCGGGACGTGCTCTGGCCGTCATCGCGTTCGGCCTGCTCGCCGGTGCGGCAGCGTGGGCGCAGAGCAAGGTCGTCTTCCAGGTCAGTGACGGCGATCCGGCGAAGTGGAACCTGACGCTGAACAATGCGCACAACGTGCAGCAGATCCTCGGCGCGGACAAGGTGAAGGTCGAGATCGTCGCCTACGGTCCGGGCATCGGCATGCTCAAGCTCGAGTCGCCGGTGGCCCAGCGCGTGGCCGAGGCGGTCGGGAACAAGGTCGAGGTGGTGGCCTGCGAGCAGACGATGAAGGCGCAGAAGCTCACCAAGGCCGACATGCTGAAGGAAAGCGGCTATGTGCCGGGCGGCGTGGTCGAACTGATGAAGCGCCAGCAAGAGGGCTACGCCTACATCCGGCCGTAGGCGGCCCGGTTTTCGGAGCGCACCCGATCGACGTCCGCGGCCGGCTGCCGCAGCGGGGGTCGGGGCCCGGCGGGCCGGCACGGGCCGGCCCATTGCCGTCGCCGGGCTCGGGATTCGCAGCCTGATGCAGTCGGTGCGGTCGATGCGGTCTGCCCGGCATGAGCGATGCGGAACCGCGGGTTGACCGCTTGGCTGCGGCGCATGCCGCGCGGGCCTCGGCGACGCCGCTGCCCGATCGCGTAAAATTTCTGCTGCTGCGGGTGTAGTTCAATGGCAGAACGGCAGCTTCCCAAGCTTCATACGAGGGTTCGATTCCCTTCACCCGCTCCACCTCTACGCAAGTCGGTGCGCCGTTCCGGGTCGCATTGCCCGCGCCTTGCGGCAGCATCGCGACGATGGCCTGTTCGCTGACACCGCGGCAGGTGCGGACCTGTTCGCTGCGTCGTGCCACGGCTTGCGGCGGCAGTCCGCAGGCGGCCCGAAGCGGGCATTCGAGCCGCCACCATCGAAGGTCGGCGCCAGCCTGAACCCGGACCCGCGGACGGACCCACCGGACTCGCCGGTCGCCGCGGTGTCGACCGGGAAACCCTGTCGTTGCGACCGAGCGGCGGCGACCCGTCCTCCGTGCCAACCCGGCCGTCGATCCCGCTCACGGCCCGCCGAGTTGGTGCTACTGTCCGCACGTTATTGCGAACCGACGCGCAGTACGGAGTGCGAGATGACTCAAGACCCGTTTGCCGAGCTGAAGAAGAGACAGCGCGAGATGTGGGCGTCTTTTTCGCCGACGGCCACGTTCACCACGCCAGTGGCCGGCCACCTCGTCAAGTTCGCGGGTGTCGCAGCGGGCGAGACGGTGCTCGACGTGGGAACGGGAACGGGTGTCGTGGCCTTGACGGCGGCGCGAGCCGGGGCGCGGGTCACGGCCCTCGATCTCACGCCCGAGTTGCTCGCGCAGGCGCGCGAGAACGGTCGTGTCGCTGGGCAAGAGGACATCGTGTGGACGGAGGGCGATGCGGAGCAACTGCCCTATCCCGATGCATCGTTCGACGTGGTGCTGAGCCAGTTCGGCCACATGTTCGCGCCGCGCCCCGACGTTGTCGTGGCGGAGATGCGTCGGGTGCTCAGGCCGAACGGTCGGGTTGCGTTTGCCACCTGGCCGCCCGAGCACTTCGTCGGCCGCTTGTTTGCTTTCGTAGGCCGGAATTCACAGCCGCCTCCGCCTGGAGCGGCGCCGCCTCCACAGTGGGGCAACCCTGCGACCATCGCAGAGCGTCTGGGCGCAGGTTTCGATGCTCCCTTCTTCGAGCGCGGAACGATGACCATTCCCGCGCTCAGCATCGCGCATTTCCGCGCCTTCATGGAGCGTTCGGTGGGGCCGATGCAAAAGCTCGTCGAGCACCTCGCGGCCGAGCCTCGGAAGCTCGGTGCCGTACGGGCCGAGTTCGAGGCGCTCGCAGCCCCGTATTACTTTGACAATGTCGTGCATCAGGGTTACCTCCTGACGCGCGCGCCGGCCCGCTGAGTCGGCCCGTCGTTGGCGTTGCCGCCGATCGTCGAGGCAAGCCTCAGGGAACCCGGGCCCGGCGGTCCGCAGGCACCCATCCGGGACAAGGTCTTCGGGATCTGGCGTGCCGCGAGCGCTTGCGAACGGGCCGGTCGACAAGCACCGCCGGCGGTGCTAAGGGCGTTGCAAGGCAACGGCGCGATCCTCGAGCAACACGGGTACCGCAGGCAGCGAGCGCAGTGACCACGCGAGTCCGAACAGGGCCTGCATCTCGGCCGGCGACGCTGCGTCGCGATAGGTTGCCAGCCGAAGCGCCTTTTGTTCGAGTTCGGACCTGTTCAAGGTGTTGCCCGGGTCTCCCTTGGGCTCCTCGACCCGACTGTCGAAGCGGCGGCCGTCGAGGGCTTCCACGGTGACCTTGCCGATCCAGCGCGCGGGATAGGCGCCGTCGACCTCGGGGTCGAGCACCATCTGCACCTTGTCACGAAACTGGATCACCGCGGCATCCCGGTAATGGTCATCGAACTCGGACAGGCCTGCCCGGCCGTGCACCGCGATCAGCCCCAGCACCGTTCCCATCGAGAACTTCGACTGGTGGACGGTCCGCGGATCCGTGACGGGCCCCAGCACGTCGATCGCACTCTGATGGACCTGCGCGACGACCGACTTCACGTCTGCGGCGGCGAGCCGATGGCGGCCGAGCAACTGGTGCAGCGCATCGGCCGCGGGGTGCGTGTGGCGGCAGGAGGCGTGGAATTTGAAGGACGTCTCCGCCAGGGCCCAGCGGCGGCCCAGGCCGTCCGTGAGGCGCGCATCGTCGCTGTCGGTGGACATCCCGGCGGCCATGCCCTGCACGCCGGTCAGAATGCGCTGCGCTCCGGTGAAGCCATCCTGCGCCAGGTAGGCGGCAGTCAATCCGGCGGCCGCGGCGTGCGCCGTATGCAACTGCTTGGAATCCGCCGCGTCGCGCAGGAACTCCCACAGCCCAGCCGCCTGGGTTCCGGCAGACCCCATCGCATTCAGCATCTGCTCGGGCGAGAGCTTCAGGAGTTGCCCCGCCGTCGCGGCGGCGGCCAGCGTGCCCGCGGTGCCCGTGGTGTGGAAGATCTTGTAGTGCGAGCGCCCGAGGAACTCCCCGACGCGGATCCCGACCTCGTAGCCCGCCACCACCGCGCTCAGAAGCTCGGCGCCCGAGCGCCCGAGATCCTGTGCCATGGCCAGCGCCACCGGGAAGACGACGGCGGCGGGATGAAAGACGGCGCCGTTGTGCACGTCGTCCTGTTCGGCGACATGGGAGGCTGCGGCATTGACCATGGCCGCCATCAGCGGGCTGGACCTCCTGCGATTGATCAGGATTTCGCTCTTGCCACCCACGGGGCCCATCGCCGCGGCAAAGCGCGCAATGGACTCGACAGGCCGCGCGCCCTTGCCCGCCAGCGCGGACCCGATCCAGTCGAGAAACAGGTCTTCCGCGCGGCCTTGAACCTCCGCGGGGATGCCGTCCACCCGCAGATCGGCGGCGAAACGGGCCAGGACTCGTTCGGGGTGTTCGATGCTCATGGTGTTGAATCCAGATGATGTCTCGGCGCGAAACTGCGCGATTCCGGTGTTGTTGTATCCCAGCGCGCCGAGGATGCGGTCGCGGGGATCGGTGGGCCGTCCCACAGCGTTTCGCGCGACGCCGAAGATGGCCAGCCCCTTCTGCGGGTCGGCCGGTTCTCCGGCGGGCCCGCGTGGTCGATGCCGGGCGGGGTGCCGCGGCGGGACAGGGGGCCGTCCTCGGCAACCGGGTTCGGTCGGGTGATGTTCAAGACGTCCGAAACATCAGGCATTGATGCAGCGGCTGGGCCTGGAATCCGGCACGGCGCAACGCGTCCCCGCCGAGATCGCTGCGTTGCAGCGCCGGGACCTTGATCGCCCGGCCGCGGCGGGCATCGGCGTCGTGCCGTCCGGCGCCACCCCGTGGTCGTAGCCGTGCAGCGCGTGCGGCACCTCGAAGCCGCGGCTGCGGTAAAGCCGCAAGGCCCGCTCGTTCCGTGCGAAGACCTCGAGCTCGAGTCCCGCGATGTCCCGCGCACGGGCGCGTTCGATGAACTCGTCCAGCAGCGACCAGCGCGAAGGCCAGCACTGCGTCGTCGCGCAGGGCCACCCGGCTCAGGCTCAGGACGACGCCCTGGCGGGCCAGGAACCGGGGCCACTGGTCGAACGACAGGTCGAACGGCCCGATCAGAGAGTCGGCGAAGGCGGCGCCAAAGGCCCGGTGCAACTGCTGTGGCGACACGAGATCGCCCGCCAGGTGGATGACAGTCATCGTCGGATTGTCCGTTGGGCTTTGCCGCGTCCGCGCCTTCGGCCGCCTGTCGGGTGCGGGTGCGGCGGCCGGGATCCAGGAGAGCATTCCGTCCGGCGGGTTCGGCCGTGCCACCGGGACAAGGTCAGAGCCGAACGAGGCTGCGCCTGGCGCCGGTCGAGGTGTTCGACGCGACGCCGGCGGTGCCGCCTGCAAGCAGCGCGACGTCACGAGAATGCGCCGTGTCACGAGGACCGGCCGTCCGCCCCGTCGAGTCAATGGCTGTTCCGTTCCGGCACAGCGTCTGCGCTGCGCCACAAGCGATGACCGGCGTCGCGCGGCGCCGCCGACCCCGGTGGGTGCCCCGCGCGCGGACCGGCATGCGCGGTGGGCTGAAGTCGAGCGGGTGAACCCTAGGTTATCGAGCGCGCCGAAGCCGTCTATCGTCGACCGAGCCATGCGCGGCCAGGCCTCCGGCCGGCGCGTGCACCGCCAGAAAATCGAGGGGACACGATGAAGGAAAAGGGAGGCCACGCGGCCCGGTTCGCGGCGGCGGAGTCGTTGCGCGGGCCACATCGACGACGGGTGTCGCTGGCCTGCGCATTGGCCGTTGCCGGCTGGGGCGGGTCGGTTGCGGCGCAGGAGGCTTCGCTGCCGAACACCTTGGCACCGCTCGTCGTCACCGCGACGCGGGTGCAGGCACCGGCCTTCGACGTGCCGGCGTCGATCGACCGCATCGAGCTCGACCCCTCGCGCTCGGCGCAGGCGCAGGTCAACCTGTCCGAGAACCTGGGCGGCGTGCCCGGGCTGCTCGCGCGCGACCGCCAGAACTACGCGCAGGACCTGCAGATCTCGGTGCGCGGCTTCGGCGCCCGGTCGGCCTTCGGCATCCGCGGCGTGCGGCTGTACGTCGACGAGATCCCGGCCACGCTCCCCGACGGCCAGGGCCAGATCTCGAACGTCGACCTCGGCTCGGCCGAGCGCATCGAGGTGCTGCGCGGGCCGTTCTCGGCGCTGTACGGCAACGCCTCGGGCGGCGTGATCCAGGTCTTCACCGAGGACGGCCGCGTGCCGCCGGCGCTGTCGGTGAATGGCGTCACCGGCAGCGACGGCCTGGTTCGCCTGGGCACCAAGGTCAGCGGCACCGAAGGCGGTTTCGGCTACGTGGCCAGCGCGAGCCGGATGCGCACCGACGGCTACCGCCAGCACAGCGCCGCCGAGCGCAACATCGCCAACCTGAAGGCGACGCTGGCCTTCGGCCACGGCAGCCGCCTGACGCTGATCGCGAACCGGCTCTCGCTGCCCTCGGCGCAGGACCCGCTCGGGCTCACCCGCGCGCAGATGGAGGCCGACCCGCGCAGCGCCGACCCGGCCGCGCTGGCCTTCGACACGCGCAAGAGCGTGGCGCAGTCGCAGGGCGGCGCGGTCCTCGAACAGCGCATCGACGCGCGCAACGCGCTGCGTGTGCTGCTCTACGGCGGCCAGCGCGAGATCCAGCAGTTCCAGTCCATCCCGACCGGCCCGCAGGCCAACCCGCTGCACCCCGGCGGCGTGATCGCGCTCGGCCGCAACTACAGCGGTGCCGACCTGCGCTGGACGCTGAAGTCGGCCGATGGCGGGCAGGGCTGGAACCTCGTCGCCGGCCTGGCCTACGACCTGCTGAACGAACACCGCCAGGGCTACCAGAACTTCATCGGCAGCGTGCTCGGCGTGCAGGGCGCGCTGCGCCGCGACGAGGCGAACCGCGTCGCCAATCTCGTCGTGGTCGGCGACGGCGGCCACTGGGCGTTTGTCGGCTTCCAGCACCTCCACGCGCACCTCCGCATTGTCGGGTAGCAGCGCGCCGTGCCAGCGGCGAGGGCGGAACGGGCTGATCGGCGTGAGCGCCATCAGCGGCGCGTTGATAGGAATGATCGGCCCCTGGGCCGAGAGGTTATAGGCGGTGGAGCCCGCGGGCGTGGAGATCAAGACCCCGTCGGCGACCAGCTCCGACAGTCGCTGCTTGCCGTCGATGAGGATACGCAGCCGGGCGGCCTGATAGGTTTGGCGGAACAGCGAGACCTCGTTGAAGGCGTGCGACGTGTGCGCGCGCCCGCTTGTGTCGCGCGCGGACATGAGCAGGGGGTGAATGACCGTAAGGCGTGCCGCGCGCAGCCGCTCGCGGAGGTTCTCGGCATGGTATTCGTTCATCAGGAAACCTACCGTGCCGCGGTGCATGCCGTAGATCGGTTTTCCGAAATTCATGTATTTGTGCAGGGTCTGCAGCATGAAGCCGTCACCGCCGAGGGGAACGATGACGTCGGCGGTCTCGGGCGGCAGATCGCCATAGGTCGCGGTCAGTCGCTCGTGCGCCTGCAAAGCCTCGGGGACGGGACTTGCGACAAAAGCGATCCGCTCGTAGCTCTTGTTGGCGCGGCTCATCGAAGTCTCGAACAAACGTGGGCGGGAGATGTAGGGCCTGGGCCGCCGGAATAGGCAAAAAACATGGAACGCGCGATCCTCGTTTACACGACCTATCCCTCGGTGACCGAGGCGGAGCGGGCAGGGCGGACGCTGGTTGAGCGGCGTCTTGCGGCTTGCGTCAATATTCTGCCGGGCATGGTGTCGCATTATTGGTGGCAGGGTGCAATCGAGCGCGGCGAAGAAGTCGTGATGATCATCAAGACCCGCGCCTCGCTCGGCGAGCGCGTTTTTGCGGCGGTCAAGGAGATGCATTCCTACACGACTCCCGCGCTGATGGTCCTGCCGCTCGAAAGCATCGATTCCGCCTATCTCCGCTTGGCTGATGGCCGAGACCGAGACCGCCGCAAAGTCCTCGAGCCCGGCGCGGTAACCTTTCTCGCCCCCATTCTGAACGCTGGCTAAGCGGCGAACTCATCCAGGCTTCATGTTCCTGAACGGCCGCCGCCGGTCCGCTTCAGGCTGGGTTCAGTGGCCACCCGTCACGATGCGGGCAGGATCGGCATTGGGCCGATCGAGACATTCCACCGTTCGATCGAGAACGGTCGTTGAAAGGACGACAGCCATGTTACGGAAATTCGCGGTCGCGCTCGTAGCGACCACCATGCTTGCGGCGCCGGCGCTTGCTGCCGATGCCGTGAACACCAAGCCTGCTCCGGCGGCCAACGCTGCTGCCGGCGCCAAGACTGCCACCGGCGCCAAGACCGCCACCGGCGCCAAGACCGCCACCGGCGCCAAGACCGCCACCGACGCGAAGGGCTCGCAGACGTCGATGCCCGTTTCCAGCGGCAAGACGGTCATGGACAAGGGCGCTGGCGATTTCGAAAGCCGCGGTGAAACCCGGCAACGCGCCGACCAACGCCGGCTCGAAGACCGTGGGAGAGGGCAAGCCTGCGGTGAAGCCCGCGCCGGCGGTCAAGCCGGCCACGGAATTGAAGCCGCTCAGCGCGGTCACCCCTGTGACGACCAAGCCGGCCAAGATCGTCAAGAAGTCGCGTCATCATCGCCGCTATGCGCAGCATCGGCGTTACCGACACTATGCGCATCATCGCTCGCATCGCCACCTGCAGGCGGTCGGGAGCGGCGGGAATGCCGGCTATCTGATGGCCGTGCCTTCCAGCTCGACGCAGCCGAAAGCCTTCAAGGCGCGCGTCAAGCACGTCAAGGTGATCAAGGCGCAGAAGCACATCAAGCGTCTGGTCAAGAGCAAGAAGACGATCGTCAACAACCGCGCCGCGTTGTCGTAATCCTGGCGCGCGGTTGACGCCGCCCGGGCCCGTCGCGTTCGAGTTCTACGGTTCCGGGCATGGCACCGGCCTGCGGCGTGGTCGCTTGCGCGACACCCGCAGGCCGGTTGCTTTTGTTTCCTGGCTTGGCGGCTTGATGCGTCAACCTGCTCAGTGCGTCAGCCTCAGGCCGCCGAACACGCCCACTCCCGGACGGTCGAAGCCGTTGGGATCTTGATAGTGTTCGTTCAATAGATTGTCGACACGGCCGAAGAGCGTGGCGTTCTCGTTGACCGAATAATTCGCCGCGACGTTCACCACTGTATAACCCGGCTGGTCGATGAATTGCGTCGTGTCGCCGCGAAGCAGGTCTCGCCAGGAGCTCACGAACAACAGGGTCGAGGAGAGCGACAAGCTCTCGATCGGAGTCCAGATCGCGGTCACGCTCGCCTTGTGGCGAGGCTTGCGTACAAGGGCGAATTCTTTGTCCGCGCTGACCTGCGTGTAGGTGTAGTCGGCGCGCAAACCGAGCTGCGTTGTGATCTGGACCTTGCCGAACGCCTCCACGCCCGAGCTCGTGAATTGGTCCACGTTCATGTATTGCTGAACTGGAATAGGGAAGCCGAAGCTTGTGTCGAAGCCGACGGTAGTCGGGCTGATGAAACCCGTGATGTCATTGTGGAAGTAAGTTGCGCCAAACCGCGCGCGATTGTCCGCGACCGGTTGTTCGAATCCGAAGTCATAGCCTGTGCTTTCTTCCGGTTGCAATGCCGGGTTGCCGAAGAAGGTCGGCGGGAAGCTCGCAAAAAGCTGGAACAGCGTCGGCGCCTTGAAGGCGGTACCGTAGCTGGCTTTCAATTTGGTATCGGTCACGGGAACAATGAAGGCGGGCGCGATGCGGTAGGTGGTGTGTTCACCAAATCGGTCGTTGCTGTCGATCCGGATATTGGAAACGAGAAAGAAGCGCTTCTCGAACTCAGACTGGAGCTCGACGTATGCCGCTCTGTTGCCGTTCTCCGGCGTCCCGGTATCGGTTCGGAATCGCTCCGTCTCCTGTTCGAGGCCCGTGACCAGGGTTTGTCCCGGTAGCAACGAGGCGACGCCGCGCCAGTCGAGCTTGATTCGCTCGCCTCGATCGATCGACAGGAACGCTCCAAAGCCGATATCAGGCGAAAATCGCGAGGTGATGTGGTTCGTATAGTTGACCCCGAAATAGTTCTTGAACCCCTCGAACGGCGACCATGTCACCTCGCCGCGCGTGAAAAGCTGACGCGCAATCTGCTCGTTTTGTGCCGCGGCAGGCACGCTGGGAAAGAAATTGAAGTCCTCCCCGGTATTGCGGAAGGTCGCATCGGTATAGCGCCCGACGAAATTTACTCCGAAAGTGTCGGTGAGTTCGGCGCCAAGCTTCGTCGAGTAGGTCCGGTTGTCGTAGAAATCGTCGATGCGCCTGCCGCCCCGGCGGCAGCAGTTCGAGCGGCGTGACCGGCGTGCTGTCGCTGCGGAAATGCGCGAAATTGAAGGCGTAGTTGAACCGCGATTCCGATCCACTGAGCCTGGCTGTCTGATTGAAAGTGCCGAATGAGCCGGCTTCGACCGTGCCGGTTGCTTTCGGCGGGCCGTTTCCGGCTTTTGTGACGATGGAGATGACGCCGCCCAGCGCGTCGGCACCATAAAGGCCGCTCTGCGGTCCGCGCAAAACCTCGATCCGGTCGACATCGGCCGTCAGCAATTGCCCCAGGTCGAAAACCCGCGTTACGATGGCCGGGTCGCTGACATCGATGCCGTCGACGAGAATCTTCGTATGCCGGGAGTTGGTCCCGCGCATGAAAACGGAGGTCAGGCTGCCCGGCCCCCCCGACTGCACCACGTTCAGGCCGGGCACCGTGCTGAGCGCGTCCGGAACGGTGCGGCGCTGGTCCCGCTCCATCTCGGCGCCGGTGATCACGGTGACCGAGTTGGCGACCTGGTCAGCCGGCGTGGCGACCGTGGTCGGGCTCGTGACCTCGACCGATACCGTCGGGAGTTCGACGGTTTGGGCGAATACGAACGAAGTGCCGCTCAGGACGCAGAATACGAGCGTCGCGGCAAAGACGGACACGCCTTGCCGTTGCGAATCTGATGCACAAGGGAATTGCGGACAAGCGATGATGCCTGCCATGACATGCCTCCGTGACGTTCGTGGGAACAAATCGCGGAGGCGCCGGCCCGCGGGCGAGCACCAGTCCAAATCGGGACGATCAGGAAACCGGCCATCAGCCAGTCCTCCGCGACGGTTTGCACGTCACCGCTGCGGAAAACCGCCCCGAGCGCACGCCCCGTGCGTCGGAAGGGTGACCGGCGCAGGCAGGTCTCCTGGCTCGCGGGTCGTTGCCCTTCTCCACCTTCCCGGGGAAGATCCCCAGTGGCTATCGGAGAGGAATCACCGCTCACAGTTGCGGGGGCAGCTTCGGGGTTGTCTGCCGCACGCGGGCGGCACTCTCACCGAATTCCCTCTTGGCCGTCGCTGTCGGCAACGGCACACCTGCACCGCCGGACAGTCAAACGTTCCCGGATCGCTTGTCAACGTCCGCGTTTTCCTTTCCACGCTGCGCCTCTTGGGCGACGGGCGGCGGACGCGCTATTGTTGCCCGACTGGTCTCGCTAAGATGCGGCCAGTTCGATTTCAACGGGGGCTGCGATGCGATCGATATTTCCGGTGGTTGTAACGGCACTGCTGGCGTTGACGGGTGCCGCGGCGATGGCGGCCGATGACGTGCTCGATGCTATCGAGCAAGGACGCAAGGCCTACCAATCCGGCGATCTGGCCGGCGCCAAGCAATCGCTCGATCTGGCGTCGCAGCTCATCGGACAAAAGAATGCGGAAAGTTTCGGAAAGCTGATGCCGGCCGCGTTGCCCGGCTGGACGGCCGAGGAGGTGCAGACCACCTCGCTCGGCGCGGTGGGCTTCGGCGCGTCGAGCGCCAGCCGCAACTATCGCAATGGCAAGGGCAACAACGTCGAAGTGCGGATCACCGGCGATTTCGGCGGCGATCATGCAGTTCGCCACGGTGCTCGCCAATCCGGTGATCGCCGGTGCCGTCGGCAAGATCGTGACGATCGGGGATCAGCGCGCGATCCAGAGCTCCGACGGCGATGTGCACATCGTGATGAACAACAAGTTCCTCGTCATGGTGTCGGTCTCGCTCCGCGAACGACAAGATGGCCTATGCGCGCGCCATCGATCTTGCCAAGCTGTCGAAGATGTGAGCGGATCGGGACGCGCATCCGCTGTCGCGGCCGTTCAGCAATCATGGGGCGAAATTTACATCGTCTGGCCCTCCGGCTAGGCTTGGGTGCGATGTAGAACGTCTCGATCACCATTCCATGAGGGCGCCATGGCCGACGACTTCGAAAACCACTGCTGGAAGGACATCGTTCCGCCGGACGTGCTGGACATCTACACCCACTACGTCCGCAAGACCTTCGTCGGCCCGGCGCCCGCGCTGCTCGCGATCGATCTCTACGAACTGGCCTATCAGGGCGGCGCGCAATGCCGCGGCGCGAGCTCGCCAAGACCTATCCGAGCTCCTGCGGCGAATACGCCTATGCGGCGATCGAGCCGACCAAGCGGCTGTTCGCCGCCGCGCGCGCGGCCGGCATGCCGATCTTCTACTCCACCGGCGACACGCGGCCGGACAGCCGTCCCGATCGCCGTCACCGCGACCAAGCGCCAGCGCGGCCGCCGGCGACCCGTCGCACTACGCCATCCGGTCCGAATTCAAGCCGCAGCCGGGCGACGTCGTCATCACCAAGCAGCGCGCCAGCGTGCTTCTACGGCACGCCGCTGATGGCGCATCTGACGCAGCTCGGCATCCAGACCGTGATCGTCTGCGGCGAGAGCACGTCGGGCTGCGTGCGCGCCTCGGCGGTCGACGCCTATTCCAACGGCTTCCACGTCGTGCTGGTCGAGGAGTGCTGCTTCGACCGCAGCCTGCTGTCGCACAAGGTCAATCTGTTCGACATGCACCACAAGTACGCCGACGTGATGCACGTCGACGAGGTGGTCGCGCATCTCGAGCGGTCTCGCCGGTGAAGAAGGCGAGCTGACGATGAAGCCGCGCTCCTACGGTCCGTTTCCCTATTCGCCGATCATCGACCGGCCGCGGCTCGACTGGCCGAACGGCGCCCATGTGGCGCTGTGGGTCATCCCCAACATCGAATTCTTCTCGCTGCAGGAGAAGGTGCCGGGCGGCTCCGGCGGCAGCGGCGCGCCGGTGCCCGACGTGCCGGACGTGGTCGGCGCGCGACTACGGCAACCGCGTCGGCGTGTTCCGCCTGATGGAGGTGCTCGACCGCTACGGCATCCGCGGCACGGTCGCGCTCAACAGCGATCCTCTGCGCCGCAGCATCCGCAGATCATCGAGGAGGGCGAGAAGCGCACGTGGGAATGGATGGGCCACAACGAGAGCAACACGCGCCGCCTCAACGAGGCGGCGCCCGGCGAGGAGGCCGGCATCATCCGCGACACGCTCGCGACGATCGAGAAGCGCACCGGGCAAGCCGGCCGACGGGCTGGCTCGGCTCCGGCCTGCAGGAGACCTGGGACACGCTCGATCATCCTGGCCGACGAGGGCTGCGAATATGTCGCCGACTGGTCCAACGACGACCAGCCCTATCTGATGACGCTCGACGGCGGCGCGCAGCTCGTCTCGATGCCCTACAGCCAGCGAGCTCAACGACAAGTCGGCGTTCGAGCGGCAGCATCGCACCGGCCGACGAGTTCCAGGAGATGATCTGCCGACCAGTTCGACGTGCTCTACCGCGAGGGCGCGGAGTCGGGCCGCGTGATGGCGATCGCGCTGCATCCCTACCTGATCGGCGTGCCGCACCGCATCGGCGCGCTTCGACGCGGCGCTCGAGTACATCTGCAGGCACGAGCAGGTCTGGAAGGCGACCGGCGCGGAAATTGCTCGGCACTATCGCGCGCAGGCGAAGCGGTAGCGCAGGACCAAGGCTTCGCCAAGAAGCGCGCAGATCGGGAGACTGCAGTCGGCGATGACGTTCTTCGGCGTTCGCTGCAGCGCTCGTGATCGTGGCCGCGTCTGCTCGCTGCGCCCGCGCGCGCGCGGCCGAGACGGTGACGATCGGCATCGTCGGCATCGGCGTCGGCGACCATCTGGCCGATCTTCATCGGCCTCAAGAAGGGCTTCTTACGCCGCCGAGGACATCAAGGTCGACATCGTCTTCGTGCAGTCGAGCGCGCGCGCTCGTGCAGCAGCTCGCCGCGGGCTCGCTCGACATCACCATGTCGACCGGCCTCGTCGATCCGATCCACGCCATCGACAAGGGCGCGCCGATCGCGATCGTGCGGCTCGAAGTGCAGTCGCCGCCCTACGCGCTGATCGCGAAGCCGGCCATCAAGAGCATCAAGGAGCTCAAGGGCAAGATCATCTCGCTCGGCGGCCCGAAGGACATCACCAAGATCTACGTCGAGCGCATGCTGGCGCCGAACGGCGTCAAGCCGGGCGAGTTCGACATGGTGTTCGCCGGCGCGACCTCGGCGCGCGTCTCGGCGCTGCAAGTCGGGCGCGGTCGACGCCGCGATCCTGCTGCCGCCGTTCAACTTCCATGCCGACGGCGGCGGGCTTCAACGACGCTCGGCCTGACCGTCGACTACGCGCCGGAGCTGCCGTTCTCCGGCGCGGTGGTGAACCGCAACTGGGCGCGCCGCGCACCGCGCCACGCTGCGACAAGCTGCTCGCGGTGCACAACAAGAGCGTGGCCTGGTTCCTCGATCGGAAGAACCGCGACGAGGCCGATCGCGATGATGGTGGAGGCGAGCAAGCAGCAAGCACCGACGACGTCGAGAAGGCCTACGACTTCTTCTGCAAGCAGCAAGTTCTTCGAGCCGACCGGCAAGGTCTCGCGAGACGAAGATGAACGCGCTGCTGACGGCGCTGCGAGCAGCTCGGCGACCTCCCGCGCCGGCTCGACGATCGAGCAAGCTGGTGCTGCCGGGCGTGACGCAGCTGGCGGATTGACGCCGGATCGATCGGGCGATGGCGGAGAACGATCATGGCCGCATTCGATTGCCTGCGCGGATCGCCGCCGGTCTGTGCCTCGGCCTGCGACGCTGTCGGCCGCCGGCGCGCGCCGCCGACACCGTGCACGTTCGGCTCGGTCGGCTCCGCCTCGGCCAATCTCTGGCCGCTCTATATCGCGCATCGAGAAGGGCTTTTTCGCTGCCGCGAACATCACGCTCGACATCGTCTTCGCGCAGTCGAACGCCGCGGTGATCCAGCAGCTCGCGGCCGGCTCCGCCAACATCTCGACCAACGCCGGCCTGGTCGATCCGATCCGCGCCATCGAGAAGGGCGCGCCGCTCGCGATCGTCCGCATCGAAGTGCAGGCGCCGCCCTATTCGCTGCTGGCCAAGTCCGCGATCAAGAAGCATCGACGGAGCTCAAGGGCAAGATCATCTCGATCGGCGGCGCCAAGGACATCACCCGCATCTTCGTCGAGCAGCATGCTGGCGCCGAACGGCGTCAAGCCGGGCGAGTTCGACTATGATCTTCGCCGGCGCCACCTCGGCGCGCTTCTCGGCGCTGCAGTCCGGCGCGGTCGATGCCGCGATCCTGACGCCGCCGTTCAACTTCCACGCCGAGTCGGCGGGCTTCACCAATCTCGGCTTCACCATCGACTATGTGCCGACATGCCGTTCGCCGGCATTGCCGTGAACACCAACTGGGCCGACGGCCAACCCGAAGCGTGGTGCGAGCGCTTCCTCGACGTCTACACCAAGAGCGTCGCCTGGTTCTACGACGCGAAGAACCGCGACGAGGCGGTGCAACATGATGATCGAAGGTGAGCAAGCTCAAGAAGGAAGACGTCGAGCAAGGCCTACGACTTCCTGCGCGACAAGCATCTGTTCGAGCCGACCGGCAAGGTGTCGCGGGCGAAGCTCGACAAGGCTCGTCGATGCGCTGCAAGCGACCTCGGCGATCTCCCGGCGGACTTCGCCGGTCGATCGGCTGTTCCTGCCCGGCGTGACGCAGATGGTCGACTGACGTGGCATGGCGTTCGGGAAGCATCGCCGGTGCAGCGGGCGATCGAACCATGAGCTGGCGAGGGTTCTCGCGCGGATCCGCCGTATCCACTCGCCGGCGCTGTCTCGGTCGTCGGCGGGCTGCTGCTCTGGGAGTTGGTGAGCCGCGTCCTCGTCGCCAATGCCGCTGTTCCTCGCGGCGCCGATCGCAGATCGTCTGCGGCGATCGTCGACGCTGGCGCGGACCGGCGAGCTGTGGCGGCACATCGCCATCAGCGCGGTCGAATTCGCGCTCGGCTACGTGATCGCCAGCGTGCATCGGCATCGCGTTCGGCTTCGGCATGGCCAGCAGCGCGCGCTTCAAGCAGGCGCTGCAGCCGTGGATCTCCGGCCTCTACGCGACGCCGACCATCGCGCTCGCGCCGCTGTTCATTCTCTGGCTCGGCATCGGCATCTGGTCGAAGGTGCTGGTGGTGATCTTCCTGGTGCTGTTTCCGGTCACCATCAACACCGAGGCGGGGCTGCGCACCACGAGCGAGCGCCTGATCGAGATGCTGCGCAGCTTCGGCGCGACGCCGCGGCAGATCTTCTTCAAGGTGTCGCTGCCGTCGGCGCTGCCGTTCATCCTCGCCGGGCTCAAGCTCGGCATCGGCCGCGGCCTGATCGGCGTCGTGGTGGCCGAGCTGTTCGGCTCGCGCGCCGGCCTCGGCCGGCTGATCAGCCAGTCGGCCGACGCCTTCAACATGCCGGAGCTGTTCGCCGGCGTGATCGTGCTGGCGGTCGCCGGCATCGCCATGACCGCGGGCTTCGGCTGGCTCGAGAAGCAGGCTCGTGCCCTGGACCAAGGACTGAGCCGATGGCGCGCAAGCTCGCAGATTCACGGGCTCTGAGCAAGTGGTTCGGCGAGCTCGAGGCGCTGCGCGACATCGATGTCGCGGTCGAGCGCGGCGAGTTCATCTCCGTGGTCGGCCCGAGCGGCTGCGGCAAGACCACGTTCCTGCGCATCGTCGCCGGGCTCGAGCCGGCGAGCGCGCGGCGAGATCCTGCTCGACGGGCGAGCGGTGCGCGGGCCGGGCGGCGACCGCGGCTTCGTGTTCCAGAACGACAGCCTGCTGCCGTGGCGCACGGTGCTGGCGAACGCGCTGATCGGGCCCGGAGGTGGCCGGCCGCGTCGGCGGCCGAAGGAGCGCCAGCGCACGCTCGACCTGCTCAAGCTGGTCGGCCTCGGCGGCTTCGAGAACTACTATCCGCGCCAGCTCTCCGGCGGCATGCGCCAGCGCGTCAATCTCGCGCGCGCGCTCGCGATCGATCCGGAAATCCTGCTGATGGACGAGCCGTTCGCCTCGCTCGACGCGCAGACCCGCGAGATCATGCAGACCGAGCTGCTGCGCATCTGGGAGCAGGGCCGCAAGACCGTGCTGTTCGTCACCCATCAGATCGACGAGGCGGTGTTCCTGTCCGACCGCGTGCTGGTGTTCGCGCGCCGGCCCGGGCGCCTGCAGGAGAGCGTCGAGATCGAGCTGCCGCGCCCGCGCGCGCTGGCGATCAAGCGCACGCCCGAGTTCGTCGCCTATGTCGACCACATCTGGCGGCTGATCGAGGACGACGTGCGCGCCAGCGTGATCGAGGAAAAGGTGTGACGCCGGCGAAACCGGCTGACGGATTGAATTGCCGACTTGCCGAACAGCCGTCAGTGCAGACGTGAGCGTCTTGCTGAGCGGCGACTGCTCGTTGTCACAATCGTCTTGATGATGATCGGCGCAGAACGTGCAGTGGGAGCGGCGCCCCCCGACAGTACCTGAAACCGTTCCACCGAATTGGCGAGATCCGCCCATGAATGAGCCATGGTGAGCAACAGAGATTTCTGCTCGGGATCACTCGCATTCTGTGCCAACCAAAGGCATTCCAACGCGCGACTTCGAATCGTCTCGGGACCCATACGATTTCCTCCGGACCGGGGAGATGATCTCGGCCCTTTGTGGCGAAACTGGTATTCCGTTGAACTATCCACAGGCAGCAGATTCGCGCTGGTAAGGGGATGCTTGCTTCCTTTGACAGCTTGATGACGCCTGCTGCGCGGACGTCGAGGCGGGAAATCCCGCGTCAGCGGGATTGGCCAGGGGGAGCGGGGTGCAGCAGCGGATGGCCGTGAGACGGGCGGCAGGCGGCGGGTTGGTGCCGGGTGAGAGATTTGAACTCCCGACCAACGGTTTACAAAACCGCTGCTCTACCACTGAGCTAACCCGGCACCTTGTCGCTCCGCCGGAGCGAGATCCTTTATCACCTCGAATCGCTTCCGCGAGTGCGCGGAGAAATTGTTCTGGTGACCACGATAAATGAAAAAAGTTGCATCATCGTTGCAGGCCGCCGTGCAAAATTGTCAGGAGACGCAGGTTTGGCGGTGTGAAACGCAGTTTATCACGACTCCGAAACGATTTGCGGGGAAATTTCTTGCCCACCGTCGCTGGATATGGAACTGACACAGTGGCTTTGGTTCCCCGGTTGAACAGCCGACATGACGGTGAATTGCGACGATCCGAATTGCACGCGCCTCGTCGCATCGGGCATTTTTGAGGATCGGTAATGGCCCGAAAAGAGCCCGATCCGGTGGACAAGCTCGTCGGCCGGAACATCCGCATCCACCGTCTGGCCAAAGGACTATCGCAGACCGAACTCGGCGATCAGCTCGGCGTCACGTTTCAGCAGGTGCAGAAATACGAGAAGGGACACAACCGGGTCGGCAGCGGTCGCCTGTTTCGCATCGCTTCGATCCTTGGAGTCCACGTCACCGTCTTTTATGAAGGGAGCGATCGCCTCGATTCCCCGCCGCAGTCGCCGCTCGATTTCGTCGACGATCCCCAGTCGTTCCGACTGGTGCGGGCGTTCTCGGAAATTCAGGATGTCCACCTGCGGCGTTCCCTGGTCGAGCTTATCGAGTTCGATCGCCCGGGCAGAGCCCGCAGCACCGGGAACGTGACCCGTCGCACCACTCGCCGTCAGCGATTTGCCTGACCGGTCGTCGTCGGCGCCGCCGAAGTCATTGCCGCGGTTGCCGCCTTGGGGCTCGCCCCGATGCTCGCGTGATTGAGCGCAAACGCGAACGCGACCACGAACCCGCTGATGCCGATCAGGCCCAGTGCGCCCAGGAGCCATTCTTCCTTCGATGTCCCGCGTGAAGCTCGTTGCATCGTCGCCTCCTTGGAGACGTCCCAGCCATCAACGCGAACTGCAGGCGCTCCGTTCCTTGCCGAGAGCTGCAGATCCGGACGCTCGTTAGCCGGGATGTCCCTGAGACAGGGAACCGGCAGGGATTTCGACGCCACATGCGCGCCGTTCGTGCCGGAACTCTCCGTCTGGGGTGCGCGTTTTCCATGGCCGGAGCGAACGTGAACAATCCGGTGGAAGGAGGTGAGGGGACCGACGAGGAGGACAAGATGGCCTTTTTCTTTTGGATCGGAATGCCCGCGATTTTTCTCGGAATTCTTTCCGCATCGGTCGATCCGCCGCGCGCGACGGAACGGGTGACAAATCGAAACTCCCGGCGCCGATGACATGACGGGCCGGCGGGCGAGTTCTCGCGAGGCAAAGCGTCTGCTGTGAGCGCGGAAAACCTCTCGCGCGGAGTTTGCCCCTACACGCCCGTCGAAGGACTCATCGCGGCCTTGCGGCCTGAGAGCCCATCGCCTTGGTCAAGAGCGTAGCGCCCCGGCCAGGAACAGGACCACGCCCGCCGCGCAGCTGGCAGCGAGGGTCGATATCATCCCGGTCCTGAAACGAAAGATCGCGATGGCGGCGGCAATCGACAGCGCCAGCGCCCACGGATCGGCGCTCATCGGGTCCGGCGCCTCGAAGGCGAACGGAAACACGCGCACCGGTACGGTGTTGCGGAAAACCGTGTGAATGGCGAACCAGACCGCGAGGTTGAGGATCACGCCCACGACGGCGGCCGTGATCGCTGACAGGGCGGCGTTCAGTGCCTTGTTGCCGCGGAGCGTCTCGACGAATGGTGCCCCAAGAAAGATCCAGAGGAAGCAGGGGGTGAACGTCACCCAGGTTGCCAGTAGTCCGCCGAGCGTCCCTGCCAGCATGGGCGAGAGTGTGCCTGGCGCGCGATAGGCGGCCATGAAGCCTACGAACTGCAGCACCATGATCAGCGGGCCCGGCGTCGTTTCCGCCATTCCCAGACCGTCGAGCATCTCCCCGGCTTTCAGCCACCCATAAGTATTGACCGCCTGTTGAGCGACATAGGCCAGCACCGCATAGGCGCCGCCAAATGTCACCAGCGCCATTTTGCTGAAGAACAGGGCAATCTGACTGAACACATTTTCGAAGCCGAGGTTCATGATCAGTATCGCGACCGGGACGAGCCAGAGGGCAAGCCAAACTACCGAGACAGCCAGAGCGCGGGCCACTGATGGCCGTGCATGCTCGGGCGTGTCCTCGCCGAGCGAAGTCTCGTCGCTCTTGCTCGGCCCATGGCCGCCGTTCGCCTGAAACGAGCCAATGCCGGTCAGCTGGGCGGTGAACCCGATGAAAGCGGCGCCGAAAACGATCACCGGGAAGGGAATGTCGAGGAAGAAGATGCCGATAAAAGCGAGCGCGGCGAGCGCGACCGTGAGCGGGCCCTTGAGAGCGCGCTTACCGATCCGGAAAACCGCTTCCAAGCACGATGGCGAGTACGGCAGCCTTGAGCCCGAAAAACAGTGCCACGACCACCGGTACGTTTCCAAACGCGGCATAGACGTAGCTGAGCGCCATGATCGAGACGATGCCGGGCACGACGAACAGACCGCCCGCCATGATGCCACCCAGCGTCCGATGCATGAGCCATCCGACATAGGTCGCCAATTGCTGTGCCTCGGGGCCCGGCAACAGCATGCAATAATTGAGCGCATGCAGGAATCGTTCTTCCGAAATCCATCGCTTTTCTTCGACCAGGATGCGGTGCATGACCGCGATCTGGCCCGCCGGCCCGCCGAAGCTGAGCACGGCGACGCGCAGCCAAACCTGGAACGCCTCGCGCAGGGATACGCCGTGCGCAGGAACGATGCGGCCTTTGTCGATGGTGGACAATTCAGTCATGGGCGCTTGCGTTCGAGCATGGTGATCTGTTCGATGCCGCGTGCATCGAGCGCGAGCGGCGCCAGCCGGTATCAATCCGGGCGTAAAGATCGTGCGGGGAAATCGATGGAAGTGGGGCTCGGTCCATGCGCAATCTCCTCGACGGGCGAGTGTTGCGCAGAGCTTGGACGGCGGGCCGTCTGTCGGGGAGCCTGCGTTTCCCCAAAGCGGATATTACATCGTGGATCGTGCCCCCCGCAACAAACGCCCTCGGCCTGATTGGGCGGCTCAAAGGCCCCCCGCGGCGATGAACCAGCCTCTGAGCAGATAGACGAAGAACAGCAGAACGGTCAAAGGAATGGCCCACGACCATCCCGGCCAAAAATGGGCGAGCCACCGATCGGGCAATGCCGCGACGAGCGCGGAGATCGCGATGCTTCCCAAGGCCGCCGTCAGCAGCCACCCGTACCAATACATGGCCGGCCCGGTCTTTGGTGGCGCAACCAGCCAGTCGATCTGCTTGAGCGCCGGATGATAGGTGATCAGCGCTAGATTGTAATACATCGAGACGAGATAGAGCACGGCGAAGGAGGCCGAGAAGGCCGGGAACGCGCGATCGATTCTCACGAGCCGAATCCTCTGATGTTGTTCAGGATGTGGCCGACGATGAAGCCCCACCACACGATGAAGGCGAGAATCGTAGTGAGTATCGCGCGCGTGCGCGCGTGTTCCGCAAGCGGCTGTCGCCAATAGTACCAATAGGCGGGAAGCAGGCCGAGACCCACCGCCACGAAATGCTCCTTCAGTTCGAACAAGCCGTTGGCCGCGTTCAACCGCAATTGTTCGAGCACGATCCTCACGCTGATGCGATAGGCCGGATAGATAAGCACTCCGCCGATGAAGGTCGCGACGACGAACAGGATGATGATGGCGTTCACATAGCTCGCGGCGGGCACGGCGCGGAATCGGGCGAAGAACGAGGCCGGTGGAACGCGCACCGAACGCCAGACGCTCAATGTCTGGTGCGTAATTGCCCCCAAGAGCGCGACCGAGACTAGCGCGTGAACGATGAGCAATGTCGTGATCATGCGCCCCCCAGCCCTCGGCTCATTGGACCGGCTCCAGCCTGGCGCCGGCACCACTTCCCCCGTCCGAAGACCTTAGAGCGGAAACGCCGGCGTCTCAATGCGACGCGAAAGTTGCGAACGGCCGCCTCCGGCAGAAGTGCGCGTGCATGAAAAAGCCCGCGCAGGGCGGGCTTGAGAAACGGCGGCGGGGCGGCGTGCGCCGCCCCGCCAATGTCGTGATCACGCCTTGCTTTGGATCGCGACGCCCGAGTCGCTCACCATATCGACGTCCTTCGTCTCACGCAGGAAGACGAGACCGACGATCACCGTGATGATTGCCACGATGATCGGATACCAGAGGCCGAAATAGATGTCGCCGTATGCCGCGAGATGCCGCGAAATGGCCAGGCGGCATTCGACAGTCTCGCCGTTTGTTTTCCCCGATGTTGCAGGCGCATTTCGGGATGTTGGCTGCTCTCCAGGCGGCGATTGGCGGCTCCCGATTGGATATCAGTGTGCCGTCGACAGCCAGCATGTGCGCAACTGGTCTTAAGTCTAAATCAGGGCTCGCTTTCGAGGCGGCGGCTGAGCGAAATCGCCACCTGCTCGAAGACCTTGCAGCTCCACCGTGAGGAGCTGTCGATCGCCCGCCCCAACGGGTTCGGTAGTCGGCAGTTAAGATTACCCGGCAAATATCCCGGGGCCCGCGTTCGTGAAGGCGGCCGTTTCACCTAAAATTCAGGGGCGTCGCCCAGGCTGCGATGCTTTGGCGCTGAGTTTCAATGCGCAGGCGTTGAGTTCCGATGCGAAAACTCGGTCTCGCTTTCGTTGTACTGGCTGGTTTCGTGCTCTGCACCCAGTCGTCACGGGCCGCAGACGGACCGGTGAGGGTGATTCCCGGCCGACCGGGCGTTCCGGTCATAATCAACGGCTTTGACGCGTCCTATGCTATTGTCGAAGGCGAATGGGGACTTGATCGGCCAGGTGTGGTGACGCCGACCATTGTTGCCGGTCCCCTGATCACCCCGGTCCCGCCCCCATATGATCGCTATTATCCGGCGCTCGGGCGCCCACCGGGGTACGGCCGCTACGAGATCGAGCCGCCGGCGAGCCGCCCGTTGCCGCCGCCGGCGGAAAGCTTCCATCGCTTCTGGGGAAGCCAGTCCGACCCAATTCCCGCGTCTCTCGACCCGCCGGTTCCGCTGCCGCCGATCGTCGTGGCCCCGGAATTCCGCAAGAGCAAACGGTTTCACCGTCCCCGATAACCAGCGGTTGGCGCTTCTAACGCCCAGCGCGAGCCGAACGGCAATGGAGGAAGCAACGTGTTGCGAAAGTCACTTTATCTTCTCGCTTTCGGTGCGGCGGTCGTCGCCGCCACCCCGGCTGCTGCGTGCTGCGGATGCGAGAGTGCCTGCGGGGTGGGACCGGTGGTCCATCCCTATCACGCATACATCCATCGCGCGTTTCCGCAGCCGATCTATATCGTGAATCAGGGTCCGGTTCTTTCCGGACCGAACATCATCACCGTGCCCGGCTATTCCGAGGAAGTCGCGCCGGCAACTTACCCCTATGTCGGATACGGCAATCGTTCACTTTCCTATCGATGGCGGCATGGCCTGCTTTATCCGCCGGTGTGGCGAGCGCACCGTTATCGCAGCGGCTTCTTTTACGAATAGCGGCAGCTGCGGACTGGCATTCTCTATTTAACTTGACCCATCCGCTTGCTGGCAATGTAGAGCGCGAGCGCGGCTGCATTCGAGACATTGAGAACTCTTGATCTTGCCCGGCAGATCGAGCCGCGCGACGCGGTCGCAGGTTGCGCGCGTCAACTGCCGAAGGCCTTTCCCCTCCGCACCGAGCACCAGTGCAAGCGACGGCGACAGCGAAATCTCGGACAGATCGGTCTCGCCGCTGCTGTCGAGGCCAACGAGCTGAAAGCCCCTTTGTTTGAGCTCGGTCATCGCCCGGGCCAGATTCTGGACAGAGACGATCGGAACGTGTTCGAGAGCTCCCGAGGCGGATTTGGCCAGCACGCCGGTGGCTTCCGGGCTGTGACGCGCCGTGGTGACGACGGCTGCGACGGCAAAGGCCGCCGCGGTCCGCAAGATGGCCCCGACATTGTGGGGATCGGTAATTTGATCGAACACGAGCAGCAATCCCGTGTCGGGCAGGTCTTCGATGTCGGGCGAGGACAGGGGATCTGCCTCCGCCAGGAGTCCCTGGTGTACGGCATCAGGTCCGAGACGGGCGGCGATCACGTCGGGCCGTACCAGCTCCACCTCGACGGCCGGGATAACACCGTCCTCGGCGAGGCGGCGAGCGGCATTCTCGGTGGCAAAGAGTCGGCGAATGTGGCGTGCAGGATTTTCCAGCGCCGCTCTGACGCTGTGCCAGCCGTAGAGGACGGCGACGCCGTCTGCTCCGTACGGACTGCGGCTCGAGGCGTTGCGGTCCTTGCCGCGCGGCTTGGTCCCGCCCGCCCGCAAGTGTCGTCCGCGGGGCGGCTTCGGCGGATGCCGCGGCTTGCGGTCACTTTCGCGCATGCCCGCTCTTGTCACGGCACGCTGGGCTTGGCAATCGGCGGCCGTCGGTCCGGGGAGGCCCTGCTCGCGGTTGACTTGAGCGGGGCGGCTCCGCATAAACGCGGCCGATTTCTTGCCGGCGGGCAACGGGATAAATATCTGTTTGCCAGCACGAAAACTGCAGAAACGGGAGAGTGTCCCGAGCGGCAAAGGGGGCGGACTGTAAATCCGCTGGCTTACGCCTTCGTAGGTTCGAAGTCCTACCTCTCCCACCATCGGATGTCAGAGGACAGAAGACGGACGACAGATCGCGGTGCAACGTCGTCCGGTGTCTGTCTTTCGTCGTCTGAATCGCGGGTGTAGCTCAATGGTAGAGCAACAGCCTTCCAAGCTGATGACGAGGGTTCGATTCCCTTCACCCGCTCCAGCCCGTCCGGCGCCGTCCGTCTTCGCCCTTGGAATGGGCCGGGGAGTTCCCTATTTAGCAACCCGAACGGAAGCGGCAGGCGTCGGGCGAAGCGGTCCGCGTCAAGCGTAACCAAGTGATCACGACAGAGAGAACGACTGATGGCCAAAGAGAAATTCGAACGCACGAAGCCGCATTGCAACGTGGGGACGATTGGGCATGTCGACCACGGCAAGACGTCGTTGACGGCTGCGATTACCAAGATTCTGGCGGAGAAGGGTCAGGCGCAATACACGGCGTATGACCAGATCGACAAGGCGCCGGAGGAGAAGGCGCGCGGCGATCACGATTGCGACGGCGCACGTGGAATACGAGACGGACAAGCGCCACTACGCGCACGTGGACTGCCCCGGGCACGCCGACTACGTGAAGAACATGATCACCGGGGCGGCGCAGATGGACGGCGCGATCCTGGTGGTGTCGGCGGCGGACGGTCCGATGCCGCAGACGCGCGAGCACATCCTGCTGGCGCGGCAGGTGGGCGTTCCGGCGCTGGTGGTGTTCCTGAACAAGGTCGACATGGTGGACGACCCCGAGCTTCTGGAGCTGGTGGAGCTCGAGGTTCGCGAGCTTCTGTCGAAGTACAAGTTCCCGGGCGACAAGATCCCGGTGATCAAGGGCTCGGCGCTGATGGCGCTGGAGGACAAGGACCCGAAGCTCGGCGACGAGGCGATCCTGGAGCTGACGAAGGCGGTCGACGACTACATTCCGCAGCCTGAGCGTCCGATCGACCAGCCGTTCCTGATGCCGATCGAGGACGTGTTCTCGATCTCCGGGCCGCGGCACGGTGGTGACCGGGCGGATCGAGCGCGGCATCATCAAGGTCGGCGACGAGGTGGAGATCGTGGGCCTCAAGCCGACGCAGAAGACCGTGGTGACGGGCGTCGAGATGTTCCGCAAGCTGCTCGACGAGGGGGAGGCGGGCGACAACATCGGCGCGCTGCTGCGCGGCACCAAGCGCGAGGAGGTCGAGCGCGGGCCAGGTGCTGTGCAAGCCGGGCTCGGTGAAGCCGCACACGAAGTTCAAGGCGGAGGCCTACATCCTGACCAAGGAGGAGGGCGGCCGGCACACGCCGTTCTTCACCAACTACCGTCCGCAATTCTACTTCCGCACCACCGACGTGACCGGTGTGGTGCACCTGCCGGAGGGCACCGAGATGATGATGCCGGGCGACAACATCGCGATGGACGTAGAGCTGATCATGCCGATCGCCATGGAGGAGAAGCTTCGCTTCGCCATCCGCGAAGGCGGCAGGACCGTCGGTGCAGGCGTCGTCGTCAGCATCATCGAGTAGAGTTCACCCGATCTGAGGTTCGATGAGGTGCCCCGCGCAAGCGGGGCATCTTCTTTTGTTCCAGCCATGGCGCGCACGGTAACGCCGTTTTGCCGAGCCATGCCCGTTTGGCGGTGATAGCCTGCAGGAACCGACAGGCGAGGACATCATGCATCGCTTCATTCGATCCGTGCTTCTCGTTCTGCTGACATTGGCATGGCCATGCACCGGCTGGGCGGAGGAGGCGGCCCCGTTCTACAAGGGCAAGCAAATTCGCATCCTCATCAGCGCGGGCGTCAGCGGCGGCTACGTCGAATATGCCCGCGCTGCTGGCGCAGCACATGGGCGATCATCATCGCCGGCAAGCCGGACTTCATCGTGCAGAGCATGCCCGGCGCCGGCGGGCTGCTGGCCACCAATTATCTGTACTCGCAGGCGCCGCAGGACGGCACCACCATCGGCCTCATCCATTCGAGCGTGCCGCTGGCGCCGCTGTTCGGCACCCAGGGTGCGCGTTTCGACCCGCTGAAATTCCATTGGATCGGCAGCATGGATCGCTCCGACGGGCCATGCACGGCCTGGCACACCTCGCCGGTCAAGACCTGGGCCGACATGCTGACAGACGGAATTCATCGTCGGCTCCTCCGGCGTCGGCTCGCAGATGGACATCTATCCGGCCGTGCTCAACAAGCTGTTCGGCACCAAGATCAAGGTGATCGGCGGCTACAAGGACGGCGCCTCGATCTTCCACGCCATGGAGCGCGAGGAGATCCATGGCCGCTGCGGTCCGCAGATCACCGCGATCGAGTCGCTGCGCCCGCAATGGATCACCGAGCACAAGATCGTCATGCCGATCATGGTCAGCGAGCAGCGCAGCCAGGAATTCCCCGACGCGCCGAGCATCATGGAATTCGCCAAGGACGACGCGACGCGCCAGCAGCTGCGGCTGCTGATCGTGACGCAGGACCTCGACCGTCCGGTGCTGGCGCCGCCCGGCGTGCCGGCCGAGCGGGTCAAGCACTTGCGCGATGCCTTCAACGCCACCATGGACGATGCCGCGTTCCGCGCCGACGTCGATCGACGACAGCTGCATCTCGATCCGGTGAGGGGCGACGAGGTGGCGCGAGCGCTCGCGGCAGCCTATGGGATGCCGGCCGAGGTCGTGGCCGCGGCCAAGGACACGATGGCGGCAAAGTAGCCCTCCTGACCACCGAAGCGGCGCCGGAGGAACGTGGCATGCAGCAGCAGATCGGCCTGCGTCTTGCCCCCGTAATGATCTTGGCCGCGTTCATCTCGGCGCAGCCGGCGACTGCGCCGGCGCAGAAGACGCCGCTTCTACCAGGGCAAGACCATCCGCATCGTGATCTCGACCGGCGTCGCCGGCGGCTACGCGGAATATGCCCGCGTCGCTGGCCGAGCACATGGGCCGCCACATCGCCGGCCAGCCGCAACTTCATCGTGCAGAGCATGCCGGGAGCCGGCGGGCTTGCTCGCCGACCAACTATCTCTATGCGCAGGCGCCGCAGGACGGCACCACGATCGGGCATCGTGCATTCGAGCGTGCCGCTCGACGCCGCTGTGGGGCAACAAGGGCGTGCGCTTCGACACGCTGAAGTTCAACTGGCTCGGCAGCCTCGATCGCGTCGACGGCATGTGCATCGCCTGGCACGCCTCGCCGATCAAGACCTGGGACGACATGCTGAGAAGGGAGTTCACCGTCGGCTCCTCCGGCGCCGGCTCGCAGATGGACACCTATCCGGCGATCCTCAACAAGCTGTTCGGCACCAAGATCAAGGTGATCGCCGGCTACAAGGACGGCACCGACGTCTACCTCGCCATGGAGCGCGGCGAGCTCGACGGCCGCTGCGGCGGGCAGCTCACCGTCATCAAGTCGACGCGGCCGCACTGGATGACCGAGCACAAGTTCAACGTGCCGATCCTGATCGCCGACAAGCGCAGCGCCGAATTTCCCGACACGCCGACCATCATGGAATTCGTCAAGGACGAGCCGACGCGCCAGCAGCTCGAGCTGGTGATGATGACGCAGAACCTCGACCGGCCGGTGATGCTGCCGCCCGGCGTGCCGGCCGAGCGCGTCGCAGGAGCTGCGCGCGGCCTTCGATGCGACCATGGCCGATCCGGCGTTTCGCGCCGATATCGAGAAGCGAAGCCTGCACGTCGATCCGACGCGCGGCGCAGACATGACCGCGGCGCTCGCGCAGGCCTTCGCGCTTGCCGCCCGAGGTCATCGCCGGCGCCCGCGAGATGATGGCGGGCAAGTAGCGTTGCTCCCGGTGCCAAGGGACCTCCAGCGACGGCAGGCTCAGGCCGGCAGGAAGGCCGGTGCCGCAACCGTGGGCTCTGTTATGATCGGAGGCGATCGAGGAGTTCACCGCCGCGCCGGCTCCGTTAGACTGCACCAGACGAAAGGAAGCCCCTATGATCGTCGCAACCACGAATGACGTCGCCGGCTATAGGGTGGTCCGCTATCTGGGCGTGGTGCGCGGCATCACCGTCCGGTCGCGCAGCATCGTCGGCAATATCGGCGCGCGCTGCAGTCGCTGGTCGGCGGCAACATCACGCTCTATACGTCGCTGTGCGAGCAGGCGCGCGCGGACGCCTACGAGCTGATGGTCACGCATGCCCGGAGCTCGGCGCCAATGCCGTCACTTGGCGATGCGCTACGACGCCAACGAGATCGCCGCCGGGATCACCGAGGTGCTGGCCTACGGAACCGCGGTCGTGATCGAGCCGGCCTGAGCGGCCGTGAGGCTCCGCGCGAGCGCGGGCTTGCATATCGTGGCTCGATCATGCATGAACAGGGGCTGCGGCGGACCATTAGGTGCCGCCGCGGCGCTGCGGAGGAGTGTAGCTCAACTGGCTAGAGCACCGGTCTCCAAAACCGGGGGTTGGGGGTTCGAAGTCCCTCCACTCCTGCCAAGGCCGCGGCGATCCTCGCCGCACGATGGGATCTCGCTAGACAAGGGCTCGCCGGCCGTGGCCGCCCGGACGAGCGGCAGGAATCATGGCAAAGATCAGTCCGTTCAAGTTCCTGCAGGAGGTGCGCGCCGAGGGGCAGAAGGTCACCTGGCCGACGCGGCGCGAAACCGCCATCACCACCGTCATGGTCTTCGTCATGGTGGCGGTCGCGGCGATCTTCTTCCTGTTCGCGGATCAGGTCATGCGTATTGTTGTGACCCTCGTGCTGGTGTCGGCGGATGAACGGGCGGACGGAAATTTCGGCCATGACCAAGCGCTGGTACATCGTGCAGGCCTATTCGAATTTCGAGAACAAGGTCGCGGAGTCCATCCGGGAGCAGGCCAAGCAGCGCCATCTCGAGCAGCCTGTTCGACGAGATCATGGTGCCGAAGGAGAAGGTCGTCGAGGTGCGCCGCGGCCGCAAGGTCGACGCCGAGCGCAAGTTCTTTCCCGGGCTACGTGCTGGTGAAGATGGAGCTCACCGACGAGGCCTATCACCTGATCAAGAACACCCCGAAGGTGACCGGCTTCCTGGGCGCCGACAACAAGCCGATGCCGATCTCGGATGCGGAAGCGCAGCGCATCCTGCATCAGGTGCAGGAGGGCATCGAGCGGCCGAAGCCGTCGGTCTCCTTCGAGGTGGGCGAGCAGGTGCGCGTCTCCGACGGCCCGTTCGCATCGTTCAACGGCACCGTCGAGGAGGTCGACGACGCCCGCTCGCGCGTCAAGGTCGCGGTGACGCATCTTCGGCCGGCCGACGCCGGTCGAGCTGGAATTCGGGCAGGTGGAGAAGCTGTAAGGGTTTCTTCGTCATGGCCGGGCTTGTCCCGGCCATCCACGACTTGCTTTCGTTGCACTTAAGACGTGGATGCCCGGCACAAGGCCGGGCATGACAGGAAAGAGAGCGTGGGAGGTGAGGCGGCTGCCAACCGCCGAGATCCGCACCACTAGAGGAGTGAGAGATGGCGAAGAAAGTCACCGGCTATCTGAAATTGCAGGTCCCGGCCGGCGCGGCCAACCCCTCGCCGCCGATCGGTCCCGCGCTCGGCCAGCGCGGCCTCAACATCATGGAGTTCTGCAAGGCAGTTCAACGCGCAGACCGCAGAAGATGGAAAAGGGCATGCCGATCCCGGTCGTGATCACGACCTATGCGGATCGTTCCTTCACCTTCGAGATGAAGACGCCGCCGGTGTCCTACTTCATCAAGAAGGCGGCCAAGCTCGAGAGCGGCTCGAAGACGCCCGGCCGCGACAAGGCGGGCGCGATCACGCAACGCACAGGTGCAGCGAGATCGCCGAGCAGAAAATGAAGGACCTCAACTGCGACACCATCGAAGCGGCCATGAGATGGTCGAAGGCTCCGCCCGCTCCATGGGCATCGAGGTCACGGAGTAAGCGCCATGGCAAAGCCCGGAAAGAGAACTGTGAAGGCCCGCGAAGGCGTCGATCGCGACGAAGCTCTACACGATCGACGAAGCGGTGAAGATGGTCAAGGAGCGCGCCAAGGCCAAGTTCGACGAGACCATCGAGGTGGCGATGAATCTCGGCGTCGATCCGCGCCACGCCGATCAGATGGTGCGCGGCGTGGTCGCCTGCCGAACGGCTCCGGCCGCACCGTGCGGGTCGCGCGTGTTCGCGCGCGGCGCCAAGGCCGACGAGGCCAAGGCCGCCGGCGCCGACGTGGTCGGTGCCGAGGACCTGGTCGAGAAGGTGCAGGGCGGCAAGATCGATTTCGACCGCTGCATCGCCACGCCCGACCTGATGCCGCTGGTCGGCCGGCTCGGCAAGGTGCTCGGGCCCGCGCGGCATGATGCCGAACCCGAAGGTCGGCACCGTGACCATGGACGTCACCGGCGCGGTCAAGGGCGCCAAGGGCGGCTCGGTCGAGTTCCGGGTCGAGAAGGCCGGCATCGTTCAGGCCGGCGTCGGCAAGGCGTCGTTCTCCGGCCGAGAAGCTCGTGCAGAACATCAAGGCGTTCGCCGACGCGGTGCAGAAGGCGAAGCCCGCCGGCGCCAAGGGAACCTTCATCAACCGGGTCGCCGTGTCCTCGACCATGGGGCCGGGCGTGAAGGTCGAGCCGTCCTCGCTGTTCGGCGCCGGCGGCGCCTGAGCATTCAGAGCACGATTTTGCTGGCTACCCTCTTGTAAAGGCGGGCGAAAGGCTATATCTCCCGCCTCCATCCAGCAGCACAAAAGAGTCCGGCTGAAAGGGCCGAGCTTCGACGTGAAGAATAAGCTGTTTTGTCGAGCCTTTAGGGGCTTGGCAAAGCTCGATAAAGCTTATAGATAGATCGCAGGGGCGCGCCGGCCCGTTTCGTCGGCGTGCCTTTACGTGTTCCTCGAAAATCATAGGTGCTGCGATCGCTCTTGGATCATATCCACCCGGGATACTCAGGGTGAGATAGGCCGGTACCCGCGATGTTCAGGGGCGCCCTGGCCGTACCGGATGATCCGTGCCGGTTCCTGTCCAAGACTGCAGGTGCCCTGCCTCGGCACGGCTTAATCCGTGGGGGCCTGCATAGACGGGGCGAGACCGTGTTCGGGCCGGGGGTTTGGCGTTCCCGCGACGGTTCGTACCTCTCGACCAGGGCGCGCCTACGCCTCCCGAGGGCAGGACCAAACAAGCGTCGTCCCGTGCCGATCGGCTTCGCGTGACCATTGGGTGGGGCGGCAGGTGCAAGCCTGCGGCACCCGGTCCCCAATGACGGGCCGCCAAACCGAAAAGATCCTGCAGTGGATCGAGCGGCGAAGAAAGAGCTCGTCACGGCGCTGAACGGTGCCTTCAAGGCCGCCAACGTCGTCGTCGTGGCTCACTATTCCGGCCTCACCGTGGCCCACATGCAAACCCTGCGCAAGCAGATGAAGCAGGTGGGCGCTGCCGTGAAGGTCGCGAAGAACCGTCTCGCCAAGATCGCTCTCGATGGCACCGACGTAGCCTTCATCGCGCCCCTGCTCAAGGGGCCGACCGTGATCGCCTACTCCGGCGATCCCATCGCGGCGCCGAAGGTCGCCATCGATCTCGCCAAGGCGCACGAGCAATTCGTCATCCTCGGCGGAGCGATGGGCAAGACCGCGCTAATCCCCGCCGGCGTCAAGGCGCTCGCCTCGTTGCCGTCACTCGACGAATTGCGCGCCAAGATCGTCGGCCTCATCCAGGCTCCGGCGACCAAGATTGCCCAGGTCGTCAACGCTCCGGCGGCGAAAGTCGCGCGCGTGATTCAGGCCTATGCCAGCAAGAACGAAGCGGCGTGAGGCCCTTCGCAACCCCGAATGTTCGAACCGACAAGGACTACGACCATGGCTGATCTGCACAAACTCGTAAACGAGCTCTCCGCCCTCACCGTCCTCGAGGCGGCGGACCTCGCCAAGATGCTCGAGGAGAAGTGGGGTGTCTCGGCTGCGGCCGCGGTGGCGGTCGCGGGGCCGGCCGGCCGCGGTGGCTGCCGGTCGAGGAACAGACCGAGTTCACCGTCGTTCTGGCTGCGGTCGGCGACAAGAAGATCGAGGTCATCAAGGAAGTGCGCGCGCTGACCGGCCTCGG
>CAWBHE010000007.1:0-288946 GCA_963788635.1 uncultured beta proteobacterium | reverse complement strand
CGATGCGATTGGCGGCTACGCTGTGGCTACGGACAAAGAAAAAGGACCTAGCGCGTGAGCTGCTAAGTCCTTGATTTGACTGGTGGCCTGGGGCGGAATCGAACCACCGACACGCGGATTTTCAATCCGCTGCTCTACCAACTGAGCTACCAGGCCGAGCCCGGCATTATAGCCAGCGCCCGCGGGCGCCTCAGGCGCCGCCGCGCTTGTTGCGCGTCAGGTCCACGCCCAGCTGCTTGAGCTTGCGGTACAGGTGGGTGCGCTCCAGGCCGGTCTTCTCGGCCACGCGCGTCATCGAGCCGCCTTCCTTGGTGAGGTGGAACTCGAAGTAGCTCTTCTCGAACGCGTCGCGCGCCTCGCGCAGCGGGCGGTCGAGGTCGAAGCTCTGCTCGGGCAGCGGGCCGGCCGGCGGCGGTGGCGGCTGCAGGCCGGGTGCGCCCGCCATCGCGTCGAGGCCGAGCGCGATCTCGACGCGCGCACCGGCCGCGACGGCCGCGCGCAGCCCGGGCTTGGCCAGCGCCTGTTCCACCGCGCGCAGCAGCTTCTGCAGCGTGATCGGCTTTTCGAGGAACGCGATCGCGCCGTACTTGGTGGCCTCGACCGCGGTGTCGATCGTGCCGTGCCCGCTCATCATGATGACCGGCATCGTCAGCAGGCCGGTCGTGCCCCACTCCTTGAGCAGCGTGATGCCGTCGACGTCGGGCATCCAGATGTCGAGCAGCACCAGGTCCGGGCGCAGCGATTCGCGCACCAGGCGCGCCTGCGCCGCGTTCTCGGCCAGCTCGACGGTGTGGCCTTCGTCGGCGAGGATCTCGGACAGCAGGGCGCGGATGCCCAGTTCATCGTCCACTACAAGAATCGTTGCCATGGGGCTGCCGTCAGTGCACCTGCGTTGCGTCACCGGTCGCCGGTGCCGGGCCTTCGGGGGCGTCGGCTGCTGCCGGCGCGGGCGCGAAGGTCGAAAATGATAACGAAACTCGCGCCCCGGCCACCGGGCCATCGGGCTGGTCGTCCGCATGGATGTTGGCAGCGCGCAGCCGCGCACCGTGCTCGTCGGCGATCTTCTTCACCACCGCCAGGCCCAGCCCGGTGCCCTTGGGCTTGGTCGTCACATAGGGTTCGAAGGCGCGCTTGAGCACCTTCTCGGCGAATCCC
This sequence comes from uncultured beta proteobacterium, assembly GCA_963788635.1. Taxonomy (GTDB): domain Bacteria; phylum Pseudomonadota; class Gammaproteobacteria; order Burkholderiales; family Burkholderiaceae_C; genus Rubrivivax. The sequence goes on along the minus strand of CAWBHE010000007.1, from coordinate 287,791 downwards.
GGGCCGTTGTCGATGACGGTCAGCCGCACCGCGCGCAGCTCGCCATGTTCGCCGCGGGCCACCGAGGTGCTGACCTCGGCCCGACCGTCGGCGCGCTCGGCCACCGCGTCGAGCGCGTTCTGCACCAGGTTGTGGATCACCTGGCGCAGCTGGGTCGCGTCGCCCAGGATGCGCGGCAGCCCCTCGCCCAGCCGGGCCACGAGCTGGCCGCGGTCGTGCGCCTGGCCGTACAGCGCCAGCACCTCGGCGACGAGCGGGTTCAGTGCCAGCGGCTTCATCTGCGCCGCCGGCAGCCGCGCGTAGTCGCGGAACTCGTTGACCAGCGTCTGCATCGCCTGCACCTGGTTCACGATCGTCGCCACCGAGCGCAGCAGCAGCGCCTGATCGCTGCCTTCGAGCTTGGTCTCCAGCTTGTGCTGCAGCCGCTCGGCCGAGAGCTGGATCGGCGTGAGCGGGTTCTTGATCTCGTGCGCGAGCCGGCGCGCGACCTCGGCCCAGGCCTGCGAGCGCTGCGCCGAGACGACCTCGGTGATGTCGTCGAAGACCATCAGCCGCGCGTCGCCGGGCAGCGACGCGCCGCGCACCAGCAGCGTCAGCGTGTTGCCGTCGCTGCGCGCGAACTCGAACGCGTCCTGCCACTGGTCGCGCTCGCCGGCCTCGGGGCTGGTGGCGAGCAGCTCGAAGCGCTGGTCGACGCTGTGCGCCAGCGCCTCGAGCTCGGGCAGCTCGGTGAGCCGGCGGCCGCGCCAGGCCGACAGCGGCAGGCGCAGGATGCGCGTCGCGCCCGGGTTGACGGTGTCGATGCGGCCTTCGCGATCGAACACGATCACGCCCGCGGTCAGCGTGTCCAGGATGGTCTGCAGCCGCGTGCGCGCGCCCTCGAGCTGGGCCACGCCGCGGTCGACCTGCTCGCGCGCGTCGGCGAGCTGCGCGGTCATCTCGGCGAAGGATCGCGTCAGCCCGCCGAGTTCGTCGCCCGACGCGAACACCGGTTTGGGCTGCAGGTCGCCGGCCGCCACCTGGCGCACGCCGTCGGCGAGCAGCAGCAGCGGCCGCGCGAGCTGGTTGCCGAGCAGGATCGCGAGCAGCACCGAGCCGAACACGGCCAGGATCAGCGCCAGCGTCAGCGTGCCCACGTACATCCGGCGCAGGCTGTCGCGCGCCAGCGCGCGCTGCTGGTACTCGCTGTACGCCGCCTGCACCGCGAGCGCATTGATCGCCAGCGCGCGCGGCACCGGCTGCACGACCATCAGGAAGCGGTCGGCGCCGGGCGACAGCCGGATGCCGGCGTCGGGCACGCGCGCCACCGCGCGCACGCGGGCCGAGCCGCCATCGATGCGCCCGGGCGCGTCCTCGTCCAGCCCTTCCACCTGGCTCGCGACGCCGACCAGGCGCGCCTGGCGCAGCAGCTGCGCGCCCGGCCGCTCGGGCGGCACCGACGCCGCGCCGCCGCCGGCGGTGAACAGCACCTGGCCGCCGGCGCCGAGCAGCGAGACGTCGCGCGCGCCCATCTGCTCGCGCAGCGCCTCCATCGCGAGCGGCGCGTTCGCGTCGCGCGAGTCGCTCAGCCGTTCGGCGGCGACGCGCGTCTTGTTCGCGACGTCGGCCACCAGCGCGTCCAGCGTGCCCTTGCCCAGCGCGAGGCCGGCGTCCAGCGCGCCGGCGACGCGCACGTCGAACCAGGCCTCGATGCTGCGCGAGACGAACTGGTAGGACACGGTGTAGATCACCAGCCCCGGCAGCAGCCCGACGAGCGCGAAGATGCCGGCCAGCTTGATGAGCAGGCGGCTGCCGAACTTGCCGCGCCGCACGCGGATGACCAGCCGCACCGCGGCCAGCCCGATGACGGTGACGAGCAGCGCCGCGACCGCGACGTTGATCCAGAACAGCCAGACGAAGTGGCGCTCGTAGAAGCCCCCGCCCTGGGTGCCGAACGAGAGCACGAAGGCCAGCACCAGGCCGGCCCCGGCGGCGGCCACCAGCGAGACGATCCAGGCCCAGCGGGTGGACTTGCTCATCACGGCGCGGGGTCGACCTTCAGCACGCGCTCGACGCCCACCGTCCACTCGGCCTGGCCCCCCAGGCCGAGCTGCATCGGGCTCGGCAGCTGCGAGTTGTCGAGCCGGTAGCTGAACTCGACGTAGTAGCGGCTGTCGGGGTCCAGCTGCGACAGCTCGGCCAGTTTCCAGCCGGCGCTGCGGGTCACGGCGGCCATCGCGTCGGGCAGCGTCGGGTAGCTCTGGTTCAAGCCGCCCAGGCCGACGCGCCAGGTCGCCGTCAGCGGCTGGTAGGCCACGCGCCACGAGCGCTCGATGCGCGCCACCCGCTCGTCGCGCCAGTACCAGCGGTGGCGCATCAGCCGCGCCTCGGCGATGAAGTAGACCGGAACGCCGCGTTGCAGCGCGTCCTCCACCGCGCGCGGCAGCGTCACGCGGGCGGCGAAGTCGACGGTCAGCGCGCCGTCCTCGCGCGCCGCGCGCAGCTGCGACAGTTCGACGCCCTGGGCTCGCGCCGGCGTCGCCCACAGCGCGCAGGCGGCGAACAGCGCAGCCAGCACCCGCAGGAACCACGGGCCCTGCAGAAGACATTGGCGGACCGGCGGCGGCGCTGGCATGGGGTTCGGGACGCGGGCTCAGGTCTTGTGGAAGAGGGCGTAATAGAAGCCGTCCTGCAAGGCCCGGCCGCGGCCGGGCGACGGCATGCCTGAATTGTCGGCCAGCGGCAGCAGGTGGCCGGGCGACAGCGGGTCGAGGCGGGCGGCGGCCCCGCCCTGGCGTTGCAAAAACGCGTCGGTCTGCGCCGATCCCTCGGTGCGGAACACCGAACAGGTGGCATAGAGCAGCCGCCCGCCGCTGGCCAGCAGCGGCCACAGCGCGTCCAGCATCTCGGCCTGCAGCCGCGCCAGCGCGGTGAGGTCGTCGCTGCGGCGCAGCCAGCGCACGTCGGGGTGGCGGCGCACGATGCCCGAGGCGCTGCAAGGCGCGTCGAGCAGGATCGCGTCGAACGGCCGCCCGTCCCACCAGCGCGCGGTGTCGCGGGCGTCGGCGGCCTTCAGCTCGGCCTTCAGCTGGAGCCGGTTCAGGTTGTCCTGCACGCGCTGCAGGCGCTGCGGGTCGCTGTCGAGCGCGAGCAGGTCCAGCTCGGCCAGTTCCAGCAGGTGGCCGGTCTTGCCCCCCGGCGCGGCGCAGGCGTCGAGCACGCGCGCGCCCGGCTTCAACCCGCCGGCGAGCAGCAGCCGCGCCGCGCGCTGCGCGGCGGCGTCCTGGACCGAGACCTCGCCTTCGGCGAAGCCGGGCAGCAGCGGCACCGGGCAGGGCTGGTCCAGCACCACCGCCTGGCCGCCGAGCGCCGGCTCGTCGATCAGGCTCGCCGCGCGGCCCTGGGCGGCCAGGCGCTGCACGTAGGCGGCGCCGGAACCGCGACGCGCGTTGACGCGCAGCGTCATCGGCGGGTGCAGGTTGTCGGCTTCCAGCAGCGCCTGCCACTGGGCCGGCCAGTCGTGCCGGATGCGCTCGATCCACCACGGCGGGTGGTTCCAGGCCCCGACCGGCGCATGGCGCGCGGCGGTGACCAGCGCGTCGCGCTCGCGCACGAAGCGGCGCAGCACCGCATTCACGAAACCGGCCGCCGCCGGCGTGCGCTGGCGCGCCGCGGTCACCGCCTGGTCGACCAGCGTGTGGTCGGCGTAGGGCGGCGCGTCGGTCGGCCAGAGCAGGGCCAGCGCGGTGAGCAGCAGCGATTCGACGTTCGGCGGCGGCGCCTTCGGCGCCATCAGCGCGCGCGCCTCGCCGGCGCTGCCCAGCCAGCGCATCACGTGAAAGCTCAGCGCCTGCACGCCCGGCCGCGCGTCGGCGGGGCAGCGCGCCAGCACGTCGGTGAGCGACTTGCCGCTCTTCACCGCGAGCACGGCATCGGCGGTCAGATCGAGCAGGCGCGACAGCGGCAGGGACGGGGTGGGGAAACTCACGGCCGGGGCAGTCTAAGCCCTGCCCTGCGCGTCGCCGGCCGGCGACGCACAATGCGCATTCCCTGTTTCATTCACGCGCCCGCGTCCGCGCCGCCCCCCGATGCCCAAAGCCGCCGCCCCGCCCGCCCTGCTGCGCAGCGAAGACGAACTGGCCGCGCTGCCGGTGTCCGAGCGCATCCGCTGGCGTCTCGTCAGCGCGAACCAGCGCTTCCACGCGAACGACAACATCGCCGCCTTCGTCCAGGAGGGCGAGCTCGCCGAGCTGAAGGCCGAGGTCCAGACCAAGCTGCAGGAGGTGCTGCGCTCGCTGGTGATCGACACCGAGAGCGACCACAACACGCAGGAAACCGCCAAGCGGGTGGCCAAGATGTACGTCGAGGAGGTCTTCCGCGGCCGCTACCATCCGATCCCTTCGGTGACCGAGTTCCCGAACGCCGAGCGACTGAACGAGCTGATGATCGTCGGCCCGATCACCGTGCGCAGCGCCTGCAGCCACCACCTGTGCCCGATCTTCGGCAAGGTCTGGATCGGCCTGCTGCCGAACGAACACTCGAACCTGATCGGCCTGTCCAAGTACGCGCGCATCACCGACTGGGTGATGAGCCGGCCGCAGATCCAGGAAGAGGCGGTGACGATGCTCGCCAACGAACTGCAGGAACGCGTGCGCCCCGACGGCCTGGCGATCGTGATGGAAGCCGACCATTTCTGCATGCACTGGCGCGGCGTCAAGGACACCGAGACGGCGATGGTCAACAGCGTGATGCGCGGCGCCTTCCTGAAGGACGCCAACCTGCGCCGCGAGTTCCTCTCGCTGCTGCCGCGAAAGCAAGGGTGAGCCGAATGCTAGTCAGACTGATGTACGCCAGCCGGGCGGTGCCCGCCGTCGACCAGGCGGCGCTGGTCGCGATCCTGCGCCAGTCGAAGGCCGCCAACCCGACCCACGGCATCACCGGCGTGCTGTGCTTCTCGGAGGGCATCTTCCTGCAGGTGCTCGAAGGCGGGCGCAGCGCGGTGAACCAGCTCTACAACCGCATCGCCGCGGATCCGCGCCACACCCAGGTCGAGCTGCTCAAGTACGAGGAGATCGGCGAGCGCCGCTTCGCCGGCTGGTCTATGGGCCAGGTCAACATGGCGCGGCTGAACCCGGCGCTGCTGCTGAAGTACTCGGAGCGCGCGACGCTCGACCCCTACGCGGTGTCGGGCCAGGTGTCGATGGCGCTGTTCGAGGAACTCGTCGCCACCGCGTCGGTGGTCGGCCAGACGTAGCGCAACGGCCGCGGGCGGTTCAGAGCCGGCCGGCGTCGCCGAAGCCGAACAGCCCCGCCAGCAGCCGCGTCGGAAACTGGCGCAGCGCCTCGTCGTAGGCCTGGCCGGCCTCGTTGAAGAGCTGGCGCGCGAAGGCCAGCCTCGCGCCGCCTTCGCGCAGCGCGGTCGCGTGCGCCGCCACCGCGGGTTCGGTGCGCAGTTCGGCCTGCTGCTCGAGCAAGGCCAGCACGCGGCTCGATGCCGACGCCATCGCCGCCTCGGCCGCGATGAGCGCCCCGACCAGCGGCGCCGTCACCGGCTTCGTGCCCAGCGCATCGGCGGCGGCGCGCACCTGGGCCTGCGCGGCGAGCAGCGTGTCGAGCGCGCCATGCTCGGCGGAAAGTGGCCCGCGCAGCGCGGCCACCAGCGGGACGATCGCGTCGCCGCGCCGCTTCAGCGCGTCGTCGACGAGCTGCCAGGCACCACCGATCGCGTTGCGCAATTCGACCAGGCGGTTGTAGGCGCCGACCATCCAGAACACGAGGACGGCGGCAAGGGCGAGAACGGCGATCTGCGCGTCCGACATGGGCCGTGGTCAGCCGCGCTCAGCCGCGCTCAACCGCGCACCTCGCCCTGCCCGAGCACGACCCACTTGAGCGAGGTCAGCCCCTCCAGACCGACCGGCCCGCGGGCGTGGAACTTGTCGGTCGAGATGCCGATCTCGGCCCCCAGGCCGTATTCGAAGCCGTCGGCGAAGCGGGTGCTCGCATTGACCATCACGCTGGCCGAATCGACCTCGCGCAGGAAACGCATCGCCGAGACATGGTTCGTCGTCAGGATCGCGTCGGTGTGGTGCGAGCCGTAGCGGTTGACGTGCGCGATGGCGTCGTCGAGGCTGGCCACGACCTTGACGCTGATGATCGGCGCCAGGTATTCCTCGGACCAGTCGGCCTCGGTCGCCGCGCGAACCCGGGCGCCCGGCACCGCGCCGAGCAGCGGCAGGCTGAGCGGGCAGCAGCGCATCTCGACGCCCTTGGCCGCGAACACCGCGCCGATGCGCGGCAGGAAGGCCGCCGCCTGCGCCTGCGTGCACGAGCAGCGACTCGGCCGCGTTGCACGGGCTGTACTTCTGCGTCTTCGCGTTGTCGGTCACGCGCACGGCCAGGTCGAGATCGACCTCGGCGTCGACGACGACATGGCAGTTGCCGTCCAGGTGCTTGATCACCGGCACCTTGGCCTCGGCGCTGATGCGCTCGATCAAGCCCTTGCCGCCGCGCGGAATGATCACGTCCACGTACTCGGGCATCGCGATCAGCCGACCGACCGCGGCGCGGTCGGTGGTCTCGACGAGCTGCACCGCGTCGGCCGGCAGCCCGGCCTCGACCAGCGCGGCCTGCACCAGACGCCACAGCGCCAGGTTGGACTGCAGCGCTTCCGAGCCGCCGCGCAGGATGCAGGCGTTGCCGCTCTTGAGGGCCAGCGACGCGGCCTCGATCGTCACGTTCGGCCGGCTCTCGTAGATCATCCCGAACACGCCCAGCGGCACCCGCATCCGGCCCACGCTGATGCCGCTCGGCCGGCGCTTGACGCTCGCTGATCTCGCCCACCGGGTCGGCCATCGCGGCGAGCTGCTCGCAGCCCTGCGCCACCGTCTCGACGATCGCCGGCGTGAGCTTCAGCCGGTCGACCAGCGGCGCGGCCAGCCCGGCGGCGCGCGCCGCGTCGAGGTCGAGCGCGTTCGCCGCCTGCAGCGCGGCGCTCTGCTCGCGCAGCCGCAGCGCCAGCGCGCGCAGCGCGCGGTCCTTCGCCGCCGTCGACGCCGCGGCCATCGCGGTGGCGGCGGCGCGCGCGGCCACGCCCACGTGGGCCATGTAGGCGGGGATGTCGGTCGGGTTCATGCTGGGGCCGATTGTCCCAAATCCGGCGCGCGGCGCGGGCACGGCCTCGTGCGGGCCTGGCGTTCATGTCGACGGAATGGACGCGCGGAGACCTGCTGTCTGTACGGTAGGCGACGGAGCCGGGCCCGTGCCATTGGGGTCGAGGGGGAGGACTGGCGGGCCAGGCGACGCGGCCGGATACTGCGATCTCCCTGCTTCAGCGAACAAGATTGAACTGATGCGCGGCCCACCAGCAGTACGGAGCGAGCCATGAAATTGCGACATCAGATTCGGACAGTGACCAGTTGCCGTGATCGGGGGCTTGTGCGGCGCGTCGGTGGCGTGGGCCACGCCCCTGCTCGGCACGGCGCAGAGCTTCGCGGCACTGGGCGCCTCGACGGTCACCAACACCGGTTCGACGACGCTCTGGGGCGACCTGGGGCTGTACCCGGGGCCGTCGATCACCGGCCTGGGAAGCATCTCGATCACCGGCGCGGTGCACCAGACCGACGCCGTCGCCAAGCAGGCCCAGATCGATGCGCGCACCGCGTACAACGTCCTCGCCGGCCAGTCGGTCACGACCGTTCTGACCGGGACGACCTGGGCGGACTCACGCTCACGCCCGGCGTGTACTTCTTCGCGACCTCTGCGCAGTTGACGGGAACGCTCACGCTGAACACCCTCGACAACCCCGACGCGCTCTTCGTCTTCCAGATCGGGTCCACGCTCACCACGGCGAGCAGCGCCGTCGTCGATGTGCTCAACCCGCGGTCCGACACCGGCATCTTCTGGCAGGTCGGCAGCTCGGCGACGCTGGGCACGAGCACGGTGTTCGCAGGCAACATCCTGGCCGACCAAAGCGTCACGAGAACACCACGGCCAAGATCCTTTGCGGCCGGGCGATCGCGCTGAATGCCGCGCTGACCTTCGACACCAACACCATCTCGAATGATTGCCTGATCGGCACAAGTGGCGGCGGCGGGAGCACCGAGGTGCGCAGCGCGGGCTACGCAGGCGGCCCCGGTGGTATCAACGGCGGGGGCTCGATCCCCGAGCCCGGCTCGCTGGCGTTGGCGGGGCTGGGGTTCGCGGCGCTGATGCTGACCCGCCGACAGCCTTCGCTGCCCGACGGCAAGGTCGCGCCGGACCGCACCGGCCGATAGGGCCGCGCGGCGCCTCGCCGAAGGGCTCGGCGCGCCTCGCTGCCGTCGCGGTCGCTGCGCCTCAGCCCAGACCGCAGCCGCGCAGGATCAGCGACACCACATGATCGGCCGCACGCTCGTGGTCGCGCGCGGTGAGCCGGCTGCGGCCGAGCACGGCGCGCACCTGGACGTCGAAGTCGGCGTAGGTCTGCGTCGCCGCCCACATCGTGAAGAACAGGTGCACCGGGTCGACCGGCGCCATCCGGCCGGCGGCGATCCAGCCCTCGATCACCGCCGCCTTGCGCCGGACCATCGCGCGCAGCTCGGTGCGCAGCATCTCGCCGAGCACCGGCGCGCCGTGCAGCAGCTCGTTCGCGAACACGCGCGACGCGTCGGGGCGCGCCGCCGACAGCGCCAGCTTGGCGCGCAGGTAGCGCTCGAGCGCGTCGCGCGGGTCGGCCTCGGGCACCAGCCCGTCCATCGGCACCAGCCACTCGTGCAGCGTGCTCGCGAGCACCTCGCGGTAGAGCGCGTGCTTGCTGCCGAAGTAGTAGTGCAGGTTGGCCTTGGGCAGGCCGGCGGCGTCGGCGATGGCGGCCATCGTCGCGCCGTTGAAGCCGGCGCGCGCGAAGACCGCCTCCGCCGCGCCGAGGATGCGCTCGCGGTTGGCCTGCCGGATCGGGCCGCCGGCAGGCCGCGGCGCTTCGATCACTTCTTCGGCTTCATCGCGTCCTCCCACACGACATGCGTGTAGGCGCCGGGGCCGGGGTCCTTCTTGATCACCGGCGTGCTGCCGGCAGCGAGCAGCACCTTCACCGTGCGCTCGTAGGCGGCCGGGTCGAGGTAGCCGACCTTGGGCGTGTTCGCGTTCGTGATCAGCTTGGCCACGTTCTCCACCTGGCGCAGCTGGACCTTGTAGGTCGCGCTGCCCGACGGGTCCGCCGCGACCACCGCCTTGGCGGCGAAGGCCGGGTCCTTGACCGCGTCGTCCCAGCCCTTCAGCGTGGCGCGCAGGAAGCGCGCGGCGCGGTCGACGAAGGCCTTGTCCTTGAGCTTGGGCGCGAGCACGTACAGGCCGTCCTCGAGCGACGCGACGCCCTGGTCCTGGTAGTAGAAGGTGACCAGGTCGGCGGGCTTGAGGCCGGCGTCGATGAGCTGCCAGTATTCGTTGTAGATCATCGTCGAGATGCAGGCCGCCTGGTTCTGCAGCAGCGGGTCGACGTTGAAGCCCTGCTTCAGCACCTTGATGTCGACGTCGGGCTTGAGGCCGAGCTTGGCCATCCAGTTCAGGAACGGGTACTCGTTGCCGCCGAACCAGACGCCCAGCGTCTTGCCCTTGAAGTCGGCGGGCGTGTGCACGCCGGCCGACTTCTTGCACGTCAGCATCAGGCCCGAGCGGTCGAAGATCTGCGCGATGTTGACCAGCGGCACGCCGGCCTCGCGCGCGGCCAGCGCGTCGGGCATCCAGTTGACGATCGCGTCGGCGCCGTTGCCGGCGATCACCTGCACCGGCGAGACGTCCGGGCCGCCCGGCTTGATCGTCACGTCCAGCCCCTCGGCCTTGTAGTAGCCCTTGGCCGCCGCGACGTAGTAGCCGGCGAACTGGCCCTGCGGCACCCACTTCAGCTGCACGGTGAACTTGTCGGCCGCCTGCGCGCCGACGCCAGCGGCCAGCGCCAGCGCGGCCAGCGCGAATTTGAAAGATCGACCCATCATCAGAGTGCTCCTCGGGTTTTGACGAACGAACGAAAAGGGTGCCGCTCAGCGCGAGCGCACCGAAGGGTGCCAGAACGCCCAGCGGCGCTCCAGCTGGACGAGCAAGGCGTAGGCCAGCGAGCCGGTGACCGCGGCGACGACGATCGCGCCCCAGACCAGCGCCATGTTCATGCGCGAGGCCTCGGTGCTGATGCGGAAGCCCAGGCCGACGGTGGGCGAGCCGAAGAACTCGGCGACGATCGCGCCGATCAGCGCCAGCGTTGCGTTGACCTTGAGCGCGCTCATGATGAAGGGCACCGCGCAGGGCAGGCGCAGGTCGAGCAGCGTGCGCCGGTAGCTCGCGGCGTAGCTGTGCATCAGCTCGCGCTCGATGCGTCCGGCCGCCTGCAGCCCGGCCAGCGTCGCGACGAGCATCGGGAAGAAGGTCATCAGCACCACGACCGCGGCCTTGGACGGCCATTCGAAGCCGAACCACATCACCATGATCGGCGCCACCGCGACGAGCGGGATCGTGCTCGTCAGGCTGGCCACCGGCAGCAGCCCGCGCTGCAGGAAGGGCAGCCGGTCGATCGCGACGCCGACCGCGAAACCCAGCGCCGAGCCGAGCGCCCAGCCGACGAGCACCGCCTTCAGCACCGTCTGGACGAAGTCGCGCCCTAGCGTGGCGGCCTGGCCGACCATCGCCGCGACGATCGCGCTGGGCGCCGGCAGCAGCACGCGCGGCACGTCGAACACCGTCACGCCGACCTGCCAGAAGTACAGCACCCACAGGCCGAACAGTGCCGCGGTCGCGCTCGGCAGCACCGCGTGGCCGTCGAGCGCGGCGAGCTGGCGCAGGCTGCGCGCGGCGAGCGCCAGCAGCACGAGCAGCGCCGACCAGCAGCGCCGGCTGGGGACCGCCGTCGCCGCCCGGCGCCGGCACGAAGATCCAGATCAGCGCTGCCAACGCCAGCGCCGGCAGCAGGCCGCCGAGCACGAAGCGGCGCAACTCGTTCACGCCGCCCTCCGCTGGCGCATCACGACGCGCTCGAGCGCGCCCACCGCCGCCGTCAGCGTCAGGCCGAGCAGCGCCGACAGCACCAGCGCCGACCAGATGCCGACCGTGTTGCCGTAGTACGAGGCGGTGAGCAGCCGCGCGCCCAGCCCGGCCTGCGCGCCGGTGGGCAGCTCGGCGACCATCGCGCCGACGAGCCCGGCCGCGACCGCGACGCGCAGCGACGGGAACAGGAAGGGCAGCGCCGACGGCAGGCGCAGCATCCAGAACGCCTGCAGCCGGCTCGCGGCGTAGGTGTGCAGCAGCTCGGTCTCGATGCGCTGCGGCGAGCGCAGCCCCTGCACCATCGCCACCGTGACCGGGAAGAAGCACAGGTACATCGCGATCGCCGCCTTCGGCGCGACGCCCGAAAAGCCCAGGCTGCCCAGGATCACGAGCACGATAGGTGCGATCGCCAGCACCGGCACCGTCTGCGACGCGACGATCCACGGCAGCAGCGCGCGGTCCAGCGTGCGCGAATGGACGATCGCCGCCGCGAGCAGCACGCCGAACAGGCCGCCGAGCACGAAGCCGACCAGCGTCGACTGCGCCGTCACCGCGGCATGGAAGAGCAGGTTGCGCGGCGAATCGAGCGGCCAGTCGACGATGCTCGTCCACAGGTCGATCGCGACCTGGTGCGGCGCCGGCAGCACCGGCCGCTCCATCGACCAGCACGCGAGCACCAGGTCCTTCGCGGTCCAGCCCGGGTGGTCGGACAGCACGCGCTCGATGACGCCGTTCGCGTTCAGGCCTATGCAGCCCAGGTACCAGAGCAGCAGGCCGGCGGCCAGCACGGCGGCGACCGGCAGCACCTTATTCATCGCGGCCATGCCCCAGCGCCTCGCGCAGCTCGTGCGCGACGGCCATGAACTCGGGCGTGTCGCGCAGGCCGAGGTGGCGCGCCTCGGGCAGCGGACTGCGGATGTCCTTGACGATGCGCCCGGGCCGCGGCGACATCACGACGATGCGCGTCGACAGGTAGACCGCCTCGGCGATCGAGTGCGTGACGAAGACCACCGTGCGCCGCTCGCGCTGCCAGAGCTGCTGCAGCTGCTCGTTGAGCCGGTCGCGCGTGATCTCGTCGAGCGCGCCGAAGGGCTCGTCCATCATCAGCAGCTTGGGCTCGAAGCCGAGCGCGCGCGCGATCGACACCCGCTGCTGCATGCCGCCCGAGAGCTGCCACGGGTACTTGCGCTCGAAGCCGGTGAGACCGACGCGCGCCAGATGTTCCAGCGCGACCGCCTTGCAGTCGGCGGCGCTGCGACCCTGGATCTGCAGCGGCAGCATCACGTTGGCGAGCACGTTGCGCCAGGGGAACAGCGCCGGCGCCTGGAACACGTAGCCATAGGCGCGCGCGAGCCGCGCCTCGCGCGGGCTCATGCCGTTGACCTGCACCGCGCCGGCGCTGATCGGCTCGAGGTCGGCGATCACGCGCAGCAGCGTCGTCTTGCCGCAGCCCGACGGGCCGATCAGCGAGACGAACTCGCCCGGCGCGATCGCCAGGTCGACCTCCTGCAGCGCATGCACCGGGGCGTCGGCGGCGGCATAGACGACGCTGGCGCGGCGCACGGAAACAGCAAGCTCGGGGGCAGACATGAAGGCGGGGGTGGGGCGCGAACCTAACCAATCGGTCAGCTTATTCTGGCCCAGGAAAGCCAGTTCCATGCCAGCCGGCGGTGCGCTCGCAAACCCGAATCCGCACCAGCACCGTGCCGCGACGCCCCGCGCCGGGCGGGTCAACCCGCATTGGGCATGGCACGCGGGTTGCGTAGCATCGAGCACATCCTGACCAAACGGTCAGATTCCGTGCCCTCGCCACACCCGCCCCAGGAGTGCGCCGCATGACCGAGACCTCCGCCCCCGACCTGCGCGCCGCGCGCCGCAGCGCAGCGCAATACGAAGCCGCCTTCGCCGATGCCTCGCCGCCGCTGACGCGCGCGCAGGCGCTGGTCGAGGCCGAGCGCTGCCTGTACTGCTTTGATGCACCCTGCACCCGGGCCTGCCCGACCGCGATCGACGTGCCGAGCTTCATCCGCCGCATCGCCGAGGACAACCTGCGCGGTGCGGCACGCACCATCCTCGGCGCGAACCCGCTCGGCGGCACCTGCGCCCGCGCCTGCCCGACCGAAGTGCTGTGCGAGCAGGTCTGCGTGCGCAACACCGAACAGGGCAAGCCGGTCGAGATCGGCCGGCTGCAGCGCTACGCGCTCGACGCCGCGATGCAGCGGCCGGTGGGCACGCTGTTCGGGCGCGCCGCGCCGACCGGCCGGCGCATCGCGGTCGTCGGCGCCGGCCCGGCCGGCATCGCCTGCGCCTTCGCGCTCGCGCGCCGCGGCCACGAGGTGGTGATCCACGACGCCCGGGCCGCGCCCGGCGGGCTCAACGAATACGGCCTCGCGGCCTACAAGATGGCGGGCGGCTTCGCCCAGGCCGAAGTCGACTGGCTGCTCGCCATCGGCGGCATCGCGCTGCGCCTGAACTGGCGCCTCGACGGCGCCGAGCAGCTGGCCGCGCTACGGCGCGAATTCGACGCCGTCTACCTCGCCGTCGGCCTCGCGCGCACGCACCGCCTGGGCATCCCGGGCGAGAACCTCGGCCGGCGTGCGCGACGCGGTCGACTTCATCGCCGAGCTGCGCCAGGCGAAGGACCTCTCGCGCCTGCCGATCGGCCGCCGCGTCGTCGTCATCGGCGGCGGCATGACGGCGGTCGACGCGGCGGTGCAAAGCCGGCTGCTCGGCGCCGAGGAGGTGCACATCGCCTACCGGCGCGGGCCGCAGGAGATGCCGGCCTCGCTCGCCGAGCGCGAATGGGCGCAGACGCAGGGCGTGACGATCCACTTCGGCCTCACGCCGGTGGAGGTGGTGGGCAGCGGCAGCCACGCCGCCGCGGTGCGCTTCGCGCGCGCCGGCGGCGGCCAGCAGCTGCTCGACGCCGACATGGTGTTCAAGGCCATCGGCCAGCGCCTCGACGAAGGCCCGCTGCAAGGCAGCGGGTTGACGCTGCAAGGCGGCCGCGTGCAGGCCGACGACGACGGCCGCACCGGCGTCGCGCGCCTCTTTGCCGGCGGCGACTGCCGCGCCGGCGGCCGCGACCTCACCGTCGAGGCCGTCGCCGACGGCCAGCGCGCCGCCGCCGCGATCCACGCCGAACTGACCGCCTGAAGGAGCCCGCCATGGCCGACCTGCGCAACCACTTCGCCGGCATCCGGAGCCCGAACCCGTTCTGGCTCGCCTCCGCGCCGCCCACCGACAAGGCCACCAACGTGCACCGCGCCTTCGAGGCCGGCTGGGGCGGCGTGGTCTGGAAGACGCTGGGCGAGGACGGCCCGCCGGTGGTCAACGTCAACGGCCCGCGCTACGGCGCGCTGCTCACGCCCGACCGCCGGCTGCTCGGCTTCAACAACATCGAGCTCATCACCGACCGGCCGCTGCAGACCAACCTGGACGAGATCCGCGCCGTCAAGCGCGCCTGGCCCGACCGCGCGCTCGTCGTCTCGCTGATGGTGCCGTGCAACGAGAGCGCCTGGCGCGAGATCCTCGCGCGCGTCGAGGACACCGGCGCCGACGGCGTCGAGCTGAACTTCGGCTGCCCGCACGGGATGAGCGAGCGCGGCATGGGCGCGGCCGTCGGCCAGGTGCCCGAGTACATCGAGATGGTCACCGCCTGGTGCAAGCAACACAGCCGGCTGCCGGTGATCGTCAAGCTCACGCCCAACGTCACCGACATCCGCGCGCCGGCCGCGGCGGCGAAGAAGGGCGGCGCCGACGCGGTGAGCCTGATCAACACGATCAACTCGGTGATGGGCGTCGACCCGGCGACGCTGACGATGACGCCGTCCACCGGCGGCATGGGTTCGCACGGCGGCTACTGCGGGCCGGCGGTGAAGCCGATCGCGCTGCACATGGTGGCCGAGATCGGCCGCCATCGCGAGACGGCCGGGATCCCGGTCTCGGGCATCGGCGGCGTCGCGAGCTGGCGCGACGCGCTCGACTACCTCGCGCTGGGCGCCGGCAACGTGCAGGTCTGCACCGCGGCGATGACCTACGGCTTCAAGATCGTGCAGGAGATGATCGACGGCCTGTCCGAATACATGGACTCGATGGGCTTCGCGACCACCGCCGACTTCCAGGGCCGCGCGCTGCGCACGATCACCGACTGGCAGTACCTGAACCTGAACGCGATCAGCAAGGCGGTGATAGCCCAGGACCAGTGCATCGACTGCGGGCGCTGCCACATCGCCTGCGAGGACACCTCGCACCAGGCGATCAGCGCGACGAAGGACGGCGCACGCCACTTCGAGGTCAAGGAAGACGAATGCGTGGGCTGCAACCTGTGCGTCACCGTCTGCCCGGTGCCCGACTGCATCACGCTGCGCACGCTCGCGCCCGGCGAGGTCGACGCGCGCACCGGCCGCACGGTCCCGGCCGAGGCCGCCGACTGGACCACGCACCCGAACAACCCGATGCGCCGCGCCGTGCCCGCCTGAGGTACAACGACGCTTCGTCACGCGAGGAAGGAACGCCCCCATGTCCACCCTGCTGATCCGCGGCGGCACCGTCGTCAACGCCGACCGCGAGTTCCGCGCCGACGTGCTCTGCGACGGCGGCCGCATCGCCGCCGTCGGCGCCGCGCTCGACGCGCCCGCCGGCGCCCAGGTGCTCGACGCCGGCGGCCGCTACGTGATGCCCGGCGGCATCGACCCGCACACCCACATGCAGCTGCCCTTCATGGGCACCGTCGCCGCCGACGACTTCTTCACCGGCACCGCGGCCGGCTTCGCCGGCGGCACGACGAGCATCATCGACTTCGTGATCCCGGATCCGCAGCAGCCGCTGATGGACGCCTACCGGCAGTGGCGCGGCTGGGCCGAGAAGGCCGCCGGCGACTACGGCTTCCACGTCGCCGTCACCTGGTGGAGCGACGGCGTGCACGCGGACATGGGCACGCTCGTGCGCGACGAAGGCGTGAACAGCTTCAAGCACTTCATGGCCTACAAGAACGCCATCATGTGCGACGACGAGACGCTGGTGAACAGCTTCAAGCGCGCGCTCGAGCTCGGCGCGATGCCGCACCGTGCACGCCGAGAACGGCGAGCTCGTCGTACCTGCTGCAGCAGGAGGTGATGAAGATGGGCATCACCGGCCCCGAAGGCCACCCGCTCTCGCGCCCGCCGATGGTCGAGGGCGAGGCCGCGAACCGCGCGATCGCGATCGCCGACGTGCTCGGCGTGCCGATCTACATCGTCCACGTCAGCTGCATCGAATCGGCCGAGGCGATCGCGCGCGCCCGCGCGCGCGGCCAGCGCGTCTACGGCGAGGTGCTGGCCGGCCACCTGGTGATCGACGACAGCGTCTACCGCCATCCCGATTTCGCGACCGCGGCCGCCTACGTGATGAGCCCGCCGTTCCGGCCCAAGGCGCACCAGGAGATGCTCTGGCGCGGCCTGCAGGCGGGCCAGCTGCACACCACCGCCACCGACCACTGCGTGTTCTGCGCGCCGCAGAAGGCCGCCGGGCGCGACAACTTCACGAAGATCCCGAACGGCTGCGGCGGCATCGAGGACCGGATGCACGTGATCTGGGACGCCGGCGTCAACACCGGCCGGCTCACGCCGAGCGAGTTCGTCGCGATCACCTCGGCCAACTGCGCCAAGCTGTTCAACCTCTACCCGAGCAAGGGCTGCGTCGTCGAAGGCGCCGACGCCGACCTCGTGCTCTGGGACCCGGCGGCGACGAAGACGATCTCGGTGAAGACGCAGTTCAGCAAGGGCGACTTCAATGTCTTCGAGGGCCGCACCGTGCAGCGGCCTCGCCGACCCACACGGTGAGCCAGGGCAAGCTGGTCTGGGCCGACGGCGACCTGCGCGCCGTCGCCGGTGCCGGCCGCTACATCAAGCGCCCGGCCTTCGGCCCCAACTTCCAGGCCGCAGCCCGGCGCACGCAGGACCTCGCACCGACCGCGGTGCCCCGCTGAAGGAACCCGCCATGGACACGAAGACGACAACGAATCTCGACGCGCTGCGCGTCGACGGCGAGCGCCTGTGGGCGAGCCTGATGGAGCTGGCGAAGATCGGCGCCACGCCCAAGGGCGGCGTCTGCCGGCTGACGCTGACCGACCTCGACAAGCAGGGCCGCGACCTCGTCACCGGCTGGGCGCGCGAGGCGGGGATGACGGTGACGATCGACAAGATCGGCAACGGCTTCATGCGCCGCGCCGGCCGCAACGACAGCCTGCCGCCCATCGTCACCGGCAGCCACATCGACACCCAGCCCACCGGCGGCAAGTTCGACGGCAACTACGGCGTGCTCGCCGGCCTGGAGGTCGTGCGCACGCTCAACGACCACGGCATCCAGACCGAAGCGCCGATCGAGGTCGCCTTCTGGACCAACGAGGAAGGCTCGCGCTTCGTGCCGGTGATGATGGGGTCGGGCGTGTTCGCCAAGGCCTTCACGCTCGAGCATGCCTACGCCGCCACCGACACCGAGGGCAAGACGGTCAAGGGCGAGTTGGAGCGCATCGGCTACATCGGCCCCGAGGAGCCCGGCGCGCACCCGATCGGCTGCTACTTCGAGACCCACATCGAGCAGGGCCCGGTGCTCGAGGACCACGACAAGACGATCGGCGTCGTCACCGGCGTGCTCGGCATCCGCTGGTACGACTGCGTCGTCACCGGGATGGAAGCGCACGCCGGCCCGACGCCGATGGCGCTGCGCCGCGACGCGCTGCAGGTCGCGACGAAGCTGATGCAGGAGGTGGTGGCCTGCGCGCACCGGCATCCGCCGCACGGCCGCGGCACGGTGGGCATGGTGCAGGTGCACCCGAACAGCCGCAACGTGATCCCGGGCCGGGTCAAGTTCAGCATCGACCTGCGCAACGCGAGCGACGCGCTCTGCGACGCGATGGACGCCGACATCCGCGCCGTCGCCGCGAAGCTCGCCGCCGAGACCGGCCTGGCGATCGAGATCACCCACGTCTCGGCCTACCCGGCGCAGCCCTTCCACGCCGACTGCGTCGACGCGGTCGCGCGCGCGGCGGCCAAGCTCGGCTACTCGAACATGCGCGCGGTCTCGGGCGCCGGCCACGACGCGGTCTACATGGCGCGGCTGGCACCGGCCGGGATGATCTTCATCCCGTGCAAGGACGGCATCAGCCACAACGAGATCGAGGACGCCAAGCCCGAGCACATCACCGCGGGCTGCAACGTGCTGCTGCACGCGATGCTCGAGCGCGCCGGCGTCGCCGGTTAGCGCGGATCCTCGTCCAGCCAGCGCACCAGGTAGTAGAGCCGGAAGCCTTCGGACGAGCGCGACGGCCCCATCACCTCGGCCGCGTGGCGCTGGTGCGCGGGGTCGGCGGCGCGCAGCGCGGCTTCGGCGCTGGCCACGACCTCAACGCAGTTCTCGGCGAAGCGCTTGCGGCTGCCGCGGCGTGCATGGACCAGCGCCCATTGCCGGCCGACCAGTTGCGGCGCTTCGGCGTCGAGGTAGACCCCGCCCTTCATGGCGCGCCCCCCGCCCCCAGCAGCACGCGCAACTGGGCGCGCAGCGGCGCCAGCACGGGCTCGAGGTGGCGCCGCATCAGCGGGCCGACCGCACTCGTGCGCGCCAGGATGGGCTCGGCATCGCCGCGGCTCGCGCGCGCCAGCGCGGCGAGGGCCGCCGTCTCGGCGGCCAAGCCCGGCAGCGGCGCGGCGTCGCGGGCGGGCGCGAACAGTGCACCGGTGACGTCGAGCACCCGGTACACCGCTTCGTGCGTGGGCGGCTTGTCCAGCGCCAGCGCGAGCGCGCGCAGCGCGCCCTGGCCTTGCGCGGACAGGCAGCGTTGCAGCGCGCGGCCCAAGGGTCGCCGACGGCGGCCGCCTCGCGCACGGCCGGGCGGCAACTCGCGCGCCGGCGCCGGCGGCAGCGTGTCGCCCGCGTGCTCGAGCCAACCGATCAGGTAATGCGGCCGGTTCTGCGCCGCGCGCCACAGGCGCTGGCGCGTCGGCTCGTCGAGCAGCCCGGCCGCGGCGATCGCGGTCACCGACTGCATCGCCGCGTCGGCGTCTTCCTCGAACGGCAGATGCTCGACCAGGGTTTGCGCCAGCGTCGGCCCCATCGGACCGGCGCGCACACCGGTGTGGCCGAGCATGTAGCGCGCGATGTCGGCGCTGGGCTGGGCCCACCAGACGCGGCGCGCCAGCTCGTCGGTGAGCTGGGCCGACAGCGCCACGGCGGTCACCGCCTCGGGCTCGCCCAGGCAGAGCAGCGACGCCAGGCTCTTCGGGCTGGCGTGGCCGCTGCGTGTCCAGCGCCGCAGGTGCACCGGGTAGCCGCCCGGCGAGCCCATCGCGTGGCCGGCCAGGCGTTCGCGCAGCTGCGTCAGGTAGCGCTCGGGCCGCCCCGGCGGATGCAGCGCGATGCGCGCCTCGCCGCGAGCCGTGAGTGCATGCAACTGCAAGGCGCCCTCGTCGATGCGCACCGCGTGCACTTCGCCGGCGAGCAGCACGGCCAGGCGCAGTTCGTCTTCGGCGGCGAGGTCGGGGGCGGGCATGGGCAGGTCGGGTCGCGGCGGTGCAGGACGAGGCCCGCAAAATAGCACCCGCCTGGCGGCCTGCGGTCTGACCGAATGGGCTACTCCCAATGGGCAGCCAGGCCCTATGCTGCGGCCGCCGCCCTGTTCGATCGACCGAGCCCCTTGGCGCCACTGACGATGCCCCCTGCCCGACCACCGCCGCAGCTCGCCGAAATGGATCTGGATCCCATTCTCGGCGTCGCCAGCGTCATGCGGATGCCGGTGTCGGCGTTGCCCGAGCTGGTCGCGACCACCCATGCGCTGGCCGACCCGGCGAACCTGTGCATGCAGATGTGCCACGTGCTGCTCGCGATGGGCCAGAACGCGTTCGCGCTCGAGATGCAGGCACTGGCCCTCGCGCAGCGCCAGGTCTACCGCATCGGCGCGGCGTCGAACCCGCGCTTCGCCTGCTCGCCTTCATGGGTCCGGGCGACATGGTCGACAACACGCCCTTCGAGTTCGTCGTCGAGAACAGCGATGTCCGTCTCGACCTCTTGTTCGTGATGCCGGATCGGGAGCTGCCGGCGGCTATCCCGGATCACGACATCGCGATCGTCGCCGTCTGCCAATCGGACCGGAACGAACCGCTGCTCGCGCGCCTGCACGAGGCGCTGGCCGATTGGCCGCGTCCGGTGTTGAACCGCCCGCAGGCGATCGCCCGCTGCGCGCGCGAGGCGGCCTACGCGCTGCTCGACGACGTTCCCGGCCTGGACATGCCGCAGACGCGCCGGCTGGCCCGCGAGCACATCGCGTGGACCGGGGTTCCGTTCACGATCCGGCCGATCGACACCCATGCCGGCGAGGGCCTGACGAGGATCGACGACGAGCACGGTCTGCACCGTTTTCTCGAAGCCCATCGCGATCCCGACTTCTACCTCGCCCGGTACGTCGACTACCGGTCCGCGGACGGCTTGCACCGGAAGTACCGGATCGCGCTCATCGATGGCCGGCCCTACGTCTGTCACGTCGCGATCTCGGAGCACTGGATCGTCCATTACCGCTCGGCGGGAATGGAGCTCAGCCCATCCAAGCGCGACGAGGAAGCGGCGGCGATGGAAGGTTTCGACCGCGGCTTTGGCGCAAGGCACCGGTCGGCGCTCGAGACGATCGCGCACCGACTCGGGCTGGACTACGTCGTTCTCGATGGCGCCGAAACGCAGGACGGCCGGCTGCTGCTGTTCGAGGCCGACAGCCGCGGCTGGATCCATGCGACCGATCCGGTCGAACTCTTCCCGTACAAGCCGGCCATCATGCAAAAGGCCTTCGACGCCTTCCGCGCGATGCTGGAGCACCACGCGCAGCGCCGCTGAGCCGACCGAAGGGCAGCCGGGCCCGGCTTCAGTTCAACGCGATGCGCCGCCCCCAGGGCACGGTGGCGCGGCCCTTGACCAGCCACAGCACCGGGTAGTCGGGCGCGCGCTCCGGAAACCGGCCCTGGGCGTCGGTGAAGTAGACCAGCGCGTCGGGCCGGCGGCCGCTGCGCGCGACCCAGTCGAAGACCGGCGCGAAGTCGGTGCCGCCGCCACCGGCGAAGCGGCGCGGCAGCGTCAGCGGCTCCCAGGCTTCGGTGACCCAGGGGCCGTCGGCGGCGAGCGCGCTGTCGCAGGCGAGCAGCGTCGTGCGCACGGAAAGCGTGCCCTTGAGCGCGTTGATCTCGCCGACGAACTGCGCGAGGTCGGCCTCGGCGACCGAGCCCGAGGTGTCGAGCGCGACGACGATGTCGCCGGCCTGGCTGCGCAGGCTGGGCCAGAGCACCTCGCCTTCGCGCCGCGACGGGCGCAGCCAGGTGTAGTCGTCGCGCGCGGTCTGCGCCAGGTACTGGGCGAGCGCCGCGCGCCACGAGACGCGCGGCGCCAGGCCGGCCTCGGCGAGCCGCGCCAGCGCCCCCGGCAGCTTGCCGGCCTCGCGTGCGCGCTGCGCCGCGCCGGCCAGGTGGCGCTGCCATTGCTGGCGCAGCTGCTCGCGCTCGCCGGCGCCGAGAGCGGCCGGGCGCGGCGCGGCGTCGGTGGCGCCGCCGCCGCCACCGCGATCGGGGCGGCCATCGGGCTCGGCGTCACCGCCGCCCTGGCCGCCGTCGTCGCCGTCCCAGGCGTGGTCGTCGAAGGTCTCGTCGTCCTGTTGCTGCTCGTCCAGGCAGGGGTAGATCTCCTCGGCGGCGAGGCCGCGGTAGATCGCCAGCACCTGCGCGCCCGGCGGCGGCTTCAGGCCTTCGTCCAGCAGCAGCGGGTTGATCGCGAAGTCGCAGGCCAGGTCCCAGCGCTGCTGGACGCGCGAGCCGCGGCGCGCGAAATGGCCGAGCGCGCAGTGCAGCGCCTCGTGCGCGATCGCGAACTGCAGCTGCGCCGGCGTCAGCGAGGCGACCCAGCCCGGGTTGTAGTAGAGCGCGCGCGCATCGGTCGCGGTGCTGCGGCACCAGGCGCCGGCCGGCCGCAGCGGCAGGCGCAGCACGAGCGCGCCGAGGAAGGGGTGGTCCAGGATCAGCCGCGTGCGCGCCGCCGCCAGGCGCTCGGCCGCGCGTTCGGCCGCGCGTTCGGCGGACCCTTCAGTCATAGAGCAGCACGCCCGCGGCGCGCTCGGCCCAGCGCTTGAAGGCGGGCAGCTTGAACAACGGCGCGCCCAGGCTGCGGTGCAGGTCGGCGACCAGCATCACGCCCATCTCGCGCAGCGGCAGGCGCTCGGCGTAGTCGAGGATGTGGCTCCAGACCTGGGCCGCCTGCGCGCTGCCCTTCGCGCGCAGCGCACGGCCGACCAGCGCCGCGGCGACCGCGTACTGCAGGTCGATCTCGTCGGGCACCGCGGCGTCGCGGCCTTCGCAGATCGCGTCGAGGTCGGGCAGCCGCTCCAGCGTGTCCAGGTAGGCGGCGCATTCGACGCCGGCGGCCTGGCCGACGCAGCCGGCCAGCGCCCCGGCCAGCAGCGCCGGCCGCTCGCCGAACTTGGCCAGCGCGCGGTGCGCGAACTCCCACGAGCGCGGGCTCGGGAACGCCATCTCGCCGGCCAGCGTGCGCGCCGGGTCGAAGTCGAAGATCAGCTCGGGCTTGAAGCGCAGGAAGCCGATCAGCCGCTCGTCGATGCCATGCGCCCAGGCCCATTGGACCCAGTCGTCGAGGTCGACGTCGACCTCGAAATGCGAGAAGCGGTTCGCCAGCGGCGCCGGCATCGCGTAGGTCACGCCGCGATCGCCCTGGCGGTTGCCGGCGGCGAAGATCGCCCAGCCGTCGGGGATGCGGTAGTCGCCGAGCTGGCGGTCCAGGATCAGCTGGTAGGCCGCCGCCGACACCGCCGGCGGCGCCGACGTGATCTCGTCCAGGAACAGCACGCCGCGCGGGCCGTGGCGCGCGGCGTCGGGCAGCATCGCCGGCACCGCCCATTGCACGAGGTCCTGGACGCGGAACGGGATGCCGCGCAGGTCGGACGGCTCCATCTGCGACAGGCGCAGGTCGATCACCGGCACGCCCTGACGCTGGCCGAGCTGGCGCACGAGGTCGGACTTGCCGACCCCCGGCGGGCCCCACAGCATCACCGGCGTGTGCCGCGCATCGGCAGTGGCGAGGAATTCGGTCTCCAGGACCTGGGCGAGCTGGGCGGGGCGCATCGGGAGGCGGCAGGGCTGCGGTGCGCGCAGTCTAGGGCCGGCCGCGTCGGCGCAGCGGCGCCAGGGTCACAGCCGCGCCAGCAGCGCCAGCCACAGCGGCGCCGTCAGCACGAAGGCACAGGTCGAGACGACGGTCGCCGCCGCGGCCTCGGGCGCGAGCACGCCGTAGCGCTGCGCGAACAGCAGCGCGTTGCTGCCGGTGGGCAGCGCGGCGAGCATCACCACCACCGACAGCGGCAACCCGGTCAGCCCGAATCCCCAGTGCGCGACGACGAGCACGACGCCGGGCATCACGAGCAGCTTGAACAGCGAGAGCCCGATCGCGCTGCGCGCCTGGCCCTGCAGCCCGTAATACGCCAGCGACAGGCCGATCAGCACCAGGCACAGCGGCACCACCGCCGAGCCCAGCAGCTGCAGCACCTCCTGCGCCAACGGCGGCAGCGGCAGCCCGGCCGCGTTCCACAGCCAGCCCGGCGACGACCGGCAGCACCACCGGATGGATCAGCGTGTTGCGCGCGGTGGCGGCCAGCGTGCGCGCGAGCGAGCGCGCGTCGGCATGTGCCGAGCGCGCATGCGCGAGGTCGAGCTCGGCCAGTGCCGTCGTCACGCTCAGCAGCACCAGCGCGTGCAGGCCGACGATGGTCAGGTGGATCGCGAGGCCGGCGTCGCCGAACAGCGCCACCGCCATCGGGATGCCGACCTGCACGCTGTTGCCGAACACCGCGGTCACGGCGCGCACGCTCGGCGCCGCGGCCGCGCCGTGGCCGCCGCGCTGGCGCCAGCGCTGCGCGCCGTAGACCGCGAACAGCAACGCCAGCGCGGGCACGAAGAACGCCGCCTGCGTGGCCCACGGCAGCGCGCGCAGGTCGAGCTGCGCGGTGGTGCGGAACAGCAGCGCCGGCACGAAGATGTAGAAGGCCGCGTTGCCGAGCACGCGCGCCGGGTCCTGGACGCCGTCGCGCGGGCCGAGCCAGCGCGCGCGGCCGGCGATCCAGCCCAGCGCGACGGTGCCGAAGATCGCGAGCAGCTTGTCGAGAACGGCGGCCGTCATGCCGCCGGCCACCCGCCGCCGCCGCTCACTTCTTGCGACCGTACTTCGCGCTGAAGCTGGCGTGGCCGATCTGGTTGAAGTGGATCATGAAGCCGACCAGCGCCGCGCTCGCGTCGGCCGGCACGTCGAGCTTGTCGGTCTTCAGCGCATAGAGCGTGAAGACGTAGCGGTGCGGCTTGTCGCCGGCCGGCGGGCAGGCGCCGCCGAAGCCGGGCGATCCGAAGTCGGTGCGGCCTTGCGCGGTGCCGGCCGGCAGCGCCTTGCCGTCGGCAGCGCCGGCACCGGCGGGGAGCTCGGTCGTCGCCGCGGGCAGGTTGTAGACGACCCAGTGCCACCAGCCCGAGCCGGTCGGCGCGTCCGGGTCGTAGAGGGTCAGCGCGAAGCTCTTCGTGCCGGCCGGCGCGCCGCTCCACTTCAGCGCCGGCGAGAGGTTCTGGCCGCTGCAGCCGAAGCCGTTGAAGACCTGGGCCTCGGTGAGCGTGCTGCCGGGCTTGATGGTCGGGCTGGCCAGCTTGAAGCCGGCGGCCTGCGCGGCCGTGCAGGCCAACAACGCGGCGGCGAAGGTGGTGGACAGGGTGGCGAAACGTTTCATCGGTTTGTCTCCTGGGTCGCGAAGGCGCCCGCTGCGGATGATGCCAACAAAGCGCCGCCTCAAGGGGGCAGCGTGGCGGCGAGCCAGCGCGCGACCTCGGCTTCGGGCAGGTCGATCTCGAGCTGCTTGCGGCGTGCGCTGGCGCCGCGCGCAAGCCGCACCGCGCGCCGCGGCAGGTGCAGCTCGCCGGCCAGCCATTCGACGAGCACCTCGTTGGCCTTGCCGTCCACCGGCGGCGCCGCCAGCCGCACGCGCAGCGCGCCGTCGTGCAAGCCGTCGGCGCCGGTGCGCTTCGCGTTCGGCACCACCGCGACCGCGAGGCGCGAGGTCTCGCCGCTCGCGCTCAGGCAGGGCCAGTCCGGGTTCAAGCGGCGGTCTTCTTCGCCGCCGCCTTCTTCGCCGGCAGGTCCTTCCCGGGTGCCGTCTTCGCCGGCACCTTGGCCGCGCGCGGCTCGAACTCGAAGTTCACCTTGCCTTCCTTGGCGTCGTAGGCCAGCCGGGCCTTGAACTTGCGCCGCGTCTTGTTGGAGACGAAGTTCTCCAGCAGGCCGGTCTTGCCGGTGGCGAGAAGCTTGCGTCATCTCCTCGCGCGCCACCGGCTGCTGCAGGATGATCTTGCCGCTCTTGAAGTCGCAGGTCACCGGCGCGCCGACGCTGTGCTCGCAGACATAGCTGCTGCCGTGCTCGTAGACATGGCCCTTGCACTTCGGGCAGGCGCCCAGGCTTTCCTGGCCCGAGAAGTCGACCGGCTCGCCGTCGCCGCCGGCCGCCTTGGCGTCGTCGCCGAAGTCGAACTCGAGCTTCCAGTTGTTGATTTCGTCGTCGCGCACCAGCCGCAACTCGGCGGTGAAGGGCCAGCCGGCCTTCGAGCGGAAGCCCTCGAGCGGACCGATCTTGCGCTGCGCCAAGAAGGCCTCGGCCTCGCTGATCTCGAACGCGCGGCCGGCCGGGATCTTGGTGATGGAAAAGCCGCAGCCGGCGCCGTCCGGCGCGCCTTCGGGGCCGGTGCAGGCGTAGCGGCGGTAGTTCTCCTTGACGACGCCGCCGCAGTTCGGGCAAGGCGTCTTCAGCGTCGCGTAGTCGCCGGGAATCGTGTCGCGGTCGTATTCCTTGGCCTTCTTCACGATGCGCTCGGCCATCTTCGCGATCTCGGCCATGAAGGCCTCGCGCTTGAGGCGGCCATGCTCCATCTCGGCGAGCTGGAACTCCCAGTTGCCGGTCAGGTCGGGGCGGGTCAGGTCCTCGATCGCCAGCCCGCGCAGCAGCGTCATCAGCTGGAAGGCCTTCGCGGTGGGCACCAGTTCGCGGCCGTCGCGCAGCATGTACTTTTCGGCGATCAGCCCTTCGATGGTCTGCGCGCGCGTGGCCGGCGTGCCCAGGCCCTTCTCGGCCATCGCCTCGCGCAGTTCGTCGTCGTCGATCAGCTTGCCCGCGCCCTCCATCGCGCTCAGCAGCGTGGCCTCGGTGTAGCGCGCCGGGGGCTTGGTCTTCAGCGCGTTCACGTCGACGCTCTCGGTGCGCACCTGCTCGCCCTGCTGCACGGCCACCAGGTTGGCGTCCTCGTCCTGCGCTTCCTTGCCATAGACGGCCAGCCAGCCGGGGTTGTTCAACACCTTGCCGTTGGTCTGGAACTTGTGCACGTCGGCACCCAGCGTGACCTGGCTGATGCGCGTGGTGACCATGTACTCGGCCGGCGGGTAGAACACCGCGAGGAAGCGCTTGACGACCAGGTCGTAGAGCTTGGCCTCGATCTCGGTCAGGCTCTTGGGCGCCTGCAGCGTCGGGATGATCGCGAAGTGGTCCGAGACCTTGGCGTTGTCGAAGACGCGCTTGACCGGCTTCACGTAGCCTTCGCTGAGCGCCTTGCCGGCATGCGCGCTCAATGCGCGCAGCGGGCCCGGCAAGTCCTCGTCGCGCAGCATCTCCATCGTGCTCTTCACGGTCGGCACGTAGTCCTCGGGCAGCGCGCGCGAGTCGGTCCGCGGGTAGGTCAGCACCTTGTGCTTCTCGTACAGGGCCTGCGCGATGCTCAGCGTCGTCTTGGCGGAGAAACCGAAGCGCGAGTTGGCCTCGCGCTGCAGCGTCGTCAGGTCGTAGAGCAGCGGGCTGCTCTGCGTGCTGGGCTTGGCCTCCTCGGTCACCGTGGCCGGCTGGCCGCGCACGGCCCGGGCGATGGCCTGCGCGTCGGCCTCGTTCCACAGGCGGTCGGCGCGGCGCTCGGGGTCGTCGTTCTTCTTCCACGCCGGGTCGAACCACTTGCCCTCGTACTGGCCGGCCTGGGCATCGAAGGTCGCCTTGATCTCCCAGTAGTCGCGCGCGACGTGCTTCCTGATCTTCTCCTCGCGCTCGACGACGATCGACAGCGTCGGCGTCTGCACGCGGCCCACCGTGGTCAGGAAGAAGCCGCCGTCGCGCGAGTTGAAGGCCGTCATCGCGCGCGTGCCGTTGATGCCGACCAGCCAGTCGGCTTCGGAGCGGCTGCGCGCGGCGTCGGCCAGGCCTTGCATCTGCTCGTCGCTCCTGAGCTGCGCGAAGCCGTCGCGGATGGCCTGCGGCGTCATGCTCTGCAGCCACAGGCGCTGGATCGGCTTGGCCAGCGGCGTCTTGCCGGTGTCGGCGTACTGCACGATGAGGCGGAAGATCAGCTCGCCCTCGCGCCCGGCGTCGCAGGCGTTGATGATCGCCGTGACGTCCTTGCGCTTGACCAGCTTGACCACCGCGTTGAGCCGCGTCTTGGCCTTGTCGATCGGCGCCAGGTCGAAGTGCGGCGGCACCACCGGCAGGTTCGCGAAGCTCCACTTGCCGCGCTTGACGTCGTACTCCTCCGGCGCCTTGATCTCCACCAGGTGGCCCACCGCCGAGGTCACGACGTACTGGTCGCTCTCGAAGTGCTCGGCGTGCTTCTCGAACTTGCCCGAGGTTGGCGTCAGCGCGCGCACGATGTCCTGCGCCACGCTCGGCTTCTCGGCAATGATGATCGTCTTGCTCATGTCGTCCCAGGTCATCCAAGTTCGTCGCGGTCGGTCCGGCCCGCGGGCCGTGCCTACAATCGCGGCTCTCGCGCGCACGCACACACGCGCGCACGCCCATGATCTCAATGTACCGAATGAAAACGACCGTGCAAGCGAACCACCCCGCCGCCGCCCCGGATCCGAGCGCAGCCGCCGGCGGACGCCGGATCCAGGTGCGCAGGAGCGGCGTGCACGGCAAGGGCGTGTTCGCGCTGCAGCCGCTGGCCGCGGGCGAACGCATCCTCGAATACAAGGGCGAGGTCATCGGCTGGCCGGAGGCGCTGCGCCGCCACCCGCACGACCCGGGCGACCCGAACCACACCTTCTACTTCCACATCGACGACCAGCACGTGATCGACGCCAATGTCGGCGGCAACGCGGCGCGCTGGATCAACCATGCCTGCGACCCCAACTGCCAGGCCGACGAGCAGGGCGGCCGCGTCTTCATCGAGGCGTTGCGCGACATCGCCCCCGGCGAGGAACTCTTCTACGACTACGGCCTCGTGATCGACGAACGCTACACGCCGAAGCTGAAGAAGGACTACGAGTGCCGCTGCGGCAGCCCGAACTGCCGGCGCACGATGCTCGCGCCGAAGCGGCGCTAGCGGCCCAAGCGGCGAACCCGGCGATGGCCGACGCGCAGCCCCTGACCTGGAACGCCGAAGCGCTCTGGCAGCAGCTCGAGCCGCAGCTTCCCGGCATCAGCGTCGAGGTCGTCGCGCGTGCCGCTTCCACCAACACCAGTCTGCTCGAGCGGCTGCGCCAGGCCGGCGGCCGGCGCGCCGGCGACTGCCAACCCTGCCTGCTGGTGGCCGAGCACCAGACCCAGGGGCGCGGCCGGCTCGGCCGCGACTGGCAGTCCAGCCCCGGGCGCTCGCTGACGTTCTCGATCGCGTTGCCGCTCGCGCCGCGCGACTGGTCCGGTCTGTCGCTCGCGGTCGGCGCGGCACTGGCCGAGTCGCTCGACCCGGGCCGGCGACGCATCGGACTGAAGTGGCCGAACGACCTCTGGCTCGTCGACGCCCCGGGTCGCGGGCGCAAGCTCGGCGGCGTGCTGATCGAGACCGTGGCCGCCGGCCCGGTGCGCATGGCCGTGGTCGGCGTCGGGCTCAACGTGCTGCCGCAGGAGACCGAAGGGCTGACGAGCGGCTTCGCCTGCCTGCGCGAGATCGACCCCGGCATCGACGCGCCGCAGGCGCTCGCCGCCGTCGCGCTGCCGCTGGTGCAGGCCTTGAAGCGCTTCGAGATCGAGGGCTTCGCGCCGTTCGCCCAGCCCTTCGCCGCGCGCGACCTGCTGCGCGGCCAGGCCGTCGTGACGCAAGGCGCCGAAGCCGTCGACGGCGTGGCCGACGGCGTCGACGAGCGCGGCGGCCTGCGCGTGCTCGTGGCCGGCGTGGCGCGCACGCTGGTCAGCGGCGAGGTCAGCGTGCGCCTGCGGAGCCTGCCGTGCTGAGAACCCTGGTCGCGCTGCTGCTGCTCGCCAACGCACTGTTCTTCGGTTGGACGCAGGGCTGGTTCACCGGCGTGCTGCCGGCGCCGCATGCGGGCGAGCGCGAGCCCTGGCGGCTGGCGCAACAGGTGCAGCCGCAGCGGATCACCGTGCTGACGCCGCAGGCCGCCAGCGCCGCGATCACGGCCGCGCGCACCGCCTGCCTCGAAGCCGGCCCCTTCTTCGAGACCGAGGTCGGTGCCGCCGAAGCCGCGCTCGCCGCCGCCGGGGTGGCGGCCGGAAGCTGGACGCGCGAGCCGGTGCCCGGCAGTGCCGCCTGGCTGGTCTACATGGGCCGCTTCGCCGACGCCGCCGCGCAGCGCGCGAAGGAAGACGCGTTGCATCGCCTGAACCTGGACTTCCAGGAACTGCGCGCGCCGGCCGCGCTGGCGCCGGGGCTGGTGCTGTCGCGCAGCGACAGCCCGGTCGGTGCCGGCGCGGCGCTCGCCCAGTTCGAGCAGAAGGGCGTGCGCACCGCGCGCGTCGTCGCGCTGCCCGGCCAGGTGTGGCTGCGCGCGGCACAGGCCGACAGCGCGCTGCAGGCGCAACTGCTGGCCGTCGCGCCGCCGGCGATCAGCGCCCCGTTCGCGCCCTGCGCGGCGCGCTGACGCGCTGCGCGGGGCGGCGCAGCGCCACCACCGCGAGCATCAGCGCGGCGAGCCAGGCGGCACTCATCGCGCCGCCGCCCGACGACGTGGTGCTCGTGCTGGTGCTGGGGCTGCTGACCGCCACGGCCGCCGTCGAGCTCGACTGCGCGCCGGCGCTGTCGGTGACCGTGAGCTGGACCGTGAAACTGCCGGCCGCGCTGGTCGTCAGCGTGGTGACTGCGGCGCTGGTGCTGCCGCTGAAGGTGGCGATCGTGCCGCCGCTCGTGATCGCCCACTGGTAGCCGGTGATCGTGCGTCCGGTGCTGGCAACGGAACCGCTGCCGTCGAGCGTCACCGTCGCGCCGACCAGCGGCGCCGACGGCGACACGGCGATGACCGCGGTCGGCCGCGCCAGCACCGCGATCGTGGTGTCGGTGCTCGCCGTTGCCCCGGTCGCGTCGGTCACCGTCAGGCGGACCGTCACGGACCCCGGTGCCGTCGTGAGCAGCGTCGTCGCTGCAGCGGTCGTGCTGGTCGAGAAGCTCGCGCTCGACGCGCCCGAGACGATCGACCACAGATAGCTGACGACCGCCCGGCTGGACGGCCCGCCGTCCAGCTTGACGGCGTTGCCGGCCGTCGCCGTCGTCGTCGACGGCACGATGATCGCCACCGGCGGCAGCACCGCCTGGGCCGCCAGCGCCACCGCGGCCGCGGTGTCGAGCAACCCGGCGCCGCAGGTCGTCGTCGTGCAGAGACACTCGTCCTGCACCAGGCCGTTCGGCGCGTGGCATTGCGTCACCGTCGGGTCGGCACTGATGGTCGGGAACGCGCGCGCGCTGCTCTGCAGCAAGCTCTTCACCTGGGCCGGCGTCAGCGCCGGGTTGGCGGCCAGCATCAGCGCCACGGTGCCGGCGACCATCGGCGTCGAGAAGCTGGTGCCGACCGCGTAGTTCGTCCCCGTCGTGTAGGTGTTGACCGCCGGCGTGGTGGTGCCCGAGTTCGTCGCGGTGATGATCGGGTAGACGCAGGGACCGGTCGCGTTGACGCAGTTGCCGGCCGGCGCCGAGATCGCGACCTCCGGCCCGACGTTCGAGTAGCCGACCTTGGTGCCGGTGTGGCGCACGCCGGCCACCGCGATGACGCCGGGGCAGTTGGCCGGCGCGTCGACGGTCAGGCCTTCCTCGTTGCCCGCCGCCGCGACGACGACGACGCCGGCGGCGTTCAGCTTGCTGATGGCATCGATGTAGGCCGTCGTGCAGGGGGACTTGGGACTGCCCAGGCTCAGGTTGAGCACGCGCGCCGGGTGCGGGTTCGCGAACGGGATTGCTCGAGACGCCGCCAGCCCACAGCATGCCGGCGATGATGTCCGAGTCGTAGCCGCCACCCTTGCCGAGCACGCGCACCGGCAGCACCATCGTGTCGTAGCCGGTCGAGGCCATGCCGACGCCGTTGTTCGTCTGCGCGCCGAGCAGGCTCGCGGTCTGCGTGCCGTGCCAGCTGCTGTCCTGCGCGACGGTGTCCGTGAAGCACTGGCCGGCCGTGGTGATCCAGTCGCCGGGGTCGCTGGCGTCGGCGTCGCGGGCGTCGCCGTCGCCGGCGACGCAGAGGTCGCTGATGAAGTCGTAGCCGGGGAAGAGCTTGTTCGCGAGGTCGGGGTGGTCGAAGCGCACGCCGGTGTCGAGGTCGGCGGCGACGACGCTGGCCGAGCCGGTCGTCAGGCTCCAGGCGGCTTCGGCGTCGATCGCCGAGACCAGGGTCGAGTTCGGTGCGCGCAGGTACCACTGGCCGGCGGGCGGCGAGATCGTCGGCGCTGGCCGCGTACAAGGGGTCGTTCGGCGCCGCCAGCGCGTGGCGGCGAAAGTCGGGCACGGCGTATTCGACGTCCGGGTCGGCGGCCAAGCGCGCGGCCAGCGCGGCCGAGCTCAAGCTCTTGTCGCCGAACACGACCTGGCTGCGGCCGTCGACGACGCGGCCGTCGGCGAGCGGCAGGCCGAAGCGCTGCGCCAGCAGCGACGCGGCCTGCGGGCCATGGGCACGCGCCGTCGACGCGGACAAGGCCTGCATCAGACCGCCCTGGGCCTTGAACTTGACGATCACGCGCGCGCCGTTCGGGTCCTCGCCCGGCGCCGAGGCGACGTGCCGCAACGGGCCGCGCTCGCTGGCGGCGAGCGCCGGCGCGAGGCCCAGCGCCGGCAGGGCCAGCGCGGCAAGCAGGGTCAGCAACGGGGCCAGGCGCAGGTTCATGGGGTGGCTCAAAGGGCGGAAGAAGCGCTCGGGCGCGGGGGCAGCGTGCGGCGGCGGTCGGGCTGCACGTCGCGCGCGAAACCGGGGTCGGCGCCGAGCCGCGCGATGGCCTGCCGGCATGCGGCCTCGCCGGCGCAGTCCAGCGTCAGCACGAAGGTCCGGCTTCCGAGCGCGGCGAGGTCGCGCACCGGCACGCCGGCGCGCTGCGCGGCCGCGGCCGCCAGTTCGGCGCCGGCCGTCCAGTCGGCCACGGTGGAGAGCAGCACACGGGCACCCGGCGGATCGGCCGGCACCGCCGGCGGCAGCGAGCAGGCGCCGAGCCCGACCAACGCAGGCAAGGCTCTGAACAGACTCGAAAGGGCGGCACGCATGGGCCGGAGCGTAGCCGGTTTGGGTTGCCGCGGCGTTTCCGGACGCGAGCCGATCGCCTGGCCGAATGCAAGACGCCCGCAGGCGCGGGCGTCTTGCGGGTTCATCTCGCGTCCGGCCTTCAGGCGCCGATCACGCGCGCCATCTCGAGCACCTTGTTCGAGTAGCCCCATTCGTTGTCGTACCAGGCGATGATCTTGACGAAGGTCTTGTCCAGCGCGATGCCGGCCTCGGCGTCGAAGACCGAGGTCATCGCCTCGCCGCGGAAGTCGGTCGAGACGACCTTGTCCTCGGTGTAGCCGAGCACGCCCTTCATGGCCCCTCGCTCGCCGCCTTCATCGCCGCGCAGATCTCGGCGTAGCTGGCTTCCTTGACCAGCTCGCAGGTGAGGTCGATGACGCTCACGTCGCTGGTCGGCACGCGGAAGGACATCCCGGTGAGCTTCTTGTTCAGCTCGGGGATCACCACGCCCACCGCCTTGGCCGCGCCGGTGCGAACTCGGGATGATGTTCTCGAGGATGCCGCGCCCGCCGCGCCAGTCCTTGTTGCTCGGCCCGTCGACGGTCTTCTGCGTCGCGGTGGTCGCGTGCACGGTGGTCATCAGCCCGCGCTTGATGCCGAAGCTGTCGTTGAGCACCTTGGCCACCGGGGCCAGGCAGTTGGTGGTGCAGCTGGCGTTGCTGATGATGGCCTGGCCGGCGTAGCTCTTGTCGTTGACGCCGTAGACGAACATCGGCGTGTCGTCCTTGCTCGGCGCGCTCTGGATGACCTTCTTCGCGCCGGCATCGAGGTGCTTCTGGCAGGTTTCCTTCGTCAGGAACAGGCCGGTCGATTCGACGACGATGTCGGCGCCGACCTCGCCCCACTTCAGCTCGGCCGGGTCCTTGAGCGCGGTCAGGCGGATCTTCTTGCCGTTGACGATCAAGGTGTTGCCGTCGACGGCGATCGTGCCCTTGAAGCGGCCGTGCACGCTGTCGTACTGCAGCATGTAGGCGAGGTAGTCGGGTTCGAGCAGGTCGTTGATGGCGACGATCTCGAGGTCCGGGAAGTTCTGCACCGCGGCGCGGAACACCATGCGGCCGATGCGGCCGAAGCCGTTGATGCCGAGTCTGAGGGTCATGCGAGTCTCTCCGTCGATCACTTGGAAGCCAGGACCTTGCGCACCGTGTCGACCACGTTCTGCGCGGTGAAGCCGAACAGCTTGAACAGCGCCGGCGCGGGCGCGCTCTCGCCGTAGCGGTCCAGCCCGATCACCGCGGCGCAGCCGTACTTCCACCAGCCGTCGGTAACGCCGGCCTCGACCGCGATGCGCGGCACGCCGGCGGGCAGCACGCTCGCCTTGTAGGCCGTGCTCTGGCGGTCGAAGACGGTGTTGCTGGGCATGCTGACGACGCGCACCGCGATCTTCAGCTTGGCCAGTTCGGCCTGCGCGTGCAGCGCGAGCTGGACCTCGCTGCCGGTGGCGATGATCACCGCCTGCGCCTTCTTCTTGAGCCCGACCTCGGCCGGCTCGGCGAGCACGTAGGCGCCCTTGGCGATGCCGTCGAGTGC
This sequence comes from uncultured beta proteobacterium, assembly GCA_963788635.1. Lineage (GTDB taxonomy): Bacteria > Pseudomonadota > Gammaproteobacteria > Burkholderiales > Burkholderiaceae_C > Rubrivivax. The sequence continues at coordinate 253,768 of CAWBHE010000007.1, read as the reverse complement.
GGCCTTGGGCGCATAGGGCAGGTTCTGGCGCGACAGCAGCAGCGCGCTCGGGCGCGCGTTCTGGGTCAGCGCGTGGGTCCACGCGACCGCGGTCTCGGCGGTGTCGGCCGGGCGCCAGACGTCGAGGTTCGGGATCAGGCGCAGGCTCGCCGCATGCTCGACGCTCTGGTGCGTGGGGCCGTCCTCGCCCAGGCCGATGCTGTCGTGCGTGAAGACATGGACCACGCGGCGCTTCATCAGCGCCGCCATCCGGATCGCGTTGCGGCTGTAGTCGCTGAAGGTCAGGAAGGTGCCGCCATAGGGGATGAAGCCGCCGTGCAGCGCGATGCCGTTCATGATCGCGGCCATGCCGAACTCGCGCACGCCGTAGTTGATGTGGCGGCCGCCGTTGGGCGTGCCGTCGTCGGCGAAGCGCAGCGGCGGGGTCGAGCTGGTGTTCGTCAGGTTCGAACCGGTCAGGTCGGCCGAGCCGCCGAGCATCTCGGGCAGCGCCTTCGTCAGGATCTCGAGCACGATCTGGCTCGCCTTGCGGCTGGCCACGGTCTCGGCCTTGTCGTGCATCGCGATCACCGCGTCGGCCGCGGTCTTCGCGAAGCCGGCCGGCAGCTCGCCCGCCATGCGGCGCGTGAACTCGGCCGCGAGCTCGGGGAACGCGGCCTTGTAGGCGGCGAAGCGCGGCGTCCCAGCGCGGCCTCGGCGGCGGCGCCGCGCGGCCTTCGCGTCCCAGGCCGCGTAGGCCGCTTCGGGGATCACGAAGGGCTCGCTGGTCCAGCCCAGCGCCTCGCGCGTGAGCTTGATCTCGTCGGCGCCCAGCGCCTCGCCATGCGCCTTCGCGGTGCCGGCGCGGTTCGGCGAGCCTTTGCCGATCACGGTGCGGCAGACGATCATCGTCGGCTTCGTCGCCGAGGCCTGCGCCGCTTTCAGCGCCGCGTCCACCGCGTCGACGTCGTGGCCGTCGATCGGGCCGATCACGTTCCAGCCGTAGGCGGCGAAGCGCTGCGGCACGTCGTCGATGTACCAGGGCTGGACCTTGCCGTCGATGCTGATGCCGTTGTCGTCGTAGAGCGCGACGAGCTTGTTCAGCTTCCAGGCGCCGGCGAGCGCGCAGGCCTCGTGGCTGATGCCTTCCATCAGGCAGCCGTCGCCGAGGAAGACGTAGGTGCGGTGGTCGACGACGCCGTGGCCCGGGCGGTTGAACTCGTGCGCCAGCAGCTTCTCGGCCAGCGCCATGCCCACCGCGTTGGTGAGGCCCTGGCCGAGCGGGCCGGTCGTCGTCTCGACGCCGGGGGTGACGTCGACCTCGGGGTGGCCCGGCGTCAGGCTGTGCAGCTGGCGGAAGTTGCGCAGCTCGCTCATCGCGAGGTCGTAGCCGCTCAGGTGCAGCAACGCATAGAGCAGCATCGAACCGTGGCCGTTGCTGAGCACGAAGCGGTCGCGGTCGGCCCAGTGCGGATTGGCCGGGTTGTGCTTCAGGCGCCGGCCCCACAGCGCGACGGCGATCTCGGCCATCCCCATCGGGGCGCCGGGGTGGCCGGAATTGGCCTGCTGAACGGCATCCATCGCCAGCGCGCGGATCGCGTTGGCCATGAGGGAGCTGTCGTTGCGAGAGACGTTGGCCATACGCGCGCTGAAGATAAGGGTGGATGGAAGTTCAGATTCTAGGTCGAGGCGCGCGGCCGCTGCGACAATCGCGGCCGGATCACGCAGCGGCCGCGACGGCCGCGTGAACGCAAGGCAGGCCAGTCTTGGAAAAGCGTCGTTCGTTGAGGGCTCTGCGCTGGATGGCCTCGGCGCTGGTGGCGGCGGATCTCATGCTGGTCGGCACCCTCGCCCGCGCGATCGAGCTTTCGCCCCCGTCGCCGGGCTGGGCCATCGCAGCGGCGCTGCTGGCGGTGGGGGCCACGCTGGCGATCTTCGCGCTGGCCTGGCGCTCGTCGAGCCGGCTGAAGGCAGCGCTCGACCACGGTGACGCCGCCAGCGCCCGGCAACGCGAGATGCTCGACAAGTTGCAGGCCGCGCTGGTGCTGTACGACGCCGACGACCGCATCGAAATGGTCAACGGCGACTTCCGCGCCCTGTACCGTGAAGTCGAAGACCTCGTCCAGCCGGGCACCCGCTTCGAGGTACTGCTGCGCGCCACCGTCGAGCGCAAGCTGATCGGGTCGGCGCAGGCCGACCCCGAGGCCTGGATCGCGCAGCGGCTGAGCGAGCACCGCGAGCCGCACGGCCCGCTGATCCGCCAGATGCCCGACGGCCACTGGCGACGCATCGTCGAGCAGCGCCTGGCCGACGGCAGCCTGCTCGCGCACAGCGTCGACGTGACCGACCTCGTCGCCAACGAGCAGGCGCTCGGCGCCGCGCGGCGCGAGGCCGAGCAGGCGCGCCAGCGGCTGGTCGACGCGATCGAGGCGCTGCCCGACGCCTTCGTGTTCTTCGACGCCCAGGACCGGCTCGTCATCTGCAACACCCGCTACCGCGAGCTGTACCGTGAATCCGCGCCGGCGATTGCAGAAGGCGCGCGTTTCGAGGACCTGCTGCGCTACGGCGTGGCGCACGGCCAGTATCCGCAGGCGGTCGGGCGCGAGGCGGCCTGGCTGGAAGAACGCCTGCAGGGCCACCGGTGCCCGGAGGGTCCGATCCTGCAGGAGTTGCCGGGCAACCGCTGGATGCGCATCGACGAGCGCATCACGCGCGACGGCGGCATCGCCGGCGTGCGCACCGACGTCACCGAACTCGTTCGTCGCGAGCAGGAACTGACCCGCCTGAACGAGCAGCTCGACGCGATGAACGGCGAGCTGGCGCGGCTGTCGTCCACCGACGAGCTGACCGGCCTGGCCAACCGGCGCCAGTTCGACCACCGGCTGGAGGAGGAGATTTCTCGCGCGCAACGGCATGGCCTGCCGCTGGCGCTGCTGATGCTCGATGTCGACCACTTCAAGCGCTACAACGACCGTCACGGCCACCCCGTCGGCGACGCCTGCCTGCGCCGCGTGGCGGCGCTGCTGCTCGAGGTGGCGCGCCGGCCCAGCGACCTGGTGGCGCGCGTCGGCGGCGAGGAGTTCGCGATCCTGCTGCCCCACGACGACGCGGCCGAGGCGCAGCGGGTCGCCGAGCATTGCCTGGCGGCGCTGGACGCCGCGGCGATTCCGCACGGCGACTCGCCGGTGGCGCCGCAGGTCACGCTGAGCATCGGCATCGCCGACCTGGCGGCCCTGGGCGACGCCGCTTCGGCAGCGGCGCTGGTCGCGGCGGCCGACCACGCGCTCTACCGCGCCAAGCAGATCGGCCGCCACCGCGCGGTGCGCGCCGCGGCTTGACCTGCCGCAAACCGGTCCGGCCGCAGGCGAGCACAGTTCGACGCACGGATTGCCCAGGAGGTTTACCGATGCGCCACCTCGCCCTCGACGTCATCCACGAAGAACACCAGGCCCTCGCGGCGATGCTGCGTTCGCTGCCGATGCTGCTCGCCCAGGCCCGTCGCGAACAGGTCCTGCCCGACTTCGATGTGCTGCGCGCGATGCTGTTCTACGTCGACGAATTCCCGGAACGGCTGCACCACACGAAGGAGACCGAGCTGCTGTTCCCGAAGCTGCGCGAGCGCGTGCCGGCGCTGGGGCCGGTGATCGACCGCCTCGACCGCGACCATGAACAGGGCGAGCGCGCGATCCGCGAGCTCGAACACGGGCTGCTTGCTTTCGAGGTGATGGGCGAGCCGCGCCGCGCCGAATTCGAGACCGCCGTCGATCGCTACGTGCGCTTCTACCTGGAACACATGGCGATCGAAGAGACCGAACTGCTGCCGGCGGCGCAGCGCGAATTGAGCGCCGCCGACTGGGCCGAGCTCGACGCGGCCTTTGCCGAGAACCGCGACCCGCTGACCGGCCACGAGCCGGCCGATGACTACCGGCCGCTGTTCAGCAAGATCGTGATGCAGGCGCCGGCGCCGATCGGGCTCGGGACGGCGCACTGACGGGGGAAACCTCCGGTCACGGGAGCGGACAAATCCGTACGGGGCGGGCCCGCCGCGCCAGTTAGCATCATGACCACACTTATCGTAGGTGTTGGAGGGAACCATGATGCAAAGAGGATGGAGTCTGGGTGTCTTCGCGGCGACGCTCACCCTGACCCTGGCCGCCCATGCGGGCTCGGTGCGCAGCGACAACCAATCGATCTACCGGCCGACCGGCAAGGGCTTCGGCGAACTCGACAACTCGCCCGGCGCCGCCGAGCGCGCGGCCAAGGCGGCGCGGACCAAACCCTCGTCCAACGGCATCTCGTACCACGGCGGGCCGGTGATGACCAATGCCAGCGGCGTCAACGTCTACTACATCTGGTACGGCAACTGGTCCGGCAACACCGCGCCCAGCATCCTGACGACGCTGGCGAACGGCCTGGGCGGCTCGCCGTACTTCAACATCAACACCACCTACACCGACGGCTCGGGCAAGAAGGTCGTCAACCAGGTGAACCTGCTCGCCTCGACCACCGACAACTACAGCCAGGGCACCGCGCTGTCCGACGCGAACGTCCAGTCCGTCGTCGCCAACGCGATCGCCAGCGGCCGCGTGCCCGCCGACAGCAATGCGGTCTACTTCGTGCTCACCTCGTCGGACGTGAACGAGACCTCGGGCTTCTGCACCCAGTACTGCGGCTGGCACAACAAGGCCGCGATGGCCGGCACGACGATCAAGTACTCGTTCGTCGGCAATCCCGACCGCTGCCCGTCGGCCTGCGCAGCGCAGACCACCGGCCCGAACGGCAACGCCGGCGCCGACGGCATGGCGAGCATCATCGCCCACGAACTCGAGGAAGCCGCGAGCGACCCCGAGCTGAACGCCTGGTACGACACGCGCGGCTACGAGAACGCCGACAAATGCGCCTGGACCTTTGGCACCGAGTACACGACGCCGAACGGCGCGAAGGCCAACATGAACCTCGGCGGCCTCGACTTCCTGATCCAGCAGAACTGGGTCAACGCCAACGGCGGCGCCTGCAAGCTCGGCTTCTGAGCGACCGATGCGCCGCCGCGCCGCGCTGCTGAGTCTGGCGCTGCTGCCGCTGGCAGCGTCGGCCCAGGTTCGTCTTCGCTCGCAGACGATGACGCGGCTGGTGCGGCGCTTCCTCGACCTCGAGACCGCGCTGATCGATGCCCAGCGCAGCCGCGACGGCGCCGCGCTGGGCCATCTGCTGACCGATGACTTCGAGCAGCGCGACGCCGCGCAGCCGGGTCAGCCGACTCCGCGCGCCGAGTGGCTGGCGGCCGCGCTCGGCCAATGGCCGGGCGAGACCTGGCTCGAGCAGATGGCGGTGCACGACCGCGGCGACACGATGCTGGTGAGCTTCATCGCGCGGCCCGGCGCCGGGCCGGCGGTGTTCCTGGTCGACGCCTGGATCCGCGCCGGCGACGGCTGGCGGCTGCAGGTTCGCTACCGCGCGCCCTGACGACGCCGCGTCTCGCCGAGCCTCACTCGGCCAGCGCCAGCGTCGCCGCGTCGATGCGCGCCAGCACCTCGGGCGTGAGCTTGTCGACGAGCGCCATCGCGCCCAGGTTGCCCTGAAGCTGCGCCAGCTTCGACGCGCCGGTGATCACGCTGCTGACGCGCGGGTTCTTCGCGACCCAGGCAATCGCCAGCTGCGCCAGCGTGCCGCCGAGCTCGGCCGCGATCGGCTCGAGTTGCGCGACGGCGGCGTTCTTCGCCGCGTCGGTGAGGCCGTCGCGCAGGAAGGCCATGGTCTCCAGCGAGCCGCGGCTGCCCTCGGGCACGCCGGCGCGGTACTTGCCGGTCAGCAGGCCGGAGGCAAGCGGGCTCCAGGTCGTCAGCCCCAGGCCGATGTCCTCGTACAGGCGCGCGTATTCCTGCTCGACACGCTTCCTGTGGAACAGGTGGTACTGCGGCTGCTCCATCACCGGCTTGTGCCAGCCATGGCGGTCGGCGACGTCCCAGGCGGCGCGGATGTCGGCTGCGCTCCACTCGCTGGTGCCCCAGTAGAGCGCCTTGCCCTGGACGATGATGTCGCTCATCGCGCGCACCGTTTCCTCGACCGGCGTGTGCGGGTCGGCGCGGTGGCAGTAGATCAGGTCGATGTGCTCGAGGCCGAAGCGCTGGAGCGAGCCGTCGATGGCCTGCATCAGGTACTTGCGGTTCAGCGTGTCCTTGCGGTTGACGGCGTCGCCGGCGCGGTCCAGGCCCCAGAAGAACTTGGTCGAGACGACGTAGTTCAGGCGCGGCCAGGCGAGCTGCTTGAACGCCTGGCCCATCACCTCTTCGCTGCGCCCGCCGGCATAGACCTCGGCGTTGTCGAAGAAGTTGACGCCGGCGTCGAAGGCGGCGGCCATCATCTCGACCGCGGCGCCGGTGTCGACCTGGTTGTGGTACGTGACCCAGGAACCCAGCGAGAGCGCGCTGACGCGCAGGCCGGAACGGCCGAGACGGCGATATTGCATGGTGGGCGACGGCAGGAATGGCGAAGCCTGCGAGGTTAGCGCAGGCCGCGCCGCCTTGCCGTCAGCCGACCAGTTCGAGATACATCAGCGAGTGGTCGGAATAGTCCGCGATCCACGCATCGCGTTCGGCGACGGTGGCCGCGTCGACCCAGCCGCGCAGCGCGACCTGGGCCTCGCCGCCGTCGGCGCGCCGGAAGCTGCGGAACGCGAGGTTGCTGGACGCGAAGACATGGTCCAGGTTCGACGGCGGCAGGCTCGATGCGCTGCCGTTCGACCAGCTCGCGTCGTGCGTCTTGACGAGCCGGCGCATCGCGATCGTCGCGCGCGCGGCGACGCGGTCCCACTTGCGCAGCTCGATCGCGGGGTCTATCGAACGGTCGAACGGGTAGTCCATGCCCATCGTGTTGAGGTCGCCGAGGAACAGGTAGCGTGCCTGGCCGCGGCCGCCGTACGCCTTGTCCAGCGTGCGCCGGAACTCGAAGGCGCGCAGCAGCATGTCGTCGCGCAAGCCCATGCCGCGCGGGTCGTTGCCGCTGGCCAGGTGCAGGAAGAGCAGCGAGTAGTTGACACCGTCCTTGTGCACCGTGACGAGCTGACCCGGCCGCATGCTGGTGGTGCCGGAGCGGAACTCGACCTTCTGCGTGATGAAGGCGCTGAGCGTGCGCCGCACGCCGACCAGGATCTCCTGCGTCTCGGGCCCTTCGGTGATCTGGAAGGTGTACTCGGGCAGCGTCTTGACCAGCGCATCGAAGACCGTCGCGCCCTCGACCTCGTAGAGGCCGAAGACATCGGGCTTCTGCGCGCGCAGGAAGTCGATCACGCGACCGACGCGCGTGCGGTCGTCCTTGAAGTGCTCGACGTTCCACGACGCGACCGAAAAGACCTTGGGCACGGGCTGTCTCCTGACGAGGCGGTGGCGAGAATGGTGGCGCCAGACGCGCTCCGGCGACATCCCCAGGGCCGTGCGCGCCGGGTCACCCTGGCGACAGCGGCGCTGCGACGCCGGCCGCGACAATCGTCGCCATGGGAACCCTTTACCTCGTGCGTCACGGCCAGGCCTCGTTCGGCGCCGCCGACTACGACCAGCTGAGCGAACTCGGTGCGCGCCAGTGCGAGGCGCTCGGGCGCTGGTTCCGCGCGCGCGGCGTCGTCTTCGAAGCGGTGCTGCGCGGCACGCTGCGCCGCCACGCGCAGTCGCTCGCGGCGTTCGCCGAAGGCTATGGCGAACTGCCGGCCGAACTGCCCTGGCCGGGCTTGAACGAGTACGACAGCGAGGCGCTGATCCGCACCGTCCACGCCGGGCCGCTCGCCGCGCCCGACACGCCCGAGGTCTACCGCGCGCATTTCCGGCTGCTGCGCGAGGCGCTCACGCGCTGGATGGCCGGCGAGACCGAACCCGAGGGCATGCCGAGCTACGCCGACTTCGTGGCCGGCATCGTCGCGGCGCTCGACCATGTGCGCACGCGCCACCAGGGCCAGGTGCTCGCGGTGTCCAGCGGCGGCCCGATCGCCACCGCCGTCGGCCAGGTGCTGGGCACGCCGGCCGAGACGACGATCGAGCTGAACCTGCGCATCCGCAACAGCGCGCTGACCGAGTTCGCGTTCACGCCGAAGCGGCATGCGCTGGTCACGTTCAACCACCTGCCGCACCTGGACGCGCCCGAGCGGGCCGCCTGGGTCACCCACGCCTGACGGCGCGTGCCCGGCGCCGCGATGGCGGCGCCGGACCTCCGCGCTCAGCGGTCGTGCATCATGATCCTGGCGAAGTTGGCGACGTCGAGGACGCCGACGCCCGTGGCCGGCTCGTAGCCGGCCACGCCGCTGTAGAACCAGTTGTCGCCGGCGCTCACGTCGCGCAGCGGCGCATGCTTGCCGCGGTAACCCTGGCCGCCGCGCGCCAGGCCGTAGAGCGCGAAGTTCCACAGCCCGGTGCGGCCGCGCGCGCCCTGGTCGATCAACGCCGCGACGCCGTTGAACTGCGGCGCGACGAAGCTGGTGCCGCCGTAGTAGGCGGACACGCCGTAGCCGTCCTGGTCCGAGGTGTAGACGACGACGTAGCCGGTCTGCGGGTCGGCGTTGGCCGAAACATCCGGCACGTTGCGGCCGGCGAAACCGGCCGGCAGCGTGACGACGTCCTGCGCCGGGTCGACGGTGAAGTCGGTGAAGGTCTGACCCGGCTCGGTGCTGCGCATCCCGGGCACGTCGCGTTGATAGAACGGACGCCGGATGTACGAGCTGACGCCGCCGCCGCTGCCGCCGGGGAAGATGCCGCAGGAGATGTCGTCGTAGCCGAGCGCGGCACACAGCCCGCTCAGGTAGGACCAGCCCCAGGCCTGCTCGCTCGCGATGTCGATGACATAGGTGCCGCCGGGCGTGCGGTAGTCCTGCTCGCCGGGCAGCGTGGTGCCGCCGGCGGCCGTGATCCAGGCCGCCGAGGCCGGTGAATCGACGCCCAGCGTCTTCGAGAAGTACGGCACCGGCGTGATGCCCGGATTGTTCGGCTCGTAGGCACCCGAGTCGCCAGACGCCGCGAAGCCGGACTGCCCCTGCACTGCAGCCTGCAGGAAGAGCGAGCTTTGCGCGTCGAGGATGTCCTTCGTGCGCCGGCGCACGGTGACGCTGGACTGCGTGTTCCAGTACTCCCACAGACCCCAGCTGACCGAGAAGCTGTCCGCCTGGTTGTCCGAGATCGCGCGCGCGAAAGCGTCGACGAAGCCCTGGTCGGTGTTCGGCGCCTGGTAGACGACGACCTTCGCGCCCGGCGCGAGGCCGCCCGACTGCTCGACATCCAGCGTGGTCTCGATCGAGCCCGAAACGTCGCTCGGCGCGCCCGGGCCGCCGTCGATGTCGACCACCCGGATGCGATTCGGGTCGACCGCCAAGCCCAGGCCGGACCAATAGGCGTAGGCGTCGCTGGGCGTGAAGGCGGCCAGCGTCACGATGCCCAGCGTGCGACCCGCGCCGGTGACACCCTTGGCGTAGAGCGGCGCGACGTCGTAGTACTGCGCGAAGTCGCTCACCGTCCACTGCCCCGGTGGGTTGAGCGTCGCGCTGGCATGGGTGATCGGCTGAAGTCGGTGCGTGCCCAGCGCCGCCTGGCGCAGGTTGGGCCGGAACAGCGGCCGGCTGTCGAGGCCGAAGATGCCTTCGACGCCGGCGGCCACCGCGGCCGACGCCACGGCCGGTTCACCTTGCGGCGCATGGAAGCGGTAGGCCGGCGTGCGGCCATGCGCCGCCACTTCGTACTGGTGGAGCCGGGTGTTGAAGGCGCTCTGCAGCGCGGCCGCGCTGCCGGTGAGTTGCAGCACCCGCCCGGCCGTCACGCTGACGCCCAGGCCGAAGCCGCGGAAGTAGGCGCTGGCGGCGGCGACCGTGGCCGGCGTCGCCCCGAAACGCTGCTGGAACTGCGTCGGGCTCAGGAACTGCCGGTACTGCGCATTGCCCGGTTGGTGCTGGGCCGCAACCAGGGCTTCGAGCTGCGGCACGTCGCGCAGCTTGAGCAGCACCGAGACCGTGATCGGCGCGCCAGCGCCGGCCGCCGTCAGCGCACCGAGGTCTTGCGGCGCCGGGGTGTGCGAGGTCGGGAAGGGCTTGCCGGCGAGGGCCGCCGTCGACAGCGCGCACAGCGCCGCCGCGGCGAGCATCGACAGGCGCCCGCGCTTGAAGGTCGACGCCTTGGTCTGGATTCGGTCAGGCATGAAATCTCCAGGGACTGGCGCTCGTGGCGCGTTGCGATCGATGGGCCGCCGGGCCGAAAGGCCCGTTCGACGACGGAGCGCGACGTTTGCCGCGCAGGCTTGTAAACCAAGGTAAATATTAGGGTCATGTGGGGTCGCCTTGTCAATGGCGACACGGCGGCAGGGTGGTTGTGACCGCGGCTGGCGACGGCACGGCAACGGCCCCGGCGCAGCGAATAATGCGCGGCATGAACCCGCTCGCCTTGCGCATCGCGGTCGTCGGTGCCGGTCCGGTGGGGCTGGCGCTGGCGCTGCAGGCGGCGCGCTCGCTGCCGCACGCCCAGATCACCGTCTTCGACGCGCGTCCGGTCGAGCGCGACGTCGCGGCCGACCCGCGCACGCTGGCGCTGTCGCTGGGCAGCGTGCAGGCGCTGCGCCGGCTGCAGGCCTGGCCGGCCGATGCCGCGCAGCCGATCACCGAAGTCCATGTCTCGCAGCAGCCGCCGTCCTTCGGCGACGCCGAGCTGCGCCTGCGCGCCAAGGATCTGGCCGTGCCGCTGCTCGGCGCGGTGCTCGGCTATGGCGCGCTCGTCGCGCCGCTGCAGCGCGCCTGGGAAGCGGCCGTCGCGGAACAGCCGGCGCGGCTGCGCTCGCGTTTCGGCGCGCCGGTCGCGGCGCTGAAGGCGCTGCCCGACGCGGTCGAGGTCGACGCCGGCATCGCCGAGGCCTTCGACCTCGCGGTGGTCGCCGAAGGCGGCGTGTTCGGCGAGCAACCGGGCAAGGCGCTGCAGCGCGACTACGGCCAGACGGCCTGGGTCGGCCAGGTCGAGATCGAAGGCGGCACGCCCGGCACCGCGTTCGAGCGCTTCACGCGCCACGGCCCGGCGGCGCTGCTGCCGCTACCGCAAGGCCGCGCGGCGCTGGTCTGGTGCGTGAACAGCGACGACGATCCGGTGCGCGAACTGAACGACGCGCAGCGCCTCGCGGTGCTGGCCAGCATCTTCCCGGGCGCGGCCGGGCGGCTGGTGGCGTTGTCGCCGCTGAAGGCCTTTGCGCTCGGGCTGAACGCCGAGCGGACCCTGGTCGCTGGACGAACGGTGCGCATCGGCAACGCGGCGCAGACGCTGCACCCGGTTGCCGGTCAGGGGCTGAATCTGGGTCTGCGCGACGCGCAGGCGCTGGTCGATGCGCTGCGCTTCGCCGGCGATGTCGGCGCCGCGCTGCGCCACGTCGAATGGGCGCGCGCGCCGGACCGCTGGGCGACGATAGCCACCACCGACTTCCTGGCGCGCAGCTTCACCTGGCAGGCCCCCGGGCTGGCATTGGCGCGCGGCCTGGGTCTGGCCGCGCTGCAAGCGCTGCCGCCGGCCAAGCACTGGCTCGCGCGGCGCATGATGTTCGGCCTGCGCTGAGCCGCGCGGCCGAGGTGGCTCAGAGCCGCCGGTGCGCCAGCGCCGGCAGCTGGCTGCGCACCTGGGCGATGCGCGCCGGGTCGAGCTCGGCGATCACCACGCCCTCGCCTTCGCCCTGGCAGGCGACGATCTCGCCCCAGGGGTCGACGATCATGCTGTGGCCCCAGGTGCGGCGCCCGTTCTCGTGCGTGCCGCCCTGCGCGGCAGCGAGCACGTAGCACTGGTTCTCGACCGCGCGCGCGCGCAGCAGCAGCTCCCAATGGGCGCGCCCGGTGGTGTACGTGAAGGCCGCCGGCACGCAGAGCAGGTCGCAGGGCGGCGTCATCAGCGCGCGGTACAGCTCGGGGAAGCGCAGGTCGTAGCAGATCGACAGGCCGACGCGGATCGCCCCGGCCTGCAGCGCCACCGGCTCGCTGCCGGCGCGCAGCGTGCGCCCTTCGTCGTAGCGCTCGCGCCCGTTGTCGAAGGCGAACAGGTGGATCTTGTCGTAACGCGCCGCGAGCCCCCCGTCGGGTGCGTAGACGCCGTTGCTGTTCAGTGCGCGCGCGTCCGCGCCGGTGGCCGCCGGTGCGCGCAGCGGCAGCGTGCCGCCGACCAGCCACAGCGAATGCCGGCGCGCGGTGTCGGCCAGGAAGCGCTGGATCGTCCCGTCGCCCGGCGCCTCGGCGTGGGCGAGCTTGTCGCTGTCCTGCCGGCCCATCAGGCAGAAGTATTCGGGCAGCGCGACCAGCGTCGCGCCGGCAGCGGCGGCTTCGGCGACGAGGCGCGCAGCGGCTTCGAGGTTGCGCGCCACGTCGGGGGTGGACACCATCTGGACGGCAGCGATCTTCATGCGCGCCATTCTCGACCCGCGGCAGGTTCCTTGCGTTGCAGGCAGAATTCCCGCCAGCCAAAGGAAGACCGGCACTGCCCACGCAGCGCCCGGCAGATCGATGAACGGGGTTTCGGAGGGCGGCCAGATGCCAGCGGGTGAGCGCTTCGACGCAGCGCGGCCGGCCGTGCCGCGCGCCGAAGCCGCGCACAGCCGCTTCGTGCAGCGCATCCGCCGCCGCTACGCCGCCGAGCGCAGCCTGCTGGCCGACGGGCGTGCCCGGCTTCGAGACGATCACCGCGCTGGTGCGCGAGCTGCAGCACGGCGGGCGCGATCTGTCGTCGGCGCTGCGCGTCGCGCGCCAGCTGGTGCTCGAGCGCCTCGCCGAGCTGGACATCGAGCAGGACGCGCCGCTCGACGCGGTGACCGAGGCGATGACCCTGCTCGCCGAGGCGACGCTCGAGCTGGCGCTCGCGCAGGCGCTGCGCGACGCCGACGAACGCCACGGGGCGCCGCTGGCGGCCGACGGCCGGCGCGTCGACTTCTGGATCGTCGGCATGGGCAAGCTCGGCGCGCGCGAGCTGAACGTCTCGTCCGACATCGACCTGGTCTACGTCTACGAGGACGAAGGCCAGACCGAGGGCGCGCGGCCGACCTCGTTCCATGAATACTTTTCGTTCGTCGCGAAGCGGTTGTATGCGCTGATCGGCGACGTCACCGACGACGGCTTCGTCTTCCGCGTCGACCTCGCGCTGCGCCCGAACGGCAACTCGGGGCCGCCGGTGGTGAGCCTGGCGATGCTCGAGGAATACCTCCAGGTCCAGGGCCGCGAGTGGGAGCGCTTCGCGTGGCTGAAGAGCCGCGTCGTCGCGCCGCGCGACAGCGGTGGCGAGCGGGCGCGCGCTCGCGCTGCGCTCGCTGGTCACGCCCTTCGTCTACCGGCGCTATCTGGACTACGGCGTCTTCGAAGGGCTGCGCCAGCTGCACCGCAAGATCCGCGACGAGGCGCAGCGCCGCGCCGCCGGCCGGCCCGAGCGCGCGAACGACGTCAAGCTCTCGCGCGGCGGCATCCGCGAGATCGAGTTCATCGTCCAGCTGATGCTCGTCGTGCGCGGCGGCCAGTTCCCCGAGATCCGCACGCGCAGCACCTTGCGCGGGCTCGAGCGGCTCGCCGCGCGCGGGCTGATGAAGCCCGACACCGCGGCCAAGCTGGCCGAGGGCTACCGCTTCCTGCGCCGCGTCGAGCACCGCATCCAGTACCTCGACGACCAGCAGACCCATCTGCTGCCGACCGGCGACGGCGACCTGGCCTGGATCGCGCGCAGCCTCGGCCTGGTCTGCCAGAAGGGGCCCGAACGCGACACCTGCGAGCTGCTCGACCGCTACGGCGAGGTGCGCGAGCTGGTCGCGGCCGAGTTCGACGCGCTGCTGCACGACGGCCAGCCGACGCCGGCGGCGGGCGGCTGCCGCCGCTGCGGCCCCGGGCCGCTGGCCGATCGACAGCGAGGCGCTGCTCGACAAGATGCCGGCCGCGCTGGCCGAGCGGCTGCGCGGCTTCGCCGCCCACCCGCGCGTGCTCGCGCTGCGCGACGACAGCCGGCTGCGCCTGGGCCGGCTGATGCAGAACGCGGCGCGCCGCATCGGCGAAGGCCGCTGCTCGGAGCAGGCGGCGCTTCGCTTCGTCGACTGGGTCGAGCCGCTGCTGCGCCGCGAGAGCTACCTCGCGCTGCTCGTCGAACGGCCGGCGGTGCAGGACCGGCTGCTGCGCCTGCTCGGGCTGGCGCGCTGGCCGATGCAGTACCTGATGCGCCACCCGGGCGTGATCGACGAGCTCGCCGACGAACGGCTGCTGCACCTGCGCTTCGACCGCGAGGCCTTCGTCGCCGACCTCGAAGAACGGCGCGCCGCGTGGCAGCGCGCCGGCGAGGACGACGAGGACAAGCTGCTCGACACGCTGCGCCGCGCGCACCATGCCGAGGTCTTCCGCACGCTGGTGCGCGACGTCGAGGGCGAGCTGACGGTCGAGCAGGTGGCCGACGACCTGTCGGCGCTCGCCGACGCGGTGCTCGAAACGACGCTGCGCTGGGCCTGGGCGCGGCTGAAGACGCGCCACCGCGACGCGCCGGCGCTGGCCGTCATCGCCTACGGCAAGCTCGGCGGCAAGGAGCTCGGCTACGGCAGCGACCTGGACGTCGTGTTCCTGTTCGACGACGCCGACGAGGCCGACCCGGCGCGCGCGCCGGAGGTCTACGCCGCCTTCGTGCGCAAGCTGATCACCTGGCTCACGCTGCGCACCGCGGCCGGCGAGCTGTTCGACATCGACACCGCGCTGCGCCCGAACGGCAGCTCGGGCCTGCTCGTGACCTCGATCGCGGCGTTCGACCGCTACCAGCGCGGCCGCGGCAGCAACACCGCGTGGACCTGGGAGCACCAGGCGATCACGCGCGCGCGCTTCGCCGCGGGCGACGCCCGCCTCGCCGACGCGTTCGAGACCACCCGGCGCGCGGTGCTGATGGCGCCGCGCGACGCGGCGGCGCTGCGCGAGGAGGTGCGCGCGATGCGCGAGAAGGTGCGCGCCGCGCACCCGGTGCCGGCCGAGCGCTTCGACGTCAAGCACAGCGCCGGCGGCATGATGGACGTCGAGTTCGCGGTCCAGTTCCTCGTCCTCGCGCATGCGAAGGAGCACGCCGGGCTGCTCGACGACGTCGGCAACATCGCGCTGCTGCAGCGCGCCGAGGACGGCGGGCTGCTGCCGGCGGGCGTCGGCCATGCCGCGGCCGACGCCTACCGCGAACTGCGCCGCGCCCAGCACCGCGCGCGCCTGGACGAGCAGCCGACGCAGTTCGAACCGGCCAGCCTCGCGACGCAGCGCGACGCCGTGCTGGCCTTGTGGCAAGCGGTCTTCGGCTGAGCGAGCCCGGCGTCGCGTGGCAGGCGCTGGCGGCGCTGCTCGCGGCCGGTGCGCTCGCCACCTGGTGGGCGCCCGCGGCGCGCTGGGACTGGCAGCCGTCGCTGGCCGCGAGCCAGCCCTGGCGCTGGTGGAGTGCGGCCTTCGTGCACTGGAGCGCGCAGCACCTGCTCGCCAACCTGCTCGGCACCGCGGTGCTGGCTGCGCTCGGCCGCGCTGCCGCGCTGCCGCCGCGCGCCGCGCTGGCCTGGCTCACCGCCTGGCCGTTGACGCAGCTGGGCCTGCTGCTGCAGCCGGCACTGGCGCACTACGGCGGGCTGTCGGGCGTGCTGCACGCCGGCGTCGCCGTCGCGGCGGTGGAGCTGCTGCTCGGTGCGCGCGGGCGGCCGCGCTGGATCGGCGCGGCGATCGCGGCCGGCCTGCTGCTCAAGATCGGGCTCGAGCAGCCTTGGGGGCCGCCGCTGCGCCATCCGGCCGACTGGGACATCGCGATCGCGCCGCTCGCCCATGCCACCGGCGCGGCAGCCGGCGCGCTGCTCGCCGTCGCCGCGGCGACAGGGCTGGCGCGTCGCTGGCCGCGACAATCGAGCCGATGACCGACGATCGCAAGGAGCGCCTGGACGCACGGGCGGTGGCGCTGCTCGTGACCTGCAGCGCGCTCTGGGGCCTGAACCAGGTGGCGGCCAAGGTCGCGCTGGTCGAGATCGCGCCGCTGTGGCAGGCCGGCCTGCGTTCGCTGGGCGCGGCCGCGCTGCTCTCGCTTTGGGCGCGCTGGCGCGGCATCCCGCTCTGGCAGCGCGACGGCACGCTGCGCGCCGGGCTGCTCGCCGGCAGCTTCTTCGGCGCCGAGTTCGCCTGCATCTTCATCGGGCTGCAGTACACCGCGGCGTCGCGGATGATCGTCTTCATCTACCTCGCGCCCTTCGTCGTCGCGGGCGGCATGCCCTTCATCGCACGCAGCGAGCGGCTTCATGCGGCGCAAGCCGGCGGGCTCGCGCTGGCCTTCGCCGGCGTCGTCTGGGCCTTCGTCGAAGGCTTCGCGAAGCCGGCCGCCGGGCCGCACCAATGGGTGGGCGACGCGCTCGGCATCGCCGCCGCGCTGCTCTGGGCGATGACGACACTGACGCTGCGCGGCAGCCGGTTGTCGATCGCGACGCCCGAGAAGACGCTGCTCTACCAGCTGCTGGTCTCGGGCATCGCGCTCAGCGCCGCGGCGCTGCTGGTCGGCGAGCCGTTGCCGCTGCGGCTGAGCTCGGCCTCGCTGGGACCGCTGGCCTTCCAGACCGTGATCGTCAGCTTCGCGAGCTACTTGGCCTGGTTCTGGCTGGTGCGCCATTACCCGGCGACGCGGATCTCGGCCTTCACGCTGCTGACGCCGATCTTCGGCCTGCTCGCCGGCGTGCTGCTGCTCGGCGAGCCGGCGACGCCGCGGCTGCTCGCGGCGCTGGCCGCGGTGGCCTGCGGCATCGTCCTCGTCAACCGCTCTTAGACTGTCGCGCCCTTGTGAGTGCCTGAAGGAGAAGACCGATGATCACCCTGTGCGGCTTCGCGCTGTCCAACTACTACAACAAGGTCAAGCTGGCCCTGCTCGAGAAGGAGATCCCGTTCACCGAGGAGCGCGTGCTGACCGGCGCCACCGACGAAGCGGTGCTGTCGGCGTCGCCGCTGGCGAAGATCCCGTTCATCCGCACCGAGCACGGCCCGCTGTGCGAAAGCCAGGTCATCCTCGACTACCTCGAGGCCGCCTACCCGGCGCGGCCGCTGCTGCCGGCCGACCCGTACCGGGCGGCGAAGGTGCGCGAGCTGATCCAGTTCATCGACGTGCACCTCGAACTGGTCGCGCGCGAGCTCTACCGCGCAGGCCTTCTTCGGCGGCAGCGTCAGCGAGGCCGCGCAGGCCCGGGTGCGCAAGCTGCTGACGAAGAACATCGCCGCCTTCAAGCGCCTCGCCGCGTTCGCGCCCTACGTCGCCGGCGCCGAGTTCGGGATGGCCGACTGCGCCGCCTGGCCGAGCCTGCCGCTGGTCGGCCTGGCGACCAAGATCGTGCTCGGCGAGGACCTGCTCGGCGCCGCCGGCGTCGACTGGAAGGGCTATGCGCGGCGCGTCGGCGAACGCCCGAGCGCGGCGCGCGTGGCCGCCGACCGCCAGCGCGAGCAGGACGCGCGCGCGGCCAAGGCCTGACGCCGCGTCAGCCGGCCTGCGGCCGCGGCGCGGCGCGGGCCAGCGTGGCGGTGATCTCCTTGCGGTAGCGGTTCAGCTCCTGCACGCTGGCGAAGCTGCGCTCCATCAGCAGGCTCAGGTTGTGCAGGATGCGCTCGACGACCTTGCTCTCCCAGACGCTGTCGAACTGGATCTGCGTGTCCAGCCACGCCTCCAGCCACTCGGGGTTGGGCAGCCGGCTCTGGATCGTGTCGCGCGGGAACAGCTTGACGTTGACGTGCAGGTTGGTCGGGTGCAGCGCCTGCGCGGTGCGGCGCGCGCTGGCCATCAGCACGCCGACCTTGGCGAACGCGGCCCGCGCCTCGTCGCCGAACCTGGCGAGCGCGCGCTTCATGTAGCGCAGGTAGGCGCCGCCGTGGCGCGCCTCGTCGCGCGCCAGCGTCTCGTAGATCGCCTTGATCACCGGCTCGGTGTGCCATTCGGCGGCGCGCCGGTACCAGTGGTTCGAGCCGCACCTCGCCGCAGAAATGCAGCATCAGCGTCTCGAGCGGCGGCGCAGGGTCGAACTCGAAGCGCACCGCGTGCAGTTCTTCCTCGGTGGGCACGAGGTCGGGGCGGAAGCGGCGCAGGTATTCCATCAGCACCAGCGAGTGCTTCTGCTCCTCGAAGAACCAGACGCTCATGAAGGCCGAGAAATCGCTGTCCTCGCGGTTGTCGCGCAGGAACATCTCGGTCGCCGGCAGCGCCGCCCACTCGGTGATCGCGTTCATCTTCACCGTCTGCGCCTGCTCTTCACTGAGCTGACTGGCGTCGAAACGGTCCCACGGGATGTCGGTGTCCATGCTCCAGCGCACGGCTTCGAGTTGCTTGAACAGTTCGGGATAAAGCATAGGGTCCCCCTCGTTGGCGCCGATTCTAGGGACGCTGGCGCCCTGGCGCCGCCCCCATGTCCCCCGACACGTCCACCCGCGGCCTGCGGATGCGCGCCAGCAGCGCCCTGGTCTGCAAGACCCGCAAGGCCTGAAGGCCATCAGTTCACGCGTTCTGCGCCTTCATAGTACCATCGAGTACAAATAGTGACTCATTAGTAATACTTCAACCCGACTCGTACTGCGCAGAGCCCGGCAACCCAACCATCGCAGCGCCACATGCCCCATCACTTTCGTTCACCGTCGCGCAACGGATGTTTGCCGTTTTTCAACGACAGCGCGGAACTTCAGCGAAAGGGCGCGCTCATAGTTGCATGCGTCGATGTTCAGGGGTCCGATTCGCCCGAGCGTCGCGCCCCGGTTTTCCTGCTGTGCCGCCGAGCAGGCTCCCTGCTCGCAATCTCTGAGCGTCTCTCCTCCTCCTCCCTCCCTCCCTCGTTCGCTCAGAGGCGCCGCACAGCAGTCTTTACATCCGGGCGCACCGCCCCAGGCGGTGCGCCCGGCCTGAGCGCCACGCGACCGGCAGCTCGGGGCTGACCCGATGCGCCGCGTCGCCGTCATCGGTTCGGGGATTTCCGGGCTCGCCGCCGCCCATGCGCTGTCCGGCGAGGCCCGGGTCACGCTGTTCGAGGCCGGCAGCCATTTCGGCGGCCACGCGAACACGGTCGACGTCACGCTGGACGGCGTCCGGCACGGCGTCGACACCGGCTTCCTCGTCTTCAACCACCGCACCTACCCGAACCTGGTGCGGCTGTTCGACGAGTTGCAGGTCGACACCGCACCGGCGGAGATGTCGTTCTCGGTCCAGCTGCCCGGCCGCGGGCTCGAGTGGAGCGGCTCGGACCTGAACAGCGTCTTCGCCCAGCGTCGCAACCTGCTGCGCCCGCGCTTCCTGCGCATGCTGGCCGACATCCTGCGCTTCAACCGCCTGGCCACGGCGCTGGCCGAATCGGGCAGCGACGCGGCGCTGAACGAATCGATCGGCGACTTCCTCGACCGGCACGGCTTCGGCACCACCTTCCGCGCCTGGTACTTCCTGCCGATGGTGGGCTGCATCTGGTCCTGCCCGACCGAGCAGATGCTGCGCTTCCCGATCGGCACGATGATCCGTTTCTGCCACAACCACGGGCTGATCCAGGTCACCGACCGGCCCCAATGGCACACCGTGCGCGGCGGCTCGCGGAACTACGTCGCGAAGATGCTGGCGGCATCGACGACGCGCGGCTGCACACGCCGGTGCTCGCCGTCTCGCGCCTGCCGCCGGGCAGCGGCACGGCCGGCGTGCGCGTCGCCACCGCGCAAGGCGAGGAACGCTTCGACGAGGTCGTTCTCGCCTGCCACAGCGACCAAGCGCTGGCGCTGCTGACCGATGCCAGCGCCGACGAGCACGCGCTGCTCGGCGCGATCCGTTACCAGCCCAACCACGCCGTGCTGCACACCGACGCCTCGGTGCTGCCCAAGCGCCGGCGCGCCTGGGCGGCCTGGAACTACGAGCGAGCGGCCGCGGGCGACGACGAGCAGGCCGCGGTCTGCCTGCATTACCTGATCAACCGCCTCCAGCCGCTGCCCTGGCCGCAGCCGGTGCTGGTGTCGCTGAACCCGACGCGACCGATCGATCCGGAACGGGTGATCGGTCGCTTCGACTACAGCCACCCGGTGTTCGACCTCGCCGCGATCCAGGCCCAGCGCGGGCTGCCCGAACTGCAGGGCCGCTCGCACCTGTGGTTCTGCGGCGCCTGGACGCGCTACGGCTTCCACGAGGACGGGCTGAGCTCGGCGCTCGACGTCGTCGAGCAGATGCGCCAGCGCTGGGCGGCCGCGCCGGCGCGCGAGGCCGCATGACGTCCGCCGCGGCGCCGCTGCTGGCCACCGGCGTCGTGCGCCACCGGCGCCTGCGCCCGGCGCTGCACGCCTTCGCGTACCCGACCTATTTCCTGCTGCTGCCGATGCGCGCGCTGCGCCGCGAGCCGCAGCGCGAGCTGCGACGCAACCGCTTCGGCCTGCTGTCCTTCCACGACCGCGACCATGGCGAGGGCGGCGCCGATGCGCTGGCCTGGCTCGACGACCTGCTGCGCCAGCAAGGCGTGACCGACGCCGCCGGCGAGGTCTGGCTGCAGACCTACCCGCGCGTGCTCGGCTACGTCTTCAAGCCGGTCAGCTTCTGGTACTGCGAGCGCCGCGACGGCTCGCTCGCGGCCATCGTCGTCGAGGTCAACAACACCTTCGGCGAACGCCACTGCTACCTGCTCGCAGGCCCCGGTCTCGCGTTCGGGCGGGAACTGACCGCGCGCAAGGTCTTCCACGTCTCGCCGTTCTGCGCCGTGCAGGGCGGCTACCGCTTCCGCTTCATGCGCACCGGCGAGCGCATCGTCGCGCGCATCGACCACGACGACGACGCCGGCCCGCTGCTGCAGACCAGCGTCAGCGGCCGGCTGCAGCCGCTCACCGCGGCGAGCCGGCGCGCCGCCTTCTTCGGCATGCCGCTGATGACGCTGGGCGTGATCGCGCGCATCCACTGGCAGGCGCTGCGCCTGTGGCTCAAGCGCGTGCCTTTCTTCGGCAAGCCGGCACCGCCGCGCGCCTTCACCTCCCGCTGACCCCAACCCTCCGACGCTGGCCATGACGACGACCACCGCCTCCGCGCTCTCCTTGCCCGCCACCGCACCGGCCGCCGCGCGCGCCGTCTTCCGCCAACTCGGCGCGCTGCGCATCGGCCACCTGTCGGTGCAGCTGCCCGACGGCACGCAGGCCCGGTTCGGCAGCGGCAACGAAGGGCAGCCGCGCGCGGCGATCCGCCTCGTCGACTGGCGCGTCTTCGGCGCCACGCTGAAGAGCGGCGACATCGGCTTCGCCGAAAGCTTCATCGCCGGCCACTGGACGACACCGGACCTGCCGGCGCTGCTGCAACTGCTGCTGGCCAACCGCGACGCGATCGAGTCGGTGATCTACGGCACCTGGTGGGGCTCGCTCGCGTACCGGATCAAGCACCTGCTGAACCGCAACTCGCGCCAGGGCAGCCGCAAGAACATCCACGCGCATTACGACATCGGCAACCCGTTCTACCGGCTCTGGCTGGACGAGACGATGAACTATTCGAGCGCGCTGTTCGACGGCGACCTCGCGCTCCCGACGGCCGACGCGCAGGCCGCCAAGATGCACCGCGCGCTGGACGAGTGCCGGCTCCGGCCGGGCCAGCGCCTGCTCGAGATCGGCTGCGGCTGGGGCGCGGTGGCCGAGACCGCGGCGCGCGACTTCGGCGCCCGGGTCACCGGCCTCACCTTGTCCGACGAGCAGCTCGCCTTCGCCAACGAACGGCTGGCGCGCCAGGGCCTGGCGACGCAGGCCGACCTGCGGCTGCAGGACTGGCGCGACTGCGCCGACGGCCCGTTCGACGCGATCGTCTCGATCGAGATGTTCGAGGCCGTCGGCCGCGAATACTGGGGCCGCTTCTTCGCGATGCTGCGCGACAAGCTCGCGCCTGGCGGCCGCGCCTGCATCCAGTCGATCACGATCCGCGACGACCTGTTCGAGCGCTACGTCCGCTCGACCGACTTCATCCAGCAGTACATCTTCCCGGGCGGGCTGCTGCCCAGCGCGTCGGCCTTCCGCGCCGAGGCGCGCGAGGCCGGGCTCGAAGTCGTCGGCGAGCGCGCCTTCGGCACCGACTACGCCGAGACGCTGCGCCGCTGGCGCACGCAGTTCCTGGCCCGCGAGCGCGACGTGCGCCGGCTCGGCTTCGACACCCGCTTCCTGCGCATCTGGGAGTTCTACCTGGCCTACTGCCAGGCCGCCTTCGCGACCGGCAACACCGACGTCGTGCAGTTCACGCTGCAGCGCTGCCGATGATCCGCCGCGCCGCGATCGCGCTGCTCGCCGCCGCGGCCTGGCCGGCGGCGCCGGCGCGGACACCGCCGGTGGCGCTGAGCGCCGCGCTGCCCGGGGCGCGGCTGCAGGGCAGCGCGCGGATGCGCTTTTTCGGGCTGCCCGTCTACGACATCCGGCTCTGGGCCGGCCCGACCGAGGTCACCTCCGCCGACTGGTCGAGCGTGCCGCTGGCGCTGGAGATCGAGTACGCGCGCGCGCTCGTCGGCCGCGAGATCGCCGAGCGCTCGCTCGCCGAGATGCGCCGCCAGGCCGAGATCGACGCCGCGACCGGCCAGCACTGGCTGGCCGAGATGAGCGCGCTGTTCCCCGACGTGGCCGCAGGCGACCGCCTTGCCGGCGTCCAGCGCCCCGGCGCAGGCGCGAGCTTCCTCTTCAACGACCGGCCGCGCGGCGAGGTCCACGACGCCGGCTTCGCACGCCTGTTCTTCGGCATCTGGCTGTCGCGGCGCACGTCGGAGCCGGCGCTGCGCGAGGCCTTGCTCGGGCCGGCGCGGGGCGCTCGATGAACGCGACCGGCTGGCAACGCGGCGCCGGGCCCGGGCTGCGCTACGGCGCGCTCGGCCTGCCGCTGGCCTTCGTCGCGCTGCCGCTGTACGTGCTGCTGCCCAGCCACTACGCGACCCGGTTCGGCGTACCGCTCGCGACGCTGGGTGCGCTGCTGCTCGGCGCGCGGCTGCTCGACGCCTTCGCCGACCCGCTGATCGGCCGCGCCGTCGACCGCTGGTTCGCCCATTCGACGGCGCGCGTGCTGTGGGCGGCGACGCTCGCCGCGCTCGTGCTCGCCGCCGGCTTCCACGGCCTGTTCTTCCCGCCGGTGCACGCGCTCGCGCCGCTGCTCGCCTGGTGCGCCGCGCTGCTCGCGGTCACCTACCTCGGCTACAGCGTGCTCAGCGTGCTGCACCAGGCCTGGGGGACGCGGCTCGGCGGCGACGAGAGCCAGCGCGCGCGCATCGTCGCGTGGCGCGAGAGCCTGGCGCTGGTCGGCGTGCTGGTCGCCAGCGTGCTGCCTGCGCTCGCCGGCTACGGCGTCACCGGCGCCGCGTTCGGCGCGATGCTGGCGCTGGGCGTCGCGCTGCTCGCGCGCGCGCCGCGACCGCTGCCGCGCCTGCTCGACGACGGGCCGCGCATCGCGCCGCTGCGCACGCCGGCCTTCCGCCGCCTGCTCGGCATCTACCTCGTCAACGGGGTGGCGAGCGCGGTGCCGGCGACGCTGGTGCTGTTCTTCATCCGCGACCGGCTCCAGGCCCAGCCCTACGAGCCGCTGTTCCTGGCCAGCTACTTCGCGGCCGGCGCGCTGTCGATGCCGCTGTGGTTGCGCGCGGTGGCGCGCTTCGGGCTGGCGCGCGCCTGGCTCGCCGGCATGGCGCTGGCGATCGTGACCTTCGCCTGGGCGGCCCGGCTCGGCGACGGCGACGTGATCGGCTTCCTGGTCGTCTGCGTCGCCAGCGGCAGCGCGCTCGGCGCCGACCTCGCGCTGCCGGGCGCGCTGCTCACCGGCGTGATCCAGCGCGCCGGCCACGCCGGCCGGCTCGAGGGCGCCTACCTCGGCTGGTGGAGCTTCGCGACCAAGCTCAACCTCGCGCTCGCCGCCGGCATCTCGCTGCCGCTGCTCGCGCTGTTCGGCTACGCGCCGGGCAGCCGCAGCGCCGGCGCGCTGCAGGCGCTGACCGCCGCCTACTGCCTGCTGCCCTGCGCGCTCAAGCTCGTCGCCGCGGCGCTGCTCTACACGCGCTGGATCCGTCCCTCCGAACGATGAACACCATGATGCACCGACGACTCCTGATCCTCGCCGCCGCCGCGCTGGTGGCCGGCTGCGCCACGCCGGTCCCGTCCGACTACGCCGGCGAAAAGCCGACGCTGGACCTGAAGACCTACTTCGACGGCCCGCTCACCGCGCACGGGATGTTCAGCGACCGCTCGGGCAAGGTCGTGCGCCGCTTCACGGTCGCGATGACGGGCCGCTGGCAGGGGAACCAGGGCACGCTCGACGAGCACTTCACCTACAGCGACGGCCAGACCCAGCGCCGCGTCTGGCATCTCACCGACCAGGGCGGCGGCCACTACGTCGGCCGCGCCGACGACATCGTCGGCGACGCCGTCGGCACCGCGGCCGGCAACGCGCTGAACTGGCGCTACACGCTGCGCCTGCCGGTCGACGGCAAGGTCTACGACGTGCAGATGGACGACTGGATGGTCTTGATGAGCGACCGCGTGATGCTGAACAAGACCGTGATGAGCAAGTTCGGTTTCCGTATCGGCGAGGTCACGCTCGCCTTCGACAAGACGCCCGCGGGCGGCGCATGCCGCTGAACCCCCGCCTCACGAGCTGGTCCGGACGCAGCCGCCTGGCTCGTCGGCGCGTCGACCGGCATCGGACGCGCGACCGCCGCGCGGCTGCACGCCGCCGGCGCGCGCGTCGTCGTCTCGGCGCGCAGCGCCGACGCGCTGGACGACTTCGTCGCCCGCCACCCGGGCAGCGAGGCGGTGGCGCTCGACGCGACCGACCTCGCGGCAATGCACGCGGCCGCAGCCGGCATCGTTGCGCGCCACGGCCGCATCGACCTCGCGCTGTACTGCGCCGGCACCTATCGCGCGATGCGCGCCGGCCAGTTCGACCTCGCGCTCGCGCGCCAGCACCTGGAGATCAACTACCTGGGCGCGCTGCACCTGCTGGACGCGGTGCTGCCGCTGCTGCTCGCGCAGCGCAGCGGCCACCTGAGCCTGGTCGGCAGCGTCGCCGGTTATCGCGGGCTGCCGCAGTCGCTGGCCTACGGCCCGACGAAGGCGGCGCTGATCAATCTGGCCGAGACGCTGTACCTGGACCTGCGCCCGCTGGGCATCGGCGTCTCGCTCGTCAACCCGGGCTTCGTCGAGACGCCGCTGACGGCGCAGAATGCCTTTCGCATGCCTGCGCTGATCAGCCCCGAGACCGCCGCCGACGAGATCCTGCGCGGCTGGGAGCGCGGCGATTTCGAGATCCACTTCCCGAAGCGCTTCACGCGCTGGATGAAGGGCTTGCGCCTGCTGCCCTACGGCGCCTACTTTCCCGCGGTGCGGCAATCGACCGGGCTCTGAGCTTGGACGCCCGCGTGCAGCGCATCGTCGCGCGCTTCGAGAGCTTGACGGCCGCCGACGTGGCGCGGCTGGGCGAGATCTACGTGCCCGACGCGCGCTTCAAGGACCCGTTCAACGAGGTCCGGGGCCTGGCCGAGATCGAACGCATCTTCGCGCACATGTTCGTCGCGCTGGACGCGCCGCGCTTCGTGATCCGCGACGTGATCGTGCAAGGCGACCAATGCTTCCTGAGCTGGGACTTCCGGTTCCGGATGCGCCGCTTCAGGCGCGACGAGCAGTGCATCCGCGGCGCGACCCACCTGCGCCTGGCGGCCGACGGCCGCATCGCCGAGCACCGCGACTACTGGGACGCGGCCGAGGAGCTGTACGAGAAGCTGCCCGGGGTCGGCGCGCTGATGCGCTGGCTGAAGGCGCGCGCCCGGCAGTGAGCCGGCGCCGTCAGTGCTGCCCTTCGGTCAGCGTGTCGACCTGGAACAGCCCGCTCTTGTCGACGAGCCAGATGTCCAGGTAGTGCACGCCGCCGGGCATCTTCGTCGGCGCCGGGAACGGGCCCGCGCGGCGGATCATCGCGATCACCCAGGGCGCGACTTCCGGCGCGGCGGGTTTGCGCACGACGCTGACGGCGAGCACCCGGCCGCTGGCGTCGATGTCGGTCTCGACGACCATCACCGAGTACAGCAGCGGCGGCAACTTGCCGCGGAAGACGCGCATCGGGTAGGCGCGGTAGAGGTGGCGCGCCGCGTCGATGCGGTATTCCTTTTCGATCTCGGCCTGCGACCCGGTCGGCGGCCCGACGAGTTGCGACGACGGCACCATCGAGAACTGCGCCCGGGCCGCCCCCGCGGCGAGCAGCAGCGCCGCCACGGCGAGCCGACGGCACCAGGGCACGCAGGCGTTGGCAAGGATCTTGGTCATGGTCTTGCGCCGCTCGGTCCGAATGCCGCGGCCGTTGCCGCAGCGCCGTTCACGCTACACGAGGCTTGTCGGCCGGACCAGAGTGACTACCAGTGCCGCACCGGCCGCCGGCACGAACCCACTAACGCAACCAGCCCTTGCGGCGGAAGAAGATGAAGGGCGCGGCCACCGACGCCACCATCAGCACGAGCGCGAACACGTAGCCATAGCGCCATTCCAGCTCGGGAATGGCGCGGAAGTTCATGCCGTAGACGCTGGCGATCAGCGTCGGCGGCAGCAGCGCCACGCTGGCCACCGAGAAGATCTTGATGATCTTGTTCTGGTTGATGTTGATGAAGCCGACCGTGGCGTCCATCAGGAAGTTGATCTTGTCGAACAGGAACGCGGTGTGCGAGTCCAGCGAGTCGAGATCGCGCAGGATCTGGCGCGCCTCCTCGAACTGTTCGGCGCCCAGCAGCCGGCTGCGCATCAGGAAACTCAGCGCACGCCGGGTGTCCATCACGTTGCGCCGGATGCGCCCGTTCAGGTCTTCTTCCTTGGCGATCGCCGACAGCGCCTCGCCGGCCGCGCGGTCGTCGAGTTCCTGCTTGAGCACGCGCGCGCTGACGCGCTCGAGGTTGTCGTAGATGCCTTCGAGCGAATCGGCCGAGTACTCGGCGTCGGCGTCGTAGAGCTTGAGCAGCACGTCCTTCGCGTCTTCGATCAGCGCCGGAATGCGGCGTGCGCGCAGGCGCAGCAGCCGGAACACCGGCAGGTCCTCGTCGTGGATCGAGAACAGCACGTTGTCGCGCAGGATGAAGGCCACGCGCACGTTGCGCGAGGGCTTGCCGGCACTGCTGTCGCCGTCGATCAGGAAGTCCGAGCGGATGTGCAGCTCGCCGTTGTCTTCCTCGTAGAAGCGGGCCGACTCCTCGAGGTCGTCGTCGACGATGTCGGCCGGAATCGTGAGCCCGAAGCGGCCCGCGATCCAGCCTTTCTCGTCGGCGCTCGGCGACTCGAGGTCCACCCACACCGGCTGCACCCGGGCCAGCGCCTGCGGGTCGTCGATCTCTTCCTGGACGAGCCGGCCATGGGCCAGCGAGAAGACGTTGAGCATGCCGGTCGGTGGGGCGCGGGAAGGGGAACGGATCCGGCCAGCGCCGTCGGCGCCGCGGCAGGCCGACATTGTCGCATCGGGCCACCCACCGGCTGCGCTCGGGTGCCCGTGGCAGACTGCCGCTCATGCACAGCCCGAGGCGATGGTGGGTCGCGGCGGCCCTGCTCCTGGTGCTGCTGCCGCTGGCCGCCCTGCTGCTGGCCGTGCAGGACGCGCCCGCGGTGCCCGCGCGCTCGGACATCTCGCCGGCGGACGTGGACCGCGCGCTCGCGATTGCACGCCGCAACGACCCGCGCCTGGCCGTGCCGGGCCAGATTCGCCAGTTGCGGCTGAACGAGCGCGACGCCGACCTGCTGCTCTTCCACGCCGCCCAGCACTGGCTGGAGGCGCGCACGCGGGTCACGCTGCACCCCGGCCGTGCCGAGGTGCAGGCCAGCGTCGAGCTGCCGCGTCTGCAACGCTGGCTGAACTTCGAACTGACGTGGCGTCAGACGACCGCGCTGCCGCAGCTCGCGCGGTTGCGTGTCGGTCGGCTGCCGCTGCCCGGCGCGCTGTTCGACGCGCTGCTGGCCCGCGCGTTCGCGCACTATGGCCTGCAACGCCAGGGACAGCAGGCCCTGGAGGCGCTGCGCCAGGTTCGCTTCGGCGCGGGCGAACTGCAGGCGAGCTACCAGCTGGACGCCGGCGCCGCGCGCCAGATGCTCTCGGCGCTGGTGCCGCCGGTCGACCGGGCGCGGCTGCAGGTCTACGCGGCGGCGCTGCGCCCGCTCACCGAGGCCCACCCGCTGGGCGCCGATGTCTCGCTCGCCGCGCTGCTGCCGCCCCTGTTCGCCCTCGCGCGCGAGCGCAGCGCGGCCGGCGGCGACGCGGTGCAGGAGAACCGCGCCGCGATCCTGGTGCTGGCGTTCTTCGCCAACGGGCGCGGCCTGGACCTGCTGGTGCCGGCGGCGCGCGCCTGGCCGGCGCCGCGGCCGCTGCGCGTGACGCTGCAGCGGCGCGACGACTTCCCCAAGCATTTCCTGATCTCGGCCCTGCTCGCGGCCGAGGCGGACACCCCGCTGGCCGACGCGGTGGGTGTCTGGAAGGAACTGTCCGACGCGCGCGGCGGCAGCGGCTTCAGCTTCAACGACATCGCCGCCGACCGCGCCGGCACCCGGTTCGGCGAAATGGCGGTCAAGACGCCGGCATTGCTGCAGGCGCGGCTGGCCGGCGCGACGCAGGAGTCGGTTTTCATGCCCGACGCCGCCGACCTGCCCGAATACCTGCCCGAGGCCGAGTTCGAGCGCCGCTACGGTGGCGTCGGCGCACCACGCTACGACGCGATGCGGGGCGAAATCGAGGCCCGCATCGCGGCACTGCCGCTGTTCGCGCCGGCGCGTTGAGGTGCGCCATGCCGGTGGCTGCAACATTCGATCGTCGGACGAGGCGTTGGCGTGCAACGCCAGTGCAAAGCGTCACGTCCCGGCCCTGGCCCCGGTCGGGGAACCCGCTTGCCAGCCGGCCGCGGACGGATGCACACTGATCCCGCCGTTCTGCTCTCTGCACCGTCGAACCGGGCCTCGGCCCGCTGCTCCTTGATCCCGCCCAACCTCCCGCCCAACCTCCCACCCAGACGCCGCCCCTCGCGCGCGGCCGACCGATTCCCCCACCCCTCGCAAAGGAGGCACTGATGAACCTGACGATCAGCGGACACCACCTGGAAGTCACTCCCGCTCTCCGAGAGTACGTACTCACAAAACTGGATCGGGTGACACGCCACTTCGATCAGGTCGTGGACATCAACGTGTTGCTGACGGTGGAGAAACTGAAGGAAAAGGAGCGAAGGCAGAAGGCCGAGGTGACGTTGCACGTGAAGGGGCGTGACATCTACGTCGAGCAAAGCCATGAGGATCTCTACGCGGCGATCGACCAGTTGATGGACAAGCTCGACCGCCAGGTCTGCCGCCACAAGGACCGGCTGCAGGATCACCACCACGAGTCGCCCAAGCGCATCGATGCCGGCGCAGCCTAGCCACGCTGCGCCTTGAGTCAACGTGGCCTCGCCGCATTGACTCACCCCCTCGCGGGGACGGCAACGACGTCGCCGGCGCTTGGCGCCCCCCCAGAAACGGCCCTCGCGGGCCGTTTCTCGTTTCTGCAGCGGCGGCACCTGTTGCTGCAATGCCGCAATCATGGGCATTCCACCCGAACCGCGTAGCGATGCAAGGTCGAGTGTGACGATTCGGTTGCTATGATCTTCGGCTCACCAACAGACTCGACGGCAGCGCCGATGACACGCCGGCCGCGAGGGGAAATGGCCCCATGAACCGTCTCGCCGCCATTCTGCCTGCCAGCGACGTGCTGGTGAACGTGGAAGCGACCAGCAAGAAGCGCGTTTTCGAGCAAGCCGGGCTGTTGTTCGAGAACCAGCACGCGATCGCGCGCGGCATCGTCACCGACAACCTGTTCGCGCGCGAACGCCTGGGCTCCACCGGCCTGGGCCACGCGGTGGCCATCCCGCACGGACGCATCAAGGGGCTGAAGAACCCGCTCGCGGCGGTGCTGCGGGTGCAGCAGCCGATCCCCTTCGATGCTCCCGACGACGAACCCGTCTCGCTGCTGATCTTCCTGCTCGTGCCCGAGGCGGCGACGCAGCGGCACCTGGAGATCCTGTCCGAGATCGCCGAGATGCTGTCCGACCGCGAACTGCGCGAGCGGCTGAAGGCCGAGCCCGATGCCGCCGCCGTGCACAAGCTGATCCATGACTGGGAACCGCTGAAGTCGGTCGCGTGATGACCGCCTCGGGACGCTTCGCGACGGCCGGCCCCGCTCGATGAAACCGAGCTCGATGAGCGCCGAGGCGCTGTTCGAGGCACACCGCGAGGCCCTGCGCTGGGAGTGGATCGCCGGCCACGCGCACCCGGAACGCCGGTTCGACGACAGCGCGGTGCGCGACGCGCGCTCGTCGGCCGACCTGATCGGCTACCTCAACTACATCCACCCCTACCGCGTCCAGATCGTCGGCAGCCGCGAGACGGCCTACCTGCAGGCGAGCTCGCCCGAGGACCAGGAACGTCGCATCTCGCGCATCGTGACACTGGAGCCGCCGGTGCTCATCGTCGCCGACGCGCAGACGCCGCCGAACCGGCTCGTCGCGATGTGCGAGCGCGCCGAGATCCCGCTCTTCGTCACCGCCGAATCGGCCGGCCACGTGATCGACGTCGTGCGCGACTACCTCGGCCAGCTGTTCGCCGAGCGGACCACGCGGCACGGCGTGTTCATGGACATCCTCGGCCTGGGCGTGCTGCTCACCGGCGAATCGGGCCTGGGCAAGAGCGAGCTCGGCCTGGAGCTGATCTCGCGCGGCCACGGCCTGGTGGCGGACGACGCGGTGGACCTCTACCGCATCTCGCAGACCGGGCTGGAAGGCCGCTGCCCCGAGTTGCTGATGAACCTGCTCGAGGTGCGCGGCATCGGCCTGCTCGACATCAAGGCCATCTTCGGCGAGACCGCGGTGCGGCGCAAGATGCGGCTCAAGCTCATCGTCCACCTGGTGCGCAAGGAAACGATGGAGCGCGAGTTCGAGCGCCTGCCCTACGAGCCGCTGTACGAGGACATCCTCGGCCTGCCCGTGCGCAAGGTGGTGATCGCGGTCGACGCCGGCCGCAACCTGGCGGTGCTCGTCGAGGCCGCGGTGCGCAACACGATCCTGCAGCTGCGCGGGATCGACACCTACCAGGAGTTCATCGAACGCCACCAGCGCGCGATGCAGCGCGAATAGCCGGGCCGGCGGCGCCGCGCCGCGTCACTTGTGGCGGTATTCGCAGTCCGGCTTGGTGCAACGCGCGTACAGCGCCAGCGCGTGGTCGTGCAGCTCGAAGCCGCGCGCCTGCGCGACGGCATGCTGGCGCTGCTCGATTTCGGGGTCGAAGAACTCCTCGACCCGCCCGCAGCTCAGGCATACCAGGTGGTCATGGTGCTGGCCCTCGTTGAGCTCGAACACCGACTTGCCCGACTCGAAGTTGCTGCGCGTCAGCAGCCCGGCCTGCTCGAATTGCATCAGCACCCGGTAGACGGTGGCCAGCCCGATGTCGGCGCCTTCGCCGAGCAAGGCCTTGAACACGTCCTCGGCCGTCATGTGCCGGCGCTCGGTGCGGTGAAACACCTCCAGGATCTTGATGCGCGGCAGCGTGGCCTTCAGGCCGCTGCCTTTCAGTTCGTCGACGTTCGTCATCAGGCACCCTCGCGCGCGGTCGGCGGGCCACCCCCGCTAGAATCCGGCGATCATAGCCAGCACCGTGCCCATGCGCCGTTCCTCGATTTTCCTGCTCGGCACGCTGCTGCTCGGCGGCTGCGCGTCGGTCAAGTCGACCGACAGCCTGTTCGGTCTGATCACGCCGTACAAGATCGACATCGTGCAGGGCAACGTCGTGACCCAGGAGCAACGGGCGCTGCTCAAGCCCGGCCTCACGCGCAGCCAGGTGCGCGACGTGCTCGGCACCCCGCTGCTCACCGACGCGTTCCATGCCGACCGCTGGGACTACATATTCACGATCCGCCGCCCGGGCACCGAAGCCCAGCGGCGCGACGTCATCGTGCGTTTCGACGGCGATCTCGTGAAGTCGGTCGAAAGTCCCGAGCTGCCCAGCGAAAGCGAGTTCGTGGCCTCGATCAGCCCACCGATCAAGGCCAAGCCACGCACGCTGGCGCTCACCGAAGCGCAGATCGGCGCGCTGCCGGTGCCGCCCAAGCCGGCGCCGCCAGCGGCCGCTGCGTCCGCCCCGGTGCGCGACTACCCGCCGCTCGAAGCCTCCTGATGGCACTCAAGGTCGCCATCGCCGGCAGTTCCGGACGGATGGGCCGGATGCTCGTCGAGGCCGTGCTGGGCAGCGAGGACTGCACCCTCGCCGGCGCGCTGGACCTGCCCGGCAGCCCGTTCCTCGGTCAGGACGCGGGCGCCTTTCTGGGCCGCGTCACCGGCGTGACCCTCACCGCGTCGCTGGACACCGGCCTGGCCGACGCCGACGTGCTGATCGACTTCACCCGCCCCGAAGGCACGCTGGCCCACCTGGCCGCCTGCCGCGCGCACGGCGTCGCCGCCGTCGTCGGCACGACCGGCTTCACGCCGGCGCAGAAGGCCGAGCTGGCGGCGTTCGCGCGCGAACTGGCCATCGTCTTCGCGCCCAACATGAGCGTCGGCGTGAACGTCATGCTGGGCCTGCTCGCCGAAGCCGCGCGCCGGCTCGGCGACGACTACGAGGTCGAGATCGTCGAGGCCCACCACCGGCACAAGGTCGACGCGCCCAGCGGCACCGCACTCGCGATGGGCGAGGTGGTGGCCGGCGCGCTGGGACGCCGGCTGGAAGACTGCGCGGTCTACGGCCGCGAAGGCCACACCGGCGAACGCGACCGGCGCACGATAGGCTTCGCCACCGTGCGCGGCGGCGACATCGTCGGTGAGCACAGCGTGCTGTTCATCGGCACCGGCGAGCGCATCGAGATCACGCACAAGAGCGGCAGCCGCGCCAACTACGCCGCCGGCAGCCTGCGCGCGGCACGCTTCCTGGCCGGTCGCGCCCCCGGGCTGTACGGCATGGACGACGTGCTCGGCCTCGCGCCGGCCCCCTGAGCCCCGGCCCGTGGAAGGCCTGACGACCTTCTGGCAGCAAAGCGACCTCGTCGGCCGCAGCGTCGTGCTGCTGCTGCTCGCGATGTCCGTCACCGCCTGGGTGTTGATCGTCTGGAAGGGCTGGCTGCTGCGCCGCGCCCGGCGCGACATCGCGCGCGCGGTGCCCGCCTTCTGGGACGCCGACACGCTGGACGCGGGCCGCACGCGGCTCGCCGCGATGGATCGCGAAGGGCTGCTGTGCCCGCTGCTCGACGCCGCCACCGCCGCGCCGGCGGCCGGCACGCTGGCGACCTCGTCCGACCTCGAATCGCAGCTCACG
Source organism: uncultured beta proteobacterium (assembly GCA_963788635.1). GTDB lineage: Bacteria > Pseudomonadota > Gammaproteobacteria > Burkholderiales > Burkholderiaceae_C > Rubrivivax. Next base: position 220,527 of record CAWBHE010000007.1, on the reverse strand, counting down.
CGGCGGTTGCGCGACGCGCTGCACCGCGGCTTGGCGCACCTGCAGTTCGGCCAGGTGCTGCTGGCGTCGATCGGCGCCACGGCGCCCTTCGTCGGCCTGTTCGGCACCGTCTGGGGCATCTACCACGCGCTGCTGGCGATCACCGCCGAAGGCAGCCTGTCGATCGACAAGGTGGCCGGGCCGGTCGGCGAGGCGCTCGTCATGACCGCCGCCGGCATCGCCGTCGCGGTGCCGGCGGTGCTGGCCTTCAACGTGTTCGGCCAATGGGTCGCGGCCAGCGAGGCCGAACTCGAAGGCTTCGCGCACGACCTGCGCGGGATGATGCTCGACCTGCGTCGGGGCCGCTGATGGCCTTCGGCCGCCTCGAGCGCAACCCCGGCGCGAAGCCGATGAGCGACATCAACATGACGCCGCTGATCGACGTGATGCTGGTGCTGCTGGTGATCTTCATCGTCACCGCGCCGCTGATCGCGAGCAGCCTGAAGCTCGACCTGCCGAAGATCGATGCCGCCGCGCCCGATGGCGCGCCGGCCTTCATCGCGCTGGCGGTCGACGCGGGCGGCCAGTTCTACGTCGGGGACCGGCCGGCGTCGGCCGAGCAGGTCAGCGCGCGCGCACACGAGGCGGCGCTGCGCGACCCGCAGACCGAAGTGCGGCTGCGTGCCGACCGCCGCGTGCCCTATGGTCGGGTCGCCGAGCTGATCGGTCGGGTGCAGGCCGCGGGGCTGACGCGGATCGGCTTCGTCACCGAGGCGCCGGCCGCACCGCCGACGATAGCTGCGCCGGCCGCTACGTAGAATCGGCCGGATGAACGAGAAATACGTCCCCGCCGAGGTCGAAGCCGCTGCCCAGGCGCACTGGACGACGACCGGCGCGCTGCGCGTCACCGAAGACCCGCAGCGCCCGAAGTTCTATGCCTGCTCGATGCTGCCCTACCCGAGCGGCAAGCTGCACATGGGCCATGTGCGCAACTACACCATCAACGACATGATGGCGCGCCACCTGCGCATGAAGGGCATGAACGTGCTCATGCCGATGGGCTGGGACGCGTTCGGCCTGCCGGCCGAGAACGCCGCCATCGCCAACGGCGTGCCGCCGGCGGCGTGGACGCGCGCGAACATCGCCGAGATGAAGGCGCAGATGCAGCCGCTCGGGCTGGCCTACGACTGGGCGCGCGAGGTCGCGACCTGCGACCCGAGCTACTACAAGTGGAACCAGTGGTTCTTCCTGAAGATGCTCGAGAAGGGCATCGCCTACAAGAAGACCCAGGTCGTCAACTGGGATCCGGTCGACCAGACCGTGCTCGCCAACGAGCAGGTCGTCGACGGCCGCGGCTGGCGCAGCGGCGCCCTGGTCGAGAAGCGCGAGATCCCGGGCTACTACCTCGCGATCACGCACTACGCCGACGAGCTGCTCTCCGGCGTCAACGACAGCACCGTGCCGCATTACCTCGAGGGCTGGCCCGAGCGCGTGCGCCTGATGCAGGAGCACTGGATCGGCAAGAGCGAGGGCGTGCGCTTCGCCTTCCCGCACGAGATCCGCGACGAGCACGGCGCGCTGATCCAGGACGGCCGCCTCTACGTCTTCACGACGCGCGCCGACACGATCAAAGGCGTGACCTTCTGCGCCGTCGCGCCCGAGCACCCGCTGGCCGCCCACGCCGCGAAGACCGACCCGGCGCTCGCCGCCTTCGTCGAGGAGTGCAAGAAGGGCGGCACCACCGAGGCCGAGCTCGCGCTGAAGGAGAAGGAAGGCCGCCCCACCGGGCTTTTCGTCACGCACCCGCTGACCGGCGCGCAGGTGCCGGTCTGGGTGGGCAACTACGTGCTGATGAGCTACGGCGACGGCGCCGTGATGGGCGTGCCGGCGCACGACGAGCGCGACTTCGCGTTCGCGAAGAAGTACGGGATCGACCTGCTGCAGGTCATCCACGTCGACGGCGAGCACTTCAGCTACGACCACTGGCAGGACTGGTACGCCGACAAGACGCGCGGCGTGACCATCAACTCGGGCAACTTCAGCGGCCTGCAGCACAAGCCGGCGGTCGACGCGATCGCCGCCGCGCTGGCGGCCAAGGGTCTGGGCGAGAAGAAGACCACCTGGCGGCTGCGCGACTGGGGCATCAGCCGCCAGCGCTACTGGGGCACGCCGATCCCCATCATCCACTGCGAGGGAACAGAAGGTCCCGGGGGTCGAACCCCGGGGTGCGGCTCGGTGCCGGTGCCCGAGGCGGACCTGCCGGTGCTGCTGCCCGAAGACCTGGTGCCCGACGGCAGCGGCAACCCGCTGAACAAGTGCGCCTCGTTCCTGAACGTGGCCTGCCCGCAGTGCGGCCGGCCGGCGCGGCGCGAGACCGACACGATGGACACCTTCGTCGATTCGTCGTGGTACTACATGCGCTACTGCTGCCCGGACAGCGAGCACTCGATGATCGACGAGCGCGTCGAGTACTGGATGCCGATGGACCAGTACATCGGCGGCATCGAGCACGCCGTGCTGCACCTGCTGTACGCGCGCTTCTGGACCAAGGCGATGCGCGACCTCGGGCTGGTCACGTTCAGCGAGCCGTTCAGGAACCTGTTCACGCAGGGCATGCTGCTCAACGAATCCTTCTACCGCGAGGACGAAGCCGGCAAGAAGCGCTGGTACTACCCGAACGAGGTCGAGGTCCACCACGACGAGCGCGGCCACCCCGTCGGCGCGACGGCCAAGAGCGACGGCCTGCCGGTGATGCTCGGCGGCATCGAGAAGATGTCCAAGAGCAAGAACAACGTCGTCGAGCCGCGCGACATCATCGCGAAGTTCGGCGCCGACACCGCGCGCGTGTTCACGATGTTCGCCGGACCGCCCGACCAGAGCGCGGCCTGGTCCGATTCCGGCGCCGAGGGCAGCTTCCGCTTCCTGCGCCGGCTCTGGGGCTTCGGCGTGAAGCAGGCGCCGCGCGTGCGCGCCGCCCCCGGCGCGGCGCAGGGCGCCGACCCGCTGCGGCTGGAGGTGCACGGCCTGCTCGGCCAGATCAGCCACGACTACGAACGGCTGCAATACAACACCGTGATCTCGGGCGCGATGAAGCTGCTCAACGCGCTCGAGGACGGCGCGTCGGCCGCGACCGACGCGAGCCTGCGCGAAGGCCTGGGCATCCTGCTGCGCGTGCTCTACCCGGCCGCGCCGCACATCGCGCAGGCGCTGTGGAGCGAACTCGGCTTCGCCACCGCCGAGGGCGACCTGGTGTCCGCGGCCTGGCCGCTGGTCGACGACGCGGCGCTGGTGCGCGCCGAGATCGAGCTCGTGCTGCAGGTCGCCGGCAAGACGCGCGGCGCGATCCGCGTGCCGGCCGAGGCGAGCCGCGCCGTCATCGAGGCGGCGGCACTGGCCAGCCCGGACTTCGCGCGCTTCGCCGACGGCCGGCCGGCGAAGAAGATCGTCATCGTCCCCGGCCGGCTGGTCAATGTGGTCGTCTGACGGCCCGCGCCGCCGCGCCTTGCTGGCGTTGCTGCCGCTGGCGCTGGCCGGCTGCGGCTTCGAGTTGCGGCGCACCCCGGCACTGCCGTTTCGCAGCATCGCGCTGACCGGCTTCGCGCCACGCTCGCCCTTCGCCGCCGAGCTGCGCGACAACCTGGCGAAGACGGTGCGCGTGGTCGACGCGCCGGCGCAGGCCGAGGTCGTGCTGCAGGCGCTGGCCGACACGCGCGAGAAGAGCGTCGTCGCTTCGACCGCTGCGGCCCAGGTGCGCGAGTTCCAGCTCCGGCTGACATTCCGCTTCCGCGTCGAGACGCCGGCGGGCCACGAACTGATTGCGCCGGTGGAGTTGATGCTGCAGAACGATCTCAGCTATGCCGAGAACTTCGCGCTCGCCAAGGAGCAGGAAGAGGACGAGCTCTTCCGCCAGATGCAGACCGACGCCGTGATGCAGGTGATGCGCCGGCTCGCGTCGATCCAACGCTGATGCAGCTCCGCGCCGATCAGCTCGAGGCGCACCTGGCGCGCGGCCTGAAGCCGATCTACACGGTGTATGGCGACGAGCCGCTGCTCGCGCAGGAGGCCGGCGACGCGATCCGTGCGGCGGCGCGCGCGGCTGGCTACGGCGAGCGCAAGGTCTTCAGCGTCAGCGGGGCGCACTTCGACTGGAGCGGCGTGCTCGGCGCGGCGCAGGCGATGAGCCTGTTCGCCGACCGGCAGCTGATCGAGATCCGCATCCCGTCGGGCAAGCCGGGCAAGGACGGCTCCGAGGCACTGCAGCGCTACTGCGCGCAGCTCGGCGACGAGGTGCTCACGCTGGTGCAACTGCCGCGGCTGGACTTCCAGCAGACCAAGGCGGCCTGGTTCGGCGCGCTCGACGCGGCCGGCGTCACGCTGCGCGTCGAGCCGGTCGAGCGCAAGGCGCTGCCGGGCTGGATCGCGCAGCGGCTGGCGCGCCAGGACCAGCGCGTGCCGAGCGGCGAGCCGGGCCAGCGCACGCTGGCCTTCTTCGCCGACCGCGTCGAAGGCAACCTGCTCGCCGCGCACCAGGAACTGCAGAAGCTGGCGCTGCTCTACCCCGCCGGCGAGCTGAGCTTCGAGCAGGTCGAGGCGGCGGTGCTCGACGTCGCGCGCTACGACGTCTTCAAGCTCGGCGAGGCCGTGCTCGCGGGCCAGGTGGCACGCGCGCTGCGCATGCTCGACGGGCTGCGTGCCGAGGGCGAATCGCCGGTGCTGGTGCACTGGACGCTGGCCGAGGACATCCGCGCGCTGCACCGCGTGCGCGCGGCGCAGGCTGACGGCCGGCCGCTGCCGCTGGCGCTGCGCGAGGCGCGCGTCTGGGGGTTGAAGGAGCGCCTGTTCGAGCGCGCGCTGCCGCTGCTCGCCGACCACCAGCTCGAGCACCTGGTCGAAGCGGCCAGCGTCTGCGACGGCCTCGTCAAGGGCCTGCGCCACCCGGACTGGCCGGCCGATCCCTGGGACGGCCTGCGCCGGCTGGTGCTGATGCTGCTGCAGGCGCTGGGCCGGCAGCGGCTCGCGCTGGCGGCCTGAACCCGGCGCACCCTCTTTCAGTAGCCTCGCGCGCGATCGACGCAGTGCGCAGCGGCCGGCCGTCGCGCGCGGCGCGCAGGTTGGCCGCCGCCACCGCGCTCGCGCTGCGCGGGTCGGTCAGCGCCGCGGCGTGCGGCAGGACGGTGACCAACGGGTGGCGCCAGAAGGCGTGCGCCGCGGGCAGCGGTTCGGTCTGGAAGACGTCGAGCACCGCATGGCGCAGGGGGCCGCGGTCGAGCGCGTCGAGCAGGTCGGCCTCGACCAGGTGCGCGCCGCGGCCGAGGTTGACGATCGCCGACCCCGGCGCCATGCGCGCGAAGAAGCCGGCGTCGAGCAGGCCGCGCGTCTCGGCGGTGAGCGGCAGCAGGTTGATCACGATCGCCGCGTCGGCCAGCAGCGCCGGCAGCGGCGTGTCGTCGTGCCGGCCGGCTGCGCCGCCAGCCGCGGACCGGGTAGCCCTGCTGCGCGATGCGCGCGGCCGCGGCCCGGCCCATCTCGCCCTGGCCGAGCACGAGCACGCCGACCTCGTCGGCGCGCCGCTGCGCATGGACGCGCCAGACGGCCTCGCGCTGGGCTTGCGCGTAGGCGAAGAAGCCGCGGTGCAGCGACAGCGTGGCCCAGAGCGCGGTCTCGGCCATCGCGGCGCTCATCGCAGGGTCGACCATGCGCGCGATCGGCACGCCGGCCGGCAGCGTCGGGTCGGCGAGCAGCCGGTCGACGCCGGCCCACAGCGACTGGATCAGGCGCAGCCGCGGCTGCCCGGCGAGCGCACCCGGCGGCGGGTTCGCGACCAGTGCGGCGTCGGCCTCGCCCGCATCCAGCCAGGTCGCCTCGGGCATCGCCGCGCTCAGCTCGCGCCGCCACGCGGCGTCGATCTCGCCCGCGAGCAGCACCTTCATCGCGCCGCCTCGAGCAGCCGCTGCAGCGCCAGCGCCGCCGTGCCGGCGCGCACCGCGGCGCGGTCGCCGGCAAATTGCAGCCGCTCGGCCCGTGTCGCGGCGCCGGCCTGCGCGAGCGCGAGCCAGACCGTGCCGACCGGCTTGCCGGGCACCGCGCCGCCGGGGCCGGCGATACCGGTCACGGCCACCGCCAGCTGCACCGGCGCGCGCGCCAGCGCGCCCTCGGCCATCGCGCGCGCGACCGGCTCGCTGACCGCGCCATGGGCGTCGATCAAGCCGGCGTCGACGCCGAGCAGCTCGGTCTTCGCGGCGTTGCTGTAGCTGACGACGCCGCGCTCGAACCAGTCGCTCGAACCGGCGAGCGCAGTGCAGGCGGCGGCGATCAGGCCGCCGGTGCAGCTCTCGGCCGTCGCGATGCGCCAGCCGCGTGCGCGCAACGCGTCGGCCAGGGCGATCACGACCGGCTCGACGTTCATCGCGTCCATGCCGACGCCAGGCGCATGCCGAGCGCGATCACGAGCAGCGTGCAGGCGGCGGCGACGAGGTCGTCGAACAGGATGCCCCAGCCCTGGCGCCAGCCGATCGCCTGCCCCGGCCGCAGCTTGAACAGCCGGTCGGCCCAGCCCACCGGCCCGGGTTTGGCGGCGTCGAAGAGGCGGAACAGCGCGAACGCGAGCAACTGCATCGCGAAGCCGGTCGGCATCAGCAGCCAGAGCACGATCCAGAACGCGACCACTTCGTCCCAGACGACCGCGCCGGGGTCGGCGATGCCCAGATGCTGCGCGGTGCGCGTGCAGGCCCATTGGCCGACGAGCAGGCTGGCGGCGATCAGCGCGCCCCAATCGGCGCCGCCGGACCAGCGCTCGATCGCGAGGAAGGCGACCCAGCCCCACAGCGTGCCGACGGTGCCCGGCGCGCGAGGCGACAGGCCGCTGCCGAAGCCGAGCGCGATCCAGTGCGCCGGGTGGCGCAGCATGAAACTGGCGCTGACGCGTGCCGCCGTCATGATGCGAAGTGGTCGTAGCCGCGTCCGGCCTCGACGGGCCGGCCCTCGCCGTCGACGACGCGCAACTCGTCGCCGGCCTCGACGGTGCCGCAGCGCGTGACGGCCACGCGCGCGGCGCTGGCGGCGAGCAGCACCGCGTCGCGGCGCGAGGGCGGCGCGGTGAACAGCAGCTCGTAGTCGTCGCCGCCGGCAAGCAGGCAGACGTTCTGCAGCGCCTGGCTCTGCGTCGCGAGCACGGCGCTGCGCGGCAGCGCGTCGAGCTCGATCGTCGCGCCGACACCGGACTGGCGCATCACGTGACCGAGGTCGCCGACGAGGCCGTCGCTGAGGTCGATCGCGCTCGTCGCCAGGCCGCGCAGCGCCAGCCCCAGCGCCAGACGCGGCGTCGGCCGTTCCATCGCGCGGCGCACGTCCTCGAACGCGCTGCCCGGCAGCGTCGCATGGCCGCGGAAGACCTCGAGCGCCAGCCGCGCGTCGCCGAGCCGGCCGCTGACCCAGATGTCGTGGCCCGGCCGCGCGCCGCTGCGCAGCAAGGCCTGGCCGGCCGGCAGCTGGCCGAACACGGTGATGCAGACGTTCAGCGGCCCGGCGGTGGTGTCGCCGCCGACGAGTTCGATGCCGTGCTCGTCGGCGAGCGCGAACAGCCCGGCCGCGAACGGCGCCAGGAAGGCCTCGTCGGCGCGCGGCAGCGACAGCGCCAGCACGAAGGCCAGCGGCTCGGCGCCACAGGCGGCGAGGTCGCTCAGGTTCACCGCGAGCGCCTTGTGGCCGAGCCGGTCCGGCGCGACGGTGGACAGGAAGTGGCGCCCCTCGACGAGCATGTCGCAGGACACCGCGAGCTGCATGCCCGGCTGCGGCTGCAGCAGCGCGCAGTCGTCGCCGACACCCATCGCGGCGCGCCGCACCGGCCGGTTGAAGAATCGCTCGATCAGCTCGAATTCGCCCATTGGCGGATTGTCATCGCTCGGCGGCTGCCGGCGGGATTGGCGCCAGCGGCGTCACGGCTGATGCGCGCTTTCGCGCAACGGTGACCGGCGCACGATCGCGCACACTGCGAGGCCTAGAATTTCGCGCCCAGGCCCTGGGCCACCGAAGGAGACCGTGCGATGCCGACCCCCGAAGACCGAAGCGCCGAACTGCGCCGCGCCGCACTCGAATACCACGAGTTTCCGACCCCCGGCAAGGTGTCCGTCACCGCGACCAAGCAGATGGTCAACCAGCGCGACCTGGCACTGGCCTATTCGCCGGGCGTGGCCGCGGCCTGCGAGGAAATCGTCGCCGATCCGGCGAATGCGTTCCGCTACACGGCGCGCGGCAACCTCGTCGCCGTGGTGACGAACGGCACCGCGGTGCTCGGGCTGGGCGACATCGGGCCCCTGGCGGCCAAGCCGGTGATGGAAGGCAAGGCGGTGCTGTTCAAGAAGTTCGCCGGCATCGACGTCTTCGACCTCGAGGTGAACGAGAAGAACCTGGACAAGCTGGTCGACGTGATCGCCGCGCTGGAGCCCACCTTCGGCGGCATCAACCTCGAGGACATCAAGGCGCCGGACTGCTTCTACGTCGAACGCAAGCTGCGCGAGCGGATGAAGATCCCGGTCTTCCACGACGACCAGCATGGCACCGCGATCGTCGTCGGCGCGGCGGTACTGAACGCGCTGAAGGTCGTCGCCAAGGACATCGCCGAGGTCAAGCTGGTGACCAGCGGCGCCGGCGCCGCGGCGCTGGCCTGCCTGGGCCTGCTGCTGAAGCTCGGCCTGAAGCGCGAGAACGTCTGGGTCACCGACCTGGCCGGCGTCGTCTACGAGGGCCGCCAGGAGCTGATGGACGCCGACAAGGCCGTCTTCGCGCAGAAGACGACGCGGCGCACGCTGGCCGAAGTCATGGACGGCGCCGACGTCTTCCTGGGCCTGTCGGCCGGCGGCGTGCTGAAGCCGGCGATGGTGGCCGCGATGGCGCGCCAGCCGATCATCTTCGCGCTCGCCAACCCGACGCCGGAGATCCTGCCCGAGGAGGTCAAGGCGGTGCGCGACGACGCGATCATCGCGACCGGCCGCACCGACTACCCGAACCAGGTCAACAACGTCCTGTGCTTCCCGTACATCTTCCGCGGCGCGCTCGATTCGGGCGCGACGACGGTGACCGACGCGATGGAGATCGCCGCGGTGCGCGCGATCGCCGAGCTGGCGCAGGCCGAGCAGAGCGAGGTCGTGGCCGCCGCCTACGCCGGCGCGAACCTGAGCTTCGGCCCCGAGTACCTGATTCCCAAGCCCTTCGACCCGCGGCTGATGATGAAGATCGCGCCGGCGGTGGCGCAGGCCGCCGCCGAGTCGGGCGTCGCGCAGCGGCCGGTGAAGGACCTGGACGCCTACCGCGACAAGTTGCAGAGCTTCGTCTACGCGTCGGGCACGACGATGAAGCCGATCTTCGCCCTCGCCAAGCGGGCGGTCGCGAAGCGCGTGGCGTACGCCGAAGGCGAGGAAGAGCGGGTGCTGCGCGCGGTGCAGGTGGTGGTCGACGAAGGGCTGGCGCGACCGACGCTGATCGGCCGACCGGCGGTGATCGCGCAGCGCATCGAGAAGTTCGGCCTGCGCCTGGACGCCGGGCGCGACTACGACCTCGTCAACACCGAGAACGACCACCGCTACCGCGACTACTGGCAGACCTACCACCAGATGATGGAGCGGCGCGGCGTCACCGCGCAGCTGGCGAAGATCGAGATGCGCCGGCGGCTGACGCTGATCGGCTCGATGCTGCTGCACAAGGGCGAGGTCGACGGCCTGATCTGCGGCACCTGGGGCACGACGGCGACGCACCTGGCCTGGATCGACCAGGTCATCGGTCGCCGCGACGGCGTTTGCACCTACGCCTGCATGAACGGCCTGATCCTGCCCGGCCGCCAGGTCTTCCTGGTCGACACGCACGTCAACTACGATCCGTCGGCGGCCGAACTGGCCGAGATCACGGTGATGGCCGCGGAAGAGCTGAAGCGCTTCGGCGTCCAGCCGAAGGCGGCGCTGCTCTCGCATTCGAACTTCGGCTCCAGTGACAAGCCCTCGGCGGTGAAGATGCGCGACGCGCTCGCGCTGATCCAGCAACGCGCACCCTGGCTCGAGGTCGACGGCGAAATGCATGGCGACACCGCGCTCGACCCCGACTACCGACGCCAGCTGATGCCGCGCAGCGCCCTCACCGGCGAGGCCAATCTGCTCGTGCTGCCGAACATCGACGCCGCCAACATCGCCTACAACCTGCTCAAGACGGCCTCCGGCGGCGGCATCGCGATCGGGCCTGTCCTGCTCGGGGCGGCGCGGCCGGTGCACATCCTGACGCCGTCGGCGACCGTGCGCCGCATCGTCAACATGACGGCGTTGACGGTTGCGGACGCCAACGCCACGCGCTGACCCCGAGGCGTATCCGAATGTGAGCGCACGCTCAGAATTGCCACGGACTGCCCCATTTTCGGGCACCGGCTTGAGTTTTTAGGGGGGTTCGGGTAGCATTCGGGTTTGTGTTTTCAGGGTTAACCCGTGTTCTGGTCCGGTCTTGCCGTGCGGGGCGCCGCGCTCCGACAGGCAGTCAACAGTCTGGGTTTGGCCGTCGCGCTGAGCCTGGGTTTGGCGGCCGGGTCGAACGCGGTGGCGAAGCCGCCCCAGGCTCCCACCGCGGCGGTGACCCTCGTCTCGCTGCCCGGCCCAGCCCGGCAGACCTACCAGCGAATTTTCGCAGGCGGCCCGTTCGCCTACGCCAAGGATGGCGTGGTGTTCGGCAACCGCGAGCGGCTGCTGCCCAGCCGGGCGCGCGGTTACTACCGCGAGTACACCGTCAAGACGCCCGGGGCGAGGAACCGCGGTGCGCGGCGCATCGTCTGCGGCGGCGAGCAAGCCCGAGCGCCGGAAGTCTGTTACTACAGCGCCGACCATTACGCGAGCTTTCGGCAGATCGTGCGCTGAAAGCCCGGCCACTGTTTCCCAGCTGATCCAAGAAGGAGGCAAGCGACCATGCAGTTGCAAACCGTCCGCCCCAATATCGTCCAAGCGATACGCGCCTACCGAGTCGAGGATCTGATGCAGGCCGCCGAAGGCGCCGGGCAGCATTTCCTCTATGCCAACCTGGCCGCAGCGCAGTCCAAGCAGGAGGTTCTGGACGGGATCGCTGCCGCGTTCCTGTTTCCGGCCCATTTCGGCAAGAACCTGGACGCGCTCTACGACTGCATGACCGACCTCGTCCACAAGGCCGGGCAGCAGCCGGGTTTCGTGGTCGTGCTCGAACAACTGCCGGACAACCCGCGCTTCGATCGCGAGGCGCGCGAGCAGTTGCTCGACGTGTTCCGCGATGCTGCCGACTTCTGGGCGGATCGACGAATACCGTTCAGGTGTTTCTATTCTTTTCAGTAGCCCGCTCCCAGGAAATCGGGTCATGGGAGCGGGCTACTGAAGTGGCCCAGAACAGTGCGGTCAAGCCGGCCGCCAAGGTTGCCGTTTCGAAGAACGGCAGCAATCCGAACTTCGGCATGAACATGCCCTTGATGAGCAGCGCGTTCGACACCGCTGCCTGGCTGAACGCAGCCTAATTGGTCGACGCGGCAGCGGCGCTGGCGACCTCGCGCGCCAGCGCCAGGTATTCGGCGACCGGCACCTCTTCGGCCCGACGCTGGACGTCGAAGCCGGCACCGGTGCCGCGCTCTTGCAGCCAGCGGCCCAGCGTGTGGCGCAGCAGCTTGCGCCGCTGCGAGAACGCCACCGTGACCAGCTCGCCGAGCCGCGCCGCGTCGACGCCGGTCGGCGCGGGCAAGGGCAGCATGCGCACCACCGCCGAGTCCACCCGCGGCGGCGGATCGAAGGCTTCGGGGGGCACGTCGAGCACGCTCTCGATCGCGTAACGCCACTGCAGCATCACCGACAGCCGGCCATAGTCCTTGTGGCCCGGTGCGGCGGCCATCCGGTCGACGACTTCCTTCTGCAGCATGAAATGCTGGTCGGCGACGACGTCGACGGCGTCGAGCAGCCGGAACAGGATGGGCGTCGAGATGTTGTACGGCAGGTTGCCGACCACCCGCAGCGGCCGCCCGAGGCGGGCGGCCAGCGCCGCGAAGTCGACCTTCAGCACGTCGGCCTCGATCACGTCCAGCCCGCCCTGCTGGCGCAGCCGGGCCGCGAGGTCGCGGTCGAGCTCGATCACCGTCAGGTTTCCGCAGCGCGCGCGCAGCGGGAAGGTCAGCGCGCCCAGGCCGGGGCCGATCTCGACCAGCGCCTCGCCCGGCTTCGGGTCGATGGCGTCGACGATCGCGTCGAGGACCGCCGGGTCGGTGAGGAAATGCTGGCCGAAGCGCTTGCGCGGCGCGTGCCTCACTGCGGCGGCTCGCGCATCTCGACGTAAGCCTGCGCGCGCAAGTCCTTCAGCCACTTCTCGTAGGCGGGCTGGAACTTCTGCTCGCGCAAGGCATTGCGCGCCTGTTCGCGCAACTGCTTCTTGTCGAGCGCGACTTCGCGCCGCGCGACGACCTGGATCAGGTGGACACCGAAGCGCGACACCACCGGCGGCGAAATGCCGCCGACCGGCGTCTGGTCCATCGCCTGCTCGAATTCGGGCACCATCGTGCCGGGCGACGCCCAGCCGAGATCGCCGCCGGCCGCCGCCGAACCGTCTTCCGAATACTTGCGCGCCAGGTCGCCGAAGGTGCTGTTGCCCGCTTTCGATCTGGCGCCGCATTTCGGCCAGCCGCTGGGTCGCGACCGCGGTGCTCAGCTCGGGCGAGGTGCGCAGCAGGATGTGACGCACATGGGTCTGCGTGACCATCACCGCCGAGTTGTCCTTGCGCTGGACGAGCTTGAGGATGTGGAACCCGGCGCTCGAGCGCACCAGCCCCGGTGTGACCTGCCCCGGTTGAAGGTCGCGCACCGCGGCGACGAACAGATCGGGAAGGCGCGACGCCGGCCGCAAGCCGATGTCGCCGCCGCGCTCCCGGTTGCCGTCCTCGGACACCGCCTTGGCCACGCTGGCGAAGTCCTCGCCGCCGCGCACCCGCGCCAGCGCCGCTTCGGCCACCGCCTTGCGCGCGGCCGCCGTGGCCGCGTCGGCGCCCTCGGGCACCGTGACGAGGATCTGCGCGATGTCGAGTTCGGGATCGGCCTGCTCGGTGGCGTGCTGCTTGGCCAGATAGGCATCGATCTCGGCGTCGTCGACGGCGATGCTCTGGTAAACCTCGCGCTCGCGCACCCGCTCGACCAGCAACTGGTCGCGCAACTGCTCGCGGAAGCGCCGGTAGTCCATGCCTTCCTCGCGCAGCCGCTGGCGCAACTGGTCGGTCGTGAGCTGGTTCTGCGCCGCGACGCTCTGCACCGCGCGGTCGACATCGGCGTCGTCGACGCGGATGCCGCTCTCGCGCGCATGGGTGACGATCACGCGCTCGTCGATCAGCGAATCGAGCACCTGCTTGCGCAACTGGTCCAGCGCCGGCAGCGGGGCACCGCTGCGCCGGGCGCTGACCTCGGCACGCTCCACCTGGCGCTGCAGTTCACCGGCGGTGACGACGTCCGAATTCACGATCGCGACGATGTAGTCGCCGTTGCGCACCGCGGCCCGGCCCGGGGCGGTGGCGCCGATCGCACCGACGAGGGCGAGGGCCACGACCAGTCGGCGCCAGGGGGTCTTCAGTTCGGTCATGGGACTCGGGAGATCGGGCTTAAGGGGCGTCCGGCGCGGACGATTCGGGCCGTTGGCCGCGCAGCAACTGGTAACCGGGGATATTGTCCTTCAAGACCTGGAGCGGGTTCGAGCCGATGCGCGACAGGCCGACCAGCTCGAGCTGGAACAGCACGCGCGTCGTCGCCTCGCTCAGGCCGGTCGACAGGCGCTCGGCGACGAAGCGGCCGATCCAGCAGCCGGCGTCGTATTCGGCGCCGACGATCGAATCGGTGATACGGCGGTCCATCATGCTGTAGTTGACGCGGCCGACCGCGTACCAGCTGCCGCCGCAGCTGTTGCTGCCGGGCTTGGGCTTGCCGGTATAGACCGGCCATTGCCAGCCGAGTTCAAGCTGTTCGCTCAGCCCGCGCGTGAGCCGGTAGGTCGCGCTCAGGGTACGCAGGGGCCCGGGCGAATAGCGCACGCCGACGATCGAGCGCGACAATCGCGAGGTGTCCGGGCTGTACTGCAGCGTGCCGTCCAGCGTCCAGTGCGGCAGCACGCTGGTCGAGCCGAGCAGCAGCAGGTCGGACAGGCGCTGCTGCAGCGGCGGGCCGTCGGGGCTGCCGTCGGGCTGCGGCGCGACGCGCTGGTCGCTGAACAGGTAGCGCTGCACGATGCCCAGGCGCATCGCCTCGGCGCCGGTGACGGCGTCGACGAGACGGCTCGTCACGCCGGCGGTGAGCTGGTGCGCGTCGGACACGCGGTCCACGCCCGAGAACGCGTTCTCGGAGTAGATCGATGCGAAGTTGAAATCCTTCGCCGCCGAATCGAAATTCGGCAGATTGCTCTGGTCGCGATACGGCGTGTCGACATACAGCACGCGCGGCTCCAGCGTCTGACGCAGCGCGCGGCCGAAGGCCTGCGTGCGGCGCTCGAACGACAGCCCCGCGTCCAGGCTCAGCGTCGGGATCACGCGCGATGCGCTGCGCCGGCCATCGGCCATCGGCTGGTCGGTCCGGTAGGCGGCGGCGTTGAACGAGAACTTCGGCACCAGCCACCCGCCCGGCTCGCGCCAGGGCCGGCTGATCGAGCCCAGCGCGTGCCAGCGCAGTCCCGTGGGGCGCGTCGCGTCCGGATTCCCGTCCGGCAGGACGAAGTGATTGACTTCGGTCTCGAAGCCGATGTCCACGCCGCCATCGCGCTGGCTGCGCAGCTGCAGTCCGACCTGCGGATTGCGTTCGTAGGGCGCCGTGACCAGTGCGTCGCTGCCTTGCAGAACCTGCCAACGCTGGCTGTGCACGTAGACGAGCCCGCTGCCGCCCGCCAGTCCGAACGGCCGCTCGAGCGCGACGCGGGAGGCCAGCAGGCGCGGCGTCAGGCTGTGCGTCGCGTCGGGGAAGTCCTTCCACCAGCCGTCGTCGGAAACTCGCACGATGGATGCCGAGAAGCGAAGCCCCTGCGCGAGCGCGCTGTCGTGCGACCACAGGAGCGCCTCGCGCGAGCGGCCGGCCACCTGGTCGTGCGGCAGCAGGCTCAGGTTCAGCGATCCGCCGTACTGCGGCTCCAGATAGCGGAACTCGGTGTCGACGCCGAGGCCGCGGCGCGTGATCACGCGCGGTGCGATCGTCGCGTCGTGGTTCGGCGCGATGTTCCAGTAATACGGCACCGAGACTTCCAGGCCGCTGCGGCTGTCCAGGTTGACCGTCGGCGGCAGCCAGCCGGACTTGCGCGCATCGGTGAGTGGAAAGCTCATCGCCGGCAGCGCGAGGATCGGCACGCCGAGGAAGCGCAGCTTCGCGCCCTGGGCCACGCCTTCGTTGGCATCGAGGTCGAGCTTGACGCTGCGCGCCTCGAGCACCCAGTCGGGGTCGCCCGAGCCGTCACGTGGGCAGCTGGTGTAGGTGGCGTTCGTCGCCACGGCCCGCGCGCTGTCGAGAAAGTCGACGCGATCGGCGTGACCGCCGGCGCCGATCTGCGTGAATTCGAACTTCGGGTCGAGGAAGTAGCCCTTGAAGCGCTGCACCTGGAGCTGCAACTCGGGCCCGGTGTAGATGGCCCCGCCGCGCTGGATGCGCACATGCCCGGTCGCGGTGGCGAGGTCATCGGCCTGCTGGTAGCTCAGCCGGTCGGCACCGATCGTCACGTCACCGCGCCTGAACTCGACCCCGCCTTCGGCCACCGCGTCGAGGTCGGGGCGGCCGCTGATGGACTGCGCGCGCAGCACGATCGGCGGGGCGGATGGCGCTTGCTGCGTCTGCGGCGTCGGCAGCGCGGCGCCGACATCCTCCGCTTGTGCGACCGCGGAGCCGGTGCCACAAAGCAGACCCACCGCCAAGGCCAGCGCCGCGATGCGCGGGCAGAGATCGGCGGCACGTGCTCGCTGGGTTCGGCGGTCCCTGTGCATTGGCGTGGTCGCGCGGATTATCCATGAGGGTCTGCCACCGCGGCGGCGGCCGGGCCGCACAGGGTTCATGAAACTCTTGGGTCGATCATCCGGTCGGCTGGGTGGTGCAGCCGGCCGCGGCGAGCCAGGGATCGCGGTCTTCGCCGCCGAAGATCTCGACCAGGAAGTCGAGAAAGGCGCGCGTGCGCGCCGGCAGATGCTTGCGGCTGGGCATCGCCGCCCACAGCGTCAGGCTGAACAGCCGCCAGCCCGGCAGCACGCGCTCGAGCGCGCTTTCCATCAGTGCATCCTCGGCCACGAAGCTGGGCAGCCCGGCGATGCCCAGGCCGGCCAGCGCGGCGGCGTAATTGGTGTCGATGTGGGTCGTGTGCAACGCCGCACCGCGCGTCGGCACCACCGTGTACGACTCGCCTTCGGCGGCCTTGCCACCCAACGGGCCGCTGAAGAACGTCAACCCGCGCTGCAAGGCCGAGATCGGCGGGATCAAGGCCTCGTGGTGGACCAGTTCGCGCGGGTGCTGCGGGCGTCCGCGCCGGTCCAGGTACTCGGGCGACGCGCACATCACGACCTCCGAGGTCGCGAGCCGGCGCGCGACGAAGTCGCCGTCGATCGGGTTGCGCAGCGCGAGCAGCGTGATGTCGAAGTCCTCGTCCACCGTCTCGACGCTGCCCGGCGCGACGATCTCGACCGACACCTGCGGGTAGGCCGCCCGGAAGCGCGGCAGGTGCTTGGCCAGCTGGTGCACCGACACCGCCGGCGGCGCCAGCACGCGCAGATGGCCGCGCGGGTCCTTCGTCGATTCGCTCGCCAGCGCCTGGGCTTCCTCGACGTCGATCAGGATCGCGCGCGCGCGCTCGAGGTAGGACTCGCCGATGTCGGTGAGCGCGATGCGCCGCGTCGTGCGGTTGAGCAGCCGCGCGCCGAGGTGGCCCTCCAGCTCGGCCACGACCCTCGTCACGACCGGCGGCGCCATGTCGAGCGCGCGCGCGGCCTTCGCGAAGCCGCCCTCGTCGATCACCCGGACGAAGACGCGCATGGCCCGTAGCTGATCCACTTTTGTTCCCTTGAATGCAACGGTGAATTCTCGATCAAACGGTTTATTGCTGCAGCGAGAACCCTCGACACTGCACCCGGCGCCGCTCGGCGCGGGCGGCCGGCTTTCGGCGACAATGACTCACCGCAGCAATCCGATGCCGCTCGGTGCCCATGAGGCGCCGAGCGGCTTTTGCCTTTGATGTTCGCCTTCTTCGAAAGCCGGATCCGCCCGACCGCCCACCCGGGCAGCGCCCCGCCCGCCGGGCTGCTCGCCTTCTACTGGCATTACGTGCGCCAGACCAAGGGCTTGTTCCTCGCGATGTTCGCGACCGGGCTGGGCGTCGCGCTGATCGACACCGTGATCCCGGTCTTCATCGGCCACCTGGTGCGGCTGATGGAGGCCACCGAGCGCGAGGCCGCGCTGCGCGCGAACCTGCCGCTGCTGCTCGGCATGGGCGCGCTGGTGCTGCTCGGCCGGCCGCTCGCGCTGCTCGTCGACAGCCTCGTGCGCAGCAACGCGGTGGTGCCCGGCGTCACGAGCCTGATCCGCTGGCAGAGCCACTGGCACGTCGTGCGCCAGAGCTGGCCCTTCTTCCAGAACGACTTCGCCGGCCGCATCGCGAACCGCGTGATGCAGACCAGCAACGCGGTGCGCGAATGCGTGGTCTCGAGCATCCGCGCGGTCTGGTACATCGTCGCCTACGGCATCAGCGCGCTGGTGCTGATGAGCCGCGCCGACTGGCGGCTCGCGGTGCCGACCGTGCTCTGGTTCGCCGGCTACGTGGTCTTCCTGCGCCGCTTCGTGCCGCGGCTGCGCGACCTGTCCAAGGCGAGCAGCGAGCTGCGCTCGATGGTGATGGGCCGCGTCGTCGACAGCTACACCAACATCCTGACCGTCAAGCTGTTCGCCCGCGCGCGCGACGAGGACGCCTACGTGCGCGAGGTCATCGACGACCACACCAGTGCGATCGCCGCGCACATGCGCGCGATCACGACTTTCATGACGACGCTGTCGGCGCTGAACGCGCTGCTGCTCGTCAGCACCGCGGCGATCGGCATCGTGCTCTGGGGCCACGGGCGCATCGACGCCGGCACGGTGGCCACCGCGCTGCCGCTGGCCTGGACCATCGCCAACGTCGCCGGCTGGGTGAGCTGGGAAGTGACCGGCATCTTCGAGAACATCGGCGTGGTCCAGGAAGGCATGCAGACGATCGCCGTGCCGCACGCGCTGGTCGACAAGCCCGGGGCGCGCGAACTCGAGGTCGGCGCCGGCGAGATCCGCTTCGAGCACGTCGGCTTCAGCTACGGGCGCGAGGACGGGCGCAAGGTGCTCGACGACTTCGACCTCGTCGTGCGGCCGGGCGAGCGCGTCGGCGTCGTCGGCCGCTCGGGCGCGGGCAAGAGCACGCTGGTGAACCTGCTGCTGCGCTTCCACGAACTCGAGCAGGGCGGCATCCGCATCGACGGCCACGACATCCGCGAGGTCACGCAGGAAAGCCTGCGCGCGGCGATCGGTCTGGTCACGCAGGACACCTCGCTGCTGCACCGTTCGATCGCGGCCAACATCGGCTACGGCCGGCCCGGCGCGACGGCGGCCGAGATCGAGGCCGCGGCGCGGCGCGCGCAGGCGCACGACTTCATCGTCGGCCTGCAGGACTGGAAGGGCTGCACCGGCTACGAGGCCCATGTCGGCGAGCGCGGCGTCAAGCTCAGCGGCGGCCAGCGCCAGCGCATCGCGATCGCGCGCGTGATCCTGAAGGACGCGCCGATCCTGGTCCTCGACGAAGCCACCAGCGCGCTGGACAGCGAGGTCGAGCTCGCGATCCAGCACCAGCTGCTCGACCTGATGCAGGGCAAGACCGTGATCGCGATCGCACACCGGCTCTCGACGATCGCGCGCATGGACCGGCTCATCGTGCTCGAGCAGGGGCGCATCGTCGAGCAGGGCACGCACGCCGAGCTGCTCGCGCTCGACGGCCACTACGCCAAGCTCTGGTCGCACCAGTCGGGCGGCTTCCTCGCCGAAGCGCTGCCCGAGGCCGACGACGAACCGGCGCTCGAGGACGGCCCGGTCGACGAGATGCGTGCCGACGAGCGCGCCGAGCCGGACGTCGACCCGGCGCCGCCGCTGCAGACGGTCTGAGAGCCCCCAGGGCCGGGCTACGCCCAGCCTGCTCCCCGCGGGGGTTCAATCAAAGTGGCGGAGCCCCATTTGCTTGAGAGCGCCTACGGGCAGGCCGCGATCACCTGCGCGACCGCGGCGGTGAGCTTCTTGCCGTAGGGCACGTGCAGGAACTCGTTCGGCCCGTGGGCGTTGCTCTTCGGGCCGAGCACGCCGCAGACCATCATCTGCGCGGCCGGGAAGCCCTGCTGCAGCATGCTCATCAACGGGATCGTGCCGCCCTGGCCGATGTAGCCCAGCGGCGCGCCGTAATGCGCGTTCGACGCCGCGTTCAGCGCCGTCTCCAGCCAGGGCGCGAGCTCGGGCGCGTTCCAGCCCGTCGCGCCGAGGGCACCGGCGCGGCCGTCCGGGTGGAAAGTGACCTTCGCGTTGTAGGGCGCGTTGTCCTCGAGCAGCGTCTTCAGCTTCAGACTCGCCTCGTGGCCATCGACCAGCGGCGGCAGGCGCAGGCTGAGCTTGAACGCGGTGTACGGACGCAGCACGTTGCCCGCGCTCTTCAGTTCGGGGAAGCCGTCGACGCCGGTCACGCTGAGCGTGGGCCGCCAGGTGCGCGCGAGCAAGCCCTCGACGGGGTCGGTGGTGGTCGGCAGCACCGGGCCGCCGTCGGCGCCGCAGGCCCAGGGCATGCGCTTCCAGACCTCGTCCTTCAGGATCGCCGCGGCGGCGCGGGTCTGCTCGACGCGCGCGGCCGGCACCTGCGCAGTGGAAGCTCTCGGGCAGCAGCCGGCCGGTCTTGCTGTCCTCGAGCCGGTCGAGCACCTGGCGCAGGATGCGAAAGCTCGACGGCACGAGCCCGCTCGCGTCGCCGCTGTGGATGCCTTCGGTCAGGATCTCGACCTTGAGCACACCGCTGACCATGCCGCGCAGGCTGGTCGTGAGCCAGAGCTGGTCGTAGTTGCCGGCGCCCGCTGTCCAGGCAGACGACCAGGCCGACCTTGCCCAGGCGCGGCTTGAGCGCGTCGATGTAGGCCGGCAGGTCGTAGGAGCCGCTTTCCTCGCAGCTCTCGATCACGCCGACGCAGCGCGGGCGCGGGATGCCTTGCGCGTCCAGCGCCTCGACCGCGGTGATCGCGGCGTAGATCGCGTAGCCGTCGTCGGCGCCGCCGCGGCCGTAGAGCAGGCCGTTCTCGTACTTCGGCGTCCAGGGCCCGAGGTCGTTGCGCCAGCCGTTGAACTCGGGCTGCTTGTCGAGGTGGCCGTACATCAGCACGGTGTCGGTGCTGCCCGCCTTCGTTGCCGGAATCTCGAAGAAGATCACAGGCGTGCGGCCTTCGAGCCGGACGACCTCTAGCCTGAGCCCGGCGACCTTGCGGCTCTCGACCCAGGCCGCGGCGTCGCGGATCACGCGCTCGATGTGGCCGTTGCCCGCCCAGTCGGCGTCGAACATCGGGCTCTTCGCCGGCACCGCGATGTAGTCGGTGAGCGCGGGCACGATGCGCTCGTCCCAGGCGCGGTCGGCAAAGCCGGCCAGTTCGGACAGTTGCAGATGGCGTTCGGGAGCATTCATGGCAAGGCCTTTCGTGAACCCTCGTGAACGCAGCGAGTTTAGAACCGCTGCAGCCAGCGCGTCAGATGCGCGAGCACCTCGTCGCGCTCGGGCTCGTTGAAGATCTCGTGCGCCAGGCTCGGGAACTCGTGCGCGGTCAGCATCGACGCCGGCGCGGCGGCGGCAAAGCCGGCGCTGCCGCGCGGCGCGACGCAGCGGTCGGCGCCGGCCCACAGCAGCAGCGTCGGCACCTGCCATTGCGCCGCGCGTGCGCGCACGAGCTCGCCGCCGTCGACGATGAAGCGCACCATCCGCGGCGTGACGCGGTCGTGCACCAGCGGGTCGGCGATGTAGGCGCGCACCACCGCCGGATCGCGGCTCACCCATTCGGGCTTCAGCCCGTTGCCCAGCGCCAGGTCCGGCGCGAGCGGGCCGAGCAGCGCCGAGCAGCAGCTTCTGCGCCGCGCCCAGGCCCGGGTCGAGCGCGGGCGACGACAGCACCAGTCCGTCGACCGCGCGCGACCAGGGGCTCGGCGCCGGCGCCAGCGCCTCGGCGACGAAGCGCGCCGCGACCAGCCCGCCCAGGCTGTGGCCGAGCAGCACCCAGGGGCCGGGCGCACGCAGCGCGTCCATCACCGCCGCCAGGTCGGCGAGCAGCGCGTCGGCGCGCGGCAGCGCCCCGCGCGCGCCCTCGCTGCGGCCATGGCCGCGCTGGTCGTGGCCGACGACGTTCCAGCCCGCCGCGTTCAAGCGCCGCGGCGACCGCGGCGTAGCGGCCGATGTGCTCGCCCAGCCCGTGCACGATCTGCACCGTGCCGCGCGCGTCGGCCGGCGCCGGCCAATGCCGAAGATGCAGGCGCAGGCCGTCGGCGGTGGTCAGGCTGTCCATCGCCGCATTGCATCACGGCGCCGGGCTATGCTGGGCGCATGAACACCGAATTCTTCAGCCTCGAGCTCGGCGACACCGGCATCGCCCATCTGCAGCTGAACCGCCCCGAGCGGCTGAACACCTTCGCGCCGCCGTTCTTCCCGGCGCTGCGCGACGCGCTGCGCGGGCTCGACGCCGAGGGCCGCACGCGCGTGCTCGTGATCTCGTCGACGGGCAAGCATTTCAGCGCCGGCATGGCGCTCGACGTGTTCGCCGGCGGGATGCCGATGCTCGACACCGCGGACGCGCGCCGGCGCCTCGCGTTCCAGGACTCGCTGCGCCAGCTGATGGCCTGCTTCGACGTGATCGAGCAGGCGCGCTTCCCCGTCATCGCCGCGGTCCAGGGCGGCTGCATCGGCGGTGCGCTCGACCTCGCCGCCGCCTGCGACCTGCGCGTCTGCAGCGCCGAGGCCTTCTTCACGGTGCAGGAGATCCACATCGGCATGGCGGCCGACCTCGGCGTGCTGCAGCGGCTGCCGAAGATCGTGGCGCCGGCGATCGCGCGCGAAATGGCCTACACCGGCTGCCGGCTGCCGGCCGAACGCGCGCTCGCCGCCGGCCTCGTCAACGCGGTGCTGCCCGACGCCGGCGCGACGCTGGCCCACGCGATGGCGCTGGCGGCCGAGATCGCCGCCAAGTCGCCGCTCGCGGTGGCCGGCAGCAAGGCGGCGCTGAACTACGCCGTCGACCACCCGACCGCCGACGCGCTGCAGCAGATGACGCTGCTGCAGAGCGCGATCTTCGACATCGACGAGATGACGCGCGCGATCGCCGCCTGGAAGGCCAAGGCGCCTGCCGAGTTCGCGCCGCTGGCCCCGGTCGTGCGCGTCTAGCCGTGCGCGGCGGCCCGCCGGCGGCGTCAGTCCTCGGCGCCGCGCGGCCCCGCCCGGGCTGCCAGCGCCGCCAGCACGGCGTCGTTGTCCTGGCCCAGCGCGGGCGCGTTGCGCCGGTGGCTGCCGGGCGTGCGGCTCAGCTTGGGCACGATGCCCGGCGTCAGCAGCGTGCTGCCGTCGGCAAGCCGCACCGGCATCAGCATGCCGCGCGCGCGCGTAGTGCGGGTCGCGCGCGATGTCGGCGACGGTGTAGATGCGCCCGGCCGGCACCGCGGCGGCGTCGAGCGCGGCCAGCACATCGTCGACGCTCCGCGTCGCGGTCCACGCGCCGATCGCGGCGTCGATCTCGGCGACGCGCGCGACGCGGCCGGTGTTGTCGGCCAGCGCCGGGTCGGCGCCGAGGTCGTCGCGGCCGATGGCCTTCATCAGCCGCTTGAAGATGCTGTCGCCGTTGCCGGCGACGAGCGCGTAGCCGTCGCGGCAGGCGTAGGCGTTGCTCGGCGCGATGCCGGGCAAGGCGCTGCCGGCCGGGCCGCGCACCGCGCCGAAGGCGCTGTACTCGGGCAGCAGGCTTTCCATGCAGTTGAACACCGCCTCGTAGAGCGCGACGTCGACGACCTGGCCGCGGCCGCTCTTCTGGCGCTCGTGCAGCGCCATCAGCACGCCGATCACGCCGTGCAGCGCGGCCAGCGTGTCGCCGATGCTCACGCCGACGCGCACCGGCGCGCGGCCCGGCTCGCCGCTGAGGTGGCGCAGCCCGCCCATCGCCTCGGCGACGACGCCGAAGCCCGGGCTTGTCGCGGTAGGGGCCGGTCTGGCCGTAGCCGCTGATGCGCAGCACGATCAGGCGCGGATTGGCCGCGATCAGGTCGTCCGGCGCCAGATTGAAGCCTTCCAGCGCGCCGGGGCGGAAGTTCTCGATCAGCACGTCGGCCTCGAGCGCGAGCCGGCGCACGATGTCCTGCGCCGCGGCGTCCTTCAGGTCGAGCGCGAGCGAGCGCTTGTTGCGCGATCTGCACCTGCCACCAGACCGAAGTGCCGTCCTTCAGCAGCCGCCACTTGCGCAGCGGGTCGCCGCCGTCGGGCGGCTCGACCTTGACCACGTCGGCGCCGAAGTCGGCCAGCGTCTTGGCCGCGAACGGGCCGGCGATGAGCTGGCCCAGCTCGAGCACCCTGAGCCCGGACAGCGGACCGTCCCTGCGGACGGTTCGCTGCCTGGCGAAGGCCCGCAGCGGACCGGAGGGCGCTTGGGCAGGCGCCGCGTCGGGCGCGGCGGCGGTGTCGGTGTTCATCCTCGTCTCCAGGCGGGGCCGCCAGTTTAGGGTCGCGGCGCCGCGCCACAATCCAGCCCATGCCGCCCAGCGCCTCCGAGCCCGGATCCGAGCCCACCGACGACCCCCAGGACGATTCGTCGCTGTTCGACTTCCTGCCGATCGGAGCCTACCGGTCGCTGCCCGACGGCACCGTGCTGCGCGCGAACCTGGCGCTGGCGCGGCTGGACGGCTACGCCAGCGAGGCCGAGTTGCTGGCCACCGGGCAGGCCATCGCTCAGCGATGGTATGTCGAGCCCGGCCGGCGCCAGCTGTTCCGCGAAACGCTCGAGCGCGAGGGCCAGGTGATCGGCTTCGTCTCCGAGGTCTACCGCCAGCGCACGCGCGAACGGATCTGGGTCAGCGAGAACGCGCATCTGGTGCGCAATGCCGACGGCAGCCTGCGCCACTACGAAGGGACGGTGGAAGACATCACCCCGCGCATCGAAGCCGAGCGCGTGCTGCGCGACAGCGAGCAGCGCTGGAAGCTGGCGCTGGAAAGTGCCGGCGACGGTGTCTGGGACTGGGACCTCGCCGCGGGCCGCGAGGTCGTCTCCGCGCGCCTGCTCGAGATGTACGGGATCAGCGCCGATGAACACGGCGGCCGGCCCGACGCGCTCGACCAGCGCACCCACCCCGACGACCGGGAGCGGATGCGGCAGGACCGCGACGCGCACCTTCGCGGCGAGACGCCGGCCTACCGCAACGAGCACCGCATCCACTGCGGCGACGGCCGCTGGAAATGGGCGCTCTCGCGCGGCATGGTGATCGAACGCGACGCCGCCGGCCGGCCGCTGCGCATGATCGGCACCCACACCGACATCAGCGGGCGCAAGGAAGCCGAGATGCTGCGGCGCGAGCGCGACAGCGTGACGGCGGCGCAGGCGGCGCAGAACGCGTTCCTCTCGCGCGTGAGCCACGAGTTGCGCACGCCGCTGAACGCGGTCATCGGCTTCGCCCAGCTGCTCGACCTGGAGCCGGCCGACAGCGCCCGCCGGCCGGTCTGGGTGCGCACCATCCTCGACAGCGGCCGCCACCTGCTGGCCCTGGTCAACGACCTGCTCGACCTGTCCAGCGCGCGCACCGGACTGCTGCAGTTCACGCGCAGCGCGGTCGAACTGGGGCCGCTGCTGCGCGAAGTCTGGGTCATGCACGCCACCGATGCCGCCGCCGCCGGGCTGGCCTTCGCCGATCGTGCGGGCGCGGACAGCGCCCCGGCGGTGATGGCCGACCCGAGGCGGCTCAAGCAGGTGCTCAGCAACCTGCTGTCCAACGCGATCAAGTACAACCGCCCCGGCGGCCGCGTGGAGGTGGCCGTCGCACGCGACGGCGATGCGGTCGCGCTGACGGTCGAGGACACCGGCCCGGGCCTGGACGCCGCGCAGCGCGAACGCCTGTTCCACCCGTTCGAGCGCCTGGGCGCGCAGCACACTCACGTGGCCGGCACCGGCCTCGGGCTCGCGCTCGCGCGCCAGCTCGTCGAGGCCATGGGCGGTGCGATCGAGGTGCACAGCACGCCCGGCCAGGGCTCGCGCTTCACGATCCGGCTCGAGGCCGCGCCGGCGTCGCTTCGGGCCGACACCCGGGCTGGCTAGCGCTTCTCGAACCTGAACACCGCCACGCTGGCGCGCAGGTTGGGCCAGCGGCGCAGCACGCGGCCGGCCTGCAGGCCGAAGCTGTCGGTCACCGCCAGGCCGTTCTTGCGCGCCAGCACCTCGAAGTCGGCGAAGGTGCCGACACGGATGTTCGGCGTGTCGTACCACTGGTAGGGCAGCGCCTTCGTCACCGGCATGCGGCCACCGGCGACGCGCAACCGGTTCGGCCAGTGCGCGAAGTTCGGGAAGCTGACGATGCCGATGCGGCCGACGCGCGCAGTCTCGCGCAGCATCTGTTCGGTGTTGCGCAGGTGCTGCAGCGTCTCGAGCTGGAGCACGACGTCGAAGCTGCGGTCCTCGAACAGCGCCAGCCCTTCCTCGAGGTTGAGCTGGATCACGTCGACGCCGCGCTGCACGCAGGCCTGGACCTTGGCGTCGTCGATCTCGATGCCGTAGCCGCTGCAGCCCTTGTGCTGCTGCAGGTGCGCGAGCAGCTCGCCGCTGCCGCAGCCGAGGTCGAGCACGCGGCTGCCCTGCGGCACCAGGCCGGCAATGATCTCGAGGTCGCGACGCTCGGGCATCTCAGCGGCTCCTGCGGCCCAGGCCCGCGAACGTGCGCCTCATGCCTGCAGCCTCTCGAAGTAGGCCCGCATCACGCCGTGGTAGCGCGGGTCGTCGAGCAGGAAGGCGTCGTGCCCGTGCGGCGCGGCGATCTCGGCGTAGCTGACGGCGATGCGGTTGTCGACCAGCGCCTTGACGAGCTCGCGCGAGCGCGCCGGCGAGAAGCGCCAGTCGGTCGTGAAGCTGACGAGCAGGAAGCGGTTCTCGCGCGCCGGCTCGAAGGCGCGCGCGAGGTCGCCGCCATGCTCGGCGGCCGGGTCGAAGTAGTCGAGCGCGCGCGTGATCAGCAGGTAGGTGTTGGCGTCGAAGTACTCGCTGAACTTGTCGCCCTGGTAGCGCAGGTAGCTCTCGATCTGGAACTCGATCGCCTGCGTGCTGAACGCGAGCTCGGCGTTGCGCAGCGCGCGGCCGAACTTGAGGTCCATCGCGTCGTCGCTGAGGTAGGTGATGTGGCCGATCATCCGCGCCACGCGCAGACCGCGCTTGGGGACCACGCCGTGCGCGTAGAAATGGCCGCCGTGGAAGTCGGGGTCGGTGACGATCGCGCGCCGCGCGACCTCGTTGAACGCGATGTTCTGCGCCGAAAGGTTGGGTGCGGTGGCAACCGCGACGCAGTGGCGCACGCGCGAGGGGTGGCGCAGCGTCCAGGCCAGCGCCTGCATGCCGCCCAGGCTGCCGCCGACCACCGCGGCGAGCCGGGCGATGCCCAGCCGGTCGATCAGCCGCAGCTGCGCGTCGACCCAGTCTTCCACCGTCTGCACCGGGAAGTCGGCGCCCCAGATGCGGCCGGTGGCCGGGTTCACGTGCATCGGCCCGGTCGAGCCGAAGCACGAACCCGGGTTGTTCACGCCGATGACGAAGAAGCGCTCGGTGTCCAGCGGCTTGCCCGGGCCGATCAGGTTGTCCCACCAGCCGACCGCGCCCTGGGCGTCGACGCCGGCCACGTGGTGGCTGGCGTTGAGCGCGTGGCAGACGAGCACCGCATTGCTCTTGTCGGCGTTGAGCGTGCCATGGGTCTCGTAGACCAGCGTGTAGTCGGCGAGCGCGGCGCCGCACTTCAGCGGCAGCGGCTCGCTGAAATGCATCTGCTGGGCGATGACGGGGCCGATCGGAGGCATCAAAAAACCCGGCGCCGCCTGAAGCGGGCACCGGGCTGGCGGCGTCCCTCACTCATTTAGCGGCATTTGTTGAAGCGCCCGCAATCGGAACAAATCGGCGCTGTGGGCGCGCAGTATAGCCAGCGCGCTATGCTGGCTTCATGAGCGACACCGCCCCCTGGTTCACCGGCTTCGAGGCCGCCGATCACGAGGTCAACGGCCTGCGGCTGCACGCCCGCATCGGCGGTCGCGCCGACGCGCCGCCGCTGCTGCTGGTGCACGGCTTCCCGCAAAGCCACGTGATGTGGCAGCGCGTGGCACGGCACCTGGCGCCGCATTACCGCCTGGTGCTGCCCGATCTGCGCGGCTACGGCCGCAGCGACAAGCCGCAAGGCGCCGCCGATCACGCCAACTACAGCAAGCGCGCGATGGCCGCCGACCTGGTGGCGCTGATGCGCTCGCTCGGCTTCGATCGCTTCCTCGTCGCCGGCCACGACCGCGGCGGCCGCGTCGCGCACCGCCTCGCCCTCGACCACCCCGAGGCGGTGGCACGCCTGTGCGTGATCGACATCGCGCCGACGCTGGACATGTACGCCGCGACCGACTTCGCGTTCGCCAGCGCCTACTACCACTGGTTCCACCTGATCCAGCCGCCGCCGCTGCCCGAGAAGATGATCGGCGGCTGCGCGCGCGACTACCTGCACGCCAAGCTCGGCGGCTGGGGCAGCGCCGGCCTGGGCTATCTCGAGCCCGAAGCGCTGGCCGAGTACGAGCGCAACTTCTGCACGCCCGACGCGATCCACGGCGCCTGCGAGGACTACCGCGCCAGCGCCGGCCTCGATCTCGAACACGACCGCGCTTCGCGCGCGGCGGGCGAGCGCATCGCCTGCGACCTGCTCGTGCTCTGGGGCGAGCGTGGCGTCGTGCAGCGCCTGTTCGACCCGCTCGCGCTGTGGCGCGCGCAATGCGCCGCCACGGTGAGCGGGTGCTCGCTGCCGGCCGGGCACTTCATCCCCGAAGAACGGCCGGCCGAGACGGCCGCGGCGCTGCAGGCCTTCTTCAGCGCCTGAACGGGCCGGCCGACACCGGGTAAACGCAGGCGGCGCGAGGCGCCTCGGCAGCTACCATCGGCGCCGCTCCAAGGAGGCGCGGGTCCATGCAAGACTGGCTGCAACGAATCGACCGCCATTTCCCGCTGCGCTACGCGGCCTGGCTGGCCTGCGGCGTGGGGCTGCTGCTCGCCGCGTTCACGTCGGTGGCGTTCCACGTCGGCGGCTTCATCGCGCTGGTCTGCCTGGGGCTGGTCGGCCTGGGCTGGCGCGACACGCGGCAGACGCGCCACTCGGTGCTGCGCAACTACCCGGTGATCGGCCACCTGCGCTTCCTGCTCGAGTACATCCGCCCGGAGATGCGGCAGTACTTCATCGAGAGCGACAACGAGGCCGCGCCGTTCTCGCGCCAGCAGCGCAGCCTGGTCTACCAGCGCGCCAAGGGCGACCCCGACAAGCGCCCGTTCGGCACCCAGCTCGACGTGCACGCCGACGGCTACGAGTGGATCAACCATTCGATCGCGCCGACCGAACTCGACGGCCACGACTTCCGCATCACCGTCGGCGACGGCGGCACGAGCTGCACCCAGCCCTACCGCGCGAGCGTGTTCAACATCTCGGCGATGAGCTTCGGCGCGCTGAGCGCGAACGCGATCCTGGCGCTCAACGGCGGCGCGAAGAAGGGCGGCTTCGCGCACGACACCGGCGAGGGCTCGATCAGCCAGCACCACCGCGTGCACGGCGGCGACCTGATCTGGGAGATCGGCTCGGGCTACTTCGGCTGCCGCAACGACGACGGCAGCTTCAACGCCGAGCGCTTCGCCATTGCCGCGCGCGACCCGCAGGTCAAGATGGTCGAGTTGAAGCTCAGCCAGGGCGCCAAGCCCGGCCACGGCGGCGTGCTGCCGGGCCCGAAGGTGACGCCCGAGATCGCCGCCGCGCGCGGCGTGCCGGTCGGCGTCGACTGCGTCAGCCCGTCGCGCCACAGCGCGTTTTCCACGCCGCTCGAGATGCTGGCCTTCGTCGAACAGATGCGCAGCCTGTCGGGCGGCAAGCCGGCCGGCTTCAAGCTCTGCATCGGCCACCCCTGGGAGTGGTTCGCGATCGCGAAGGCGATGCAGGAGAGCGGCATCGTGCCGGACTTCATCGTCGTCGACGGCGCCGAAGGCGGCACCGGCGCGGCGCCGCTCGAGTTCACCGACCATGTCGGCGCGCCGCTGCAGGAAGGCCTGCTGCTGGTGCACAACACGCTGGTCGGGCTGAACCTGCGCCATCGCGTCAAGCTCGGCTGCGCCGGCAAGGTGACCGGCGCGTTCGACATCGCGCGCATGCTGGCACTCGGCGCCGACTGGTGCAACGCGGCGCGCGGCTTCATGTTCGCGCTCGGCTGCATCCAGGCGCAGAGCTGCCACACCGGCAGCTGCCCGACCGGCGTCACGACACAGGATCCGCTGCGCCAGAAGGCGCTCGTCGTGCCCGACAAGACCGAGCGCATCTACCACTTCCACCGCAACACGCTGCAGGCGCTGAAGGAACTGGTCCAGGCCGCCGGGCTCGCGCATCCGAGCGAGATCAGCGCCGCGCACATCGTGCGCCGCAACGCCGACGGCGAGGTGCGCCTGCTCGTCAACCAGCTCCAGTTCGTCAAGCCGGGCGAACTGCTGGACGCGATCGCCGGCCGCGCCGAGTGGCCGCACAACACCTACCGGCTGTACTGGCCCCTGGCGCGCAGCGACAGCTTCCAGCCCGCGCGCAGCGACAGCGTCCAGCCCGCGCGCAGCGACGGCGTCCAGCCTGCGGCCGCCTAGCGTCGCGGACGGCGGTGCTGCACCGATCCCCGCCACCCACAGGGCCGGGGATCGCCGCTCGGGCGCCAGGCGGCGCGTGAGCGGCAACACGAGCCCGCCGGACCGCGCCGGCGGCTGACGCCCCCGCTCGGGGGCGACCGAACCTCGAGGCTTCACGGGCGCGTCATGCGAGCCCGCTATCACCACGGCTGCGGTGCCATCGGGACCGCGATCCCCCCTTGCAGGAGTCAGAGACATGTCCAGATCTTCCCTCGACCCGACCCAGGCTTCAGCGCTCGGACGCTGGGCGCAACGGCTCGCCATCGCTCTGCTGGCCGGCGCCGGCATCGCGACCGCGACCGCCCACGCCAACGGCGGCGACGGCCGCGACGACGACGCTCCCTACGCGATCGGGCTGTGGGGCGACCTGCCCTACTCGGACCTGCAGGCGACGGTCGGCGTGCCCAACCTGATCGCCGACATGAACGCGCATCGGCTGGCTTTCACGGTCCACGACGGCGACCTCAAGGGCGGCGGTGGGGCCGCCGGGTCGCTGACGCCGACGACCTGCTCCGACGCCCTGTACACGCAGGCGCTCGGCTACTTCAATGCCCTCCAGGCACCGGCGATCTTCACGCCCGGCGACAACGACTGGACCGACTGCGACCGCCCGTCCAACGGCGGCTACAACTCGCTGGAGCGGCTGGACTACGAGCGCCAGGTCTTCTTCTCGACGCCGTTCTCGCTGGGCCAGAGGCGCATGCACCAGGAAGTGCAGACCGCGGCGCTGTGCCTGGGCGTCGGCGGCAACCTCGTGCCCTGCGTCGAGAACCGGCGCTGGACGGTCGGCCGCGTGACCTACGCGACGCTCAACGTCCAGGGCTCGTGCAACAACCTGTGCGACACGAACCCCGACCCGGCCGAGTACGCCGCCCGCAACGCAGCGAACATCCAGTGGCTGCGTGAGACCTTCGCGGTCGCGAAGGCGCACCACTCGGCCGCGGTGATGTTCGTCTCGCAGGCGGACCCCGGCTGGGACCAGAGCGATCCGACGCGGGCGCCGCTGCGCGATCCCAAGACGCTGGCCGAGACCGATGGCCAGCCCGACGGCTTCCAGTCCTTCCTGCTCGCGCTGCGCGACGAGGTGATCGCGTTTCGCAAGCCGGTGGCCTACGTGCACGGCGACTCGCACTACCAGCGTGTCGACAAGCCCCTGCTGGATGCCCGGGGCCGGCGGCTGGAGAACTTCACGCGCGTGGAGACCTTCGGCGACAACGCCGGCAACGGCAACAACGACGTGCAATGGGTCAAGGTGACCGTCGACGCGCGCAGCCGCGAGGTGTTCTCCTACCAGCCCATGATCGTCCCCGCCAACCGGGTCGCGGTGCCGGCACCCTGAGCCGGCCGCACCAGCGGTGCCCGGCGGCGGCTCAGGCCGTCGGCCGCACCATCCGGAACAACTGCTCGGGGCCGATCGTGAAGTAGTCGGCCGGGCCGCCGGCGCGCAGCACGTGCTGCGCGCCGGCGGTGTCGTAGACGCCGCCCTCGAGCAGCTCGCGCGCGATGTGGACCGCGACCACCTCGCCGAAGCTCATCCAGGTCGGCAGCTCCTGGCCGTCGGCGGCCTTCAGCTGGAACTGCTGCGTGAGCCGGCATTCGAAGGCGACCGGGCTCTCGGCGACGCGCGGCACGCCGACGAGTTGCGATGCCTCGGGCGTGAGCCCGGCGAGCGTGAACTCGCTGACCTCGGGCGGCACCGGCGCGCTGGTCCGGTTCATCGCCTCGGCGAGCGGCCGCGTGACCAGGTTCCAGACGAACTCGCCGGTCTCGGCGATGTTGCGCACCGTGTCCTTGAAGCCCAGGCTCGCGAAGCCGACGATCGGCGGCGTGTAGTTGAAGGCGTTGAAGAAGCTGTACGGTGCCAGGTTCAGCGCGCCGGCGGCGCTGCGCGACGAGATCCAGCCGATCGGGCGCGGCCCGACGATCGAGTTGAACGGGTCGTGCGGCAGGCCGTGGCCGTGGCGCGGCTCGTAGCTGTGAAAGCGCGCGGAGACGGGGTTGGACATCGGGTTTCAGGCTCCTGCAAGTCGAAATGCATTCTTGCCGTCCTTGCTGACGGCATCCATCGCGCGGTCGCCTTCGCGCCAGGCTTGGAGAACCAACGGATTGCCGCCGCGCGCCGGCGGCGGCCGGGCTCAGGCTGCCGGCGGTGCGGTGTCGACGAAGCTCGGCCGCGTGGCCAGCTTCTCGGCGAGCCGGGCGAGGTTCGGGTATTCGCCGCGCCAGTCGATCGGCGCGAAGCGGAAGTCCAGGTAGCCCAGCGCGCAGCCGACCGCCACGTCGGCGAGCGTGAAGTGGATCCCCGAGCACCAGGGCTTCTCGCCCAGGCCCTGGCTGAAGGCTTTCAGCGTGGCATGCACGCGGCTCATCTGCCGGTCCGCCCAGGCCTGCGAACGCTCGGCGTCGGAACGCTCGGGCCAGGTGGCTTCGAGCCGCGCCAGGATCGCGGCGTCGAGCAGGCCGTCGGCCAGGGCTTCCCAGGTACGCACCTCGACGCGCTCGCGCCCGGACGGCGGGATCAGCTTGCCCACCGGCGACAAGGTGTCGAGGTATTCGACGATGACGCGCGAATCGAACACCGCCTCGCCGCCTTCCATCACCAGGCAGGGCACCTTGCCGAGCGGGTTGTACTTGAGCACCGCGTCGGTGCTCCAGACGTCCTCGAGCAGCAGCTGGAAGTCGAGCTTCTTCTCGGCCATCACGACGCGCACCTTGCGCACGTACGGGCTGGTGAGTGAACCGATCAGTTTCATGGGTTGCTTGACTGCCACATATCCGGGGTTGAAATCATTCTAGCCAAGCGGTCCGCGCGACCGATCCCGCGTTCAGCGCTGTCGCGTGAAATCCACGGCCACGGGCCGGCCGGGCAGGGCTAGCGACGCCGTCGCCGCCGGCATGCGCGAGACCACGCGCCCGCGGCGCACCACGAGAAGGCGCTGCGCGCGCAAGCGGATCGCCTCGACCGGGTCGCGCGCCTGCAGCAGCACGAAGTCGGCGCGGCAACCGGGCTCGAGGCCGTAGCCTTCGAGGCCGAGGATGCGCGCGGCGTTGACGGTGACCGCGTCGAAGCAATGGCGCATCGCCTGCTGCGAGGTCATCTGCGCGACGTGCAAGCCCATCGCGGCGACCTCGAGCATGTCGGCCGAGCCGAGCGAGTACCAGGGGTCCATCACGCAGTCGTGGCCGAAGGCGACGTTGACGCCCGCGGCGAGCAGCTCGGGCACGCGCGTCATGCCGCGCCGCTTCGGATAGCCGTCGTGCCGGCCCTGCAGCGTGATGTTGATGAGCGGGTTGGCGACCGCGTGCACGCCGGCCTCCTTGATCATCGGGATCAGCTTGCTGACGTAATAGCTGTCCATCGAATGCATCGACGTCAGGTGCGAGCCGGTGACGCGGCCCTGCAGCCCCAGGCGCTGGGCATGGAAGGCCAGCGTCTCGATGTGGCGGCTCGCCGGGTCGTCGCTCTCGTCGCAGTGCATGTCCACCGGCAGGCCGCGCTCGGCGGCCAGCTCGCACAGCCGCTTCACGCTCTCGGCGCCCTGCTCGGCCGTGCGCTCGAAGTGCGGGATGCCGCCGACCACGTCGACACCGCGGTCGAGCGCGCGCACCAGGTTCGCCCAGGCGCCGGGCGCGCGCAGCACGCCGTCCTGCGGAAAGGCGACCAGCTGCAGATCGAGGTAGGGCGCGACGCGCTGCTTGACGTGCAGCAGCGCCTCCACTGCGAGCAGCCTGTCGTCGCAGACGTCGACATGCGAGCGGATCGCGAGCAGCCCGCGCGCCACCGCCCAGTCGCAGTAGGCGAGCGCGCGCTCGACCAGCGCTTCCTGCGTCAGCTGCGGTTTCAGCTCGCCCCACAGCGCGATGCCCTCGAGCAGCGTGCCGCTGGCGTTGACGCGCGGCAGCCCGTGGCTGAGCGTCGCGTCGAGGTGGAAGTGCGCGTCGACGAAGGGCGGGGCGAGCAGCCAGCCGCCGGCGTCGACGAGTTCGGTGCCCGGCGGCGCCGCGAGCGCCGGGCCGACGGCGGCGATGCGCCCGCCCTCGACGAGCAGGTCGATGCCGGTGCGGCCGTCGGGCAAGGTGGCGTTGCGGATCAGCATGGTGGCGGCAGCGGTGATGCAGGGATCGCGCCAGCATAAGCCGGCGCCCGGCCCACCCACCCACACACCCACGCCTGGCGACTACCATGCGCGACTTTCATAGCCCGGAACCACACCGATGCCGACCCCGACCGCCCCCGCGCTGCGCCGCCGCACCCTGCTCGCCGGCGGCGCCGGCCTGTTGACGCTGCTGCCCGCAGCCCAGGCGCTGGCCGCCGAAGCCCCCGCCGCTTCGGGCGGCGCCGGCGAGACGGCGGCCGACCCGGCGCTCGACCCGCGGCTCAAGGAACAGTCGCAGACGACCACCGGCGTGGTGCAGGTCCAGGGCCGGCGCATCGAGTACCGCGCGGTGGCCGGGCTGCTGCCCGTCGACGACAGCCACGAGGAACCGAGCGCGGTGATGTCTTACGTGGCCTATTTCGCCAAGGCCTCACCCGGCGCCGCACCGCGGCCGGTGATCTTTCTCTACAACGGCGGGCCGGGCTCGTCCACCGTCTGGCTGCACCTGGGCGCGTTCGGCCCGAAGCGCGTGCTCACCGGCAACGGCCGGCGCGGGCCGGCCGCGCCGTACCGGCTGGTCGACAACGAATACTCGCTGCTCGACGTCGC
The DNA here is from genome assembly GCA_963788635.1 of uncultured beta proteobacterium. GTDB lineage: Bacteria > Pseudomonadota > Gammaproteobacteria > Burkholderiales > Burkholderiaceae_C > Rubrivivax. Next base: position 185,892 of record CAWBHE010000007.1, on the reverse strand, counting down.
CGACCTGGTCTTCATCGACGCCCCCGGCACCGGCTTCGGCCGCATCGTCGCGGTCGACAAGGACAAGGCCAAGGAACGCGAGAAGTTGAAGGAGAAGGAAAAGGAGTTCTGGGGCACCGACCAGGACGCCGCCGCCTTCGCCCGCTTCGTCAAGAAGTTCCTCACCCGGTTCAACCTCTGGAACGCGCCGCGCTACCTGTTCGGCGAGAGCTACGGCACGACGCGCTCGGCGGTGCTGGTGCAGCGCCTGCAGAGCCAGGAGAGCGTCGACATGAACGGCGTGGTCCTGCTGTCGCAGGTGCTCAACTTCGGCTTCAGTGCGGACGACCCGCAGTATTCGCCGGGCGACGACCTGGCCTACGCGCTCGCCGTGCCGACCTACGCTGCCACCGCCTGGTACCACCGCCGCCTGCCGGCCTGGGCGGACCGCTCGCCGCAGACGCTGGACAAGCTCGTCGCCGCGGCGCGCCGCTTCGCGCTCGGCGACTACCTGCAGGCGCTGACCGCCGGCAACGCGATCGCTCCCGAGACGCGGCGCGCGGTCGCCGAGACCTTGAGCGGCTTCATCGGCCTGCCCGCGCCCTACCTCGAGCGCGCCGAGCTGCGCGTCTACGGCGGCATGTTCTGCAACCAGCTGCTCGCCGACACCGGCCTCACCGTCGGCCGGCTCGACACGCGCTACACCGGCCCCTCGCTGGACCGGCTGGCCAAGGACGCCGACTACGACCCGCAGTCGTCGGCGATCGAGTCGGCCTATGTCTCGCTGTACAACGACTACGCGCGCAACACGCTGAAGTTCGGCGCGACGCTGGACTACCGCGCGTCGGCCGACGTCTGGGAGACCTGGGACGACAAGCACCGGCCGCCGGGCGCGGACCATGCGCGGTCGGGCACGCTCAACGTGATGCCCGACCTGGCCACCGCGATGCTCGTCAACCCGCGGCTGAAGGTCGCGATGCACGCGGGCTACTTCGACCTCGCGACACCGTTCTTCGCCGCCGAGTACGAGTTGAACCATCTGACGATCCCGGCGGCGCTCGCGGCGAACATCGAGGTCCACCATTACCCGGCCGGCCACATGATGTACGACGACCCGGCCTCCTTGGCCACGCTGCACGACAACGTGGCGCGCTTCGTGCGCGAGACCGACAACGCGAAGAGCTGATCGCCGCGCCGCCGACAGGAGCCCCCATGCGAACCCTTCTGACCTTCGTGCTCGCCGGCTGCGCTGCCGCCACGGCGGGCGCCGCCGAACCGGCCGCGTCCGTCTCGTCGCTGCCGGCCGACCTGTCGGCGAGCCTCGAGCGCGTGCGCCTGCCCGGCGGCGAACCGATGGGCCTGATCGGCACCAGCCTGGTGTTCGAGCTCGCGCCGGGCTGGTGGGTCGGGCCGGCGCTGTACGGCGCGGCCACGGGCCACCGCGGCGGGCTCTTCACCTGGGGCGTCGAGGGCCAGCATCGCTGGCAACTGGCGCCGCGCTGGCAGCTCGGCGCCGGGCTTTACGTCGGCGGCGGCGGCGGCGCGGCGGCACCGGTCGGCGGCGGGCTGATGCTGCGCCCGCATGCCGAGCTGATGTTCGACTTCGGCGCCTGGTCGGCCGGCGTCACCGCATCGCAGGTGCGCTTCCCGAGCGGCACGATTCGCAGCTCGCAGCTCGGCCTGCAGGTCTCGGTGCACGACGCCTTCGCGTTCGCCGAACCGGGCCACGACGGGCAGTCGCTGGCCTTCGCCGGCGCCGGCGGGCTCGGGCTGCAGCGCTTTTCGGTGCAGCTCGGCCGTTATGGGGCCAGCGGCTCGCGCGCCGGCTTCGACACCGTCGGCGTGCGTGCCGAGCGGCCGGCCGGGCGCTGGCTCGCGACCACGCTCGAAGCCGCCGGCGCGGCCAAGGGCGGCGCCAGCGGCTACGCCGAGTTCGGCGCCGGCTTGCTCGCGCTCTGGCCCGCCGACGCACGCGTGCGCGTCGGCCTGCACGGCGCGCTCGGTCTGGCCGGCGGCGGCGGTGTCGCCACCGGCGGCGGCACGTTCGCCAAGCTGGGCGCGGTCGGCCGGCTGGCGCTGGGCCGCGATGCGACGCTCGAACTCGAGGCCGGGCGCGTGCGCGCGTTCACGGGCGACTTCAGCGCGCGCTACGTGCAACTCGCGGTCGGCGTGGCGTTGGGCGCCCCGACACCGGCGGGCACACCGGCGCCGTCGTTCAAGACCGTGCACGACACCGAGTGGGCGCTCAGCGTCGAGCATTACGTGCGCGCGCAGCGCAAGACCGGCGGCGCGCCCAGCCTGGACGCGATCGGGCTCGAGGTGCGGCGCTCGATCGGCGGCGGGCTCTACGCCGGCGGCCGCGCGCTGAGCGCGATGCGCGGCGGTGCCGGCGCTTATTCGGTCGGGCTGATCGGCCTGGGCGCGGGCACGCGCTTCGGCGCCGACCGGGCCTGGAGTGCCGGCGCCGAGGCGATGGTCGGCGCGGCCGGCGGCGGCGGCGTCGACAGCAGCGGCGGCGCGATCGTCCAGCCGATGGCCTGGGCCGGCCGGCGGATGGGCCGCTTCGGTTCGCTCAAGCTGGCGCTCGGCTACGTCAAGTCGCTGCATGGCGGTCTCGCGACGCCGGTCGTCGACCTGGCCTGGGCGGTCGACTTCGGCACGCCTTGAGCGGTGTCGGACCGCTGGCAACTGATCCATATCGTCAGTTCCAACTCTCTCGAAGCCACTGGTGATCGGCGCCATCCGCGGACTTTCCCGGAGCGGCCGAACTTCCGCGGCCGGCAGCGTTTCTAATCGCGGCGCGTGTCTTCGGGAGCCGTCGTTCCGGTGTCCGCCCACGCCACCCCTCCAGGAAGGACCCCGGCCATGTCCCATCCGCGATCACGCTTCAACGACGCCTTGTCCCGCCGCCTGCTGCTGCAGGCCGGCGCCATCGGCCTGGGCGCCACCGCGCTGGCCCGGCCCAGCCTGGCCGCCGGCTCGGTGACGCTGCCGCTGCCGGGCGGCCCCGACGAGCGCGCGCTGACGACCGCGTTCCCGCAGAAGGGCTCGATGATCCTGCAGCGCACGCGCCCGCCACTGCTCGAGACGCCGTTCTCGGTCTACGACGAAGGCCCGTTCACGCCGGTCGACCGCTTCTACGTGCGCTGGCACTGGGCCGACATCCCGACCCAGTCGACCCGCACGAGTTCGAGATGACGGTGAGCGGCCATGTCGAACGCGAGCTGAAGTTCACCGTGTTCGACTTGATGCGCAAGTTCAAGCATGTCGAGCTGGCGGCGGTGAACCAGTGCTCGGGCAACTCGCGCGGCTTCTTCCAGCCGCGCGTGGCCGGCGGCGAATGGGGCAACGGCGCGATGGGCAATGCGCGCTGGGTCGGCGTGCGGCTGAAGGACGTGCTCGACGCCGCCGGCGTCAAGGCCGGCGCGGTGCAGGTGCAGACCGAGGGCGCCGAGCGGCCGGTGGTCGCAGGTGCGCCGAACCTGAAGAAGGCGCTCGCCATCGACCACGCGCGCGACGGCGAGGTGATGATCGCCTGGCAGATGAACGACCAGGCGCTGCCGCTGCTGAACGGCTTCCCGATGCGGCTCGTCGTCCCGGGCTGGTACGCCACCTACTGGACCAAGATGCTGCAGAGCGTGCGCGTGCTCGACCAGCCCGACACCAATTTCTGGATGCACCCGGCCTACGAGATCCCGGACAACTGGCCGCACGCGAACATGGCACCGGGCGTGAAGATGGTGCCGATCAACCGGATGGTGCCGCGCTCGTTCATCACCAACCTCGCCGCCGGCGCCACGGTCGGTGCGGCGCGGCCCGAGTTGGTACGCGGCATCGCGTTCGGCGGCGACGCCGGCGTCCAGCGGGTCGAGCTGTCCACCGACGGCGGCCGCAGCTGGATGGCGACCCGGCTCGAAGCCGACCACGGCAAGTACAGCTTCCGCCAGTGGCATACCTACGTGGTGCTGGACAAGGGCGCGCAGACGCTGAGGGTCCGCTGCACGAACAGCGACGGGCTGCAGCAGCCGATGACGCCGAACTGGAACCCGGGCGGCTTCATGCGCAACGTGGTCGAGTCCACTCCCGTGATGGCCGCCTGAGCGAGGAGCAAACGGCATGAACCAACACCAACGAGTCCGCTTCGCGCTCGTGCGCCGTCGCCACCGCCGCCGCAGCCTGGACCGCGCTGACCTCGCTGCCGGCCCGGGCCGCGGCGCCGAAGCCCGAAAGCGTGCAGCTGCCCGGCAGCGGCCGCCGGTTCGCCGGCACCGGCCCCGGCACGCAGGCCGCGAACAGCCATTGCCTGACCTGCCATTCGGCCGGCATGGTGCTGAACCAGCCCGACATGACCCGCGACACCTGGCTGGCCGAGGTGAACAAGATGAAGAACGTCTTCAAGGCACCGATCCCCGCGGACGACGTGGCCGTGATCGCCGACTACCTGACCCGCATCAAGGGCAGCAAGTAGCCGGCGCGGGCCGGCCGCGTCCGGCCGGGCGCGCCACAATGCGCGCGCATGAACGAGCGCACCGGCCCCGCCAGCACCGACGCCGTCGCCGCCAGCGCGGCGCGCATCCGCGCCAGCGGCGTCGCGCCGAAGATCGCGCTGCTGCTCGGCTCGGGCTGGGCGCCGCTGGCCGATCGCGTTGAGGGTGTCGCGATCGACTACGCCGAGCTGCCGGCCTTCCCGCGGCCCGGCGTTGCCGGTCATGCCGGGCGGCTGCACCTGGGCCGACTCGGCGGGCCGGGCGGGCCCGAAGTGGCCGTGCTCGCCGGCCGCCAGCATGCCTACGAGACCGGCGACGCAGCCGCGATGGCCGGCGCGATCCGCAGCCTGGCCGCCGCCGGCGTACGGGTCCTGGTGCAGACCAGCGCCGCCGGCAGCCTGGACGAGGCACTGCGTCCGGGCGCGCTGATGCTCGTCGCCGACCACCTGAACATCGCGCAGCGCTCGCCGCTCGTCGGCGCGGCCGGCGGCACCGACGAGCGGCGCTTCGTCGACCTGTCCCACGCCTACGACCCCGCGCTGCGCGCACAGGCGCTCGCGGTCGCGCACCGGCTCGGCATCGCGCTGCGCGAAGGCGTCTACGCCTGGGTGCTCGGGCCGCAGTTCGAGACGCCGGCCGAGATCCGCTGGCTGCGCGGCGCCGGCGCGACCGCCGTCGGCATGAGCACGGTGCCGGAGACCATCCTCGCGCGCCACGCCGGGCTGCGCGTGCTCGCGCTGAGCCTCGTCACCAACATGGCCGCCGGCCTGTCCGACGAGACGCTCAGCCACGCGCACACGCTGGCCGGTGCGCAGGCCGGGGGCGAGCGCGCGCAGCGGCTGCTCGAAGCCGTGATCGCCGCGCTGGAGCCGTGACGATGGACGACCCCCGCGCCACGGCCCGCCTCGCACTCGCCTGCCTGGACCTGACGAGCCTGAACGACGCCGACACCGAGGCCGACATCGCGCGCCTGTGCGAGCGCGCGCAGGGGCCGTTCGGCGCCGTGGCGGCGGTCTGCGTCTGGCCGCGCTTCGCCGCCTTCGCGCGCGCCAGGCTGCCGGCCGCCATCGCGGTCGCCGCGGTGGCCAACTTCCCCGACGGCGGCACCGACCGCGAACGGGCCTTGCGCGACACCGCGGCGATCGTGGACGCCGGCGCGCAGGAGGTCGACGTCGTGATGCCCTGGCGCGCGCTGGACGCCGCGCCCGCGCTGCTGGCCGCGGTGCGGCGTGGCTGCGCCGGGCTCGTGCTGAAGGTGATCCTCGAGACCGGCGAGCTGCAGGATGCGGCGCGCATCACCCTGGCCTGCCGCATCGCACTCGACGCCGGCGCCGACTTCCTGAAGACCAGCACCGGCAAGACCCGGACCGGCGCCAGGCCGGCGGCCGCGCGGCTGATGCTGCAGGCGATCAACGCCGACCCGGCGGCGCGTTCGCACGTGGGCTTCAAGGCCGCCGGCGGCGTGCGCACGGTGGCCGATGCGGCGACCTACCTGGCGCTCGCTCGGGAAGCCTTCGGCGCGCCGACGCCGAAGCGCTTTCGCATCGGCGCGAGCAGCCTGCTGGACGACATCGAAGCCGTGCTCGGCGGCGCGCCGGCGCCACGCCCGGCGGACCGCTATTGAGCCGCCCCGGCCGCGGCGGGAGGCTGTCGCGAGCATTGACGCTGCGCAACGCGGCGGGGCTGGAACATGTTGCAGTTCCGGATCAGCGGGTCTTCAGCCAGGAGCGTTTCATGACCGACCATGTGATCGACGTCAACAAGTACACCACCAACGTCAATGAAGCTGCCGTGGCGGCGATCGTCAAGTACTGCGGCATTGCGCTGCAGCGCACCGATTCGTCGCTCGTGGCCACCTCGGACCCGAAGGAACTGGCCACCGTTCGCGAGGGTTTCGCGGCGAAGAAGCTCGGGCTGTCCGCAGAGACGGCAGACGCCGGCATCAAGGTCGCCGCCGACAAGATGAAGGCAACCGCGCAGAAGAGTCGCGTGACCTTCTACTACCTGCTGGCAGAGGCCACCGGAACGCTGGGCAGGCTGGGATAAGCGCACGGCCAGCGGGTCGACGCCGCGTTTCCGGGCCCGGGCATCGGCCTGACGGTCCTGACGCTGGCCTGCGCGATCGGCCACATCGGCGGCGGCCACCTCGACCCGGCGCAAGGGTTGGCCATTCGCGTTCGGTTCACGGCGGACTCGGCGCGTGCGGGGGCAGGCTCGGCGTGGCCGGTGGATCGCCCGGCACGCGGATCGCATCCGGCCTGGACCACCGCTGTTGCGCGGAGGCGGAGCCCGACTCGATGAAGAGCCGTTTGATCATGGGAAAGCGTCGTCGCACCTGCCGCTCGACATCGGCGATGGCGACCGCCGCCTCGGCGGCCGCCGTGCCCTCGTCGAAATCGAGATCCATCGTGACCAGCGCATCGTCGGGTCCGACATACATCGACAGGACGCGCCCCACGTCGCGCACCTTCGGCTGCGCGAGTGCGATGCCGCGAATGGCTCGCGCCGTCTCCGGACGAATGCCTTCGCCGATGAGCAAACCACGCGACTCCCAGGTGAGCAGGATCGCGACGCCGGCGAGCAGCACGCCGATGAGCAGCGACGCCGCGCCGTCGAGTGCCGGCATGTCCAGCCGATGACCGAGCGCGATGCCGAGCGCGGCGATGGCCAGGCCCACCAGCGCAGCAGCGTCTTCCGCCAGCACGGTGTAGGTGGTCGGGTCCTTGCTCCGGTGAAGCGCTTCCCAGAACGGGGTGGCCCCCGCCTGCTTCAGGAACTGATGAAGCGAGATGGCGAAGCTGACGCCCTCGAAGAGCGCCGCCGCGGCGAGCACCCGATAGTTCCAGGCCGGGTCGCGCATGGGCTCCGGATGGCGGAGATGCTGCACGCCTTCGAAAAACGACACGCCGCCGCCGAGGCCGAAGATCAGCACCGCGACGATGAGGCTCCAGAAATACAGCTCCTTGCCATGTCCGAACGGATGCTCCGGCGTGGCGGGCCGCCGGCTGAGCCGGATGCCCACGAGCAGCAGGACGCCGTTGAACGTGTCGACCGACGAATGGATGCCTTCGGACAGCATCGCAGAGCTGCCGGTGATGCCGGCGACCACGAACTTCGTCGCCGCGATCGCGACATTCGCCGCAATCGCGCCGTAGATCGCCAGCCTGGATTCCGCCATCGCGTCAACCGTCCGTCAACGGAGCCGGTCCAGGGCGCCCGATGTTGGGTGCCGGCCGCCGCGCCGGCGGGACCGTGGATTCGACGCCAGCGCTGGGCCGATGCGGCTGCAATGGGCGCAACGCCGGCCTCTGCGAAAACTGCGAATGGCTAGACCCATCCAGCCCGACGCAGGCGACGGTGAACAAAGACGCAGCCCAGCAGTGTCAGGACCACGGCCACGGGATATCCAGGCCGCCACTTCAACTCCGGCATCCACTCGAAATTCATGCCGTACAGGCTGAAGACGACGGTCGGAATGGCCAGGATCGCGCCCCAGCCTGCCAGGCGCTTGACCACCTCGTTCTGGTTATTGGCCACCAACGCCAGGTTCACCTGCATCGCGGTGGTCAACATCTCGCGCATGCCGTCGATCAGGCCCACCAGCCGCGACACATGGTCCTGGATGTCGCGGAAGTAGGCACGCAACTCCTTCGGGATCAGGTCTTCGTGGAGGCGAATCAACTCGCCGCTGATGTCGGCCACGGGCAACGCCGCGTTGCGCAATTCCAGCAGATGCCGCTTCAGGTCATAGAGCCGCTCGATGACCAGCCTGTCGAACTGTCCCTTGAAGATGTCCGTCTCGATCGCGTCGAAGTCCTTCTCGAACTGCGCCACGATCGGCTGGTAGTTGTCGACCACGAAGTCCAGCACCGCATAGAGGGCGAAGCCTGGACCCTTGGCAACGACCTTCGTGCTCTGCGCGCAGCGCTCGCAGAACCTGCGCATAGCTCGACGACGCGCCGTGCCTCACCGACACCAGGAAGTTCGGACCGACGAAGAGATGGGTCTCGCCGTAGACCACCTGTCCTTGCTCCAACTGTGCGGTCTTCAGCACGATGAAGATCGAGTTGCTGTAGACCTCGATCTTGGGCCGCTGGTGCGCATGGTGGGCGTCTTCGATCGAGAGTTCATGCAGACCGAACTCTTCCTGGATCTTGAGCAGCAACGTGTCGTCGGGCTCGTGCAGCCCGAGCCATACGAACGTCTCGGGCTGCTTGATGACGTCGCTGACATCGTCGATGGAGATGTCGCCCAGGCGTTGGCCGCTTCGGTAGGCGACGCTGTCGATGACGCCCGTCATGGCCGCAGGTGTCGCGCCATGGGCGGCATCACCGGGAGTCGATGCGCGAAGACCGCGTCATGACGCTCGAGGGGTGCGCCGACGCGCCACTGCCATGCCGAGGGCCGGCTCGCTCCGGGCAAGCCGGCGCTCAATCCGTCAGGATGAATGTCACCTTCAGGATCACCTTGTAGCCCGTCACCTTGCCATCGTCGATGGAGACTTCCTGGTCCTTGACCCAGGCGCCCTTGACGTTCTTCAGCGTCTTGTGTGCGCGCTCGACGCCTTGCAGGATGGCGTCCTGAAAGCTCACCCCACTGACGCTGCTGATTTCGGTAATGCGTGCGACGGTCATGATCTTGCCCTTCACGTTGGGGACCCTTGTTCCGGGTCGAAGACTCCAGCCTGCACCGCTCGTGCCAAGCCGGGAACCGCAGGCGGCGCGGGCACGCGGCAACTCACGCAGCCGACATCGACGCCCTTCTACAGCTTGCACCGCCATCGGCGAAGCGCCACGATGCTCGCGTCGACGACCAGTTCCGTGAAGAGTCTCCGACCAGACGAAACATGGGTCTGTGCGTTGGCAAACAGACACTGCAGCGGTGGCGAGCATCGATCCACGACGGGGGTCGAACGGCTCGGCGCACCGATGGGTGCCGTGCAGGACGCCGACCGGGCTGCCGGCGTCGCGGGCGAAGGATCTCGGCGACGACATCGTCATGGCATCGGCACTTCCTTGGTGACCCCTCGTTGCCCGAGCGTCAGGTTCCGGACCGCGAAAATGACGGCTCGACCGGTTTCTTCGGGTCGTGATCCGCCCACCGCTGCGAACGCTCGAGCGGCCACGTCCGTCGCCGGCCCGCGAGGCGCCAGGCGGCGACGCGGCATCATCGGGCTGCGCCGCCCCGCTGAACGCGTCGTGCAACCACCCTGACACCATGCTCGCCACCGAAACCATCCGCAGCAAACGCGACGGCCGGCGGCTGGAGCGTGCGCAGATCGACGCCTTCGTGCGCGGCCTGGCCGACGGCGGCTGGAGCGACGCGCAGGCCGCTGCGCTGGCGATGGCGATCCTGCTGCGCGGCATGGACCGTGGCGAGACGGTGGCGCTGACGCTGGCGATGCGCGACTCGGGCGAGGTCCTGGACTGGGCCGGCACCGGCCTGCCCGGCCCGGTGCTCGACAAGCATTCCACCGGCGGCGTCGGCGACAAGGTCAGCCTGCTGCTCGCGCCGCTGGTCGCGGCCTGCGGCGGCGTGGTGCCGATGATCAGCGGGCGCGGCCTGGGCCACACCGGCGGCACGCTGGACAAGCTCGAAGCGCTGCCCGGTTACGACGTGGCACCGACGCGCGGGCGGCTCGTCGCCGCACTGCGCGACGCGGGCTGCGCGATCGTCGGTGCGTCGCCGACGCTGGTGCCGGCGGACCGCCGGCTGTACGCGATCCGCGACGTCACCGCCACCGTCGAGAGCCTGCCGCTGATCACGGCCAGCATCCTGAGCAAGAAGCTCGCCGCCGGTCTGCAGGCGCTGGTGCTCGACGTGAAGGTCGGCAGCGGCGCCTTCATGCGCGAGCGGACCGAAGCACAAGCGCTCGCCCAGAGCCTGGTCGGCGTGGCGCGCGGCGCCGGGCTGCCGGCGCTGGCGCTGGTCACCGACATGAACCAGGTGCTCGGCCACAGCGCCGGCAACGCGCTCGAGGTGCAGGAGGCCATCGCCGCGCTCACCGGCGCCGCGCGCGAGCCGCGGCTGATCGAGCTGACGCTGCAGCTCGCCGCGCGACTGCTCCATCTCGGCGGCCTGTTCGACACGCCCACCGCGGCGCGCGCCGTCGCCGAACGCGCGCTGGCCAGCGGCGCGGCGGCCGAGCGCTTCGCGCGCATGGTCGCCGCGCTCGGCGGGCCGGGCGACGTGCTCGCCAACCCGCGCCTGCCGCGCGCGCCGGTGCAGCGCGACGTGCCTGCGCTGCGCAGCGGCGTCGTCGCGGCGATCGACGTGCGCGCGCTCGGCCTCGCGGTGGTCGAGCTCGGCGGCGGCCGGCGGCGCGGCGACGATACGATCGACCCGCGCGTTGGCCTGACCGCGGTGCAGCCCCTCGGTGCAACGGTTGCCGCCGGCGACGCGCTGGCGGTGGTCCACGCGGCGAGCGACGACGCCGCGCGGGCCGCGGTGCGCGCGGTGCAGGCAGCGGTGCGCACCGACGACCACGCCGCGCCGCTGCCGCCCCTCGTTCACGCCTGCATCGAAACCTGAAGAGTCCCCCTTGCCCGACACCACCCCGGATCACGACAGCGCCGACACCCGCATCACCACGCTCGCCAACGGGCTGCGCGTGCTGACGATCGCGCTGCCGAACGCGCGCACCGCCAGCGTCAGCGTGTTCCTGCGCAGCGGCAGCGCGCACGAGAGCCCGGCGCTGAACGGCATCGGCCATGTCGTCGAGCACATGGTGTTCAAGGGCAGCGCGACGCGCGACGCGCGCCGCATCAACCTCGACGCCGAACGCCTGGGCGCCGAGGTCAACGCGCACACCGACAAGGACCACAGCGCCTTCCACATGCGCGGCGCGGCCGCGCACGCGACGGCGTTCGTGCGCATGCTCGCCGACATCCTGCTCGCGCCCAGCTTTCCCGAGGCCGAGCTGGAGCGCGAACGCGGCGTGCTGCTGCACGAGTACGCGGACGACGAGGACGACCCGCTCGCCACCGCCTACCGGTTGTTCGACCGGGAGTGCTACGGCACGCAGGCGATGGCGATGCCGGTCATCGGCACGCGACGCAACATCGAACGCTTCGCGCGCGCCGACCTGTTGGCGCACATGCAGCGCCAGACCACGGCGGCGAACCTGATCGTCGCGGCGGCCGGCGCCGTCGACCACGACGCGCTCGTCGCCGCAGCCGAGGCCGGCTTCGGCACGCTGGCGCGCGGCGCCGAGAACCGCATCGAGACGCCGGTCTGGCGCGGCGGCGCGGCCGCGCGACGGCTCGACGGCCACAGCCAGACGCATGCCGTGCTCGGCTTCCCGGCCGCCGGCCGCCAGCACGACGACGGCGTCGCCACGCTGGCCGCCGCGCTGCTGGGCGAGGGCATGAGTTCGCCGATGATGGACGAGCTGCGCGAACGCCGCGGCCTGGTCTACTACGCCGCCTGTTCGGCCGACGTGCTCGACGCCTGTGGCCAGTTCGTGCTGGAAATCTCGACCTCGCCCGAGCAGATCGACGAATGCCTGGTCACGCTGCGGCGGCTGCTGCGCGAGCAGGCGCAGGCGATCGATGCGGTCGACCTCGAGCGCGCGCGCAACCAGGTCGCGGTGCGCGCGTTGCGCGCGCAGGAAAAGCCCGGGCGGCGGCTGGAAGAAGCGGCGCTGGACCTGCTCGCGCTCGGCCGCGTGCGCTCGCCAGCGGAACGCCAGGCGGCGCTGGATGCGGTCGGCGCCGACGCGTTGCGCGCGGCGTTCGGCGCGATGCTGGAGCGCGGGCCGGCGCTGGCGATCGTCGGCAAGCTGCCGCGCGGCATGGGCCAGCGCGCGAAGGCGATCTTCGCCGACGCCGCGGTCTAGGACTTCGGCGCGCCTTCGACATGGCCGCGCTGCTCGCCGCGGCCCCAGGTGAGTTCGTCGCGTTCGACCCACTTCAGCGCGTGCAGCTCGGCGATCGCCTGCGCCCAGCTCGCGGCGAGCGAATCGAGGATCGCCTCGCCCTGCTCGCGCGTCGCGGGCAGCGGGTCGCCGATGATGCCGCTGGGGCCGAAGTCGCGCGCCGTCCAGGCGCAGGCCGGGCGGCCGTCGGGCGAGAGCAGCTTGGACGGGAACTCGGGCGGGTAGTTCGCGACGGCGCGGTCCATGCGCACGGTGTCGGGCGCCAGCGCGAGCAGCATCGCGGTCTCGGCATGGCCGGCGTGCATCGCGAGCCGGCGCTCGCGCTCGCTCAGGTAGCGGTTCGCGACGTGCGGCAGCCGCCAGGTGAAGTGCGGCAGCACGATGTAGTCGCCATGGCGCAGGCGCAGCTCGCGCGCGGCGATCTCCATCACCTGCGGCTGGCCGCCATGGCCGTTGACGATGAGCAGCTTGCGAAAGCCGGCCCGGTAGACCGATTCGCCGATCTCGATCATCGTCGCCAGCAGCGTCTCGCCGGTCAGCGTGACGGTGCCGGGGAAATGCAGGTGCTCCTCGGACTTGCCATAGGTGACCGGCGCCATCGCGTAGGCCGGCACCTCGCGCGGCACGCGCCGCAGCGCATGGCCGACGACGCCGGCGGCGATGATCGTGTCGACCGCGCAGGGCAGGTGCGGGCCATGCTGCTCGGTCGAGCCGGTGGGCAGCACGATGACCGTGTTCTCGCGGTCGGGCAGCTCGGCGATCTGGGCCCAGCTCAGATAGGGCAGGAAACGCTCGGGCGGGTTGTAGCCGTGGATCATCGCGCAGCACCTGGGGTGGGAGGTGGCGCCGAATTTAGCAGCCGCGGCACTCGCCCCGTCGGCCTTGCGCGCGCGAACTCAGTCGCGCTCCCAGCGCCCGCCGTGCTCGCGCCAGCCCCGGCCGTCGTGGTCCCAGCGGTGCGGCGCCCAGCGGTAGCCCGGCCGCGGTGCCGCCCAATGGCCCGGGTTCCAGACATGGCGGCCGCCGACCCAGCCCCACCAGCCGCCGAGCCAGAGGTAGCCGGCCCCCGGCGGCGCGCCGGCGAACTCGACCCGCGCCGGCGGCGGTGCGACCGCGACCACCGCGCCGCCGTCATAGGGTCGTCCCGGGACGACCACGCAGCCGGCGAGCAGGGCGGCGGTGGTGGCGACCAGCGCGACGACGGTCGTTCGGCGCATTGCAGGGCGAGAGATCATGGCCAGCCTCGTCGTTCGATGGGTTGCTCCTGAACGGCCGGCCACGGCCGGCGGCTGACGCGGCGGCACCGACTTTGCAAATCGCCACAGTCGTATCGGCGCGCCGCCGCCCGCCGCCTCGCCTTCGTTACCATCGCCGCCGATGGCCGACCCCCCGCCCGCCACCGACGCCTGCCTGAACTGCGGCCACGCTTTCGCATCGCCGCGGCCGAACTACTGCCCCGACTGCGGACAGGAGAGCGTCGTGCGGGCGCCGACGCTGCGCGAATTCGCGCAGCAGTTCGGCGGCCACTACCTGGCCACCGAAGGCGCGCTGTGGCGCACGCTGAAGCTGCTGTTCCTGAAGCCCGGCGCGCTGACGCGCGAATACCTCGCCGGCCGCCGGCGCCGCTACGTGCAGCCGCTGCGGCTGTACCTGACGATCAGCCTGTTCGCGCTGCTCGCGCTGCGGCTGGCGACGACGGTCGACGTGGACCTGCCCCCCGGCACGGCCGACAAGCTCGCGCACACGAACGAGCTTCAGGTCGAGATGGTCGGCCAGGGCCGGGTCGGGATGCGCGACGGTGCCTTCTACTGCCAGAACCTGCCGGGCTGGCTCTGCCGGCGGCTGGAGCGGCGGCTCGACCTGGACCGGCGCGCGCTGCGCCGCGAATTCGAACTCGCCCCCGAGCGCTTCGTCAGCCACTTCGGCCAGGCGATGTTCGTGCTGTTGCCGATGTTCGCGCTGTGGCTGAAGCTGGCCTGGTGGAACCGGGGCCTGCGCTACACCGAGCACCTGGTCTTCGCGCTGCACCTGCACGCCTACTGGTTCGTCGCGATCCTGCTCACGCTGCTGCAGGTCAACGCATTGACGATCGCGGCCACGCTGTCGATGCCGGTGCATGCGCTGCTCGCGTCGCGCCGCGTCTACGGTGGGCGCTGGGGCGCGACGGTCGCGCGCAACGCTGCGGTGATGGCGGCCTACGGCGCGACCTTGGCCGTCGCGATGGGCGCCGTCGCGCTGTGGACCCTGCTCGGCTGAGCGTCCGCGCCACGGGCGCGACACCCCCCGCCGCCTAAAATCGGCATTCCTCCACGGGCAGCGTCCGCGCCGGGCGTTCACCGGCCGCCGGGTTCTGCCGATCACCCAGCACTGCCCGATGCAAATCTCCACCCTTACCGCCCTTTCGCCGCTCGACGGCCGCTATGCGCCCAAGCTGGCCGCGCTGCGTCCGTTGCTGTCCGAGTTCGGCCTGATGCACCGCCGCGTGCAGGTCGAGGTCGAATGGTTCGTCGCGTTGTCCGACGCCGGGCTGGCCGAGTTTCCGCCGCTGTCCGAGGCCGCGCGCGGGCTGCTGCGCGGGCTGGTGGTGCGCTTCTCCGAGGCCGACGCGCAAGCCATCAAGGAGATCGAGAAGACCACCAACCACGACGTGAAGGCGGTCGAGTACTGGCTCAAGTCGCGCTTCGAGAAGCACGCCGAGCTGCAGCGGGTGGGCGAGTTCGTCCACTTCGCCTGCACCAGCGAGGACATCAACAACACCAGCCACGCGCTGATGCTCAAGAGCGCGCGCGAGCAGGTGCTGCTGCCGGCGCTGGACCGCCTGATCGAGCGCCTGCGCGCGATGGCCCACGCCTGGGCCGGCGTCGCGATGCTCAGCCGCACGCACGGCCAGACCGCGAGCCCGACGACGGTGGGCAAGGAGATCGCCAACGTGCTGGCGCGGCTGCAGACGGCGCGCGCGCGCATCGCCGAGGTACGCCTGCTGGCGAAGATGAACGGCGCGGTCGGCAACTACAACGCGCACCTGGCCGCCTGGCCGGACTTCGACTGGGAAGGCTTCAGCCGCAAGGTCGTCGAGCAGCACCTGGGGCTGGGTTTCAACCCCTGCACGGTGCAGATCGAGCCGCACGACTACATGGCCGAGCTGTTCGACGCCGTCGTTCGCTGCGACACGATCCTGATCGACTGGTGCCGCGACGTCTGGGGCTACATCTCGCTCGGCTACTTCAAGCAGAAGACGAAGGCCGGCGAGGTGGGTTCGAGCACGATGCCGCACAAGGTCAACCCGATCGACTTCGAGAACGCCGAGGGCAACTACGGCCTGGCCAACGCGCTGCTCGCCCACCTGAGCCAGAAGCTGCCGGTCAGCCGCTGGCAGCGCGACCTGACCGACAGCACGGTGCTGCGCAACATGGGCGTCGCGCTCGGCTACGCGCTGCTCGGCCACGACAGCCTGCTGCGCGGGATGGGCAAGCTCGAGCTCAACGAAGCCGCGCTCGCCGAGGATCTGGACTCGGCCTGGGAGGTGCTGGGCGAAGCGGTGCAGACCGTGATGCGTCGCCACGGCCTGCCCGAACCGTACGAGCAGCTGAAGGCGCTGACGCGCGGCAAGGCCGTCACGCGCGAGGCGATGGCCGGCTTCATCGACGCGCTCGCGCTGCCCGAGGCCGAGCGTGCCCGGCTGAAGGCGATGACCCCGGCCAGCTACACCGGCCTGGCGGCGACGCTGGCCCGGCGGGCCTGAGCATGCAGCTTCACCGACGCCCTCGCCGCCGCGCAGACGCGCCAGCAGTCGATGCTGTGCGTCGGCCTCGACCCCGAGCCGGCGAAGTTCCCCGGCGCGTGGAAAAACGACGCGTCGCGCATCCACGACTTCTGCGCGGCCATCGTCGAGGCGACGAAGGACCTCGTCTGCGCCTACAAGCCGCAGATCGCGTACTTCGCGGCCGAGCGCGCCGAGGACCAGCTCGAACGGCTGATGGCGACGATCCACCGCCTGGCGCCGGGCGTGCCGGTGATCCTGGACGCCAAGCGCGGCGACATCGGCAGCACCGCCACGCAGTACGCGCGCGAGGCCTTCGAACGCTACCGGGCCGACGCGGTGACGCTGTCGCCGTTCATGGGGCTGGACTCGATCGAGCCCTACATGCATTACGACGGTCGCGGACTGATCCTGCTGTGCCGCACCTCGAACCCCGGCGGCGACGACCTGCAAGCGCAGCGCCTGGACAGCGGCGAGCTCTTGTACGAACGCATCGCGCGCCTGGCCGCCGGCGAGTGGAACCGCGGCGGCCAGCTCGGCCTGGTGGTCGGCGCGACCTACCCGCGCGAGATCGCGCGCGTGCGCGAACTCGCGCCGTCGCTGCCGCTGCTGATCCCGGGCGTCGGCGCCCAGGGCGGCGACGCCGAAGCGACGGTGCGCGCCGGCTGGCGACCGGGTGCGCCGATCATCGTCAATTCGTCGCGCGCCGTGCTTTATGCGAGCGCCGGCGACGACTTCGCGCAGGCCGCGCGCGCCGCCGCCGAAGCCACCCGCGCGCTGCTGCAGCGCGCGCGCGGCAGCAGCTGACCCACCGCTCTCGAAGGCAGCCGTGTACGCGCCCACGCTCGAAGAATCCGCGCTGCACCGGCTGCCACGTCCGGCGCTGCGACGTGCCAGCGATGGGCGGCGCAGCGTGCGTCGGCTGATCACGCGCTACTTCTTCGCCACCGCGGCGATCGCCTTCGTCGTCGACGCGCTGCTGCTGGCCTTGCTGCCGTCGCCGGTGGAGGAGCCGGTGCGCTTGGCGCTGATCGGCGCCCATGTCGTGCTCGCGCTGTGCGCCGCGCTGGCCATCCGTGCGCGCGGGATCTGGGTCGAGCGGCTGATGGTCGCGCTGCTCGTCGCGACGGCGGGCACGATCACCGCGTCGGCGCTGGTCTACGGGCTGGGCCTGGTGTCGCCCGGGCTCGGCTTCTTCGCGCTGCTCGTCTGCGTGGCCAGCGCCGCGGCCGGGCGGCGCGCCGGGCTGCTGCTCGCGGCGGTGTCCGCGCTCGGCCTCGTCGTCGTCACGCTGGGCGAGCGCTCGGGGCTTGCCGCAGCGCCACAGCACGTCGACGATTGGCCGCTGCAGCTGGGGATGCAGCTGCTGCTCGTCGGCCTCGGTCTGGCCAGCGGCCTGCTCGTCTCGTTCGTCGTCTCGCGCTTCGTGCGCTCGGCGGACGAGCGCGAGCGGCGCTTCAGCGGCCTGCTCGCGATCGCCGCCGACGCCTACTGGGAGATCGACCAGGCCTACCGGCTGGTCGAGGTCATCAACCAGCGCGTCACCCCGCCGGCCCCCAGCGTGATCGACGGCATCGGCCACGTGCCCTGGGAGCTGCCGTCCTTCGACTGCGACGCCGAGACGCTGGATGCCCTGCTCGCCGACCTGGACACCCGCGTGCCCTTCCGCGACCGCGCGGTGCGCTGGCGCGTCGGCGGCGGTGCGCCGCGCTCGCTGGTGGTCAGTGGCGAGCCGCGCTTCGACGAGCGCGGCGTCTTCGTCGGCTACTGGGGCGTGGCGCGCGACGTCAGCGACGAGCTGGCGGCGCGCCAGTCGCTGCTCGAGACCGAGACCCGCTACCAGGCGCTGTTCGAGCGCATCCCGACGCCGCTGGTGCTGCACCGCCACGGCGCCGTGATCGATGCCAACGCGGCTGGCGTGGCGTTGTTCGGCCACTCGGCGCTCGACACCTTGCTCGGCCGCGACCTGCTCGCCGCGTACGAGAGCGGCGACTCGCGCGAACGCGAGCGGCGCCGGCTCGACGAGCTGGTCGAGGCGCCGCCGGGCGACGCGCTGCCGGTGGCCGACTTCAGGCTCTCGCTGCCCGACGGGCGGCGCGTCTCGGTGCGCGCCACCGGTGTGCGCGTCGAGGCCGCGGGCGGCCCGGCGACGCTGTCGATCTATGTCGACGACACCGAGCGCCGCACCGCCGAGGAGGCGGTACGCCGCTCGGAAACGATGCTGTCGCACCTGGTCGCGACCAGCCCCGACGTGATCACGCTCACCGACATGGCGACCGGCCGCTACGCGATGGTCAACCAGACCTTCGAGCGACTCGTCGGCTACAGCTCGAGCGAGGTGCTGGGCCGCACCTCGCTCGAGCTCGGCGTCTGGGTGCGCGGCGACGACCGCGCGCACTTCATCGCGCAGGTGCGCGAGCATGGCAGCGCCACCGACATGCCGACCCAGTTCGTCACCAAGAGCGGGCGGGCGGTGTCGATGCTGGTCTCGGGCGCGCGCTTCGTGATGGACCGGCGCGAATACCTGGTGATCAACGCGCGCGACGTCACCGAGGCCGAGCACACGCGGCTCGAGCGCGAGGCGATCCTGCAGAACGCGTCGATCGGCATCGCGGTCACGCGCGACCGCCGCTTCGTGCTCGCCAACCCCGCGCTCGAGCGCATGTACGGCTGGTCGCCGGGCAGCCTGGTCGGCCAGCCGGGGCGCGTGGTCTGGCCCAGCGACGAGGCCTACGCCGAGATCGGCAACATCGCCGCCCCGCTGCTCGGCCGCGGCGAGCAGCTCGAGATCGAGCGCCTGGCGATGCGCCGCGACGGCAGCTCGTTCCTCGCACGCATCCTGGCCAAGGCGATCGATCCGCACAGCCCGGGCCGCGGCGGCACGATCTGGCTCATCGAAGACGTCACCGAACGGCGCCAGTTCGAGCAGGCGCTGGCCGACGCGCGCGACGCCGCCGAGGCCGCCAGCCGAGCGAAAAGCGCCTTCCTTGCCAACACCAGCCACGAACTGCGCACCCCGCTGAACGGGATGCTGCACCTGGCGCAGCTGGCGCGCGATCCGGCGCTGGCCGAGGACCGCCGCCGCCATTACCTGGACCAGATCGCGGACAGCGCACAGTCGCTGGCGGTGATCATCAGCGACATCCTGGACCTGTCGAAGATCGAGGCCGGCAAGTTGGAGCTCGAGAGCATGCCGTTCGCGCTCGACGAGCTGCTGCACACCTTGCAGCGCGGCTACGCGGCGCAGGCGGTGGCACGCTCGCTGGCGCTCGAACTCGATCTCGGCGCCGGTGTCGCCGGCACGGTGGCCGGCGACCCGCTGCGCGTGCGCCAGATCCTCAGCAACTACATCAGCAACGCACTCAAGTTCACCGCCCGCGGCCACGTGCGCGTCAGCGCGCGCCGGCTGGACGAACGGCGCGTGCGCTTCGAGGTCGACGACAGCGGGCCGGGCATCGCCGCCGAGACGCAGGCGCGGCTGTTCCGTCCGTTCACGCAGGCCGACGAGTCGACCACCCGACGCTATGGCGGCACGGGCCTGGGCCTATCGATCTGCCGCGAGCTGGCCGAGCTGATGGGCGGCGAGGTCGGCGTGGTCAGCGAACCCGGCCGCGGCAGCCGCTTCTGGGCCGAGCTGCCGCTGCCGAGCGCCGCGCCGGCGGCACCGGCGCCGGCGGCCGACGACGACAGCCACGTCCTGCGCGGCGCGCGAGTGCTGATGGCCGAGGACAACCCGGTCAACATGCTGATCGCGGTGGCGCTGCTCGAACGCTGGGGCGTGCGCGTCGAACAGGCCGCCGACGGCCAGCAGGCCGTGGCCGCGGTGCAGCGCGCGGCCAGCCTCGGCCGGCCCTTCGACGCCGTGCTGATGGACGTGCAGATGCCGGTCATGAGCGGCCACGAGGCGACGCGAGCGCTGCGCCAGCAGGACTGGGGTCGCGAGCTGCCGATCATCGCCCTCACCGCGGCGGCACTGGTCAGCGAGCGGCAGGCGGCGATGGATGCCGGCATGGACGACTTCCTGACCAAGCCGATCGACGCCGACCGGCTGCGCGCCACGCTCGCGCGCTGGGTCGCGCGCAAGCGCTGACGGACAGCCTGCGCGCTCATACCGACTTGCGATCGATCGACTAGGAATGAGGGGCCGCGAGCGGCCCGTTGCCGACGTTCGGTGACCGTGGCCGGGCGTGCGGGCATCGGCGCGGGATCGGGCCGGCGGGGTGCCCTGCTCCGCTCATGCCAGGGGACGGAGCCCCTGGCGTTCGCCAGGCACGAACAGTCCACAGGACTGTTCGTGTCCGGGCTCACTCCCCCGGAACGGGCTGCGCCCGTTCCTCCTCCTTTACTTCGCTGCGCAGCGCGCCCCACCGTCCCGATCTTCGAGCCGCGGCTGTTCTCGTCCGTCGAACGCCGCCAATGCCGGTGGCCGTGGGCGTGGGGTGGCCGCTGTAGCGAAGTCAAGGAGGAGACGACGGTCGGCAGACCGTCGTCGGGGGACATGAGCGGAAGCGGCCACCCCGCGACCGCGGCGCGCGCCCATGCCTGCATGCGGCTGTTCGGAATCAACCGTCGGCGAAGGCCGGCAACGGGCCGCGAGCCGACACATGGCCTTCATTAACGATCGATCGCGAATGGGTATCAGTCGAGCGTGACTTCGGTGCGCACCGTGCCGGCGCGGTCGGCGGTGGCGGTGAGCGCGATCGCGGTGCCCTGCGCGCCGTGCACCACCCATTCGACGACGGCGCGGTCGCCGGTGATGTCGCGGTTGGGCTGGAAGGCCTGCAGCGAGTTCTTCGGCGCATGGCCTTCGAGGTGCGGGCCTTCGACGCGTTCGCGGCCGCCGACCAGCGTCACGCCCGGCGGCAGGTGGATCTGGAAGATCGTGCCGCGCGCGGTCTTGCGTTCGAGCGCACGCTTGCTCACGTAGGCCGGCAGGTAGCCGCTGTTGGCGACCGCGAAGCGCACGCGCCAGGTGTCGGGCCCCAGCGCGCGCACCTCGGTGCGCAAGACCTCCAGCTTGGGCAACGAGAGCGCCAACTGCATCAGCCAGCCGGGAAAGCGTGCGGCCTCGCGCTCGCGCAACGGCGGCGGCGGGTTGCGCCAGTAGTTCATCTTGTCCCAGCCGCCGAGCTCGACCATGCCCAGCTGCGGGTGGCGGAACGGGTACCAGTCGACGTGGGCCTGGCCGCCGCAGTGCTCGTCGCTCCACTTGAGCAGCTTGAGGTCGTCCTCGGGCGGGTGGTCGCGGTACCACTCGACCCACTGGTAGTCGGTGATGCCGGCTTCCTTGTTCGGCGCCCAGATCTCGACCGTCCAGAACAGCGCGCCCAGGTGTTCGTAGATCCAGTCCTGGGTGCCGGTGATGACTTCCTTCGGGTGGTACTTGAACTCGTGGAAGATGCTGATGGCCGGGTAGCCGGTGAGCTTGGCGCCCAGGTCCGACAGCCGCTTGTACATCCACAGGTCCTCGGGCGTCATGTCGTCGTCGCTCTGCGTGCCCATCGGGCGCAGGATCACGCCGCTGTGGGTGTGGAAGCTGACCGCCGCGCCGATGTTCGGGTGCCGGGTGACGAAGTCGACCATCGCGCGCACCTCGGGCTCGCTGGTCGGGTAGGGGCCGGCGCCCTTCTGTTCGTATTCCTGGCGCCAGTAGGCGGGGAAGTTGCGGTTCAGGTCCAGCCCTTCGCGGTCCGGATTCGCGCTGATCTTCAGGCCGTCGAAGTTCGACAGCAGGCCTTCGGGCATCAGCCGGTAGTAGTCGCCGCCGAACTCGCCCGGCTCGCGCGCGACCATCAGGCGCGGATCGGCGGCGTGTTTCTTCCACGGGCCGTGCGGGTCCGGGATGCGCATGTAGAGCATCCGGCCGTCGCCGTCGACGTCCTCCACCGTCAGACCGTCGACCGGCTCCTCGTCCCAGGGGTAGGGCCGGGTCGAGCTGCGGATGTGGCGCGGCCGGTCGGCCAGCGCGAGCTCGGCGCCGTCGGGGTTCAGCCGCGGGACGATGTAGACCGCGCGCGTGTCGAGCAGCTGGCGCACCTGCGCGTCGCCGTCGTAGCCGGTGGCCAGCTTGTGCAGCCAGTACAGGCAGGCGGTGCTGGCGGTCAGCTCGGCGGCGTGGATGTTGCCGTCGACCCAGAACGCGGGCTTGTCGGTGTCGGCGCCGGTGGCCTGGTTCGTGAGCGTGACGAGCCAGATGTCGCGGCCCTCGTGGCTCTTGCCGATCGAGCTCAGCGACACCAGCCCCGGCAGCGCGGCGGCGTAGTCCTGGAGCAGCCGCGTCAGTTCGGCGTGGCGGTAGAACTGGTCGAAACGGGGAACGGGAATGGCGGCCATGGCAGGGCGGGCGGTGACGACGACGCCGGCGATTGTGCCCGCGCGTCGCGCCGCGGCGCCGCGCTACTCGAACAGCAGCTTGCCGATGCCACGCCAGCTGAGCAGCCGGCCCGGGTTCTGCGTTTCCTCGAGCACGCCGCTCATGCGGCGCAGGATGCGCGGGCTCTTGCGCGCGCGCCAGATCACCAGGTCGGCGAGCCAGGGCCGGTGGTTCACGTGCGCGGCCTTCTCGTAGAGCGCGAAGCGCGGCGCCAGCGCGCGCAGCGCGGCGTCGTAATGGGCGCGCACGCCGGCGTCGTCGTCCAGCCCCTGGCGCAGCGCCTCGGCGGCCAGGATGCCGGTCTCCATCGCCTTGCCGATGCCTTCGCCGGAGAAGGCGTAGGTGCTGCCGGCGGCTTCGCCGGTGACGAGCATCCCCGGGCGCGACCAGCGCGCGCCGAGCAGCGAGCAGCGCAGCGGCGCGCCCTTGAACTCGCCGACCTGCGAGCCGCCGGCCATCAGCTCGCGCGCCGGCGCGTAGACGTCGCAGAACGCGTCGAACATCTGGCGCAGGTTGACATCCTGCATCGTGCCGCGCCCGTCGCGGCCGGTGACGTGGCTGCCGGTGAGGCCGGCGCCGATGTTGAACACGCCGTCCGGTCCGGGGAAGATCCAGCCGTAGCCGCCCTTGAGCCGCGGGTGCCAGACCAGTTCGAGCTGGTCGATGCGACCGACCATCGCGTCGTTCTTGACGTAGCCGCGCAAGGCCACGCCGCTGGGCGTGCGGCGTTCGCACAGACCGGCATGGATGAGCGCCTGCGGCACCGCGCCGGTGGCGAGCACGACCCAGCGCGCACGCACCTCGTGCGCGGCGCCGCCGGCCTTCAGCCGCGCGCCGACGACGCGCTCGCCGTCCAGCAGCGGCGCCTCGAAACGCACCGGCGCCTCGAAGCGCGCGCCGGCGCGGCGGGCGGCACGGCACAGCACGTCGTCGAGCTGCTTGCGCGGCAGCACCGCCAGCGTGCCCGGCACCGAGACCATGCCGCCGCGCGGCGCGACACAGCGCACATGCGCCACGTGGCGGGCGAGCGACATCACCTCGTCGTGCACGCCCAGGCTGCGCAGCGCGGCGTGGGCGTCGGGGATCAGGCCATCGCCGCAGACCTTGTCGCGCGGGAAGGCCTGCGCGTCGACGAGCAGCACGTCCAGGCCCGCGCCGGCGAGCTTGCGCGCGCAGGCGCTGCCGGCGGGACCGGCACCGACGACGAGCACGTCGCAGGATTCAGGCAGGGTGGGGGTCGACATGGCGCGCGCATTTTAGGAGCCTGCAGGACCAAGCTTGACCGGGCGCAAGGGCGATCGCCGGGCCGCAACGCATCATCGACTCAACGTTCCGAGGAGAGAGTCGTCATGAGCAGTTCCTTGACCGCCGGCCAGCGCGCCCTGCTCGAGGCCGCGCTGGTGCAGCGCCAGCACCAGCTCGACCACCGTCTGGGCGAGCATCACGAGGGCCTGTCGCGGCCCGAGCACGCGCACGAGGTGCTGGACCAGGACGGCGACGACGCGCCGCAGCGCCAGGGCGATCGCGAGGTCGACATGGCCTTGTCGGATCTCGAACTGGCCGAACTCGGCGAGGTCAGCACGGCGCTGCGCCGGCTTCACGCCGGCGACTACGGCCGCTGCGCCGATTGCGGAGTCGACATCCCGTTCGACCGCCTGAAGGCCGAGCCCTGGGCGCTGCGCTGCGTCGGCTGCGAACGCGCACGCGAAGCGCGCGCACCGACGTGACCGCACGCGAAGCGCGCCGACCGGACTGAACAACAACCCCCCACGAGGTATCCGCCGATGACAACCCTCCACGCCGTGGTCTGGCTCGACCACCAGAATGCCCAGGTGCTGCAGTTCGACACCGAGCATGTTCGAGCCAGCACGGTCAAGGCGCACAGCCACCACACCGCCCAGCATGGGAGCCAGGTCCGCACCGAGCACGAATTCTTCGCCGCCGTGTGTCAGGCGCTGGATGGCATCAACGAAATCCTCGCGGTGGGCCCGCACACCGGCATCGCCGACTTCGAGCACTACGCGCGCAAGCATCAGCCGGCGACGGCCCAGCGCATCGTGGCCTGGCGGGTGGTGGACCACCCGAGCGAGAAGCAACTCGTCGCGCTGGCGCGCGAGTACTTCCTGAAGTACGACCGCATGGCCGGCGTGCCGACGCCGAGCTGAGGCGCCGACGAGGCCGGCGCCCTGGCTCTCGCGTCAGGCGCCGGACTTCACCTTCTGCCGCCAGGCGTGGAGCAGCGGCTCGGTGTAGCCCGAGGGCTGCGTCAGGCCCTTGAAGACGAGGTCGCTGGCCGCCTGAAACGCGGCACTCTCCTCGAAGCGGCCGGCCATCGGGCGGTAGGCGGGATCGCCCGCGTTCTGCCGGTCCACCACCTTGGCCATGCGCTTGAGCGTGGCGCGCACCTGGGCCTTGGTGACCACGCCGTGGAGCAGCCAGTTGGCCATGTGCTGGCTCGAGATGCGCAGCGTCGCGCGGTCTTCCATCAGGCCGACGTTGTGGATGTCGGGCACCTTCGAGCAGCCCACGCCCTGGTCGACCCAGCGCACCACGTAGCCGAGGATGCCCTGGGCGTTGTTGTCCAGCTCCTGTCGCTTCGCTTCGTCGCTCCACTTGGGCTTCTTGACGACCGGCACCGTGAGCAGCCCGTCGAGCAGCGCGTCGCGCTCGGCCTCGAGGTCGACGCCTTCCAGCGCCTTCTGCACCTTGAACACGTCGACCTGGTGGTAGTGCAGCGCGTGCAGCGTGGCCGCGGTCGGGCTCGGCACCCAGGCGGTGTTGGCGCCGGCCATCGGGTGGGCGACCTTCTGCTGCAACATCGCGGCCATCAGGTCGGGCATCGCCCACATGCCCTTGCCGATCTGCGCCTTGCCGCGCAGCCCGCATTCCAGGCCGACGAGCACGTTGCTGCGTTCGTAGGCCTGGATCCAGGCGCTGGCCTTCATGTCGCCCTTGCGCAGCATCGGGCCCGCGCGCATCGCGCTGTGGATCTCGTCGCCGGTGCGGTCGAGGAAGCCGGTGTTGATGAAGGCCACGCGATCGGCCGCGGCCGCGATGCAGGCCTTCAGGTTGACGCTGGTGCGGCGCTCCTCGTCCATGATGCCGAGCTTGACGGTCGCGCGCGGCAGGCCGAGCAGCTGCTCGACGCGGCCGAACAGCTCGCTCGCGAAGGCCACTTCGGCCGGGCCGTGCATCTTGGGCTTGACGATGTAGACGCTGCCGGCGCGGCTGTTCGCGCGCCGCTTCAGGTCGTGCAGCGCGGCGGCGGTGGTGACCACCGCGTCGAGGATGCCTTCCGGGATCTCGCGCGCGTCGTCGCCCCAGAGCACCGCCGGGTTCGTCATCAGGTGGCCGACGTTGCGCACGAACATCAGCGAGCGGCCATGCAGCCGGACCGCCTCGCCGGTCGGCCCGGTGTATTCGCGGTCCGGGTTCAGGCCGCGCGTCATCGTCCGGCCGCCCTTCTCGAAGGTCTCGGTCAGCGTGCCCTTCAGGATGCCCAGCCAGTTGCGGTAGGCGTGGACCTTGTCCTCGGCGTCGACGACCGCGACCGAGTCCTCCAAGTCGAGGATGGTCGACAGCGCCGCTTCGAGCACCAGGTCGGCGACGCCGGCGGGGTCGCTGGCGCCGATCGGCGTGCTGCGGTCGATGCGCAGGTCCAGGTGCAGCCCGTGGTGGGCCAGCAGCACCGCACTCGGCGCGTCGGCCGCGCCCTGGTGGCCGACGAACTGCGCCGGCGCCTTCAGGCCGACCCGGCTCCCGTCCTTCAGCGAGACCGCCAGCGCGCCGGCCTCGACGCGGTAGCCGGTCGAATCGACGTGCGAGCCGCGCTTGAGCGGCGCGCAGCGGTCGAGCACGTGGCGTGCGTAGGCGATGACCTTCGCGCCGCGCACCGGGTTGTACCCGGAACCCTTGGTCGCGCCGCCGTCCTCGGCGATCGCGTCGGTGCCGTAGAGCGCGTCGTACAGCGAACCCCAGCGCGCGTTGGCGGCGTTCAGCGCGTAGCGCGCGTTGGTGATCGGCACCACCAGCTGCGGACCGGCCTGGCGCGCCAGTTCGGCGTCGACGTTCTTCGTCGTCACGCGCGTGCGCTCGGGCACCGGCACCAGGTAGCCGATGCGCTCCAGGAAGCGGCGGTAGGCGCGCAGATTGCGCACCGGGCCCGGGTGCGCGGCGTGCCAGGCGTCGAGCTCGGCCTGCAGCCGGTCGCGCTCGGCCAGCAGCGCGGCGTTCTTCGGCGCCAGGTCGGCGACGATCGCGTCGAAGCCCTGCCAGAAGCGCGCCGGCGCGATGCCGGTGCCGGGCAGGACTTCGTCCTCGATGAAACGGGCCAGCGGAGTGGCGACCTGGAGACGGTGGTATTGAGTTCGCATGGGGCTAGGGGGTCAGGCAAAGAAAGTCAGCACGTCGCGCAGGCTGCTGCCGGTGCGCGTGGGTTCGGTGTCGAGTTGTTCGGGCGGCGCGCCGGCGCGGTTCACCCACAGCGTGGTGTAGCCGTACCAGGTGGCGCCGATCGCGTCCCAGCCGTTGCTGGAGACGAACAGGATCTCCTTCGCCGGCAGTCCGAAGGCCTGTGGGCCGAGGGCGTAGGCCGCGGGGTCGGTCTTGTAGCGCTGCACGCCGTGCACGCTGAGCACCTGCTGGAGCAGCTCGGCGAAGCCGGCGCTCTTCACTGCGACCGCGAGCATCTCCGGGTCGCCGTTGCTCAGGATGCCGGCCGGGATGCCGCGCCGCGCCAGTTCGGCGAGCACGTCGCGGTTCTCGGGGAAGGCGCTCAGGTGCCGGTACTGGTTCATCAGCCGCTCTTCGGCCGCCGCATCGAGCGCGAGGCCCAAGCGCGCCGCGGCGTAGCGCAGGCCGGCGCGCGTGAGGTCCCAGAACGGCCGGTAGCGGCCGCTCATCGAGACCAGCCGCGTGTATTCGATCTGCTTGTCGCGCCAGAGCACGGCCAGCCGCTCGCCCTGGCCGGGAAACAATTGCTCGGCCAGCAAGGCGACGCTGTAGACGTCGAACAGCGTGCCGTAGGCGTCGAAGAGGACGACCTTGGGATTCATGTTGCCAATCTATTCGATACGGCACCGCCCATTAAGTGCTTGAAACACGATGGATTTGTGCGGATTTGATGCATAGTGCGGTCTCATGGACCGGTTGAAGCAGATCGAATCCTTCGCCGCCGTGGCCACCAAGGGCAGCCTGACCGCGGCCGCACTGGCCGAAGGCGTGGCGCCGGCGGTGATCGGCCGGCGCATCGACGCGCTCGAGGGGCGCCTGGGCGTGAAGCTGCTCGTGCGCACCACGCGCAAGATCACGCTGACTCACGAAGGCAGCGCCTTCCTCGAGGACTGCCAGCGCCTGCTCGCCGACCTGGCCAGCGCCGAAGCCAGTGTCAGCGCTGGTGGCGTGAAAGCCAGTGGTCACTTGCGTGTGACGGCGCCGGCCGGTTTCGGACGCCGCCATGTGGCGCCGCTGGTGCCGAGCTTCATCGCCCAGCACCCCGACGTGAGCCTGTCGCTGAACCTGAGCGACCGCGTCGTCGACATCGTCAACGAAGGCTTCGATTGCGCGGTGCGCGTCGGCGACCTGCCCGATTCCAGCCTGGTCAGCGTGCGCCTGGCCGACAACCGGCGCCTGTGCGTGGCCGCGCCGGCCTACCTGCAGCGCGCCGGCGTGCCGCAGTCACCGGCCGAGCTGGTGCGCCACGAGTGCCTGACGCTGTCGTCCGACGCCAGCCAGACGCGCGGCTGGGCGTTCCAGGTCGACGGCCAGCTCACGCACCTGCGCCCGAGCGGCCGGCTGGACTGCAGCGACGGCCAGGTGCTGCACGAGTGGTGCCTGCGCGGCCTGGGCCTGGCCTGGCGCAGCACCTGGGAGGTCGAGCAGGACGTTGTCAGCGGCCGGCTCGTGACCGTGCTCGACGAGTTCGCCGCGCCGCCGAACGGCATCTACGCCCTGTTCCCGCAGCGCAAACACCTGCCGCTGCGGGTGCGGCTGTGGATCGACTTCATCAAGCACAGCTACGGCGACCCGGCCTACTGGGCCGGCAGCCGGCCGGCCTGACGCGGCCACGCCGGCCGCGTCGCCACGCGGACCGGCGCGCCCCGGTCGCCTACTTGGCCAGGCATTCCTTCATGAAGGCCTTGCGCGCGTCGCCGGTCTTGCCCTTGGCCTCGGCGTTGCAGGTCTTCATCTTCTCCTGCTGGGTCTGCGCCTTGGTCGCGACCGCCGCCTCCTTCTTGGCCGGTTCCGGCGCGGCCGCGGCGGGGCCCTTCTTCGCCGACAGGCATTCCTTCATGAAGGCCTTGTACTCGGCGCCCTTCTTGCCCTTGCCTTCATGGGCGCAGGCCGCCATCTTCTTCTGCTGCGGCGTCTGCTCGGCGGCCTGCGCGGTGCCGGCCAGGAAACCCAGGGCCAGCAAGCTGGCAACAATGATCGACTTCATCGGGAACGCTCCTCGTCGGGGTTGTGGGCCGTCGGCACGAAAGACCGTGGCGATCGGTCACCCCACAACGCGGCAGGCCGGCGCGGCGCCGACAGGCCGCTCTACAGAATGCGCCGCGGGTGCGCCAGCGCTTCGTGCGCGGCGTGCAGCCGGCGCACCAGCACGCGGATGAAGGCGGCGTCGAACAGATGGCGCGTGCCGATCGACAGCTGCTGCAGCGTGTCCGGCGTGAACGAGATGCTGGTCAGCGGCTCGGCGACCAGGATGTCGGTGCTGTGCGCGCGCAGCTCGGGGCTGGGCGCGAGGTAGGCCATCTCGCCCACCGAGGTGCCGGCGCCGAGCTGGGCGACGCGCTGGCCGTCGCGGTAGACCTCGACCTGGCCGACGCGCGACGATGTGGAAGCTGTTGCCTTCCTGGCCCTTCCTGAACAGCGCGTGGCCGTACGGGAAGCGCTGCCATTTCGCGCGGTGCACCACCTCCCACAGCTCGACGTCGCCGAAGCCGGCGAAGAACTCCAGCTTGCGCAGCAGGTTGAAGCGCTCCGAGTCGAGCACGCCCTGGATCTGCCCGCGCGGCACGTCTCGGTTGGCGACCAGCGCCGACAGCCCTTGCGCGAACTCGTCCCAGCTCGTCGGGCGATCGTCGCGCTTCTTCGCCAGCGCGCGCAGGATCAGCGCCTCGAGCTTGGGCGAGACGCCTTCGCGCAGGCCTTGCAGCGGCGGCGGCGTCGCGGTGTAGATCTGGTTCATGATCGCCGCCTGCTGCATCGCGTCGAACGGCGGCCGGCCGGCGATCAGGTGGTACAGCACGGCGGCGAGCGAATAGATGTCGGCGCGGCAGTCGAGCGCGTCGCCGTCGAGCTGCTCGGGCGACATGTAGGCCAGCGAGCCGACGCGGTAGATCTGCGTGCGGTCGGCGTCCAGGTTGAAGACGCTGCCGAAGTCGGTGATCTTGATGTCGGTGATCTGCTCGCCGTCGAGCACGGCGAGCAGGTTGGCCGGCTTCACGTCGCGGTGGATCAGCCCCTGGCGGAACATGTAGTCCAGCGCCATCGCGCACTTGAAGCCGATTTCGACGATCTGCTCCAGCGGCAGCAGCGCGTCGGCACGGCAGAAGCGGCGCAGCGTCGAGCCCGGCACGTACTCCATCACCAGGTAGGGCGCGGCGTCGTCGAACACCGCGTCGAGGATCTGCACCACGTTCGGGTGCTGCAGCCGACCGACGAGCGCGGCCTCGGCGGCGAAGAAGCGCTGCTGGTAATGGCTCTCGCGCGAGTCGGCGACGAGCCCGGTGCGCACGCGCTTGATCGCGACCTCCTGGTCGCGGAATTCGTCGCGCGCGAGGAAGACCTCGCTCGTCGCCCCTTCGCCGAGCTTGGCGAGCACGCGGTACTTGCCGATCTGCGCCGGCAGTTCGGAGGACGCGGGCGCGGTGGACGGCAGCAGCTGGGCAGACATGGGCTGGCGCCGATGATGCCGCACCTGGGGATCGGCGAAACGCCGAACTGGCCGGCAAAGCGGCCGCATTCCGGCAAACAGCGATCGAGCAGGGCCGAAAAGTAGAATCGATCGCATGATCCAAGCCAAACAGGAGCTGCTCCAGGCGCTGGCGGCAGCGCTGGGCGAGCTGGCCCCCGACGCGCCGCCCCCCGCGGCCTTCGAATCGCCCAAGCAGGCCGCGCATGGCGACCTCGCGATCACCGCCGCGATGGCGCTGGCCCGGCCCTTGAAGAAGAACCCGCGCGAGCTGGCCACGGCGCTGGTCGAGGCACTGCAGCGTCAGGCCGCCGTGCAGCGCTGGGTGCAATCGCTCGAGATCGCCGGCCCCGGCTTCATCAACCTGCGCCTGCAGCCCGCCGCGCGCCAGGCCGTCGTGGCCGAGGTGCTGGCTGCCGGCGCGCAGTTCGGCAGCCGGTCGGCGAACGGGCAGCGCGTGATGGTCGAGTTCGTCTCGGCGAACCCGACCGGCCCGCTGCACGTCGGCCACGGCCGCAACGCGGCGCTCGGTGACTCGATCTGCAAGCTGCTGCAAAGCCAGGGCTGGCAGGTGCTGCGCGAGTTCTATTACAACGACGCCGGGGTGCAGATCCAGACCCTGGCGCTGTCCACCCAATGCCGGCTCAAGGGCCTGAAGCCGGGTGACGCGGGCTGGCCCGAGCAGGCCTACAACGGCGACTACATCGCCGACATCGCGGCCGACTTCGCGGCGAAGAAGACGGTGCATGCCGACGACCGCGAGTTCACCGCGTCGGGCGACCCGGACGACCTGGCCGGCATCGCGCAGTTCGCCGTCGCCTACCTGCGCCACGAACAGGATCTGGACCTGCAGGCCTTCGGCGTGCGCTTCGACCATTACTACCTGGAATCCAGCCTCTACACCGACGGCCGCGTCGACGACACCGTCCAGCGCCTGGTGGCGTCGGGCAAGACCTACGAGAAAGATGGCGCGCTGTGGCTGCGCAGCACCGACTACGGCGACGACAAGGACCGCGTGATGCGCAAGTCCGCGCCGGCCGGCGCCGCTGCGACGGGGGGCAGCGCCTACACCTACTTCGTGCCCGACGTCGCGTACCACATCGCCAAGTTCGAGCGCGGCTACACCAAGGTCATCAACGTTCAGGGCAGCGACCACCACGGCACGGTGGCGCGCGTGCGCGCCGGGCTGCAGGCGGCGGACGTCGGCATCCCGGCCGGCTACCCCGACTACGTGCTCTACAAGATGATCACGGTGATGAAGGGCGGCCAGGAGGTCAAGATCTCCAAGCGCGCCGGCAGCTACGTCACCTTGCGCGACCTGATCGACTGGACCAGCCGCGACGCGGTGCGCTTCTTCCTGATCAGCCGCAAGGCCGACACCGAGTTCACCTTCGACGTCGACCTCGCGCTGAAGGCGAACGACGAGAATCCGGTCTTCTACGTGCAGTACGCGCATGCGCGCATCTGCTCGGTGCTCGCGCAGTACGACGGCGCGCGCGACTTCGCGAATGCCGATCATTCCAGGCTGGTCGCCCCGGCCGAAACCACGCTGATGCTCAAACTCGCCGAATACCCGGACATGCTCGAACGCGCCGCGGCCGACCTCGCCCCGCACGACCTGAGCTTCTACCTGCGCGACCTCGCCGCCGCCTTCCACGGCTATTACGCGAGCGAGCGCTTCCTGGTCGACGACGCCGCGCTGGCGCGCGCGCGCATGGCGCTGCTGTCGGCGACCGCGCAGGTGCTGCGCAACGCGCTCGCGCTGCTGGGTGTGGCCGCGCCCGAAGCCATGGGCCGTGACGCCGCGGTGCCGGCGGAGGCGCTGGCATGAAGGCTCAACGCGGTGGGTTCGTGCTCGGCCTGATCGTCGGGCTGCTGGTCGGCCTGGCGCTCGCGCTCGGCGTGGCGCTGTACATCACCAAGGTGCCGGTGCCCTTCATCGACAAGGTGCCGCAGCGCACTGCCGAGCAGGACAGCGCCGAGGCCGCACGCAACAAGAACTGGAATCCGAACGCGCCGCTGGCCGAGAAGATCATGCCGCCGCCGGCAGCGGGTCCGGCGGCCTCGGCCGCGTCCGAGGCGGCGGCTGCGGCGTCCATGCCGGCCGTGGCGGCCACCCCGCCGGTCACACCGGCGCCCGCGGCAACGCCAGCGCACCCCGGCGAGGACCCGGCCGCCATCCTGTCCGGCGCGCCGGCGGCCCAGCCCTTCGTCTACTACGTCCAGGTCGGCGCGTTCACGCGTGCCGAGGAGGCCGAACAGCAGCGCGCGAAGATGGCGATCATCGGCTATGCGACCAAGGTCACGCGGCAGTCGCAGTCGGGTCGCGACGTCTACCGCGTCCGCACTGGGCCCGTACGAGACGCGCGACGAGGCCGAGAGCACGCAGGCGCGGCTGCAGGATGCGAACGTCGACGCGCGGCTGGTGCGGGTGAACCGCCCGTGAGCCGCGCGCGCCGGAACTCGCGAAGCCCGGCCGGGTCCACAACGGTCGGCTCCAACACTCCCTCGAGAGGACATTCATGAAGCGGCGCGATTTCTCGATTCAACTCGCCGGCACCGGACTCGGTCTGGCGCTGGCCGGCCCAGCGCGCGCGCAGGGCGGCTTCGTCGAAGGACGGGACTACGTGCGCATCTCGCCGCCGGCGCCGTTCAACCTGCCGCCGGGCAAGAAGGTCGAGGTCGTCGAGTTCTTCTGGTACGAATGCCCGCACTGCTTCGACTTCGAGCCGATCCTCGAATCCTGGGTCGCCAAGCTGCCGGCCGACGTCTACTTCCGCCGCGTGCCGGTGGGCTTCACCGCGCGCCACCAGATGACGCAGAAGCTCTACTACGCGCTGCAGGACCTGGGCGTGGGGATGGAACTGCACCGCAAGATCTTCAACGCGATCCACATCCAGCACGTGCGCATGTTCACCGAGCCCGACATCGTCGCCTGGGTCAGCGCCAACGGCGTCGACGGCGCGAAGTTCAAGCAGCTGTTCGACTCCTTCCAGGTCGCGACCAAGGCGCGCCAGGCCGAGCAGCTGACCGAGGCCTACAAGCTCGACGGCGTGCCCACGCTCGGCTTGCAGGGCCTGTACACGACCTCCGGCGCGCAGGCCGGCAGCTTCCCGCGCTCGCTGCAGGTGGCCGATTTCCTGATCCAGCGCGTGCGTCGGGCGCCTGAGATCGGACGCGCCACGGCGCGCGCCGTGGCGCGCGTCACACGCGGGCGGCGATTTCCGCGCCGCGGCGGCTCGGTGATGCGGACTTGTGGCTAGAATGAACTGCAAGTTTCGTGCCGAAATCCGCCTCTCGCATGCCCCTCCGCCCGTTCCCGCTGCTTCGGCTGATCCCCGCGATCGGTCTGGCCGCTGCGCTGCTCGCCGCGCCGGCGCAGGCCGAGAAGGCCGACCGCACCCGCCAGATGGTGGTCGAGGCCGACCGCCCGGGCACGCTGGACTTCCAGCGCCAGGTGCTGGTCTTCAATGGCAACGTCACCATCACCCAGGGCACGCTGCTCATCCGCGCCGACCGCGTCGAGGTGCGCGAGCTGCCCGACGGCTACCGCGAGGCGGTCGCCCTCGGCACACCGGGGCACCTGGCCACCTACCGGCAAAAGCGCGACAGCGTCGACGAGACCGTCGAAGGCCAGGCCGAGCGCATCGAATACGACAGCCGCGCCGACACGCTGCAGCTGATTGGCGATGCTGCGGTGCGCCGCTTGCGCGGCCGCGCGGTGGCCGACGAGATCACCGGCGCGAAGATCACGTGGAACGCGAACGCAGAACTCTTCAGCGTGCAGGGCGCGGCGGCGTCCGCCAGCAGCCCGGCCGGTCGCGTCCGGGTGGTGCTGAACCCGCCGGCCGCGGCGTCGGCAGCGTCCGCAGGCGCGCGTTGATGCTCGGTCCGGTCGCCCCCGCGAACAGCCGGCTCGAAGCCGAGCACCTGGCCAAGAGCTACGGCGCGCGCCGCGTCGTGAAGGACGTGCACCTGGCGGTCGGCGCCGGCGAGGTGGTCGGCCTGCTCGGCCCCAACGGGGCCGGCAAGACGACCACCTTCTACATGGTCGTCGGCCTGGTGCGCGCCGACGAAGGCGTGATCCGCATCGACGGCCGCGCGGTCGAGCGGCTGCCGATCCACCAGCGCGCGCGGCTGGGCCTGTCCTACCTGCCGCAGGAAGCGTCGATCTTCCGCAAGCTGACGGTGGAGGAGAACATCCGCGCGGTGCTCGAACTCCAGCTCGGCGCCGACGGCCGGCCATTGAAGACGGCCGTCATCGACGAACTGCTGAACGGCCTGCTGCAGGACCTGGCGATCGACAAGCTGCGCGACTCGCCGGCGCCGGCGCTGTCCGGCGGCGAGCGCCGCCGCGTCGAGATCGCGCGCGCGCTGGCGACGCAGCCGCGCTTCATCCTGCTCGACGAGCCCTTCGCCGGCGTCGACCCGATCGCGGTGATCGAGATCCAGCGCATCATCAGTTTCCTGCGCGCGCGCGGCATCGGCGTGCTGATCACCGACCACAACGTGCGCGAGACGCTGGGCATCTGCGACCGCGCCTACATCATCAGCGAGGGCAGCGTGCTCGCCGAAGGCACGCCGCACGAGATCGTCGCCAACGCCGAGGTGCGCAAGGTCTACCTCGGCGAGCATTTCCGCATGTGAGGGCGCCGCATCATGAAGCCATCATTGCAGGTCCGCCTGTCGCAGCACCTGGCGCTGACGCCGCAGTTGCAGCAGTCGATCCGGCTGCTCCAGCTGTCGACGCTGGAGCTGCACCAGGAAGTCGAGCAGATGCTCGAGCAGAACCCCTTTCTCGAGGTCGAGGAAGAGGCCGGCACGCCCTACGACGCGCCGGCCGAGCGCAACACCGCGGCCGAGCGCGCCAACGAGCGCGACGAGTCCGATGCCCCCGAGGCCGCCGACGCGTTGCCCGAGGTCAGCGCCGAGGACTTCGGCAAGCCCGAGCGCGACGACTGGGAAAACGGCACCGAGCGCGACGACTTCGACGGCATCCGCGAGACCCCGTCGTCGTCTTCGACCAGCGCCAGCGAAGACGGCGACGAGTCCGAGGCGCACGACCGCCGCGCCGAGACCGGCACGCTGCAGGACCACCTGCGCCGCCAGATCGCGGGCATGCGGCTGTCGGGCGAGGACCTCGCCGCGCTGAGCGTGCTGATCGAGTCGCTCGACGCCGACGGCTATCTCGCCGACCCGCTCGAAGAGATCGCCGACCGACTGGCCGAGATGCTGGATCTGACCGACGCCGACGCCCGCGAAGCGCTCGCCGACCGCCTGCAATGCGCGTTGCGCTGGCTGCAAAGCCTGGAGCCGACCGGCGTCGGCGCGCGCTCGTTGTCGGAATGCCTGCAGCTGCAGCTGCGCACCATGCCAGCCAGCGAGGCGCGCCGCGTCGCGCTCGCGGTCTGCGCGCAGCATCTGGAGCTGCTCGCGCGGCGTGACATGAAGAAGCTCACCGCGGCCACCGGCGCCAGCGAAGAGCTGCTGCGCGAGGCGCAGGCGTTGATCAAGACCTGCGAGCCCAAGCCGGGCCGGCCCTTCGCCGCCGCCGAATCGAACATCGTCGTGCCCGACGTCGTCGTGCAGCGCTCGGGGCGCGGCTTCAAGGTGCTGCTCAACCCCGACGTGATGCCCAAGCTGCGCATCAACGATCTCTACGCGCAGGCGATCCGCGGCCAGCGCAACGGCTCGGCCGGTGGGCTGTCGGGCCGGCTGCAGGAGGCGCGCTGGTTCATGAAGAACATCCAGCAGCGCTTCGACACCATCCTGCGCGTCAGCAAGGCCATCGTCGAGCGGCAGAAGAACTTCTTCAGCCACGGCGCGATCGCGATGAAGCCGCTCGTGCTGCGCGAGATCGCCGACGAGCTCGGCCTGCACGAGAGCACGATCTCGCGCGTGACGACCGCCAAGTACATGGCCACGCCGCACGGCACCTTCGAGCTGAAGTACTTCTTCGGCAGCTCGCTCAACACCGAGGCCGGCGGCAACGCATCGAGCACCGCGGTGCGCGCGCTGATCCAGCAGCTGGTCGCGGCCGAGGACGCGAACAAGCCGCTGTCGGACAGCCAGCTCAGCCAGATGCTCGAGGAGCAGGGCATCCAGGTCGCGCGGCGCACGGTCGCCAAGTACCGCGAAGCGTTGAAGATCGCGCCGGCCAGCTTGCGGCGGACGATGTGACCACCCTCTTCCTGCCCTGCGCCGGCGGCGTCGAGCCGCTGCTCGCCGACGAGGTGCTGCGCATCACCGGGCGGCGCGGCCGAGGCCGGCCGCGGCGGCGTCTGGGTCGACGGCGACGAGCGCACGGCGATGGCGCTGAACCTCGAGAGCCGGCTCGCCCAGCGCGTGCTGTGGCCGCTGATCGACGGCCGCTACCGCGACGAGCACGACCTCTACGACCTCGCGCGCCGCGTCCCCTGGGGTGACTGGATCACGCCGCAGCAGACGCTGCGCGTCGACGTCACGGCGATGCGTTCGCCGCTGAAGAGCCTGAACTTCACGACGCTGCGCATCAAGGACGCCGTCTGCGACGTGATCCGCGACGCCACCGGCGAGCGGCCCAGCGTCGACACGCACCGGCCCGACCTCGCGATCGCGCTCTTCGTCGGCCCCGAGCACGCGACGGTCTACGTCGACACCTCGGGCGAAGCGCTGTTCAAGCGCGGCTGGCGCGAAGTGCAGGGCGAGGCGCCGCTGAAGGAGACGCTCGCCGCCGCGATGCTGGCCGCCGCCGGCTGGCAGGGGCGCGACGAGGACGGCCCGCTGCTCGACCCGGTCTGCGGCGCCGGCACGATCGCGATCGAAGCGGCGCAGCTCGCCTGCGGCATCGCGCCCGGCAGCCAGCGCCGCTTCGCGTTCGAGACGCTGCTGCCGTTCCGCGCCCACCAGGCGGCGTGGCGCGAGCTGCAGCAGGCGGCGCGCGAGCGCGTGCACGCGCCGCGCGTGCCGGTGTTCGCCGGCGACGTGAGCTTCCGCATGACCGACTTCGCGACGCGCAATGCCGAGCGCGCCGGCGTCGCCCGCGCGATCGAGTTCAAGACCGCCGACGCGTTGCAGCGCCCGCCGCCGGCGCCGCGCGGCACGCTGATGCTGAACCCGCCCTACGGCGAGCGCATCGCCGCCAAGGGCACCGGCAGCCGCCCGTATGAAGAGGGCGCGCGCGAGGGCTTCGAAGGCGGCGGCTCGTCGGCCGAGTTCTTCGGCTCCCTGGCCTCGCACTGGAAGCGCCACTACGCCGGCTGGACCGCCTGGGTGCTGAGCCCCGACATGAAGTTGCCCTCGCTGATGCGGCTGAAGGAAAGCCGGCGCGTGCCGATGTGGAACGGCGCGATCGAATGTCGGCTTTTCCGTTTCGACATGATCGCGGGCTCGAACAAGGAGACCTGATGGCCAAGCCGCTGAAGATCGATTTCGTCTCCGACGTCGCCTGCCCCTGGTGCGCCGTCGGCCTCGCGTCGCTGGACCGGGCGCTCGAACGGCTCGCCGGCGAGGTCGCGGTCGAACTGCATTTCCAGCCCTTCGAGCTGAACCCGCAGATGGGGCCCGAGGGCGAGGACATCGATGAACACCTGACGCGCAAGTACGGCGGCACGCCGGCGCAGTTCGACGCCGCGCGCGCGGCGATCCGCGAGCGCGGCGCCGCGGTCGGCTTCGCCTTCGGCCAGCGCACGCGCATCTGGAACACCTTCGACGCGCACCGGCTGCTGCACTGGGCCGGCCTCGAAGGCGCCGCGCAGCAGCACGCGCTCGAGCTCGCGCTGCTGCGCGCCTACCACGGCGAGGGCCGCAACCCGGCCGACCCGGCGGTGCTCGTGGGCGCGGCCGAGGCGGCCGGGCTGGACGGCGCGCGCGCGGCGCAGATCGTCGCCGGCGACGAGTTCGCCGCCGAGGTGCGCGCCGAGGAGCAGCGCTGGCTGCAGCTGGGCATCCACTCGGTACCGGCGATCGTCATCGACGACCGCCACCTGATCGAGGGCGGGCAGCCGCCCGAGGTGTTCGAGCGCGCGCTGCGCCAGCTCGCCGCGGCCTGATCAGGCGGCCTCGCGCGCCATCGGCGCCAGGCGGTCGAACCAGGGCTGCGCGGCCTCGAGCTGCGCCGCCAATTGCAGCAGCGTCGCCTCGTCGCCCATCGCCGCGCCGATCTGCACGCCCAGCGGCAGGCCGTCGGCCGTCCAGTGCAGCGGCACGCTCATCGCCGGCGTGCCGGTCAGGTTGGCGAGCTGCGTGAACGGGTAGGGCGCCAGGTTGTCGACCGCGATGCGGTCGACCGTGCCGCGCAACAGCCCGGCGCGCCCGAGCAGCCCCAGCAGGCCGGTGCTCAGCAGCCCCTCGAGCAGCGCGCGCTGCCACGGCGGCGGGTCGATCGCGCCATGGGCCACCGGCGGCGCGGCCAGCGTCGGCGTGAGCCAGACGTCGTGGCGCTGGTAGAAGGCGCCCAGGCTGCGCGCGAACTGGTTCCAGCGCAGCAGCTGGCCGGTCAGCGTGGGCGCGCTGACCGTCTGGCCGAGCACGGCCATCACCCGCGTCAGCAACTCGAAGTCGTCGCGGCGCGCGCCCTGGGCCAGCGCATAGGCCACCGAGGCCGGGATCTGGCCGAAGTACAGGTGCAGGAAGGCCTGCGCGACCGCGTGCCCGTCGATCGCCGGGGCCGCCTCCTCGACCTCGTGGCCCAGGCTCTCGAGCAGGCGTGCCGCGCCGTGCACCGCGGCCACCGCCTCGGCGTGCACCGGCGTGCCGATCGGCGACGCGGTGCTGAAGGCCACGCGCAGGCGCCGCGGCGGACGCAGCATCGCGCGTGCGAAGGGCTGGTGCGGCGGCGCAGCAACGAAGGGGTCGCCAGGTTCGGCACCGGTCAGCAGGTCCAGCGCGAGCGCGCTGTCGCGCACGCTGCGCGAGATCACGCCTTCGGTGTTGGCGCCGTACCAGACCTCGCCGAAGCCGGGCCCGTTGGAGATGCGCCCGCGCGAGGCCTTGAGCGCGAACAGGCCGCAGCAGGCGGCCGGGATGCGCAGCGAGCCGCCG
Source organism: uncultured beta proteobacterium (assembly GCA_963788635.1). Lineage (GTDB taxonomy): Bacteria > Pseudomonadota > Gammaproteobacteria > Burkholderiales > Burkholderiaceae_C > Rubrivivax. The sequence goes on along the minus strand of CAWBHE010000007.1, from coordinate 146,481 downwards.
CCGTCGTTGCCGCCGGCCATCGGCAGCACGCCGGCCGCGACCGCCGCCGCCGAGCCGCCGCTGGAGCCGCCCGCGACGCGAGCGACATCCCAGGGGTTCGCGACCGAGCCGAATTCGCGCGAATCGCTGACCCCCTTGAGCCCGAACTCGGGCAGGTTGGTCTTGCCGAAGACCACCAGCCCGGCATCGAGCAGCCGGCGCAAGGGCGCCGCGTGCTCGGTCGGCACCACGCCGCGCATCGAGCGGCTGCCGTAGCTGGTGGGCACACCGGCGACGTCGAGCACGCTGTCCTTGACGAGAAAGGGCACCCCGGCCAGCGGCCCGGCCGAGGCCCCGGTCGGCAGCCGCCCGAGCTGGGCTTCGGCCAGTTCGTCGAGCGGCCGCAGCAGCGCATTGACGCGCGGCTGCACGCGCGCCATCTGCGCCCGCGCCAGCGCCAGCAACTCGCGCGCCGAGACCTCCCCGCGGGCCACGCAAGCGGCGAGCGAGCTCGCGTCGTGGCGCAGGTACTCGGCGTGGCGCAATCAGCGGCCCAATCAGCGACCCAGTGCGCCGAGCAGGCTGCCGATGTCGCCCAGGCTGCCCAGCCCGCCCTGCGGCAGCTGGCCCTGCGGCGTGATCTTGTCGACCACCTGGGGCAGCAACTGCGACAGCTGCGCGGCGACATCGCCGTGCGACAGACCGAGCTGCTGCGCGAGGCGGGCGATCGTCTCGCTGCCGAGCATCTGGTGCAGCTGGTCGGCCGAGATCGGCAGGTTCTGCCCGCTGCCGATCCAGGAGCCGATCACGTGGCCGAGCCCGCCCTGCTCGAACCTGGCCACCAGGTCCTGCAGGCCGCCGTTGCCGAGCAGGCCGACCACCGCGTTGGCCAGGTCGGGCTGGGCGCCGCCGGGTTGGGTTCCGCCTTGCGCCTGGCCGAGCGCACCGACGATCGAGTCGAACAGTCCCATCGCAAACCTCCGTCCGTGGATCGGGCCGTGATCGGCCGATTCTGTGGGCGCCGCATCAGCCCCGCAAGCCCATCCAGGCGAGCAGCGCGAGCGGCGCGGTGTCGGCGCGCAGCACACGCGGGCCCAGGCTGGCGGGCACGAAGCCGGCCGCGACCGCCGCGGCCTCCTCGGTCGGCGTCAGGCCGCCCTCGGGACCGCTGAGCGCGCACAGCGCGGCGGTGTCGGTGGCCAATGCGGCCAACGGTCGCGCGCCGGGTCGCGGACTCAGCAGCCACCGGGCGCCGTCGCAGCGGTCGGCCGCCAGCCAGCCGCCAACGACTGCACCGGCTCGACCACCGGCACGCGCGCGCGGCCGCTCTGCTCGCAGGCCGCGATCGCGACCGCCTGCCAATGCTCGCGCTTGCGTGCGGCGCGCTCGCCGTCCAGGCGCAGCACCGAGCGCTCGCACAGCAGTGGCTGCAGCCGCGCGACGCCCAGCTCGGTGGCCTTCTCGACGAGCGCATCCATGCGCTCGTTGGCCGGCATGCCCAGCGCCAGCGTGACCGCGCAGCGCAACTCGCGATCGACGGCGCACGGCGTGCCGACGCGCACCGTCACGTCGCGCCGCCCCATCGCCAGCACCTCGGCCGGCCAGTCGGCGCCCCCGCCGTCGAACAGCGTCAGGCATCGTCGCCCGGCTGCACGCGGCGCACTTGCGCGTGGCGCGCGGCGCCGCTCGGCAGCGCGAGCGTGGCGCCGGCAGCGAGCGGGGAGTCGACGAAGAGGCGAAGCGTCATTGCGGCGCGCAGTGTGCCGCACAATGCCGCGATGGATGCCGCCGCGCTGCTGACCGAAGCCCAGGCCTGCCACGACGACGACCCGGCGCGGGCGGCCGGCTTGCTCGAACGCATCGAGCCGGCCGCGCTGGACGCGGCGCGCTGGCCGTTGCTGGGCTTCCTGCTCGTCCATGTGTTCGGCGAGGCCCTCGGCGACTGGGGCCGCGCGCACCGGGACCTGCAGGCCTGGCTGGCGAGCGCCGTCGAGCCGCCCGCGGTGCTGTGGCGCCACGCGGCAGTGGCCGCCACGCTGGCCGGTGAGCCCGACGCGGCCGCGTCGGCCACGACCAGGCTCGCCACCGCTGCCGGCGCCCAGGCCGGGCAGGCCGCCGAGCTGGTGGCGCTGGCCGCCACCGCCTTCGGCCTGACGGCATGGCCGGCCGCCGAAGCGGGTGCTCACGTGCTGGCTGCGATCGCGCCGCTGGACGGCAGCGCCTGGCAGTCCGCGAGCGGGCTGGACATCGCCGCCGCGGCGCAATGCAACAACATCGGCAGCCATCTGGTCGACCGCCCCTTGCCCGACCTGGCCGTGCCCGCGCTGCGCGACGCACTGGCCGCCAGCGCGCTGCAGGCCGAGCGGCTCTGGCAGCGCGCCGGCACCTGGGTGAACCACGAGCGCGCGCTGTACCTGCGCGCGCTCGCGGCCTCGGCGCTGGGCGACGCCGCAGCGGCGCTCGCCCACGCGCAGCAGGCGCTCGCCCTGCTCGACGCGAACGACCCGGGCGGCGTCGAGAGCGTCGACCGCGCGTTCCTGCAGCTCGAGGCCGCGTTCGCGCTGCAGCGCCTGGGCCGCGGTACCGAGGCCGCGGCACGACGGGCGCAGGCGGACGAGATCGCCGCCAGCTTCGGCGCGCCCGGGCTCACGCAGTGGTTCGCCGACCGGGTGGCGCGCAATGCCGCGCTGGCGCCCGCTCAGCCGGGCTGAGCGCCCGCGCCCAGGCTGCGACAGAACTCGCGCGCCGCGGCGTCGCCCTGCGCCGCGCGCAGCTCGTCGACGAAGCGCAGCGCGAGCATGCGGATCTCTTCGGCGCCGCTGCACTTTTCGATGTCCAGCACCATCCGGTAGCCCTTGATCAGGCCCAGCCGCGGCCGCGCCTCGACGGTCAGCCGGTCGTACAGCTGGCGGTAGCTCAAGCCCTGCAGAACGCGCGTCAGATCGGCGGCTTCGTCGGCCGCAGGTGGCGCGGCGGCGGGCGGCGACCCTGCCGGTGACGCGGCGGGCGCAGCCGCCGGTGCGGCATGGCGAGCGCTGGCCGCCTCGGCGATCAGGCCGGCCTGCAGCAGCTGGGCCAGATCGGCGTTGCCGGTGCCGGCCACCATCTGCAGCCACTCGGCGCCGCTGCGCGAGCCGTCGATGATGAGCAGCAGGTTGCGCGCCGGGCGCGACAACGCATGGGCACGGGCGCGGATTTCATCGCGCCCGGCATCGGTCTTCACGTACCGTGCTGTCATGCGTGTCCCTATCGGGCCCCGTTCAAGCGGCCGGGCGCCGAGCTCGCGCGCGCCTCAGCCGCGCAGTTCGCGCCGCAGAATCTTGCCTACCGGCGTTTTCGGCAGGTCGGCGCGGAACTCAACCACTTTAGGCCGCTTGTAGCCGGTCAGGTTGGCTTCGCAGTAGGCGCGCACGTCGGCTTCGGTCAGCGCCGGGTCTTTCTTCACGATCACGACCTTCACCGCCTCGCCGGCCTTCTCGTCGGGCACGCCGATCGCGGCGCATTCGAGCACGCCGGGCATCTGGGTGAGCACGTCCTCGACCTCGTTCGGGTAGACGTTGAAGCCGCTGACCAGGATCATGTCCTTCTTGCGGTCGACGATGCGGAAGTAGCCGCGCTCGTCGACGACGCCGATGTCGCCGGTGCGGAACCAGCCGTCGGCCGTCATCACCTTGGCCGTCTCGTCGGGGCGCTGCCAGTAGCCGGCCATCACCTGCGGGCCCTTGACCGCGATCTCGCCCGGCGTGCCGAGCGCGACCTCGCGGCCGTCGTCGTCGAGCAGGCACAGGTCGGTGCTGGGCATCGGCAGCCCGATGTTGCCGCTGAAGGCGGTGGAGTCGACCGGGTTGCAGGTCACCGACGGGCTGGTCTCGCTCAGACCGTAGCCTTCGCAGATCGGGCAGCCGGTCTTCTCGAGCCACAGCCGCGCGGTCGCCTGCTGCACCGCCATGCCGCCGCCGACGCTGATCTTCAGGTGGCTCCAGTCGACCTTGTCGAAGTCGGGATGGTGGGCGAGCGCGTTGAACAGCGTGTTCACCGCCGGGAAGCTGTGGAACCGGTGCTGCGCCAGCTCCTTCAGCGTGGCCGGGAAGTCGCGCGCGTTGGGGATCAGGATGTTGCAGCCGCCCATGCGCAGCGACAGCATCATGTTCGTGTTGAAGCCGAAGATGTGATACAGCGGCAGCGCGCAGACGGTGACGATCTGCTCGCCCGGCGGGATCTTCTTCAGCGCCGGCTGGTACCAGGCTTCGGACTGCAGGATGTTGGCGACCAGGTTGCGATGCAGCAGCACCGCGCCCTTGCTGACGCCGGTGGTGCCGCCGGTGTACTGCAGCACCGCGATGTCCTCGGGTCCGACCTTGGGCTCGGTCAGCGTCTTGCGCCGGCCTTGCGCGAGCGCATCGTTGAAGCGCACCGCGCCGGGCAGCTGGTAGGCCGGCACCATCTTCTTCACGTTGCGCACGACATGGTTGACGAGCGTGCCCTTCACCAGGCCGAGCATGTCGCCCAGCGCCGCGAGCACGACCTTCTTCGTCGGCACCGCGTCGAACACCTTCTGCAAGGTGGCGGCGAAGTTCTCGACGATGACGATCGCCTTCGCGCCCGAGTCCTTCAGCTGGTGCTCCAGCTCGCGCGGCGTGTACAGCGGGTTGACGTTGACGACGACGTAACCCGCGCGCAGGATCGCCGCCACCGCCACCGGGTACTGCGGCACGTTGGGCATCATGATCGCGACGCGGTCGCCGCGGCTCAGTCCCAGGCCTTGAAGGTAGGCGCCCAGCGCGCGCGACGCGTCGTCGACCTGACCGAAGCTGATGCTGCGGCCCATGAAACGGTACGCCGGCAGGTCGCGGTACTTGCGCAAGCTGTCCTCGAGCAGCGCGACCAGCGACGGATAGACATCAACGGTGCTGACTTCATGCGGCACGCCTGCCGGGTACTGCTTGAGCCAGATCTTCTCCATTGTCCTCTCCGTGGAACCGTCGATTCTGACGGACCCTCGCCGACACCAGCATCAGGGGATTCGATAGCGCGCCGGCACGCCTCGAGACTACGCCCTCGCTGCAGCGCAGGACATGCGCAACCACCGATGGAACGGCCTCGCCGACGAGCCACGTCGCGAGCGCGAGACTCGGCCTTCCGCCGTCGAATACCGGCGATTCATTCGATGGCCTTGACCATCTCCTCGACCACCTTCTTGGCGTCGCCGAAGACCATCATCGTCTTGTCCATGTAGAACAGCTCGTTGTCCAGGCCGGCGTAGCCGCTGGCCATGCTGCGCTTGTTGACGATCACGGTCTTGGCCTTGTAGGCCTCGAGGATGGGCATGCCGTAGATCGGGCTGCCCTTGGTGTGCGCGGCCGGGTTCACGACGTCGTTGGCGCCGAGGATGATGGCCACGTCGGCCTGGCCGAATTCGCCGTTGATGTCTTCCATCTCGAAGACCTGGTCGTAGGGCACCTCGGCCTCGGCGAGCAGCACGTTCATGTGGCCCGGCATGCGCCCGGCCACCGGGTGGATCGCGTACTTCACGGTCACGCCCTTCGCGGTGAGCTTGGCGGCCAGTTCCTTGACCGCATGCTGCGCGCGCGCCACCGCGAGGCCGTAGCCGGGCACGATGATCACGGTCTCGGCATTGCTCAGGATGAAGGCCGCGTCGTCGGCGCTGCCGCTCTTCACCGGCCGCTTCTCGGCGCCGCCGGCTGCCGGGCCCGCGGCCTCGCCGCCGAAGCCGCCCAGGATGACGTTGAAGAACGAGCGGTTCATCGCCTTGCACATGATGTAGCTCAGGATCGCGCCCGAGCTGCCGACCAGGCTGCCGGCGATGATGAGCATGCTGTTGTCGAGGCTGAAGCCGATGCCCGCCGCGGCCCAGCCGGAGTAGCTGTTCAGCATCGAGACCACGACCGGCATGTCCGCCCCGCCGATCGGGATGATGATCAGCACGCCGAGCGCGAAGGCCAGCGCGAGCAGCAGGTTGAAGTCGAACCAGCTCTGGCTGGTGACGAAGCCGTAGATGAAGAACAGCAGCGCCAGCCCGAGCACCAGGTTCAGCCAGTGCTGGCCCTTGAACTGCACCGGCGCACCCTGGAACAGGCGGAACTTGTACTTGCCGCTGAGCTTGCCGAAGGCGATCACCGAGCCGCTGAAGGTGATGGCACCGATCGCCGCGCCGAGCGACAGTTCGAGCCGGTTGCCGCCCGGGATCGGCATGCCGGGCGCCAGGCCGTGCAGCAGCGCGTGCGGCTCGGCCACCGCGGCCAGCGCGATGAACACCGCGGCCAGGCCGATCATGCTGTGCATGAAGGCCACCAGCTCGGGCATCTTCGTCATCTCGACGCGCTGGGCCATCACCGAGCCCACCGTGCCGCCGACGAGCAGGCCGACCAGCACCCAGACCATGCCCTCGCCGGCGCCGGCCGAGAGCTTGACGATCAGCGCCGCGGTGGTCAGCACCGCGATCGTCATGCCGGCCATGCCGAACAGGTTGCCGCGGATCGAGCTCGTCGGGTGCGAGAGGCCCTTGAGCGCCTGGATGAAGCAGACGCTGGCCACCAGGTAGAGCAGCGTGACGAGGTTCAAGCTCACTTGGCCTCCTCCTTCACGGCGACCTTCTTCTCCTTCTTCCTGAACATCTCCAGCATCCGCCGCGTGACGAGGAAGCCGCCGAAGACGTTGACCGCCGCCAGCGCCACCGCGAGCACGCCGAAGGTCCGGCCCAGGCCGCCCTCGGTGAGCGCGGCGGCGAGCATCGCGCCGACGATGACGATGGCCGAGATCGCGTTCGTCACCGCCATCAGCGGCGTGTGCAGCGCGGGCGTGACGTTCCACACCACGTGGTAGCCCACGTAGATGGCGAGCACGAAGATGATCAGGTTGGTGAGGGTGGGGCTGACGATGTCCATCTCTATTTCCTCTTCACTTCGCCACCCTGCGTCATCAGGCAGGCGGCCACGATGTCGTCGTCCAGCGGCACGTCGAACGCGCCGTCCTTGGTGACGACGAGCTTCAGGAAGTCGAGCAGGTTGCGTGCGTACAGGCTGCTCGAATCGGCCGCCACCAGGGCCGGCAAATTGGTCTCGCCGACGATCGTGACGCCGTGCTTGACGACCGTGCGGCCGGCCTCGGTGAGCGGACAGTTGCCCCCCTGCGGCGCGGCCATGTCGACGATCACCGAGCCCGGCTTCATGCTCTTCACCATCTCCTCGGTCACCAGCACCGGCGCGGCGCGGCCCGGGATCAGCGCGGTGGTGATCACGATGTCGGCCGCGGCCACACGCTTGGCCACCTCGACCTTCTGCCGCTCGAGCCAGCTCGGCGGCATCGGCTTGGCGTAGCCGCCCACGCCTTCGGCCGCTTCCTTTTCCTCGGCGGTCTCGTAGGGCACGTCGATGAACTTGGCGCCCAGCGACTCGACCTGTTCCTTCACGCTGGGCCGCACGTCGCTGGCCTCGATCACCGCGCCCAGGCGCTTGGCGGTGGCGATCGCCTGCAGCCCGGCCACGCCGACGCCCAGGATCACCACCCGTGCGGCCTTGATCGTGCCGGCCGCCGTCATCAGCATCGGGAACAGGCGCTGGTACTTGTCGGCGGCGATCATCACCGCCTTGTAGCCGCCGATGTTGGCCTGGCTCGACAGCACGTCCATGCTCTGCGCGCGCGACGTGCGCGGCGCGGCTTCGAGCGCAAAACTCGTCAGCCCGGCGGCGGCGATGCGCGCCAGGCCGTCGCGGTCGAAGGGGTTGAGCATGCCCACCAGGTTGGCGCCGCTCTTCATCAGGCCCAGCTCGTCGGCGTCCGGGCTTTTCACCTTCAGCACCAGATCGCAGCCGAAGGCGGCGGCACGGTCGACGATCTCGGCGCCGGCCGCGGCGTAGGCCTCGTCGGGGGCGCTGGCCGCGACGCCGGCGCCCGCCTGCACGCGCACCTGGTGGCCTTGCGCCTTGAGCTTCTTCGCCGTCTCGGGGGTGACCGCGACACGGGTCTCACCCGCCGCGGTCTCGAGCGGAACGCCGATCAGCATGAACATCTCCTCGCCAACGTTGTGATGGTCGCGCCGCAGCCGGCCCGGCGCGACGGTCGGGGAAGCTACCACAAGTCACCGCGGTGGCTGCGACCGTCTCGTGGCCGTCTAGGCGCGCGCGCCCAGGCGCGCCAGCCAGCCCAGCAGCAGCGCGTTCACGCGCGCCGGCTGCTCCAGCGTGAGCAGGTGGCCGGCGCCGGGAACGATCTCCAGCCGCGCGCCGGGCACGGCGGCGGCGATCTCGCGCGAATGCTCGGGCGGGGTCAGCCGGTCGGCCTCGCCGCAGGCCACCAGCAGCGGACAGCGCACGGCGCTCAGCTGCGGCCGGCTGTCGATGCGCGCCATCACCGCCCGGTTCTGGCGGATCAGCGCCAACGCGCCGGCACGGCGCACGAAGCCCAGGTAGGTGTCGGCCAGCTCGCGCCGGCGCAGGCTGTTCGGGTGGAACGCGAAGGCCAGGTTGGCACGCAGCACCTCGTCCATCCGGCCCTGCTCGAAGAGCGCGATCGCGTCGTTGCGCAGGCGCACGCAGCTCGGGCGTGTCGGCGCGCGCGCTGCTGCCCAGCAAGGCCATCGCCGCGACGCGCTGCGGCGCCTGGCGCTGCACTTCCAACGCCAGCATGCCGCCCATCGAGCTGCCGATCAGCACCAGCCGGCCCGGGCATTCGGCGAGCAGCGCAGCGGCCATCGCGGGCAGGCTGTCGAAGCGGAAGTGCACGTCGCTGACATGCACGAAGTGGCGCCCGGCCAGCGCCGGCAGCTGCTCGCGCCACAGCGTCGCGTCGCTGGCCAAGCCTGGCAGCAGGATCACCGAATGCATCGAATCAGTGTGCCAGACGCCGTCGCGGCGGCCGGCTATGCTTGCGCGCATGAGCACGATCGCCCCTTTCCACCTCGCCTTCCCGGTCGACGACCTGGCCGCCGCGCGGCGCTTCTACGGCGGCCTGCTCGGCTGCCCCGAAGGCCGCGCCAGCAGCGAATGGATCGACTTCGACTTCTTCGGTCACCAGATCGTCGCCCACCTGGCGCCGAAAACGGCGGCCGACCACCACAACCCGGTCGACGGCCACGACGTGCCGGTGCCGCATTTCGGGGTCGTGCTCGACTGGGACGACTTCCACGCGCTGGCCGGGCGGCTGCGCGCGGGCGGCATCCAGTTCGTCATCGAGCCTTACATCCGCTTTGCCGGCCTGGTGGGCGAGCAGGCGACGATGTTCTTCCGCGACCCGGCCGGCAACGCGCTCGAGTTCAAGTCCTTCCGCGACCGCTCGCAGCTGTTCGCCAAGTGACGCTCGCCCGATGACGAGCACGCGGCCGCGATGACCGAACTCATCGTCATCCGCCACGGCGAGACCGACTGGAACCGCGAGCAGCGCTTCCAGGGCCAGATCGACGTGCCGCTGAACGCCACCGGCCATGCGCAGGCCGCGCGGCTGGCGGCTCGCCTGGCGGCCACGCCACCCGACCGGCTGTTCACGAGCGACCTGCAGCGCGCGCGCGAGACCGCGGCACCGCTGGCCCAGGCCTGGGCGCTGCCCGCGCTGCCCGCGCCGGGCTGGCGCGAACAGCGCTTCGGCGTGCTCGAAGGGCTGGACGTGCCGACGATCCAGTCCCGCCACCCGGCGCTGTGGACGCAGTGGCTGGCGCACCGCGGCGACTACGCCTTGCCCGGCGGCGAGAGCCTGCGCGAATTCCATGCCCGCGTCAGCGCGGCGCTGAAGGAACTGGTCGCGGCGCACCCCGGTCAGCGGCTGGCCGTCGTCACGCACGGCGGCGTGCTGGACATGCTCTGGCGCAGCGCTTACGGGCTGCCGCTGGACGGCCGGCGCGACTGCGCGATCCCGAACACCGGCATCAACCGGCTGCGCTGGATGGAGGGCCGGCTCGTCGTCGACGCCTGGGCCGACGACGCCCACCTCTCGGGACTGGCCCGCACGGCGCCGGCCTGAAGGCCGGTGCGGCGCGCGCTACTTGAGCTGCGCGCCCAGGCTGTCGAACACCGACAGCGTGACCGGGATCGCCGCGTTCACGCTCTGCGTGACGGTGCAATAGGCCTCGAAGGTGGCCAGCACGCGGTCCAGGTGTTCCAGCTGCGCGGCCGGCACGCCCAGCGTGAGTCGCACGTCCAGGCCGAGCACGCGCAGCCGGCCATCGGCGTTGCGGCCGACCTGCGCGTCCACCGCGCAGGCGATGGGCTCGGGCGCCTGCTTGAACTTGCGCAGCGCGAACAGCAGCGAGGCCGACAAGCAGTTGCCCACCGCGGCGGCGAGCAGCTGCACCGGCGTCGGGCCGGCGCCGCCACCCAGCGGCGGGCCCTCGTCGGCCTGCAGCAGCGGCAAGCGCCTCGCCGAAGCGGATCTCGAACCGGTAGTCCTGCTGCTGGTGCAGGTGGACGGTCTTCTCGGCGCTCATGGCCGTCAGAACGGAATGTCGTCGTCCATGTCGTCGAAGCCGGTGCTCGACTTCGCGGCCGGCTTCGAGGCCGGCGCACGCGGTGCCGGGGCGCTGCGCGGCGCGGGCGCGCCACCCATCTCGGCGTCGCCGCCGCCCAGGCCTTCGCGCCCGCCGAGCAGCTGCATGTCGGTGGCCACGATGTCGGTGCTGTACTTCTCGACGCCGTCCTTGTCGGTGTACTTGCGCGTCTTCAGGCGGCCTTCCACGTAGACCGGGCGACCCTTCTTCAGGTACTCGCCGGCGATCTCGGCCATCCGGTCGAAGAAGGTCACGCGGTGCCACTCGGTCTCTTCCTGGCGCTCGCCGCTGGTCTTGTCCTTCCATTGCCGGCTGGTGGCGATGGTGACATTGCAGATGGCCGAGCCGCTGGGCATGTAGCGCACCTCGGGGTCTTTGCCGAGGTTGCCGACGATGATGACTTTGTTGACCGAGGCCATGGGGCCCTCCTGACGCTGGCGTGAGATGCGGCCATGATAACGACGCCGGCCGCGCCGGGACGCGGAATTCGGGGGGTCGCGCCGCGGGCCTGGCCGGGGCTCGCCGTCCCAGTGGTCGAGGTCGTTCGCCTGTCGCTGCGACACGCTGAACCCCGCCGAGCAGGCCATGAACTTGCCCGGCGCCAGGAGGATGTCGACGCCGATGCCCGGCTTGGCCGCCGCCGTGCCGGTGGCCAGCCGCGCGCACCGCGTGTCGTCGCGAGGCTCGCACCGTTGGCGCTCGCTTACCATCGGCGCCGTCCATGCCTGCCACCCCCGCCGAAGTCGACCCCTCCGCGCCAGCCCAGCAGGTGCTGCACGAAGTCTTCGGCTACGCCGCCTTCCGCGGCGCGCAACGCGAGATCGTCGAGCACGTCGCGGCCGGCGGCGACGCGCTGGTGCTGATGCCCACCGGCGGCGGCAAGAGCCTGTGCTACCAGGTGCCGGCGATCCAGCGCCACCGCGCGGGGCGCGGCGTCACCGTCGTCGTCAGCCCGCTGATCGCGCTGATGCACGACCAGGTCGGCGCGCTCGACGAACTCGGCGTGCCGGCGGCGTTCCTCAACTCGTCGCTCGAAGGCGACGAGGCGCGGCGCGTCGAGCGCGATCTGATGAGCGGCCAGCTGGTGCTGCTGTACGCCGCGCCCGAGCGCATCCTCACGCCGCGCTTCCTGGCGATGCTGGAATCGCTGAACGAGCGCGGGCTGCTGAGCCTGTTCGCGATCGACGAAGCGCATTGCGTCAGCCAGTGGGGGCACGATTTCCGCGAGGAATACCTGGGCCTGTCCGCGCTGCACGAGCGCTTCCCCGCGGTGCCGCGGATGGCGCTCACCGCCACGGCCGACGACCACACGCGCGCCGACATCGTCGAGCGGCTGCAGCTCGCCGACGCGCGCCTGTTCGTCGCCAGCTTCGACCGGCCGAACATCCGCTACACGATCGTCGAGAAGGACGAGCCGCGGCGCCAGTTGCTGCGCTTCCTGCGCGACGAGCACGACGGCGACGCCGGCATCGTCTACTGCCAGAGCCGCAAGAAGGTCGACGACACCGCCGCCTGGCTGAACGGCGAAGGCATCGCCGCGCTGCCGTACCACGCCGGCCTGGACGCCGGCGTGCGCCGCAAGCATCAGGACCGCTTCCTGCGCGAGGACGGCATCGTGATGGTCGCCACCATCGCCTTCGGCATGGGCATCGACAAGCCCGACGTGCGCTTCGTCGCCCACCTCGACCTGCCCAAGAACATCGAGGCCTACTACCAGGAGACCGGCCGCGCCGGCCGCGACGGCCTGCCCGCCGACGCCTGGATGGCCTACGGCCTGGCCGATGTCGTGAACCAGCGCCGCATGATCGACGAGGGCGAGGCCGGCGAGGACTTCAAGCGCCTGCAGCGCACCAAGCTCGACGCGCTGCTCGCGCTGGCCGAGGCGCACGACTGCCGGCGCGTGCGCCTGCTCGCCTACTTCGGCGAGGACAGCACGCCGTGCGGGAACTGCGACAACTGCCTCCATGCGCCGGCCACCTGGGACGCGACCGAGGCCGCGCGCAAGGCGCTGAGCTGCATCTACCGCTTCCACCAGCACGGCGGGCAGCGCTTCGGCGCCGGCCACCTGATCGACGTGTTGCGCGGCAAGGCGACCGACAAGGTGGCGCAGTACGGGCATGCCGACCTGTCGACCTTCGGCATCGGCGCCGACGTGGCCGAGGCGCAGTGGCGTTCGGTGCTGCGCCAGCTCATCGCGCTGGGCCACCTGCGCGCCGACGGCGAGTACGGCACGCTGGCGCTGACCGCGAGCGCGCGCGAGGTGCTGCGCGGCGACGTGCAGCTGCTGCTGCGCGTGGCGGCCGAAGCGCCGAAGCGAGGCCGAGGCGGCAGCGCCAAGACGCCGAGGTCCGCGCGCGACAAGCCGCCGCCGCTGCCGCTGGACGACGCCGCGACCGCGCGCTTCAGCGCGCTGAAGGCCTGGCGCGCCGAGGTCGCGCGCGAGCACAACCTGCCCGCCTACGTCGTGTTCCACGACGCCACGCTGGCCGAGATGGCGCGCGAAGAGCCGGACTCGCTCGACGCATTGGCCGGGATCAGCGGCGTCGGCGCGAAGAAGCTCGAGGCCTACGGCGCCGAGATCCTGCGCGTGCTCGCCGGCGCGTAGTTCGGAGCCTCAGAGCACGCTGACCGCGACCGTCGTGCTGTCGGTCTGCTGGCCGGCGTCGTCGATGGCGCGGGCGAAGAACAGCACCGTGCTGCCGCTGGCGGCGTCGACCGGGATCGCGGCGTTCCACTGGTACGGCGACGCGGGGTCGGTGCCCAGCCAGGTGGCGCCGCCGCCCGCGTCGACGCGGTAGAAGTCGACCCGGTCGACCGCGTAGTCGTCGCTCGCCGCCGCCGCCAGCGGCACGGCCTGGCCGGGGGCGGCGCTGGTCACGCCGGCGACCAGGCTCACGTCGGGCGGGCTGTCGCCGCTGCCGCCGAAACCGATGTAGATCCCACCCCCGCAGCCCGACAGCAGGGCGGCGGCGGCGATCAGGCCGGCAGCGCGGATCTTCATCGCGCCATGGTACGGCAGCCCCGCCGCGACGGGCGCAATCGCTATGATGGCCGGTTGCCCTTCGCCCGCCCCATGCCTGCTCCCCACGCACCCGTCCCGCCCGCCACCGAACGGCCGATGCTCCGCGTCCGCGGGGCGCGCACGCACAACCTGAAGAACATCGACCTCGACATCCCGAAGCAGGCGCTGGTGGTGATCACCGGCCTGTCGGGATCGGGCAAGTCCAGCCTGGCCTTCGACACGCTGTACGCCGAAGGCCAACGGCGCTATGTCGAGAGCCTGAGCGCCTACGCGCGCCAGTTCCTGCAGCTGATGGACAAGCCCGACGTCGACGTGATCGAAGGCCTGTCGCCGGCGATCAGCATCGAGCAGAAGGCGACCAGCCACAACCCGCGCAGCACGGTCGGCACGATCACCGAGATCCACGACTACCTGCGCCTGCTCTACGCCCGCGCCGGCACGCCCTGGTGCCCGGACCACGAGCTGCCGCTGCGGGCGCAGAGCGTGGCGCAGATGGTCGACGCCGTGCTCGCACTGCCCGAAGGCACGAAGCTGATGGTGCTGGCGCCGGTGGCGCGCGACCGCAAGGGCGAGTTCGCCGAGCTGTTCGCCGACATGCAGTCGCGCGGCTACGTGCGCTTTCGCATCGGCAGCGACGGCGCGCCCGGTACGGTGTTCGAGGCCGAGGCACTGCCCGCGCTGAAGAAGACCGCGCGCCACGACATCGACGTCGTCGTCGACCGCCTGCGCGTGCAGCCCGGCACCCAGCAGCGCCTGGCCGAAAGCTTCGAGGCCGCGCTGCGCATCGCCGACGGGCGCGCGATCGCGCTCGAGATCGACACCCCGCGCGAACACCTCTTCAGCAGCAAGTTCGGCTGCCCGGTGTGCAGCTACTCGCTGCCCGAGCTGGAGCCGCGGCTGTTCTCGTTCAACTCGCCGGTCGGCGCCTGCCCGGCCTGCGACGGCCTCGGCCAGGTGACGGCGATCGACCCCGAGCGCGTCGTCGCGTTCCCGTCGCTGAGCCTGGCCGCCGGCGCCGTGAAAGGCTGGGACCGGCGCAACGCGTACACGTTCTCGATGCTCGAGGCCGTGGCGCGGCACTACGGCTTCGACCTCGAGACGCCGTTCGAGGACCTGCCCGAGGCCGTGCGCCGGGTGCTGCTGCACGGCTCGGGCAGCGAGGAGATCGAGTTCGAATACCGCGCCGAAGGCGCGAAGGGCCGCGCGCGCAGCGTCAAGCGCAGCCATCCGTTCGAAGGCATCGTGCCGGGCCTGGAACGCCGCTGGCGCGAGACCGACTCCGCCGCCGTGCGCGAGGAGCTCGCCCGGCTGCAGGCCCAGCGCCCCTGCCCGGCCTGCCACGGCGCGCGCCTGCGCCGCGAGGCGCGCCACGTGTTCCTGCAGCAGACCGGCCGCGAGGGCGCGCCTGCCAAGGGCCGGGCGATCTACGAGGTCGAGCACGCCACGCTGGCCGACGGCCTGACCTACTTCGAGACGCTGCAGCTCGAAGGCAACAAGGCCGAGATCGCCGACAAGATCGTGCGCGAGATCCGCTCGCGCCTGCGCTTCCTCAACGACGTCGGCCTGACCTACCTGAGCCTGGACCGCGGCGCCGACACCTTGAGCGGCGGCGAGGCGCAGCGCATCCGGCTGGCGAGCCAGATCGGCAGCGGGCTGTCCGGCGTGATGTACGTGCTGGACGAACCCAGCATCGGGCTGCACCAGCGCGACAACGAGCGCCTGATCGGCACCCTCGAACACCTGCGCGACCTGGGCAACAGCGTGCTCGTCGTCGAGCACGACGAGGACATGATCCGCGCCGCCGACCACGTGGTCGACATGGGCCCGGGCGCCGGCGTGCACGGCGGGCGCGTGATCGCGCAGGGCACGCCCGACGACGTCGCGGCGAACCCCGAGTCGCTGACCGGGCGCTATCTCTCGCGCGCGCTGCGCATCGAGGTGCCGGCCAAGCGCCGCCCGGCGACCGGCTTCGGCGCCGCGCCGCTGCGGCTGTCCATCGTCGGCGCGCGCGGCAACAACCTGAAGAACGTCAACGTCGACATCCCGGTCGGCCTGTTCACCTGCGTGACCGGCGTCTCCGGCTCGGGCAAGAGCACGCTCGTCAACGACACCTTGTACGCGGCGGTGGCGCGAAAGCTCTACCAGAGCCACGCCGAGCCGGCGCCGCACGACCGCATCGACGGCCTCGACGCCTTCGACAAGGTGATCAATGTCGACCAGAGCCCGATCGGGCGCACGCCGCGCAGCAACCCGGCCACCTACACCGGGCTGTTCACGCCGATCCGCGAGCTGTTCGCCGAGGTGCCGGCGGCGCGCGAACGCGGCTACGGCTCGGGCCGCTTCAGCTTCAACGTCGCCGGTGGCCGCTGCGAAGCCTGCGAGGGCGACGGCGTGATCAAGGTCGAGATGCACTTCCTGCCCGACGTCTACGTGCCCTGCGACACCTGCCACGGCAGCCGCTACAACCGCGAGACGCTGGAGATCCTCTACAAGGGACGCAACATCAGCCAGGTGCTGAACCTCACGGTCGAGGACGCGCACGTCTTCTTCGGCGCCGTGCCGGCGATCGCGCGCAAGCTGCGCACGCTGCTCGACGTCGGCCTGGGCTACGTGCGCCTGGGCCAGGCCGCGACGACGCTGTCCGGCGGCGAGGCGCAGCGCGTCAAGCTGGCGCTCGAGCTGAGCAAGCGCGACACCGGCCGCACGCTGTACATCCTGGACGAGCCGACCACCGGGCTGCACTTCCACGACACCGCGCAACTGCTCAAGGTACTGCACCAGCTGCGCGACGCCGGCAACACCATCGTCGTGATCGAGCACAACCTGGACGTCATCAAGACCGCCGACTGGCTCGTCGACATGGGCCCCGAAGGCGGCGCCGGCGGCGGGCAGGTGGTGCTGGCGGGGACGCCGGAGGACGTGGCGGCGTTCGAGGGCAGCTACACCGGGCGCTTCCTCAAGCCGCTGCTCGACGAGTCGGCGGCGGCGGCCGCATCGCCCTAGGGCCTGCCCTAGACTGCGCGCCCAAGGAGCTGCACCCATGACCGCCACGATCGATTACTACCTCGCCCCGCAATCGCCCTGGGCCTACCTCGGCCACGCGCGACTCGCGCGGATCGCGCGCGACGCCGGCGCCGAGCTGCGCGTGCGGCCGGTCGACTTCGGCGGGCAGGTCTTTCCCGTCTCGGGCGGCCTGCCGCTGGCGCAGCGGCCGGTGCAGCGCCAGGCCTACCGGCTGGTCGAGCTGAAGCGCTTCAGCGACTGGCTGGGGCTGCCGCTGAACCTGAAGCCGAAGTACTTCCCGGTCTCCGGCGACGCCGCCGCGAAGCTGATCATCGCGGTCGACGCGGCCGACGGCAGCGACGCCGCGATGGCGCTGGCCGGCCGCATCCTGACCGCCTGCTGGGCCGAGGAGCGCGACATCGCGAGCGCCGCGACGCTGGCCGAACTGCTCGCCGAGGCCGGGCTGCCGGCCGCGCGGCTGGAGCGAGTCGCAGCAGGCCGTGGTCGACAAGCTGTACGGGCACTACACCCGGCAGGCGATCGCCGCCGGCGTGTTCGGCGCGCCGAGCTACGTCGTCGACGGCGAGATCTTCTGGGGCCAGGACCGGCTCGACTTCCTGCAGCGCCGGCTCGAGCGGCCATGAAAAACGGGGCCCCGCGGGCCCCGTTCTCCTAAAGCAGCCGGCCTCTACTTGAGGTGGTTGCTGATCAGCTTGGTCATCTCGAACATCGAGACCTGCGCCTTGTTGAAGATTTCCTTCAGCTTGGCGTCGGCGTTGATCATGGTCTTCTTGGCCTTGTCCTGCAGGCCGTTCTTCTTGATGTACTCCCAGACCTTCTTGGTCACCTCGGTGCGCGGCAGCGCGTTCGCGCCGATCACGGCGGCGAGCGCAACGCTCGGCGTCATCGCCTTCATGAACGCGGCGCTCGGCGTGCGCTTCTTGGCCGGGGCCTTCTTGGCCGCGGCCTTCTTCGCGGGCGCCGCCTTCTTCGCCGGGGCGGCCTTCTTGGCCGGAGCCGCCTTCTTCGCCGGGGCGGCCTTCTTGGCCGGTGCGGCCTTCTTCGCCGGGGCCTTCTTCGCGGGAGCTTTCTTCGCAGTTGCCATTTGAGTTTCTCCGTCAGTTATCGGTCGGATGCCGGCGTCGCGCGAAGGCCTCGGTGGGCCACTCGTCTGCAGGGGTTGCCGTGCAGGCGCGATCCTACTGCCGTCACGAGGCAGTGAGAAGCGATTTTCATAGGTGAATTGGCATTCGCGCCACGGTATGCTCGGCTTCATGAAGATCGTCACTCGCTGGCTGTTGCTCGCCGCCGCCTTGCTGCTGGTCGCGAACCTGTACCCCGGGGTCATGGTGGCGGGCTTCGGCACGGCGCTGATCGCGGCCTTCGTGCTCGGCCTGTTCAACACGCTGGTGCGGCCGCTGCTGGTGCTGCTGACGCTGCCGGTGACGCTGCTCACGCTGGGCCTGTTCCTGTTCGTCATCAACGCGCTGATGTTCTGGGCCGCCGCGTCGGTGCTCGACGGCTTCGGCGTCGCGGGCTTCGGCGCGGCGCTGATCGGCTCGCTGCTCTACAGCATCTGCGGCGTCGTGATCGACGCCGCCGTCGAGCGCATCTTCGCTCGCCGCCCGTCCTGAGCCGGGCTGCACCCAGCCGCCGCGCGGCGGCGGGTCGCGACGCTAGTCCTCGAACGCCCTGAAGCCGTCGCCGCCGCCGCGCGCGTCGCGCAGCTGCTCGCGGCGCTGGGCCTGCAACTCGCGCAGGCGCGCGTCGATGACCGAAGCCTCGATGAAGTCCTGCTCGCCCTTCGGGTCGCGCGCCAGCTTCTGGCCGGCGTGCAGCCGGTCGATGGCGCCGACGAGGTCGCCGACCGCCGCGTGCGCCTCGGCGCTGGCGCGCAGCGAACGCAGGCGCTGGCCGATGGCCTCGGACGTCTGCGCCAGCAGGCCCCAGGCAGTGGCGTCGTTGCCGTGCTCGGCGACCCAGGTGTGCAGCGCCTCGGTGCTGCCACGCAGCGCGGTCGCGGTGGCGGCCGGGTCGTTGCCGTGCTGCTGCAAGTCCAGCGCGGCCTGGGCGCGCATCAGCAACGGCGCACGGCCGTTCGCGTCGACGGTGATCGAATCGAGCACGCGCAGCGCGGCGGCCGGGTCGTGGCGGGCGAGCGCGAGCTGGACCTGCAGCAGCTGCAGGTCGCGCTCGGCCTGCGGCTCGCGCGGCACCGCCGTGCGCGCCAGCGCCAGCGCGTCGTCGGCATGGCGCTCGGCCACCGCCGGATGGCCGAGCAGCGACGCGGCCAGCGCGCCGCCGTACATCGAGGCCAGGCGGTCGCGCGGCGACACGCGCGGGATGCCCGAGCCGAGCTGCTCCCAGCGGCGCAGCGCCTGCGGGTCGCGGTCCATCAGCACCTTGGCGCGCATCTGCATCAGCGCCGGGCGCAGCGGCAACGCCGGCGGACCGCCGTGTTCGGTGAGGGCGCGCGAACGCGCTTCGGCGATGCGCTCGGTGGTCAGCGGGTGGTCGCGCAGGAAGGGGAACGACCCGTCGTCGTTGAGGCGGCTGGCGGTCTGCAGCTTCTGGAACATCTCGTACATGCCGGCGGTGTCGAAATGGGCGGCGTCGAGCACGCCGAAACCCATCCGGTCGGCCTCGCTCTCGACCTCGCGCGAGAAGTTGATCTGGCCCTGGATCGCCGCCGCCTGGCCGCCGACCATCGCGGCCTGCGCGGCGTCGGCGTTGCCGCTGCGGCTGGCGGCCAGGAGCGCCAGGATCATCGCCGCCATGCCGACCATCGAAGAGTGCTGCGCGTTGACGATCTTGCGCGCGATGTGGCGCTGGGTCACGTGCGACAGCTCGTGCGCCAGCACCGAGGCGAGCTCGTCCTCGGTGTCGGACAGCGCGATCATGCCCCAGGTAGACGCCGATGTAGCCGCCGGGCAGCGCGAACGCGTTCACGGCGCGGTCGTCGAGCAGGAAGACCTGCCACGCGAAGGCGTGGTCGATGTCGGGCTCGATGTTGCCGATCTTGCGCGCCGCCGCGACGAGCGGCTGGAACACGCTGACCAGGTATTCCTGCAGCACCGGGTCGTCCAGGTACTGCGGGTCGCGCCGGATCTCGTCCATCACCTCGTGGCCGAGACGGCGCTCGGTGCCCACCGGCAGGTCGACCGCCGCCGATTCGCCCAGCGACGGCAGGCGCACCTGGGCCCGCGTGGCCTGCAGCGGCACGGCCAGCGCCAGCAGCAGCGCCAACAGGCGCAGGCCGGCACGTCGGGGGAGGGTTCGGGGCAAGGGTGGTGGGCGCAGGGCGCGAGCGATCGCTGGCTATGATGACAGCATCGCATTGCCCCAGTGTTTCCACCGATGAACGCGCCGCTGACCCATTTCGACGCCCAGGGCGACGCCCACATGGTCGACGTCTCGGCCAAGGCCGAGACGCACCGCGTGGCGCGTGCCAGCGGCGTGATCCGCATGCTGCCGGCGACCTTCGCGCTCGTCGCCGAAGGGCGCGCGAAGAAGGGCGACGTGATCGGCGTCGCGCGCATCGCCGCGATCCAGGCCGCCAAGCGCACCGCCGAGCTGATCCCGCTGTGCCACCCGCTGCCGATCACGCGCGTCGCGGTGGACTTCGAGCTCGACGCCGCGCGCGTCGCAAGTGCGCTGCACCGCGCAGGTCGAGACCTTCGGCCGCACCGGCGTCGAGATGGAGGCGCTGACCGCGGTGCAGGTCGGCCTGCTCACCGTCTACGACATGTGCAAGGCCGCCGACCGCGGCATGGTGATGGACGGCATCCGCGTGCTCGAGAAGAGCGGCGGCAAGTCGGGGGACTGGAAAGTCCCGAGCGAGTCGAAGCCTTGAGCGCTTGACGCTCGGGTTGGCCGATCGCGCGCCTCGCCGACGCTGATCCGCGCCAGCGAGCAGCAGCTTCACGCTGCCGCGGGCATGCGCAGCTCGTGCGACTCGCGGGCGGCGGCGTAGGCGAGACAGGCGCGGATGTCGGCGAGTGTCAGCTCCGGGTAATCGGCGATCACTTGTTCCGGCGTCATGCCGCCGGCCAGCCAGCCCAGCACGTCGCCGACGCTGATGCGCAGATCCCGGACGCAGGCCCGCCCGCCGCGGCGCCGCGGGTCGTGGGTGATCAAGGTACTGGGATCGTCCATGGGGGAATGGTGGCACAGCGATGCGAGGCCGGCAATCCGCACAGGACGCACCGGCGCCACCGGAAGCTGCGCCCGCTCCTACGGCCTGACGAACTCGCGCCAGTCGTGCGGCCGCGCGGGCGGCTGGCACTGGAAGGGCGCGCTGCGGCCGCGGGCTCGGCCGCGCTGGCCGCCGAGGCGGCCGATGCCGATGCCAAAGCCGCACCGGCCGGCGCGCAGGCGGCGAAGAACTCGTCCGACTCCGCGTTGTGGAACTCGCGCAGCCGCGCCGCCAGGTAGCGCGCTTCGTCGAGCTCGCCGTGGCGCGCGAGCGCCTTGGCCCAGGCGATCATGAGCCGGGTGTCGAGCAGGTAATGGGTGGCACGCTCGAACGGCGCGAGGCCCTCGCTCGCGGGCAGGCCGGTGGTGGCGGCGGCGTAGTCGGCGTGGTGGGCGAAGAGCGGGCTGTGCTGGCCGCGCGCGATGCGCTCGGCCAGCGGCGGGGCGTTGTCGCGGGTCGCGAAGATGGCCGCCACCGAGAGGAAGTCCGCCACCGCCAGGCCGGCGCCCAGCACCAGCGCCAGACCGCCGGCGACGAGCGCCTTCGACAGCCCGCCGCCGGCCGGCCGGCCGAGCGAGAGAGCCGCGGCGCGCCCGGCCGGCCGGCCGAGCGAGAGCGTGTCGGCGCGCCCGGCCGGCCGGCCGAGCGCGAAGGCCCAGGCCCAGGCCGCCGGCAGCAGGAAGTAGCTGTACCAGAGCGGGTACTCGAGCAGGCTGTGCAGGCCGATCAGCAGCACCATCATGAAGGCGCTGCGGCGCGCGATGCCGGTGTCGCGTTCGTCGTCCGAGTCGCCGGTCGCGCCGAAGGCCAGCCGCGCCGCACGCCACAGCGCCACGCCGATCAGCGCCAGCACCAGCGCGGCCAGCGGCAGGCCCAGTTCCACCGCGAGCTGCAGCACCAGGTCGTGGGTGTGGTCGAAGAAGGCGATCGGGCGGTGCGGGAACGGCGTCAGCGTCCAGGCGAAGTTGAACTCGCCGAAGCCCACGCCCGTCCAGGGCTGCTGGCGGATCATCGCCAGCGTGTCGGCCCAGATGCCGAAGCGCGAGCTGGAGATGTCGCGCTCGGCCAGCCGCGCCTCGCCGCCGAAGACATGCTGCGACAGCTTGGACCATTCGGCCATGCCCAGCCACCCGACGGCGTAGACCAGCGGCGCGGCGATCAGCAGCGCACGCGTCGTCCGGCTCAGGCGCCGGTCGGCCAGCCCCCAGGCGCCGAGCAGCAGCACGCCGACGAGCCCGGTGCGCGACGCGGTGAGCACGACCGCGAAGACGATCAGCGCGACGAGCAGCGCGCCGCCGCGGCGCCCGAGCCGGCGCAGTTCGACCAGCGCGATGGTGGCGACGGCCGACCACAGCAGCAGGCTGGCCAGGTGATTCGGCTGGCGCAGGTTGCCCACCGCGCGGCCGGGGATGCCGGAATGCGCGATCCAGCTGCCGTCGGCCCAGCCCGGGGCGAAGACCTGGACGAGGGCGATCGCGACGTTGAAGACGCCGGCCACCGCCCAGCCGAAGGCGAAATCGGCGAACGCGTCGGCCGGCGTCGCCCGGCCGTGCTGCGCCGCGCCGCTGGCCACCAGCACGCCGGCGGCGAGCAGCAGCAGCGCCGCCGACAGCGCCAGGCTCGCCGGCAGCGAGCCTTCGGCCCAGGACCAGCCGGCGGCCGCGACCATCACCGCCAGCGCGCCGAACAGCGGCGCCCCGCCGCGTGCCGCCCCCAGCGCGCGCGGCGCCGAGACGGCGACGAAGGCGCCCCAGAGCGCGATCGCCAGCGCCTGGTTCAGGAAGGTCGGCGACGGCGAGACGTTGTAGGCCAGCAGCGACGGGACGGCGGCCGCGGCGGCGGCGAGCAGCGCGCGCGCGGGGTCGATGGAGCGGGGAGTGGACACGTAGGGGCGTTGGACGGCGACGCGGCGGCGCGGGCGCCGGATGCTATCAAGGCGCAGCGCCGGCAGGTTCGCGCTCAGCCCCTGCAGCGGGGCCCGTGCCGCCCGCCTTGCTGGCGACGCCGGGCCTGGCCTTGCGCGACGCGGCAGATGCGGTCCAGGGCCCCGCGCTCGGGCAGGTGGCGCGCTGCCGTGCCAACATTGTGCTTACCTTGGCCGAGGAAAGCCGAACGATGGAAGTTTCTATCCGCAAGATGGGCAATTCGCAGGGGGTGCTGATTCCCAAGCCCGTGCTGGCGCAGCCGGGCCTGAAGGACAAGGCCGATCTTCAGGTTCGCGACGGGGTGATCGAGATCCGCCCGGTCCGGCGCAACCCCAGGGAAGGCTGGGCCGACGACGCCCGCCGCTTGGCGTTGCAGGGCGACGACGCGCCGGTCTGGCCGGCGCTGGCGAACGCCGACGACGCCAAGCTGGTGTGGTGATGCAGGCCAGCGCGATCTGGCTGACCCAGCTCGACGCCACCGTGGGCAGCGAGATCCAGAAGACGCGTCCCTGCGTCGTGGTATCGCCCGCCGAGATGAACGCTCACCTGCGCACCGTGATCGTGGCACCGATGACCACCGGCTCGCGGCCGGCCGCGTTTCGGGTGGCGCTGAGCTTTCAGCGCAAACAGGGGCTGATCCTGCTCGACCCGATCCGCACGCTGGACCGCGTGCGCCTGGTCAAGCGCCTGGGCGCGCTTCGCCCTCAGACACTGGCGCACACGCTGCAGACCTTGCAGGCGATGTTCGCTCCGTAAGCATTCACCGACGGAAGTCTCTGAACGACAGGGGGGTCTGTTCGGGCAGGCATTGAAACGGCTTCGGGTCGGCGACGCAGTTGCGAAAGAACGCCTGCGCCCCTGGGCTGTCGAACTCGCGCAGCCGCGCGGCCAGGTAGCGAGCCTTGTCCAGCTGCCCCTGCTCGGCATACGCCTGCGCCCACGAGGCCAGCAAGCGCCAGTCGAGCATCTCGAACACCGTTTGACGGTACGGCTCGAGCCGCCGCTGACCCGCCGGCGCCAGCGTGCCGGCGAAGCGCTCCGCCAGATGGCCAAACAGCATCGATCCCTGCGCCTTGGCGATCCGTTGTTCGAGCGGTGCCGCATCCGGCGGCGGCGCGTAGATGTCGGCCACGACCCGGTAGTCGTAGATCGCGAACGCACCGGCCAGCGCCAGCAAGAGCGGCGCCGTGGTCGAGCCCGAACGAGCGGTTGCGCCGCCCGCCCCGGCCGCCGGTAAGCCGCCGACCGCCAGCCCGAACAGCAATGCGGCCGGCAGCAGGAAGTTGGCGTTCCACAGCGGGTACTCGAGCTGGCTGTGGAGCAGGATCGCCATCAGCATCACGAACGCCGCGCGCTGCGACACCGGGCTGTCGCTGCCGGCTCGGAACAAGCGCCGGCCGGTACCGAGCAGCGCGAACGTCAGCAAGCCCGGTCATCAGCAGGGCGGCCGGCAAGCCAAGTTCGACGGCCCACTGAATCAGCAGGTTGTGGGCGTTCGTCAGGATCCAGGCATGGCGCGGCAATGGCGCCATCGGCGTGAGGGTCCAGGCGAAGTTGAACTGGCCCCAGCCGACGCCGAACCACGGGTTCTGTCGAATGAGTACAGCCGCTTCGCGCCAGATGTTGAAGCGCGAGCTGCTCGGGTCTGCCTGCATGCAGTTTGACGGTGCCCTCGAACGCCGCGCCGAGCATCGGCGCGGCCGCCCCCAATGCCCACCAGAGCAACAGCAGCAGCGCCGGCAGGCCGAGCAAGGCCAGCCGCGAGCGGCGCGAAAGGCGGCGGTCGACCAGCGCCCACAGCGTCCCCAGCAAGCTACCCAGCAGCGCGGTGCGTGACGCCGTCATCGCCAGCGCCAGCGCCAGCAGCAAGCCGGCGGGCACGAACAGGCGGCGCGGGACGCGACGCCGACTTCGCGCAGCGCCACCAGGGCCAGCAGCGCCCACAGCAGCTGGCTGCCCAGCAAGTTGGGCTGCCCCAGTTCCGCCCCCGGCGCAGCACCGGTCGCGATCCGGCCCCAGAAGCCGTTGACGCCGAAGTACTGCGCCACGGCGATGGCCGCATTGCCCAGGCCGGCGAGCACGAAGCCGACCATCACGGCTGACGCCAGCTTCGTGCCGGTCTCGGCGTCGGTCGCGACCGTCGCTGCGGCCAGCCGCGCGCCTGCCACGACCGCGACCGCGCCGCCCGCCAGTGCGGCCACGTAACGCAACCCGATGGCCGCCGGCAAGCCTTCGAAGCCGACGCTCGCCGCGACGGCAGCGATCGCGATGCCGAACAAGGCCAGCACCGCGCGCAGGCCCGGATTGCCACGCCACAGCGCCGACAGCGCGGGCGCTTTGACGCGCGGCGCCAGCCAGGCCAGCCAGACGCCGAAGACGAGCAGCGTCAGCGCGTCGGTGTCCAGCGACACCAGCGGCGGGTTGGCCAGCGGCAGCCAGCCCGGCACGGCGATGGCCAGGGTGGCGAATGCGGCGGAAAGCAGAAAGGGACCCGCGAGGGTCCCTTTCCGGCTTGCACCCGAGAGGCGCAAGGAGATCAAGCTCAGTTCTTGGCGTAGCCAGCGTTGAGGCACTGCACCACCATAGGTCCACTTGAGCGCACCGCCGTCCGGCGCAGCCGTCAGCGTGCAGGTCTCGGTGGCCTTGATGCCCTTGAAGTCATTTGGCGACGCGGTGATCACGCCGTCCTTCGCCGAGACCGCATTGAGTGCACCACCCAACTTGCCTGAAACTGCCTCGGGGACACCGTTTTGTCCGTCCGAGCAACCCGTCAACGTCGAGAGCGTGTTGAAGCACTCGGTGATGCCGACCTTCGCCGGCTCCATGCCCGACAGCACTTCGCTGTAGGCGGCGCGCTTGATGTAGTTCTGATAAGCCGGCAGCGCCACCGCTGCCAGGATGCCGATGATCGCCACGACGATCATCAATTCGATAAGGGTGAAACCTTGCTGTACACGCTTCATGGGTTGCTCCTGGAAGGGGTTGGGGCGGAACGCAAGCCCCTGAATGCAGGGGGCGTGCCAGGCCCGGCGGCGTGACAAGGGTCACGATGGTTGACGCAAAACGTCGATTTCGCGGCCGCCGGCCCGCCGGCGCGTGACGCAAGCTGACAGAAATCGTCACCTGCCAGACGCCTCTCGGTCCTGCCCGCGTGGGCCTCGGGTCGCATCGGGTCGACATTCCGACGCCGCCACAGGCGGCGGCGCGGCCGAACCTGCAGGCAGGCCTCGGTCGATTCGGATAGATTGGGTCGACTGACCCGGACCCTCCATCATGCGCATCATCGTCGACGTCCACGAAGCCAGAACCCACCTGTCGCGTCTGCTGGATCAAGCCCATGCCGGGCAGGAGATCATCCTGGCCAAGGCCGGCAAGCCGTATGCACGCCTGCTGCCGTTGGCGGCCGAGCCCGGCCAGCGCCGGCCCGGGCGCCTGCCCGGCCGGCTCGACGACTCGTTCTTCGAGCCCCTGCCGGCCGCGGAGACCGACGCCTTGGAACCGCGCTGATTCGGCTGCTGCTGGACACGCCTGCCTGGCGCTGGTGACGGAGCGACGACAAGCGCCTGTCCGCGCCGGCGCGGCGAGCGATCGCCGACGCCCGCAACGAAGTCTTCGTCAGCGCGGCCAGCGCCTGGGAGATCTCGACCAAGGAGCGACTGGGCAAGCTCGGCGGCATGCCCACGGTGGCCGAGCGCTTTGGCGAGTTGGTGCAGGCCGACGGATTCGCTCACCTGCACATCGACCACCGCCATGCTCTGCGCGCCGGCGGCTTTGAAGTGGATCACCGCGATCCGTTCGACCGAATGCTGGCCGCGCAGAGCGAGCTGGAACGTCTGACGCTGGTGACGGTCGATCCGGCGTTCGCGCTGTTCGGGGTGCGGACGCTCTGGTAGCCGCACCGGGCCGCGTCAGCCGCCCAGCCGCATCACGTCGCCCGACGCCAGCGCGCGGATGCGGTGCCGGCTGTCCAGCGCGGCGATCTCGGACATCACCGCGTCCACCTCGCCGGGCTTGATGTGGGTGATGTGGACCTCGGTCGGCCGGGCCAGGTGCGCCAGCTCGCGGCCCAGTTCGGCCGGGCACAGGTGGCGGCTGATCCGGGCCAGCGCGTGTTCGTCGTCGCGGAACGCGGTCTCGATGACGAGGGTGCGCACGTCCATCGCGCGCAGCCGCTCCCACAGCGCCGGGTTCGGCCCGGTGTCGCCGCTGTAGACCCAGGCGCCATCGCCTTCGCCCAGCACCGCGAAGCCGACCGCCGGCACGGTGTGCGCGGCGCTCAGCACCTCGACGCGGTGGCGCCCGGCGTGCAGCAGCTGGCCGACCTCGAACGGCGCGAACTCGAGCACCGGCTGCTCGGCGCTGGGCAGGCGCGTGAAGTCGGGCCAGATCACGCCGTTGAAGAGATGGGTGCGCAGCGCGGCGATCGTCGCCGGCAGCGCATGCACGCGCACCGGCGGCCGGCCGGCGGCGCTGCGCCGGCGTTGCACGCTGTCGGCGAGCAGGCCGATCGCGAGCACGTGGTCCAGGTGCGAATGGCTGACGAGGATGTGGTCGATGGCGCTCATCTCGTCGAGCGTGAGGTCACCGACGCCGGTGCCGGCGTCGATGAGCAGGTCGTCGTCGAGCAGGAACGAGGTGGTTCGGCTGCCGGCGGCAATCGAGCCGGAACAACCGAGGACGCGGATCAGCATGGGCGGGCGATGTGGACTCGACGACGGTGCCTATGCTGAGCCGTGCGCGGCGCGCGTGCAAGGCGAGGATGTCGCGATTCAGGGTCTGGCACGGCAAAGCCGGGTCGGCCGCGGCGGCCGGCGTGACGCCGTTCACGGCGCGACGCCGCGGCGCCGCTTCAGTGGTGGATGAACTGCATCTGCGTGCCGGCGAGCTCGATCACGTCGCCGTTGCGCAGCGGCATCGAGTCGCCGACCAGCGGCACGCCGTTGATGCTGGGCCGCACCGCGCCTTCGACATGGGCGAAGGCGTAGCCGTTCGGCCGCTTCGTGATCGACGCGACCTGCACGCCGGGCTTGCCGACGGTGGTGACGACCTTGGTCAGCGTGACCTCGCGGCCGGCGGCGGCGCCGTTGAGGACCTTGATCGACGCCGGCGGCACCGCCGCCGGCGCGCCCAGGCCGCCGAACTGCGACGGGCGACCCTGGCCACCGTGGCCGGAATGCAGCGGGCTCTGCGACGCGTACGGCGGCGACGCCGCGCCGGGCCGCATGATCATCGTCTTCTCGTACTCGCCGCTCTCGTCGACGAGGTACTTGATCTTGTACTTGCCGATCTCGACCGTGTCGTTGTGGGCGAGCAGCTGCTTCTTGATCGCCTTGCCGTTGATGTAGGTGCCGTTGGTGCTGTTCAGGTCTTCGATGAAGACGTCGGAGCCCACCATCTGCAGCACGGCGTGCTCGCCGCTGACGGCGAGGTTGTCGATCACGATGTCGTTGTAGGGCCGCCGACCGAGGGTGGTCTTGTCCTTCGTGATCTGGACTTCCTTGATGACCACCCCGTCGAGCGAAACGACCAGCTTGCCCATGTCTGACCTCTGAGTTGCCCCCCACCGGCCGCGGGGAGCCTGACGCTCTACGGCGCCGATCCTGACGCTGTTCGCCGCTGCGTTCGCTAGGGGCGGCGGAAAGGCCACCACGAACGCATCGACGGATTCGCGCCGCCGGAGGCGCGCACCAGTATCACCGAAATATTATCTTTTCCACCGGCGTCGTTGGCGGCGTCGATGAGCGCGCGACCGGTGGCGTCGAGCGAGTCGTTCGCCTGCAACAGCTGCGCGATGCTGGCGTCGTCGAGCATGTCGGACAAGCCGTCCGAGCACATCAGGTAGGTGTCGCCGGGCTGCACGTCGTGCGGGTGGGTTTCGAGCAGCACCGTGTCCTCGACGCCGACCGCACGCGTGACCAGGTTCTTGTTCGCCGAGAACGCGGCCTGCTCGGGCGTGATCAGGCCGGCGTCGATCTGCTCCTGGAGCAGCGAGTGGTCGCGCGTGATCTGCTGCAGCCGGCCGTCGCGCATCCGGTAGGCGCGCGAATCGCCGACATGGCCGACGAGCAGCCGGTTGCCGCGGAACACCGCGACCACCAGCGTGGTGCCCATGCCGGCGTACTGCGGGTTCGAGTTGGCGGCGTTGAAGATCGCGCGGTTGGCGTTGTCGACGCAGATGTCCATCGCGCGCCGCACTTCGGCTTCGGTGGCCTGGCTGCTCGCTTCGCGCAGCCAGCGGCCGAGCTCGGTGCGGATGAAGCCGGTCGCCATGTTGCTCGCCACTTCGCCGGCGTTGTAGCCGCCCATGCCGTCGGCCAGCACGGCCAGCGAGACGGCGTCGTCGAGCGCCACCGAGTCCTCGTTGTTGCTGCGCGCACGGCCGGGGTCGACTGCAGCGAAGAGCTCGATCGTCATGGGCACGGGGTCAGGCGGTGGCACAGCATCGGCGAAGTGCGCGGATTGTGCATCGGCCCGGCCCCGCGTTGCCGCACCCGGGCCGTCAGCGGTGTGACATCGGTCCGCCCGGCAGCGCCGGCGCGAGCGTCTGGCGCAGCGCCCGCAAGTCGTCGGCCAGTGCCGCCGCGCTCGGCGGGCGCTCGGCCGGCCGCTTGGCCAGCAGCGCGGCCACCAGGTCGGCCAGCGGCTGCGGCAGCTCGGGGCGCAGCGAACGCAGCGCCGGCGCCGGCTCGGTGGCCACCTGGCGCAGCAGTTCGCCCATCGAGCCGCCTTCGTGCGGCAGCCGCCCGGCGAGCAGCTGGAACAGCGTGACGCCCAGCGCGTACAGGTCGCTCGCCGGCGTGGGCAGGTTGCCGGCGAGCAGTTCGGGCGCCATGTAGGCCGGCGAACCGAGCACGACGCCGGTGCGCGTGCGCTCGGCGTCGGCCGCGCGCGCGAGGCCGAAGTCGGTGACGGTGACGCGGGCGGCGGCCCAGTCGACCATCACGTTGGCGGGCTTGATGTCGCGGTGCACCACGCCTTGGCCGTGCGCATGGGCGAGCGCGCGCGCGATGCGCTCGCCGAGCTGCAGCACCACCGCTTCGGGCAGCAGCCGCGCCGGCCGCGTGTAGCGCTCGAGGTCGCAGCCGCCGAGCAGCTCCATCGCGACCCAGGCCGAGCCGGGCACCAGCCCGGCGTCGAGCACGCGCACGATGTCGGGGTGGACCAGGCGGCGCGCGGTGTCGATCTCGGCCAGCACGCGCCGGCCCGCGTCGGGCTCGGCGCCGGCCGGCAGCGGCACGAGCTTGAGCGCCACCTGGCGACCGCTGGCGGCTTCGACGGCGAGGTGCACCTCGCCGACCGAGCCGCGCCCGATCAGGCCGGCCAGCCGGTAGCCGGCGATCGTCGGCGCTGGGGGCGGCTGCATGCGGCGCACCGTAGCACAGCGCGGCGCCGCACCGCTCAGGCGGCAGGCTTCGAGCCGCCGTCGGCGTTGGCGCGCTGGCGCCGCGCCATCCACCAGCCGGCGCCGAGCACGCCGGCGATCAGCAGCGCGTAGATCGCCAGGCGCGCCGGCAGGTGGTCGTCGAAGACGCGGTCGAGCAGCGGCTCGGCGACGATCATGTGCCCGGCGGTGTAGGCCAGCACGGCGGCGCCGAGGTTGATGATGATGGGGAAGCGGTCGACGAGCTTGAGCACCATCGAGCTGCCGAAGACGACGATGGGCACGCTGACCAGCAGGCCGATCACGACCAGGTCGAAGGCGCCGTGCGCGGCGCCGGCGACGCCGAGCACGTTGTCGATGCCCATCAGCGCGTCGGCGACGACGATCGTCTTCATCGCGCCCCAGAAGGTGGTCGGCATCGGGCCGTGCTCGCCGCCGTCGCCCTGCGGCGCGAGCAGCTTGACGGCGATCCAGAGCAGGCCGAGGCCGCCGACGAGCATCAGGCCGGGGATGCGCAGCAGCCAGACGACGGCCACCGTCATCACGGCGCGCACGACGATCGCGCCGACCGTGCCCCAGACGATCGCCCGCCCGCGCAGCGCCGGCGGCAGGCTGCGCGCGGCGAGCGCGATGACGATCGCGTTGTCGCCGGCGAGCACGAGGTCGATGAGGACGATGGCCGCGAGGGCCGAGAACCAGGCGGGCGAGAAGAATTCCATGCGGACTCCAGATTGAACCAGACCGATGACACGACCGCACCCGACGCGCTGGCATCGGAGGGTCGAAGGTCTTGCTCGGCTGGTCGGCTCGGTTCTCGCCCGGGGGACCGGAAGCAACGCTTCGTCTTGACGGCCCACCGTCCACCGCGCCCGAAGAACATCCCGGATCGGCGCGGTTGGAGCTACTCCCCTTCTGCGCGAAATTTTATCAGCGGGCCGTGTTGGCCGCGCCCGGCGGCGGGCTATTCGCGCCGTCGCGCGGCCGCCTGCCGGCGGCGCTGCAACCCGCTTCCCACCGCCACCACCAGGCCGGCCCCGACGGCCGAGGCCAGCTCGACGGCGGCCGGCGACGGCGCGCCGAAACGGGCCACGAGCGCGGGGTCGGTGAGCAGCATCTCACCGGCCAGCCAGCCGAGCAGCGCGGCCCCCGCGGTCACGACGACGGGCCAGCGCTGCATCAGCTTCGAGGAGCAGCGTCGCTGCCGAACACGATGAGCGGGACGCTGAGCGCCAGCCCGGCCACCAGCAGCGGCGACGTTGCCCTTCGCCGCGGCGGCGACGGCGAGCACGTTGTCCAGGCTCATCACGAGGTCGGCGACGAGGATCGTGCGCACCGCGGCGAGCAGGCTGGCGGCGCCGGCGGGTGCCGCGCGGTGGCCGCCGTCGCCGTTGTCGAGCAGCAGCGAGACACCCATGCCGAGCAACAGCAACGCGCCGACGAGCTTCAGGTAGGGCCACTGGAGCATCCGCAGCGCCACCAGCGTGAGCACGATGCGCATCAGCGATCGCCGCTGCACTGCCCCAGACGATGGCCTGCGTCCGCCGGCGCGCGGGCAGCGAGCGCGCCGCCAGCGCGATGACGACCGCGTTGTCGCCGGACAGCACGACGTTGACCCAGACGATCGAGCCCAGCGCCGCCCAGGTCGCGGGTGAACTCCAGCTGCATCGCGGGCATGCCGCCGGGGCTACCGTCGCCGCGCGCGGCGCCGGGTCAGAGCAGGCTCTTGAGCAGCCGGCCCATCTCGCTGGGGTTGCGCGTGACCTTGAAGCCGCACTCTTCCATGATCGCGAGCTTGGCGTCGGCGGTGTCGGCGCCGCCGGAGATGAGCGCGCCGGCGTGGCCCATGCGCTTGCCCGGCGGCGCGGTGACGCCGGCGATGAAGCCGACGATGGGCTTCTTCATGTTCGCCTTGCACCAGCGCGCGGCTTCGGCCTCGTCCGGGCCGCCGATCTCGCCGATCATGATCACCGCGTCGGTGTCGGGATCGTCGTTGAACAGCTTCATCACGTCGATGTGCTTGAGGCCGTTGATCGGGTCGCCGCCGATGCCCACCGCGCTGCTCTGGCCCGAGGCCGATCTCGGTGAGCTGCGCCACCGCCTCGTAGGTCAGCGTGCCCGAGCGGCTGACGCACGCCGATGCGGCCCTTGCGGTGGATGTGCCCGGGCATGATGCCGATCTTGATCTCGCTCGGGCGTGATCAGGCCCGGGCAGTTGGGGCCGAGCAGCAGCGTCTTCTTGCCGCCGGCGGCCTCCTTGTCCTTCATCTTGTTGCGCACCTCGAGCATGTCCTTCACCGGGATGCCTTCGGTGATGCAGATCGTCAGGTCGAGGTCGGCTTCGACCGCCTCCCAGATCGCCGCGGCGGCGCCGGCCGGCGGCACGTAGATCACGCTGACGGTGGCGCCGGTGGCCGCCTTGGCGTCCTTCACGCTGGCGTAGATCGGGATGCCTTCGAAGTCCTCGCCGGCCTTCTTCGGGTTGACGCCGGCGACGAAGCAGTTCGCGCCCGTTGGCGTAGTCGCGGCAGCCGCGGGTGTGGAACTGGCCGGTCTTGCCGGTGATGCCCTGCGTGATGACGCGGGTGTTCTTGTCGATCAGGATGCGACATGGTCGATTCCTCAGCGAACGGCGGCAACGATCTTGGTCGCCGCTTCGGCCATCGTGTCGGCGCTGATGATGGGCAGGCCGGATTCGGCCAGCAGCTTCTTGCCCAGCTCTTCGTTGGTGCCCTTCATGCGCACCACCAGCGGCACCGACAGGTTGACCGCCTTGCACGCGGCGATCACGCCTTCGGCGATGGTGTCGCACTTCATGATGCCGCCGAAGATGTTGACCAGGATGCCCTTCACGCTCTTGTTCTTGAGCATGATCTTGAAGGCCTCGGTGACCTTCTCGGCGGTGGCGCCGCCGCCGACGTCGAGGAAGTTCGCCGGCTCGCCGCCGAAGAGCTTGATGGTGTCCATCGTCGCCATCGCCAGGCCGGCGCCGTTGACCAGGCAGCCGATGTTGCCGTCCAGGCTGATGTAGCTGAGGTCGAACTTGCTCGCCTCGATCTCGGCCGGGTCTTCTTCGTCGAGGTCGCGGTAGGCGACGATCTCGGGGTGGCGGAACAGCGCGTTGGCGTCGAAGTTGAACTTCGCGTCCAGCGCCTTGATGTTGCCGTTGCCCTCCAGGATCAGCGGGTTGATCTCGGCCAGGCTCGCGTCGGTCGCCATGTAGCAGGCGTAGAGCCTCTTCAGCACGTCCACCGCCTGCGCCTGGCTGGCGGCGGGAACGCCGATGCCGGCGGCGAGCTCGAGCGCCTGGGCGTCGGTCAGGCCCACGAGCGGGTCGACGAAGACCTTCAGGATCTTCTCCGGCGTCGCGTGGGCGACCTCCTCGATGTCCATGCCGCCTTCGCTGCTGGCCATCATCGCGACCGTCTGCGTGGCGCGGTCGGTCAGCGCGGCGACGTAGTACTCCTTCTTGATGTCGGCACCTTCCTCGACGAGCAGCCGGCGCACCTTCTGGCCTTCGGGGCCGGTCTGGTGGGTCTTGAGCTGCATGCCCAGGATCTGCGTCGCCAGCGTCTTGACCTCGTCGATCGAGCGCGCGAGCTTGACGCCACCGCCCTTGCCGCGGCCGCCGGCGTGGATCTGGGCCTTGACGACCCAGACCGAGCCGCCGAGCTTCTGCGCGGCCTCCACCGCCTCGAGCACGGTGAACGCGGGGTAGCCGCGCGGCACCGGCACGCCGTGCTCGCGCAGCAGTTCCTTGGCCTGGTATTCGTGGATCTTCATTCGTGTCTCCTCGGGAGGTCGGGTTCGGGTGACTTCTTCGGCCGGTACCAGCGCGGGTAATGCATGCGGACGGCTTCGCCGTCGCTGCGCAAGGCATGGCAGCGGTCGATCTGGAACGGCTTGTCGTCGCCGTGGCCGCGGGTGTCGATCACCTCGCCGGCAAAGGCCTGGATCACGGCCGTGGGCAGCACCTGGGCCAGCTCGGTGATGTGGGTGCAGCCGAGCACGCCGCCGATGCGTTCGCGCAGCGCGGCGCGGAAGCCCTGCGCGAGGTTGAGTCCGATCAGGCGCCGGTAGGCGTCGCCATGCTCGGTGCACTGGCCGGTATAGGGCATCCACAAGGTCTGCGATCCGGCGTCGACGATGTTCAGCGCGCGGTCGACGACCAGGCGCAGCAGCATCTCGTGGATCGGCGTGCCGGCCGGGCGCAGCTCGGCGGCGAGCTGAGCGTCACGTGTCTTGGTGTCGACGAGCTGGGCATCCACCTCCCACAGCCCGTCGTCGCGTGCGTAGACCTGCACGTCGAACTGGCGGCGGTGTTTGAGCTGGCGTCGGGCCGCCGGGGGCGGAAGCGTCATCGGTCGGGTCGGGTGGCGGGCGGCGGCGAATGTAGCATGCTGCGTCGCAGCAAGCCGCGCGCCGTCAGTCGCCGTCCCAGGCCTCGGCGCCGCCCTTGAGCACGCGCTGGATGACGTCGCCGGCGAAACCGCGCCCGGCCAGAAAGCGCATCTGGCGCGCGCGCTCGGCAGCGCTGGCGGGCAGGCTGCCGAACTTGCGCTGCCAGACCGCGCGCGCGCGGTCCAGCTCGCTGGCCTCGGCCTGGCGCAAGGTGGCGGTCACGAGTTCGGCGTCCAGGCCCTTGGCCTGCAGGGTCTGGCGCAGCCGGCGCGCACCGAAGCGCGCGCCTTGCGCGGCGAGCACCGACTCGGCGACCCGGGTCTCGCTCAGCAAGCCGACCGCTGCCAGCTCGTCGAGCGCGCGCGCGATCTGCTGGTCAGCGCTCGCTTCGGCCGTGTCTTCGACGCGGCGGGCGAGCTTGCGCTCCAGTTCGACGCGTGAATGGTCGCGCTGCGCCAAGTAGCGCAGCGCCCGGCCCTTGACCGACAGGCGGCCGAAGGCCATGCCCTTAGATCACCACGCCGCCAAGCCGGCCGCGAGGCGCCGCCTATTCGGCAGCCGCCGACTCGCCGAGCAAGCGGATGCCCACCGATTCGCGCACCTTGTTCTCGATCTCGCGCGCGACGTCCGGGTTCTCGCGCAGGAACTCGCGCGCGTTGTCCTTGCCCTGGCCGATCTTCTCGCCGTTGTAGGCGTACCAGGCGCCCGACTTGTCGAGGATGCGCGCTTCGACGCCCATGTCGATGATCTCGCCCTGGCGGCTGATGCCCTCGCCGTAGAGGATGTCGAACTCGGCGGTCTTGAACGGCGGCGCGACCTTGTTCTTGACGACCTTGACCTTGGTCTCGCTGCCGATCACTTCCTCGCCCTTCTTGATGTTGCCGGTGCGGCGGATGTCCAGCCGCACCGAGGCGTAGAACTTGAGCGCGTTGCCGCCGGTCGTGGTCTCGGGGTTGCCGAACATGACGCCGATCTTCATCCGGATCTGGTTGATGAAGATGACCATCGTGTTGGTCTTCTTGATCGTTGCGGTGAGCTTGCGCAGCGCCTGGCTCATCAGCCGCGCCTGCAGGCCCGGCAGGCTGTCGCCCATCTCGCCTTCGAGCTCGGCCTTGGGCGTGAGCGCCGCCACCGAGTCGATGACGATCAGGTCGATCGAGCCCGAGCGCACCAGTGCGTCGACGATCTCGAGTGCCTGCTCGCCGGTGTCGGGCTGGCTGATCAGCAGCTCCTGCAGGTTGACGCCGAGCTTCTGCGCGTACTGGATGTCGAGCGCGTGCTCGGCGTCGATGAAGGCGCAGGTGCCGCCTTCCTTCTGCATCTCGGCGATGACCTGCAACGTGAGCGTGGTCTTGCCCGACGACTCGGGGCCGTAGATCTCGATCACGCGGCCGCGCGGCAGGCCGCCGACGCCCAGCGCGATGTCCAGCCCCAGCGAACCGGTGGAGACGACCTGGATGTCCTCGATGACCTCGCCCTCGCCCAGGCGCATGATCGAGCCCTTGCCGAACTGCTTTTCGATCTGTGCCAGCGCGGCCTGCAGGGCCTTGGCTTTTTCGGTGTTCAGCGCTTTGACGGGTGCGTCCATGGGGCTCTCCTGGGTGTGGCGCGGATTATGGCAGAAGCTGGATGTTTGTACAGTGGTTTTTAGGGGGCGCCGGGCACGTGCCTAGAATCGCCTCAGACCGGCGCCGGAACCTCCCGAGACGCCGGCTGCCGGCGCACTGCGCGCCGCAGGAGACAAGCCATGCGGATCCTCATTGCCGAAGACGACCAGGTGCTGGCCGACGGGCTGCTGCGTTCGCTGCGCAATTCGGGCTACGCGGTGGACCAGGTGGGCAACGGCAGCGAGGCCGACGCCGCGCTCGCGTCGCACGAATTCGACCTGCTGATCCTCGACCTCGGCCTGCCGCGAATGCACGGCTTCGAGGTGCTGAGCAAGCTGCGCGCGCGCGGCTCGGCGGTGCCGGTGCTGATCCTCACCGCGGCCGACAGCGTCGAGCAGCGCGTCAAGGGGCTCGACCTCGGCGCCGACGACTACATGGCCAAGCCCTTTTCGCTGCAGGAGCTGGAAGCGCGCGTGCGCGCGCTCACGCGGCGCGGCCTGGGCACCGCGTCGAGCATCATCCGACACGGGCCGCTGTCGTTCGACGCGACCGGCCGCGTCGCCTACCTCAACGAGCAGATGGTCGAGCTGTCGGCGCGCGAGCTGAGCCTGCTCGAGGTGCTGCTGCAGCGCTCGGGCCGTCTCGTCAGCAAGGACCAGCTCGTCGAGCGGCTGTGCGAGTGGGGCGAAGAGGTCAGCAACAACGCGATCGAGGTCTACATCCACCGCCTGCGCAAGAAGATCGAGCAAGGGCCGGTGCGCATCGCCACCGTGCGCGGGCTGGGCTACTGCCTGGAGAAGATCGCCGCCTGAACCGCCGTGCCGGCGCGGCCAACCCCTTTTCATGGCCGAAGCACGCGCGAACAACGCTCCCTGTTCGGCGAGATCCTCGACTGGATGCTCGCCCCGCTGCTGCTGCTGTGGCCGATGAGCGTGGCGCTCACCTGGCTGGTCGCGCAAAGCATCGCCAACCATCCCTACGACCGCGAACTGGGCGAACTGCTGCGCACGCTGGCACGCCAGGTGGCGACGCAGGCCGCGGCGTCCGGCGTGCCGGACGCCGCGGCACAGCGCCGCCGACTGGAGCACGCCGCCGCCCAGCTGCTGCGGCCTGACGATGTCGACAGCTTGTTCTTCCAGGTCGTCGACGCGCAGGGCGCGGTCCTGGCCGGCGACACCGACCTGCCGCCGCCGCCCGACGCGCCGGACAGCCCCGGCGAGCTGCACTTCCGCGACGCGGCGATCGGCGACGAAGCGGTGCGCGTCGCCTATCTTTGGGTACCGCTGGCCGGCGACAGGCCGCCGCCGGCAGCGGCCAGCAACCCGCTCGCTTCGGCGGATGGCCCGCTGGCGCTGGTGCAGCTGGCCGAGACCCTGGGCAAGCGCTCGCGCCTCGCCACCGAGATCATCAAGGGCGTGATCCTGCCGCAGTTCGTGATCCTGCCGCTGGCGGTGCTGCTGGTCTGGTTCGCGCTGGTGCGCGGCATCCGCCCGCTGTCCGAGCTGCAGCGCCGCATCCGCCTGCGCGAGAGCAGCGATCTGAGCCCGATCGAGGACCGTCACGTGCCCGAAGAAGTGGCGCCGCTGGTGGCGTCGATCAACGACTTGCTCGCCCGGCTGGACCAGTCGATCGCCGCCCAGCGTCACTTCCTGGCCGACGCCGCGCACCAGCTGAAGACGCCGCTGGCGGGGCTGCGCACGCAGGCCGAGCTGGCGGCGAGCGAGCTGGTCAGCGGGCGGGGCGACCGCCAATCGCTCGAGCATTCATTGCAGCAGATCGCGCTGTCCAGCCAGCGCGCGGCGCACACCGTCAACCAGCTGCTCGCGTTGGCGCGCGCCGAGGACAAGGAGCAGGCGCTGCGCCTCGAGCCCGTCGACCTGGCCGCCGTCACGCGCGAGGCGGTGCGCGACTTCGTGCCGCAGGCGCTGGACAAGCGCATCGACCTCGGTTTCGAGGGCCCGGAGGCCGGCGGCGTGCCGCTGCTCGCCGGCCAGCCGGTGCTGGTGCGCGAGCTGGTGCGCAACCTGATCGACAACGCGCTGCAGTACACGCCGGCCGGCGGCACCGTCACCGCGCGCGTCACGCCCGACCCGTTCGGCCAGGTCATCGTGCTGCAGGTCGAGGACAGCGGGCCGGGCATTCCGGCGACCGAACGGGATCTCGTCTTCCAGGCCTTCTACCGCGGCCAGGGCACGCAGGTCGACGGCAGCGGGCTGGGCCTGGCGATCGTGCAGGAGATCGCCAACGCGCATGGCGCCGAGGTCTCCGTCGCCGACGCCCACCCGCCGCGGCCGGGCCGGGCCGCGGCGCCCGCGGGCGCGCTGTTCACGGTGCGCTTCCCGCTCGGCCGCGACGCCGCCTGAACCGCGGTCAACCGCGCCCGGCCAGCCAGGGCCAGAGCGCCGAGTCGTCCGCACGGCCCAGACCGGCGGCGAGCGCGGCAGCGAACTGCGCCGCAGCGGCCTCGCCGACCGGCAGCGCGGCGCCGGCCGCTCGCGCCGCCGCCAGTGCGAGCGCCGAATCCTTGGCCAGCAGCGCCATGTGCGCGCGCGGCTCGGCGTCGCCGGCGAGCGCGCGATGCAGCCGGTCGCTGCCGATCCAGCTCTGCCCGCTGGACTGCTCGATCACCGCCAGCGTGCGCGCCGCGTCGAGCCCGAGCCGGCCGGCCAGCGCCATCACCTCGGCCGCGCCGGCCAGGTTGACGGCCGCGAGCAGGTTGTTCACGAGCTTGGTACGGGCGCCGTCGCCGACGCGCTCGCCGATGCGGAACAGGCGCGAGGCCAGCGTCCGCAGCACCGGCTGCCAGCGCTCGAACAGCGCGGCGTCGCAGGCCACCATCAGGCTCATCGTGCCGTCGCGCGCGCGCTCGGGGCCGCCGGACATCGGCGCGTCGATGCAGCCGATGCCGCGCTCGGCGAGCTGCGCCGCGCAGTCCTCGGTGTCGGCCGGCGCGATCGTCGGGCACAGCATCACGCAGCGTCCGGGCGCCAGCGCGGCGGCCAGGCCGTCGGCGCCGAACAGCACCTCGCGCGTCTGCGCCGCCGTGACCACCGCGACGACCACCAGCTCGCAACCGGCGAGCCCGGACGGCGCGGCGGCCACCGTCGCGCCGGCGGCCAGCGCCTGCGCGACGCGATCGGCGTCGATGTCGCGCACCTGCACCGCGTGACCGGCATCGCGCAGGCGCAAGGCCATCGCCAGGCCCATGTTGCCGATGCCGACGAAGCCGATCGTCATGGGTGCACCCTAAGGCCTGCGGCCGGTCCCGCCGGGCGGGCGTGAGCCCTCGGCAGAGCCTGTGGGTTCACGACTGCATCAGCCGCCGGCTGCGCGCGACCGACATCAGGATGCCCAGGCCGAGGCCGAGCGTGACCATCGCGGTGCCGCCGTAGCTGATGAACGGCAGCGGCACGCCGACCACCGGCAGGATGCCGCTGACCATGCCCATGTTGACGAAGGCGTAGGTGAAGAAGCTCAGCGAGATCGAGCCCGCGAGCAGCCGCGTGAAGGTGGTCGGTGCCTCGGCCGCGATCATCAGGCCGCGGAAGATCAGGAACACGAAGGCGAGCACCAGCACGAGCGCGCCGATCAGGCCGAACTCCTCGCCGAGCGCGGAGAAGATGAAGTCGGTGGTGCGCTCGGGGACGAACTCCAGGTGGGTCTGCGTGCCGTGCATGAAGCCCTTGCCGGTGATGCCGCCGGAGCCGATCGCGATCATCCCCTGGATGATGTGGAAGCCCTTGCCGAGCGGGTCCTTGGTCGGGTCGAGCAGCGTGCAGATGCGGTGCTGCTGGTAGTCGCGCAGCAGCGGCCAGTTGACGCCGGGCTGGCAGATGCGCGGCTCGGCGACGATCACCGCGACCACCGCCACCGCGCCGAGCACGAAGGCGGGGACGACCAGCTTCCACGACAGGCCGGCGAAGAAGATCACGTACAGCCCCGCGGCCAGGATCAGCAGCGCGGTGCCGAGGTCGGGCTGCTTGATGACCAGGCCCACCGGCAGCAGCAGCAGCACCGAGGCGACGACGAAATCCGACACCCGGCGCTGGCCTTCACGCCGCTGGAACCACCAGGCCAGCATCAAAGGCATCGCGATCTTCAGGATCTCGCTGGGCTGGATCACGACGCCGACGTTGAGCCAGCGCGTCGCGCCCTTCTTCGTGACGCCCAGCCCGGGCACCAGCATCGCCAGCAGCAGCAGCACGCCCAGCAGGTACAGCGGCACCGCCAGCTGCTGCAGCTTCTGCGGCGGTACCTGCGCGGCGACGAACAGCACCGCCAAGGCGATCAGCATGTTGCGCCCGTGGTCGGCGAATCTCGAACCCTGGTCGAAGCCGGCCGAGTACATCACCACCAGCCCGATCGTGGCCAGGATCAGGATCGCGAGCGCGAGCGGGCCGTCGAAGCCGGCGAACACTGGCCGCAGCCGCCGCCACAGCGAAGGTTGGTCGAACGTCGTGCTCATCTTGCAGCCACCGTTGCCGTTGCCGATGATGCGGCGGCCGCCGGCGGCAGTGCCTCCTGGCCCGGCAGCAGCACGTCGACGGCGCGGCGCGGGGTGCCGATCGGCGTCGCCCCCTTGCCGGCGCGCACCGCGGCGATGTCTTCGACGCTCGGGTACTGGCCGAGCAGCAGGTAGTCGAACACGCGGCGCGCGATCGGTGCCGCCGCGCCGGCGCCGAAGCCGGCGTTCTCGACCACCAGCGCCAGCGCCACCGTCGGCTTGTCGGCCGGTGCGTAGGCGATGTACAGCGCATGGTCGCGCAGGTGCTCGGCCAGGCTGGCGGCGTTGTATTTCTCGTTCGCCTTGATGCCCACCACCTGCGCGGTGCCGGTCTTGCCGGCCGAGACATAGGGGGCGCCCTTGAACACCGACAACGAGGCCGCGGTGCCCTCGGGGTCGGCGTTGACGCCGATCATCCCCTTGCGCACCACGTCCCAGTATTCGGGCTTGATGACCACCGGTGGCAGCGGGTCGGCGGCGATCAGGTGCTTGGCGCCGCCGACCGCGTCGATCTCCTCGTGCACCAGGTGTGGCTTGTGGCGCTGGCCGTCGGCGGCCAGCGTCGCGGCGGCGTTCGCCATCTGCAGGATCGTGAAGCTGTTGTAGCCCTGGCCGATGCCGAGCGAGATCGTCTCGCCGGCATACCAGCGCTGCTGGTCGGGCTTGCGGTAGGCGGCACGCTTCCAGGCGGTGGACGGCAGCACGCCGCGCACCTCGCCCTGCAGGTCGATGCCGGTCAGGTGGCCGAAACCGAAGCGCGCGGTGTGCTCGGCGATCGCGTCGACGCCGAGGTCGGCGGCGACCATGTAGAAGTAGGTGTCGCAGCTCTCGACCAGCGCGCGGTACATGTTGACGGTGCCATGCCCGCCTTCCTTGTCGTCGCGGAAGCGGTGGTTGCCGAACATGAAGTAGCCGGGGTCGAAGATCGTCTGCTGCGGCGTGCGCTTGCCCATCTCCAGCGCGGCCAGTGCCAAGTAAGGCTTGTAGGTCGAGCCCGGTGGATAGGTGCCGCGCAGCGCGCGGTTCAGCAGCGGCTTGTCGATGCTTTCGTTGAGCGCGCGCCAGTTCTCGCTGTCGATGCCGTCGACGAACTGGTTCGGGTCGAAGTTGGGCATGCTGACGAAGGCCAGCACGTCGCCGTTGCGCGGGTCGATCGCGACCAGCGCGCCGCGCCGGTCGCCGTAGAGCTGCTCGACCAGCGCCTGCAGCTTGATGTCGATCGACAGCACGAGCTTGTTGCCCGGCGTCGGCGGGTGCACCTTGAGCCGGCGCACCGCGCGCCCGCTGGCGCTGGTCTCGACCTCCTCGAAGCCGGTCACGCCGTGCAGCTCGGTCTCGTAGCTCTGCTCCAGGCCGAGCTTGCCGATGTACTCGGTGCCCTTGTAGTTGGCCTGCTGCTCCTCGGGCCAGTCCTCCATCGCCGTTTTCTCGGCCGGGTTGATGCGGCCGATGTAGCCCAGCAGGTGGCTGCCCACCGAGCCCAGCGGGTAGCTGCGGAACAGCCGCGCCTTGACGTCGACGCCGGGGAAGCGGAAACGCTGCGCGACGAAGCGCGCGACTTCCTCGTCGCTCAACTTGGTGCGGATCGGCAGCGAGTCGATGCCCTTGCTTTCTTCGAGCAGCTGCTTGAAGCGGCGTCGGTCGCGCGGGCCGATCTCGACCAGCCGGGACAGTTCGTCGATCAGCGCGTCGAGCCCGGCCGCGCCGCCGCTCACGTGTGCCGGCGTGATCTCGAGCGTGTAGGCCGAGTAGTTGCTGGCCAGCACGACGCCGTGGCGGTCGACGATCAGGCCGCGCGTGGGCTGGATCGGCACCACCGCGATGCGGTTCGCCTCGGCCTGGGTGGCGAGGTCGGCGTGGCGGACGATCTGCAGGTAGACCAGACGCGCGACGAGCAGGCCGAACGCGAGCAGCACGAACGCGGCGGCCGCGAGCAGTCGGCCGCGGAAGCGACCCAACTCGCGTTCGAGGTCCTTCAGTTCGGTCAACGGCGCCCCCGACCCGGCGCCCGCGCGGGAACGGCACGGCGATCACAGCGGCCGGTTCTGGTCCGGGTCGGGCGGCCGGCGCTGCGGTGCCAGCAGCAACAGCGTGACCAGCGGCCAGAGCAAGGCCTCGAACACCGGCGCCAGCAGCAGGCTCCAGCCCGGGAACATGCCGCCGGCAAGCATGCGCACCACCAGCGACACCAGGTGCGCGGCGAAGAACACCGGCGCCACGTGCAACGCCTGTTCGACCAGGCCGAACCAGAGCAACCGCCGGTGGATGGTGATCGCCACGAAACTCAGCAGCGTGTAGGCCAGCGCGTGCTGGCCGAGCAGCGCGCCTTCGTGGACGTCGATCAGCAGCCCGAACAGGAAGGCCACGCCGACACCCACCCGGCGCGGCTGGTGCACGTTCCAGAACACCAGCACCACCGCGAGCAGGTCGGGCAGCGCCGGCTGGCGGCCGAGGGGCAGCAGCGTGACGGCGAATGCGACGAGCAGGGTGAAGCCGATGAAGACCGGGTTCACCGGCAGCAGCAGCTGGTCGCCGGAGCGCATGATCATGGCCGCTTGCCTCCGACGCGCGTGCCGGAAGCGCGCCCGGCGTTCGCCGGCGCAGACTCAGAACCGCGCCCGGCGTTCGCCGGCGCGGAGGCGGCTGCGTCTGGCCGCGGCGGCAGCTGCACCGACACCGGCTCGAGCACCAGCACATGGCGCACGCCATCGGGCAGTGCCGCGGGCGCGAGCGCGATGCGCGCAAAGCCGGTCTCGGCGCGCCGCTCGACGCGCAGCACCTTGGCCACCGGCAGACCGGGCGGATAGATGCCGTCCAGCCCGCTGGTCTGCAGCAGATCGCCCGGCTGCACGTCGGCGTCGGCCGAGGTGAAGCGCAGCTCCATCCCCGCGCTCCCGCCGAAGACCACGCTGCGATGACCGGTGCGCACGTCGAGCACCGGCACCGCCGCGTCCTTGTCGACGAGCAGCGTGACCTCGGCAGCGAACGGATAGACACGCGTGACCTGGCCGAGCACGCCGTGCTCGTTGACCACCGGCGAGCCCAGCGCGATGCCTTGCACTCTGCCGTGGTCGATGAAGACCTTGCGCGAGTACGGGTCGGCCGCTTCGTACATCACCTCCGCGGCCTGCGAGCGGACGGCCAGCGCGGCCTTCAAGCCGAGCAGCGCGCGCAGGTGCTGGTTCTCGCTCGCCAGTTGCTCGGCGCGCGCCATCCCTTCGGCCTGCTGCGCCAGCCGGGCCCGCGCCTGCGCCTCGCCCTGCAGCGCGCTCGACAGGCCTTGCAGGTAGGCGCTGCCGCCGCGCCAGGCGTCGACCGGCATCGCCAGCGTGCGCTGCACCGGCAGCAGCACGATGGCCAGCCCGGCGCGCAGCGGCTCGACGACGCGAAAGCGTGCATCGGCCACCATCAGGAAGACGGCCACCGCCGAGAAGAAGCCGAGCTTGGTCAGCGCCGACGGGCCCTGGCGGAAGAAGGGCGGTGGCGTGCGGTCGAGCGTTCCCAACGGCATTGGGGCGGCCCTCGCGGGGTCAGCGGCTCGTCACTCGGAAGTGAAGATCGAGCCCAGGCGCTCCATGCGTTCGAGCGCCATCCCGCAGCCGCGCACGACGCAGGTCAGCGGGTCTTCGGCGACGAGCACCGGCAGGCCGGTTTCCTCGGCGAGCAGGCGGTCCAGGTCGCGCAGCAACGCGCCGCCGCCGGTCAGCATCATGCCGCGCTCGGCGATGTCGGCGCCCAGCTCGGGCGGGGTCTGCTCGAGCGCGTTCTTGACCGCGCTGACCATCTGGTTCAGCGGGTCGGTCAGCGCTTCGAGGATCTCGTTGGAGCTGATCGTGAAGCTGCGCGGCACGCCTTCGCTGAGGTTGCGGCCCTTGACTTCCATCTCCTTGACCTCGGAGCCGGGGAAGGCGGAGCCGATGTTCTTCTTGATGGCCTCGGCCGTGGGCTCGCCGATCAGCATGCCGTAGTTGCGCCGGATGTAGTTGATGATGCTTTCATCGAACTTGTCGCCGCCGACCCGGATGCTGCCCTTGTAGACCATGCCGCCGAGGCTGATGACGCCGACCTCGGTGGTGCCGCCGCCGATGTCGACGACCATCGAACCCGAGGCTTCGGAGACCGGCAGCCCGGCGCCGATGGCCGCCGCCATCGGCTCCTCGATCAGGTAGACGTCGCTCGC
The DNA here is from genome assembly GCA_963788635.1 of uncultured beta proteobacterium. Taxonomy (GTDB): domain Bacteria; phylum Pseudomonadota; class Gammaproteobacteria; order Burkholderiales; family Burkholderiaceae_C; genus Rubrivivax. The sequence continues at coordinate 101,792 of CAWBHE010000007.1, read as the reverse complement.
GCCGGCGCCGAGCGCCGATTCGCGGATCGCGCGCCGCTCGACCTGGGTCGAGCCGCAGGGCACGCAGATGATGATGCGCGGGCTCGGCCTCAGGACGGACCGCGGGTGGACCATCTTGATGAACTGCTTGAGCATCTGCTCGGTGACGGTGAAGTCGGCGATGACGCCGTCCTTCATCGGGCGGATGGCCTCGATGTTGCCCGGCACCTTGCCGAGCATGGCCTTGGCTTCCTTGCCGACGGCCTGGATCGTCTTCTTGCCTTGCGGGCCGCCTTCGTGGCGGATGGCGACGACCGAAGGCTCGTCCAGCACGATACCCTTGCCGCGCACGTAGATCAGCGTGTTGGCGGTGCCGAGGTCGATGGCGAGATCCGTCGAAAAATAGCGGCGCAGGGATGCGAACATGTCGGGGCGGGGGCGGGTCGGGCGGGCGGATTCGGGGCCGGTCACGCCGGGCGGCGGCATCTCATTCGCAGGCGTCCGACAGGGCGTTGGGTTAACCGGGGATAATACTGCAACACCCTCCCGGCACCGCCTGTCAGGCCGCCGTTCGAGTCACAGAATTTCCGCACCGACCATGGCCCTCAGCCCCCAGGACGTGAGCCGGATCGCCCAGTTGGCGCGCCTCGAACTGCGCCCCGACGAAGCGGCCGCGATGCTCGCCGAGATGAACGATTTCTTCCGCATCGTCGAGCAGATGAGTGCGGTCGACACGAGCGGCGTCGAGCCGCTCTACACCCCGCTGTCCGCCGTGCAGAACGTGGGCCTGCGCCTGCGCGAGGACCGTGTCACCGAGGTCGACGATCGCGAGGCCAACCAGGCCAGCGCGCCGGCCGTCGAGGACGGGTTGTACCTGGTGCCCAAGGTCATCGAATGAGCGACGCATTGCATGCCGCCGGCGTGGCCGGGCTGGGCCGCGCGCTGCGCGCCAAGGTCGTCTCCAGCACCGAATTGACGCAACATCTGCTTGCACGCGTTGCCGAACATCGACAACTCGGCGCCTTCCTGGCCGTCGACGAAGCGGCTGCGCTGGCGGCAGCGCGCGCCGCCGACCTGGCGATCGCGCGCGGCGAAGGCAGCTTGCTCGCCGGCGTGCCGGTGGCGCACAAGGACATCTTCGTGACGCGCCATGCCACGTCGGGCCTGCCGTCCACGGCCGGCTCGAAGATGCTCGCCGGCTACGCCAGCCCGTTCGACGCCACCGTCGTCGCCAGGCTCGGGGCCGGCGAACCGGGCCGCGGCCCGGGGGCCGGCATGGTCACGCTGGGCAAGCTCAACTGCGACGAGTTCGCGATGGGTTCGGCGAACGAGAACTCGGCCTTCGGCCCGGTGCACAACCCCTGGGACGCCGCGCGCGTGCCGGGCGGCTCGTCGGGCGGCTCGGCCGCGGCGGTGGCCGCGCGCCTGGTGCCGGCTGCCACCGGCACCGACACCGGCGGCTCGATCCGCCAGCCGGCCGCGTTCTGCGGCATCACCGGCATCAAGCCGACCTACGGCGTGTGCTCGCGCTACGGGATGATCGCGTTCGCGTCCAGCCTGGACCAGGCCGGCCCGCTGGCCGCGTCGGCCGAGGACTGCGCGCTGCTGCTGTCGGCGATGAGCGGCTTCGACGAGCGCGACGCGACCAGCGCCGAGCGCCCGCCGCAGGACTTCCACGCGCAGATGCTGCAGCCGCGCGAAGGCGCGCCGGCGGGCAAGCCGCTGCTGGGGCTGCGCATCGGGCTGCCGAAGGAGTTCTTCCCCGCCGCGCTGGCCACGGATGTCGAAGCGGCGGTCCGTGCCGCGCTCGCCGAGCTGGAGCGCCTGGGCGCGACGCTGGTCGACGTGAGCCTGCCGCGCACCGAGCTGTCGATCCCCGTCTACTACATCATCGCCCCGGCCGAGGCGAGCTCGAACCTGGGCCGCTTCGACGGCGTCAAGTTCGGCCACCGCGCGGCGCAGTACGCCGACCTGGCCGACATGTACCGCAAGACGCGCAGCGAGGGCTTCGGGCCCGAGGTCAAGCGCCGCATCATGATCGGCACCTACGTGCTCAGCCACGGCTATTACGACGCCTACTACCTGCAGGCGCAGAAGCTGCGCCGCATGATCGCCGACGACTTCCAGGCCTGCTTCAAGCAGTGCGACCTGATCGCCGGCCCGGTGGCGCCCACCGTTGCCTGGAAGCTGGGCGAGCAGAGCGGCGACCCGCTGCAGGCCTACCTGGCCGACATCTTCACGCTGCCGGCCAGCCTGGCCGGCCTGCCCGGCATGAGCGTGCCGGCGGGCTTCGCGAAGTCCGCGGGTTCGCAGGGCCTGCCGATCGGGCTGCAGCTGATCGGCAACTACTTCGACGAAGGCCGGCTGCTGCACGCCGCGCACGCGCTGCAGCAGGCCAGCGACTTCCACAAGCGCCTGCCGGCGGGGTTCTGAAATGGCCAGCAGCCCCCTCATCCGTGGTTTCGAGGTCGTCATCGGCCTGGAGACGCATGCCCAGCTCTCGACCGCGAGCAAGATCTTCAGCGGCGCCAGCACGCGCTTCGGCGCGGCGCCGAACACCCAGGCCTGCGCCGTCGACCTCGCGCTGCCGGGCACGCTGCCGGTGCTGAACCGCGGCGCGGTCGAGCGCGCGATCCGCTTCGGGCTGGCGGTGGGCGCGAAGGTCGCGCCGCTGTCGATCTTCGCGCGCAAGAACTACTTCTACCCCGACCTGCCCAAGGGCTACCAGATCAGCCAGTACGAGATCCCGGTCGTCCAGGGCGGGCAAGTCGAGTTCGTGCTCGGCGGCAAGAAGCAGACGGTGCGGCTGACGCGCGCCCACCTCGAGGAAGACGCGGGCAAGAGCCTGCACGAGGACTACGCCGGCCAGACCGGCATCGACCTCAACCGCGCCGGCACGCCGTTGCTCGAGATCGTCTCCGAACCCGACATGCGCTCGTCGGTCGAGGCCGTCGAATACGCGAAGGCGCTGCACGCGTTGGTGATGTGGCTCGACATCTGCGACGGCAACATGCAAGAAGGCAGCTTCCGCTGCGACGCCAACGTCTCGGTGCGCAAGCCCGGCGCGGCCTTACGGCACGCGGCGTGAAGTCAAGAACCTGAACAGCTTCCGCTTCCTGCAGCAGGCGATCGACTTCGAGGTCCAGTGGCAGATCGACCGCCTCGAGGACGGCCTGGCGATCGAGCAGGCGACCGTGCTGTTCGACCCGGCGAGCGGCGAGACGCGCGCGATGCGCAGCAAGGAAGACGCGCACGACTACCGCTACTTCCCCGACCCCGACCTGCCGCCGCTGGTGATCGCGCCCGAGTGGATCGAGCGGGTGAAGGGCGAGATGCCGGAACTGCCGGCGGCGATGGCCGCGCGCTTCCAGCGCGACGACGGCCTGGCCGCCGTACGATGCCGTCACTCTGATGACCAGAGCCTGGCCTTTCGCGCGCTGTTTACGAGGCCGTGCGCGACGCCTTGCGGCAGCGCGAAGCTGGTCGCGAACTGGCTGATGGGCGAAGTCTCCAAGCGCCTGAACGCCGAGTCGCGCACGATCGATGCAGGTCCCCGCCGCTGGCGCCTCGGACGATCCGCTGCGCATGCGCGTGATCCGACCGCATCGCCGACGGCACGCTGTCGAACAACGGCGCGCGCCAGATCTTCGACGCGCTGTGGCCGGCGAGAGCGCCGACGTCGACGCACTCATCGAGGCCAAGGGCCTGAAGCAGATGAACGACGCCGGCGCGCTGGAAGCCATCGTCGAGCAGGTCCTCGCGGCGAATGCGAAGTCGGTCGACGAGTACCGCGCCGGCAAGGACAAGGCCTTCAACGCCCTCGTCGGTCAGGTCATGAAGGCCAGTCAGGGCAAGGCGAATCCGGCGCAGGCCGGCGAGCTGCTGAAGAAGCGGCTCGGTTGAACGCGCTTCAGCGCGGTGGCGGCCGGGCGCCGCCCCGCGACGCCGGCAGCGGCCCCAGCGAACCCGGCTGCGCGCCGGCCCACAGCCGGCGCAGACGTTCGAGTTCGGCGTCGTAGAGACCGTTGACGCGCTGCAACTCGGCCTCCTGGTTGGCGACCGCGTTGCGCTGCGCGTCGGTGGCGGCGTCGTTCGCGTCCAGCGCCTGGCGCAGCTTCAGCGGCAAGGCCTTGCCGACGTAGAACTGGGCGTCGTCCTGCAAGGGCTTGCGCTCGGCGGCCAGCTCGTGCAGGCGCTGCTCGGACGCACGCATCGCGATGCGCACCGTCTCCAGCGCCGCTTCGCGCGCCCGCTGGTGCGACTCTTCGGTCGGGTAGCGCAACATCAGGTTGCGGTCGCGGCGCACGGCGTCGGCCTGCGCCGCGCGCGCTTCGGCCAACTTGCGCTCGCGCGCTTCCTTTTCGGCACGCTCTTCGGCGGTCAGCGTCGGCGCCAGCACGGCGCGCAGCGAGCCGTCGCTGTTCAGGATGCGCTGTTCCTTGGCCGTGCACTCGGGAATCGGGCGGTCGGCGGTCAGACGCCGGCCATGGTCGTCGATGCAGGTGTAGATGCCCCCGGCGTCCGATGCCTTGGGCTGCGCCGCGCCCGCCTGCGTCGCCGGGACGGCGCACAGCAGCGGCAGGACCAGCGTCCACGCCTTGCCGATCCGCCATGCTCCGCGCTTGCGCATTCAGACTCCGTAGCGATCCCGGTACGCCTGCACCGGCGCCGCGTGGGCGCGCAGCGCGGGGTCGTCGCCGGATCGAAGGTACTTTAGCAAGTCGTCCAGCGTGGCCAGCGCGACGACGTCCAGATTGAGTTGTCTCGAGACGTATTGCACGGCCGACCAGTCGACGTCGCGGCCGTCCTCGGTCGCCTTTTCCTGGCGGTCGAGCGCGATCGCCACGCCGCAGGGCGTGGCGCCGGCGGCGGTGATCATCGCGATCGATTCGCGCACCGAGGTTCCCGCGGAGATGACGTCGTCGACGACGAGAACGCGCCCGGCCACCGGCGCGCCGACCAGCGATCCGCCCTCGCCGTGGTCCTTGGCTTCCTTGCGGTTGTAGGCAAAAGGCACGTTGCGGCCCAGCCGCGCCAGCTCGATCGCCACCGCCGCCGCGAGCGTGATGCCCTTGTAGGCAGGGCCGAAAAGCATGTCGAAGTGCAGCCCGCTGGCGAGCAGCCGGCGTGCATAGAATGAAGCCAGCCGCCCGAGCTTGGCGCCGTCGTTGAACAGCCCGGCGTTGAAGAAGTACGGCGACATCCGGCCGGCCTTCGTGCGGAACTCTCCGAAGCGCAGCACGCCCGCTTCGACCGAGAACTTCACGAATTCGCGCGCCAGGCCGTCGTCGGCGGTGTCGTTCATGGAGGTCATCTTTTGGGTTTTCGACTCGTCACGCTGAATCTGAACGGCATCCGTTCGGCCGCCAACAAGGGCTTCGTCGCGTGGGCCGAAAGCGCGGGCGCCGATTGTATGGGGGTCCAGGAAGTCAAGGCCCAGGCCGCCGACGTGGCCGGGCGCTTCGAGCGCGTGGCCGGCATGGACGGCCATTTCCACTTTGCCGAGAAGAAGGGCTACTCGGGTGTCGGCCTCTATACCGCGAAGGCCCCCAGTGAGGTGATCACCGGCTTCGACCAGCAGGAATTCGACGCGGAAGGGCGCTATGTCGAGGTTCGCTACGACACGCGCGACGCGAAGTTCAGCGTCATCAGCTGCTACTTCCCCAGTGGCACCAGCGGCGAAGAGCGCCAGGCCGCGAAGTACCGTTTCCTGGCCAGGATCTTCCCGCACCTGCTGAAGCTCAAGGCCGAGCGTGAATTCGTGCTCGTCGGCGACATCAATATCGCGCACCAGCAAATCGACCTGAAGAACTGGAAGAGCAACCAGAAGAACAGCGGCTTCCTGCCCGACGAGCGCGCCTGGCTCAGCCAGCTGCTGGCCGCAGGACTGGTCGACGTGTTCCGCCAGCTCAACCCGAACCCGGAGCAATACACCTGGTGGAGCAACCGCGGCCAGGCCCGGGCGAAGAACGTCGGCTGGCGGCTGGACTATCACCTGGCCACCCCGGGTGTCGCGGCCACGGCCCAGCGCGAGTCGATCTATCTGGACCAGCACTTTTCCGACCATGCGCCGGTGATCATCGACTACGACATCAGCCTCTGACGGGCTGTTGCCGAACCGCCGACTGCCACCAGAACGGCCGGTGGGGTTCGACGATCGGCCCGGGGTTCAAACAGCGTCGTTCGATCGCCCGTTGGCCTGCAAGCCGGTGGCTTGTGTTCGACAACGCACGGAAGGCGGCGGCGAGAGGGCCTACGCTCAGCCCACGATCGAGCCGCCCGACGTTCTGCATGACTCCCTGCCAGCAGATGGGGCGGACGCACGCCGGACGACCGGGAGCACGACCAGAATTTTGGCGCCAGCTTGCTGATCGTCCTCGACGGCGGACGGGAGGGCCGCGTTGCAGATCACCAACCTGACGAGGAACATCATGAGAACACCCTTCGCCGCGATACTCGCTTCGCTGTCGGCCCTGGCGCTCGTCACGGCCTGCGCCTCCAATCCGCCGAACTATCAATCGGTCGGCACCGCGCCCGGCGCGGTCAGCCAGGGCGTCCAGTACGGCTACGTGAGCCGCATCGACGTGGTTCCCGTCGCATCGCGTGCCTCCGGCGGCGGCGCCATACTCGGCGCGGTGATCGGTGGCGTGATCGGCCACCAGATCGGCGGTGGTACCGGGCGCGACGTGGCCACCGGCGTCGGCGCGATCGGCGGCGCCGTGATCGGCCACCAGATCGAAAGCCGCAATCTCAAGGACGGCGAGGTCTACCGCATCAGCGTGCGCTTCGACAACGGCCAGGTTCAACAGTTCGACTATCAGCAGATCAACGATCTGCAGGCTGGCGACCGCGTGAAGCTCGAAGGCGGCCAGCTGTATCGGCTCTGAGCGCCGGCTCGCGTCGCGTCGAGGCTCGGCGTCAAGAAAGCGTTCGATCGCCTCGCCTGGCCTCGTCGACGACGCGGGCCAGGGCTGCGGCGGCCCGTTCGGGCGCGTCGGCCGCGATCAGCGCGCGCACCACGCCCACCGAGCCGACGCCGCAGGCCAGCACCGCCGGCAGCCGCGCCGCGTCGATGCCGCCGATCGCCACCAGCGCGTGCCGGCGCATCAGCCGCGCATAGGCGCGCAGCCGGCCGAGGCCTTGCGGCGCGGTCGCCATCGCCTTGAGCGTGGTCGGGAACACCGCCCCCAGCGCGAGGTAGCTCGGCGCCAGCGCGTCGGCGCGCAGCATCTCGGCGTAGCCGTGCGTGCTCAGGCCCAGGCGCAGGCCGGCCGCGCGGATCGCCCTCAGGTCGTCGGCGCCGACCTCGTCCAGGTCTTCCTGCCCCAGATGCACGCCGTAGGCACCGGCCTCGATGGCCTCGCGCCAGTGGTCGTTGACGAACAGCCGCGCCGCGGTGCCCCGCACGGCAGCCACGGCGGCGCTGCACCTCGCGCGCGCACCGCCTGCGCTTCGCCGGACTTGAAGCGCAGCTGCACCGTCGGCACGCCGGCGCGCGCCATCCGGCCCACCCAGTCCGCGTCGGGCAGCACCGCGTAGAGGCCGAGCGAGCGCGGGCAGGGCGGGAAGGCGTCGGCGCGCGGCCACGGCGCGAGGCCGAAGTCGGCCGGCTCGTCGGGCCAATGCCGGGGGTCGAAGACTCCGGTGCGCCGATGCTGCTGGCGCCAGGCGCGTGCCACGCATTGCGCATCGGCGGCGACGAATCCCAGCGCTTGGGCGGCCCGGTGCGCGGCGACGAAGACGGGGTCGTCGAATTCGGGCTCGAAGGCGGCGACGGGCTGGCCGGCCTCGGCCCGCGGCAGCGCCAGCGCGGCCTGCGCGTCGACGATGGCGCGCGCCATCGCATCGATGTCGGTGCGGCTCACGGGACCACCCTCCGCGCTGCGCGCTCCGGGATGAGCGCTTTGGAGCGGCCCTGCGCGCTCATGGGTGATGCCAGAACGGTGTGCCGAGCACGGGCGTGCTGGGCTGGGCGCTCTCCTGCTCGGCCATCGCGCCGGCCAGGTCAGGCGCTGCGGCCGGCGTGCACCGCGTCGGCGAAGGCGCCGGCCATCGCCACCGGGTCCTGCGCCAGCGCCACCGCGGTGTTCAGCAGCACGGCGTCATAGCCCCATTCCATCACCGTGCAGGCCTGCGAGGGCCGGCCGAGGCCGGCATCGACGATCAGCGGCACCGCGATGCGCTCGCGCAGCACGCCGCATCGCGTAGGGGTTGACCGGGCCCTTGCCGGTGCCGATCGGCGCCGCCCAGGGCATCAGCGCCTGGCAGCCGACGTCGACCAGGCGCTGGCACAGCACCAGGTCCTCGGTGCAGTAGGGCAGCACCTTGAAGCCGTCGCGGACCAGCAGGCGCGCGGCCTCGGGCAGGTTCAGCGTGTCGGGCTGCAGCGTGTAGTCGTCGCCGATCAGTTCGAGCTTGATCCACGGCGTGCCGAACACCTCGCGCGCCATCTGCGCCGTGGTCGACGACCTCCTGCACGCTGTGGCAGCCGGCGGTGTTGGGCAGCACCGGCACGGCCAGCGCCTGCAGCAGCTGCCAGAAGCCGCTGGCCGCCGTCGCGCGGCGCCGCAGCTCTGGCGCCGCAGCGACGCGGTGATCATCGCCGGCGCGCCGCGCTGCACGGCGGCCTGCAGCACCGCCGGCGAGGCGTAGCGCGAGGTGCCGAGCAGCAGCCGGCTCGCGAAGGTCTCGCCGTAGAGCCACAGCGGGTCGGACATTTCCTGGGGGTGGTCGGTCATGGGCATGCGCGGCCTTCAGCCGCCGGTGATGGGCGCGATGATCTCGATGCGGTCGCCGTCGTGCAGCGCGTGCTCGGCGTAGTGGTCGCGCGGCACGAACTGCAGGTTCACCGCGGCGGCGAACGGCGGTTGCGCCGGCAGCGCCGCGATCGCGTCGGCCAGCGTGGCGCCCTCGGGCAGCTCGTGGGCCTGCTGGTTGATGTGGACGTTCATCGGGTCAGTCGCGCGGCGCGGTTCGAGCGCGCAGGTCGAAGGCGTCGGCGAACGCCGAGGCGTCGTGGTCCATCAGCTGCAGCGCCACGTCGAGCAGCGCCGGCGCGATCAGGAAGCCGTGGCGGTACAGGCCGTTGATCTGCAGCTGCCGCGGCGCGAGCCAGCGCAGCGCCGGCAGGTTGTCGGGCAGTGTCGGCCGGCACTGGGTCGCGATCTCCAGGATGCGGGCCTCGGCGAAGCCCGGGTGCACGGTGTAGGCCGCGCTCAGCAGCTCCAGCGTCGAGCGCACGCTCGCCGGCGACAGGTCGTCGGACTCGATCTCGGTCGCGCCGATGACGAACACGTGGTCGGGCTTGGGCGCGATGTAGAGCGGATAGCGCGGGTGGAGCAGCCGCGTCGGCCGCGACAGCGTCACCTCGGGCGCATGCACGCGCAGCACCTCGCCGCGCACGCCGCGCAGCGCCGGCCACTGCGCGCGCGCGCCCAGGCCGCGGCAGTCGAACAGCCAGTCCGCGCGGCCGGCCGGTCGAAGTCCGCGGACGCGCGCGGGCTGTGCCAATGCAGCCGCACCCCCAGCGCCTGCATGCGCTGCGCGAGCGCCGCGAGCAGCGCGCGGTTGTCGAGCTGGCCTTCGTCGGGCAGGTGCAGGCCCTGGACGAAACGCCGGCCCAGCCCGGGCTCGAGGCTCTCGATCGCCGCGCCATCGAGCGCCTGCGCGCGCGGCAGGTCGGGCAACCGGGCCGCCGTGCGCGCGAGCTCGCGCCGGCGAAGCGCCGGCCTCGGCCGCGTCCTGCCGGTGCCAGAGCACCAGCGTGCCGCTCGCGCTGGAAGAACACCGGCGCCGGCAGCGCGGCGAGCAGCTCGGGCCAGCGCCGCAGCGAATGCATGCCCATGCGCACCACGCCCGGCTCGGTGAGCGCCGACTCGGCCAGCGGCGCCAGCATCGCGGCGGCGACGCGCGCAGCCGCACCGTCGGCGTCCGGCCCGCCGGCGTCGAACACCTGCACCGGATGGCCGCGCTCGGCCAGCGCGCACGCGAGCAGCCGGCCCATCAGGCCGGCGCCGAGCAAGGTCACGGGAGGCGACGTCATCGTGGCAGCGTCAGCGGTAGATCTCGCTGCCCTGCTCGCGGAACTCGCGCGCCTTCTCGTCGAGCGCCTGGTGGATGGTGATCGCGGGCGCGGTAGCTGCAGGCGCGGCCGGTGCCGGGTTCAGGCGCGCGAATTCGCGCACCTCCTGCGAGATCTTCATCGAGCAGAACTTCGGCCCGCACATCGAGCAGAAATGCGCCACCTTGGCGTTGTCCTTGGGCAGGGTCTCGTCGTGGTAGGCCATCGCGGTGTCGGGGTCGATGCGCGAGGCGGAACTGGTCTTCCCAGCGGAACTCGAAGCGCGCCTTCGAAACCGCGTTGTCCCACATCTGCGCGCCCGGGAAGCCCTTGGCCAGGTCGGCCGCATGCGCGGCGATCTTGTAGGCGATCAGGCCTTGCTTGACGTCGTCGCGATTCGGCAGCCCGAGGTGCTCCTTCGGCGTCACGTAGCACAGCATCGCGGTGCCGTACCAGCCGATGTTGGCCGCGCCCATCGCCGACGAGATGTGGTCGTAGCCGGGCGAGATGTCGGTGATCAGCGGCCCCAGCGTGTAGAACGGCGCCTCGAAGCAGGCCTGGAGCTGCTTGTCGACGTTCTCCTTGACGAGCTGCAGCGGCACGTGGCCGGGGCCCTCGATCATCACCTGCACGTCGTGCTTCCAGGCGACCTGCGTCAGCTCGCCCAACGTGTGCAGCTCGGCGAACTGGGCCTCGTCGTTGGCGTCGGCGATCGAGCCCGGGCGCAGGCCGTCGCCGAGCGAGAAGCAGACGTCGTAGGCCTTCATGATTTCGCAGATCTCTTCGAAATGCTCGTAGAGGAAGCTCTCGCGGTGGTGCGACAGGCACCACTTGGCCATGATCGAGCCGCCGCGCGAGACGATGCCGGTGAGCCGGTTCGCGGTCAGCGGCACGTAGGCCAGGCGCACGCCGGCGTGGATCGTGAAGTAGTCGACCCCCTGCTCGGCCTGCTCGATCAGCGTGTCGCGGAACAGCGCCCAGCTCAGGTCCTCGGCGCGGCCGTGCACCTTCTCCAGCGCCTGGTAGATCGGCACCGTGCCGATCGGCACCGGCGCGTTGCGCAGGATCCATTCGCGCGTCTCGTGGATGTTCTCGCCGGTCGACAGGTCCATCACCGTGTCGGCGCCCCAGCGGATCGCCCACACCAGCTTGTCGACCTCTTCCTCGATGCCCGAGGTCACGGCCGAATTGCCGATGTTGGCGTTGACCTTGCACGAGGAAGTTGCGGCCGATGACCATCGGCTCGCTTTCCGGATGGTTGATGTTGCACGGGATCACCGCGCGGCCGCGCGCGACCTCGTCGCGAACGAACTCGGGCGTGATGTCGGCGACCAGCGCGGCGCCGAAGCTGTGGCCCGGCCTGGGCTGGCGCTCGCCGGCCAGGCGCTCGCGCAGCTGGGCCTTGACGAGGTTCTCGCGCGTCGCGATGTAGGCCATCTCGGGCGTGACGATGCCGCGCCGCGCGTAATGCATCTGCGAGACGTTGGCACCGGGCCGGGCGCGGCGCGGCAGCGGCGCGCGCGCCATGCGCAGCGCGGCCAGCGCCGGGTCGTTCAGGCGCTCGCGGCCGTAGGCGCTGCTGATCGCGGGCAGCGGCTCGCTGTCGCCGCGGTCCGCGATCCAGGCCGCGCGCAGCGCGGGCAGGCCGCGCGTGATGTCGATCGCCGCCGCCGGGTCGGTGTAGGGGCCGCTCGCGTCGTACAGGCGCAGCGGCGGATTGGCCTCGCGCCGGGTCGTGCCGTCGGGGCCTTGCGAGACGGTGTCGCTCAGCGAGACCTCGCGGAACGGCACCCGCACATCGGCGCGCGCGCCTTCGAGGTGGATCTTGCGCGAGCCCGGGAACGGCGTGCGGGTGATGCGGCGCGACAGGTCGTCGGCATCGACGGTCAGCGGGGTCTTGGCCATGAGGATCTCCAGGAGCATCGGGGAGGGATGCCTGCCTGGGTTCCACGCCGGCGCCGGGAGCGCTGGGCGAATGACCGTTGCACTTGATTCCTACGCGGGCATGACCCCGATCAGGTTCAGCGGGTTCCACCTCATGGTGGTCTCAGCCTCGACTTTCGTCCGCGGCGCCCCGACAAGCCTCGCGATCTTAATCGCATGGCCGGCGTCGCAGAATCAAGACCATGACCCCCCCATCGATTCGACGCTACCTGCGCCTGCTCTCGATCGCCGGCTCCGACAGCAGCGGCGGCGCCGGCATCCAGGCCGACCTGAAGACCTTCGCCGCGCTCGGCGGCTACGGCATGAGCGCGATCACCGCAGTCACGGCGCAGAACACCTTGGGCGTGACGGCGATCCACGCGGTGCCGCCCGAGATCGTCGCGGCGCAGATCGTGGCCGTGGTCTGCGACATCGGCGTCGACGCGGTGAAGATCGGCATGCTGCCGTCGGCCGCGACCGTGCGCGCCGTGGCCGAAGCGCTGCGGTCCTCGGCCCCCGGCGCGCCTATCGTGCTCGACCCGGTGATGGTGGCCAGCAGCGGCGACCGCCTCGTCGCCGCCGACACCGTCGCGGCGATGGTGCGCGAGCTGTTCCCGCTCGCGACGCTGGTCACGCCCAACCTCGACGAGGCGGCGCTGCTGCTCGGCCGCGCGATCACGAGCGCCGACGAGATGGCGTCCGCCGCCACCGACCTGCTCGCGCTGGGTGCGCCGGCGGTGCTGCTCAAGGGCGGGCACCTGCCAGGCGAGACCGTCACCGACCTGCTGGCCGGCGCCGACGGCACGCGTCGGTCGTTCAGCGCGCCGCGCCTGGCCAGCCGCAACCTGCACGGCACCGGCTGCACGCTGTCGTCGGCGATCGCCGCAGGCCTCGCGCTGGGCCGGACCTTGCCGGACGCGGTGGCACGGCGCGCGACTTCCTGCGCCAGGCCATCGCCGCCGGGGCCGACGTACGGACCGGCGCGGGCCGGGGTCCGCTGAACCATGGCCATGCCCCGGTCGCGATGCAGCTTCGTCCCGCGGCGGCGGACGCCTCTACCTCATCTTCGATGGCAGCCGGATCGTCTCGCCGGCGACCATGAAGGCGCCGCGCCCGCGGTGGTGCAGCGTGCGCGGGTCCTGGCGGGTCGGGTCGATCCAGGCCTGCAGCACCTCGAGCACGAAGAAGTCGTAGCGCTTCATCAGCCTCGTGTCGACCACGCGGCATTCGAGGTTCGCCCAGCACTCGTCGATCAGCGGCGCGCCGACGCGCGAGGCCGGCCGTGGCGTCAGGCCGAAGGCCTCGAACTTGTCGACGCGCCGGCCCGAACGGTTGCCGCAGCCCACCACCTTCGGCCCGAGCTCGACGGTCGGGATGGCGAGCACGCATTCGCGCGTCAGCCTCAGCGCGGTGTGGCTGAAATCGTTCGCGCTCACGACGCAGCCCACCAACGGCGGCTCGAACTCGAGCATCGTGTGCCACGACATCGTCATCACGTTCGCGCGGCCCTTGTGCGCCGTCGTGAGCAGCAGCACCGGCCCGGGTTCGAGCAGACCGTAGACTTTGGACAGCGGATACGAGCGCTGGGGCATGGTCGGCACCTCCGGTGCCATATTGCGCCCGACAAGGCCCGACCGCCACGACGACTTCGCATGCAACGCACCGCTTCCCGGCCGACACCGCGCAGCGCCAGGCGCCTCGCGCTGGCGGCCTGGCTCTGGCTCGCCGCGACGAGCGCCGCCTCCGCCGCACCGCCCGTCCCCGACACGCTCGCGCAGCGCCTGCTCGCCTGCACCGTCTGCCACGGGCGCGAAGGCCGCGCCAGCGCCGACGGCTTCTACCCTCGCATCGCCGGCAAGCCGGCCGGCTACCTGTTCAACCAGCTCGCCGGGTTTCGCGACGGGCGCCGCCACTACGACCTCATGACGGCGCTGATCGATCCCTTGAGCGAGGACTACCTGCGCCGCATCGCCGCGCACTTCGCAGCGCTCGACCTGCCCTATCCGCCGCCGCAGCCGCCGACGGCGCCGCCGGCGGTGCTGGCGCGCGGCCGTGCGCTGGTGCTGGACGGCGACGCGCAGCGCGACGTGCCGGCCTGCGTCGCCTGCCACGGCGCGGCGCTGACCGGCGTCGCGCCCGCGATCCCGGGCCTGCTCGGCCTGCCGCGCGACTACCTCGTCGCGCAGCTCGGCGCCTGGCGCACCGGGCGGCGGCACGCGCTCGCGCCGGACTGCATGGCGGCCGTGGCGAACGCGCTCGCGCCGGACGAGGTCGCCGCCGTCGCCCAATGGCTGGCCGCGCAGCCGGTGCCGACGCCGGCCGCGCCCGCCGCGGCGCTGCCGGCGACCATGCCGCGCCGCTGCGGCAGCGTGCCGCGATGAGGTGGCGCTGGCTCGCTGCGGTCGTGACCCTGGCGGCGCTGGCCGTCGCCGCCGGATTCGCGTTCGAGCTCCGGCGCGAGCCGCTGCGGCAGACCACGCCGCCCGCACCGCCGAGCGCAGCCCAGATCGCGCGCGGCGCCTATCTCGCGCGCGCCGGGCATTGCGCCGGCTGCCACACCGCGCGCGGCGGCGCGGACTACGCCGGCGGGCGCGCGATCGCCACGCCCTTCGGCACCGTGTTCGCGCCGAACCTGACCCCCGATGCAGCGACCGGCCTGGGCCGCTGGTCGCGCGCCGCCTTCCGGCGCGCGCTGCACGACGGCCGCTCGGCCGACGGGCGGCTGCTCGCGCCGGTCTGCCCGTACCCGAACTTCAGCCTGCTCACGCGCGACGACGCCGACGAGCTGTTCGCCTACCTGCGCAGCCTGCCCGCCGTGGCGCAGCCGAACCGGCCTTCGGCGCTGCGCTTCCCCTACGGCACGCAGGCGGCGCTGGCGGTCTGGCGTGCGCTGTTCTTCAGGCCGGCGCAGGCGCCCGAGGACGCGTCGCGCTCGGCGGCCTGGAACCGCGGCGCCACCCTCGTCGGCGGCCTGGGCCATTGCAGTGCCTGCCATGGCCGGCGCAATGCCTGGCAGGCGACCGGCGGCGCGTGGGACCTGCGCGGCGGCGTGATCGCGATGCAGGGCTGGTACGCGCCAGCGCTGGACGACCCGCGCCAGGCCGGGCTGGCCGACTGGCCGCTGAGCGACATCGTCGCGCTGCTGAAGACCGGGCGCAGCGCGCAGGCCAGCGTCAGCGGGCCGATGGCGATGGTCGTCGCGCGCAGCCTGCAGTTCCTGAGCGACGACGACCTGCTCGCGATCGCGACCTACCTGAAGGACCTGCCGCAGCGCACGAGCGCACCGCCCAGCGTCACCGCGCCGCCGGCCTCGCAGCTGGAGCGCGGCCGCCGGGTCTACGGCCGCCACTGCGCCGACTGCCATGGCGAGCGCGGCGAGGGCGCGCCGGGCGCAGTGCCGCCGCTGGCCGGCAACCGCGCCGTCGTGATGCCGGTGCCGGACAACGTGCTGCGCGTGATCCTGGGCGGTGGTTTCGCGCCCGCGACCGCCGGCGACCCCGAGCCCTATGGCATGCCGCCCTTCGCCACCGCGCTCGGCGACGAGGACATCGCCGCGGTCGCGAGCTACATCCGCAACGCCTGGGGCCAGCAGGCGTCGGCGGTGACCGCCTTCGACGTCAACCGGCAGCGCGGCGGCGAGTTGCCGTAGGCCGAGCGCGCGGGCCCGGCATCAGCCCAGCGCGGCGTGGACGCTGCCCTGCGCCGCGTCGAGGCGCCGTTCGGCGGTCGCCGCATCGACACCGGCGCGCAGCATCACGAGCGCGACCTTGACGCGCCAGTCGCAGGCGTCGAGTGCCCGGCGCGCCGCGGCTTCGTCGGTGCCGGCGGCGCGCATCGTGAGTGCGAGCGCGCGCCGGCGCAGCTTGGCGTTGGTCGCGCGCAGGTCGACCATCAAGTTGCCGTAGGTCTTGTGCAGCCGCACCATCAGGCTGCTCGAGAACGTGTTCAGCGCGATCTTCTGCGCCGTGCCGGCCTTCAGTCGCGTGCTGCCCGAGATCACCTCGGGCCCGGTGTCGAGCACGACGCCGATCTCGGCCGCCGCGGCGAGCGGCGCGCCGGGGTTGTTCGCGAGACCTATCGTCAGCGCGCCGGCCGCGCGCGCGGCATCGAGCGCGCCGAGCGCGTAAGGCGTGCTGCCCGAGGCCGCGATCGCGAGCAGCACGTCGTTCGGCGTCGGCGCGAGCGCGCGCAGGTCGGCCGCGCCTTGCTCGCGGTCGTCCTCGGCGCCTTCGACGGCCTCGAACATCGCGCGCTCGCCGCCGGCGAGCAGCGCGAGCGCGCGCTCGCGCGGCCACGAGAAGGTGGGCAGCAGTTCGACGCTGTCGAGCACGCCCAGGCGTCCGCTGGTGCCGGCGCCGGCATAGATCAGCCGGCCGCCGGCGGCGATGCGCGGCAGCGCCGCGTCGACCGCGGCGGCGAGCGCGTCGCGCGCCGCGACCACCGCCTCGGCGGCGAGGCGCTGGTCGTCGACGAAGGCGGCGACGAGCTGCGCGCTGTCGTAGCGGTCGAGCGCCGCATGCTGCTCGCTCGGGGATTCGGTTCGCAGAGGCTTCATGTCAAGGTCAGCGCGGTCGGGGCGCCGAGGTTGCCGAAACGGTCGACGCCGGCCACCGAAACGGCGTCGGCGCGCGCCACCACGGCGCGGTCGTTCGCCGGCTGCACGCGCGAAGCGCCAGTCGGCGCCCTGCGCTGCCAGATCGCCCAGACGAAGGGCGCCGGCCCGGCGCCGGGCTCGATCGCGAGCAGCGCGCCGTCGCGGCGCAGCGCGGGGGTCGCCGGCGCCGGGTTGGCGCCCAGCCAGGGGCTGGCCGGCACCAGCGCGGCCTGCGCGTAGGGGCCGGCGCGCAGCTTCGTCGCGATGCCGTCGCGGTCCTGCATCAGCGCGACCATGCTGAAGTGCAGGTGGCCGCCGGCGCCGGCGCGGCTGCGCAGCAGCGCGATCTGGTCCAGGATCTCGCGCGCCGGCCAGTTGCGCGGCGGGTTGGCGATGGCGCTGGTGAACAAGCCCGGCCACAGGTGGCGCTGGTGGATGTTGGTGCCGATCCAGTGGTCGAGCAGCGGGCCGAAGGCCTGGCCCGGGCTGGCGATCGGCCAGTACAGCTGCGGCGCCAGGTAGTCGAGCCAGCCGCTCGCCCACCACAGCTCGACGTCGGCGTAGAGCTTGTCGTACTGGCTGAAGCCGACGATGCCCGGCGGCCGCAGCGCCGGCCGGCCCAGGCCGAAGGGGCTGACGCCGAAGCGCGCGCCGGGCTTGACGCGGTGCACCTCGTCGTTCAGCGCCGCGACGAGCCGGTTCACGTTGTCGCGCCGCCAGTCGTCGCGCGACAGCGGGCCGCGGTAGCGCTGCCAGGAGGCATCGTCGGGGAAGGGCAGGTCGCCTTCGGGGTAGGGATAGAAGTAGTCGTCGAGGTGGACGCCGTCGACGTCGTAGCGGCGCAGCACGTCGGCCACCACCGCCAACGTGTGCGCGGCGGCGGCGGGCTCGCCGGGGTCGATCCAGAGCTGGTTGCCGTAGCGGCGCACCCACTCGGGGTGCTTGAGCGCGATGTGCGACGCGGCCAGCGGCGTCTTCGCCGACGGATGGCGCGCACGGTACGGGTTGAACCAGGCGTGCAGCTCGAGCCCGCGCCGGTGCGCCTCGGCGACCCAGAAGGCGAGCGGGTCCCAGGCCGGCACCGGCGCGCGGCCTTGCGCACCGGTGAGGTATTCGCTCCAGGGCTCGAGCGTCGACGCGTAGATCGCGTCGGCCGCCGGCCGCACCTGGAGCACGATCGCGTTCAGTCCGATCGCTTGTGCGCGGTCCAGGATCGCGCCGGCTTCGTCGCGCTGGGCCGGCACCGGCAGCCCGGGGCGGCTGGGCCAGTCGATGTTGTCGACGGTGGCGACCCAGGCGGCGCGGAACTCGCGCGGCGCCGGCGGCGGCTGCAGCGGGCCCGGCGCCGCGGGCGCCGAGGACGGCGTCGGCGACGGCAGCGCGGCGCAGCCGCCGGCCAGCAGCGGCAAGGCCTGCAACAGCGCACGGCGACGCATCATCGCGTCACCGGTCAGGGCGAGATCGTGTTCACGACCTCGAGCAGCGCGGCGGTCTCGGGGTCGGGCTCGCCGTCGTAGCGCGCCGGCCGGTACTTCATCTGGAACGCCGAGATCACGTTGCGCGTCGCCTCGTCGAACTCGCCGCTGACCGTGATCTGGAAACCGAGCCTGGCCAGCTGCTGCTGGAACCAGGTCGCGTCGGGCAGCCCGGCGGCGTAGAAGACCTCGAGGTCGGCGACCTGGGCCGGGTCCGGCCACGGGATGATGCCCAGCTCGCCCAGGCGCTTCCAGGGAAACAGCGGCCCGGGGTCCTGCTTGCGCTGCGGCGCGATGTCGCTGTGGCCGAGGATGCGGTCGGGGTGGATCTGGTGGCGCTTGACGATGTCGCGGATGAGCGGGATCAGCGCGTCGATCTGGGCCTCGGAATAGGGCGCGTAGACGCGCTGGCCGTCCGGCCCGACCGTCCAGCCGCGGTTCACGATCTCGATCCCGATCGAGCTCGAATTGAGCATCCCGTTGCCGCGCCAGTAGCTGACGCCGGCCTGCCAGGCGCGCCGGCGCTCGCGCACCAGCCGCATGATGCGCGGCGGGTTCTCGTCGGTGACGAGGTAATGCGCCGAGACGCCGCCTCGGCTCAGCTCCTTCAGCGAGTCCGCCATGTCCAGCGCCGTGTAATGCAGGATCAGGAACTGGACCCGGCTGTCCTGCCCGATCGCGGTGACGCTGGTGTCGATGGGCACGCCGCCGGGCGTGGTGGTCGCGCAGCCTGCGAGCAGCGCGGCGGCGGCGACGAAGGCGGCGCCGAGGAAG
This sequence comes from uncultured beta proteobacterium, assembly GCA_963788635.1. Taxonomy (GTDB): domain Bacteria; phylum Pseudomonadota; class Gammaproteobacteria; order Burkholderiales; family Burkholderiaceae_C; genus Rubrivivax. Next base: position 82,987 of record CAWBHE010000007.1, on the reverse strand, counting down.
CGGCGTATCGGTCGGATGCTCATGCGGGGATCGTGTCGGTCGCCAGGCGCGGCGTGGTGGGACGGCGGTTCTCGAACGGGCCGCCAGTATCGCCGGGCGAGCGGCGGCCTCGGCAGGTCCGCACCGTATCACGCGGGCACAATCGCGGCCGACATGAAATGGCTGCTCCTATTACCTGCGGTATGCCTCGCCGGCTGCGCCGCGCTGCCGCCGGGTCTGCCCACCGGCGTGAAGGCCGCGCTGGCCCAGGCCGGCGTCGGCGCCGATTCGCTCGCCGCGATCGCGCTGCCGCTGGCCGGCGGCCGCGCCTGGCAGGTCCGCGCCGACACGCCGATGCAACCGGCCTCGACGATGAAGCTCGCGACCAGCATCGTCGCGCTCGACCGGCTCGGCCCCGACCACCGCGGCCGCACCGACCTGCTCAGCGACGCGCCGGTCGTGGACGGCGTGCTGCAGGGCGACCTGGTGCTGCGCGGCGGCGCCGACCCCGACCTGAACCTGGCCCAGTTCTGGCAGATGCTGAGACACGCTGCGCGAGGACGGCATCCGCACGATCGCCGGCGACCTGGTCGTCGACCGGACGCTGTTCGACCCGGCACGGCCCGAGCTCGGCGTGCCGCCGTTCGACGAGTCGCCCGAGTTTCCGTACAACGTGATCCCCGACGCGCTGCAGCTCGACGGCAGCCTGCTCGGGCTCGAGATCCACTCGGACGCCGGCGGCGTGCACGCGCGCGCCTGGCCGGCGCTGGACGGCATCCGGGTCGAAAGCCGGATGACGCCGACCGCCACCGACTGCCGGCACTGGGACGACGACTGGAAACCCGCCACCGTGACCGAGACCGGCACCGAGGTCACGGTGGTGCTGAACGGCGGCTTCCCGCGCGACTGCCTGCAGCGGCCGGCGCTGCAGCTGGTCGACCGCCAGCGCCTCGTCGACGCGGTGTTCCGCACGCTGTGGCGCGGCGTCGGTGGCACTTGGGCCGGGCGCATCCGCGAAGGCGTCACGCCGGCCGGCGCGCGCATTCTCGCGACGCACGAGTCGCGGCCCTGGGGCGAGCTGCTGCGGCCCATGAACAAGCGCTCGGACAACGTGCTCGCGCGGCTGCTGTTCCTGCAGCTCGGCGCCGCGGCCGGTGCCGACGACGCCGGGACGACGACCACCGAGCGCGCCGCGGCCGTGGAACGCGACTGGCTCGCCGGGCACGGGATCGACGCCACCGGCCTCGTGCTCGACAACGGCTCGGGCCTGTCGCGCAGCGAGCGCATCACGCCACGCCAGCTGGCGCGCATGCTCGTCGTCTCGCAGACCGGCCCGCTCGCGCCGGACCTGCTGATGAGCCTGCCGATCGCCGGCCGCGACGGCACGATCCGGCGCCGCCTGAAGGACAGCCCCGCCGCCGGCTGGGCGCGGCTGAAGACCGGCACGCTGCGCAACGTGGTCGCGATCGCCGGCACCGTGCGCGACGGGCGCGGCCGGCCCTGGGTGCTGGTCGCGATGATCAACGACGAGCACGCGATGCGTGCGCGGCCGGCGCTGGACGCGCTCGTCGACTGGCTCGCGCATTCGGGGTCGCCCGCACCCGCGGGCGAAGCGCCCTGAGGCCGGGTCAGAGTACCGCCGGCTCCAGGTAGCGGATCGTTCCGGCGTCGGCGTCGACCTCGACCGGCAGGCCGATCGGCAGCGTGAACTTGCGCTTGACGTGGCCGATCATCGCGCCGGCGTAGACCGGCACGCCCAGCGGCTTGAAGTAGTCGTCGAACACTTCGTCCAGCGTGAGCGTGCCATAGCCGTCGCCCGGCGTGCAGCGCGTGAACGCGCCGAGCACGACGCCGGCAAGGCGGTCGAAGACACCCGCCAGCTTCAGCGTCGAGAGCGCGCGGTCGATGCGGTAGATGTACTCGTTGACGTCTTCGAGGAACAACACCGCGCCGTCGAACGAAGGCCAGTAGCCCGAGCCGGCGAGCGAGGCCAGCACGGTCAGGTTGCCGCCGACCAGCGGCCCGCGCGCGCGGCCGCCGCGCAGCGTCGTCGTGCGGTCGCCGGTCGGCACCAGCTCGTCGCCCTGCACCGGCACGTTGCGCAGCGTCAGCGCCTGGCCGTCGACGAGCGCGCGGCGGAACAGGTCGACGCTGAACGCGTTCCACTCCGACGCGCCCATCGGCGCGTGGAAGGTCACCAGACCGGTCTTCGCGTGCACCGCATTGATCAGCGCGGTGAGGTCGGAATAGCCGCCCAGGAATTTCGGGTTGCGCCGGATCAAGTCGTAATCCACCCCCGGCAGCATCCGGTTGCCGCCCGAGCCGCCGGTGAGCGCGAGCAGGCCGTGCACGGACGGGTCGGCGAACATCGCGTTGATGTCGCCGGCGCGCTCGGCGTCGGTGCCGGCGAACTGGCCGTAGCGCGACCGCAGGTGCGGCGCCTCGCGCACCTCGAAGCCCAAGGCGACCAGCGACTCGGCGGCGAGCCGATACGGCTCGCGCTCGTAGATCGCGCCCGACGGGTTGACGAGGGCGATCGTGTCGCCCGGCGCGAGGCGCGGCGGCCGCAGCAGCGGCAGCGGCGCGGCCGCCGTGCAGCCGGCGGGGCCGGCGGCCTGCGCGCGGCCGGCGAAGGCGCCCGTCGCGGCGCTGGCGAGGAAATGGCGGCGGTCGGTCATCGGTGCTCGGGCCTCGTCGCGGGATCAGTAGACGCGCGCCAGGTCGCGCCGCACGGCGTCGCGGTTGCCGTGGTCGAAGTGCCACCACTCGGTGGGGATGCCGTGGAACCCGCCGCGCGCCATCGCGGCGTAGAGCCAGCCGCGCTCGCCGAGCTGCGCCGCGGACAGCGTGCCCAGCGCCAGGTGCTCGGCGTCCAGCGCCGGGTGCGACGCGAGCGTCATCTCGTCGAAGCCGCTGCCCATGTCGGCCTCGCGGCCGCCTTCGAGAAGCAGCGTCACGTCGACCGCCATGCCGAACGAGTGGATCGAACCGCGCTTGGGTTCGGCGAAGTAATGCGCCATCGGCGTGCCTTCGACCTCGGCCCAGATCGCTTCCTGCACGCGCTGCGGGCGCAGCGCGTCGAGCACGCGCAGGCGCACGCCGGGGCGGCGTTCGGCGAGCCAGGACGCCGCGCGGGCCAGCCCGTCGGCGGCCTCGCGGCGCAGCCAGGCGCAGTCCATGCCGGGGTAGAGCACGCGGCCGGCGAAGTTGTCGCGGCCGGCGTAGCGCAGGTCGACGTCGATGCCGCCGATCGCCGACAAGCGGCGCCAGCCAGCGTCGCCGGCGAGGTCTTCGAGGTGAATCACGCGCGGGCTCCCAGTTCGAGCGGCGCCAGGCAGGCCTGCGCCGCTTCGCCCAGCACCTTGACGAGCCGGCGCGCGGCCTGCGACAGCGGCGCGTTGTTGGCGGTGAGCAGGTAGAGGTGGACGGTCAGCGTCGGCGCCAGCGCGCGCACGCGCACGCGCCGCGCATCGGCGCTGGCGGCGGTGAACGGATCGACCACGGTCGCCGCGATGCCGGCCTCGGCGAGCGCGCGCGCGAGCTGGTAGGTCTGCACCGTGAACGGCATCTGCGGCTCGACGCCATGGGCCTGGCATTCGGCGACGACGCGGTTGCCCAGCGGGTCGTCGCCGTCCAGGCCGATCAGCTCGGTCGGCAGGTCGCGCACGTGGATCGGCCCCGGCTCGCGCGCCGCGCGCAGCGCCAGCGGCAGCAGCACCATCACCGGCGCGCCGGCCAGCGCTTCGGCACGAATGCCCGGATGGCGCGGGTCGTGCAGCGCCAGCCCCATGTCGGCCTCGCCGAGCAGCAGCGCGTTGACCAGCTCGCGCGTGTGCTGGGTGGACAGCACGCAGCGGCCCTCGGGCAACGCGTCGTGCCAGCGCGTCATCGCCGCCGGCACCACGGTGAGCCCGAGCGCCGGCGTCGCCGCCAGCCGCAGCGACTGCGACTGGCCGCTCTTCAGGCTGGCCGCGAGCCGGCGCACCGACTGCAAGTCGCTGTTCAGACGGTCGACCTCGACGAACAGGCGCAGCGCCTCGGGCGTCGGGTAGAACTTGCCACGCACGCGGTCGAACAGCACGAAGCCGAGCAGCGACTCGCAGTGCTGCAGCACCTTGGTCACCGCCGGCTGCGAGACATGCAGCAGGTGGGCCGCGCCGCTCACCGTGCCGGCCTGCATCACGGCATGGAAGACCTCGATGTGGCGCAGTCTCATCGCGCGGCGGTGGACGTTCCCGGCGCCCGCGCTGTCGACGCGCGGGCAGCGCCCGGAACCAGCAGCGCAGCGCCGCGCCGGATCTCGGTCCTCACGCAGCCGCCGGCGGCGCGAAGCGCCGCGTCGGCTTGGCCGCGGCCTCGAACAGCGGCAGCACCTTGGGCAGCTTGGCCTCGATGTCGCGGATGCGCGTCGGCCCGGACGGGTGGGTGGACAGGAACTGCGGCGGTGCGCCGCGGCGCGCATCGAGCATCTTGTTCCACAGCGAGACGCCGGCACGCGGGTCGTAGCCGGCGCGCGCGGCGAGGTCCATGCCGACGATGTCGGCCTCGGTCTCGTCGTCGCGGCTGAACCTCAGCGTCAGCAGCTGGCTGCCCATGTCGAGCAGCGCATCGCCGGTGCCGCCCAGGCCGAGCAGCGCGCTGATCAGGCTCGCGCCGACGCGGGTCGCCGCGGTCTTGCCCATGCGCTCGCGCGCGTGCTCGCGCAGCGCATGCGCCGTCTCGTGGCCCATGATCGTCGCGACCTCGTCGTCGGACAGCTGCAGCTTGGCCAGGATGCCGCTGTAGAACGCGATCTTGCCGCCCGGCATGCAGAAGGCGTTGAGCTGCGGGCTGCCGATCAGGTTGACCTCCCACTGCCATTGCGGCGCACGTGCGTTCCAGCCCGCGGCGCGCGGGACGATGCGCTCGGCGATCGCGCGCAGCCGCACCAGCTGCGGGTGGTTCGGCGGCGCGAGCGCCTTCTGCTGCGCCGCGTCGCGCAGCAGCTGCGCGTACTGCTGCGGCGGCCGCGGCTTCGACCTCCTGCGCCGGCACCAGCTTGGCGAAACGCGATTCGCCGCCGACCTCGGCGCGCACGCCGTCCGGGCTTGCGTCTGGCCCCGCGCCGGACCGGCGAGCAGCGCGCCCCCGCCGGCGAGCAGCAGGCCGCCGAGCCGGCGCCGCGCGTGCAGCGCGCAGCCGCAGCCCGGCCGGTGCGCCAGCGGCGGCGGCTCGATGCAGGCGTCGGTGCGGAAGTCGTCGGTCATGGCGGTGTCGGACCCGTGACGCGGCACGCGGGTTGCAGCGAAGGCTCGATTTTAGGAGGCCGCGTCCGGCGGCGCCGCGTCGAGCGCGCGCACCGCGTCGCGCAGCGCGACCAGCATCGCCAGCGCCGGCAGCGCGAGCACCGCGCTGAGGACGAAGAAGGCCGGCCAGCCTATGCTTTCGGCGAGCACGCCGGCGAGCGGCCCGACCCAGACCCGGCCGACCGAGGCGAACGCCGACAGCAGCGCGTAATGCGTCGCCGCGAAGCGCTGCTTGCACAGGCTCATCAGGAACGCGACGAAGGCCGCGGTGCCCATGCCGCTGGCCAGGTTCTCGAACGCGACGACCATCAGCAGCCCGCCGTCCACCGGCGTCGGCGCGGCGAGCTTGACGAAGCCCCAGTCGAAGGCCGGGATCGTCGAAGCCCGGCAGCACGCCCTTGCCGTTCACCGCCAGCCACCAGAAGCCCAGGTTGCTGACGAGCTGCAGCACGCCGAAGACGAACAGCGAGCGCCACAGCCCGAGCCTGAGCATCAGCGCGCCGCCGACGAGCGCGCCGCCGATCGTCAGCCACAGCCCGAAGACCTTGTTCACGACGCCGACCTCGGCCGGGCCGTAGGCCATGCTCTTGAGCAGGAAGGGCGTCATCAGCGAGCCGGCGAACGCGTCGCCGAGCTTGTAGAGAACGATGAAGAGCAGGAAGCTCGTCGCGCCGCGCTGGCCGAAGTAGCTGCGCAGCCCGCCGAGCAGGGTCTCGAAGCGCGCGCGCCGCGCGGCCCAGGCGGCCAGCGGCAGCGTGAAGGCGATGCCCAGCATCAGCGCGAGCAGCTCGACCCAGCGCTGCTGCAGCGCCGCCGACAGCGCGCCGCCGGCGAGCCAGCCGCCGACCAGCGCCTGCGCCAGCGGCTCGGCGAAGCGCTCGCTCAAGCCCACGCCGAGCGCCACCGCGGCGAGCACCGCGACGAAGCCGAACAGGTCGCGCCGCGCCGCGGTGGCCGGAGCGGCGCGCGCCGCGACGCGCGGCAGCGCCAGCGCCGAGAGGGCCGCCGCACCGACCATCAGCAGCGCCATCAGCCGGTAGACCTCGGGCCAGGTCCGGCCGTCGCCCTGCACCGGGTCGGTCCAGATCAGCGCGAGGCCGCCGGAGACGATCATCGCGAGCCGGTAGCCCATCACGTTCAGCGACGCGCCCAGGCCGCGCTCGGGCGGCGGCAGCACCTCGGTGCGCCAGGCGTCGATGACGACGTCCTGCGAGGCCGAGACGAAGGCCACCAGCACCGCGAGCAGCGCGAAGACGCGGATCGAATCGGTCGGCGACGTGGCCGCGAGCGCGAACAGCACCCCGGCCAGCGCGAGCTGGGTCAGCACCAGCCAGCCGCGGCGCCGGCCCAGCCAGGGCAGCTCGAAGCGGTCGATCAGCGGCGCCCAGAGGAACTTGAAGGTGTAGGGCAGGCCGACCAGGCTGAGGAAGCCGATCGTCGCGATGTCCAGCCCGTCGGCAGTCAGCCAGGCCTGCATCGCCTGGCCGGTCAGCGCCAGCGGCAGGCCCGACGCGAAGCCGAGCAGCGTGACGACGACGAGCCGGTGCAGCGTCGCCAGCCGCTCGGCCGGCGTGCGCGCCACGCCGGCGGCGGGGGGTGCGGCGCGCACCCGTTCAGCCCTGGGCCACGCGATGCTCGCGATCGGCACGATCGGCGCGCTCGGCGGCGAAGCGGGCGAACCACTCGACGGCGGCGGCGTTGGCCATCGCGTCGCGGTTGAACACCGTCTCGGGCGCCGCGCCCATCAGCAGCTTCTTCACCGGCAGCTCCATCTTCTTGCCCGACAGCGTGCGCGGGACCGCGTCGACCTGGAAGATCTCGTTCGGCACGTGGCGCGCCGACAGGCCGGCCTTGATCGCGTCGCGCAGCCGGCGTTCGAGCGCGGCGTCGAGCGTCAGCCCGTCGCGCAGCACGACGAACAGCGGCATGTAGCTCTCGCGGCCGAGGTATTCGAGGTCGACGACCAGGCTGTCCAGCACCTCGGGCTGGGCCTCGACCGCGCGGTACAGCTCGGCGGTGCCCATCCGGATGCCGTGCCGGTTGATGGTGGCGTCGCTGCGGCCGTAGATGATGGCGCCGCTGCAGCCGGTCTCGGGGTGCGCGACGATGCGGATCCAGTCGCCGTGGCGCCAGACCGCAGGTTTCCCATTCCCGCCCGGGAACATGTCGAAGTAGCTGTCGCGATAGCGGACGCCGCCCTCGTCGCCCCAGAAGTACAGCGGCATGCTCGGCATCGGCTGCGTGCAGACGAGCTCGCCGACCTCGCCGATCAGCGAACGGCCGTCTTCGCTCCAGGCCTCGACCGCGGCGCCCAGGCAGCGGCACTGCATCTCGCCCTGGGTCACCGGCAGCTCGCGGTTGCCGGCGATGAAGGCGCCGGCGAAATCGGTGCCGCCGGAGATCGGGTCCAGCCAGATGTCCTCGCCGTCGACCTTCGGACAATGGTCCCAGATCCAGCGGTAGCACTCGTCGGACAGCGGCGAGCCGGTCGAACCCACCGCGCGCAGCTTCGACAGGTCGGCCACCTGCATCGGCTCGACGCCGGCCTTCAGGCAGCTGGCGAAGAAGGCCGCACCGGCGCCGAAGAAGCTGCAGCCGGCGGCGCCGGCGAAGCGCCACAGCGTGGACCAGTCGGCGACACCGGTCTTCGCGTGCAGGCCGCCGGGGTTGCCGTCGAAGATGCAGATCGTGGTGCCGCCGAGGAGCGCGCCGAGCTGCGCGTTCCACATGATCCAGCCGGTGCTGCTGTACCAGTGGAAGCGGTCGCCGGTCTCGACGCTGGGGCCGACGTCGTTGTGCAGCCCGCCCTTCAGTGCCTCGAGCATCACGCCGCCATGGCCGTGGACGATGGCCTTGGGCAACCCCGTCGTTCCGCTCGAATAGACGACCCACAGCGGATGGTCGAACGGCAGCCATTCGGGCTCGAAGCTCGCGTCACCGCGCGTCAGCGCGGCGAAGTCGTGCGCCTGGCGCGTGGCGTTGGCGAACTCGGCCGGCGACGCCGCCGCGTCGACATCGGCGAGCAGCACCAGGTGTTCGACCGACGGCAGCGCGGCCAGCACCTCGCGCAGCACCGGCCGGCGGTCGTGCGCGACGCCGCCGTAGACCTGGCCGTCGACCGCGATCAGCACCTTGGGCGCGATCTGGCGGAAGCGGTCGAGCACCGCCACCGGCCCCATGTCGGGCGAGCACACCGACCAGATCGCGCCGACGCTGGCGCAGGCGAGGAAGGCGACCACCGCATGCGGCGTGTTCGGCAGGTAGGCGCAGACGCGGTCGCCGCGCACGACGCCCATGCCGCGCAAGGCCTGCGCGAGCGCGGCGACCTGGCGCCGCAGCTCGGGCCAGGCGATCGCCACCGGCGCGGCCATGCGCTCGTTCTGGAACAGGATGGCCGGGTGGCCGGCGGCATGCGCCGCATCGGCGTGGCGCATCACCTGCTGCGCGTAGTTGAGCTGGGCGCCGGGAAACCATTGCGCGCCGGGCATCACCGGCGCGACCAGTTCGGTGCGGTACGGCGTGGGCGACTGGAGGTCGAAATAGCGCCAGATCGAGCCCCAGAACGCGCGCAGGTCGGTCACCGACCAGCGCCACAGATCGTCGTAGCTGTCGAACGCCAGGCCTTGCTCGGCCTGCAGCCAGCGGCGGTAAAGGGTGATCCGGGGGGTGGGCTTCATCGGCGCGGGCTCGCTGTCATCGGAACACCGATGCTAGCGAGGCCGCGCCGAGGCCGGAATCAGTTGATGCTCGTGGACGCCGGCGTCTGCGCCGTCATCAGGCGGCCGATGATGCCCATCTCTTCGTCGTGCGAGAACGCGAAGGGGTAGAGCGAGCGCTCGTCGGCGCTCGTCTCGGGCTGGCCACCGAAGACCGCGATCTGCTCGCGGATGTAGTCGAAGGGGATCGACAGCAGCACCGCCGGCGCGTTGACGAAGCGGTTCAGCCGCTCTTCGCCGATGACGCGCGCGCCGAGCATGCGCTGGTAGTAGCGCACGTGGCGCGGGTTGACTTCCATCACCAGCGCGTCGTAGCCGCGCATCTGGTGGGCCACGATGTAGGCGACGTGGAACAGCGCGGCGAGCACGCGCTTGCTGCCGGTGTCGGGGTCGATCGCGAGCTTGGTGAATTCGCACAGTCGCTGGCCTTCGGCGCGCAGCGCGGCGATCTCGGTCGGAAAACCGTCCTCGGCGCTCAGGCCTTCGGGGCTGTCGAGCGCGACCGTGATCGTGCCGATGGTCTCGTCGTTCTCGCTCGCGGTGAGCGTGATCCGGTTGCTGGTCTGGTCGCTCGGCAGCGACACCGCGTGGTAGCCGCGCCAGGCGTAGCGTTCCTTGAGCAGTGCGTTCGCCGCACTGCGCACCATGTACGAGTCGGCCGAACGGATGCGGAACACGCGCTCGCCGGGTTCGCCGGCGCGCAGTGCGTCGACCAGCGCCTTTTCGCTGCGCAGAGGAGTCGCGAGCCGCGGCGACTGCAACGGCGCCACGATGAGGGTGTCGGTCGTCATGATGGGTGGGATCTCTCGGGTTCCAGGAATGACCCGAGTCTGCCCAATGAGGCGGGCGCCAACTGTGTCAAACGTTAACCGCGCGGCGGCCCAGCCGTGAAAACGCGCACGAGCCGGCGCCAAGGTGGTAACGAGCTGTTTGTGCGCTGCCGCAGAAGGCGTGATTCCGGCCGGCGCCCGCTACCGGTCGGCGCCGCGACGGCGGCTGTCGATGTCGACGAACTGCCACCAGTCCTGCCAGAACAGCGGCCGCCGGAAGCCGAGCAGCGCGGGCTGGACGAGGTCGTTGCTGAAGCGGTGCACCATCGCCTTGTACGGCATGTAGGCGATCGAGATCTTCTTCGCCTGCAGGAACAGCGCGTCGCGCTCGGGGCCGTCGGGCAGCACCGACAAGCGGTCGTAGATCGCGTCGAAGGGCTTGGACTCGAAGCGCGCCAGGTTCTGGCTCCCGGCCTGCGGGCCGTAGAGCTTGGCCAGCGCGTCCTGGCCGTCCGGGCTGGCCGCGGACGACCCCAGCGCCCAGACCATCAGCTTGCCGGCGCGCGCGGCCTTCAGCTGCTCTGGCCATTTGCCGGGGAAGTAGCTCACGCGCAGGCCGATGCGCTGCATGTCCTTCTGGAACAGCTCGTCGCGCTGGCGGCTGAGCTGGTCGGGCTGGGTCGCCACGTCCAGCACCAGCGGCCGGCCATCGGGCTGCTCGCGCCAGCCGTCGCCGTTGCGGTCGACGTAGCCGTACAGGTCGAGCAGCGCCATCGCGCGCGCCGGGTCGTAATCGCCGTTCTCGCTCTTGAACTTCGGGTCGTAGCCGCTCGTGTACGGCATGATGACCGACTGCGCCGGTATCGCCTGGCCGCGGTAGAGGATGCGGATCAGCCGGTCGACGTCGATCGCCAGCCCGATCGCGCGGCGCAGCGCCACCTTCTCGGGCGCCATGCCGCCGACCAGCGGGTCGGTCATGTTGAAGTAGGTGAAGGCCACGTCGGGGTTCAGCGTGCGCAGGCCGCGCAGGCCGAGTTTGGCCAGGTTGGGCGCGACCTTGCCGCCGGGCATCGCCGAGGTTGACGAACTCGGCCGGCACGTTGATCAGGTCGAGTCTGCCCGTTCAGGAACGACAGCCAGCGCGGCTGCGATTCCTCGATGATCGAGACCTCGACGCGGTCGATCATCGGCAGGCGCCGGCCCTTGAAGCGCTGCAGCAGCGCCTGGCCTTCGGCGTCGTCGGCGGCGGGCTCGGCGTCGTAGCGCACCTCGCGGTAGTCGGGGTTGCGCTCGAGCACGATGCGGCTGCTGCGCCGCCACTCGGCGAGCCGGAACGGGCCGCTGCCCACCGGGTGGCCGGGGATCGCGTCGCCGTATTTCTCGACGACCTCGCGCGCGACGGCGCCGAACAGGTCGCTCGCGGCGAGGAAGTCGAGGAAGCCCGGGCGCGGCTTGCGCAGCGTGAACTGGATCCGGTAGCGGTCGAGCGCGTGCAGGCCCTCGATCGGGGTGTCGTAGTCGAAAGGCTTGCGTTCCTTGAGCGCCTGTTCGCGCCGCTCGGTCAGGCCGACGAAGCCGATGTCGAGCACGCCGCCGACGACCGGGCTCTTGTTCGCCGGGTCGACCGCGCGCGCGATCGCGTAGACGAAGTCCTGCGCGACGACCTCGCGCCGCCGGCCGCCGAAGGCCGGATCGTCGGCGAAGAAGATGCCGCGCTTGAGCGTGACCGTCCAGCGGCGGTAGTCGTCGGCGATCTGCGGCCAGCCGTCGGCGATCAGCGGCCGGTGCTTGACCGGCCGCGCGAGGTAATCGTAGGTGTAGAGCGCCTCGAAGATGTTCGCGGTGACGGTGCGCGAGTACAGGTCGACGATGCGTGCCGGGTCGAAGCCGGTCTCGGCGATCGGGAACGCGATGCGCAGCGTCTTCGCCGGCGCCGCTGCAGTCGCGGCCGGTCCGGCGGCTTCGGCCGGCGCCCCGGCGACGGCCAGCGCGGCCAGCCCACCGAGCGGCCTGGCCGAAGCGGCGGCGCGGCAGATCCGTCATTCGGAACCTCGTTCGTCCGCATCGCGCGCGAGCACGGCGCGGTCGATCGCGACGTACTTCCAGAACTCGCGCACGAAGATGTTGGGGCGGTAGCCGATCACCCAGGGCTCGATCAGGTCGGTGGAGATGCGGTGCACATGCTCCTTGTACGGCATGTAGGCGATGAGCAGCTTCTTCGCCGCGTCGATCAGCGCGAGCCGCTCGGGGCCGTCGGGCAGCACGCGCTGGCGCTCGTAGAGCGCGTTGAAGGCGGGCAGGTCGAAGCGGGCCAGGTTGGACTGGCCCTTGCTCGGCCCGTAGCCCAGCGACAGGAAGGTGTCGGCGTCGGGCTGCGCTGCGTTCCAGCCCACGCCCCACATCATCAGCTTGCCGGCGCGCGCGGCCTTCAGCTGCTCGGGCCACTTCGCGGCCGTGAACTCGATGCGCAGGCCGATCGCGCTCATGTTCTTTTGCCACAGCTCGGCGAGCTGGCGGCTGAGCTGGTCGGGGCTGGTCGCGTACTGCAGCACGAGCGGCCGGCCGTCGGGCTGGTCGCGCCAGCCGTCGCCGTCGTGGTCGACGTAGCCGTAGAGGTCGAGCAGCGCCAGCGCACGCGCGCGGTCGAAGCGGCTCATCTCGCTCTTGAACGCCGGGTCGTAGCCCCAGACCTCGGGGCCGATCGCGCTCTGCGCCGGGATCGCCTGGCCGCGCCGCACGGTGCGGATCTCGCGGTCGACGTCGACCGCGAGCGCGATCGCGCGCCGCAGCGCGACCTTCTGCGGCGTGTAGCCGCCGACGAGCGGGTCCTCCATGTTGAAGTAGGTCTGCGCGATGTCGGCACGCGCGTAGCGGACCATCGAGATGCCGCGCCGGGCCAGGTTCGGCGCGAGCCGGTTGTTCGGGAACGCGGTGTCGGCGAAGTCGGCCGGCACCTCGACCGCGATGTCCTGCTCGCGGTTCAGGAACGACAGCCAGCGCGGCTGCGGCTCCTCGATGATGGCGATCTGCACCCGGTCGACGAGCGGCAGCCGCCGTCCCTTGAAGCGCGCGGCGATCGCCTGCAGCGCCGCGTCGCCGGCGGGCGGGTGCTCGTCGTAGAGCACGGTCCGGTAGCCCGGGTTGCGTTCGAGAACGATGCGCGAGCCGCGCCGCCATTCGGCGAGCCGGAACGGCCCGGTGCCGACCGGATGCTCGCCGACGCGGTCGCCGTAGAACTCGACCACCTCGCGCGCCACCGCACCGGTGAACGAGCCGTCGGCGAAGTTGTAGAGGAAGCGCGGGCTCGGGTTCGCGAGCCGGACCTGGAAGGTGTAGCGGTCGAGCGCGCGCAGGCCCTCGACCGGCGCGTCGTAGTCGAAGGGCTTGCGCTCGGCGAGCGCGCGCCGGCGCAGCTCGGACAGGCCGAGGATCCGCGCGTTCTCGAGGATGTACAGGTTGCCGCTCTTCCAGTGCGGGTCGTAATGGCGCTCGATCGAGTAGACGTAGTCCTGCGCGACGAGTTCGCGCCTCTTGCCCTTGAAGGCCGGGTCGTCGGCGAAGTAGATGCCGGGCCGGATGTGGAAGGTGAAGGTGCGGAAGTCGGCCGAGACCTCGGGCATCGCGGCGGCGGTGTTGGGCCGCATCTGGCCCGGACGGCCGAGGAAGGCGAATTCGAGCGGCGCCTCGAAGATGCCGCTGATCACGTTGCGCGAATACAGGTCGCTGATCGGCGCCGGGTCGAGGCTGGTGACCTCGATCGGGAACGCGTAGCGCAGCACGGTCGGCGCCTCGGGCGGCGCCGGCAAGGCCGGGCCGCTGGCGAGCAGGAAGGTCAGCGCCAGCAAGGCGAAACGCAGCATCGTCGTCGGACCGTCGAAAAGCGCGCAGTCTAAGCGTGCGCCGGCATGCCGCTTGCTCGGCCCCCTGCATCCGGGCCGGGGAACCCCCCGACGGTGCGCGCCGGGGCCCGCCCTACACTCGCGCTTTCGTTTTTCGCGGCCGCTGCGCAGCGCGCCTTTCGCCGAGGAGTTCCCCGTTCGATGGCCGCCTACCTGTTCCGGCGCCTGTGGCAGATGGTCCCGACGCTGTTCGGCGTCGTGCTGCTGGTGTTCGTGCTGTTCAAGTTCTTCGGCGGCGACCCGGCCGAGATCCTGGGCGGGCTGAACGCGAGCAAGGAGCAGATCGCCGCGATCCGCCAGGAGCTGGGGCTGGACCAGCCCTGGTGGTTCCAGTTCTGGATCTTCGTCAAGTCCATCGTCAGCTTCGACTGGGGCAAGAGCTGGGCCACCGGCGAGCCGGTCGGCCACCTGTTCGCGACCCGGCTGCCGGCCACGCTGACGGTGATGCTGCCGATCCTGATCCTCGACGTGCTGCTCGCGATGCCGATCGCGATGTGGGTCGCCTACCGGCGCGGCTCGCTCACCGACCGCACGATCATGGTCGTCGCGACGGTCGCGCTGTCGATCAGCTTCCTGGTCTACGTGATCGTCGGCCAGTACGTCTTCGGCTTCCTGCTCGGCTGGTTCCCGGTCCAGGGCTGGAGCGACTCGACCTGGGAGAACCTGCACCGCTACGTGCCGCTGCCGGTGATGCTGGCGGTGGCGGTGGGCATCGCGCCGCAGACCCGGCTCTACCGCAGCTTCTTCCTCGACGAGCTCGGCCACGACTACGTGCGCACCGCGCGCGCCAAGGGCATGACCGAGGGCGTGGTGCTGTTCCGCCACGTGCTGCGCAACGCGATGATCCCGATCCTGACCAACGTCGGCCTCGCGCTGCCGGGCATCTTCGTCGGCTCGTTCCTGATCGAGGTCTTCTTCTCGATCCCCGGCCTGGGCCGCGAGGTGCTGCTCGCGGTGAACCGCAGCGACTACCCGGTGATCCAGGCGGTGACGGTCTACCTGGCGGTGCTGACGATGCTGATCAACCTGGCGACGGACATGCTCTACAAGTTCGCCGACCCGCGAGTCGTCCTCAAATGAGCGGCCGCGCTGACCGGCGCCGGCGGCGCGCTCGACGACGAGACCCAGGCCTCCGAAGGCGTCTGGCACGCGGCCTGGCGGCGCTTCCGTGCCGACCGCGTCGGGCTCGCGTCGCTGTTCGTCGTGCTCGCCTTCCTGCTGCTGATCCTGCTGTCGGCGACCGGGCTGGTGGCGAAGGACTGGCAGCGCGAGGTCGCGGTGGCGAGCGCGCCGCCGACCTTCATGGGCCCGGCGCCGCCGCGCCACGACACGATCGAGGCGCCCAGCGGCCCGGACGTCGACCTCTCCGACGTCGACCCGCTGGCGCCGCGCTACAAGGAATGGGACGCACTCGCCGCGAAGCTGCGCACGGCCGAGGCGCCGAAGGCGCTGACGCGGCCGCTGGGCGCCGACCGGCTCGGCCGCGACGTGCTCGCGAAGACGATCAAGGGGACCCAGGTCTCGGTCTTCGTCGGCGTGCTCGCGGCGCTGGTCGCCACCGGCATCGGCACCGTTCTCGGCGCCTTCGCGGGCTACTTCGGCGGCAAGGTCGGCGACCTGCTCGAGTGGCTGTACAACGTGTTCACGTCGATCCCCGACATCCTGCTCATCTTCGCCTTCGCGGCGGTGTTCGGGCGTGGCATCGCCACCGTCGTGCTGATCCTCGGGCTGACCGGCTGGACCGGCGTCTACCGCCAGGTGCGCGCCGAGTTCCTGAAGCACGCCGGGCGCGAATACGTGCGCGCCGCCGAGGCGATCGGCGCGTCGCCGCTGTCGCGCATGTTCCGCCACATCCTGCCCAACGTCAGCCACGTGATCCTGGTCCGGATGGGGCTGCTCGTCGTCGGCTTCATCAAGGCCGAGGTGATCCTGTCCTACCTGGGGCTGGGCGTGCCGGTGAACGAAGTCAGCTGGGGCACGATGCTCGCCGAAGCGCAGAGCGAGCTGATCCTGGGCCTGTGGTGGCAGCTGGCCGCGGCGACCGCGTTCATGGCGGTCTTCGTGACCGCGTTCTCGCTCATGGCCGACGCCGCGCGCGACGCGCTCGATCCGAAGCTGCGGGGGCTGGAATGAGCGCGCCCCTGTTGGCCATCCAGGATCTGAAGGTCGCCTTCCGGATGGGCCAGGGCCGGCGCGCCGACGCCGTCAAGGGCGTGAGCTTCGACGTGCCCGAGAACGCCACCGTCGCGCTGGTCGGCGAATCGGGCTCGGGCAAGAGCGTGACCGCGATGTCGGTGCTGGGCCTGCTGCCCGACAACGCCGAACGCAGCGGCCGCGTCGAATGGCGCGGGCGCGACCTGCTACGGGCCTCGCTGGCCGAATTGCAGGCGTTGCGCGGGCGCGAGATCGCCTGCGTGTTCCAGGACCCGATGAGTTCGCTGAACCCGGTCTTCACCGTCGGCCAGCAGCTTTGCGAGCCGCTGCGCAAGCACCTGCGGCTGTCGCGCCGCCAGGCCCGGGCGCGCGCCGAGGCGCTGCTGGGCGAGGTCGGCATCCCCGAGCCGAAGCGGCGCCTGGCGCGCCTACCCGCACGAGCTGTCCGGCGGCCAGCAGCAGCGCGTGATGATCGCGATGGCGCTGGCCTGCGAGCCCAAGCTGCTCATCGCCGACGAGCCGACCACCGCGCTCGACGTGACGATCCAGCGCCAGATCATCGAGCTGCTCGCCCGGCTCAAGGCCCGCCACCGGATGAGCCTGCTGTTCATCAGCCACGACCTCGCGCTCGTCGGCGAGATCGCCGACCACGTGGTCGTGATGCGCCACGGCGTCGTGCGCGAGCAGGGCCCGGTCGCGGGCATCTTCGAGACGCCGCAGGACGCCTACACGAAGGCGCTGCTCGCCTGCCGGCCGGGGCTGGACGGCAACCCGGCGCGGCTGAAGGTGATCGACGACCACATCGCCGTCGCTGAACGGCCCGGCCGCGGCGCGCTGCGCCGGCGGCCAAGCCCAAGGACCCGGCGGCGCCGGTGGTGCTGGAGGTCCGCTCGCTGGCGAAGAGCTTCTGGCTCAGGACCGGCGTCTTCGGCCGGCGCGAGTTCAAAGCCGTGCAGGACGTCAACTTCAAGCTGAAGCGCGGCCACACGCTGGGCGTGGTCGGCGAGTCGGGCTCGGGCAAGACGACGATGGGGCTGACGCTGCTGCGCCTGCACGAGCCGACGCACGGCGAGGTGATCTTCGACGGCCGCAACCTGCTCACGCTCGCCGACGCCGAACGCCAGGCGATGCGCCGGCGCATCCAGATCGTGTTCCAGAACCCGTACGCGAGCCTGAACCCGCGCTTCACGATCGGCCAGACGCTGGTCGAGCCGATGGTCATCCACGGCATCGGCCGCGATACCGCCGAGCGCGAGCAGCGCGCGCGCGGCCTGCTTCACAAGGTCGGCCTGGACGGCCGAGCGTTCGGCAAGTACCCGCACGAATTCAGCGGCGGCCAGCGCCAGCGGGTGGCCATCGCGCGCTGCCTGACGCTAGCGCCCGAGGTGCTGGTGCTCGACGAGGCGGTCAGCGCGCTCGACGTCTCGGTGCAGGCGCAGGTGCTGAACCTGCTCAAGGACTTGCAGGACGAGTTCGGCCTGTCCTACGTCTTCATCAGCCACGACCTCGCGGTGGTGCGCTTCATCAGCGACGAGGTGCTGGTGATGAAGGACGGCGTCGTCGTCGAGCAGGCCAGCGCCGAGCAGATCCTGCACGCGCCGCAGCAGGAGTACACGAAGCGGCTGCTCGCCGCGGTGCCGCGCGGCTGGCAGCCGGCCGCCTGACGCCGTCGGGGGCGCGCCGGCAGGCGCCCGGACTTGCCCCTATGATCGCAAACCCTTAGGGTCCCGAAAGGTCGCCATCTCGCGGCCCGGCCCGGTGTCGTTGCCGTCGTCCGCCCATGAGTCCCACGCTGTCCCGACCTTGGTCCCTGGCAGGCGCGCTCGCCGCCACCGCGCTCGCCGCGTGCACCACCGTCGGGCCGGACTTCCAGCCGCCGCCGGCGCCCGACGCCAGCCACTACACGCGCAGCGCGCTGCCGGCCTCGTTCGGCGGCGCCGAGGGCAGCGCTGAGCAACGGCTCGTCACCGTGCCCCGGGTGGCGTCGGACTGGTGGACGAGCTTCGGCTCGCCGCGCCTGGATGCGCTGGTCGCGCAGGCCTTGCAGAACAGCCCGACGCTGGCCGCGGCCGAGGCCACCTTGCGCCAGGCCGAGCAGCTCTACGCCGCCCAGGCCGGCGCGACGCGCTACCCGACGGTGGCCGGCAAGCTCGGCGCCAGCCGCAACGGCACGAACGCCGCCGCCACCGGCCAGCAGGGCGAGACGACGCGGAGCTACAACCTGGTCAACGCCGGCGTCGCCGTCAGCTACAACTTCGACCTCTTCGGCGCCAACCGGCGCGCCCTCGAGGCGCTGGCCGCGCAGGCCGACGTGCAGCGCTACCAGCTCGCCGGCGCCCGGCTGACGCTGGCCGCGAACGTGGTGACGACCGCGATCACGCAGGCCCAGCTGGGCGCGCAGATCGAGGCCACCGAGGCCATCCTGGGCGCGCAGCAGGCGCAGGTCGACATCGCGCGCAAGCGCTTCGAGCTCGGCGCGGTGGCGCGGCCCGACCTGCTCACGCTGCAGACCCAGTTCGAGCAGACCCGCGCCGGCCTGCCGGCGCTGCGCAACGCTCGCGCCCAGGCCGAGCACCTGCTCGCGCTGCTCGGCGGGCAGTCGCCCGCCGCCGCCGACATCCCGGCCTTCACGCTGGCCGAGTTCACGCTGCCGGCGCAACTGCCGCTGGTGCTGCCGTCGGACCTGGCGCGCCAGCGGCCCGACATCCAGGCCTCGACCGCGCTGCTGCACGCCGCGACCGCGCAGTACGGCGTCGCGGTGTCCAACCTGTACCCGCAGATCAACCTGAGCGCCAGCCTGGGCAGCCAGGCGCTGAGCGCCGGTGCGCTGTTCGGCCCCGGCTCGATGGTCTGGTCGCTGGCCGGGCAGCTCGCCCAGCCGCTGTTCAACGCCGGGCTGAAGTCGGGCGCGAACGCCGCCGAGGCGAGCCTGCAGGCCGCCGGCGCGAACTACCAGCAGACCGTGCTGCAGGCGCTGCGCAACGTGGCCGACGCGCTGCGCGCGCTCGACGAGGACGCACAGGCGTTGCAGGCCCAGGCCGCCGCCGATGCGTCGGCGCAGGCCGCCCTGGGCATCGTCACGCAGCAGAACCAGCTCGGCGCGGCGAGCCAGTTGCAGCTGCTCGTCGCCCAGCAGCAGGCGCAGCAGGCGCGCCTCGGCCTGATCGCGGCGCAGGCCCAGCGCCTGACGGCGAGCGCGGCGCTGTACCAGGCGCTCGGCGGCGGCGTGCTGGACGCGGAAGCAGGCCCCGCGCCGGTGGCCGCGCGGCGCTGAGCCCGGCCCAAGAACCAACGCAGTTTCGGAGTCACGGATGACCCAAGGCACGACCAAGCGCATGATCATCATGCTCGTCATCGCTGGCGCGCTGGCAGGCGGCGTGGTCTGGTTCCAGCACTTCAAGAACGGCATGATCGCGAAGGCGATCGGGGGCCAAGCCAACCCGCCGCAGACGGTGTCGACGCTCGTCGTGGCCGAGTCCAGCTGGCAGCCCAGCGTCACCGCGCTGGGCAGCCTGAGCGCGAGCCGCCAGGCCACGCTCGGCGCCGAGGTCGGCGGTCTGGTCACGGCGGTGCATTTCGATTCCGGCCAGAAGGTGCGCGCCGGCCAGCCGCTGGTCGAACTGAACCCGGCGCCGCTGCGCGCCCAGCTCGCCCAACTGCAGGCGCAGGCCGAACTGGCCGCCACCACGCTCGCGCGCGACCGTGCCCAGTTCGCGGTGCAGGCGATCAGCCAGGCGGTGGTCGACGCCGACAGCGCCGCGCTCAAGAGCGCGCAAGCGCAGGTCGCGGTGCAGCAGGCCTTGATCGCGCAGAAGACGGTGAGCGCGCCGTTCGACGGCCAGCTCGGCATCCGCCAGGTCGACCTCGGCCAGTACCTGGCGCCGGGCACGCCGCTGGTGACGCTGCAGAAGCTCGACCCGATGGAGGTCGACTTCACCGTGCCGCAGGGCCAGATCGGGCTGATCCGCATCGGCATGAAGGTCCAGCTGACCACGACCGCCGCGCCGGGCCAGGCCTTCGACGCCACCGTCTCGGCGTTCGAGCCGCAGATCGACAAGACGACGCGCAACCTGAAGGTGCGCGCGCGCGTGCCCAACCCGCGCGGCGAGCTGCTGCCCGGCATGTTCGCCACCGTCGGCGTCACGGCCGGCGCGCCGCAGCGCTACGTGACGCTGCCGAACGCGGCGGTGGCCTACAACCCCTACGGCTCGACCGTGTTCGTCGTCAAGGACGAGGGCAAGGGTGCCGACGGCAAGCCGCTTCTCACCGCCGAGCAGCGCTTCGTCACGACCGGGCCGACGCGCGGTGACCAGGTCGCCATCGTGGCCGGGCTGAAGGTCGGCGAGACGGTGGTCACCGCGGGCCAGCTCAAGTTGCGCAATGGCTCTAGGCTGCTCGTCAACAACAGCATGCAGCCCTCGGACAACCCGGCCCCGCAGGTGCCCAACTCCTGAAGGCCGAGCGCGCGATGAACCGCAAATTCACCGATCTCTTCATCGGCCGCCCGGTGCTGGCCGTGGTCGTCAGCCTGGTGATCCTGGTGATCGGGCTGCGCTCGGTCGGGCTGCTGCCGGTGCTGCAGTACCCGTACACGCAGAACGCGGTGGTCACGGTCTCGACCGTCTACCCCGGCGCCGACGCCAACCTGGTGGCGAGCTTCATCACGACGCCGCTGGAGAACGCGATCGCGCAGGCGAACGGCATCGACACGATGACGTCGTCGAGCGTGCAGAACGGCAGCACGATCACCGCCAACCTGCGCCTGAACTACGATTCCGACAAGGCGCTGACCGAGATCAACACCAAGGTCAACTCGGTGCTGAACCAGCTGCCCCCGCAGTCGCAGAAGCCGATGCTGTCGGTGAGCATCGGCCAGACGATCTCGGCGATGTACATCGGCTTCTACAGCGACGTGCTGGCACCGAACCAGATCACCGACTACCTGACGCGCTCGGTGCAGCCCAAGCTGCAGTCGGTCGACGGCGTGCAGACGGCGCAGATCCTGGGCGCGAAGAACTTCGCGCTGCGCGCCTGGCTCGAGCCCCAGGAGCTGGCCGCCACGGGCTCACCGCCGCCGACGTCTACACCGCGCTGGCGGCGAACAACTACCTCTCCGCGATCGGCAACGCCAAGGGCCGGATGGTGCAGATCAATCCTGTCGGCGAACACCGGACTGCATTCGCTCGACGACTTCCGCAACATGGTCGTCAAGTCCAGCAGGACGGCGCAGGTCGTGCGGCTGCGAGGACGTGGCCGAGGTCACGCTGGGTTCGGAGACTACGACAGCTCGAGTCGGCGTTCGACGGCAAGAAGGCGGTCTACATCGGCATCCAGGTCGCGCCGACGGCGAACCTGCTCGACGTGATCGCGCGCGTGCGCGACGTCTTCCCGGGGATCCAGACGAGCTGCCGCGCGGGCTGGAGGGCACGATCGTCTACGACTCGACCAAGTTCGTGACCTGCTCGATCGACGAGGTGGTCAAGACGCTCGTCGAGGCGCGTGCTGATCGTCACGCTGGTGGTGTTCGTCTTCCTCGGCTCGCTGCGCTCGGTGGTGATCCCGCTGATGGCGATCCCGCTGTCGCTCGTCGGCACCTTCAGCGTGATGCTCGCGCTGGGCTATTCGATCAACCTGCTCACGCTGCTCGCGCATCGTGCTCGCGATCGGGCTGGTCGTCGACGACGCGATCATCGTCGTCGAGAACGTCAACCGCCACCTCGAGGAAGGCATGTCGAAGGTCGATGCGGCGCGATCGCTCGCCGCGCGCGAGCTCGCGAACCCGATCATCGCGATGACGGTCGTGCTGGTCGCGGTCTACCTGCCGATCGGCTTCCTCGGCGGGCTGACCGGCGCGCTGTTCACCGAGTTCGCGTTCACGCTCGTCGGCACGGTCGATGATGTCGGCGGTGATCGCGCTCACGCTGTCGCCGATGATGTGCTCGCGCCTGCTGCAGCGCGCCCGACCCGGCGCAGCCGCGGCTGGCAGGACGCGGCTCGTGCTGTTCCTGGACCGCAGCTTCGAGCGGCTGCACCGGCGCTACGAGCGGCTGCTGCACGGCACGCTGAACTTCGTCGCCGGTGACCGCGGTGATCGCGCTCATCGATCCTGGGTTCGCATCTACTTCCTCTACTCGACCTCGAAGTCCGAACTCGCGCCGCAGGAAGACCAGGGCGTGCATCATCGCGATCTCGTTCAACAACCCGACCGCCACGCTGGCCCAGCGCCAGCTCTACTCGCGCGCGGTCTTCGACACCTTCAAGACCTTCCCCGAGACCGACCACGTGTTCCAGCTCGACGTGCCCGGCCAGTCGATCGCCGGCATGGTGCTCAAGCCCTGGGACGAGCGCCGCCAGACCGCGACCCAGCTGCAGCCGCAGGTGCAGCACGAGCTGGGCCAGATCGCCGGCTCGCAGATCGCGCTGTTCCAGCCGCCGTCGCTGCCGGGCGCGTTCGGGCTGCCGGTGCAGTTCGTCATCACAACCACCGAGCCCTTCTCCAAGCGTCTAACGAGGTCGTCGCAGAAGTTCCTGCAGGAGGCGCAGAAGAGCGGGCAGTTCATCTTCCTGACAAGTCCGACCTGCGCTACGACCTGCCGCAGTCGAGCATCGTCATCGACCGCGACATGGCGGCGCAGCTCGGGCTGTCAGATGCAGGACATCGGCTCGGCGCTGTCGGCGATGCTCGGCGGCGGCTACGTCAACTTCTTCGAACTCGACGGCCGCGCCTACAAGGTGATCCCGCAGGTCGCAGCAGGCCAGCGGCTGAACCCGGAGCAGCTCCGGCATTACCCTGCGCACCGCGAGCGGCGACGATGGTGCCGCTGTCCACCGTGCGCAAGCTCGACACCGTCACCGTGCCGCCGGAGACGATCAACCACTTCCAGCAGCTCAACTCGGCCACGATCCAGGGCGTGACGATGCCCTTCGTCGCCCAGGGCGCAGGCGCTGGACGACCTGAAGACGCTCGCCAAGCAGGCGCTGCCGCCGGGCTACAGCTACGACTTCGCCGGCCAGTCGCGCCAGTTCGAGCAGGAGTCGGGCGCGCCTGGTGCTGACCTTCTTCTTCGCGCTGGTCATCATCTACCTGGCGCTGGCGGCGCAGTTCGAGAGCTTCCGCGACCCGGTGATCATCCTGGTCTCGGTGCCGATGTCGATCTCGCGGCGCGCTGCTGTTCATCAACCTGGGCATCGGCCGCGCGACGCCTGAACATCTACACCGAGGTCGGCCTGGTGACGCTGATCGGGCTGATCACCAAGCACGGCATCCTGATCGTCGAGTTCGCGAACAACCTGCAGCGCGCCGGCCGCGCCAAGCGCGAGGCGATCGAGCATGCCGCCGGCATGCGGCTGCGCCCGATCCTGATGACGACCGCGGCGATGGTGCTGGGCGTGGTGCCGCTCATCACCGCCAGCGGCGCCGGCGCGATGAGCCGCTTCGACATGGGCCTGGTCATCGCCACCGGGCTGGCGATCGGCACGCTGTTCACGCTCTACGTCGTGCCGGCGATGTACATGCTGCTCGGCGCCGACCACCGGCACGAGGCGCGGGCGGGGCAGGCGGGCGGGGTCGAGGGCCCGCCGCCACCGACCGCCCCACAGGACGCCTGAGCGGCCTCGCTTCCCGAAACAGCCCGGCCTCGCCCGGGCTGTTCTTTTTTTCACCGGCCGCGGCCGGACTCAAGAAGTCCGCGGCGGCGGCCGACAACACGGCGGTGCCCCGACATCGCGTGTCGGCGCGTCATTCCATTCAATCGGAGATTCAACGTGAAGATGATCACAAGACGGCTGGCGATCGCCGTGGCGGCGCTGTGCGTGGCCGGCGTCGCCGTCGCGCAGGAGCGCGGCACGAAGGACGAGGCGAAGGCGATGGTCGACGCCGCGCTCGCCCACATCCAGAAGGTCGGCAAGGCCAAGGCGCTGGACGACTTCACCCACGACAAGGCCGACTGGACGAAGAAGGACCTCTACGTGATGGCCTACGACACCCAGGGCATCGCGCTCGCGCACGGCGGCAACGAGAAGCTGGTCGGCAAGAACCTCAGCGCGCTGAAGGACGGCAACGGCAAGCTCATCATCGCCGGCCTGCAGGCCGTGGCGGCCAAGGGCGGCGGCTGGTTCGACTACGACTGGCCCGATCCGCTGACCAAGAAGCTGATGCCCAAGTCCACCTACGCGCGCGAGCTGCCCGGCGGCGGCGGCTGGGTCGGCGTCGGCATCTACCGTTGACCCCCCTGCGCCGCTGACCGAAGGTTTCCCACCATGCAACGCTTTCTGCGCAATGCCTCGATCGGGCTGAAGGTCTCGCTCGCCCCGGCGTTCGCGATCGTCTGTCTGGCCGTCGTCGCGACGGTCGGCTGGCTCGCCAACCGTTCGCTGAGCGACGAGCTGAACGCGATCGGCGGCGACGGCGTCAACCGCGTCGTCGCGGCCCAGGCGCTGGCCACCCAGCTCACCGAGCTGCACCAGACGCTGTACCAGAGCCTGGCCTGGGAGGCGGTCGGTCAGCGGCCCGAGCTGATCAAGACGCTCGACGACGGCCTCGTCAAGCAGCTCGCCGCCTTCGAGACCAAGGTCGCGGCCGCTGCCACCGACACCCGCCTGGGCGCCGAGCAGCGGCGCACGATGGCGGCGTTCGCGAAGGGCTTCAGCGCCTACGCCAAGGTGGCGCGCGACACGCTGGACATCAAGTCCGCCGGCGTCGCCACCGCGGCCAGCTACGTCAGCACGCTGGACGACAACTATCGCAACGACCTCGGCTTGATCCACCAGTTCGTCGCCCGCGAACTGGACACCACCCACGGCAGCGTCGAGCTGGCCTCGGCCACCGCGGCGCGCAACAGCGTGGTGATCGTCGGCACCTCGATCGCCGCACTGGCGCTGTGTGCCGCGCTCGCATGGGTCTTCGTGCGTGCGATCAGCCGGCCGCTGGGGCAGGCCGCGCGCCTGGCCGGGCAGCTGGCGCAGGGCGACCTGACGGCGGCGCCCGCCGACGCTGCGGCCGACGCCACCGGCCGCGTGCTGGCGGCGCTGTCCGAGGTGTCGCGCAACCTGGCCGGCATCGTCGGCGACATCCGCCACACGGCCAACGAGATCAGCACCGCGTCGGGCGAGATCGCCAGCGGCAATGCCGACCTGTCCTCGCGCACCGAGGGTTCGGCCGCGGCGCTGCAACAGGCGGCGGCGTCGGTCGAACAGCTCGCCGCGACGATCCGCCACAGCGCCGACAACGCGCGCGAGGCCAACGCGATGGCGCGCGACGCGTCGGCGGTGGCGCGCGAGGGCGGGGCGGTGGTCGCCGACGTGGTGAGCACGATGACGGCCATCAACGCGCAGGCGAAGAAGATCGGCGAGATCATCGCCGTCATCGACGGCATCGCGTTCCAGACCAACATCCTGGCGCTGAACGCGGCGGTCGAGGCGGCGCGCGCCGGCGAGCATGGGCGCGGCTTCAGCGTCGTCGCCAGCGAGGTCCGCTCGCTCGCCCAGCGCAGCGGCGACGCGGCACGCGAGATCCGCACGCTGATCAGCTCGTCGGTGCAGCAGATCGACGCCGGCGCCGGCAAGGTGCAGGCGGCCGGGCAGACGATGGAGCGCATCGTCGCGGCGATCGAGAAGGTCTCGCACACGGTGGACGACATCTCGCGCGCCGCTGCCGAGCAGGCCAACGGCATCGCCCAGGTCAACCAGACGGTGGCCGAGATGGACCGCTCGACGCAGCAGAACGCGGCGATGGTCGAGCAGGCCAGCGCGGCCACCGAGTCGCTGCGCTCGCAGGCCGAACGGCTGGTGCAGATGCTGACGCGCTTCCGCACCGCGTAGCCGCGAGGCAGCGCGCCGACCGGGCCCGGCCGAACAGCCGGGCTTTTTGTTGCATGTTCGCGCGCTCATCGGCACGGGACGGACTCAAGATGGCGCCGGTGCCGCCGATATCGATGGCGTACCGGTGCCGCGAAAGAACCGTCATGAGCCTGCCGACCCCGACCCCGACCCAACCCGTGACGCCGCGCGCGCCGGTGCTGCCGACGCTGCCGGCACGACCGGGCGGCGTGCTGCAACGCGCCCACGCGCCGCGCCAGCTCGCGCTGGACCTGCGCCCGCGCTGATCGACCCGGGCCGCGCTCACAAGCAAATGTGGCTCTGCCACTTTGCTTGAGCCCCCGCGGGGGGCCGAGCCCGGACGAAGAACAGTCCCTGCGGACTGTTCTTCGCCTGGCAAGGGACTTCGGGCATGCAGGCCCGAAGGCGGGTTGGGCGCAGCCCGGCCCTGGGGGCGCTCAGGCGCGGCGGCCGAAGCCGGGTTCGACACGGATCAGCGCCGCGGCGGCGAACGACGGGATCGTCGCCACGCAGACCCAGGCGAAGAATCCGGTGTAGCCCAGCTGCGACTGCAACCAGCCGGCCGGCATGCCGGGCAGCATCATGCCCAGCGCCATGAATCCGGTGCACAGCGCGTAATGCGCCGTCTGGTGCTCGCCTTCGGCGACCATCAGCATGTAGACCATGTAGGCGGTGAAGCCGAAACCGTAGCCGAACTGCTCGACCGCGACCGCCGCCGACACCAGCGTCAGCGACGACGGCTGCGCGAGCGCGAGCGCGACGAACACCGCGTTCGGCAGATGCATCGCGATGACCAGCGGCCAGAGCAGCTTCTTCAGCCCGTCGCGCGACACCGCCCAGCCGCCGAGCAGCCCGCCCACCGTGAGCGCGACGACGCCGACGGTGCCGTAGGCGATGCCCACGTCCTGCGTCTTCAGGCCCAGCCCGCCGACCGCGCGCGGATCGAGCAGGAACGGCGTCACCAGCTTGAGCAGCTGTGCCTCGGCGAAGCGGTAGAGCAGCAGGAAGGCGAGGATGCGCGCGATGCCGGGCTTGCGGAAGAAGGCGGTGAAGACGGCGCCGAAGTCGGCCCACAACCGGCCCGTGCGCGGCGAAGGATGGTCGACCGCCGGCCGCGGCAGCGCCCACGCGTGATAGGCGGCCAGCAGCCCGAAGCCGGCCGCGAGCAGCGCGAAGACACTGCGCCAGGCGCTCACCGCGCTGCCGCTCGAATCGGTCAGCGCACCGGCCAGCACGACCAGCCCGCCCTGGCCGGCGATCATCGCGAGCCGGTAGAAGAGACTGCGCACGCCGACGAACGCGGCCTGGGTGTGCGGCGTCAACGCCAGCATGTAGAAACCGTCGGCGGCGATGTCGTGGGTCGCCGACGCGAACGCCATCAGCCACAGCACGGCCAGCGTCAGGCGCAGGAAATGCGGGCCCGGCAGCGCCAGCGCCACCATCGCCAGCGCCGCGCCGACGGCGAACTGCAGGCCGACGATCCAGAGCCGCTTGCGGCCGAGCAGCTCGATCAGCGGACTCCACAGCGGCTTGATCACCCAGGGCAGGTAGAGCCAGCTCGTGAGCAGCGCGATCTCGGTGTTGGAGACGCCGAGGTTCTTGTACATGACGACCGCCAGCGTCATGACGACCACGTAGGGAATGCCCTCGCCGAAGTACAGCGTGGGGATCCAGCGCCAGGGCGGCACGGCGGGGGGCTGCGTCACGGGCGCGAGTCTCGCACCGTTGCACCGCATCTCGGCCGGGTATGGCCTGAGGTCATGCAACACCCCGAAAAAATTATTGGTAATCACCGATGGGATTTCTTAGCCTGCGCAGTAACACTTCTGCAACAACACGGCCGGTGCCGCGCAGGTCGCGCAGGCGTCGCAAGTCGAAGGGAATTCCATGCGATTGAAAACCGTCGTCGGCAGCCTGGCGCTGCTCGGTCTGGCCAGCCATGCACTGGCCCAAACCGCGCCCGAACAGCGCATCGAGATCACCGGCTCGAGCATCAAGCGCCTCGAATCCGAAGGCTCGCTGCCGGTGCAGACGATCACGCGCAAGCAGATGGAGCAGCAAGGCATCGTCACCGCCGAGCAGCTGATCGCCACGCTGAACATCAACGGCAACAGCCTGACCAACCTGGCCAGCAACGCCGACGTCGTGGCCGGCGCCGCGCGCGGCAACAACGGCGCGACCTCGGCCGACCTGCGCGGCCAGGGCGCGTCGAGCACGCTGGTGCTGCTGAACGGGCGCCGCGTCGCGGCCTACGGCCTGAACGGCGGCGTCGTCGACCTGAACTCGATCCCGTTCGCGGCCGTCGAGCGGGTCGAGATCCTGAAGGACGGCGCCTCGGCGGTCTACGGCACCGACGCGGTCGGCGGCGTCATCAACTTCATCCTGCGCAAGGACTACAAGGGCCTGGAGATGCAGGCTTTCACCGACGTCACCCAGCATGGCGGCGGCAACATCTCGCGCCTGTCGGCGGTGGGCGGCGTCGGCGACCTCGACAGCGACGGCTACAACGTCCTCGTCACGGTCGCGCACAGCCAGAACCAGGCGCTGCGCGGCGACCAGCGCGACTTCGTCAACACCTTCCAGTCCGACCGCGGCCTGTCGGTGGACACGCGCGGCGCGCCGTACGCGACCGCGTTCGCGATCGGCAGCCTGAACAACGCGCTGAGCAGCGGTGCCAACGGCACCGGCCCGACGCTGCCCGGCGGCACGCTGCACTACAACGGCATCAATGCCTTGAACCTGCCCGGCCAGCCGGGCTGCGCCTCGATCGACGGCCAGGCGCCGTACGACGCGGTGCTCTGGGCCACGCCATCGGCCGCGTTCGGCTGCGCCTGGGACACCGGGCGCGCCGCCGTGCTGCAACAGCCGGTGACGAACACCAGCCTCGTCGCGCGCGGCACGATCCAGCGCGGCGACCACCAGTTCTACGTCGAGTACACCGGCTCGCACGTGGTCAGCGAGAAGACCTTCTCGCCGAACCAGATCACGAGCAGCACGATCAAGAGCAGCCCGTTCTACAACCTGGCCTACCCGAGCACGGGTTCGAGCTACGACCAGGTGATGACCGCGCTGGTCGGCACCTTCCCGTCGCTCGCCGGCAACTACGCCGCCGGCCTGCCGATCGCCTACCGCTGGCGCTGCATGGCCTGCGGCAACCGCCAGATCGAGACCACCGCCAACGGCGGGCGGCTGCTCTTCGGCGCCGAGGGCAGCTTCGGCAACTGGGACTACAACGCCGGCATCTCGAACTCGTTCAGCGACTCGAAGTCGGTGCTCGGCGGCGGCTACTACTTCAACGACCAGTTCGTCCCGCTGCTCGCCAGCGGCGAGCTGAACCCGTTCCTGCTCGCCGGCCAGTCGCAGACCGCGCAGGCGATGAGCGACCTGGCCGCGGCGTCGGCCACCGGCACCGAGCTGTACGGCGGCAAGTACACGATGACCGAGGTCGACGCCAAGGTCTCCGGCCCGATCGCCAAGCTCCCGGCCGGCGACCTGATGGCCGCCTTCGGCACCGACCTGCGCACCGAGAAGTACAAGTTCAACGGCAAGGCGACCGACGTCGCCGTCCAGAGCAACATCTTCGGCGCGCCCTTCGACAGCATCAACACGCTGGACACCGTCAGCCGCGACGTCAACGCGCTGTACACCGAGTGGCTGATCCCGGTGACGAAGAAGCTCGAGGCCACGCTGGCCGCGCGCTACGACCACTACACCGGCTTCGGCAGCACGACCAAC
This sequence comes from uncultured beta proteobacterium, assembly GCA_963788635.1. Lineage (GTDB taxonomy): Bacteria > Pseudomonadota > Gammaproteobacteria > Burkholderiales > Burkholderiaceae_C > Rubrivivax. The sequence continues at coordinate 53,612 of CAWBHE010000007.1, read as the reverse complement.
CCGAAGGCCTCGTTCCGATTCACCGCGAACGACAAGATCCTGTTCCGCGGCTCGTGGGGCACGGGCTTTCGCGTGCCGACCTTCAACCAGCTCTTCAACGGCACCACCGAGTCGCCGTATTCCGGCAAGGACATCGTCGATCCGGCCACCTGCCCGAGCCTGACGGTGGACCCGAACGTCGCGGGCTGCGCCGCCGTCACGCCGACCATCCTGACCGGCGGCAAGCCCGACCTCGGGCCCGAGAAGTCCAAGCAGTCGTCGCTGGGCGTGGTCTGGGCGCCGAGCAAGAACTTCAGCGCCAACCTCGACTGGTGGGCGATCAACCGCACCGGCACGATCCAGAGCACCAGCGTCTCGACGTTGATCGCCAACTACGCGCTGTTCCCGCAGAACTTCATCCGCGACGCGAACGGCAACCTGGTCAGCATCGATGCACGCTGGGTCAACGCCGGCGAGACGGTGACCAAGGGCCTCGAGTTCGGCTTCCAGGCCAACTGGGACGCGATGGGCGGCCGCTGGGCGGCGAACATGGACGGCAGCTACCTGCTCGACAAGAAGGCGCGGTTGCTCACCAGCTCGCCCTTCGGCCCGAGCGAGGTCGGCGTCTTCACGCGCGCCGACGACCTCGGCCTGCGCTGGAAGCACACGCTGACGATGTCCTACTCGCGCGGCAACTGGACCGGCGCGCTGACGCAGATCTACCGCAGCGGCTATGCCGACTACGTGCTGCCCGGCGTGGCCAACGGCAGCGTGACGCCGCCGCTGTGGAAGCCGGACGTGTCGAGCTACGTGCTCTACAACGCCAGCGTCAGCTACACCGGCATCAAGAACCTGAACCTGACCTTCGGCATCAAGAACCTGGCCGACCACGCGCCGCCGTTCAGCGCCGCGTACGACGGCAACACCGGTGCCGGAAGCTCGTGGGAGCCGCGCGTCGCCGACCCGCGCATGCGTTCGTTCACCTTCCTCGTCAACTACAAGTTCTTCTGAACGCCTGAGAAGGCGCGCCGCGCGGGCGGTGGCCACGGCCGCCGCCCGCTGGCACGATCGCGCGGCCGGCGCGTCGCCGGCCTTCGGGCGCAAGAGCGATGACGAACTCCGAATTGGCGCAGGCCTTGCTGCAGGCGGTGCGCGCGCAGGACTTCGGCGCGACGCCGGACGCGATGCGCCGGGGCGGGCCGGTCGCGCAATTCCCCAGCCTCGACCTCGCGGTGGCGGCGTTCCCGCCGAACGCGGCGCCGGTGTTCGCCAACGTGCTGTTCTCGCGCGAGCACCCGCAAGGCGTGATCGCCGGCATCGGCGCGAACGCCGGCGCGGTGCGCGACATCCACTTCGTCGCCGACCAGCGCGACGCCGACGGCAACTCGTTCCTCTGGTGGCCCGACGCCGACTGGTCGCGCGTGGCACGCTGGAAGACGCTCGCCGGCCAAGGCCCGCGCCGCTTCGTCGCGCCGTACCCGGCGTCGCTGCTCAAGCTGATGGTCGCCAGCGGCGTCGCGCTGGGCGTCGACCGCGGCCTGTTCGGCTGGCCGGCGCAGCAGGTCGAGGACATGATCGTCGTCAGCGACAACGACGCCACCACCGCGCTCGTCGCGCTGCTGCACCGGCATGCGCTGATCGGGCCGCTGCACGAACGCTTCGCGGCGCTCGGCCTGCACACGCTGCGCCTCGACGGCACCCAGCCCGACGGCGGCTGGGGCAACGGCTCGGGCGCCGGCGTCGGCATGATCCAGATGACGGCCTGGGACACGCTGCGCCTGCTCTGGCTGCTCGACGCCGAGGCGCCGCCCGCGCCGTGGTTGCCGCCCGGCACGCGCCTGGTCAGCGACGCCAGCCGCGAGCGGCTGCGCGGCTGGCTCGAAGGCCAGGCGCTGCACGAGATCCTGTCGTCGACCTTGCTCGCCGGCGTGCCCGGCTGGGTGCGCGGGCTGCCGGCGCGGCTGCCCAACCATTGGCTCGACGCCGACGGCAGCGCGACGGCGGCCGGGCTGCGCTATCCGCCGGACATCCGGCCGGCGAACGCCGCCGCGCAGCTGCGCTATGCGCACAAGACCGGCACGACCGAGAACTACGCGTCGAACGCCGGCATCGTGCGCGGCCTGCCGCCCTGGCGCCGCCATTACCTGGTCGCGGTGCTCACCAACCTGGGCACGCGCTACGCACCGAACGAGCCCTGCGCGACGACCTGGCGCCTGCCCGCGCTGGGCGCCGCGATCGACGCGCTGATGCTGCAATACGAAGCATGAACCGACCCTATCGCGCGCTGCCCCCCGGCAGCCTGATCGGCGTCGTCGCGCCGGCCGGACCGGCCGAGCCCGAAGCGCTGGCGCAGGTCGAGCCGCTGCTCGCGCGCCACGGCTACCGGACGCGGCTCTATCCGGGCTGCCACGCGCGCCGCGGCTACCTCGCCGGCGACGACGACGTCCGCCTGGCCGACCTGCACGCCGCGTTCGCCGACGCCGAGGTCGCGGCGGTGTTCTGCCTGCGCGGCGGCTACGGCAGCGCGCGGCTGCTCGACCGCCTCGACCGCGACCTCGTCGCGCGCGCGCACAAGCCGCTCGTCGGCTACAGCGACATCACCGCGCTGCACGCCTGGCTCGGCCGGGCGGGGCTGGTCGGGCTGCACGCGCCGATGCCGGCCTCGGACCTGGTCAAGCCCGGCCGCGAAGGCGACGCCGACGCGCTGTTCGCGCTGCTCGGCGCGGGCCTGCGCGCCGGCACCGTGTGGGTGCCCGCGCTCGACGCATCGGCGCTGCACCGTGACGGCGTCGCCGAGGGCCGGCTCGCCGGCGGCAACCTGAGCATCGTCGCGTCGCTGCTGGGCACGCCGTTCGCCTGCCCGGTGGACGATGCGATCCTGTTCCTCGAAGACGTGAGCGAGGAACCCTACCGCGTCGACCGGCTGCTCAACCAGCTGCGCCTGGCCGGCGTGCTCGCGGCCGCGAAGGGTTTCCTGCTCGGCAGCTTCACCGAGCAGGCGTCGCCGCTGGGCGTGCTGGCCGAGGCGCTGCTGCCGCTGGGCAAGCCCTTGCTCGCCGGCTGGCCGGCCGGGCACGGCACGCCGAACCGGCCGCTGCCGCTGGGCGCGCGCGTGCGGCTCGACGCCACCTTGCGCAGCCTGACGCTGCTGGACGACGTGATCGCGGCCTAGACTTCGGCCGATGAGCTCGACCCACTTCCTGCGCGCCCACCGCTTCGCGGCGCTGACCCCCGGCCCGCGGCTGATCGTCACCGCCGCCGTGCACGGCAACGAGACCGCCGGCGCGCGTGGCATCGAGCGTGTGCGGGCCGAGATCGAGAGCGGCCGCATCGAGATCCTGCGCGGCACGCTGACGCTGGTGCCGGTGTGCAACCCGCTCGCCTACGCGAACGGCCGCCGCGAGGGCGACCGCAACCTGAACCGCCGGCTGCAGCCCTGCGCCGTGCCGATCGACAACGAAGACCGGATCGCGAACGTGCTGTGCCCCTGGCTCGCCGAGCACGAGGTGCTGCTCGACCTGCACAGCTTCCGCAGCCCGGGGCGGCCGTTCGTGATGCGCGGGCCGCCCGACAACGACGGTGCGCTGGAGCCCTTCGCGCACGCGGCCGCCGAGGCGCGCTTCGCCGCGCACCTGGGCCCGGCCCGCATCGTCGACGGCTGGCTCGGGGCCTATGCGGCGGGGGTCGCGCGACGGCGCGCGCTCGCGCTGACGCCGGGCGCGGTGAACGAGAACTCGGCCTACGGCGTCGGCACCACCGAGTACATGCGCTCGGTCGGCGGCTGGGGCGTCACGCTCGAATGCGGCCAGCACGAGGACCCGGCCGCACCGGACGTGGCCTACACGGCGATCCGGCAGGCGATCGCGTGGCTCGGCCTGGCCGACCTGCCGCTGGCACCGCCCGCGCGGGCCTTCGAATGCCTGACGCTGGCCGAGGTGGTGGACCGCCACCACGACGACGACGCCTTCGTTCGCCCCTGGTCCAGCTTCGACGCGCTCGCCGAGGGCGAGTTGATCGCGCGCCGTGCCGACGGCAGCGAGTTGCGCGCGCCGTGCGCCGGCCACATCGTGTTCCCCGACGTCGACGCCCAACCGGGCCACGAGTGGTTCTACCTCGCGCGACTCAGCCAGCGGCCGATCTGAGCGCGGGTCAGACCCCGGCCATCGTGCCGCGGCAGCGCGCCGCCCCGCAGCGGCAGGGGAAGTCGGCCGGGTCGCTGTCGCCGATGTCCAGCGCGTAGTCGATGAACAGCTCCTCGCCGGCGCGGATGCGCCGGCGCGCCTCGATCACGACCTGGGCCTGGCCCTCGTCGCCGTCGACCTCGAAGGCGACGCAGTTGGGCGCACAGGAATGGTTCAGGTGGCGCGTCGCATTGCCGCCCTCGCCGCCGTCGATGACCGAGCCGTCGGACAACGCGAAGACGTAGGTCAGCGCGTTGTCCCAGTCGCGCGCCGCCGCTTCGTGCGCTGCGTACAGGCGGCCGCGGTAGACGCCGATCGGGCGCCCGCGCGGCAGGCCGCGCCGCGCGAACGCGCCCAGGCCGTGGATGAGGCTGTCGCGAACCTCGATGTCGTCGTTGTCTTGGTGCATGGTGTGGGCAGGATTGTCGCCGCGCCAGCCGCCATGCAAGACCGAGGCCCGCGCGGGCTCAGCGCGGCGGCAGCGGCGGCGCGGCCAGGTTCGGCCGCGGGCCGAAGTCGGGCCGGCTGACGCCGTCGCGCGCGATCGCTTCCAGCGCGGTGGCCAGTGCCACTTCGAGCTGGCGGTCGCGGCCGGCGGCACCGTCCTGCGGCGCGTTGTCGACCTCGATCTGCGGGTCGGTGCCGTGGTTCTCGACCCCCCAGCCGACGTCCTTGAACCAGAACGAATATTCGGGCTGGGTGGTCTGGCTGCCGTCGACGAGCGCGTGGCGCGGCCAGATGCCGATCACGCCGCCCCAGGTGCGCGTGCCGACCAGGCTGCCGATGCCCATCAGCTTGAAGCCGTGCGAGAAGATGTCGCCGTCCGAGCCGGCGTGCTCGTTCGTCAGCGCGACCACCGGGCCGGCCGGCGCGGCCTCCGGGTAGCTCTCGGGCTGGCCCCAGCGCATCAGGTTCCAGGCGATGCGCTTGCGCGCCACCTTCTCGAGCAGCAGCTGCGAGACATGGCCGCCGCGGTTGTAGCGCACGTCGACGATCAGGCCGTCGCGGTCGCTCTCGGCCGCGAAGTAGCGGTGGAACTCGGCGAAGCCGGCGGACATCATGTCCGGCAGGTGGAAGTAGCCGACGCGGCCGCCCGAGTGCTCGTGCACCCAGGCCCGGTTGCGCTCCACCCACTCGCGGTAGCGCGCCGGGGTCTCGTCGGCGAGCAGCGTGACGAGCACCTCGCGCGTCGCGTCGCCGCGCGCCAAGGTGAGCGACACCTTGGCGCCGGCCTGGTGGACGAACAGCGACTCGGGCGGACGCTCCGCGCTCACCGGCTGGCCACCGACGGCGACGATGCGCTCGCCGGGCCGAGCCTCGACGCCGACCGCGTTGAGCGGCGAGTCGGCCGCCGCGTCCCAGGCGTCGCCCTGCACGATGCGGCGGATCTCGGCGCCGCCCGCGCCGGCGGCCGGGCCCAGATCGGCGCCGAGGAAACCCAGCGCCACCGCCGGCGGCTTGCGGTGGTCGCCGCCCATCTCGTACGCATGCGAGGTGCCGAGCTCGCCTTGCAGCTCCCAGATCAGGTCGGACAGTTCGCCGCGCGTCGCGACGCGTTCGAGCAGCGGCTCGTAGCGCTGCCAGACCGCGTCCCAGGCGACGCCCGACATGTCCTCGACCCAGAAATGGTCGCGCTGCAGCCGCCAGACCTCGCGCAGCATCTGGCGCCACTCCAGGCGCGGCTCGACCGCGGCGCGGATGCGGCCGAGGTCGATCCAGCCGCTCTTGCGCGACGCGCGCTCGTCGGCGTCGCGTTCCTTCTCGTCGCGCTTCGTCGCGGCCAGCGCACGCAGGCGGCGGCCTTCGCGCACGAGCAGCGTGTGCTGGTCGGCGGCGACGCTGAAGCTGTCGGCCTTGTCGACCAGGGTCTGCGCCTGGCCGGTCGCGAAATCGAAGAGTTCGAGCCGGCCCGGGGACTCCTTGTGTCCGCCGCGGCCGTGTGCGCCGGCGATCGGCAGCAGCGTCCAGACCAGCTTGCCGCCGGCCACGCCGGCGAGCTGGCCGAAGCGGCCCTCGGGCACCGGGAAGGCCGCGACGCGGCGTGCGATGCCGGCCAGATCGACCGCCAGCGCGGGCTTGGCGGCGGGCGGCGTTTCGGCGTGCTCGTCGGGCTTCATGCCCTTGGGCGTCGGCTCGAACGGCGCCTTGCCACCGGCCTGCAGCGCGATCAGGTAGGGCCGCGCGCCGCGCGGAAAGCTCAGTTCGAACTGGACGCTGTCGTAGACCGGGTCGTAGGTGCGCGTGGACAGGAAGTACAGAAAGCGCCCGTCGGGGTCGAACGACGGGCTCCAGTCGCGGAACTCGGGCTGGGTGACCAGCGTGGCCTGGCCGCTGGCGAGCTCGAGCAGCTTGATCGCGGTGTGGCGCGGGCTGGTGTCGAAAGCGTAGGCGAGCCAGGCGCCGTCGGCCGACCAGGCGAGGTCGCGGATGCGGCCGGCCTCGCTGTGGTCGGCGCGCTGCAGGCTGCCCGCGGCGAGGTCGCCGATGAACAGCTCGTTGCGGTGGTTCGCGAGCGCGACGCGCGCGCCCTGCGGCGCGGCGCGCATCTCGGTCACGCGGCCCAGCTCCCAGGGCAGGGTGCGCGACAGCACGCCCTCAAAGGCGACGACGCGCTCCTCGCCCGACGCGTCGCTCACCGCGACCAGCGTGGCGCCGTCGGCCAGCCACTGGCCCAGGCGTTGGCGCGCGCCGTCGTCGGCGCCATGCCGGCGCACCGCGCCTTCCCACAGCGCCATGCTGAAGAGCTGGCCGCGCACGTCCAACGCCAGGCTGTGGCCGGCCGGGTGCAGCGCGACGTCGTGCAGGTTCTCGGCCGTCGGCACGAACTTGCGCGCCGCCTGCGTACGCGACGACGGCACCTGGATCTCGAGCACGCGCGTGGCGTCGCTCGCCGGGTCGAACAGCCACAGCGCGGCGCCGCATTGGTAGACGATGCGCCGGCCGTCGGTCTGCGCGTGGCGCGCGTAATGCTCGGCGTGGTCGGTGTGTCGCTGCACGGCGCTGCCGTCGGGCCGGCACGAGTACAGGTTGCCCACGCCCTCGAAGTCGCTCAGGAACCAGATGCGATCGGCGATCCACATCGGGCAGGTGATGTTGCCCTGCAGCTCGCTCATGCGGCGGAACTGGCCGCTGCCGTCGGCGTCGATCCACAGATGGCCGGCGGTGCCGCCCTTGTAGCGCTTCCAGCGCGCCGGGTCGGCGGTGTTGCGGCCGATCACGAGCCGGCCTTCGGGGCCGTACGCCAGGTGGTTGATCTGGCCGAGCTCGAGGCGCTCGGGCGCGCCGCCGTCGCGCGCCAGCGTGAACGCGTGCCAGTTGCGGAAGAAGGGCTGGCCGTGGTTGCTGGCGAAGACGATGCGGCCGTCCGGCGTCCAGCCGCGCACCGCGCTGTCGGCGCCGAGCCAGGTCAGGCGCCTGGCCGGCCCGCCGGCGGCCGGCATGCACCAGACCTCGCCATGCTGTTCGTCGCGGCCGATGTAGGCCAGCCACTGCCCGTCGGGCGACAGGCAAGGGGTGGCCGGTTCGCCGAGGCCCGCGCTCAGGCGCAGCGCGACGCCGCCGTCGACGCTGGCGCGCCAGAGGTCGTCGTCGGCGACGAAGACGACGGTGTCGCCATGCAGCGTGGGTTGGCGCAGGTAGGCCGGAAGCGTGGTGGCAGTCATGCGGCGCGGGCGTGGGGGTGGGTCGGGCGGGCATCATCCCATGCACGCGCGGCGACGTGCCGATCCGCCGGCAGGCGCGCCGCCTGGGGATAATTCGATCCATGGCAAGCAGGCGGCGCGTCGTGGTGGGCTTGAGCGGCGGCGTCGACAGCGCGGTCAGCGCCTGGCTGCTCAAGGAACAGGGTTACGAGGTCGTCGGCCTGTTCATGAAGAACTGGGAAGACGACGACGACGACGAGTACTGCTCGTCGCGCCAGGACTTCCTGGACGCCGCCGCGGTGGCCGACGTGATCGGCATCGAGATCGAGCATGTCAACTTCGCCGCCGAGTACAAGGACCGCGTCTTCGCCGAATTCCTGCGCGAATACCAGGCCGGCCGCACGCCCAACCCGGACGTGCTGTGCAACGCCGAGATCAAGTTCAAGGCCTTCCTCGACCACGCGCTGCGCCTGGGCGCCGAGAAGATCGCGACCGGGCACTACGCCCGGGTGCGCGAGGTCGCGGCCCCGGGCGCCGCCGGGCCGCCCCAAGGCGGCCGGCACTCCCCCGGGGGGCAGGAGCGCAGCGACGTGGGGGCCGTCCGTTACGAGCTGCTCAAGGGCCTGGACCCGGCCAAGGACCAGAGCTATTTCCTGCACCGGCTGAACCAGGCCCAGCTGTCGAGGACGTTGTTCCCGGTCGGCGAACTGGCCAAGACCGAGGTGCGCCGCATCGCGCAGGCGATCGGCCTGCCGGTGGCGTCGAAGAAGGACTCGACCGGGATCTGCTTCATCGGCGAGCGCCCGTTTCGCGAGTTCCTGAACCGCTATCTCAGCCACGCGCCGGGACCGATGCTCGACGAGCGCGGGCGCGAGGTCGGCCGCCATGTCGGGCTGAGCTTCTACACGCTGGGCCAGCGCCAGGGGCTGGGCATCGGTGGGATCAATTGGGCCCCAAGGGCGTCGCGGGCGACGCCCGCCCCCCGAGGGGAGCGACCCGCCTTGGGGCGGCCCGGCGGCGGGTCAGCGGGCGGCGTCGAGCATCAACCCTGGTACGTCGCGCGCAAGGAGATCGAGCGCAACGTGCTGCGCGTCGTGCAAGGGCACGACCACCCCTGGCTGCTGTCGTCCACGCTCGCCGCCGACGACTGCAGCTGGGTCGCCGGAACGGCGCCGGCGCCGGGCGCGCTGAGCGCGAAGACGCGCTACCGCCAGGCCGACGCGCCGTGTCGGCTGCGCCTGGCGCCGGACGGCTTCGCGCTCGATTTCGACGCCCCGCAATGGGCGGTGACGCCGGGCCAGTCGGCCGTGCTCTACGACGCCGAGGTCTGCTTGGGCGGTGGCGTGATCGCTTCGGCCGGCTGAGCCGCCTGCAGCTTTTTCCAGGCCTGGAAGCCCCCGGCCACCGACAAGGCCTTCGGGTAGCCCAGCGAGCGCAGCAGCCGCGCCGCCGCCAGGCTGCGCCGGCCGCTGTTGCACACGCACAGCACGATGTGGTCGCGCGCGTGGGCCAGGCGGTTCAGCGTCGTGAAGAAGCCCTGCACGTCGATGTCGGTCGGCCGGCCGGCGTCGAGGATGTCCTGCTCGTCCTCGCTCAGCCGGTGGCCGAGCATCTGCTTGACCTCGAACAGCGGGATGTGCACGGTGTCGGGCATCGCGCCCTTCATCTCGATCTCGAAAGCCTGGCGGATGTCGACCATCGTCGCCAGGCCGAGCTGGCAGAGTTCGCTCGCGCTGGCCAGGCTGATCTCCAGGCTGGCGCGGTCGGCGTCGTCGGCGGGACTGGGGTCGGCGGGGTCCATGCGGCTCCTTCTCGGCCGGGCAACGGCGCGACCGCGACATTATCGGCGCTGCGGCTCGCGCGCCCGCCGCGCGGGCCGCGCGCGTCTCAACTTCCGGGCCGCGGCGGCCGATAAGTCCTCATCGCCCCGTTGCGGGCCGTGAGCCTTGCGTCCGATGTCCGCCTGCCTGCCCCTGCGCGCCACGGCCTTGCTGCTGGCCGCTGCCTTCGTCTGCACCGCCGCGGTCGGTGCGACCGTGACGGTCGGCGTCCAGGGACCGGACGGCCAGCCGCTGCCCGACAGCGCGGTGTTCCTCGAATCGGATGCCGCCCGCGCCGCCGTGAAGCCGGCCACCGGCGTCGAGATCGCGCAGGCGAACAAGCAGTTCACCGAGCGCGTCACGGTGGTGCCGATCGGCACCGCGGTGATGTTCCCGAACCGCGACAAGGTGCGCCACCACGTCTACTCGTACTCGCCGGTGAAGACCTTCGAGCTCAAGCTCTACGCCGGCACGCCGTCGAACCCGGTGGTCTTCGACAAGACCGGCATCGCGGTGCTCGGCTGCAACATCCACGACCGGATGATCGCCTGGGTGGTCGTGGTGCCGACGCCGTACTACGGTCTGAGCGCCGCGCCCGGCGTCGTCCGGATCGACAACGTGCCGCCCGGCAGCTACCGGCTGCGCAGCTGGAACCCGGCCTTGCCGGTCGGCGCGCCGGCGCTCGATCAGCCGCTGGTCGTGCCGGCCGCGGGCATCGCGACGACCGTCAAGCTGCCGGTCGCGGCGGCCGGCTGACGATGAAGCGCTGGGCCTGGCCCGCGCCGAAGCGGCTGTCGTGGCGCATCGTCGCCGGCTCGCTGCTGTTGCTGCTGCTCGTGCAGGCGGCCGTCTTCACGACGTTGCGCGCGACGATCGAGACCAACGCGGTGGCCCGGCTCGGCGCCGAACTGCAGGTCGCCGAAGGCATCTGGCGCAGCGAGCTGCAGGGTCGCGCAGCGACGATCCGCCTGGGCACCGCGCTGCTCGCGCGCGACGCCGGCTTCGTCGCCGCGGTCGGCCAGCACGACCGCGCGACGATCGCGTCGGCGCTGGACAACCAGCGCGACCGCATCGACGCCACCGTCTCGGCCGCCTTCGGCCAGGATCTGCAGGATCTGGCCAGTGCACCCGCCGAGGCCAGCCCGGCGCTGCCGGCGATGCGCCGCGTCGCGGCGCGCTTCGTTCGCGCGCGCCAGGCAGTGGCCGTCGAGCTGGTCGGCAGCAAGCCGTACCAGTTCGTCGCCGCGCCGCTGCCGCTGGCCGCCGGTGGCGGCGTCGTCGTGATGGGCTTCCCCATCGACGCCGCACTGCTGCGCAGCGTCAAGGACAAGTCGCGCATGGACGTCGCGATCGTCACCCGCCGCACCGGCGCCGCGCCGCTGGTCGACGTCAGCACGCTGGACGCGGCGCAGCGCGCCGGGCTGGCCGATCTGCCGGCGCGCGACGGCCGCTTCGCGATCGCTGGCGAATCGACGCTGGTGCGCAGCGTGGCGCTCGCCGACGGGCTGCCGGCGAGCGCGCTGCTGCTCGGCTCGGTGGACGGCGCGATGCGGCCCTACCAGGTGGTGCAGCGCGATCTCGGCGTCATCACCGCGGTCGCGGTGCTGCTGTTCTTCGTCGGCAGCCTGGTCACCGCGCGCCGGATCACGACACCGCTCGAAGCGCTGGTCGACGCGAGCCGGCGCCTGGGCCGCGGCGAATACGACCAGGCGATGCAGCACACCGAGCGCGGCGACGAGATCGGCGAGCTGGCGCGATCCTTCGACCACATGCGGCTGAACATCGCCGCGAACCAGCAGCAGATCCGCCAGCCTCGCCTACTGGGACCGGCTGACCGGGCTGCCGAACCGGGCCCAGTTCCGCGATGCGGTGCAGACCGCGATCGACGGCGCCGCGGCCAGCGGGGGCCGGCTCGCGGTGGTGATGCTCGACCTGGACCGCTTCAAGCATGTCAACGACGTGCTCGGCTACCCGTTCGGCGACCGGCTGCTGCAGGCCGTGGCCGAGCGCATCAAGGGCCAGATGGTGCGCGAGGGCGACCTCGTCGCGCGCTTGTCCGGCGACGAGTTCGCGCTGCTGCTGCCCCGCGCCGACAGCGCAAGCGCGCTCGCCGTGGCCGAGCGCATCGCGCAGGTGTTCGAGCAGCCGCTGGTGCTGGAGGACCAGACGGTGGATGTCTCGGCCGGCTTCGGCATCGCCTGCTGGCCCGGCCACGCCGCCGACGCCGATGCGCTGCTCAGCCGGGCCGAGGTCGCGATGTACGGCGCCAAGCGCAAGACCGCGTCGGCACTGGTCTACGACCCGTCGATCGACGCCGCCAGCGCGCAGACGCTGTCGCTGCTGTCCGAGCTGCGCCGCGCGATCGAGCACGACGAGCTGCGCCTGTTCCTGCAGCCCAAGATCGCGGTCGACAGCGGCGCGCTGGTCGGCGCCGAGGCGCTGGTACGCTGGCAGCACCCGACGCGCGGGATGGTGCCGCCGATGGAGTTCATCCCGTTCGCCGAGCAGACCGGCTTCGTGCGCCAGCTCACGCTGTGGATCTTCGAGGCCACCGCGCGCGAGTGGGCGGCGCTGGCCACGCTCGGTCTGCAGCGGGTGTCGGTGAACCTGTCGGCGCGCGACCTGCTCGACCACGAGCTGCCGGCCAAACTGGACGCGATCCTGGCCCGCCACCGCGTCGGCGCCGCCGCGTTCTGCCTCGAGATCACCGAGAGCGCGATCATGGACGAGCCGCAGCGCGCCGAGGCGACGCTGAACGCGCTCAAGCGCGCCGGCTTCAAGCTGTCGATCGACGACTTCGGCACCGGCTACTCGTCGCTCGCCTACCTGAAGCGGCTGCCGGTCGACGAGCTGAAGATCGACAAGAGCTTCGTGATGGCGATGGAAGGCGACGCCGACGACGCGAAGATCGTGCGCTCGACGATCGACCTCGCGCACAACCTGGGCCTGAGCGTGGTCGCCGAAGGGGTCGAGAACGCCGCCGTGCTGCGCCAGCTGCAGGCGCTGGACTGCGACGAGGCGCAGGGCTACCACATGAGCCGGCCGCTGCCGGCCGCCGAGATGGCGGCCTTCGCGCGGCGCTGGCAGGGCCGCGCCCGCAGCGCGACCAGCGCGGCCTTGCACTAGCGTCCGTCGAGGCTCACGCCGGGTGCCAGACGACGGCCTGGCGCGCGCCGGTCCAGCGTTCGTAGTTCTTCGCGAACAAGTCCTCGATGCGGTTGCGCTTGACCTTGAAGGTCGGCGTGATGAGGTCGTTCTCGACCGTCCAGGCCTCGGTCATCACGACCAGGCAGACCAGCTGCTCGTGCGGGTCGAGCGCCTCGTTGACGGCCCGCAGGTGCTCGGCCAGCGTGGCCTCGAGCGCGCCGCGGCCGGCGGCGTCGGCGGCCTGCGCTGCGGCCGCCGCGTTGAGCATCAGCAGCGCGAGCGGCTGGCCGAGGTTGGCGCCGGTGACGCAACAGGCCTCGACCGCGCCGTGCATCACGAGCCGGTCCTCGATCGGCGCCGGCGCGACGTACTTGCCCTTGCTCGTCTTGAACAAGTCCTTCACGCGGCCGGTGATGCGCAGGTTGCCTTCGGCGTCGAGCTCGCCCTTGTCGCCGGTGCGCAGCCAGCCGTCGGCGGTGAAGACCTGCTGCGTCAGCTCGGGCGCCTTGAAGTAGCCGAGCATCACGCCCGGGCTCTTCATCTGGATCTCGCCGCTGACCGGGTCGAGCCGGGACTGCACGCCGTCGTAGGGCAGCCCCACCGTGCCCGGACGCGGCTTGCCGGGCAGCGTCGCGTGGCTGATGCCGCAGTTCTCGGTCATGCCGTAGACCTCGACCAGGTCCAGCCCCAGCCGCGCATACCAGCGCAGCAGTTCGGGCGGCATCGGCGCCGCGCCGCCGGCGGCGAAGCGGCATTCGTGCAGGCCCAGCGCCGTCAGCACCTTGCGCCGGACGATGCCGCGCAGCACCGGGATCTTCAGCAGCCGGTCGAGCTTGGCCGGCGCCATCTTCGCGAACACGCCCTGCTGGAACTTGACCCACAGCCGCGGCACCGAGAAGAACACCGTCGGCCGTGCGCGCTGCAGGTCGGCGGTGAAGGTGTCCAGGCTCTCGGCGAAGTAGACCTGCATCCCGGTGGCGAGCTGGCCATGCTCGACCAGCGTGCGCTCGGCGACGTGCGACAACGGCAGGTAGCTCAGCATCCGGGCGCTGTTGTCGAGCACGCTGATCCGCTTCAGCCCGGACTGCACGCTCCACGCGAAGGTGCCGAAGCTGTGCATCACGCCCTTGGGCATGCCGGTCGTGCCCGAGGTGTACATCAGCGTCGCCAGCTCGTCGGCGCGGCGCACCGGGTGGCCGGCCAGCGGCGCGGTGCGCGCGATGATCTCGTCCCAGCCCGGATAGGCGGTGGCCGGCGCCAGCGGCAGCGCGATGCAGCGCAGGCCGGACGGCACGCCGGGCTGCATCGCGTCCCAGCCGTCGAGCTTGCCGACGAAGAGCAGCTGCGCCTCGCTGTGCTCCAGCACCTGGCGGATCGTGCCGGCGGCGAGCGTCGGGTACAACGGCACCGAGACATGGCCGGCGAGCCAGATCGCGAAGTCGCTCATCAGCCAATGGGCGGTGTTCTTCGACAGGATCGCGATCTTCGAGCCCGCCGGCAGCGCCAGCGACTGCAGGTGCGCGGCCATCCGGCGCGACTGGTCGAGCACCTCGCGCCAGGTGAAGTCGCGCACGACGCCGCCGCCGACGGGCTGGGTCAGCGCGACGCGATCGGGCGTCGTGCGCTCCCAGTGGTACAGGCGCTGCAACGCGAGCGTGTCGTCGAAATCGGTCGAGGCCATGGCGGGGGTGCGGCTGGTGCGGAACCTCCAGCCTAACCACGCCGGCGCGCGCGCGGCAGCGGGCTTACCTCAGTCCCGCGCCGGCACCCGCGGGCCCTGGTCAGCGGCCGTGGGCGAGCGCGGCGTCGAGCTGCTCGCGCACCTGGCGCGCGGCGCGCAGGACCAGGGTCGTGTCCAGCTCGGCCTGCGGCGCGATGCGCGCGACCTCGGCCTCCAGCGCCTGCGGCTCGTCGAACAGCGTGTGCGCGATCGCCGACAACGCACACACCGAACGCCGGCCCGCCGGGAGCGGGATCACGCCGCCGGCCTGCACCGCGACATGGTGGCGCACGCTGGCCACCGCGATCGCGCCCAGGCCCCAGCTTTCGCACAGCGCGGCGCCGAGCGCGTCGTGGCTGACGCCGAAGCCGGCATGTTCCAGCGACGCGAGTTCGCTGTCGTTGCCGGCGGCACGCAGCATCGCGCTGTAGTGGTCGGGGGCGTGGCGGAACAGCACCGCCTTGCCGCATTCCTCGAACAGGCCGGCCGAATGCGCGGCCCAGGCGTCGAGCGACAGCCGCTGGCCGAGCCGGCCCATCACGAGGCCGCGGCGTGCGGCGCGCTGCCAGACGGGCTCCAGCTCGGCCGCGGGCGGGAACGCGGCACGCAGACCCATTTCGAAGGTGATCGCGGCGACCTCGCGCGTGCCCAGATAGGTGATCGCCTGCTGCACGCTTTCGACCCGGCCACGCAAGCCGTAGAGCGACGAGTTGACGGCCTTCATCACCGCCGAGGCCAGCGCCATGTCGGCCTCGATCAGCGCGGCGACCGCGCCCAGATCGATCTGTTCTTCGGCAAGCAGCAGCGACAGCCGGACCAGCGAGTCCGGTTGCGACGGAATGTCGATCTCGAGGCTGCGCAGTTCGGCGTTGACGGACATGGGAGCGGTGGGCGGCGCGGGCGGTGCCTTCATGCTAGGCGATGGCGGACGGGCGGCGTCACCGGATGTACGCGGCCTTCGCCGTGCAAATCGCGGCGCACAGAAAAAAGGCGCCGACCAGCGGCGCCTTCCTTGGGGCCGGATCGTGCCGGCTCCCTTCGTCTTGTCGTCTTCAACCGTCTCCTCAGTCCCCCGTACAGCGTGCGAAAGCCCCGAGAGGCCCCGCCGCTGCGAGTGAACCGAATCTAACGCCGTGCGGCCCGGTCGCCATCAGGACTTTCCCGCCGCGTCATGCGCCAGCCATTCGGCGGCGCGCTCGGCGAGCATCAGCGTCGGCGAATTGGTGTTGCCGCTGGTGATGCTGGGCATCACGCTCGCATCGGCGATGCGCAGCCCCCCGATGCCGCGCACGCGCAGCCGGGAGTCGACCACCGCCAGCGGGTCGCCATCGGCGCCCATCTTGCAGGTGCCGACCGGGTGGAAGATGGTGGTGCCGATGTCGCCGGCCAGGCGCGCCAGTTCCTCGTCGCTCTGGTATTGCACGCCGGGCTTGACCTCGCGCGGCCGGTAGCGCGCCAGCGCCGGCATCGCGGCGATGCGCCGCGTCAGGCGCAGCGAATCGGCGGCGACCTGGCGGTCCTCGGGCGTCGACAGGTAGTTCGGCTGGATGCGCGGCGCGTCGTCGATGCGTGGCGAGCGGATCTGCACGCGGCCGCGCGCGGTCGGGTTCAGGTTGCAGACGCTGGCCGTGAAGGCGTTGAAGCGGTGCAGCGGCTCGCCGAAGGCGTCCAGCGACAGCGGCTGCACGTGGTACTCGACGTTGGCCCAGCGCTGCGCCGGCGACGAGCGCGTGAACGCCCCCAGCTGGGATGGGGCCATGCTCATCGGCCCGCTGCGGCGCAGCAGGTATTCGAGCCCGATCGCCGCCTTGCCGAGGAGCGAGTTCGCCTGCGTGTTCAGCGTCTTCACGCCCTCGACCTCGAACACGGCGCGGATCTGCAGATGGTCCTGCAGGTTCTCGCCGACGCCGGGCAGGTCGTGCAGCACCTCGATGCCATGCGAGTGCAGCAGCGCCGCCGGGCCGATGCCCGACAGTTGCAGGATCTGCGGCGTGCCGATCGCGCCGGCGGCGAGAACGACCTCGCGCGCCGCGCGCGGCCGCAGCAGCGCGCCGCCGCCGTGCGGGCGCACCTCGATGCCAACCGCACGCCCGTCCTCGACGAGCACGCGGGTCGTCGTCGCACCGGTCCAGATCTCGAGGTTCGGCCGCCCGGCGGCCGGGCGCAGGAAGGCCTTGGCGGTGTTCCAGCGCACGCCGCGGCGCTGGTTGACCTCGAAGTAACCGACGCCTTCGTTGTCACCGCGGTTGAAGTCCTCGCTCGCCGGGATGCCGGCCTCGCGCGCGGCCGCGGCGAAGGCGTCGAGGATCTCCCACGACAGACGCTGGCGCTCGACGCGCCACTCGTGGCCCGCGCCATGCAGGGCGTCGCCGCCGCGCCAGTGGTCCTCGTGGCGCTTGAAGTAGGGCAGGCATTCGTCCCAGCGCCAGCCGGCGTCGCCGGTCTGCGCGGCCCAGCCGTCGTAGTCGCGCGCCTGACCGCGCATGTAGATCATGCCGTTGATGCTCGAGCAGCCGCCGAGCACGCGGCCGCGCGGGTAGCGCAGCCGGCGCCCGTTCAGGCCCGGGTCTTCCTCGGTGAAGTAGAGCCAGTCGGTGCGCGGGTTGCCGATGCAGTACAGGTAGCCGACCGGGATGTGGATCCAGGCGTAGTCGTCGCGGCCCCCGGCCTCGACGAGCAGCACGCGGCAGCTCGGGTCGGCCGACAGCCGGTTGGCGAGCAGGCAGCCGGCGGTGCCGCCGCCGACGACGATGACGTCGTATTGCGGCTCGGCGCCGCGTGGGGATTCGGATTCCTTTTCCATGGGCGCGAAGTATCAATGCGCGAGCGGGCCGGCCAGCACCGGGAACAGCTTGGCCAGGCCGTCGGCCATGATTTCCACCGAGAGCGCGGCCAGGATCAGGCCCATCAGCCGCGTCATCACGTTGATGCCGGTGCGGCCGAGCCAGCGCGCGATGCGGCCGGAGGCCGAGAACGCCAGCGCGGTCGCGACGCCGACCACCACGCCGTAGCCGACCAGCACCGCCAGCTCCCACCAGTGGCGCGTGCGTTCGGCGTAGATCACCATCGTCGAGATCGTCGCCGGGCCGGTGAGCAGCGGGATCGTCAGCGGCACGACCGCGATGCTGGCACCGGCGTCGAGCTTCTCGTCGCCCTCGCTCAAGTCGTGCGGCTTGCTCTCGGCCGGTTGCGCATTGAGCATCGACACCGCGCTGATCAGCAGCAGCATGCCGCCGCCGACCTGGAACGACGCGATCGAGATGCCGAAGAACTCGATGATGCGCAGCCCGGCGAGCGCGCTGATCGCGATGACGAGGAACGCGGTGAAGGCGCTGATCCGGATCGTGCGCCGGCGCTCTTCAGGACTGAAGTTCTGCGTGAAGTGGATGAAGAACGGCACCACGCCGATCGGGTTGACGATCGCCAGCAGCGCGACCAGCGGTTTGAGCAAATCCATGCGCCGATGGTAGCCAGCCCCTGCGCCCGCGCCCTGCCACGCTGCGCATCGAGGCAGGCGACGGGGCGGGGTTTGCCCCGGGGGCGCCAAAACAACACTTGCCGCACATGCGCTTTACAGGCATGCGCGTGTAATGTCCATAATACGGAGTCTGTGTCTGGAAGCCGCGCCTTTCGCCTGAATGTTTCACGCAGGGTAGAAGCTCCACATGGTTTTATAGGACTCGATCGAGGGCTTCCCCGTGGGAAACAAACTGTACGTCGGCAATCTTGCCTACTCCGTGCGTGACGACTCGCTTCAGCAAGCGTTCTCGCAATTTGGCACCGTCAGCTCCGCCAAGGTGATGATGGACCGTGACACCGGCCGCTCGAAGGGCTTCGGCTTCGTCGAGATGGGTTCGGACGCGGAGGCGCAAGCCGCAATCAACGGCATGAACGGCCAGGCCCTCGACGGCCGCGCGATCGTCGTCAACGAGGCCCGTCCTCGTGAAGACCGTCCGGGCGGCTTCGGCGGTGGTGGTGGCGGCGGCGGTAGCCGCGGCGGCTCGGCTACGGCGGTGGTGGTGGTGCCGGCGGTGGTGGTGCCGGCGGCGGCGGCGGCCGCAGCCCTTACGGCGGCGGTGGCGGCGGCGGCGGTGGCCGCAGCCCCTACGGCGGTGGCGGCGGCGGCGGAAGCCGTGGCGGCTACGGCGGTGGCAGCAGCGGTGGCGGCGGCTACGGCGGTGGTGGCGGCGGCCGCGGCGGCTATTGATTCAGCGGCCCGCGAGGGCCGGCGAGAAAGGCGCGGGTGCTTGGGCACCGGCGCCTTTTTTCATTCTCCGCGCCGCTTCTTGCGGCCCCGGCCGGCGAACAGGCGATCGAACAGCGCATTCGGCAGCAGGCGCAGCAGCCTGGCCACCCACCCCATCGGCCAGGGAATGACCCGGTAGCTCACGCCGGCCTGGATGGCGCGAAACGCCCGATCGGCGAACGCCGCCGGCTGCATCAGCCACGGCATCGGGTAACCGTTGCCCGCTGTCAGCGGGGTGGCGACGTAGCCCGGCACCAGGGTCACGACGCGCACCCCGCTGCCGCGGCATTCGCCCCGCAGGCTCTCGCAATAGGCGACCACCGCCGCCTTGCTGGCGCAGTAGGCGCCGTGGCCGGGCAGGCCACGAATCGCCGCGACGCTGGCCACGCCGACCAGCGTGCCCGAGCCGCGTTCGCGCATCGGGCCCAGGAAAGGGTGGAAGGTGGCGGCCAGGCCGAGGTTGTTGACGGCAAAGGTGTCGCGCATCACGTCCAGGTCCGCGCGCACCGCGCTGTCCATCCCGATGCTGATGCCGGCATTCGCGACCACCACGTCCGGCAGCCCCTGGGTGGCCAGGCAGCGTTGCGCGGCATCGATGATGCTGTCCGGCTCGGCGACGTCGGCCGGGTAGACGACGCACCGGCTCGCGTCCAGGCCGAGGGCCCGCGCCCAGGCCTCGACCGCCGCGCCGCGCCGCGCGACCAGGGCCAGCCGCCAACCGGCCGCGGCATAGCGCGCGGCCAGCGCCTGACCGATGCCGCTCGACGCGCCGGTGATGAAGATCAGCGGCGCATTCATGCCGTGGCGCCGGTGACGACGGTCACGGCATCAGCGGCTCTTGGCCGGCGGGTCGAACACGGCGCGCATCGGGCCTGTCAGTTCGAGCCGGCGGCTGCCGTGGTCGTAGTCGAGGCCGGCCGCGTGCATGTCGGCGCCGTCGACCTGCACGTGCACCGGCAGCGGGCTGTGCACGCGTTCGGCGACCAGGTTCGCCTGCAGGAATTCACCGTCCATCTCGAGCGTGCCGCCGCTCGTGTTCTCGCTGGTCACGCGTGCGCCGCCGATGAGCTGCAGTTCGCTGGCGTCGCCGTTGCTCACCGCGCGGCGCGCGCTCGCCCGCGTGACGCGGCCGTCGGGCGCGATCGAGCGGATGCGCACGTCGTCGACCTCGACGCGGTCGGTGTCCGGGAAATGGCGCAGCGTCGCGCCTTCGATGCGCAGCTTCAGGCGGCCCGCGGCGTCGAAGCGCTCGAGCGCGAACTGCGTCATCGTGTAGTCGGGTTCGTGGCGGACGGCCGGGGCCTCGGCCTCGCCGGCTGGCACGGGTGAGTTCTTCACCAGCCACCAGGTGAACAGCGCCAGCAGCGTCATCAGCAGCAGCGGCAGGTAGGCCGCGAGCCGGTCGCGCCAGCGCAGGTGCCAGCGCAGGCGCTGGCGCGGCGCGGCGCCGCCACGTGCCGGGCCGAGCGCGATCGGCACCTCCGGCAGGTCGGGCAGGTGCAGTTCGACCGACATCGCGCTCAGGCGCCGTCCAGCGTCGTCGCGTGCGCCGGCGAGCAGGCCCGCGTAGCGGCCGGCCGCGACGAGCAGCAGGTCGCAGAACTCGCGCGCCGCGCCATGGCCGCCGGTCGCCACGGTGACGTGGTGCACCACCGCCTTGACCTCGGCGTGCGCGTTCGCCGGCGCGCAGGCGAAGCCGGCGCGCTGGAGCAGCGGCAGGTCGGGCCAGTCGTCGCCGATGGCCGCCACCTCGGGCCAATCGAGACCGAGTGCGGCGAGCAAGGCCTCGGCCGCGGCGAGCTTGTCGGCGGCGCCGTAGGCCGCATGGACCAGGCCGAGGTCGGCGATGCGCCGGCGCACCGCGGGCGAATCGCGCCCGGTGATGACCAGCGGCTCGATGCCGCCCTGGCGCAGCAGCTTCAGGCCATGGCCGTCGAGCGTCGAGAAGGCCTTCACCGTCTCGCCGTGTTCGCCGATGTAGATCCGGCCGTCGGTGAGCACGCCGTCGACGTCGAAGATCGCCGCCTTCATGCCCAGCCCGGCGCCCTGCGCCTTCAGCAGCAGGGCCGGCGGGAAGGCCAGCGCCGGACCTCGCCACTGCGATTCCAGCGGCCGCCACCGATCCGGCTCCGCCGGTCGGTCGGCGGCGCCCCCCGGGGGGAGGCGCCGAAGGCGCTTCGGGGGGGCTCATATCACCTTGGCGCGCATCAAGTCGTTCGAGTTCAGCGCGCCGACCAGGGAGCCGTCGCCGTCGACGACGAGCACGCTGGTGATGCGGTGGCGCTCCATCAGGTCGGCGGCGTCGACGGCGAGCGCGTCGGCGCGGATCAGCCTCGGGCCGGCGTGCATCACGTCGGCGGCGCGCAGCGCGCGCAGGTCGGCGCCGCGCTCGATCAGGCGGCGCAGGTCGCCGTCGGTGAAGATGCCGATCGCGCGGCCGGCATCGTCGGCCACCGCGGTGAAGCCCAGCCCCTTGCCGGTCATCTCGCGCAGCAGCTCGTCGAAGCTCGCACCCGGGCCGACGCGCGGCACCGCGTCGCCGCTGCGCATCAGGTCGCGCACGTGCATCAGCAGCTTGCGCCCGAGGCTGCCGCCCGGGTGCGAGCGCGCGAAGTCCTCCTCGCGGAAGCCGCGCGCGTCGAGCAGCGCCACCGCGAGCGCGTCGCCGAGCGCCATCTGCGCGGTGGTGCTCGCGGTCGGCGCCAGGTTCAGCGGGCAGGCTTCCTGGTCGACCGCGCTCGAGATCACGACGTCGGCATGGCGCGCGAGCGTCGACTCGGGCTTGCCCGTCATCGCCACCAGCGTCACGCCCAGGCGGCGCATCGCCGGCAGGATGGCGGCGAGTTCGTCGCCTTCGCCGCTGTTGCTGATCGCGAGCACGACGTCGCCGCCCATCAGCATGCCGAGGTCGCCATGGCTGGCCTCGGCCGGGTGGACGAAGAACGCCGGCGTGCCGGTGGACGCCAGCGTCGCGGCGATCTTGCGCCCGACATGGCCGCTCTTGCCCATGCCCATCACGACCACGCGGCCGCGGCATTCGAGCATCGCGCGCACCGCGCCGACGAAGCTGTCGCCCTGGCGCGCCGCCAGCCCCAGCAAGGCCTGCGCCTCGATCTCGAAGGTCTGTGCGGCCAGCGCCAGGGCGCGCCGGGCATCGAACGGGCGGGGCGACGTCATGGGCGAAAACCGCGTCGAATAGGATTGGTCATTCTAGATGGCCACCACCCTCGAACTGGTCCTGCTCTACCTCGCCGCCGCGGTGCTCGGGGTGGTGATCTGTCGTTCTCTGAAACTGCCGCCGATGCTCGGCTACCTGGCGGTCGGCATCGTGATCGGGCCGAACGCGCTGGCGCTCGCGCAGGACAGCGCCGGCGTCAAGAACCTGGCCGAGTTCGGCGTCGTGTTCCTGATGTTCGCGATCGGGCTGGAGTTCAACCTGCCCAAGCTGCGCGGCATGCGCACGCTGGTCTTCGGACTCGGGCTGTCGCAGGTGGTGCTGACGATCAGCGGCACCATCGCCGGCCACTTCATGCTCGTCGAGGCTTACCAGTCCCTCACCGGCCGGCCGTGGCAGATGTCGTGGCAGGGCGCGCTCGTGCTCGGCAGCGCGATGGCGATGTCGTCGACGGCGATCGTCGTCAAGCTGCTCGCCGAGCGGCTGGAGCTGGAAAGCGAACACGGCCGGCGCGTGATGGGCGTGCTGCTGTTCCAGGACCTGGCCGTCGTGCCGCTGCTGGTGCTGATCCCGGCGCTGGGCAGCACCGGCCCGCAACTCGCCGCGTCGCTGGGCCTGGCCTTGCTCAAGGCCGCGGCGCTGCTGACCTTGCTGCTCGTCGGCGGCCAGAAGGTGATGCGCTGGTGGCTCACGCTGGTGGCGCGGCGCAAGAGCGAAGAGCTGTTCGTGCTCAACCTGCTGCTGATCACGCTCGGCCTGGCCTGGCTGACCGAGCACGCCGGGCTGTCGCTCGCGCTGGGCGCCTTCGTCGCCGGGATGCTCGTCGCCGAGACCGAATACAAGCACCAGGTCGAGACCGACATCCGGCCCTTCCACGACGTGCTGCTCGGGCTGTTCTTCATCACCATCGGCATGAAGCTCGACTGGCGGCCGGTGCTCGGCCAATGGCCGCTCGTGCTGCTGCTCACCACCGGCGCCGGTGCTGGCCAAGGTCGCCCTCGTCGCCGCGCTGGCGCGCATCTTCGGCGCCGCGCCCGGCGTGGCCTTGCGCACCGGCCTGTACCTGGGGCAGGCGGGCGAGTTCGGCTTCGTGCTGCTGACGCTGGGCACCGAGAACGGCCTGGTGTCGTCGCAATGGACGAGCCCGGTGCTGGCCAGCATGGTGCTCTCGATGCTGGCCACGCCGTTCATCGTGATGTACAGCAACCGCATCGTGATGAAGCTGTCCAGCACCGACTGGCTGCTGCAGTCGGTGGCGCTGACGACGATCGCGAAGAAGGCGATCCGCGCCGAGAAGCACGTGATCATCTGCGGCTACGGGCGCAGCGGGCAGAACCTGGCGCGCATGCTCGACACCCAGGGCATCCCGTACATGGCGCTGGACCTCGACCCCGACCGCGTGCGCCAGGCCGCGGCCGCCGGCCAGAGCGTGGTCTTCGGCGACGCGGCGCGGCTGCAGAGCCTGATGGCCGCCGGGCTGGCGCGCGCGAACGCGGTCGTCGTCAGCTACCCGGACACGCCGTCGGCGCTGCGCATCCTGCACCTGGTGCGCGAGCATGCGCCGGCGGTGCCGGTGATCGTGCGCACGATCGACGACAGCGACCTGGAGCGGCTGCGCGCGGCCGGCGCCACCGAGGTCGTGCCGGAGGCGATCGAAGGCTCGCTGATGCTGGCCAGCCACGCGCTGGCGCTGGTCGGCGTGCCGATGCGCACCGTGATCCGCGTCGCGCGCGACGCCCGCGACGCGCGCTACGGCCTGCTGCGCGGCTACTTCCACGGTGCCGACGACGACACCGTCGAGGAGCGGCAGCAGGCGCGGCTGGCCAGCGTCACGCTGCCGCCGGCCGCCGCCTGCCTGGGCCGCACGCTGGCCGATCTGGCCCTGCACGCGGTGGGGGTCAGCGTGGTCTCGCTGCGGCTGGCGTCGGGCGCGGTGCGCAAGCCGGCCGACGACACCGTGCTCGGCGCCGGCGACACGCTCGTCATCGCCGGCCTGCCCGGGCCGCTGGCGCTGGCCGAGGACAAGCTGCTGCGCGGCTGAGCGCTCCTATCATCCGGGCCATGAGCGCCGACCCGACCCAGCTGCCCGCCGAGTACATCAAGTCGCACATCCGCACCGTGCCCGACTGGCCGGCGCCCGGCGTGCAGTTCCGCGACATCACGCCGCTGCTGGCCAACCCGCGCGTGTTCCGCGTGCTGATCGACCAGTTCGTGCACCGCTACTTCGACACCCGGCCGGCGGCGATCGCCGGGCTCGACGCGCGCGGCTTCATCATCGGCTCGGTGCTCGCCTACGAGCTGAACGTCGGCTTCGTGCCGATCCGCAAGAAGGGCAAGCTGCCGTTCACGACGGTCGAGGAGACCTACGAACTCGAGTACGGCTCGGCCACCGTCGAGATGCACACCGACGCCGTGAAGCGCGGCGACCGCGTCGTGCTGATCGACGACCTGATCGCCACCGGCGGCACGATGATGGCCGGGCGCCGAGCTGCTCGAACGGCTGGGCGCCGAGGTCATCGAAGGCGCGGCGATCGTCGACCTGCCCGAGCTGCAGGGCTCGCGCCGGCTGCGCGAGTCGGGCCTGCCGCTGTTCACGCTGGTCGACTTCGCCGGACATTGACGAGCCATGAACGCCACGACGACAACGCCCCGCGTCCACAAGTTCGACGAAGCGCCGACCGCCGGCGAGGACTACGTCCTGCCGGCCGAGAAGCTGATCGCCGGCAACCCGAAGCAGACGGTCTGGATGGACTACACCGACCCGACGGCGAAGTTCTGCGCCGGCCTCTGGCGCAGCGAGCCCGGCAAGTGGCGCATCGCCTACACCGAAGAGGAGTACTGCCAGATCCTCGAAGGCCGCAGCGTCATCACCGACGCCACGGGCCACGAAGTCACGGTCAAGCCCGGCGACAGCTTCGTGATCCCGCGCGGCTTCACGGGCACCTGGGAAGTCGTCGAGCCGACGCGCAAGCGCTTCGTGATCTACGAGAGCGGCGCCTGAGCGCGGCGTCCGACGCAAGGCTCAGCGCGCGGGCTCGGGCGCAACGTTGGCGCGACGATGTTCGCGTCGCGCGACCCACAGCGTCGCGGCGCAGATCACCGCGCCGCCGAACAGCGTGGTGGCCGCGGGGACGTCGGCGAACAGGGCCCAGCCCAGCAGCGACGACCACACCAGATCGAGGAACTTCACCGACTGCGTTGACGAGATGTCGGCGACGCTGAACGAGCGCGTCAGGCAGTAATGCCCGGCACTGCCCAGCAGCCCGCAGCAGGCGAAGCCCAGCCACTGCCACGCGCTGGGCGTCTGCCAGGCCCAGATCGCGGCCGGCAGGCTGAACAGCGTGACGCTGATCGCCTGCCAGAGCACGATCACGCCCGCGCGCTCGCTGCGCGTGAGCACCTTCGTGAGCAGGAACGAGGCCGCGAACACCGGCGCCGAGGCCAGCATCAGCAGGTGGTAGCCGCCGCCGCTGCCCGCGAGCTTGGGGCCGACGACGATCAGCACGCCGGCGAAGCCGAACGCCGTGGCCAGCCAGCGTTCCCAGCGCATCGGCTCGCGCAGGAACAGGAACGCGCCGAGCATGATGAACAGCGGGGTCGTGAAGCCGATCGCCGTGGTGGCGGCGAGCGGGATGCGCGGCAACGCGATGAACCACAGCATCAGCCCCGCGGTGTGCACGGCGCCGCGCGTGAACTGGCCGCCGACCTGGCGCGGCCAGTACGCCGCGGCACCGTCGCGCAGCAGCAGCGGCAGCATGACGACGAAGCCGAAGAGGTAGCGCAGGAACTGCGCCTGCGACGGCGGCAGCTGCTGCGCCAGACTGCGCATCGTGGCGTTGAGGGTGCAGAACAGCACCCCGCTGCAGGCCGCCCACAGCAGCCCGCGCGCGGTGGGCGACAGGTGCGCCGTGCGCCGCGTCAGCCAGCGCTGCGCGTGGTGGCCGACGAGCTCAAGCATCGCCGAGCGCTTCCAGGTGACCCGCCCAAGTTTGACCCGACGACAAGTACGCACTGCTGCCGGCGCCGAAGTAGTGGTCATAGACGTGGGCGTAAGCCCGCGCCATCTTCTCCGCCCGCAGACTCATCGTGTACTGCGCCGGTAGCCGCCGCATCTCCAGCCGCAGCGTCTGCATCACCCCAGCCTTGGCCTGCTGCTTCTCGCGCCAGTCCAGCACCAGCTTCTCCCGCTTCAGCGTCGCCAGCAGCTCCCGGCACACCTTCTTGACCTCCGCCTCCTCGGCCTTGGTCAGCACCGGCTCCGGCTTGGTCAGGATGTCGAACAGCGCCAGTTCCTCGTCGGTCAGCCCCTCGGCGATGCCGCGTTGCTCCTCGGCAGCAAGCGACTGGGCGAACTCCTTCAGTTCCTCGAAGAACGCCTCGATGTTCTGGCTGCCGGCGTTGTAGGCGTCGATCAGCTTCTGGAACTTCTCGGCGAAGTCGGCGCGCGAGCTGTTCACCTTCAGCATCTGCGCCAGCTTGCCCTCGATCAGCCGCTTCAGCTTCTCGGCCTCGGTGCGCTTGTGGCCCTGGGCGAACTTGGCCTGCAGCGCCGTCGAAGTCGATCTCGGACAGGTTCACCAGCGCATCGGGCCGGCTGGCCGGGCCGATGCGGTAGCCCTCGGTGGCGATGGAGTCGTTGAGCAGCGCCTCCACGTCGCTCATCACGCGCCGAGATGTCGGGCGGGTCGGTCTCGGCGTGGATCTTGGCGGCCAGGTACGACACCAGCACCGACAGCGGCGCCAGCTCGTTGGCCGCTGGGTCGGGCAGGATGGCCTTGAACAGCCGTGCCACCCGGCCGGCGAGCTGCAGGAAGTGCTTCTTGTCGGCCTCGCTGCCTAGGAATGCCTCGACCGCGTCGTCGATCAGGCCGATGCGCACGAAACCCTGCGCGCCGCGCGATGGTCTCCAGCGTGCACGCCGCGCGCCTGCGCGAAGCCCGCCACTTCGTTCAGCGCCGCATTCAGCGCCGCCACCAGCTCGGCCTTGTCCAGGATCGGGCTGCCGCGCCTTCGCCGCCCTCCGGCCGCGCATAGATCGCCAGCGCATCCTGCAAGGCCCGGAAGATGCCGACGTAGTCGACGATCAGCCCGCTCTCCTTGCCCGGCGCCACGCGGTTGGCGCGCGCGATCGTCTGCATCAGCGTGTGGCTCCGCATCGGCTTGTCGAGGTAGATCGTCGAGCAGGTCGGCACGTCGAAGCCGGTGATCCACATCGCGCAGACGAACACCAGGCGCAGCGGGTCGCTCGTCGGGTCCTTGAACTTCTCGTCCAGGCTCTCCTTCAGCATCCGCTTGCCGGTGCGGCACGATGTCCAGGCCCTTGGCCTTGAGGTCTTCGATCTCGTTCTGGCCCTGGCGACACCACCACCGCCATGTCGGTGGTCTCCATCAGGTGGATCTCGGGCGATCAGCGCGCTCGCGGTCGTCCCCCTGCGCCGGCGGCCAGCGCCGCCTTCAGCTCGCGCGATCTCGGCCTTCCAGTGCGTCTGCACCTTGTCGTACATGCGCACGGCCGTGGCCTTGTCGATGCACACCATCATCGCCTTGCCGCGGTAGCCGCGGCCGGTG
The DNA here is from genome assembly GCA_963788635.1 of uncultured beta proteobacterium. GTDB lineage: Bacteria > Pseudomonadota > Gammaproteobacteria > Burkholderiales > Burkholderiaceae_C > Rubrivivax. The sequence continues at coordinate 26,135 of CAWBHE010000007.1, read as the reverse complement.
AAGTGCGCCACGATGTCCTCGGCGATCGTCTCCAGCCGGTCCTCGCGGGTGATGAGCGTGGTACTCGCGGCCGAACTCGCGCTCCAGCTTCTTCTCCTGCTCCTCGTCCAGCTCGGCCGCTTCGAGCAGCGCCTCCAGGTCGTCGTTCAGGTCCTGGTTGGTGAGCTGCAGCTCGGGGATGCGGTTCTCGTAGTACAGCGGCACCGTGGCGCCGTCCTCGATCGAGCGGGCGAAGTCGTACACGCGACACGTAGTCGCCGAACACCTCGCGCGTGCGCTCTTCCTCGCCCTTGATCAGCGGCGTGCCGGTGAAGCCGATGAAGCGCGGCGTTGGGCAGCGCGTTGCGCATGTTCAGCGCGAAGATGTCGTACTGGCTGCGGTGCGCCTCGTCGGTGATGACGATCACGTCCGAGCGGCTCGGAGAGCATCGGGTACGGCTCGCCCCGGCTCGGTCCGGAACTTCTGGATCAGCGTGAAGACGTAGCGCTCGTTGCCGCGCAGCAGCTCCTTCAGGTGCTCGCCGCTGGTGGCGCGCACGTCCTCGCGTCGCACTGGCGCCGGTGGCCTTGAAGGTCTTGCTGATCTGGTCGTCCAGCTCCTCGCGGTCGGTCACGATCACGAAGGTCCAACTGCCCGGCACCTTGCGCAGCACCTTCTGCGTGAAGAACACCATCGACAGACTCTTGCCCGAGCCCTGCGTGTGCCAGAACACGCCCAGGCGCTTGCGTTCCGGCTTCTCGGTCTCGCGCAGCTCCACCAGCCGCGCGATCGACTTGTTCACGCCCAGGAACTGGTGGTTCTTGGCCGATCTTCTTGATCAGGCCGCCCTTGCCCTCCTCGAAGACGGTGAAGTTCTCGACGTAGTCCAGCAGCCGCGCCGGCTCCAGCAGGCCGCGCAGCGCGCGCTCCAGGACTGACTGTTGCCGCGCCTCGTCCTCGTCGGTCGACGCGCTTCCACTCGAAGAAGTGCTCCCAGCCGCTGGTGAGCGTGCCCACCTTGGTGTCCGAGCCGTTGCGACAGCAGGATGAAGGCGTTGGGGTGGAAGAGCTGCGGCACGCTCTGGCCGCGGTAGTCGCGCAGGTTGTCGTCGAAGGCGCTCTTCAGCGGCACGGCCGGCTTCTTCAGCTCGATGAACACCAGCGGCAGGCCGTTGACGAAGCCCAGCAGGTCGCAGCGGCGGCGGTACATGTCGCCGGCCACCCACATCTGCGAGGCCAGGAAGAACTCGTTGTTCGCCGGCGTGGCCCAGTCGATCACGCGCAGGGTCTCGATGCCGTGGCCGCCGTGCTCGTCGGGCACCTTCACCTTCACGCCGTCTTTCAGCAGCCGGTAGAAGTCGCGGTTGGCGTTGACGGCGATCTGCTTGGAGCGGTCCTGCGCGAGCTGCTCGATGGCCTGCGCGTAGGCGTCGGCCGGCAGGCCGGGGTTCAGCGCCTCCAGCGCCGCGCGCAGGCGGCGGGTCAGGATGACCTGGGACTCGCTCTCGCGCCCCTCGCTGCCCAGTTCGCCGAAGGTCTCGGCGTACAGGTTCTTGAAACGCCAGCCCAGCGAGGTCAGCAGGTCGATCGCCGGCATCTCGACGAGCGCCAGCTCGCCGTAGCCGGCGGAGACCTCGCGTGCCACATGCGCGGCACCCGCGCCTGGCCCGCTCACCACGTCGAACACCCCCCACAGGGCCGGCCCGGGCTCCCTGCGTCAGTTCGCCAACTGACCATTCGCCGGGTCAGGCAACCCTTGTGAATCAAGCACTTGGCGTCGATCTGCGGCGTTTGATCTGACAAGTTGGCCATGTCTTGCCCCGGATTCAGCGCGCGGCCGTCAGTTCATACCGGCGGCCGCCGGCCTCGCCCAGCGGGGTCAGCAAACCGGCCTGCACCATGGCTGTCAGCTCGCTGCGCAGGGTGCGTTCCGGAATCTCGGCCCCGATGCGGGCGTGGATCTCGCCGCGCTTGGACCGGCCGTAAATGCCCAGGTCGCGCAGCACCAGTTCGCGCAGCCGATGCCGTTCGATGCCGCGCAGGCTGGTGCGGCCACGGTACTGGGTGGCCCTCAGCACATCGGGGTTGACGCGGTAGGTGGTGCCCTTGGTGCGCCCCTGCGTCAGCACCAGGCCGAAGTCCAGCAGGCGGCCCAGCCAGGGGCGCAACTCCTCGGCGTTGCGCAGGGCGAGCGCCTTGGTCAGCTGCGTGGCCGTCATGGCCTCTTCCTGGGCGATCAGCCCCAGCGCAGTTCGTTCACGCGGCTGCAACTGGTAGCTGCTGTCGGCCCTGCCGATGAGGTCGATCACCTCCGGGTGGGCGATGCGCCGCTGCACCGTCACCGTCACGCGGTCATCGCCTTCTTCCACCTTCGGGCCGGGGCGCCCGCTGGCCAGCAGCTGCTCGTACAGCCGGTCGTAGCCCGAGCCCTCGCGCTCCATCAGCTTGAGGTCGTAGAACACCTGGGCCAGGTGGTCGTTGCGCTTGGAATTGACCGCGTGACGCAGCCCACCCTTTCGCACCAGCGGCGCTACGACTATGCGCTCTCGACCAGATTCGACTCCGGCCAAGTTCGACCTGGCCAGTGGATCCCACACCCTGCGGTTCGAATGTGCTCGTCCTCCGACCAGGGTCAGTCCCACACGTACTTTGGGTCGCATCTCGTACGTCTGCCCGGTCGCACATCGAATGTCGCGGATGCGCACCTTGACGCGCCTGTGGGTCATCGCCGAGCCTCTGCTTGAAGCTCAGAGCCCTTGTAGGACCGCCCGCGATCGACAAGAGCGACATCGGCGACGCTGCCGATCTTCCAGCCCTCCGGCACCAACCCCAACTCGGACTCGACCATCCGCACGCCCTCGTGGCCGGGGAAGCGGAAGCGGACGAACCACTCCTCGTAGATGCGCCGGGCCATCTCCTCCAGGATCGCGATGCGCCGCGTGTTGTTCTCGATCAGGTCGTCGTAGGCGGAGAGGATCGACGCGATCTCGCGCTGGTCTGCAGACGGAGGCAGGAACGGAATCGCTCGATCAGCGCCATGACTGATGTGCTTGAGTCTGACGCCAGCAGATTGGCCTGGATCGTAGCTCGGTGAACATGCCGCACTTCAGCCAGTAGTGCAGAAGATAGTCAATCCGCACAGTCGTTGACGTCGGAGCCTGCCGACGTCGCTCGGATCGCAAGCCGGCCGATCGATCGCCGAGCATCCAGGCCTAGCGAGTTCGCAGCGTCGGCCAGGTTCGCGGCGACCATGAGCTCAAGAGCCGTGCTGGCTTGAGCGACTTGCCTGAAGCCGCATCGACTGATCCGTATGCCATGCTCGCGAGTTCCGTCGATGATCGCTTGATGTACGTCGTCATCAGCGTCTGGATGCCATCTGGATCGTAGTCCGTCCTTCGAAACGTATAGCCGCTCGCAATGCGAAGTCACCGAGCTCAGCCAATCGCCGACTCCAGTCCTCGGTGTCCATTGCCTGGGCACCGTCATGCAGCTGCTCCGCAAGCAACGCGCCAACGTTCTCAGCAATCGTGGCCTTCAAGCTCCCGGCCTCAGCGTTGAGTGCTTCCAGCTCCTCGTTCAAGCTCCTCCAGCCGCTCCGCGAAGTCAAACTCGTCGGCCGCGCGCGCGCCGACGCCGACATAGCGACCCGGATTCAAGCTCCAGCCCTGCGCCTCGATCTCGGCTCATGCGTCGCCGCCTTGCATAGTCCAGCCACGTCGGCGTAGATCGCCACCCGGGAATCGCTCCGCCAGCATCGCCTCGACTGCCGTCGTCGAACTCCGGCGCCTCGCCGCGGTACAGCCGCACGATGTTGGCCAGGAACTCCAGTTGCTCCGGCGTGAACTCGCGAATCGCGCGGCTCACCTGCTTGAAGAACGGCCGCGCGTCCAGGAACAGCACCTTGTCCTTGCGCGGCCCGCGCGCCTTGGCCCGGTCGAAGAACCACAGCGTGCACGGCAGCGTGACGGTGTAGAAGAAGTTGGAGCCGATGCTGACGATCACGTCCACCGCGCCGCTCTGGATCAGCTTCTTGCGGATCTCCAGCTCGCTGCCGCGCGCGTCGCCGGCCGAGTTGGCCATCACGAAGCCGGCGCGGCCGTTCTCGTTGAGGCTGGCCGCGAAGAGCTGGATCCACAGGTAGTTGGCGTTGTCGGTCGTCGGCAGGCCCGAGCGCGAAGCGCGGGTCGTCCTTCAGCCGGTCCTTGTCCACGCCGGAGACGTTGAACGGCGGATTGGCCATCACGAAGTCGAACCGGCCCAGCGCGTTGTGCGGGTCTTCGTAGTAGGTGTTGGCCTCGCGGACGTCGCCCGACAGGCCGTGCACCGCCAGGTTCATCTTGGCCAGCTTGACGGTGTCGCTGGCCTTCTCGGTGCCGAACACGGTGAGTTCGCGGGTGGCGCTCTTCTGGTGGCGCTGCACGAAGGCGGCCGCTCTGCACGAACATGCCGCCCGAGCCGCAGGCGGGGTCGAAGATGCGGCCGTGGAAGGGCTGCAGGATCTCGACGATCAGCCGCACGATGCTGGTGGGCGTGTAGAACACGCCGCCCTTCTGGCCCTCCTTCAGCGCGAAGTTGCCGAGGAAGTATTCGTACACCTTGCCGAAGGCGTCGCCCTCCAGGTCCAGCGGCGCCAGCAGGCGCAGCAGCTCCACCAGCGTGGCGTTGGGCAGCAGGTTGTAGCCGCGCGGCAGCACGCCCTTCAGCTCGGGGTTGTGCTCTTCCACCAGCGACATCGCGGTGGCGATGGCCTTGCCCAGGTTGGCGCCCTCGGTCAGCGTCAGCAGGTGCGAGAACCGGGCCTGGTCGGGCAGGTAGAGCACGCCCTCGGCCTGGTAGTCCACCGCGCTCGCATCTCGTCGGCGGGCGTGCCCTGGTCGTGCAGGGCCTGGGTCAGCTCGGTGAAGCGCTTGTCGGCGTAGCGCAGGAAGATGAGGCCGAGGACGGGAGTGGAGAACTCCGCCGGCTTCAGGCCGGTGTTGGCCCAGAGCTGGTCGGCGGCGGCCCAGAGGCGGTTTTCGATGGCGACGAGATCTGATGCCACGGGTACAAGTCGTTCTTCGTTCGATGGTGGCGAAGTATTGACGATGTCGTGATTGGCATCGCGGGTTCCAGCGCCACCCGGCGCGCAGTTTGCACAACAAGGAAATTGCGGTAACTTCTGCGCCGCAAGCACGAGGAGCCCTGTATGCCCATCAAGGTGACACCCAATGCCGATGGGTCGTATACGGTGAGTTGCGAGGGCGTCGAGGTTGTTGTGGGCCAGGGAACGGGCTCTGGCTCGTCCCGGGGTGGCGGTGACACAAGCCAACCCGACACGGGCCCAGACCCCGGCCCGATCATCTGGCCGGACGATCCGGACCCGAACGAAGGCGGTGTCTACGCCTACCTCTTCGTCGGCACGCCCACTTCAGAGCCAGGACCGCTTCGCTCGGCGGCCAAGCGGCCGCGCCAGTTGCCGCTGGAGTCGCCGTACGCCCTGGCGCAGATCGTTCAGGATGAACTGCGCCACTCTCGGGCCCCGAGAAACCGGCGGTGCATGCGCGTGATGCTTGCGGCCGCGCCCGAACAGCCGCTCGAACTCGATGCGATCCTGGACTACCTGCGACCGATCGCCGAGAACGCGGGGCTGCGCATCGAACTCCACATCGCGGTCGGAGCAGTGGTTGGCATGTCCTCCAGCTGAGTCGTGAGCACGGCAGCTGACCCGCCCAAACCAGACTTCGCCGCCGCTGCGACGACGCTGCGCGAAACGGTGAAGTGGCTGGCGGCGACTTTCGCCGCGCTGGCCGCGGTGGTCGTGGGCAGCGGGCCGATTTCCGGTCTGGGGAACATGTCATCTGGCGCCGGGCGCAATTGGGCACTGGTGTACCTGGTGGTCGGCTTCGTCTGCATCTGCGCAGCCTTGTGGATCACGTTGCGCATCCTCCGGCCGGAGGCGATCTATCGCTCGTACCTGATCGACCCGGAAAAGCAGGGTTCGCCGAAAAGCGCCGACGAGCGCGAGCGCCTGCGACTGCGCGCGACCATCGATGCGCACGCGAAAGATGTGCTGCCCCACAACTACCCAACGCTGGACAAGCTGGCGGAGGAGCTGGCGGATGTGGAGAAGAAGCTGGGCGAAGCGCGCAAGCTCCCAGACCCTCAGGCGCGCGAGCGGGAATTGGCGAAGGGAACCAGCGCACGCGACAAGCTTCTGGGGAGCGCAAGTCGCCTGCTACCGCTGGCGATCTATCTGCGACTGCAGCAACGCCTGCAGCGGTCATTGCTGTCGCTGTTCTTCCTTGGCATCGTCGCATTGCTGAGCCTTGCCGCTTACGGCATTGCCACCCATCAAGAGAAGCCGGACAAGCCCATCATCATCAACAACCTCATCACCTGCCCCTGCGACCCGCGGAAGCCACCGGGCCTGCCCGAACTTGAACCTGTGCTCTTCGATGCCGGAAGGGCGTTGGTATCGACGGAAGGACTCGCCGCGATCCAGCGCGCGCGCGACGCACTTGTGAGATTTCCCGACGCTGTGCTCCTGATCCGGGCCCATACCGACACAGTCGCCGCGGACGGCGTGAACGCGGCGCTGGCGCAGCGTCGCGCGTCCGTGGTGAAGGAACTTCTTCGCGATCAGGGCGGCGTGGCGGCGCAGCGCCTGTATGTGTCGCCGCTCCCGGAGCGGGCCTTGCCACGGGTGACGCCCGACGGCACCGCCAACCAGGACAACCGAAGCGTGCGACTTCAGCTCGCGTTGCCGGCGGCGCCTTCTCCCAAGACGGAGTGACCCGCTGCACGCACCGGCCGCTCAGGGTCAGCCGGTCCGATTCTCACGGTTCAAGAAGCTCGGCAACATGCCCCGGGAACTATCGCTATTTCCCGATGCAGAAGCGGCTGAAGATTTCGCCGAGCAGGTCTTCGGCGCCGAAGGCGCCGGTGATCTCGCCGAGCGCGTTGTGCGCCAGACGCAGCTCTTCGGCGAGCAGGTCGAGCGCGGCGTCGCGCTGTGCGGCGTGGGCCTGCGCGAGCGCGACATGCGCCTGCGTGCGGCGCAGCGCCTGCAGGTGGCGCGTGCGCGCGATGAAGACGCCGTCGGGCTGGGCCTGCCAGCCGGCGCGGCGCAGCAGTTCGTGGCGCAGCGCGTCGAGGCCGGCGCCGGTGCGCGCCGACACCGCCAGGCCGGGCAGGCCGGCCGCCGCGTCGGCGCCGGCCGCGAGGTCGGCCTTGTTGAAGACGTGCAGCACCTCGCCGCGCGGCAGGCGCTGCGCGATCTCGCGCTCGGCGGCCTCGTAGGCCGGGCTCGCCGCGCCGCGTCAGGTCGTGCAGGAAAAGCACCGCGTCGGCCTCGGCGATGGCCTGCCAGCTGCGCGCGATGCCGATGCGCTCGACCTCGTCGGCGGCCTCGGCCTCGGCGCGCAGGCCGGCGGTGTCGATGACGTGCAGCGGCACGCCCTCGATCTGGATCGTCTCGGCGACCTTGTCGCGCGTGGTGCCGGGGATCGGCGTCACGATCGCCAGCTCGGCGCCGGCGAGCGCGTTGAGCAGCGAGCTCTTGCCGACGTTGGGCTGGCCGGCGATCACGACCTGCAACCCTTCGCGCAGCAGCACGCCCTGGCGCGCGCGCGCCAGCGCTTCGGCGATCGCGGCGGCGATGGCGTCGAGCTGGGCGCGCGCGCCGGCCTTCTCGAGGAAGTCGATCTCCTCCTCGGGAAAGTCGAGCGTGGCCTCGACCAGCATGCGCAGCCTGACGATGCGCTCGGCCAGGCGCTCGACCTCGGCCGAGAACGCGCCCGCGAGCGAGCGCGCCGCCGAGCGCGCCGCGGCTTCGGTGCTGGCGTCGATGAGGTCGGCCACCGCCTCGGCCTGGGCGAGGTCGAGCTTGTCGTTGAGGAAGGCGCGCTCGGTGAACTCGCCCGGCTCGGCCAGGCGCAGCGCGATGCCGGCGCCCGCCTCCAGGCAGCGCGCCAGCAGCAGCTGCAGCAGCACCGGGCCGCCATGCGCCTGCAGTTCGAGCACGTCCTCGCCGGTGTACGAATGCGGCGCCGGGAAGTGGATCGCCAGGCCGCGGTCGAGCGTGGCTGCCGTCGGCGGCGGTGAAGGGCAGCAGCGTCGCGACGCGCGGCGCCAGCGGCCGGCCGAAGAGCGCGTTCACCAGCGCCGACAGGTCGCGCCCGGACGCGCGCACGATGCCGACCGCACCGCGCCCCGGGGCGGTGGCGACGGCGACGATCGCGTCGCGGTGGCGGGCGAGCGGGCTGGAGGGCCCGGTGCTACCGGCAGGGGAGGCGGGGGCGGCGCGCATGTCGTGGCGATTCTGGCGCGCCGGCCGGCGGTGGGTGGCGCGGGTGGAGGGGCGGGCGGGCTTTGCGAGACCGCCGCGCCGCGCTCCTGAGCCGGCCGTCGAAGCCGGGTCGCCCGCATGAACGCATGGTCGGCCGAAGCGGCGCCGCGCTCAACCCCTGTTCGCGGGTGTGCCGGCCGCGCGGCGTGCGCATGTCACGCGCGCCGCCGGCGACGCAGCCAGCGGCGCTACTTCTTCTGCACGCCCAGGCGCTTGTTGATGAACCACTGCTGCGCGATCGACAGGATGTTGTTCGTCAGCCAGTACAGCACCAGACCGGACGGGAAGAAGAAGAACATCACCGAGAACGCGAGCGGCATGATCCACATCATCTTGGCCTGCACCGGGTCCGGCGGCGTCGGGTTGAGCCAGACCTGGAACAGCGACGACGCCGTCATCAGCAGCGGCAGGATGAAGAACGGGTCGCGCGTCGACAGGTCGTGGATCCAGCCGATCCACGGCGCGTTGCGCATCTCCACCGTCGACAGCAGCACCCAGTACAGCGCGATGAAGAACGGCATCTGCACGACGATCGGCAGGCAGCCGCCGAGCGGGTTGACCTTCTCCTCGCGGTAGATGCGCATCATCTCCTGCTGCATCTGCTGCGGCTTGTCCTTCAGCCGCTCGCGCATCTCCATCACCTTCGGGTTGATGGCCTTCATCTTGGCCATCGAGCCGTAGGCCTTCGCGTTGAGCCAGAAGAACGCGATCTTCAGCAGCACGACCAGCGCGACGATGGCCCAGCCCCAGTTGCCGATGAACCCGTGCAGCTGTGTCGAGCAGCCAGAACAGCGGCTTGGCGAGGATCGTCAACCAGCCGTAGTCCTTGACCAGCTCGAGCCCGGGCGCGAGCGCGGCGAGCTTGTTCTCTTCCTGCGGGCCGGCGAAGAGCAGCGAGCGTCTGGCTGCGCGTCGCGCCGGGCGCCACCTCGCCCAGCGGCAGCACCATCGCGATCGAGTACAGGTTCGGGCCGACCTTGGCGGTGCGGAACTCGCGCGCGCCGGCATTCGTTGTCACAGCCAGGCGGACGCGAAGTAATGCTGGACCATCGCGATCCAGCCGTTGTCGGCGCGCTTGTCGTGCTCGGCGTCGCCCTTCTCGATGTCCTTGAAGTCGATCTTCTTGTACTTGCCCGAGTCGGTGTACATCGCCGGGCCGGTGAAGGTCGAAGTAGGCCGACGACTGTCCGGGCGGCGGGCTGCCGTCGCGCTCGAGCTGCAGGTACAGCTGCGGCGTTGACCGGCGTGCTGCCGTCGTTGACGAACTCGTTCTTCACCGCGATGACGTAGTCGCCGCGCTTGAAGGTGTAGGTCTTGATCAGCTTGCGCCCGTCGACCGCGACCGACTCGAAGCTGATCACCAGCTCGTTCACGCCCGGGGCCAGCGTGCGCGGGCCGGGCAGCGCGGTCATGGCCGTCAGGTGGTTCGGCAGCGCGACGCCGGGCTGCGACGTGATCAGGCCGGTCTGCGCCACGTAGGCGTGGCTGCCTTCCTCGTCGAACAGCAGCACGTCGCCGCCGGGCTCGTTCGGGTCGGTGTACTTGAGCAGCTGCAGCCGCGTCAGCGTGCCGCCGACGCTGCTGAAGCTGGCCTTCACGACGTCGGTGCTGACGACGATGGTCTGGCCGGCCGGCGCGGTGGCGCCTGGCGCGGGGGTCGCCGGGGCGGCCGCGGTCGCGCCCGGCAACGCGCTCGCGCTGGGCAGGTCGGCCGGCGGCACGCCGCCCGGCGCCGATGCCGACGACGCCACCGGCTGCGTGGGCACGCCGAAGAACGACGCATGCCCGTTCGCCTTGTTCCAGCCGTCCCAGAGCAGGAACAGCGACGTCAGGAAGACCACCCAGAGCAGGGTTCGGCGCATATCGGTCATGGGAGCTTCTTCGGTCGAATGGGATCGGCGGCCTCGGTCAGGCCGAATCGGGTGAACAGGCCGGGCAGCCGCTCGGGCACCGGGTCGCAGCCGCCGTCGCACCAGGGGTGGCAGCGCAGGATGCGTCCGGCCGTGAGCAGCGTGCCGGCGGCGGCGCCGTGACGCTGCAAGGCGTCCAGCGCGTACTGCGAACAACTGGGTTCGAAGCGGCAGGCGTTGCCCAGCCAGGGCTTGAGCAGCAGCCGGTAGCCGCGCACGGCCCCGATGAGCAGCTTGCGGGGCAGGCCGAGCAGGGAATCGATCATCGGCGCATCAGCGGCAGCGGGCCGGGCTTCAGCGCGCGGCGCGCACCAGCAACTGCTCGAGTTCGTCGCGCGCGGCCTGGCGCAATGCCGCCGACGCCGCCGACGGAAAGGTCGCGGGCGCGAACGGCAGGCGCAAACGCACCAGCCACAGACCGCGCGGCAGGTCCGCCGAATGGCGAGCCATCGCCGAGCGGATCTGGCGCTTGAGCAGGCTGCGCGTGACCGACCGGCGCGCGTGGCGTTTCGGGATCACGCTCCCCAGCCAGTGCGCGGTGGGCGATTCATCCACAGGCTGGGCCTTGAACTCGACCATGCCTGTGGACAACTCTGCCGCACCGGCCGCGCCGGGACGCCAGACCCCGCCTTGTGGGGCACTGCTGACGTGATGAACGGCGAAGTGAGCACTTCGCGATCGACTGGGCGTCGCGAGCACGCGCTCGAAGTCTGCCTTGTGCACAAGGCGCTCGACCGTCGACGCGGACACGGCGGATGCCGAGATGACCCCGGCGTCAGACCGCGAGGCGCTTGCGGCCCTTGGCGCGGCGAGCGTTGATCACCGCGCGGCCGCCGCGGGTCTTCATGCGCACGAGAAACCCGTGGGTGCGGGCACGACGGATCTTCGAGGGCTGGTAGGTGCGCTTCATGGCGGTTCCTGTTGCACCTTGCGCGGTCGTCCGCCGGCTGCAGCCGGCCTGGTCTGGCGCGAGGCGTTCGGGCGCGCCGGGCAGGCGCCACCCGAGGGTGGGATCGTGGGTTGGATCAATCGATGCTCGGGCCTGTGCGGCGCCGGCATCCGGGAAACCCACGATTACAGCAAAAAACCCCTTCCCGGTCAAACACTTGCACCACGGCATGCGGTCCGGCGCGGGGATTGACCGGTTTTTCGAATCTGTGGATAACTGCGTCCTCGGGAGCCCGGCGGCCGTAGAATCCGCCCCCTTCTAGAAGAAGATCTCCACAATGAGTCTCGACCTCTGGCAGCGCGGTTGCGAAAGGCTGGCGACCGAACTGCCCGAACACCAGTTCAACACCTGGATTCGTCCGCTGCCGCCGGCCCTGGTGAGCGAGGGCGATGCCGACCCGGCGGTGGTGTCGGTGCGCGTGCCGAACCGCTTCAAGCTCGACTGGATCCGCACGCAGTACGCCGGCCGCATCGAAACCGTGCTCAGCGAGATCGCCGGCCGCCCGGTGCGGCTGGACGTGACGCTGGCCCCGCGCGACGGCCGAGGCGCCGCCCTGCGGTTCGGCACCGCGTCGGTACGCCGGCGCTGGCGGCCCTGCATCCACCGCGACCGACGAGGCCCCGCCGCCGGCGCCGCCGATCTCGGCCCCGGCCGCCACCCGCCACAAGCTGAACGCCGCGCTGACCTTCGACACCCTGGTCGCCGGCCGCGCCAACCAGATGGCGCGCACCGCCGCGCTGCACGTCGCCGGCGCGCCGGGCCAGATGTACAACCCGCTCTTCATCTACGGCGGCGTCGGCCTGGGCAAGACGCACCTGGTGCACGCGGTCGGCAACTCGCTGCTGAAGGACCGCCCCGATGCGCGCGTGCTCTACCTGCACGCCGAGCAGTTCATCAGCGACGTGGTGAAGAACTACCAGCGCAAGACCTTCGACGAGCTGAAGGCCAAGTACCACTCGCTCGACCTGCTGCTGATCGACGACGTGCAGTTCTTCGCCGGCAAGGACCGCACCCAGGAGGAGTTCTTCAACACCTTCGAGGCGCTGCTGGCCAAGCGCGCGCACATCATCATGACCAGCGACACCTACCCGAAAGGGCTGGTCGACATCGACGAGCGGCTGACCAGCCGCTTCGACGCCGGGCTGACGGTGGCGATCGAGCCGCCCGAGCTCGAGATGCGCGTCGCGATCCTGATCAGGAAGGCGCTGGCCGAAGGCACCGAGATGCCCGAGGACGTGGCCTTCTTCATCGCCAAGAACGTGCGCGCCAACGTGCGCGAACTCGAAGGCGCGCTGCGCAAGGTGCTGGCCTATTCGCGCTTCAGCCAGAAGGACATCAACATCGGCCTCGCGCGCGAGGCCTTGAAGGACCTGCTCTCGATCCAGAACCGGCAGATCGGCGTCGAGAACATCCAGAAGACGGTGGCCGACTTCTACAAGATCAAGGTCGCCGACATGTACAGCAAGAAGCGGCCGGCGAGCATCGCGCGGCCGCGCCAGATCGCGATGTACCTGGCCAAGGACATGACGAAGAAGAGCCTGCCCGAGATCGGCGAGCTGTTCGGCGGCCGCGACCACACGACCGTGCTGCACGCGGTGCGCAAGATCGGCGAGGAGCGCACGAGCAACAGCGAGCTGAACCAGCAGCTGCACGTGCTCGAACAGACGCTGAAGGGCTAGCCGCTGTCAAGCAACAACTCTGTGGAGAAGATCCGAACATCGTGGTGCTTGTCCACAGCCGCCGGCGCTGCGGCCAAGTTGTCCAGAAACCGGGTGCAGCCGCCGCAGGGTTGCGCGCACAGGGTTCGTCGCCTGCTAAGGCGTTGATGGAAAAGACGAAAATACGGTTGTCCCCAGGTCGACCCGGCCTCTACTACGACTACCAAGTACTAAAGAGGAAAACATGATCGTTCTGAAAGCAGCGCAGGAAAAGTTGCTGCAAGCCTTGCAGTCGGTGGCCGGCATCGTCGAGCGGCGGCACACCTTGCCGATCCTGGCCAACGTGCTGCTGCGCAAGAACGGCGCGCAGATCGAATTCACGACCAGCGATCTGGAGATCCAGGTCCGCACCACCGCCGAACTCGGTGGCGACGACGGCAGCTTCGCCACCACCGTCGGCGCGCGCAAGCTGATCGACATCCTGCGCGCGTTGCCGTCCGACCAGGTGGTCAGCCTGTCGGCGGCACAGAACAAGCTCACCCTCGTCGGCGGCAAGAGCCGCTTCACGCTGCAGACGCTGCCCAGCGACGACTTCCCGCTCGTCAACGAGGCGGTCGATTTCGGGCCCGCGTTCTCGATTCCGCAGAAGACCTTGCGCGACCTCATCAACCAGGTCCATTTCGCGATGGCGGTGCACGACATCCGCTACTACCTCAACGGCATCCTGTTCATCGCCGAAGGCAAGACCCTGACGCTGGTGGCCACCGACGGCCACCGCCTCGCGCTGGCGCAATCGACGCTGGCGTCCGAGATGCCGAGCAAGCAGGAGGTGATCCTGCCGCGCAAGACGGTGCTCGAGTTGCAGCGCCTGTTGAAGGACGAGGACACGCCGATCGAGATGCGCTTCGCCGCCAACCAGGCGCAGTTCAGCTTCTCGGGCATGGAGTTCGTCACCAAGCTCGTCGAGGGCAAGTTCCCCGACTACAACCGCGTGATCCCGAAGAACCACAAGAACACGCTGGTGCTCGGCCGCGCGCCGCTGCTGGCCTGCCTGCAGCGCGCCGCGATCCTGACGAGCGAGAAGTTCAAGGGCGTGCGCGTCAACGTCGAGCCCGGCGTGCTGCGCATCGCGGCGAGCAACGCCGAGCAGGAAGAAGCCAAGGAAGAGCTCGAGGTCGACTACGACGGCGATGCGATCGAGATCGGCTTCAACGTGACCTACCTGATCGACATGCTGTCGAACATCTCCCAGGAGATGGTCAAGCTCGAGCTGCAGGACACCAACGCCAGCGCGCTGATCACGGTGCCCGACCAGCCCGGCTTCAAGTACGTCGTGATGCCGATGCGGATTTGACCCACCCCCGAAGCGGCTGCGCCGCTCCCCCTCGAGGGGGCGACGCCGGCGGCCGGGCCGAGCCCGATCCGCGGCGTCTGCTCGGTGGGTTTCTCAGGCCGCCCTGTGCGGCCGATCGAAAGAGATGATGAGCGAAGACAAGAAGTCCAACGACGGCGTCACCCAGCGCGCCGTCCCGTCGGCCGAAGGCGCCGCGGCGTCGACCGGCAACGAGGCCTCGGCGGCCTACGGCGAAGGCAGCATCCAGATCCTGGAAGGGCTGGAAGCGGTGCGCAAGCGCCCCGGCATGTACATCGGCGACACCTCCGACGGCACCGGCCTGCACCACCTCGTGTTCGAGGTCGTCGACAACTCGATCGACGAGGCGCTGGCCGGCCACTGCGACGACATCGTCGTCACGATCCACAGCGACAACAGCATCAGCGTCATCGACAACGGCCGCGGCATCCCGACCGGCGTGAAGATGGACGACAAGCACGAGCCCAAGCGCAGCGCCGCCGAAATCGCGCTGACCGAGCTGCACGCCGGCGGCAAGTTCAACCAGAACAGCTACAAGGTCAGCGGCGGCCTGCACGGCGTGGGCGTGAGCTGCGTCAACGCGCTGAGCAAGTGGCTGCGCCTGACGGTGCGCCGCGACGGCAAGGTGCACTTCGTCGAGTTCAAGCGCGGCGTCACGCAGGAGCGCGAGATCGAGCAGCGCGACGGCTTCGAGATCAGCCCGATGAAGATCACCGGCGAGACCGAGAAGCGCGGCACCGAGGTCCACTTCCTGCCCGACGACGAGATCTTCAACCACATCGACTTCCACTACGACGTGCTCGCCAAGCGGCTGCGCGAGCTGAGCTTCCTGAACAACGGCGTGAAGATCCGCCTCGTCGACGAACGCAACGACCGGTCGGACGACTTCGCCTTCGCCGGCGGCGTGCGCGGCTTCGTCCAGTTCATCAACAAGGGCAAGAAGGTGCTGCACCCGAACATCTTCCACGCCGCCGGCGACAAGATGAGCGAGCAGAACACGAACATCGGCGTCGAAGTCGCGATGCAGTGGAACGACGGCTACAGCGAGAACGTGCTGTGCTTCACCAACAACATCCCGCAACGCGACGGTGGCACCCACCTGACCGGGCTGCGCGCGGCGATGACGCGCGTGATCAACAAGTACATCGACGACAACGAAATGGCCAAGAAGGCCAAGGTCGAGATCGCCGGCGACGACATGCGCGAAGGCCTGGCCTGCGTCGTCAGCGTCAAGGTGCCCGAGCCCAAGTTCAGCAGCCAGACCAAGGACAAGCTCGTCAGCAGCGAAGTGCGCGGCCCGGTCGAGGAGATCGTCTCCAAGCTGCTCACCGACTGGCTGCTCGAGAACCCGAACGACGCCAAGATCATCTGCGGCAAGATCGTCGACGCCGCGCGTGCGCGCGAGGCGGCGCGCAAGGCGCGCGAGATGACGCGGCGCAAGGGCGTGCTCGACGGCATGGGCCTGCCCGGCAAGCTGGCCGACTGCCAGGAGAAGGACCCGGCGCTGTGCGAGATCTACATCGTCGAGGGCGACTCGGCCGGCGGCAGCGCCAAGCAGGGCCGTGACCGCAAGTTCCAGGCGATCCTGCCGCTGCGCGGCAAGATCCTCAACGTCGAGAAGGCGCGCTACGAGAAGCTGCTGTCCAGCGACAGCATCGTCACGCTGATCACCGCGTTGGGCACCGGCATCGGCAGCGAGGACTTCAACGTCGACAAGCTGCGCTACCACCGCATCATCATCATGACCGACGCCGACGTCGACGGCGCCCACATCCGCACCCTGCTGCTGACCTTCTTCTACCGCCAGATGCCGGCATTGGTCGAGCGCGGCCACATCTACATCGCGCAGCCGCCGCTGTACAAGGTCAAGCACGGCAAGGACGAGCAGTACCTGAAGGACGGCCACGAGCTCGACGCCTACCTGCTCAAGGTGGCGCTCGACGGCGCCGTGGTGCTGCCCGACGGCGCCGACGGCGCGCGCACGCCGATCGAAGGCAGTGCGCTCGAAAGCCTGGCGCGCCGCTACGTGCTGGCCACCAACGTGATCGAGCGCCTGGCCAACTGGATGGACCTCGAGGCGTTGCGCGCCATCACCGCCGGCCTGAGCCTGGACCTCGACAGCGCGGCGGCGGCCGAGGCCAGCGCGGTGGCGTTGCAGCAGGCGCTGCACGACGCCGAGGTCGCGGCCGAGTTCGACGCGCGCACCGACAAGCATCTGCTGCGCATCGGCCGGCGCCACCACGGCAACCTGAAGAGCAGCGTCATCACGCAGGACTTCGTGCACGGCGCCGACTACGACGCGCTGAACGAGGCCGGGCGCAGCGTGAAGGACCTGCTCGGTCCGCAGGCCATCGTGCGCCGCGGCGAAGGCGAGCGCATGAAGGAGCAGAAGACCGCCGACTTCCGCGCCGCGATGGTCTGGCTGATGGGCCAGGCCGAGGCCGCCGTCGGCCGCCAGCGCTACAAGGGCCTGGGCGAGATGAACCCCGAGCAGCTGTGGGAGACGACGATGGACCCGCACCGTGCGCCGCCTGCTCAAGGTGCAGATCGACGACGCCATCGAGGCCGACCGCGTCTTCACGATGCTGATGGGCGACGAGGTCGAGCCGCGGCGCGACTTCATCGAGAGCAATGCGCTGAGGGCGGCGAACATCGACGCGTGAAGCCGTAGGCCAGCCGTAGGGCGCCAGAGCATTTGCGACTCGCGCCACGGTTCTGCGACTGGCGGGCGCTGGTTGTTGCGACTGGCCTCGGCCTCGGCCTCGGCGTTCATAAGGAAGATCCACACGGCGGTCGCCGAGGGCGAGGAAGAGGCCGAGATCGACCTGATGGCCGTGCGGCGCGAGCGCGAGCAACTCAAGGCCGAGCTGGCGCGGTTGGAGCTTCAGAGGGATGCCTACCTGAAGGAGTTGGGCTATGAGTGACGACCAGCGTGACGAGCCTCAGGGCATGGGCGAGCTCGTTGTCTATGCCACTGAGGATGGGCAGGCGCAGGTCTTTCTGCGAGCGGAGGGCGGGACCGTCTGGCTGAGCCAGGCCGAGCTGGCGGCACTGTTCCAGACCACCAAGCAGAACATCAGCCTGCACATTCGCAACGTGTTGGCCGAGGGCGAGTTGGTGGCTGCGGCTACCGTCAAGGATCACTTGACAGTTCAAACCGAGGGAAAACGCCAGGTCAGGCGCAGCGTCCAGTTCTACAACCTGGACATGATCCTGGCCGTCGGCTACCGGGTGAAGTCGCCCCGGGGCACCCAGTTCCGCCAGTGGGCCACCGCCCACCTGCGCGAGTACCTGGTCAAGGGCTTCGTGCTCGACGACGAGCGCCTGAAGGACCCGAAAGGCTGGGACTACTTCGACGAGCTGCTGCAGCGCATCCGGGAGATCCGGGCGTCGGAGAAGCGCTTCTACCAGAAGGTGCGCGACCTGTTCGCGCTGTCGGTGGACTACAAGGACGACGCCGACGCAGCCGGGCTGTTCTTCGCCGAGGTGCAGAACAAGATGCTCTACGCCGTCACGCAGCGCACGGCGGCCGAACTCATCGTGCAGCGCGCCGATGCCAGCCAACCCAACATGGCGCTCACGGCCTGGAAGGCGGATCGGGTGCGCAAGACCGACGTGGTGGTCGCCAAGAACTACCTCGATGCTCGGGAGATCGAGGAACTGAACCGCATCGCGTCGATGTTCCTCGACTACGCCGAAGACCGAGCCCAGCAACGCAAGGACTTGCGCATGAACGACTGGCGCGACTACGTGAACCGCTTCGTGGCGTTCAACGAGCGCCCGCTATTGCAGGGGGCCGGCAAGGTGAGCCGAGAACGCATGGAGCAGGTGGCCTATGAGCGCTACGCCGCGTTCGATGCGCAGCGGCGATTGGCGGATGCGCGCGCGGCGGATGCGACTGACATCGCCGAGCTGGAGAAGGCCGAGCGACAGCTGACGAAAAAGGGAAAGCCTGATGCTGCCTGAGGGATGACACCGCAGCGCGCTGGGCGAGATTGCCCGCATCACTTCCGGTGGTACTCCGGATCACGCAGAGCCGAGCTACTGGCGTGGCAACGTGCCGTGGGTGACCACGGGCGAGATTCAGTTCAACACCGTCACAAACACCGGTCGCTCATAGGTTGCTCGGTCTGCGCAGAAAATTTGGCCCGATGGGCGGCCAGTCGCAACAACTTCTGCCGTTTGCGGCGGAACCCCGTGGCGCCGGCCGCGCTAAGTGCTTGTCGGCGCTTGCGCGCCAGGGCAACTAACTCGGCGCCCTACGCCTGGCCCGGATGCCGTCTGGAATGGTCACCAGGGGCTGGTGACCATTTTCGGCTCGAGCTGGTGACTATCCGGTGCCGGGGTGGTGACCGTCTCGATCGCCGAGCCGTCGATCTGCGTGCAGCGCTTGGCCTCGATGCGCTGGGACTCGTCCAGCGACATCAGCTCCTGCAGCCGGTCTTCGGCGGTGCGGGCCATGCGGATCGGTTCAGGCGGGCTGGCCCTGGCGGGGTTTGCGGGTCTTGGGCGCCGCGGCCGGCCGGCTTTGGGCCAGGCGCTTCAGCAGCTCGGCGGCGGGTTCGTCGGCCGGGTCTTGCGGCACCAGCTCGCCGCGGAAGGCCTTGGCCAGCAGCGACGGGGTCAGGCGGTCGACGGCGGTCTGGGCCTGGGCGAGGCGGGCTTCCAGGCGGTCGGCGAAGGCGAAGAGGGTTTCGACGCGGCGGACGATTTCGGCTTGCTCGCTCCAGTGACGGGAGCGGTAGCTCGAAGTCGCCGCAGTCGGCCGCAGAGTTGATGCAGGCCTGCGTCGAGCCGTGGTACTGCTCGACCTGCAACGGCAGCACGTTGCTGCAGTGCCAAGGACGGTACAGCGACAGAACGTTCGGCATCGCACGCGAGCTCGCCGAATCAGCGCGTCGAATGGCTGATGAGCACCGTCGGCCATGCATCGCAGGTCCACGCCAGTCGCCCGACATTGCCGACGCGGCCGTCTGTCATCGACGATGACCAGAAGAGCCGCTGACCGTGGTATGAGCGTGTCGGCCAACGTCGGCGTACTTCGCCTCGAGATGAACGTCGCGTCGCTCCGAGTCGATAGCTCGGTGGCGATGTTCGTCGCAGCGTCGGACACTCGTGCGCGGTGCTCCGTCGACGTCATGCTCGACTTCAGTGATCGCCGCAACGGTCCTTCCGGACACGTGCGCCGAGCGTCGCAGCGACGGCCCAAGGCGCCGCGTCGCCTGCGCCAATCCTCCGTCAACCGCCCCGACGTGGCGGCGGCGAGGACGGATTGGCGGAAGCGTTTGAGCAGCGGGGCGACGCGGGCCAGGCGGTCGCGGCAGGCGTCCACGCGGGCGAGCACGGTGTCGAGTTTGTCGGCGATGCGTTGCTGCTCTGGCTAGCGGCGCCAGGGGCAGAACTCGCTGAGCAAGAACGTCCTCGGTACATCGCTTATGCCGGCGACCCAGTCATGCTGCGCCTCGACGCGACTCCTGAAATCGTCCTCGTATGACGCAGTGCCAGCAAGTAGCGCGAGTCGACAGCGTTCGGCTCGGGGCGACAAGCAAGACGCGCTGATTCCGAGCGCCGAGCCCACTTGACAGGTCGTGCGCGATGCCGGCCTGTCCGCTCGAGCACGGTCGTGACTTGGCGAGCAAGAACATCCCCATCGCCGAAGTGCGTATGACGGCTTCGTGATGTCGCCACATGGCCGCGCGTCGAAGTCCAGCTTCGATCGAAAGCTCGTGCCGAGGTCCTGCATGCGGCACAAGCCAACGAGCCGGTGGCGTCGAGCTGCCTCGATCTTGCGTGGTTCAACTCGGCGAGCTCGCTTGATCGTCTGCAGGAGCCCAACCGCGAGGTCGTGGCGCTCACTGCGCCACCTCGCTCACCCAACTCCGCCAGGATCGCCTCCAGCTCCGCCAGCGCCCCGTTCAACTCCTCCACCGCCTCCCGCGCCAACACCGCCGGCTCCGGCAAGTCCGCCGCGTCCTCCGCGCTGTCGTCCTTCAGCCAGCTGATGTCCAGGCTGTCGCCGCGCGCCTTCACGGCCTCGCGGCTGAAGCAGCGGAAGCGCCCGGTCTCGCCTTCGTCGGTGCGCGCGCTGCGCCCGTTGGCATCCTCGCCATACGCCGCCTCGAAGGCGCTGAAGTGCTCGCGCGTCAGCGGCGTGCGCTTGCCGAACTTCGGCATGTTGGCGCGCAGGTCGTAGACCCACACCTCCTTGCGTGCTGCCGGTGGCGGCGTGCGCTGACCTTCTGGAAGAACAGCACGTTGGTCTTCACGCCCTGGGCGTAGAAGATGCCGGTGGGCAGGCGCAGGATGGTGTGCAGCTTGCACTTGTCCATCAGGTCGCGCGCGGATGTCGGCGCCGACGCCGGCCTCGAACAGCACGTTGTCGGGCAGCACCACCGCGGCGCGGCCGCCGGCCTTCAGGTGCGCGCACGATGTGCTGCAGGAAGGCGAGCTGCTTGTTGCTGGTGGCGTAGGTGAGGTCGTCGCGCGTCGGCCCGCCGCCGCCCTTGGTGGTGCCGAAGGGCGGGTTGCTCAGGATGATGTCGGCCTTGGGCAGCGCGCTGCCGGCGCTGCCCAGCGTGTTGCCCTGGTGCACCACGCCCTCGGCGTCGCCTTCGATGTCGTGCAGCAGGCAGTTCATCAGCGCGAGGCGGCGCGTGCTGCCCACCAGCTCCATGCCGAGGTAGGCGCGCGTGCGCTGGAAGCTGCGCTGCTTCTCGCTCAGGTCGTAGAGCTCGTCGGTGCGCGCCTTGATGTAGCGTGTCGGCCGCGATCAGGAAGCCGGCGGTGCCGGCGGCCGGGTCCTGGATCGTCTCGCCGGGCTGCGGCTTGACCAGCGCGATGATGCTGTCGATCAGCGGGCGCGGCGTGAAGTACTGGCCGGCGCCGCTCTTGGTCTCGCTGGCGTTCTTCTCCAGCAGGCCTTCGTAGAGGTCGCCCAGGCCGTCCTTGGCGGCGCTGAACCAGTCGATGCCGTCGATGCTCTTGATCAGCTGCTCGAGGTGGCGCGCTTCCTTCAGGCTGGTCTGCGCGTCGGCGTAGATGGCGGCGATGAGCGGGTCGCTGCTGCTGGCTCAGCTTGAGCAGCGTCTCGCGGTAGTGGTTGAGCAGGTTCAGGCCGCTCAGGCTCGAGAGCGTGCTCCAGCGCGCGTACTCGGGCAGCTTGTGCTCGGCCAGGATGCCGCTGGCCCGGTTCTCGTGCTCCATCTTGATGAAGAGCAGCAGCACCAGCTCGGTCACGTAGTCGCTGTAGTTGATGCCGTCGTCGCGCAGGACGTCGCAGAGGTTCCAGAGTTTCTGGACGATGTCGTTCTGGGTCATGGGCGGGATTGTCGGTGCCGGCTCAGGCCCGCTGCGGCCACAGGTGGCCGGCCAGTTCGCCGAGCACCTGGTCGAGCTCGCCGCCGAGCATCTTGTCGAGCTGCCTGGCGCCGCCGTCCTGCGCGAAGGCGCGCGTGACGAAGGCGGGGTCGATCACCACTTCCAGCGCCAGCTGCTTGGCCAGCCGGTCCAGCCACTTGCGCTGCACGGGCGTCCAGGCGCGCAGCGCGTAGATGCGCTGCATCGCGTTGGCGACGCGCTGCTCGAAGGGCAGCAGCGGCTCGCCCAGCGCGGCCTGGCGGATGTAGCCGAGGATGCTGGCGGCGATGTCCTGGTGGCTGCGGTTGCGCCAGGCGGCCTTGAGGTTGGCTTCGCTGTAGCCGTGGGCGTCGAGCAGCAGGCGCACTTCGCGCAGCTGCTCGCGCGTCAGGTCCTTGGGCGCGTTGACGACCACGGCGAGCGCGGCGGACTGGTTGATCTGCTCGCGCACGAAGCGGCCGAAGCTGTCGAGGTAGTCCTCGGGCTTGGCATACGCGCCCCAGCTCTGTTCGCGCGCCAGCAGCTCGTCGGCGTGCTGCGACAGGATGGGCATGTAGGCGCTGCCCATCAGCTCCTGCACCTCGGCCAGCTGCACCAGCAGCCGGGTGCTGTGCTGCAGGTAGTCGGCCGCGCCCTTCGGACCCAGCTCGTGCAGGTGCTGGTGCAGCCGGGCCGGCGGCACGCCCCACTGCTGCTCCAGTTCGTCCAGCCGCGCCTTCAGCTTGGGGCGCTTGTCGGCGTCACGTGCCCGGCGCGGCGCAGCACGCGCATCAGCTTCTGGTTCAGCTGGTTCAGCACGTCGTGGGCGTGGTGGGTGCCCGGCGCGACTGCCCGGCGCCTCGAAGCTCGCCGGGTTGTTCAGCTCGTCGATCAGCTGCTCCAGCGTGACGTTCGGGTCCTTCACCAGCGGCTGCATCGTGTTCACCGCCTGCAGCGTGGCGTAGATGTCGACCGGGTCGTAGATCCTGAAGACGGTCTTGCCGATCTCGTCGCAGCGCCGGGTGGCGCGGCCGATCATCTGCTCGTAGAGGATGCGGCTCTTCACGCGGCGCAGGAACACGAGGTGGCAGATGGCCGGCACGTCGATGCCGGTGCGTCAGCAGGTCCACGGTGATGGCGATGCTGGGCAGGCGCTCGTTCTTGTACAGGCGGATGAGCTGGTCGACCTTGTCGGTGGCGCCGGTGATCTTGCGCACCGCCGCTTCGTTGTACTGCTCGTCGTACTTGGCCTTGAAGGCCTCGTCGAGCAGGCGCTTGACCATGTCGGCATGCGCGTCGGTGGCGCAGAAGATCGAGCGTCTTCTCTTCGCCGAACGGGTCCAGCTCCTCGGCCAGCTGCGTGCAGACGACGCGGTTGAAGTCCTCGTTGATGACGCGCTTGTTGAAGCTCTCGACCTGGAAGTCGAGTTCGTCGTCGAGCTCGGCGGTCTCGACTTCGCCGGTGGCGAGGTTGAGCGCCTCGACCTGCTCGCCCTTGGCGAAGTGGATGCCGTGGCGGCCGAGCAGCGTCTCGTAGCGGATCGGCGGCTCGTGGTCGATCAGCCAGTCGTCGACCACGGCTTCGCGGTACGAGTAGGTGTAGACCGGCTTGCCGAAGATCTCGGTGGTGTGGCGCGCCGGCGTGGCCGTCAGGCCGACTTGCACGGCGTCGAAGTAGTCGAGCACGCGGCGGTAGCTGGAGAGGTACTCGCGCGTGGTCGCGCAGCGCCAGCTCGCCCTCGGTCATCTCCTGGTCGAGCGCGTAGCCGCGGTGGGCCTCGTCGACGATGATGCAGTCGTAGGCGTCCACCGGCGGCGGCGTGTCGCTGCCGAACACGCGCTTGACCATGGCCTGCACGGTGGCCACCTGCACGCGGGTCTCGGCCTCGGCCGCCATGTCGCCCAGCTCGGCCACGTTGTAGATCTTGGACAGCGGCTGGTTCTGCTCCAGCGGCGCTTCGTCGAAGGCCTCCTGGGCCTGCGTGCCCAGCGCCGTGCGGTCGACGAGGAAGAGGATGCGGCGGAAGCGCTCGGCCTTCAGCAGCCGGTACATCAGGCCGATGATGGTGCGCGTCTTGCCGGTGCCGGTGGCCATGGCCAGCAGGCAGGCGCTGCGGCCTTCGGCCAGCGCTGCTTCGACCGCGGCGATGGCCTTGTCCTGGTAGTCGCGCAGGTGCAGGTAGGCGTAGCCGTCCTGCTGCAGCTTGCTGCTCCGCCTCCTGCCGGCTGCGGGTCAGCATGTCGAGCAGGCCCTGGGGCGAGTGGAAGCCGGCCAGCGGCCGCGCGGTGTTGGCGGGCGCGCGCGCGTCGCGGAACCAGGTGCCGCTGGCCTCGGCCAGCTGCTTGACGAACGGGCGGCCGTTGCTCGAATAGACGAAGGGCACCTGGAACCGGCCGCCCTGGCCATCGGCCCAGGGCGCGTCGCAGCCCTGCAGCGTCCATGCCGGGTTCATGCCGTCGCCGACGCTCAGGCCCCGCGCATAACGCTCGGCCTGGCCGATCTTGCCGGGCACGTTGATGTTCCGGCGCTTGGCCTCGACGGTGGCGATCGGCGTCAGGCCCGCGAACAGCACGTAGTCGGCCGACTGCCGGCCCTGCGTCGGCCACTCGGCGATCGCCATGTTCCGGCCCCGTTCGGGGCGTGCGCCGCGGGCATGGGTGAGCTGCACCGTGTCGGCCTCCCAGCCGGCGTCCAGCAGCTGCAGGTCGATGATCTGGCGCGTGTCGGCCTCGTCCAGCAGAACCGACTTGGCGGCATCGCTGGCGCGCTGGGCCAGGCGCGTCACCTCCTCGGTGCTGGCCTGCTGCCCGGCCGTCTTCAGCTGCGCGTCGAACTGGGCCTGGAGCGCGGCGGCGCGAGCACCGGCTTCCTCGGCCAGCTCCTGGTAGACGGCGGCTTCTTCCTGCGCCCGGCGCGACATCTCGCGCTCCTGCGCGGCCTGGGCTTCCATCAGGCGGGCCATCTCGGCCTGGCCGGCCTGCGCCGTCTGGGCGTCCTGCAGCTGGGTGCTCAGCTGTGAGATCTGCTGCTGCAGCAACAGCAGCTTCTGGCTCGGATCGTCCGGCAGCACGAACGGGCCGGGCTTGAAGCCCGGGCTGCGGCCGAAGCTGCGATGAAACCAGACCGCGATCTCGCGCGCGACCTTGAGCGCCTCCAAGCCTGGCGGTAGCCGATGCCGTGATCGGCCTCGTGGGCTGCGAGGTTGCCGGTGCGGCGAAGCAGATGGAACAGTTGCCGCACCTGGGCGTCCAGCCCCAGGCGCACGTCGACCGCGCGCAGCAGTTCGGCCTGCGTAGGCTGGATCAGGCTGATGCCGAGCCGCGCGGCCATGTCCTGCGTGATGGCTTCGGCCAGCAGGCGCAGCTTCAGCACGCAGCTCGCAGGGTCGAACGGGAACAGACGCTCGGCCGTGGCGCCCAGATCGGCGAGTAGCGGGGAGTGCTCGGCCAGGAACGCGAAGTTGCCCGGCGAGCTCATCCCTTCTTCCGCATGCCCATTGATTGTTGGTTTGGCAGGTGGAGTTCCCTGCTGCGGACTTTAAGGGGTCGTCGCAGGCGCTGTCACTGCGCCAGCAGCTCTGATGGACGGGTCAACAGCAGGTGTCGCGAGTTATAGAGTTGTGCGAGTCGTTTTGTAGGAATTCGTGGCACACTTCTTCTAGTGTTTGCTTCGCAGGACCGGACGTCATGCAGATTCCCGAGAAGACCATCGACCATGGCACGTTGCGGCGGCTCGTGGATGCTGGCGCGCAGGTCGGTGCCGACGTGGTGGGCGGCACCGGCGGTTGGGGCGTCGTCATCCACTATGGACGCGCCAGGCAGACGCTCGCCGCCACGCGGGGCAAGCCTCGGACCTTCCGACAATTCGAAACCCTGGCCGGCTACCTCAAGGCGCTGGGCATCGTCGAGGTCCGCGTCAACACGGCCGAGTTCGAGCCTGGTTCGGCAGCGGACAACCCGGCCGACAAGCGCAGCGCCACGGCTTCGGAGCGCATGAAGCGCGCGCACCAGGCGGCGGCCTACGACAGCTGGTTCCGCGAACAGGTCCAGGCTTCGATCGACGACCCGAGGCCGAGTGTCGATGACGACGAGGCGCGCCGGCAGTCCGCGGCCAGGCGGGCGGCACTGACCCCGAGTGCCGGGCGTGCCAGGAGGGCGGCGAGCAAGGCCGCGGCGTGAGGTCGCTGCGATGGCGGCCGATGGCCCTCGCCGATCGCGAGGCGATCATGGTTTTCATTGCGCAGGACAACGCGACCGCGGCGATCGACCTGGATCTCGAGTTCGAGGCCAAGGCGGAAAGCGCCCGACGGCGCCCCGCCTTGTACAAGCCGGGCCGCGTGAAGGGCACGCGAGAGATCGTGGTGCGGCCCAACTACGTGATGGTCTACCGGGTGACCGCCGAGATGGTCGAGGTGCTTCGCGTGCTTCATTCGGCGCAGCAGTGGCCTTGATCGGGCGGACCTGGCCGCCGGCGGTTCGTTGCGGAGAGTGACGATCCTGGGTCTCGGCGCCGACACGCTCGAACCCTGGAAGGCGAACATCGATCGATGGCCGTGGCCCGACGCGTTCGAGAATCAGGATAAGCAGGTGGGCCGCGCGCCGTCA
>CAWBHE010000006.1:0-22916 GCA_963788635.1 uncultured beta proteobacterium | reverse complement strand
CGCCTGGCGGCTGCGCGTCGAGGCCCCGGGGGCCGGCGACTGGCCGCTCATCGCGCGCCAGTGGATCTGGTTCCTGTGGCCGGCCTGGCCGCTGGTGGTGTGGACGCTGTGGCGCTGGCGCTCGCACCTGCAGGACCGCCACATCGCGGTGCCGCTGGTGACGGTGCTGGCCGCGATGCTGGCCAACATCGCGATGAACGGATCGGACCGTGCGTTGATGCTGGCCCTGCCCGGCATGGCGGTGCTCGCGTCGTTCGCGCTGCCGACGCTCAAGCGCAGCACCTCGGCCGCGATCGACTGGTTCTCGATGTTCTTCTTCACCGTCGCCGCGATCACGATCTGGGTCATCTACGCGGCCGTCCACACCGGCGTGCCGGCGCAGCCGGCCGCCAACGTGGCGCGCCTCGCGCCCGGCTTCGTCGCCCGCTTCGACCCGGCCGAGCTGCTGCTGGCCGCGACCGGCACGCTGGCCTGGCTGTGGCTCGTGCGCTGGCGCACCGGCCGCCACCGCGAGGCGGTCTGGAAGAGCCTGGTGCTGCCGGCCGGCGGCGTCGCGCTGTGCTGGCTGCTGCTGATGACGCTGTGGCTGCCCTTGCTCGACTACGCGCGCAGCTCGCGGCCGCTGGTGCAGCGCATCGCGGCCCATGTCCCCGCGTCGGCCTGCATCGCCGGGCCGAGCATCAGTCCGGTGCTGGTGGCCTCGCTGCAGGTGTTCGGTCCCTGGCGCGTCGATGCGCGCCCGAGCGCGCTCGAGGACGGCTGCGCCTATGCGCTGCGCGTGGTGCGCGCCGGCCCGGCCCCCGCCCCGCCGCCCGGCTGGCGCACGGTGGCGGCGGTCCAGCGGCCGACCGACCGCGACGAGCTGACGGTGATCTACGCGCGCGTCGCAGCCGCCGCGACGGCCGGCACCCCGGCGCGCTGACGCACGCGCGCCGCGGGGAAGGTCAGCCGAAAACGCGAGCCCTTGCCGGGCTCGCTTTGCACGTCGATCTCGCCGCCATGCCGCTGCACGACATGCTTGACGATGGACAGGCCCAGCCCGGTGCCACCGGTGCTTCGCGAACGGCTGCTGTCGACGCGGTAGAAACGCTCGGTCAGGCGCGGCAGATGCTCGCGCGCGATGCCCAACCCGGTGTCGACGACCTCGATCTCGGCGGCGCCATCGTCGCGCCACGACCAGATTACATCGATCCGCCCGCCGTCCGGCGTGTAGCGGACGGCGTTGTTGACGAGGTTGCCGACCGCGCTGAGCAGCTCGGTCTCGTTGCCGGCGATCTCGGCATCGGCGCCACCGCTGACGTGAATCGCGTGCCGGCCAGCGGACAGCGACGCGGCGTCGGCCTCGGCACGCATCATCAGCGCCGACACCGGCAGCCAGCGGTCGGCGGGCGGATGCGGACTGCCTTCGAGCTGGGCCAGCGTCAGCAGGTCGGCCACCAGCGCCTGCATGCGGTCGGTCTGCTGGGCCATCAGCAACAGCACGCGCTGGCGCTCGGCCTCGGTCAACGTCAGCGTGGACAGGGTCTCGACGAAGCCGGCGAGCACCGTCAGCGGCGTGCGGATCTCGTGCGAGACGTTGGCGACGAAGTCGCGCCGCATCGCGTCGGCGCTTTCGCGCTCGGTGATGTCTTGCGACAGCACGAGCTTCATGCCCTCGCCATAGCGGCGCACGAGCACCGAGAACGTGCGCCGCCCGAGCGGGCCGACGAAGCTCACCGGCGCGTCGAAGCGGCCAGCCTGCAGGTAGGCCACGAAAGCCGGCGCGCGCACGAGGTTGGTCACGCGCTGCTGGCGGTCGCGCACCGGGTCGAGACCGAAGTGGTCGGCAGCGGCCGCGCTGCACCAGTCGATCTGGTCGTTCGCGTCGAGCAGCAGCACGCCGTTGGGCGAGGCCTCGATGGCCGACAGAAACTGCTCGAGCCGGCCGCGTTCGGCGTCGACGGCGCGCTCGCGCAGGCGCAGCGCACGTTCGATGCGGTACGCCAGTTCGCCCCAGAAGCCGGTGTCGCCCGGTGCCGGTTCGCGCTGCGGCGCGCGCAGCCAGTCCATCAGGCGTCGCCCGCGCACCGAGTCGATGACGACGACGAAGAGCACGCCCAGCGCCGCGCCGAGCCCGCCGCCGAACGCCGCGGTGTTGACCCCGCTGCCGAGCAGGCGGCCGATCAGCGTCCCGAGCACGACCGCCAGCAGCGCGGCCGCGGTGCGCGAGAGCAGCCAGTTCATGGCCTCGCGCGCAGCGGCGCGCCGACCCGCAGGCACGAGGGGGGCCGCATGGTCGTCACCGGACGACGTTCTCGACCGCCTCCACCGAGGTGTGGCGCACGTCGGTGCCCTTGACCACGTAGATGATCGCCTCGGCCAGGTTCTTGCCATGGTCACCGATGCGCTCGATCGCCTTGGCCACGAAGACGAGGTCGATGCTGGACGAGATCGTGCGCGGGTCTTCCATCATGTAGGTGATGAGCTTGCGCAGCAGGCCGTCGAACTCCTGGTCGATCTGGTCGTCCTGCTTGAGCACCTCCAGCGCCTTGGCGGTGTCCAGCCGCGCGAAGGCATCGAGCGCCTTGCGCAGCTGGGCGATCGCGAGGTCGGCCCCGAACTGCAGGTCGGCCACCGGCAGCCGCATCCGACTCGAAACGCCGGTGTTGATCAGACGCTGCACGGTGCGCGCGATGCGCGCCGCCTCGTCGCCGACGCGCTCGAGGTTGGCGATCGTCTTGCTGACCGCGATCAGCAGGCGCAGGTCGCGCGCGGTCGGCTGCCGGCGCGCGATGATGGCCGACAGGTCGCGATCGATCTCGACCTCCATCTGATTGACGCGCTCTTCCTGCTGCAGCACCAGACTGGCGGTCTCGCCGCTGAATCGGGTGAGCGCGAACAAGGCCTGGGTGACCTGGGATTCGACCAGCCCGCCCATCTCGAGCACGCGGCTGGAGATACCGCTGAGTTCGACGTCGAACTGGGTCGAGAGATGCTTGTCGCTCATCGGGACTTGCCTTTCCTGGCGGTTCAACCGCAGGCTGCCGCGGCGGCCATGCGTTCGGCGCAGCGACGGCCGAGCTCGGCGTCGCGCGCCTCGACCATCACGCGCAGCACCGGCTCGGTGCCCGAGGCGCGGATCAGCACGCGGCCGGCATCGCCCAGCTCGCGCAGCGCCGTCTGGCGTGCGTCTTCGAGTGCCGAATTCGCCTGCCAGTCGCTGCCTTCGCGCAGGCGCACGTTGAGCAAGGTCTGTGGGAACAGGCTCACCCGTTCGAGCAGCGACGCCAGCGTGCGCCCGCTGCGCCGCACGGCGTGAAGGATCTGCAGCGCGCTGACGATGCCGTCGCCGGTGGTGTGGCGGTCCAGCGCCAGCAGGTGACCGGAGCCTTCGCCGCCGAGCTGCCAGCCGTTCGCGGCCAGCGCTTCGAGCACGTAGCGATCGCCGACCCGGGCCCGCACCAGCGCCACGCCGGCCTCGCGCAGCGCGAGTTCGACCGCCATGTTCGTCATCAGCGTGCCGACCACGCCCGGCACCGCCTGCCGCTGCGCCAGCCGGTCGGCGACCATCACGTAGAGCAGCTCGTCGCCGTTGTAGAGCCGGCCCTGGGCGTCGACCATCTGCAGCCGGTCGGCGTCGCCGTCGAGCGCGATGCCGTAGTCGGCGCGGTGCTCGGCCACCGCCGCGACCAGCGCCTCGGGTGCCGTCGCGCCGACGCCGGCGTTGATGTTCATGCCGTCGGGCTGGCAGCCGATCGTCACCACCGTCGCGCCGAGCTCGTGGAAGACGTCCGGCGCGACGTGGTAGGCCGCGCCGTGGGCGGCGTCGACGACGATCTTCAGCCCGCGCAGCGACAGCGTGTGCGGCACCGTGCTCTTGCAGAACTCGATGTAGCGGCCGCTGGCATCTTCGAGCCGGCGCGCCTTGCCCAGGCCGGCCGATTCGACCCATTGCGGCGGCTCGGCGAGCGCCGCCTCGACGTCGATCTCCCACTCGTCGGGCAGCTTCTCGCCCTTGGCCGAGAAGAACTTGACGCCGTTGTCGCCGAACGGGTTGTGCGAGGCGCTGATCACCACGCCCAGGTCGAGCCGCAGCGCGCGCGTCAGATAGGCCACACCGGGGGTGGGCAGCGGGCCGCTGAGCAGCACGTCGACGCCGGCGGACGCGAAACCGGCCTCGAGCGACGACTCCAGCATGTAGCCCGAGATGCGCGTGTCCTTGCCGATCACCACCACCGGGCGCTGCGCGTCGCGGCGCAGCACGCGGCCGACCGCATGGCCCAGGCGCAGCATGAAGTCGGGCGTGATCGGCGGGCGGCCGACCGTGCCGCGAATGCCATCGGTGCCAAAGTAGGTTCTGCTCATGGCAAGGGATTGTCCAGGGCTCGCGACGTCGACTGCCCACGCCGCAAGCCGCATTGTGAGCATTTGTTCGTGTTCAGGTCGGCAGGGTCGCGGCGCGCCACAGCTTGAGTGCGTCGACGGTGGCCGCCACGTCGTGCACCCGCACCACCGAGGCGCCGCGCGACACGGCCAGCAGCGCTGCCGCCACGCTGGCCACCAGGCGCTCGCCGACCGGTCGCCCGGTAACGGCGCCAAGCGTCGACTTGCGCGACCAGCCCACGAGCAACGGCCGGCCGGCGACCAGCAGCTCGCTCTGGCGGGCGAGCAACAGCAGGTTGTGCTGCGCGGATTTGCCGAAACCGATGCCGGGGTCGACGACGATGCGCTCGCGCACGACGCCAGCCGCCTGCACCTCCAGCGCGCGCCGCTCGAGGAAGGCCCCGACTTCGGCCACCACGTCGTCGTAGCTGGGCGCGGCCTGCATCGAACCGGGCTCGCCGCGCATGTGCATCAGGCACACGCCGGCAGCCGGATGGGCGGCAAGCACCGCCAGCGCACCGGGCCGCTGCAAGGCGCGCACGTCGTTGACGATGTCGGCGCCGGCGTCGAGCGCCGCGCGCATGACCTCGGGCCGACTCGTGTCCACCGAGACCGGCACGCCCAGCGTGACGGCATGCCGCAGCACGGGCAGCACGCGCGCCAGTTCCTCGTCGAGGCCCGGCACCGCCGCACCCGGACGGGTGGATTCGCCGCCGATGTCCAGGAGGTCGGCCCCTTCGGCCAGCAGCCGGTCGCAATGCGCCATCGCGCCGGCCGCATCGGCATGGCGGCCGCCGTCCGAGAACGAATCCGGCGTCACGTTGACGATGCCCATCACGCGGGGAATCGTCAGGTCGATGCGGTAGCGCGAGGTCTGCCAGAACATGGGCGAAGCATGAAAGCGCTCGGCGCTTCGGTGAAGACGCGTATCGCGAAGCGATGTGAGGTCGGAGGACCCATGGAAAACGGGGCCGAAGCCCCGCTGAATGGATTGTCGGCCAGCGTGTCAGGCCGCCGCCGGCGCACCGTCGGTACCGACCGGCGGCGTCGGGCCGCTCGGCGGCTTGGAGGCCGAAGGCGTCCAGTCCTTGGGCGGACGCGGCGGCTTGCCGGCCATGATGTCGTCGATCTGGTCGCTGTCGATGGTTTCCCATTCGAGCAGCGCACTCGCCATCGCGTGCATCTTGTCCTGGTTGTCCTCGATCAGCTTGCGCGCGATGCCGTACTGCTCGTCGATGATGCGGCGGATCACCGAATCGACCTTGCGCATCGTCTCCTCGGACATCGTCGTCGTCTTCGTCACCGAGCGGCCGAGGAAGACCTCGCCTTCGTTCTCGGCGTAGACCATCGGGCCGAGCTCGTCGGTCATGCCGTAGCGCGTGACCATGTCGCGCGCGATCTGCGTCGCGCGCTCGAAGTCGTTCGACGCGCCGGTGGTCATCTGGTGCATGAACACCTCTTCGGCGATGCGCCCGCCGAACAGCACGCTGATGGTCGAGAGCATGCGCTCCTTGTCCAGGCTGTAGCGGTCGCCTTCGGGCAACTGCATCGTGACGCCCAGAGCGCGCCCGCGCGGGATCACGGTGACCTTGTGCACCGGGTCGGTCTTGGGCATCAGCTTGGCGACCAGCGCGTGACCGGACTCGTGATACGCCGTGTTCTTGCGCTCCTCCTCGGGCATGACCATGGACTTGCGCTCGGGGCCCATCATGATCTTGTCCTTGGCGCGCTCGAAGTCGACCATCTCGACCACCCGTCCGCTGCGCCGCGCGGCGAACAATGCCGCCTCGTTGACCAGATTGGCCAGGTCGGCCCCGCTGAAGCCCGGCGTGCCGCGTGCCAGGATGTCGGCCCGGATGTCCTGGCCCACCGGCACCTTGCGCATGTGCACGTTGAGGATCTGCTCGCGGCCGCGCACGTCGGGCAGCGTGACGTAGACCTGGCGGTCGAAGCGGCCCGGGCGCAGCAACGCCGGGTCGAGGATGTCGGGCCGGTTCGTCGCCGCCATCACGATCACGCCGAGGTTGGTCTCGAAGCCGTCCATCTCGACCAGCATCTGGTTCAGCGTCTGCTCGCGCTCGTCGTTGCCGCCGCCCAGACCGGCACCGCGATGGCGGCCGACGGCGTCGATCTCGTCGACGAAGATGATGCACGGTGCGCTCTTCTTGGCCTGCTCGAACATGTCGCGCACGCGGGCCGCGCCGACGCCGACGAACATCTCGACGAAGTCCGAGCCGCTGATGCTGAAGAACGGCACCTTGGCCTCGCCGGCGATGGCCTTGGCCAGCAGTGTCTTGCCGGTGCCCGGGGGGCCGACGAGCAGCACGCCGCGCGGGATGCGACCGCCGAGCTTCTGGAACTTCTGCGGGTCCTTCAGGAAGTCGACGAGTTCCTTGACCTCTTCCTTGGCCTCGTCGCAACCGGCAACGTCGGCGAAGGTGGTCGTGTTGTTGGCCTCGTCGAGCATGCGCGCCTTGCTCTTGCCGAAGCTGAACGCGCCGCCCTTGCCGCCGCCCTGCATCTGGCGCATGAAGTAGACCCAGACACCGATCAGCAGCAGCATCGGGCCCCAGCTGATGAGGATGCTCATCAGCAGCGAGGGCTCTTCACGCGGCTTGACGTCGAACTTGACGCCGTTGTTGATCAGGTCGCCGATCAGGCCGCGGTCGAGATAGGTCGCGGTGCTGCGGATGCGCTTGTCGTCGTTGGTGACGGCGACGATGTCGGTGCCGCCGCCGCCGCTCTCCTGCAGGATCACCGACTTGATCTGCTTGGCGCGGACTTCATCGAGGAAATCGGAATACGCGACATGGCTGCCGGTGGTCGCGGTGCGGTCGAACTGCTTGAATACGGTGAACAACACCAACGCAATGACCAGCCAGACAGCGACCTTCGAAAACCATTGATTGTTCACCGCGGCTCCTTTTCCAATTCAGCGGGTCGGCGGTGCGAAATGCACCCGCCGCGCACCACGGTAGTTGGGGTTGATTCTAGTTCAGTCAAGGGGGCAACCGTGCTGCGCATCTCCTTGCCCCCAGGGGGCAAATGCGGCGAGTTCACGGTTTCTTTTCGACACCGATTTGCTTCGGACCGATGCCGACGAGAAAGGTTTCCGCGGACTTGTCGCGCGAGGATTTCGGCTTGATCGGCTTGACGATGCGGAAGCTTTCCTTGAACAGCTTGACGAGTTGGCTGTAGCCGCTGCCGTGAAAGGCCTTGCAGACCAGCGCCCCCTCGGGCCGCAGGTGGCGCAGGCCGAACTCGACCGCCAGCTCCACCAGATGCCCGACCCGGGCCGCGTCCGACGCGGGGATGCCCGACAGATTGGGCGCCAGGTCGGAGACGACCAAGTCCACCGGGCGACCGGCAAGCACGCGCTCGAGTTCCGCGATGACGGCATCCTCGCGGAAGTCGCCCTGGATGAAATGCACGCCTTCGATCGGCTCGAAATCCAGCACGTCGAGCGCGATGATGCTGCCGTCCAGTGCCCCGGCCGCCGCGCCCGCGGGGGCAAACCGGCGCCGCAGGTACTGGCTCCAGGCTCCGGGTGTCGCCCCCAGGTCGACGACCACCTGGCCGGGCCGAATCAAGCCCAGGGCCTCGTCGATCTCGAGCAGCTTGTAGGCGGCGCGGGCGCGGTAGCCCTCCTTCTGCGCCAGCTTCACGTAGGGGTCGTTCAGGTGGTCGTGCAGCCAGGCACGGTTGACGCGTTTGTTCTTAGGTTTCATCGACAGCCGATAATAGAGCCATGCCCGCCATCACCCTGACCCCCAGCCAGCGCAAGGAATACCGCGCCGACGCCCATCACCTCGCCCCGGTCGCCATGGTCGGCTCCGACGGCCTGACCCGCGCCGTGGTGAAGGAAGTCGACGCGGCGCTGAATGCCCATGGCCTGATCAAGGTGCGGGTCTTCTCCGACGACCGCGCCGCGCGCGAAGCAATGCTGGGCGAGCTGGCCGAGACGCTGAACGCGGCGCCGATCCAGCACATCGGCAAGCTGCTCGTGCTGTGGCGCCCGCAGCCGGTCAAGGAAAAGACCCCGGCCGCCGACCGCCAGCCGGGCCCGCGCACCGTCAAGCTGGTGTCGTTCTCGAAGAGCGGCAACCATCGCGCGACGGTGAAGAAGGTCCAGGTCTTCGGCAACGAGCGCGTCACCGCGGGGGGCCAGATCAAGCGCGCCCGGGTGCGTCCGTCCAGCGTCAAGAAGAAACTGTCCGGCCAGCCATAGGCAGCCGGCTGGCACGCCAGGCCAGGGCCAGCACGAGCGCCACCTTGACGATGTAGAAGCCGCTGCTGATGAGGTGAAGCTGGCCGAAGCTCAGCGGCCCCTGGCCCAGGCGCGCCGGCGCCATCATCGGCTCGACGACGAAGTAACCCGCCACGGTGCAGGCGATCGTGCCCAGCGCCAGCCCCAGGCCGGCGCTGAAGCCCGAGCCCTGGCCCGCCTCGGCCGCACGGCTGGCGGCCACGCGCTCGAGCACCAGCAACACCACGCCCAGCGCCAGGCTGGTGTAGGCCTCTTCGGCCAGCATGCGGGCCACGACGCGGCCGGCATCGGCCAGCGCGAGCAGGGCGAACGGCGCCGGCGTGGCGAGCAGCGCCACGCACAGCAGCCAGCCGCCCCACAGGCCGGGCAGCAGCATGCGCCAGCGTTGCAGCGCCATCAGCCGTAACGAACGTCGACGATTTCCCAGTGCTTGAGCCCGCCCGGGGCCTGCACCTCGGCCACGTCGCCGGCCTCCTTGCCGATCAGCGCACGCGCGATCGGGCTGCTGATGCTGATGAGTCCGAGCTTGAGATCGGCCTCGTCGTCGCCGACGATCTGGTACGAGACACGGTTGCCGGAGTCTTCGTCTTCCAGGTCCACGGTGCAGCCGAACACGACCTTGCCGCCGGCATCGAGCTGGGTGGGATCGATCACCTGCGCCGCCGCGAGCTTGGCCTCCAGTTCGGCGATCCGGCCCTCGATGAAGCCCTGCTTGTCCTTGGCCGCGTCGTACTCGGCGTTCTCGGACAGGTCACCCTGCGCTCGCGCCTCGGCGATCGCCTGGATCACCGCGTGGCGTTCCACGGACTTGAGCCGCTGCAGCTCTTCTTTCAGCTTGTCGGCGCCGCGGCGCGTGAGGGGAATGGTGGCCATGGGTGCAATCCGGCGGGCAGAAGTGAAACCGCCGCAAGGACCCCGGCTTCAGGGTCGGCCTGCGGCGGACGACAGGCGCAAGTCTAGTGCAGTTCGGCGTGCAGTTCCTGCAACGAGACGACCTCGAGGTCGTCCTGGTGCTTGAGCGCCTCGATCGCCGCCTCGCAGCCCGCCATCGTGGTGTAGTAGGTGACGCGGTGGGCCAG
This sequence comes from uncultured beta proteobacterium, assembly GCA_963788635.1. Lineage (GTDB taxonomy): Bacteria > Pseudomonadota > Gammaproteobacteria > Burkholderiales > Burkholderiaceae_C > Rubrivivax. The sequence continues at coordinate 13,208 of CAWBHE010000006.1, read as the reverse complement.
TGCGGCGGTGCGGATGTAGCGCGAGTCGGCGATCGCGGTGCGGGTCTCGTCGACCGTCGTGAAGACGAGCTGGATCTCGCCGGCCTTGACCATGTCGGCGATGTGCGGGCGGCCGTCCTTGACCTTGTTCACCACCTTCACCGCGATGCCGGCGGCGGCGATCGCCGCCGCCGTGCCCTTCGTGGCGACCACCTGGAAGCCGAGGTCGACCAGGTCGCCGGCGACCTTCACGGCCCGGTCCTTGTCGCCGTTCTTCACCGTGATGACGACCGTGCCCTTGTCCGGCAGGCGCGAGCCGGCGCCGAGCTGGCTCTTCAGCATCGCCTCGCCGAAGGTCCGGCCCACGCCCATCACCTCGCCGGTGGAACGCATCTCGGGGCCGAGGATCGGGTCGACGCCGGGGAACTTGTTGAACGGGAACACCGCTTCCTTGATGCTGAAGTACGGCGGCACGATCTCGACCGGGCCGTTCTGCGACGCGAGCGACTGGCCGGCCATGCAACGCGCCGCGATCTTCGCCAGCGGCTGGCCGGTGGCCTTGCTGACGAAAGGCACGGTGCGCGACGCGCGCGGGTTGACCTCGAGCACGTAGACGACGGCGTCGCGTCGCCCTCGCCCTGGATCGCGAACTGCGTGTTCATCAGGCCGACGACCTTCAGCGCCTTGGCCATCAGCGTCGCCTGGCGCCGCATCTCGTCCTGCAGCGCGGCGCTCAGCGAGTACGGCGGCAGTGAGCAGGCCGAGTCACCGCTGTGGATGCCGGCCGCCTCGACGTGCTCCATGATGCCGCCGATCATCACGTCGGCGCCGTCGCTGATGCAGTCGACGTCGACCTCGATCGCGTCGTCGAGAAAGCGGTCGAGCAGCACCGGCGACTTCTCGCTCACTCTCACCGCCTCGCGCATGTAGCGCTCGAGATCCTTGTCGCCGTGCACGATCTCCATCGCGCGGCCGCCGAGCACGTAGCTCGGCCGGACCACCAGCGGGTAGCCGATCTCGTGCGCCAACACCAGCGCCTGCTCTTCGGTGCGCGCGGTGCGGTTCGGTGGCTGCTTCAGCCCCAGCTCGTGCAGCAGTTTCTGGAAGCGCTCGCGGTCCTCGGCGATGTCGATGCTGTCCGGGCTGGTGCCGATGATGGGCACGCCGGCACGCTCGAGGTCGAGCGCCAGCTTCAGCGGGGTCTGGCCGCCGTACTGGACGATCACGCCGTGCGGCTTCTCCTTGTCGACGATCTCGAGCACGTCCTCCAGCGTCACCGGTTCGAAGTACAGCCGGTCGCTGGTGTCGTAGTCGGTCGACACGGTCTCGGGGTTGCAGTTGACCATGATGGTCTCGTAGCCGTCCTCGCGCATCGCCAGCGCCGCGTGCACGCAGCAGTAGTCGAACTCGATGCCCTGGCCGATGCGGTTGGGCCCGCCACCGAGGACCATGATCTTCTTGCGTGCCGTCGGTTCGGCCTCGCATTCCTCGTCGTAGGTGGAGTACAGGTAGGCGGTCTCGGTGGCGAACTCGGCGGCGCAGGTATCGACGCGCTTGAACACCGGGCGCACGCCCTGCGCATGGCGGGCCGCGCGCACCGCGTGCTGGTTCGTCTTCATCAGCTTGGCCAGCCGCTTGTCCGAGAAGCCCAGTCGCTTCAGGTGGCGCAGTTCGTCAGTGGACAGGGATTCCAGCGTGCGCTGCGCGACCTGCGCCTCGGTGGCGACGAGTTCCTCGATCTGGACCAGGAACCAGGGGTCGATGGCCGTCTCTTCGAACACCTCTTCGAGCGTCATGCCGATGCGGAAGGCGTCGGCCACGAACAGGATGCGCTCGGGCCCGGCATTGCCGATCTCGTCGATGATCTCGTCGCGGTCGCTCTCCAGGCACGACGTGCGCTCGGTCAGGCCGTCGATGCCGGTCTCGAGCCCGCGCAACGCCTTCTGGAAGCTTTCGGAGAAGCTGCGGCCGATGGCCATCACCTCGCCCACCGACTTCATCTGCGTCGTCAGGTGCGGGTCGGCGGCGGGGAACTTCTCGAACGCGAAGCGCGGGATCTTGGTCACGACGTAGTCGATGCTCGGCTCGAAGCTCGCCGGCGTCGCGCCGCCGGTGATGTCGTTGCGCAACTCGTCCAGCGTGTAGCCCACCGCGAGCTTGGCGGCGACCTTGGCGATCGGGAAGCCGGTCGCCTTCGACGCCAGCGCCGAGCGAGCGCGAGACGCGCGGGTTCATCTCGATCACGATCAGCCGGCCGTTCTGCGGGTTGACCGAGAACTGCACGTTCGAGCCGCCGGTGTCGACGCCGATCTCGCGCAGGATCGCGATCGACGCATTGCGCATCAGCTGGTATTCCTTGTCGGTCAGCGTCTGCGCCGGCGCCACCGTGATCGAGTCACCGGTGTGGATGCCCATCGGGTCGAGGTTCTCGATCGAGCAGACGATGATGCAGTTGTCCGCGCGGTCACGGACGACCTCCATCTCGAACTCTTTCCAACCGATCAGGCTTTCCTCGATCAGCAGTTCCTTCGTCGGCGACAGGTCGAGCCCACGCTTGCAGATCTCCTCGAACTCTTCCGGGTTGTAGGCGATGCCGCCGCCGGTGCCGCCCATCGTGAAGCTGGGGCGGATGACCATCGGGAAGCCGGTGCCACCGATCTCGGCGGTGATGCGCTTTTGCACCGAGAGCGCCTCGTCCATCGAGTGCGCGATCCCGCTTTTGGCCGAATCGAGGCCGATGGACGTCATCGCGTCCTTGAACTTCATCCGGTCTTCGGCCTTCTCGATCGCGTGCTCGTTGGCGCCGATCATCTCGACGCCGTGCTTGGCCAGCACGCCGTGCCGGTGCAGGTCGAGCGCGCAGTTCAGCGCCGTCTGGCCGCCCATCGTCGGCAGGATCGCATCCGGCTTCTCCTTGGCGATGATCTTCTCGACCACCTGCCAGGTGATGGGCTCGATGTAGGTCACGTCCGCCATCTCGGGGTCGGTCATGATCGTCGCCGGGTTGCTGTTGACGAGGATGACCTTGTAGCCTTCCTCGCGCAGCGCCTTGCAGGCCTGGGCGCCCGAGTAGTCGAATTCGCAGGCCTGGCCGATCACGATCGGGCCGGCGCCGATGATCAGGATGCTCTTGAGGTCTTGGCGCTTCGGCATTTCAACGGGTCTCCATCAGGCTGACGAAGCGATCGAACAGGTAGGCGATGTCTTGCGGCCCGGGGCTCGCCTCCGGATGGCCCTGGAAGCTGAACGCCGGCCGGTCGGCGCGCGCCAGGCCTTGCAGCGTGCCGTCGAACAGGCTCACGTGGGTCGGCCGCAGCGTCGCCGGCAGCGAGCTCTCGTCGACGGCGAAGCCGTGGTTCTGGCTCGTGATGCTGACGCGGCCGCTGTCCAGGTCCTTCACCGGATGGTTCGCGCCGTGATGGCCGAACTTCATCTTGAAGGTCTTGGCCCCCGAGGCGAGCGCCAGGATCTGGTGGCCCAGGCAGATGCCGAAGGTGGGCATTCCCGCGGCGACGATCTCGCGCGTGGCCGCGATCGCGTAGTCGCAAGGCTCGGGGTCGCCGGGGCCGTTGCTGAGGAACACGCCATCCGGCTTCAAGCGCAGCACGTCGGCCGCCGGCGTCTGCGCCGGCACCACCGTGACGCGGCAGCCCCGGCTGGCCAGCATGCGCAGGATGTTGCGCTTGACGCCGAAGTCGTAGGCCACCACGTGGCGTCGCGCCTCGTCCAGCACGCCGTGGCCCTGGCCGAGACGCCATTCGGTCTGGGTCCATTCATAGGGCTCGCGCACCGAGACGACGCGGGCCAGATCCAGCCCCGCCATCGAGGGCGCCGACCGCGCCAGCGCCACCGCCTCGGCGACATGCGACGGCGTCACCGAAGTGCCCACCGGCCAGGTCATCACGCAGCCGTTCTGCGCGCCGGTGCTGCGCAGCACGCGCGTCAGCCGGCGCGTGTCGACATCGGCGATCGCGACCTTGCCTTCGCGCTCGAGGTATTGCGACAGGCTCGTCGCGGCGCGGAAGTTCGAGTGCCGGACCGGCCGGTTCCTGACGATCAGGCCGGCGGCATGCACCGCGGCGGCCTCGGCGTCCTCGTCGTTGACGCCGACGTTGCCGATGTGCGGATAGGTCAGCGTGACGATCTGCTGGCTGTAGCTCGGATCGGTCAGGATTTCCTGGTAGCCGGTCATGGCCGTGTTGAACACGACTTCACCGACCGTGTGACCGGGCGCGCCGATCGAGGTACCGAGGAAGTGGGTGCCGTCTGCTAGAGCGAGCAGCGCGGGAGGCAGGACGGGCAGCAAGAGGAAAGCTCCGGGTTTCGCGCACCCAGCGCCACCCGGCTACGGATGGTTCCGAGGGGAAACCGACGACGGCGTTTCGCTAGGCTGCGGTGTTGGCGGGTGAACCTGGAAATTATACCGGCTCGCCCGCCGCGCACCGTCCCGGCGTCACTCAGGCGGCCAGCACGGCGATGCCGGCGCGCGCGATCTGGGCGTCCTGGGCCGACTTGACGCCGCTCACACCGACCGCGCCCACGCAATGTCCGTCCACCAGCACCGGCATGCCGCCTTCGAGCATGCCCTCCAACCCGGGCGCACTGAGGAACGAGGTCCGGCCCTGGTTGATCATTTCCTCGTAGTCGCGGCTCTCGCGCCGGCCGAGCGCGGCGGTGCGCGCCTTCGCCTGCGCGATCGCGGCCGAGACCGGCGCCGCGCCGTCCAGACGCTGCAGCCACAAGGGGTGGCCGCCGTCGTCGGCGATCGCGATCGTCACCGCCCAGCGGTTGGCAAGAGCTTCGGCCTCGGCCGCGGATGCGATCCGCCGCACGTCGTCCAGGGTCAGCACGGGTTTGGTGTTCATGCCTGCGACGATAACGCCTGGCAGCGCGAACCCGGCAATCGTCGTAGGGCCATCCGGCCGGGGCGGGGATGGAACCTAGAATGCCAGCCATGGGTCCAACCGGCCCGAGAGTCGAATATCCGACGGAGGTCGAATGAACCAGAACCTGCAATCCTTTCCGCGCCCGGCCGGTGGCGATGCCTTGTCGTCGCAGCGCAACCGGGTCTTGCGCAATACCTACTGGCTGCTCGCGATCTCGCTCGTGCCCACGGTGCTGGGTGCGTGGGTCGGCGTTGCCACGGGCTTGGTCGCCACCATGGGCGTGGGGCTGTCGACGGTGCTGTTCCTGGGCGGCGCGTTCGGCTTCATGTTCGCGATCGAGCGGACCAAGAACTCGTCCGCCGGCGTGCCGGTGCTGCTCGGTTTCACGTTCTTCATGGGCCTGATGCTGTCGCGGCTGATCGCGCAGATCCTGGGCTTCAGCAACGGCGCCTCGTTGATCATGGCCGCCTTCGGCGGCACCTCGGTCGTCTTCTTCGGCATGGCCAGCCTGGCCACCGTCATCAAGCGCGACCTGTCGAGTCTGGCCAAGTTCCTGTTCGTCGGTGTCCTGCTGCTGCTGGTGGCCGGCGTCGTGAACATCTTCCTGCAGTCGGGCCCGATGATGCTGACGCTGTCGGTGCTGGCGATCGCGCTGTTCTCGGCCTTCATGCTGGTCGACATCAAGCGCGTCATCGACGGCGGCGAGACCAACTACATCAGCGCCACGCTGGCGATCTACCTGGATCTGTACAACGTGTTCCAGAGCCTGCTGATGCTGCTCGGCGTTTTCGGCGGCCGCCGCGACTGATGGGCTGACGATCGGTCGGTTCGATCCTTGCCGGAACGACGGGGCCTGCGGGCCCCGTCGTCATTCCAGGTCGAAGACGGCGATGCTCTCCACGTGCGCCGTGTGGGGGAACATGTTGACGATGCCGGCCAGCGTGCAGCGGTAGCCGGCTTGGTGCACCAACAGCCCGGCGTCGCGCGCCAGCGTGGCTGGATTGCAGCTGACGTAGACGATGCGCTTGGGCGGCGTCCAGCCGTCGCCGGCCCCCGTGAGCCGCAATTCGGCCAGCGCCTTCGCGATCGCGAAGGCGCCTTCGCGCGGTGGGTCGATCAGCCAGCGCGCCGCCGGGCCGGCCGCGCGCAGCGTCTCGGGCCCGACTTCGAACAGGTTGCGTGCCTCGAAGCGTGTGCGTTCGCCCAGGCCGTTGAGCGCCGCGTTGGCGCGTGCCCGCTCCACCAGCACCTCGCTGCCCTCGATGCCCAGCACCTCGCGCGCGCGCCGCGCCAGCGGCAGCGTGAAATTGCCCAGGCCGCAGAACCAGTCGATCACGCGCTCGTCGGGCTGCGCGTCCAGCAGGCGCAGCGCCCGGTCGACGAGCACGCGGTTGATCTGCGCGTTGACCTGCGTGAAATCGGTCGGCTTGAATGGCATCCGGATGCCGTGCTCGGGCAGCGTGTAGGCCAGTTCGGGCCCGCCGTCGTCGGGGTCGAGTCGGTGCGCCGTCTCCGGGCCCTTGGGCTGCAGCCACCATTGAACGCCGTGCCGGGCGCCGAACGCGCGCAGCCGGTCGGCATCGGCCGCCGACAGCGGCTCTAGGTGCCGCAGCACGAGCGCGACGACGTTCTCGCCGACCGCCAGCTCGACCTGCGGCAGCCGGTCGCGCTGGTCCATCGCGCCGATCAGCGAGCGCAACGGCAGCAGCATCGCGCTCACCGCCGGCGGCAGGACCGGGCAGACCGCCATGTCGGCGACGTAGCGCGACTTGCGCTCGTGAAAGCCGACCAGCACCGCGCCCTTCTTCGCCACATAGCGGACCGACAGCCGGGCGCGCCAGCGATAGCCCCAGGCCGGCCCCTCGATCGCGCGCAGCAGGCGCTCGGGCTTCACCTTCGCCAGATGCCAGAGACCGTCCTCCAGCACGCGCTGCTTGGCCGCGACCTGGGCCGCCGGATGCAGGTGCTGCATCTTGCAGCCGCCGCAGGCCCCGGAATGCAGGCCGAAATGCGGACAGCGCGGGTGCACGCGCTGCGCGCTCTCGCGCGCCAGCGCCGACATCTGGCCCTGCTCCCAGTTGTTCTTCTTGCGCGCGATCTGTACCTGCACGCGCTCGCCGGGCAAGGCGCCTTCGATGAAGACCACCTTGCCGGCACCTTCGCCTTCGCCAGGCGCGCGATGCGCCACGCCCTGCCCTTCGAGGTCGAGCGACTCGACCTCGAGCCAGTCATGTCCGGATGTCATGGGTCGGATTATCCCGGCCCGGGCCACGCCGCCGGCTCTCAAGCAAATGTGGCTCTGCCACTTTGCTTGACCCCCGCGGGGGGCGGGCTGGGCGCAGCCCGGCCCTGGGGGTGCTCAAAACAGCGAATCGTGGTCGATGCCCTGGCGCGCCATGCGCCGCTTCAGCTTGAGCAGCGATTCCTGCTGGATCTGCCGGATGCGCTCGCGCGTCAGGCCCAACCGGGCCGCCAGGTCCTCCAGCGTCTCGGGCTCGCGGTCGTGCAGCCCGAAGCGGCCGGCGAGCACTTCGCGCTCGCGCTCGTTGAGCGCGCTCATCCCATGTTCGAGCAGTTGCACCATTTCCTGGCCCAGCCGCAACCCGAGCGGATCGACCGCCTGTTCGTCGGCCACCGAGTCGAGCACCGACTCGCTGCCGTCGCGCTCGATCGGCGCGTCCAGTGACGACGGCTGTTCGGCCAGCCGCAGCAGTTCGGCCACTTCACGCACCGGGCGCTGCAGCAGCAGCGCGATCTCCTCGACGCTGGCCTTGCGCTCGCCGTCGGCCTGCGGGTGACCCAGGGTCTCCAGCGCGCGGCGCGCCTTCAGCACCTGGTTCAGCTCGCGCACCACGTGCACCGGCAGCCGGATCAACCGGGCCTGGTGCATGATCGCGCGCTCGATGCTCTGGCGGATCCACCACGACGCGTAGGTCGAGAAGCGGAAACCCCGCTCGGGCTCGAACTTGGTCGTCGCGTGCATCAGGCCGAGGTTGCCTTCCTCGATCAGGTCGATCATCGGCAGGCCGCGGCCGACGTAGTTCTTCGCGATGCTGACCACCAGCCGCAGGTTGCGCTCGATCATGCGCTGGCGCGCTTCGAAGTCGCCGGCGCGCGCGAGCACCGCGGTATCGTGCTCTTCGGCCGGGGTCAGCAGCGGCGCGCGGCGGATGTCGCGCAGGTAGCTCTGCAACGTGTTGCCGACCTCGCCCTCGCCTTCCGGCAGCGCGGCCGTGGCAGCTTCGCCGTCGGCGGACAGGGCAGGCACGGCGGCGTCGGGCGGCCCGGCGTCGGCGTCGTCAGGCCACGCAGGCAACACTCGTGCGGCCCGATCGCCTGCGGGGGCATGGCCGTTGAGCGCGTCGCGCCGTCTGCCCATCCCCTGCCTCGTGCAAGCCGCCGACGCGCCGCTAACGCGGCGGCAGCAGCGTCGCCGGATCGACTGGCTTGCCCTGGCGGCGGATCTCGAAGTGCAGCCCCACCTGGCTGGCGTCGCTGGAGCCCATCTCGGCAATCTGCTGTCCGCGCCGCACCACCTGATCCTCCTTCACGAGCAGAGTCTGATTGTGCGCGTAGGCACTCAGGTAGGTGGCGTTGTGCTTGACGATGATCAGGTTGCCGTAGCCGCGCAGGCCGGAACCGGCATAGACGACCCGGCCGTCGGCGGCCGCGTAGACCGGATCGCCCGCCTTGCCGGAAATCGTCAGGCCCTTGCTCTTGGTGTCGTCGAACGGCGTGTGCCACCGGGCCGGCAGCGGGCCAGGTCCAGACGATGCCGTCGCTGGCCGCCGCCGGGGTCGGCGCCGCAGCAGCCGCCGATACCGGCGCCGATGCGGGTGCCGATGCGCCCGACGCCGCTGGCGCTGCGGCCAGGGCGCGCCCGTCGGCGCGTGCGCTGGGCAGGACCGGCCGGGTGACGACGCCGTTCGCATCGGCGCTCGGGGGCACCACGCGCAGCACCTGGCCGACTTCGAGCACGTTCGGGTTGTCGAGCGAGTTCCAGCGCGCGATGTCGCGCCAGCTCTGACCGCTGTCCAGCGCCACGCGCATCAGCGTGTCACCCTGCTGCACGGTGTAGTAACCCGGCTTGCCGGCGTTCTCGGCGCCCGGCGGCAGCTTCACCGGCGCACTCGCGGCCGCCGGCGCGGCGACGGCAGCGGCCGCGCCGGCGGCGCTGCGGTCTTCGACCGGCGCGCGGTGGGTGGTCGTGCTGCAGGCGGCCAGCCAGAGCGCCAACAGCGGCAACAGCAGCGCGCGCAGCGCTCGATTCGGGTGCAAGTTCATGGCGGACCGTTCTACTCTCATGCCGTGCCGGATTTTAGAGGGACGAAATGCACCGCATCGTGGACCTGCCGGCGCAGGCCGTCGGTCCGCTTGTCGATGACCAGCAGCACCTGGCCGCCCGCCGCGGCGTCGTGCATCGGCGCGACCAGCCGGCCGCCCTCGGCGAGCTGTTCGGTCCAGGCCGGGGGCAGGTCGTCGCCGCCGGCCGCGGCGATGATCGCATCGAAAGGCGCGCGCGGCGCGTGGCCGAGCCGGCCATCGCCCCAGACCAGGCGCAGGTCGCCGCCGCGCCAGCCGGCAAGATTCTCCCGCGCCTTCTCGTGCAGCGGCTTCAACCGCTCGACCGACAGCACCTGGCTCGCGAGCAGGCCGAGCAGCGCGGTCTGGTAGCCGCAGCCGGTGCCGATCTCGAGCACGCGCCCGAGCCGCCCGCTGGCCGAAGCGCGCTCGCCCTCGAACAGCAGCGACAGCATGCGCGCCACCACCGAAGGCTTCGAGATCGTCTGCCCCAGGCCGATCGGCAAGCTGGTGTCTTCGTAGGCCTGGTTGGCGAGCGCGCTGTCGACGAAACGATGCCGCTGAACGCTGGCGAACGCCTGGAGCACCGCTTCGTTGCGGATGCCGTCCGCGCGCAGCCGCGCGACCATGCGCTCGCGCACCGCCTGGGAATCCAGGCCCAGGCCGCTGGGCGTGACGCGCCGCGCCGCGTCCTGCGCGGCCTCGTGCAGCGGGCGCTGCGGGCGCAGCACTTCCGCGCCCGCGCTGCGCGGGCCGCGCTGCATGCGGTCGAGCGCCACCGGAAAGCGGCCGGGAGTCTTCGCCATGCGCTCAGGCGCCGAGCGCCGCGCCGAGGCGGCTCGCCCAGCCGTCGCGCCCGGCGTGGTCCGTCAGGTCGACCTGCAGCGGCGTGATCGACACCGCGCCCGCCGCGACGGCGTGGAAGTCGGTGCCGGCGCCGGCCTCGCGTGCGTCGCCGGCCGGGCCGATCCAGTAGATCGCCTCGCCGCGCGGGTTGGTCTGGCGAATCACCGGTTCGCTGGCATGGCGGCGGCCCAGGCGCGTCACCACGCGCGGCAGCATCGACGCGTCGGCGCGGTTCGGGATGTTCACGTTGAGCAGCCAGGGCCCGGCCGGCGGACCGCCGGCGAGCACCTGGTCGATCACCGCGCGCGCGGTGGCGGCGGCCGCGTCGAGCTGGCCCCAGCCCTTCTCGGCCTGCGAGAACGCGATCGCCGGGATGCCGAACAGATAGCCTTCCATCGCCGCCGCCACGGTGCCCGAATACAGCGTGTCGTCGCCCATGTTGGCGCCGTTGTTGATGCCCGACAGCACCAGATCGGGCCGCTGCGGCAGCAGGCCGGTGAGCGCGACGTGGACGCAGTCCGACGGCGTGCCGTTGATGACCTTGAAGCCGCGCACGTGCTCGCCGCGCGCCTCGAACACCTGCAGCGGGCGGTTCAGCGTGAGCGCGTTCGAGGTGCCGCTCGCGTTCTGCTCGGGCGCGATGACATCGATCGTGCCCAGCCCCTCGCAGGCGCGCACCAGCGCGGCCAGCCCGGGGGCAAGATAGCCATCGTCGTTGGCGATCAGAATGTGCATCGAAGTCATTGTAGGGAGTCGCTGCGCGGCAGCCTCGTAAGATGCGCGTCCGCCCCCGAAGGAGACACGATGAAGGCCTGGCTTTGCGAGACCCTGGACGGCATCGAGGCGATGCAGTTCCGCGACCTGCCGACCCCCGAGCCCAAGCCCGGTGAGGTGCGCATCGCGGTGCGCGCCGCGAGCCTGAATTTCCCCGACCTGCTGATCGTCGAAGGCAAGTACCAGTTCAAGCCAGCGTTGCCCTTCGTGCCGGGCGCCGAGTACGCGGGCACGGTCGACGCGTTGGGCGAAGGCGTCACGACGTCTCGAAGATCGGCCAGCCGGTCGCCGCCATCGCCGGCACCGGCGGCTTCGCGACCCATGCCTGCGTCGCCGCGGCCCAGGTGCTGCCGCTGCCGCCCGGTTTCGCGCTCGAGGACGCGGCCGCCTTCGCCTTCACCTACGGCACCTCGCACCACGCGCTGATCGACCGCGCCGCGTTGAAGGCCGGCGAGACGGTGCTCGTGCTCGGCGCCGCCGGCGGCGTGGGCACCGCCGCGCTGCAGATCGCGAAGGCGGCCGGCGCGCGCGTCATCGCGGCCGCGTCCAGCGACGAAAAGTGCGCGCTGTGCAAGACGCTCGGTGCCGACGAGACACTGAACTACGGCAGCGCCAATGTGCGCGAGGCGCTGAAGGCCCTCACCGGCGGCCGCGGCCCGGATGTCGTCTACGACCCGGTGGGCGGCGACCTCGCCGAACCGGTGTTCCGCTCGATCGCCTGGCGCGGCCGCTACCTGGTGGTGGGCTTCGCGGGTGGCGGCATTCCGGCGCTGCCGTGGAATCTGGCCTTGCTCAAGGGCGCCTCCATCGTCGGCGTGTTCTGGGGCGACTTCGTCAAGCGCGAGCCCCAGGCCAGCGCCGCCGCGCTGGCCGAGCTGGCGCAGTGGTACGGCCAGGGCAAGATCAAGCCGGTGATCGACCAGCGCCTGCCGATGGCCGAGCTGCCGGCGGCCTACGCCCGCATGGGCACGCGCCAGGTGCGCGGCAAGTTGCTGCTCGTCAACCCGTAACCCGGGCGCGTAACCATTCGCAGGGACGGCGGTCGGCCGCGGCGTTCGGCGCTAGCATCGACGCAGCAGACAACGAGGGGGTGGCCGATGGCTGTCAAGGTGCTGATCCTGGAGGACAACCCCGTCGCGCGCAGCTTTCTGTGCCGGGTGGTGCGCGAGAGCTTCAGCGATGCCAACCAGATCACCGAGGCCGGCGACCTCGAGACCGCGCGCCGCCACATCAACCTCACCGGCGGCGCCACCGGGCTGCACGGGGTCGACCCTTTCAAGCTGATCCTGGTCGACCTCGAACTGCCGGACGGCAACGGCATGGAGTTGCTCGCCGAGCTGTCGCACTACCCGGCGACGAAGATCGTCACCACGCTGTATTCCGACGACGACCACCTGTTCCCCGCGCTGCAGCGCGGCGCCGACGGCTACCTGCTCAAGGAAGACCGCTTCGAGGTGCTGGTCGAGGAACTGCAGAAGATCGTGCGCGGGCAGCCACCGCTGTCGCCGGCGATCGCGCGCCGGCTGCTCACCCACTTCCGCCAGGGCGCGGGCAGCGACTCGCAGGCGCCGGACTCCGGCTTCATGAACACGACCGGCTTCACCACCAGTCGGCCACTGCCGATCGAGCGCCAGCCCGACCACGAACGCCTGACGCCGCGCGAGACCGAGGTGCTGACCTATCTGAGCAAGGGCTTCACGATCAAGGAGATCGCGAGCCTGATGGGCATCAAGTGGTTCACCGTCAACGACCACATCAAGTCCATCTACAAGAAGCTCAACGTGTCCAGCCGCGCCGAGGCGGCGGTGCTGGCCAGCAAGCAAGGCCTGGTGTGAACGGCTGACGCGCGATGGCGCAGCCCGCCACCGGTGAGGCCAGCGTCGACCCGGCCCGGCCGGAGCGTCGGCTCGACCCACGCCCGACCACGCGCTGGATCGGTTGGCGGCTGCGCCTGATGGTGCTGGTGGCGGTGATCGGCTGCCTGGCCAGCTACGCCTGGATTCGCTGGCTGGCCGACAGCCCCTTCCTGGCCGCCACCGTGCACGCCGACAGCCAGGGCCGGACGGTCCTGGTCGACAGCACGATCCCGGCGCTGGCCGCGAAATCCGGCCAGCCGCTCGTCGCCATCGAAGGGGCCGGCGGTCACACGCTGACGCTGGACGGGCTGGCGGCGCACGAGTCGCCGCGCTGGCAGGTCGACGACGCGCACCGCGCGCGCCTCGTGCAGCGCCAGCAAGCCCTGACCGGGGCGCTGGTCGGCGCAAGCGCCACGCTGCACTTCGGCGACGGCAGCCGGCTCGCGCTGCCGGCGCCACCGCGCGGCGTCGCCGGCCTGGGCCTGTTGTTCTGGCCGCTGACGGCGCTGGCGCTGCTGCTCTGGCTGGTCGGCGCAGCGGTCCTGCTGGCCCGGCCGCAAGTCCG
>CAWBHE010000005.1:0-13607 GCA_963788635.1 uncultured beta proteobacterium | reverse complement strand
GTCAAGGTAGTTGTCGCCCGAGTCACGCAGCTTTCTGCTGAGTATGTTGAGCGCTGGCCGCCATGTTGACCACCTCGTCGCGCTCGGGATTGAGAGTCACGGCGTCGATGGGCGACCAGTCGCGTGTGTTGCCAGACCAGCGTGCCGGGTTGCGCTTCCTGGCCTGGGCGTACAGCGCGTGCCGAGCCGCCAGGATGGCCTGGTCCTGGCCGGCGTGGCGCTGCTGCCGGGCTGACGTAGCGGATGCCGCTGTGGCGATGATCGACGTTGTACCAATGCACGAAGTCAGCCGCCCAGGTCCGGGCCTCGTCCAAGCTCGGCGAAGCCCTTGGTGGGGAACTCGGGCCGGTACTTGGCCGTGCGGAACAGCGACTCGGCATAGGCGTTGTCGTCGCTGACGCGAGGTCGCGAGTACGAGGGCTTGACGCCCAGCCAGTGCAGCATCGCCAGCACCGTCGTGGCCTTCAGGGTGGAGCCGTTGTCGCCATGCAGCACCGGCTTGGTGTCCATGGTGGCGATGCCCTCGGCCAGCGCCGTGCGGCGCACCAGGTGCGCGGCATGGTCGGCGTCGTCGCTGTCGTGCACCTCCCAGCCCACGATCTTGCGGCTGTACAGGTCCAGGATCAGGTACAGGTGGAACCATCGGCCCATCACGTTGGCCGGCAGGTAGGTCATGTCCCAGCACCAGACCTGGCCGCGGCGCCGTGGCGATGTGCGTGGTGGGCGGGCGCGTCGCCTTGGGCGCCTTGGCGCGGCCGCGGTGGGCGTTCTGCCCGTGCTCGCGCAGCACGCGGACGAAGCTGGACTCGCTGGCCAGGTACACGCCTTCGTCGGCCAGCATGGGCACGATGCGCGCCGGCGGCACGAGCGCGAAGCGCGGCTCGTTGGCCACGGCCAGCAACGCGGCACGCTCGGCCGGGCTCAAGGCATGGCTGGGCATCGGGCCGCACGGCCTGCGGCCTGCCATCGCCCGCCGTGAGGCCTTCCTGGGCCTTCCAGCGCTGCAGGGTGCGCACATCGATGCCGGCGATCTCGCAGGCCGGCTGCAGCCGCGCTCCGGCGCTGTGCGCTGCGTTGATGTCTTGGGCCAGGGCTTGGCGATCTTCGAGGCCGATCATTCGTCCTCGCCCTTGTTGAAGATCGCCGCGACTTTTTTTGACAGCACCAGCAGGGCTGCCGTCTCGGCCAACGCCCGGTCCTTGCGCAGCAGGTCGCGTTCGAGCTCCTTGATGCGCTTGCGGTCAGCGCGCGTGGCCTGGGGGCTGGCGCGCGCCTCCTCGGGCTCGGCCAGCGCGGTGGTGCAGCTCGCGCGCCACTTGTCCAGCTCGGCCGGGTACACCCCGTGCTCGCGGCACCAGGCGCTCTTGCCCGCCTCGTTCATCGCCGCCGTGGTGATCACGGCCTCAAGCCGGGCGCCCGCAGTCCAGGCCCGCCCTCGGGCGGGCCTGGACTGCGCATCCTCGCGCCAGCGCTCCAGCGTTCCCGCTCCAATGCCAACCTCGCGCGCCACCACCTCCAGCGCTGCGCTCTCCGGCGGCAGCAACCTCGCTACCGCTCTGTCCTTGAATGCCTGTCCGTATCGAGCCAAGTCCGTCCTTCATCGCCGCCCCCTGGGTTGGTCTATGGAGGCGACAACTATTCTGACGCGGGGGAGAGACGAGCCAGCGCAAGAGAAAGCGCATCGAGCAGTGCTTCGGCTGGGGCAAGCTCATCGGCCCGATCCGCCAAGTGATGGTGCAGGGACTGGACAAGGTCGACCAGCTCCTGACACTGACGATGGCGGCATCGCGGTGGCGCTGGCCCTGGAGCGCGACATCGCATCGGTGGCCGATGCCTGCGAGGCGCTGGTGCGCGAGCACGTGTCGCTTACCGCGCGCGCGCTCGACAACATCGCGGCCGGGGAGATCTTCGTCGCCGATCCGCAGGTGACGCTGTTCGGCATGCTGGCCATCGAGCTCGTGCAGCGTGGACTGGTCGGGCAGGCCCGGGCGCATCTGCGGCGCGCGCACGAGCGTGCACGCGATCTGCGGCAGCCGACGACCAAGCTCGTCGCCACCTGGCACGAGGCACTGTTCGAGGTGCGCCTGGGCAACGCCAGGCGCGTCGCAGCCCTGGCCGACGAGATGCTGGCGCTTGTCGACGAGTTCTCACTGGCGCAGGGCCGGACGGCGTGCCGCTGGTACCGCGGATGGTCGCAGGCTCTGAACGGAGCGCCGCTCGAGGGCCACCGCCTGATCTGCGAGGCCTGCGAGGAGAACGCTCGGCTCGGCATGCGCTCCGGCGCCAGCGAGGTGTTGAGCTACGCGGCGCAGGCCCTGTTGCTGGCCGGCGATCACGATGCGGCGCGAGTCCAGCTCCAGCAAGCGCTGCGGGTCGCTGACGAGCTCGCCGAGCGCGTGGTCCTGCCGCAGCTGTGGCTGCTGGAGGCGGCGATCGCCCGGGCGCAAGGCCAGGCCGAAGCCGGTGCCGCCGCGGTCCGACGCGCCATCGAAGAGGCGCGGGCACAGCAGGCGCCCTGGCTCGAACTGCTCGCGCTCGTGGACCTGTGCGAGCATCACGAGGCGGTGGTCGGGGAGCGCCGCGCCCTGGCCGTGCTCGTCGATCGGCTGCCCGAAGCAGGTGACACCGTGCCGGTGCGGCGCGCACAGTCGATCCTGCAGGCGGCCAAACCGGCCTGACACCGCGTGCGGCGCGGAGGCCCTTAGCGTCCGCCTTCGCGCACCCGCTGCTCCCACAGCTCGCGGGCCAGCGTGAGCACCACCGGGCCGATCACCAGGCCACGCTCCTAGTACATCAACACGCAAGTTTCGGAACGTAATGCCGACCGAGCTTCTGATCCGCATCCTGACGAGTGAACTTCCACTCGATGGTTCGCTTCGCAGCGTTGCGAGCCTGCTGCCACGCGTCGACTTCGCTCTGCAGAAGTTGTCGACTGGCGACGCGTCGGTCCAGGCATTGACGACTGAGGATGCCGATCTCGATCTCCGCCATGTTCAGCCAGCTCGCGTGCTTGGGCGTGTAGTGGAATTGCACTCGGCGCAAGAGCTTGGCCGCCGCGCGTTTGCCCAGCACGTCGTCGAAGCACTTTCTGAAGTGGAGTGTTCAGGTTGTCCAGCACCAAGTGAACTCGGCGAGCCTTGGCGTATGCGTTGGTCAGCAAGTCGTCGACGAACGCAACGAAGTCGACTTTGCCCCGGCGCTCGGTGACCGAGACGATCCGCTGTCCTGCTTTGGGCTCGACGGCCACGAACAGATTGGTCGTGCCGTTGCGCACGTATTCGTAGTCCACCTTGGCGGGGTTGCGCGAGTCCATCGGCAGCGGCTGCGCGGCTGTGGCCGATGAGTTGCAGGCTCTTCTCGTCGATACAGATGACCGGCTCCGCCTCGCGACATGGGCCGCGCGTACAACGCGAGCAAGGCGTACATGCGGCGCCGGTACTCCTCGGTCAACGCGCCGATGCACCACATCAGCCTGCGCCAGGGCTTGAGATCGTTTTTTTGAGCATGCGCCGCACGGTTTCTCGACTCACGGCGCCCATGCCAGGCTCCTGGCGCGCGGCGCGCTCGAGTTCCACCATCGTCCAGCGCTGCCGGCCCGCTGGGCGGCGCCGAACACGCCAGCGCCGTCACTCGCGCCTCGTCGTCCGTGTCGTACTGGCGCGGCCGGCCTGAGCGCGCAACGTCGAACACCGCCAACTCGACACCGCCTTGCAGATACGCCGCGCGGGTGCGCCACACTGCCGTGCGCCCAATTCCCAGCACCGCCATGATCTGGGCCTCCGGGACGCCCCGGTCCAGCGAGGACAGGACATGCGCTCGATTGACCTCTCGCGATTGATGCATGCCTTTGCTGCGAATCTCGTCCACGACCGAGCGGTCCTCCTCGGTCAAGTGCAGTTCCGTCTGGCGCATGGCAACACCTCCGTGCATCGAGTGACGATGGTGAGAGTGTACTCATGTTCCGTTATTTACGTGTCAAAGTACTAGCGCCGGAAAAGGAACGGTCTCTGTCGGCGCTCGCTGCATTGCCGCTACTCGCGCCGCTGACTGAAATGTCGACGCCGGGTCGTGAGCCGATGCCGACCAGTCAACGCCGATCGACGGCAATCAGCTCGACGGTGACGTTCCGCCGACAATGCGCGTGCAGTCCCGTCGCGCCGAAGGCGGCCGGCCAACCGAGGATCAACAGACATGGCCGTATCCGTCTTCGACCTCTTCAGGATCGGCATCGGCCCCAGCAGCAGCCACACCGTGGGCCCGATGCGCGCCGCGCGGATGGCGCCGCACGGCGACGGCCGCCATTTCGTGAGCCTGGATCAGGTCATCAAGACGATGCGCGAGACCGGCGCCGACATGATGACCAAGTACAAGGAAACGGCGCGCGGCGGGCTGGCGGTGAACATCGTCGAGTGCCAGTCACGCCGGCTCAAGCCCGACGCCGGGGGCCGATATCGCGTCAAGGGCGGCGGCGAATGGACTGCGCCGAGCCCGCCCGCGTACCGATGCCCGAACCCACCCCATCCCACCCGCCATCGTCGTTCTTCGCCGAGCCGGTGCTGGCCCGTCTGCCGCAACGCCTGCGGCGGCAGACGGGCCAGCACCGGCATCAACGCCGAGGACGTCGCCAAGCGCCTGATCGACTACGGCTTCCACGCGCCGACGCTGAGCTTCCCGGTGCCCGGCACGCTGATGATCGAGCCCACCGAGAGCGAGCCGCGCATCGAGCTCGACCGCTTCGTCGCCGCGATGATCGCGTCGCGCGCCGAGATCGCGCAGGTCGGGAGCGGCGCCTGGCCCAGGGACGACAACCCGCTCAAGCATGCGCCGCACACGGCGCAAGCGCTGATCGGGGCCGCCTGGCCGCATCCCTACAGCCGCGAGCAGGCAGCCTATCCGCTGCCGGCGCTGCGACGGCAGAAGTACTGGTCGCCGGTGGGCCGGGTCGACAACGTGCATGGCGACCGGCACCTGTTCTGCAGCTGCGTGCCGGTGAGCGACGACGCCGAGTGACCGACCCGCAAGCCGGAGCGCGCTCCGGCTTCGCTTTCTGGCATCGATCACCGACGCCGAGTCGGCGATCGGCGTTCGCGTCGTGAACAGCTGCAACACATCCGGGAGGAGTCGTTCGCGGTGAGGCACTGGGCTCACACTCTCGGCCACAAGCGGGCACTCCTGACCGTCCAGTTCAGGCGCCAGCATCTGCGGTTCGCATCATTTGCGAGGGACTCAACCCATCGGACACCCTGAGGTGGGGACTCGGAAGTAGGTGCCACCTGCAGTAATGGCGGCGCGGGGACTGGTGATGCGTTGGCCTGGCGGGGAGCTGGACCGTACTTCTTCCGGCTCGGCATTCACTGACCATGAACACGGTTGGCGATGGCGCCAGCGGCGACGAACGTCGGTGGAGCGCCGCCACAATGACCCCAGGAGGCGTGCAACCCGTGGGGCGCGCATAAGCAATGTGCCCCGCCGTGCTTTGCCCAGCAGCTCACGCCTGCCCATTGGTGCGCTTCATCGAGCACGGTATCGCGGACGCCGGCCCGCCATGGCCCGTGTCGATGCGGGTCGAGGTCTGCGCGAGCCGCAACCGCCTTGTGAGCATGGCCGCCATCGCGTCGAAGTCCCAGGGCTTGGTCCAGTATTCGTCGGCCCCGGCCGCCGCGGCGCACGCGCGGTCGTCGTCGGTGGCCGTCGCGGACAGCATCACGATCGGCAGGCTTTGCGCGTCGGCCATGCCTCGCAGCTTGTCGGCCAGCTCGACGCCGGTGGCGTCGGGCAAGTGCATGTCGAGCAGCACCAGGTCGGGCCTCCGGTTGCGGACCATCGCCAGCGCCGTTGCGCCGTCGGGCGCCAGCTGGAGTTCGATCCCGGGCCAGCGCATGAAGAACTGTTCCATGACAAGTCGGTTGACCGGCTCGTCCTCGACATAGAGCACGGTGCCGGTCGATTCCGCGACAGGTCGCGCGTCGAGGACGCTGTCCGGCGCGGCCGTCGAAGCCGTCTGCCCAGCCGGCACGGCGCAGGGTAGCCAGACGACAAAGCGGGATCCCTGACTGGCTTCACTGCTCACTTCGATCCGGCCGTTCATGCGTTCGACCAGCTGGCGCGACAAGGCGAGGCCGATGCCGCAGCCTTCGACGCGACCCTGTTCGCGGCCGAGGCGGTTGAAAGGCTGGAACAGCTGGGCCAGCTGCTGCGCGTCCATGCCCAGGCCGTCGTCGACGACCTCGATGCCGACGCCGGCCGCCTCCAGCCGCACGCCGATTCGAACCGTCCCGCCGGGGCGGTTGTACTTCGCACCGTTGGACAGCAGGTTGACCAGCACCTGGCGCAGTCGTTGTGCGTCGGCGCACACGGTTCGCCGCAACGCGACGGCGGGCTCGCGGACGATGCTGACGCCGTAGCGCCGCGCGTCGGCGGCGCAGAACGCGATGGCGGCGTCGATCACCGGGCCCAGCTCGACGGTTTCCGCGACGACCGCGATCTGCCCCACCTCGAGGCGCGAGAAGTCGAGCAGGTCCTCGATCAACCCCAGCAGGTGGCGCCCGGCCTGCTCGCCCAGCTCGGCACGTTGGCGCTGCGTCGGCGCGAGCGGTTCGTGCGGGTCGTCGAGCGCCAGTCGCATCAGGCCGAGCACGGCATTCAGCGGCGTGCGCAGTTCGTGGCTCATATGAGAGAGGAATTCGGTCTTCGAGGCGTTGGCGGCCTCGGCCACCGCCTGGGCCCGGCGCGCCCGTTCTACCGCGAGGGGCTCGCTCATGTCGCGCACCACGGCGGTCAGCAGCAGCGTCTCGCCCTCGCCGGAATGCGAGACCGAGGCCTCGATGGGGAAGGCCTCGCCATCGGCGCGCAGCGCCGTCAGCGGCTCCTGGGCGCCCATGCGGCGCGACGGTGCGCCCGCCCGCGCGAAGCCCGCGACGTGCCCGACATGCGCCGCGCGGGCCGCGGCGGGGATGAAGCGCGACAGCGGTTGGCCGAGGGCAGCGCCAGTGTCGATCCGGAACATCTGCGCCGCCGCCCGGTTGAAGACACGGATGCGTTGCTCGGCGTCGACGCTGACGATGGCGTCGACCGTGGTGTCGACGATGCCGGCCAGCTGCTGCTCGCGACTGCGCAGCGCGCGTTCGGCGTCGAGGCGGCGCGAGACGTTGAACACGGAACCCGCCATCTGCACGGCGCGGCCGTCGGGCCCCCACTGCGCCTGCCCCAGGGCGTGCAGCCACTGGTCGTGGCCGTCGGCGCCGCGCACGCGGAACTCGACATCGAAGGGTCGTTGCCGCTTCAGGTGCGCGACGAGCTCGCGTCGCATGTGTTCGCGATCGTCGTCGTGAATCAGGTGCCACCAGCCGCCCGGCCCGGTCGCGTCGTCGTAGCCCAGGCGCCGCCACACGGCGATCGGCGGGCTGAAGAGGTTCTCGCGCGGATCCCAGGCCCAGACGTTGCCGGTCGACGCGGCGAGCTGGAAGCGCTCCAGGCTCGCGCGCAGCTCGCGTTCGACGCGCTTCAGCTCGGTCACGTCGCTGTAGACCGTGAGCAGCGCCTGCCGGTCGCCGAAGTCCATCGGTTCGGCGTTGACGAGCACGTCCAGCGTCGTCCCGTCGCCGCGTGCGAAGCGCGCCTCGAGCCCGCGCGCACGGCCGCCGCCCTGCTTCAGGTCGTGCTCGAGCTGCGGCGCCAGCGACGCCGCGGGGCCGTGGCCGAGCTCGGCCAGCGTGCGCCCGATCAGCCGCTCGCGGTCGATGCCGAGCGCCTCGGCGAACGCCAGGTTGACGTCGAGCAGCCGGCCCTGCGCGCCGTCGCTCAGCGTCTTCATCTGCGGTGCGGCGTCGAAGACGCGGCGGAACCGGCGCTCGTGCTCCAGTGCCTGGCGCCGCGCTTCCTCGCGCTCGCGCTCGGCGCGCAGCCTGGCGAGCGCGTACGAGACGTCGGCGGCCATCGCTTCGAACAGGCTCAGCAATGCGGGGTCGAACCAGCCCGCCTCGCCCAGGTGAAGCACGAGCACGCCGGTGGCCGGCCCCCGGTGCGCCAGCGGCACCGCCGCCAGCGCGCGCATGCCGCTCGCGCGTGCCGCCTCTTCCCACGGGTGACCGCGAGCGTCGCCGAGGTAGTCGTTCGTGTAGGCGATGCGGCCGCTGCGCAGAGCCTCGACGGTGCGCGTCGAGGCGAAGGTCGGATCGCGGTGATCCCAGGGCGATCGGACATGGCCGAAGACCGCGTCGAACGGCCCGCGGTGGGCGACGAGCTCGAGTCCGGCATCGCAGAGCCGCCAGAGGCTGGCCAGCGTCGCGTGGCCGACTTCGACGCAGGCGGCGCAGATCTCGTCGCACAGTTCGCCTTCCGCGGCGCCACGCACGACGGCGCGGTTCACGCGCGACAAGGCCTCGTACATGCCCGTCACACGCTCGGCCCGGCGCCGCGCGGCCAGTTCCTCGGTCACGTCCTGCCCGACCCCGAGCAGGCCGACGACCTGGCCGTCGTCGTCGCGCACCGGCACCGTGCTCCAGCGCACGCGTCGTGGCGCTTCGCTGCCGAACAGCACGTCGGCCTCGGTGTGGCGGGCCACGGTCCCGGCGGCGAGCGCTGCGGTCGCCGCCTCTCGCTCTGCCGCGCGCTCGGCGGGCAGGAAGCGGTCCACCCAGTCCTCGCCGATCAGTCCGGCGCGGTCGCAGTCTGCGAGCCGAGCGAAACAGGCGTTCGCGTAGGTGATGCGCCACTGCAGGTCCACCGCGACGACCAGCAGGTCGACGTTGTCGTAGAGCTCGTGCAGCCGGCGCTGCGCCGCATGCCGGCGCGCCTCGGCGCGGTCGCGCGCCTCGCGCAGACGCTCGATCTCACGCCGCTGCAGGCGCATGTGCCGCCACGCCGAGCACGGCGGCCAGCGCCAGCACGCCGGCGGCGGCAAGGCCGGCCGGGCCCGACGGGGGCGCTGGCGGGGCGAAGGCCAGCGCTGCCGAACAGGGCAGCGCTGCGCCGAGCAGCAGCGCCGGACGCCGCCAGGTCCGGTGCCGAGAGGTCCGCGTCGTCACAGGTCGATGCCGGGAGGTGGCTCGCCGACGCTGCGTTCACCGCTGCCGCGCGACTTCGCCGCATACATGCGGCGATCGGCCTCGCCGATCAGTTCGTTCGCGTCGGGCCACTCTTCGGGCCCGGCCTGTGAGGCGCCGACGCTGATGCGCGGCAGTCCTTCGTCGCGACTCAGCGCGGCGCGCAGGCGCTGGCCGAATTCGCGCGCACCGGCCAGGTCGCTGTCGGGCATCAGCACGCAGAACTCGTCGCCGCCGTAGCGGCAGGCCAGGTCGTAGCTGCGGCACTCGGCCGACAGCGTGAGCGCGATGCGGCGCAGCACCTCGTCGCCCGCCAGGTGGCCATGAGCGTCGTTGATGTGCTTGAAGCCGTCGACATCGACGTAGACGAGCGCCAGCGGCTTGCCCGACCGCTTGCCGCGCGACAGTTCGCGGCGCAGCGACTCGACGAAGAAACGCTGGTTGTACAGGCCGGTCAGCGGGTCGCGGCGCGAGACCTCCTCGAGCTCGCGAGTGCGCTCGGCGACTTTCTCCTCCAGGCTCAGCGCGTGCTGGATCGCCTTGTCCTTGGCGGTCTCGATCTCGGCCAGCAGGCTGCGGATGTAGGTGTCGAAGACGAACTCGTTGTCGACGTACAGCAGCTTGTCCAGCGCATGCATCGTCGGCTCGCGGTCCGGGTGACCGGCGAGCCGATGCCCGATCACGTCCAGCAGCAGCGACTTCAGGATCCGCATCGCCGACAGGTAGTACTTCGGCGCGACGCCGATGCGCTTGTGCACGAGGCCCGATGCGCAGCCGGTTGTTGACGTACTCCTCGTCGTAGTAAGCCCGAGAACAGGTCCTCGACGTAGCGCACCATCGCCGAGCGCAAGCGCGTCAGCGTGTCGATGTCGCCGATGATCAGCGCGATCTCGTCGACCGCGGTCTGCTTCTCGTAGAACATCGTCACGATGGCCTCGACCTCGCTCTCGATGAAGTCGCGGCAGGCCGCGAGCAGCTGCGCGTCGTACGTCGTGAAGCCCAGCAGTTCCTTGCGGCGAGCGATCTCGAAGTCGTGCACCTCCATCTGTTCGAGCAGGCTCTTCTGCGTCGGGTTCATGGCGACTGTCTTCAGCTTGCGCGCGAACCGGACGACTGTGGGTCGTCGAAGCGTGAAGAACGAGCATCGCCTGGGCGAGCTGGGAGGCCTGCTGCTGCAGGCTGTCGGCGGCGGCGGCGCTCTCCTCGACCAGGGCGGCGTTCTGCTGCGTCGACCTGGTCGAGCTGGGTCACCGCGTCGCCGATCTGGCCGATGCCGGTCGGTCTGCTCGACGCTGGCCGCGCTGATCTCGTTGATCAGGTCGGTCACGCGCTTGCACCTGCGAGACGATCTCGCCCATCGTGCGGCCGGCGTCGCCGACCAGGCTGCTGCCGGTCGTCGACCTTGCTCGACGCTGGTCGCCGATCAGGCTCTTGATCTCCTTGGCCGCCTCGGCGCTGCGCTGGGCCAGGCTGCGCACCTCGCCGGCGACGACCGCGAAGCCGCGGCCCTGCTCGCCGGCACGCGCCGCCTCGACCGCGGCGTTGAGCGCCAGGATGTTGGTCTGGAACGCGATGCCGTCGATGACGCCGATGATGTCGGCGATCTTCTTGCGGCTGGCGCTGATGATCTCGTCCATCGTCGCGACGACGCGGCCGACGACCTCGCCGCCCTGGCCGGCCACGCCGCGAGGCGGCCGTCGGCCAGCTGCACGGCCTGGCGTGCGCGTCTCGGCGTTCTGCTTGACGGTGGCGGTGAGCTGCTCCATCGACGCCGCGGTCTGCTGCAGGTTGCTCGCCTGCTCCTCGGTGCGCTGGCTCAGGTCGGCATTGCCCTGCGCGATCTGGCTGCTCGCGGTGGCCACGCTGTCGGCGTTGCCGCGCACGCTGCCGACGATGCGCAGCAGGCTCGCCGTTCATGCGTTGCAGCGCGCCCAGCAGCTGGCCGGTCTCGTCGCGGCTGGTGACCTCGATGCGGCTGCGCAGGTCACCGCGCGCCACCGTCTCGGTCAGCGCCACCGCCTGGCGGATCGGCGCCGTGATCGAACGCGTCAGCCACCAGGCCAGCGCCGTTCCGGCGCCGAGCACGGCGAGCGTGACAGCTCAGCAACAGCGCCACCGCGTTGCGGTAGTCCTGCTCCGCCTTCTTGGCACGTCGCGCGTGGTCTGGTGCAGGCGGTTTCCTGGAACGCCTGCAGGTGGGCGGTGACCTTGGCCAGCAGCGGCATGCACTTCGGGTGAGGTCCTGCGTCGCGCCGGCAACGTCGTTGCTGGTGGCGAGCTGGACGATGCGGGTCGCGATCGGCAGGTATAGCGCCTCCATCGCCTTCAGATCCTCGAGCTTGGAGCGTTCGTCGTCGGTGCCATGCTTGGCCAGCAGCTCGGTCAGGGCCTGGAAGCCATGGTCGATGTCCTTCTGGCCGTCGCTGATCCGCTGCAGTTCGACCCGACGCGCCTGCGGGTCGGTGACGAAGACCAGGTTGCGTGCTGCGATCGC
Organism: uncultured beta proteobacterium; assembly: GCA_963788635.1. Taxonomy (GTDB): domain Bacteria; phylum Pseudomonadota; class Gammaproteobacteria; order Burkholderiales; family Burkholderiaceae_C; genus Rubrivivax. Next base: position 2,069 of record CAWBHE010000005.1, on the reverse strand, counting down.
GCGCCATGTTGACGCCGCGGGCGACTTCGCTCAGGTCGTCGACCTTGCAGGTTGTCCACGTTCGCGAACGTGTTCAGTCGGTCGGACAGATCGGCCAGCCGACGCCAGCCGACTCCGGCCAGCACGACCGACAGCGACAGCAGCAGCGCAAACGCCAGCGCGAGGCGGGTACCAATCGTCAGGTTCTTCATCGAAATTCTCTATCGATCAGCAGGAGGTCTGGGCAGCGCTCGTGAACGTCAACGGGTGGCGTCCACGGGCGCGCCCGGGTCCGGGGTGGCGCAAACCCCGCAGTGCAGGGCCTGCGCCGGTCTTGGTTTAGAACGAGGTCCAGTCGTCGTCGGCCGCGGCTTCGGCGTCACGGCCGCGGCGGGCGTGGCCTTGCGCGGCGCTGGCCGCGGGCCGGCGCGTGGGCTGGGCCTTGGCCGCAGGCTTGACCGGGGCGGCGGGCTTGCGCCGTGCCGACTTCGGTGCAGCGGCTGCCACCGACTGCTTGTTCTCGTCGAGCGTGAAGAACGAGATCGCCTGCGCGAGCTGGAGCGGCCTGCTGCTGCAGGCTGTCGGCGGCGGCGGCGCTCTCCTCGACGAGCGCGGCGTTCTGCTGCGTCACCTGGTCGAGCTGCGTCACCGCGTCGCCGATCTGGTCGATGCCGGTGCGTCTGCTCGCGCTGGCCGCGCTGATCTCGCCGATCAGGTCGGTCACGCGCTTGACCTGTGCGACGATCTCGCCCATCGTGCGGCCGGCGTCGCCGACCAGCTGCTGCCGGCCTCGACCTTGCTCGACGCTGTCGCCGATCAGGCTCTTGATCTCCTTGGCCGCCGTCGGCGCTGCGCTGCGCCAGGCTGCGCACCTCGGCCGCCACGACCGCGAAGCCGCGGCCCTGCTCGCCGGCGCGCGCGGCCTCCACCGCGGCGTTGAGCGCCAGGATGTTGGTCTGGAACGCGATGCCGTCGATCACGCCGATGATGTCGGCGATCTTCCGCGAGCTGTCGCTGATCGCCTGCATCGTGCCGACGACACGGCTGCACCACCTCGCCGCCCTGCGCCGGCCACGGCCGAGGCGGTGGTCGCCAGCTCGCGTCGCCTGCGCGCGCGGTGTCGGCGTTCTGCTTGACGGTGCGCGGTCAGCTGCTCCATCGACGCCGCGGTCTGCTGCAGGTTGCTCGCCTGCTCCTCGGTGCGCTGGCTCAGGTCGGCGTTGCCCTGCGCGATCTGGCTGCTCGCGGTGGCGACGCTGTCGGCGTTGCCGCGCACGCTGCCGACGATGCGCAGCCAGGCTCGTCGTTCATGCGCTGCAGCGCGCCGCAGCAGCTGGCCGGTCTCGTCGCGGCTGGTGACCTCGATGCGGCTGCGCAGGTCACCGCGCGCCACGCGTCTCGGCCAGCGCCACCGCCTGGCGGATCGGCGCCGTGATCGAGCGCGTGATCAGCCAGGCGAGCAGCGCGCCGATCGCGACGGCGGCGAACAGCAGGCCGCTGACGAGCCAGCGCGTGCGCTCGTAGGCGCCCTGCGATTCGCCGTAGGCGGCGTCGGCACCCTTGCTCTGGAACTCGACGTCGCGATTGATCGCGGTCATCATGTCATTGAAAGCCTGACCCGACTATCGCCCTCGAACAGCGCGCGCGCCTCAGCGTCGCTCGCGCCGCCGTCGCGTGCCAGTGCGAGCATCTTCTTCTGCGCCTCGACGTAGCGCGCATAGGCGCCGGTGATGGCGTCGGCGAGCCTGTGCTCCTCGTCGGTCGTCACCGTTCCGATGTAAAGCTTCCATCCCGCGGACGTGGCCGTGCGGGCGGTCTCGATACGGAGCTCCTCGGCCCGGTACTCGTCGGGCTTGCCCGACTGCATGTGGCTGCGCTCGGCGCGGCGCTGGTCGTCCAGCGCCTGGCGCGCTTCGCTGAGGGCTCGGGTCGCCGGCAGCCAGTTCGTCGCCAGGTCGGCCGTCGCCGCGTTGACGGCGCCAATGCGGTTGATCGCGAGCAGGCCGACGCAGACCGTCAGCAGCAGGATCGCGCCGAAGGCCATGCCCAGGCGTGCGCCCAGGCGCAGGTTCTTGAAGGTGTTCATTTCG
>CAWBHE010000004.1:0-176314 GCA_963788635.1 uncultured beta proteobacterium | reverse complement strand
CGCTGGTTCCCGCGCCGCGACGGCGAGGATCGGCTGCGCTGAGGCCGCGCCGATCTCCGCCGCGGCGGCCGCCCGCGGCGCTGTACCGTCCCGGTACATGCGCGGTTTCCCTGATGCATCGCGAGGGCCTTGGCCTATCCTGAACCCCACAGAACAATCCGGTCGCCCGCTCGTGGGCGGCGAATCCCCACCCAGGAGACCCGCGGCATGGCCCAGATCACCCTCACCGTCAACGGCAAGAGCGTCTCGCGAGACGTGGCGCCGCAGACCTTGCTCGTCGAATTCCTGCGCGAGCAGCTCCACCTGACCGGCACCCATGTCGGCTGCGACACCGCGCAGTGCGGTGCCTGCACCGTGCACCTGGACGGGCACGCGGTGAAGAGCTGCAACATGCTCGCCAGCCAGGCCGCCGGCCGGCAGGTGACGACGATCGAGGGCGTCGCCGCCGCCGACGGCACGCTGCACCCGATGCAGGCGGCCTTCAACCAGTGCCACGGTCTGCAGTGCGGCTTCTGCACCCCGGGCATGGTGATGAGCGCGATCGACCTCGTGAAACACCACGACTGCAGCACCGAAGCCAAGGTCCGCGAAGGCCTGGAAGGCAACCTGTGCCGCTGCACCGGCTACCAGAACATCGTCAAGGCGGTGACGCAAGCCGCGGCGGCCACCAAGGCGATGGCCTAATCCGCCGCCGGGCCGGCCCGAGCGGATTCGGCCCCTCGGGGGGCGAGACGCCGCCGGCGGCCCGGTGGCTCCAAATTCAGGAGCAGACATGAACGCAAGACAGGGTTTCATCGGCCAGAGCGTCCTGCGTCGCGAAGACGCGCGCTTCCTCACCGGCAACGGCCAGTACACCGACGACATCACGCTGCAAGGGCAGACCTACGCCGCCTTCCTGCGCAGCCCGCACGCGCACGCGAAGATCAAGTCGATCGACACCGCGGCCGCGGCGAAGGCGCCGGGCGTGCTCGGCATCTTCACCGGCGAGCATTTCAAGGCCGTCGGCGGCCTGCCCTGCGGCTGGCTGATCAACAACATCGACGGCACGCCGATGAAGGAGCCACGCCATCCGATCCTGGCCGACGGCAAGGTGCGCTACGTCGGTGACCGCGTCGCATTGGTGGTCGCCGAGACGCTCGAGCAGGCGCGCACCGCGCGCGACCTGATCGAGGTCGACTACGAGGTGCTGCCGGCGGTGATCGACATCGCCACCGCGAACACGCGCACCGGCTGCCGTGCACGACGAAGCGCCGGACAACCGCTGCTACCAGTGGCTGATCGGCGACAAGGACGGCACCGACGCCGCGTTCAAGGGCGCCGCCCATGTCGCGACGCTGACCTTCCGCAACAACCGGCTGGTGCCGAACGCGATCGAGCCGCGCGCGGCGAACGCGCACTGGAACCCGTCCAGCGACGAGTACACGCTGTACGTGGCGAACCAGAACCCGCACGTCGAGCGGCTGCTGATGTGCGCCTTCGTGCTCGGCATTCCCGAGCACAAGATGCGCGTCGTCGCACCCGACGTCGGCGGCGGCTTCGGCAGCAAGATCTTCCTCTACGGCGAGGAGACGGCGCTGGTCTGGGCGAGCAAGCAGCTGCGTCGGCCGATCAAGTGGACCGCCGAGCGCTCGGAGTCCTTCCTCTCCGACGCCCATGGTCGCGACCACCTGACCACCGCCGAACTGGCGCTGGACAAGGACGGCAAGTTCCTCGGCCTGCGCGTCAACACCACCGCCAACCTGGGTGCCTACCTCAGCACCTTCGCGACCGCGGTGCCGACCATCCTGTACGCGACGCTGCTCGCCGGCCAGTACGCGACGCCGAAGATCTGCTGCACCGTCAACGCGGTGTTCACCAACACCGCGCCGGTCGACGCTTACCGCGGCGCCGGCCGGCCCGAGGCCACCTACACGGTGGAGCGCATCGTCGAGACCGCGGCGCGCCAGCTCGGCATCGACCCGGCCGAACTGCGCCGGCGCAACTTCGTCAAGACCTTCCCCTACGCGACGCCGGTCGGCCTGACCTACGACACCGGCGACTACGAGGCGACGATGAAGCGCGCGATCGAGCTCGCCGACGTCGCCGGCTTCGAGGCGCGCAAGGCGGCCAGCGCGGCCAAGGGGCTCAAGCGCGGCATCGGCTACTCGGCCTACATCGAGGCCTGCGGCATCGCGCCGAGCAGCATCGCCGGCGCCTTGGGCGCGCGCGCCGGGCTGTTCGAGGCCGGCGAAGTGCGCGTGCACCCGACCGGCAAGGTCACCGTCTTCACCGGCAGCCACAGCCACGGCCAGGGCCACGAGACCACCTTCGCGCAGGTGGTGGCCGACAAGCTCGGCGATCCCGCTCGAGGACATCACGATCGAGCATGGCGACACCGGCAAGGTGCTGTTCGGCATGGGCACCTACGGCAGCCGCTCGCTCGCCGTCGGCGGCACCGCGATCGTCAAGGCGCTGGACAAGGTCATCGCCAAGGGCAAGAAGATCGCCGCCCACCTGATGGAGGCCGCCGACAGCGACGTGGTCTTCGAAAACGGCAGCTTCAAGGTCGCCGGCACCGACAAGTCGGTGCCGTTCGCGCAGGTCTCGCTCACCGCCTACGTGCCGCACAACTTCCCGCACGACAAGCTCGAGCCGGGCCTGAACGAGAACGCCTTCTACGACCCGAGCAACTTCACCTACCCGGCCGGCACCTACATCTGCGAGGTCGAGGTCGATCCGGCGACCGGCGTCGTGCGCGTCGACCGCTTCACCGCCTGCGACGATTTCGGCAACGTCGTCAACCCGATGATCGTCGAGGGCCAGGTCCACGGCGGGCTGGCCCAGGGCATCGGCCAGGCGTTGATCGAGAACTGCGTCTACGACCCCGAATCGGGCCAACTGCTGACCGGCAGCTACATGGACTACGCGATGCCGCGCGCCGACGACTTCCCGCACTTCGTCGTCGAGACGGTGAAGGGCACGCCGTGCACGCACAATCCGCTCGGCGTCAAGGGCTGCGGCGAGGCCGGCGCGATCGGCTCGCCGCCGGCCGTCATCAACGCCGTCTGCCACGCCCTCGGCGTCAAGGACATGGTCATGCCGGCCAGCCCGCACAATGTGTGGAAGGCCCTCCAGGCCGCGCGCTGAACCCAGGAGAATCGAGACATGCAAACCTTCGCCTACCAAACCCCGGCCTCGGTGGCCGACGCGGCCCGCGCCGCCGCCCAGGACGACGCCAAGCTGCTGGCCGGCGGCCAGAGCCTGCTCGCGTCGATGAAGCTCGGCCTGGCCGCTCCGGCGACGCTGATCGACCTGGCCGGCATCGCCGAGCTCAAAGGCATCAAGGTCGAGGCCGGCAAGGTCACGATCGGCGCTGCCACCACCCACGCCGCGGTCGCCGCCTCGCCCGAGGTGCGCAAGGCCATCCCGGCGCTGGCCGACCTGGCCGGCCACATCGGCGACCGCCAGGTGCGCAACCGCGGCACGATCGGCGGCAGCCTGGCCAACGACGACCCCGCGGCCTGCTACCCGGCCGCGGTGCTGGGCCTGGGCGCCACCGTGCACACGAACAAGCGCACGATCGCCGCCGACGACTTCTTCCGCGGCATCTACACCACCGCGCTCGAAGACGCCGAGATCATCACCGCGGTCAGCTTCCCCGTTCCCGAGAAAGCCGGCTGGCAGAAGTTCAAGCAGCCGGCGTCGCGTTTCTCGATCGTCGGCGTCTTCGTCAGCAAGGGCCCGGCCGGCGTGCGGGTGGCGATCACCGGCGCCGGTGCCAACGGCGTCTACCGCGCCAAGGAACTGGAAGCCAAGCTGACCGCCAACTGGTCGGCCACCGCGCTGGCCGGCGTGACGGTCGGCGCCGACGGACTGAACAGCGACCTGCACGGCTCGGCCGAGTACCGCGCGGCGCTGATCCCGGTGCTGACGGCGCGCGCGGTCGGCTGACGCCACGGCCAGACACCGCCGACGCCGCACCTCGGTGCGGCGTTTTCGTTGATCGACCAGAATCGCCTCGTGAGCAACACCTCCCTCCCCAGCAGCATCGACGACACCGCGGCACGCCTGCTCGCGCTCGACTACGTTCCCGAACGCGCGCTGGCGACGACCGTCTTCCTGGCGCTGAAGCTGCAGCGGCCGCTGTTCCTGGAGGGCGAACCCGGCACCGGCAAGACCGAGATCGCGAAGACGCTGGCGACGATGCTCGGCCGGCCGCTGATCCGCCTGCAATGCCACGAAGGGCTGGACCTCGCCGGCGCCGCCTACGAGTGGAATTACGCGCGCCAGATGCTCGAAATCCGCCTCGGCGAATCGGCAGGCAAGGACCGCGAGCAGCTGGCCCACGAACTGTTCAGCGAACGCTTCCTGATCCGCCGTGCGCTGCTGCAGGCCATCGACCCCGCGCAGCCGGTGCCGCCGGTGCTGCTGATCGACGAGATCGACCGCGCCGACGAACCCTTCGAAGCCTTCTTGCTCGAGGTGCTGTCCGACTTCCAGATCACGATCCCCGAGTTCGGCACCGTGAAGGCCGTCACGCCCCCGATCGTCGTGCTGACGAGCAACCGCACGCGCGAGATCCACGACGCCGTCAAGCGTCGCTGCCTGTACCACTGGGTCGGCTTCCCCGACGCCGAACGCGAGGCCGCGATCCTGTCCCGCCGCGTGCCCGGTGCGCCGAAAAAACTGGCCGAGCAGATCGTCGCCTTCGTGCAGAAGCTGCGCGAGATCGAGCTGTACAAGCTGCCCGGCATCGCCGAGACGATCGAGTGGACGCGCGCGCTGATGGAACTCGACGCCGTCGTGCTCGACCCGCAAACGATCAACGACACGCTGGGCGTGCTGCTCAAGTACCAGGACGACATCGCCAAGGTGCAGGGCTCCGAAGCCGCACGCATCCTCGAACAGGTGCAGCGGGCGTCACTGGGCTAGCAAGATGGACTTCTGCGCCCTGCAGGCGTCGGCTTTCGGCCCGAAGCGGCCGTTGGCCGCCCCGGGCCGAACGGCCCCTTGCACCGCTCCCCCGCGCCCCCTCCGCGAGGGGGCTCCAGCTCGGATGACGAGTCGGCCCTCAGGCCGACCCACTCTTGAGCCAGGCGGCGCTGTGGGTACGTGCAGCGCCTCGAACGACGCGCCGGCCGCGAGGCCGGACCGACGGTCATGCAGGTGCCCCCTCGCGGAGGGGGCGGGGGGAGCCGTGCGAAACGGCCCTGGCCCGGAGCGGCCAACGGCCGCTTCGGGCCGAGACCGGTCGCGCGCGGCCGAGCGGCTTCGCTGAAATGCTGCGCTCCCCCGACTCCCTGCCCGGCCACCTGGCCGAGAACGTCATGCATTTCGGCCGCGTGCTGCGCCAGGCCGGGCTGCCGGTGGGGACCGACCGGATCCAGCTCGCGCTGACCGCACTGCAGGTCGCCGGGCTCGAATCGAAGCGCGACTTCCACGACACGCTCGCCGCCTGCTTCATCGACCGCGTCGAGCACCGCGAATTGTTCGAGCAGGCCTTCTTCCTGTTCTGGCGCGACCCCGACCTCGCCGGCCGGATGATGGCGATGCTGCTGCCGCGCGTGCAGGCCAAGGAAGGGGCGACCCCGCCCGCGCCCGAGAACCGGCGCCTCGGCGAGGCGTTGTTCCCGCACCAGCCGAACGCGCCGCAGCAGCCGCCGGCGCCCGAGAAGATCGAGGTCGAGGCGATGCTGACCTTCAACGAGCGCGAGCTGCTTCAGAAGGCCGACTTCGAGACCATGACGGCCGATGAATGGCGCCAGGCGCAGCGGATGCTCAAGCGCATCGCGCCGCTGTTCGAACCGCTGACGACGCGGCGCACCGAACGCGCCGCGCACCCTGGCCGGCAGACCCGCGTCGACGGCCGCGCCACGCTGCAGGCGATGGCGCGCCACGGCGGCGAATTCTGGGACCTGCGCTGGCGCCGCCCGCGCACGCGGCCGGCGCCGCTGGTCGTGCTGGCCGACATCTCCGGCTCGATGAGCCGCTACTCGCGCATGCTGCTGCACTTCACGCATGCGCTCGGCCATGCCGACGCGCGCGTCGAGAGCTTCGTCTTCGGCACCCGGCTCACGCGCACGACGCGCTCGCTGCGCCAGCGCGACCCCGACATCGCGGTCGCGCAGGTGGTGCGCGACGTCGAGGACTGGTCCGGCGGCACGCGCATCAGCGAATGCCTGCACCAGTTCAACCAGCGCTGGGCGCGCCGCGTGCTGTCGGGCCGCGCCACCGTGCTGCTCATCACCGACGGCCTCGAGCACGGCCACACCGAGGCGCTGCGCTTCGAGATGGAGCGCCTGCACAAGAGCTGCCGGCGCCTGATCTGGCTCAACCCGCTGCTGCGCTTCGACGCCTTCGAGGCCAAGGCCGGCGGCATCAAGGCGATGCTGCCGCACGTCGACCGCTTCCTGCCGGCGCACAACCTGGAGAGCCTGCAGCAACTGGCGCAGGTGCTGGCCGGCACGAACGCGGCCGAACCGCCGCAGCACCGGCGCGTCGCAGGTCTCGGGGCCGGCGCAAGCCCGGCCTGAGCGAAGACCTCAGGCCGGCGCGTCGCGCGCGCCGCTCACCCGATCCCGGGCGACGGGAACCGGCGCTGCAGCGCGCGCCAGACCATCTCGCCGGTGAGCGGCATCTGCACCCGCTCGGCGTCGCGGCCCAGGCCGGCCCCATCGATGCCATGCGCGAGCGCGTCGACGACCGCGTTCACCACCGCCGGCGTCGCGCCGATCGTGCCCAGCTCGCCGACGCCCTTCGAGCCGAGCGCGTTCGTCAGGCAGGGCACCGATTCGTCGAACGCGGTCTTGAAGCCGCGGAAGACGTCGGCGTGCGGCAGCGCGTAGTCCATGAAGCTCGCGCTCAGCAGCTGGCCGCTGTCGGCGTCGTAGGCGACGCGCTCGTACAGCGCCTGGCCGATGCCCTGCACCGCGCCGCCCTCGACCTGGCCGCGCACGATCGTCGGGCTGACGACGCGGCCGATGTCGTTCACCGACGCGTAGGCGACGACCTCGGTGGTGCCGGTCGCGGGGTCGACCTCGACCTCGCAGACATGGCAGGCGTTCGGCCAGCTCGGCGCCGTCGGCCTTGGCCGTCGCGTCGACGACGATGCGCGCGCCGGCCTGGCGGCCGGCGAGCTCGAACAGGTCGATGCCGAGGTCGGTGCCGGCCACCGTGAAGCGGCCGGCGCGGTACTCGATGTCGGCCGCCGGCGCCTCGAGCGCCTCGGCGGCGAGCTGCTTGCCGTGGTCGACGGTGCGCTCGGACGCGACCTTCACCGCAGCGCCGCCGGTGAACAGCGAGCGGCTGCCGGCGCTGCCGAAGCCGTTGCGCGCGGTCGGTGTCGCCCTGCAGCACGCGGATGCGTCTCGAGCGGCACGCCGAAGACGTCGTAGGCGAGCTGCACGTAGCTCGTCGCGATGCCCTGGCCCATCGGCATCGTCGCCGAGGTCAGCTCGATGAAGCCGTCGGCGGTGACGTCGACCTTGACCGTTCTCCTCGAACGACATTGCCGCCGGTCCACTCCAGGAAGGTCGCGATGCCGCGCCCGCGCAGCTTGCCGTTCGCCTTCGACGCCGCGCGCCGTGCCTCGAAGCCGGTCCAGTCGGACAGCGCCAGCCCCTGGTCGAGCATCTTCTCGAACGCGCCGCTGTCGTAGACCTGGCGCCATCGCGTTCGTGTACGGGAACTGCTCGGGCCGGATCATGTTGCGCCGGCGCAGCTCGGCCGGGTCGAGCTTCATCTCGCGCGCCGCGGCGTCCATCAGCCGCTCGGTGATGTAGATCGCCTCGGGCCGGCCGGCGCCGCGGTAGGCGCCGGTCGGCGGCGGTGTTCGTCAGCACCGCGCTCAGGTGCAGGTCGACGAGCGGGATGTCGTAGATGCTGGTCGTGACCCAGGGCCCGATCATCAGCTGGATCGCGATGCCGGTCATCGACGGGTAGGCGCCGACGTTGGCGAGCGAGCGCACGCGCAGCGCGAGCACCTTGCCGTTCGCGTCGAGCGCCATCTCGGCGCGGCTGACGACGTCGCGGCCATGCGCGCTGGAGAGGAACTCCTCGACCCGCTCGGCCTGCCACTTGACCGGCCGCTTGACCTGCAGCGCGGCGTAGGCGACCGCGATGTCCTCGGGGTAGATGCCGGTCTTCATGCCGAAGCCGCCGCCGACGTCGCCGACGACGACGCGCACGCGCCTCGGTCGTCAGCCCCGGGATCGCGTCGACGAGACCGGCGCGCACGGCGGTCGGCATCTGGCTCGACAGGCGCACCGTCAGCCGGCCGCCTTCGAACGACGCGAGCACGCTGCGCGGCTCCATCGGGCTCGGCGGCGAGGCGCTGGTTGACGATCGCGAGCTCGACGCGGTGCGCGGCGCGCGCGAACGCGGCCTCGACCGCCGCGGCGTCGCCATGGCGCATCTCGGCCGCGATGTTGTCCGGCGCCGTCGGGCCAGAGCACCGGCGCGCCCGGGCTCGTCGCGGCCACCGCGTCGGCCACCGCCGGCAGCGACTCGTAGTCGACGGTCACCGCGTCGACCGCGGCGCGCGCCGCCTCGCGCGTCTCGGCGACCACCATCGCGACCGCCTCGCCGACGTAGCGCACCGCCTCGTGCGCGAGCGCGCCGCTTCGGCGGCGTCGCCATCGGCTGCCCGTCGGGGCGCTTGAACGCCGGCGCGACGCGCGATCGGCTTGACGCCGGCGGCGGCCAGGTCGGCGCCGGTCCAGACGGCCAGCACGCCCGGCAGCGCGCGCGCCGCGGCGGTGTCGACCGACACCAGCCGCGCATGGGCTTCGGTCGAGCGGACGAAGCGCAGGAACACCTGGCCGGCCGGCGCGACGTCGTCGGTGAACCGGCCCTGGCCCTGCACCAGCGCCGGGTCCTCGACGCGGCGCACCGACTGGCCGCTGCCGAAACGGCCGGCTTCGATGGCGGCGCTCATGCGGCCTCCCCGTTCATCACGCGCGCCGCCTGCTGCACGGCGGCGACGATGTTGACGTAACCGGTGCAGCGGCACAGGTTGCCTTCGAGCGCATGGACGATCTCGGCCTCGCTCGGCTTCGGGTTCTGCTGCAGCAGGCAGGTCGCCGTCATCATCATCCCCGGCGTGCAGAAGCCGCATTGCAGGCCGTGGCAGGCGATGAAGGCTTCCTGCACCGGGTGCAGCGTGCCGTCCTTCGCCAGCCCTTCGACGGTCGTCACCTCGCGTCCGGCGGCCTGCACCGCGAGCACGCTGCAGCTCTTCACGGCCTGGCCGTCGAGCAGCACGGTGCAGGCGCCGCACTGGCTGGTGTCGCAGCCGACATGGGTGCCGGTCAGCGCCGAGCGGGCCGCGCAGCAGTTCGACGAGCAAGGTGGCGGGGTCGGCGTCGGCTTGCACCACGCGACCGTTGACGGTGAGTTGAATGGGCTTCATGGGGTTTCGCGTTGCGGGATGGGCGAGATCGTAGCGGCTTCGCGGGGCGTTCAACCCTGCGGCATCCGGACGACGGGCTTGATCGTGACGCCGGACTCCGAGTCCGCGATCGCCTGGTTGATGTCGTCCAGCTCGTAGAACCGGATCATCCGGTCGTACGGGAACCGGCCCTGCCGGTGCAGCTCGATCAGCTGCGGGATGAAGACCTCGGGCACGCTGTCGCCCTCGACGATGCCGCGCAGCTTGCGCCCGGCGGTCATCAGGTGCAGCACGTCGAGCGAGACCTCGGTGCCGACGTTCGAGGCGCCGACCAGGCCGCACTCGCCCCTCAACGTGAGGCTCTCGACGGCCTGGCGGATCACCTTGGCATTCGCCGTGGTGTCGAGCGCGAAATGCACGCCGCTGCCGGTGATGCGCATGATCTCGTCGACCACGTTGACGGCGTCGGCCTTCAGCGTGTGCGTCGCGCCCAGCTCGGCGGCGAGCGCGAGGCGCCTCTCGTTCAGGTCGACGCCGATGATCGTCGTCGCGCCGACCACGCGCGCGGCCATGATCGCCGACAAGCCCACCGAGCCGGTGCCGAACACCGCGATCGACCGGCCGACGCCGACCTTCAGCGCGTTGATCACGGCCCCGGCCCCGGTCTGGATGCCGCAGGCCAGCGGCCCCAGCCTCTCGAGCGGCGCGTCGCGCGGCACCTTGACGACGTTGCGCTCGTGGCACAGCGCGTGGGTCGCGAACGACGACTGGCCGAAGAAGTTGCCGTGGATGCGCTCGCCGCCCTTCGACAACGGCGAGGTCCCGTCCGGGCGCACGCCGGCGAAGTTGCGGCCGAAGAAGTCGTGGCAGTAGGTGGCCTCGTGTTCGAGGCAGCTTTCGCAGACGCCGCAGGAGTTGTAGGTCATCACGACCGGGTCGCCGACCGCGACCTTCGTCACCGCACGCCCGATCTTGACCACGGTGCCCGCGCCTTCGTGGCCGAGCACGATCGGCTGCGGCACCGGGAAGGCCTGGTCGCGCATCGCGATGTCGGTGTGGCAAACGCCCGTGGCGAGCACGCGCACGAGGATCTCGTGATCACGCGGCTCGCCGAGCTCGAGCGTTTCCAGCGACTGGGGGGCGCGCACGGCGCGCGTGACGGCAGCCTTGATCTGCATGGGGGGCTCCGGTGAAGGTCTGGGCTCGGGGGTCCGATCTTAGCCAGCCGATGCGCGCAAGGCGACGCTACGGCGCACAGCTGCGGAAGCCGCAGAACATCGTGTCGCTCGCGGGTGGCGCGAAGCGGCGCGCCTTCGGGTGGCGGCAGCGCAGCCGCGTCATCCACGACGCGCCGCGCAGCACGCCCATCGTGCCCGGCGGCGGCAGCCGGTCCAGGCTGCCCGGTCCGCCAGGGTGGCCAGGCCAGCCTCGCGCGCTGCCGGCGACCCATTCGAAGACGTCGCCCCAGACGAAGCCCCGTGCGCTGGCGCTGAGTGCAGCGAGTTCCCACTCGGCCTCGGTCGGCAGCCGGCGGTCGGCCCAGCGGCACCAGGCCTCGGCCTCGAAGCGGCTGACGTGCAGCACCGGCTGACCGAGCGCCACGCGCTGCAAACGACCCTGGCGCAGCGCGAGCACGCCGCCGCGCAACTGCTCGACATGGCGCGGCGCGCGCCGGGCCTCGGACCGAACGCCCGAATGAAGCCAGGCCCAGCCGGCGTCGGACCAATGCTCGCGGCGGTCGTAGCCGCCGTCCTCGGCGAACTCGACGAAGCGCGCCCAGCTGACGGCCAGTGCGTCGATCTCGAAGTCGGGCACCTCGATCTCGTGCGCCCAGCGCTCGTTCTCCGGCACCGTGCCCCCGGCGGGCGAGCCGAGTGCGAAGCGCTGCGCCGGCAGCCACAGCGCCTCGCGCGCCGGCCGTGCCGGCAGCGCGCGCTGCGGCAGCGGCGGGTCGCCCTGCGCCGCCAGCTGCAGCTCGGCGGCACGCTCGGCCAGCGCCTCGCCGAGCCGGTCCTCGTGCCGCAGCGCGAGGCGGAAGAAATGCAGCCCGGCATCGTCCGCACCGGCCGCGGCGAGAAGCTCCAGCGTGGTGTCCAGCGTCTGCGCGAGCCAGCCGCGCACGGTGTCGGCGTCGAAACCGGGGCTGCCGCCGGTGTCGGCTTCGACCAGCCAGGCGTCGATCGCAGCGTCGGCCGGCGCCAGACCGGGTGCTCCCGGATCGCAGGCCTCGCCGCGCTGGCGTTGCAGGTTGCGCGCGATCCAGCGGTCCTGGTAGACGCCGGCCTGCGCAGCCAACCACAGCGCCGACGCGCCGCCGTCGGTCGGCGTCAGCGCCTGCCGCGCCTCGAAGGCCGCCAGCCAGCGCAGCGTGTGGTTGCGCGCGTCGATCAGCGCCAGCGACAACAGGTCGGCATCGGCGCAGCGGATGGCCTGTGCGTCGTCGAGCGGGCTCACTCCCCGACCAGCCCGTTGCGGATCGCGTAGACCGTCAGCTCCGAGTTGTTCGTCAGCTGCAGCTTCTCGAGCACGCGCGCGCGGTAGACCGACACCGTCTTCGGCGACAGCGTCAGCGCCTCGGCGATGTCCGACAGCCGCTTGCCCGAGGCGATCATCACCAGCGTCTGCAGTTCGCGGTCGCTCAGCTTCTGGTGCGGGCTGTCCAGCGTCGGCGCGGTCAGGCTCTCGACCAGCATCTGCGCGATGTCGGGCGTGACGTACTTGCGCCCTTGCGCGACGGTGCGCACCGCCTGCACGATGAGCTGCGGGTCGCCGCCCTTGTTGACGTAGCCGAAGGCGCCGGCGCGCAGCGCGCGGATCGCGTACTGGTCCTCCGGGTACATGCTGACCACCAGCACCTTGATCGGCGAGCCTTCGTCCTTCAGCGCGTGCAGCACGTCCAGCCCGCTGCGCCCGGGCAGGTTGATGTCGAGCACGAGCACGTCGCAGCTGCTCGATCTCATCAGCACGCGCAGCTCGCCGTAGTCGCCGGCCTCGCCGACGACGCGGATGTCGGACGCGTCGGCCAGCGTGTCGCGGATGCCGCGCCGGATCAGCGCGTGGTCGTCGCACAGGATCACCTCGATCATCGCCATCGTCCTCCTTGCGTCCGATGCGTCGTCACAGCGAGCCCCAGGCCGAAGGGTCGTGGTCGGCGTCCTCGGCGTCCTCGGCGTCATGGCCTGCCGACGCGTCCGCGGACGGCTCGCCATTGTCCAGCGGCACCGACAGGATCAGCGAAGTACCCGCGGCCGAGCTGCTCAGGTCGACCCAGCCGCCGACGGTGAGCGCGCGCTCCTTCAGCCCGCGGATGCCGAAGCTCTGCGCCTTCGCGAGGTCGGCGCTCGACAGCCCGCGCCCGTTGTCGCTGATCTCCAGCGACAACACGCCGCCGGTGAGCGACAGGTCGATGCTCACCCGCGTCGCGTGCGCGTGCTTGCTCACGTTGGTCAGCGCCTCCTGCGCGGTCCGGTAGGCGACCAGCGGCACCCCCGGCGGCAGGGTCAGGCCTTCGTGGCGGCTGCGGAACTCGCAGGCCACGCCGCTGCGCTTCTCGAAGCGGCTCGCCATCCACTGCAGCGCCGGCACCAGGCCCTGCTCCAGGATCGCCGGGCGCAGGTTGTGCATGATGCGCTGACTGGTCTCGATCGCATGCGTCACGGTGTCCAGCGCGCTCGCCACGCGCTGGCGCACCTCGGGGTGGGTGCTGCGCCGGCCGATCCAGTCGAGGTCGAACTTGAGCGCGGTGAGCGAGCCGCCGACATCGTCGTGGATCTCGCGCGCGATCGCGTTGCGCTCGTTCTCGACGCTGGTCTGCAGGTGCTGCGCCAGTTCCGACAACTGCCGGCGCGAGGCTTGCAGCTCGCGCTCCGCCTGCCGGTGCGCGCGCTGCGAGCGCGCGGCCGCGATCGCGTGCTCGATCGCCGGCGCGAGCCGCGCGAGGTTGTTCTTCAGCAGGTAGTCGCTGGCGCCGTTGCGCATCGCCTCGACCGCGGTCTCTTCGCCGATCTCGCCCGAGACCAGGATGAAGGGCAGCAGCACGCCGCTGTCGCGCAGCATCTGCAGCGCTTCCAGGCCGGAGAAGCCGGGCAGGTTGTAGTCCGACAGGATCACGTCCCAGCGCCGCTGCAGCGCTTGCTCGAACTCGGCGCGGCTCTCGATGCGCTCGCTGGTCACCTCGAGCCCGGCGCGCCGCAACTGCGCCATCGCCAGCGCGTGGTCGGGCTCGGCGTCCTCGATGTGCAGCAGGCGCACCGGTTGCGGCGCGCTGCTCACGCCGTCACCCCGCTCGCCGCGCAGCGCTGAAGACTGGGCTGTCGGGACCTGCGGCACCTGGGCATCTCTCGGTTCGTCATGGGCGGCCAATGCACCGGCCCAGTGTAGCGACGGCGGCACTCCCCCGCGGAATGGCCGCCTGGCTTGCCGCGAAGAAGGTATTCCGGGCCGCCGCGGCAGGCGTTACGCTGTCGGTCCGAACAGGCTCCAGCGGAGGTCCCCATGATCGACAAGACACGTGCGCGCAGCGCGCTGTTCCTGGCCCTGGTCGCACCGACCCTGGCCGGCGCGACCACGTTCAACGCCAAGCCCGGCGCCTGGGAGGCGACGACCACGTCGGTGATGTCCGGCAGCATGGTGCCCGCCGACGAGATGGCGAAGCTGCCCCCCGAACAGCGCGCGAGGATCGAAGCGATGATGGCCGCGCAGTCGGGGCAGGCACGCACGGCGGTCCACAAGTCCTGCATCACGCAGGCCGACCTCGACCAGAACCGGCTGCTGAAGTCCGACGACGAACAGCACTGCAAGACCCGCGTCGTCTCGAGTTCACCGAGCAAGCTGGTGATGGATCGCGAGTGCCCACCGCCGCACGCGAACACCGCGCACGTCGTCATCGAATCTCCGTCCCCGGAGCGCTATGTCGGCCATATCGACGTGACGATCGCCGAAGGCGGAAAGGTGCACGTGGACATCAAGGGACGCTGGCTCGGCGCCAGCTGCGCCGGCATCGAGCCGGCCAAGTAAGCGGCCCCGGCGCCTGGCGCGCCGGCCGCCCGCGGCGGCCCCGGCGGTGAAATGCCGCGGGAAATGCCGCGTCTTCCCCTCAATGTTCGGCACCTTGCTGCCGAAAATCATCCGAGGACTGTCGCAGCGTGGCTCGCCGAGCCGGGGTGCGCGATCGCTCCTTTCCGTACAACAACACCCGGACCGCCGATGCAAATCCAGGAAGCCTCCGAACCGGCCGCCGCCGACGGCATGCCCTTGCTGGTGGCGGCCGACCTGCAGGATCACCTGCTCGTCGCCAGCAACGACCTCGACCGCCTGCAGCGCCTGCTCGACGACGCCAGCCAGGCGCTGATGGGGCATTTCACCGGCGCCACCGGCCACCTCGAGGCCGGCGCGCTGGCCGATGCGCGCCAGGTGCTGGGCGGGGCGATCACCGCGCTGCAGTTCCAGGACATGGCGACCCAGCTCATCAGCCACACCACGCGCCGGCTGCGCGGCTGCGCCGACCGCCTGGCGCGCGACGCCTTTGCCGACGACGAAGACGGCGAGGCGGTCGTCGAGGACGCGCCGCTGCGCCCGAACCCCGTGACGCAGGACGAGATGGACGCGGGCGCCATCGAGCTCTTCTGACCCGCCGCCCCGCTGCTTCGAACAAGAACCCCTTCCGGAGAAACACATGCATTCGATCCTTGCCGTAGACGACAGCGCCTCGATGCGCCAGATGGTGTCCTTCACGCTGAAGAACGCCGGCTTCAACGTCGTCGAGGCGGTGGACGGCCAGGATGCCTTCGAGAAGGCGAACAGCCGCGACTTCAACCTCGTGCTCACCGACCAGAACATGCCGCGCATGGACGGCATCAGCCTGACCAAGAAGCTGCGCGAGAACCCGAAGTTCAAGAGCACGCCGATCCTGATCCTGACCACCGAAAGCAGCGACCAGATGAAGCAGGCCGGCCGCGCCGCAGGCGCCACCGGCTGGCTGGTCAAGCCCTTCGACCCGGCCAAGCTGGTCGAGGTCATCGGCAAGGTCATCCGCTGAAGGAGTGACGACCATGGCCGAAATGACGAACGACAGCGGCAACATGTCCGCCGGCATCGACCTGAGCCAGTTCTTCCAGGTCTTCTTCGAGGAAGCCGGCGAGAACCTGGACACGATGGAGCAGATGCTGCTCGCGGTGGACATCACGAACGCCGACGACGAGGAGCTGAACGCGATCTTCCGCTGCGCGCATTCCGTCAAGGGCGGCGCGGCGACCTTCGGCTTCACCGACGTCGCCGAGCTGACGCACCAGATGGAGACGCTGCTCGACAAGCTGCGCCGTCACGAACTGGCACCGACCGCGGAGATGGTGGACGTGCTGCTCGCTGCCGGCGACGCGCTGAAGGCGCAGCTCGCGCGCCACCAAGGCAACGGCGCCGACGCCGTCGACACCGCGGCGCTGCTGGTCTCGATCCGTGCGCTGGTCGACGGCCGGCCCGCGGCCGCTGCGGGCCGCGCGCCGGTCGCGCCGGTCACCGCGGCGGCCCCGGTCGCGGCACCGCTGAAGGGTCAGGCACGCGCGCTCGAGCTGCGCGTCGGCCCGCTGGACGACCCGGCGCTGGCCGAGAACCTGGTCGAGCTGTTCAAGGAGATCACCGACCTGGGCACGATCGAGCCGCTGGACGCCGGCCGCTCGGCCGACGGCATGCGCCGCTTCAAGGTCGTGACCACCACCACCGACGCCGACCTGCTCGACCTGTTCGGCTTCCACGTCGCGCGCGAGCAGATCCAGCTCGGCGAACTCGGCCCCGGCTACGGCTTCCACGACGGCGCGCCCGGCGCGCCGTCCGCGACCGAACCCGACCCCGGCTACGGCTTCTTCGAGAGCGCCCCCGGCGCCCCGACCGAGCCCGCCACCGCCGGCCCCTCGGCCGCGACCGCCTCCGCGGCCGCGCCCGCCGCCGCCCCGACGCGCAGTGCCGCGCCCAAGGCCGACAAGGCCGCCGCCGGCACACCCGAATCGAGCACGCTGCGCGTCTCGGTGGAAAAGGTCGACCAGCTGATCAACCTGGTCGGCGAGCTCGTCATCACCCAGGCCATGCTGGCACAGAACGGCAAGGACGTGGACGCCGCGCTCTACCAGCAAATGGCGTCGGGCCTGGCCGACCTGGAACGCAACACGCGCGACCTGCAGGAAGCGGTGATGTCGATCCGGATGATTCCGATGTCGCTGGTCTTCAACCGCTTCCCGCGCATGCTGCGCGACCTCGCCGGCAAGCTCGGCAAGAAGGTCGAGCTGGTGCAGGTCGGCGAGGCGACCGAACTGGACAAAGGCCTGGTCGAGAAGATCACCGACCCGCTGACGCACCTGGTGCGCAACAGCTGCGACCACGGCATCGAGCTGCCCGACGAACGGCTGGCCAAGGGCAAGCCCGAGCACGGCACGATCACGCTGATCGCCAGCCACCAGGGCGGCAGCATCGTGATCGAGGTGCGCGACGACGGCAAGGGCCTGAACCGCGCCAAGCTGCTGGCCAAGGCGCGCGAGCGCGGCCTCGACGCGCCCGACACGATGACCGACCAGGAGGTCTACAGCCTGATCTTCGCCCCCGGCTTCTCCACCGCCGAGCAGGTGACCGACGTCTCCGGCCGCGGCGTCGGCATGGACGTGGTCAAGAAGAACATCACCGCGCTGGGCGGCACGGTCGAGATCGACTCGGCCGAAGGCTACGGCATGAGCGTCAAGGTCCGGCTGCCGCTGACGCTGGCGATCATGGACGGCATGAGCGTGGGCGTCGGCGAGGAGTGCTACATCCTGCCGCTGGCCAGCGTGGTCGAGTCGTTCCAGATCCAGCCCGGGATGGTCAAGACCATCGGCGGCAGCGGCCGCGTGGTCGAGGTGCGCGACGAATACATGCCGGTCGTCGACCTGGAGAAGGTCTTCGAGGTGCCGCGCTTCGACTTCGAGCACGTGAGCAACATCATGGTCGTCGTCGAGGCCGAGGGCGGCCGCATCGCGCTGCTCGTCGACGAACTGCTCGGCCAGCAGCAGGTGGTGGTGAAGAACCTCGAGAGCAACTACCGCAAGGTCGACGACGTTTCCGGCGCCACGATCATGGGCGACGGCCGCGTCGCGCTGATCCTGGACATCGGCTCGCTGGTGCGCCGCTCGCGCCACTGAATCCGCCGCCGCGCCGCAAGGTCGGACCACCCAATCCTCTTTCGGGGAACATCATGCGAATCAACAACCTCAAGACCGGCACCCGCCAGGCCCTCGGCTTCGGCACCGTGATCGCGCTGATGGCCCTGGTCGTCGGCTTCACCGTGCTGCGCCTGCAGGCGCTGGGCCGCGGCACCGAGCGCCTGCTCGAACTTCAGCACCGCGCCGAGATGGCCGAGCAGTGGCGCGCGATGACGCACCTGAACGCGACGCGCGCGCTGGCGATCGCGAAGTCCTTCGGCGCGGCCGACGTGGCGAGCTTCTTCGAAGGGCCGATGAAGGAGACGACGGCCCGCATCACCGAGGTCCAGAACGCCCTGACCCGTGCCGTCGGCAGCGAGAAGGACAAGACGCTGCTGGCGACCATCGCCACCCAGCGCAGCGCCTACCTGGCCGCGCGCCAGGAAGTGCTGGACCAGACCAAGGCCGCCAACGCCGACGCCGCGAAGAAGGCGCTGGACGAGAAGATGGTGCCGGCCAGCCAGTCCTATGTCGCCGCGATCGACGCGCTCGCGAAGCACGAGCAGCAGCTCGCGAGCGAGGGCAGCCAGGAGATCGAGCACGAACTGTCGACCGCGCAGGCCGTCGCGCTGGGCCTGTTGGCGCTGGGCGCCGGCGTCGCCGCCTGGCTGGGCTGGCTGATCACGCGCTCGATCACCGCGCCGCTGCGCCGCACCGTCGAGGCCACCGAGGCGATGGCCGCGGGCGACCTGACCCGCGCCGTGCCGACCGGCGGGCGCGACGAGATGGGCCAGATGCTGGCCTCGCTGACGCGCATGCAGCAGGCGCTGCGCAAGCTGATCGGCGAGGTGCGCAGCGGCAGCGATTCGGTCGTCACCGCGAGCCAGCAGATCGCCACCGGCAACCAGGACCTGAGCCAGCGCACCGAAGAAGCGGCGAGCAACCTGCAGCAGGCGGCGAGCAGCCTCGAACAGCTCAGCGGCACCGTGCGCCAGACGGCCGACGCGGCGCGCACCGCCAACCAGCTCGCCTCGTCGGCGAGCAACGTCGCGCAGCGCGGCGGCACGGTGGTCGCGCAGGTGGTCTCGACGATGGACGAGATCAACACCAGCAGCAAGAAGATCGCCGACATCATCGGCACCATCGACGGCATCGCGTTCCAGACCAACATCCTGGCCCTCAACGCCGCGGTCGAGGCGGCGCGCGCCGGCGAGCAGGGCCGCGGCTTCGCGGTCGTCGCCGGCGAGGTGCGCAGCCTGGCGCAGCGCAGCGCCGAAGCGGCCAAGGAGATCAAGAGCCTGATCAACGCCAGCGTCGAGAAGGTCGACACCGGTTCGCACCTGGTGAAGGATGCCGGCAGCACGATGGGCGAGATCGTCGCCAGCGTGCAGCGCGTCTCGGACATCATCGCCGAGATCAGCGCCGCCACCGGCGAGCAGAGCTCGGGCATCGCCCAGGTCGGCAGCGCCGTCGGCCAGCTCGACCAGGCCACGCAGCAGAACGCAGCCCTCGTCGAACAGTCCGCCGCCGCCGCCGAGAGCCTGAAGGAACAGGCTGCCCGTCTGGCCGGCGTCGTCGCCGCCTTCCATCTGGAAGTGGGCCTGTCGAGCGCGCCCGCCATGCGCACGGCGTCGCCCAAGGCGACAACGCCGCCCCACGCACCGCTCGCCACGCCGCCGAAGGTGGCCGCGCGGCAGGTCATCGAACAAGTCCGGCGCGAGGCGCGTTCGGCGCCGGTGGCCAGCGCTCCGGGACCGGCCCGCCCCGCCGCCAGCCCGCCGGCCGCGGCCTCCGCACCGGGCGACGACTGGGAAAGCTTCTGACCGCATCACCCCCGGCGGCGGCCACCAGGCCGCCGCCGGCATCGTTCTTTTGATCCCCTCGACCCCACCATGACCGTTCCGTCCCAGTCCCTCTCGATCTCCGCCCGCCTCAAATGGATGGCCGTCCTCGTCACCGTCGCGGTGATCGGCATGTCCGCTCTCAGCGCCTGGCGCTTCTACACCGCGTCGCTCGAGCAACGCCTGGGCACCACGCGCGCCGTCGTGCAGCAGGCGATCGGCGTCCTCGAGAAATACCACCAGCTCGAAAACTCGGGCCGGATGCCGCTCGCCGAGGCCCAGGCCAAGGCCGCCGCGGAGGTCAAGGCCATCCGCTACGACGGCGACAACTACATCTGGATCAACGACATGCAGCCGCGCATGGTCGCGCACCCGATCAAGCCCGAGCTCGAAGGCAAGGACCTCACCGATTTCAAGGACCCCGACGGCAAGGCGCTCTACGTGGCCATCGTCGACGAGGTCAAGAAGGCCGGCGCGGGCTATGTCGACTACCGCTGGTCCAAGGCGAGCAACAGCGAGCCGGTGCCCAAGCGTTCGTACGTCGCCGGCTTCGCGCCCTGGGGCTGGGTCGCCGGCTCCGGCGTCTACATCGACGACGTGCGCGCCGCGGCGCTGCAGTTCGCTGCCTTGAGCCTGGGCGTCGGCCTGGTCGCGGCGATGGCCGTGTTCGGCTTCGTCCTCTGGACCGCGCGCACGCTGCGCGTGCGCCTGGCCCAGGCCGAAGGCGCGCTCGCGGCACTGGCCGACGGTGACCTGCGCGGCAAGATCGAGATCGGCGCGCAGGACGAACTCGGGCGGCTGCTGAGCGCCGTCGCCGGCACGCGCGACAACCTGGCACGCATCGTGAGCCAGGTGCGCGATGCCACCGACGGCATCCAGACCGCGTCGACCGAGATTGCCAGCGGCAACGTCGATCTCTCGCAGCGTACCGAAGAAGCCGCGAGCAACCTGCAGCAGACCGCCAGCTCGATGGAGCAGCTCACCAGCACCGTGCGCCAGACCGCCGAATCGGCCCAGACCGCGAACCAGCTGGCCCAGTCGGCGTCGAGCCTGGCGAGCAAGGGCGGCACGGTGGTCGCGCAGGTGGTCTCGACGATGGACGAGATCACCTCGAGCAGCAAGAAGATCGCCGACATCATCGGCACCATCGACGGCATCGCGTTCCAGACCAACATCCTGGCCCTCAACGCCGCGGTCGAGGCGGCACGCGCCGGCGAGCAGGGGCGCGGCTTCGCGGTCGTCGCCAGCGAGGTGCGCAGCCTGGCCCAGCGTTCGGCCGAAGCGGCCAAGGAGATCAAGGTTCTGATCGGCGCCAGCGTCGAGAAGGTCGAATCGGGCTCGCGCCTGGTCACCGACGCCGGCAGCACGATGGGCGAGATCGTCGCCAGCGTGCAGCGCGTCTCGGACATCATCGCCGAGATCAGCGCCGCCACCGGCGAGCAGAGTTCGGGCATCGCCCAGGTCGGCAACGCCGTCGGCCAGCTCGACCAGGCCACGCAGCAGAACGCCGCCCTCGTCGAGGAGTCCGCCGCCGCCGCCGAGAGCCTCAAGGAACAGGCCCGCCAGCTCGCCCAGGTCGTCGCGCGCTTCCGCGTCGGCGACGCCGCCCCGGCCGTGACGCGCCCCACGGCCCCCAGGGTCGCCGCCGCGCAGGTCATCGCCAAGGCCCGTTCGGCGCCGGCCCCGCGCCGCCGGCCCCGGCCGCCGCCGACTGGGAAACCTTCTGAAGCCCTTCAGCCGGCCGCCCGGCGGCCGATAAACCCATCACGACCCCCACGTCCCACCCGAAAGAATCGCCATGGACATGATCACCGAAGCCACCCACGTCGCCCGTCACGAAGCCGCACGGTCCAACGTCCTGGCGCAGGCCGACGCGGCCGCCGGCAGCCGCGAGGCGCAGAGCGGCGAGTTCCTGACCTTCCGCCTCGGCGCCGAGGAATACGGCATCGACATCCTGCGCGTGCAGGAGATCCGCTCCTACGAGCCGCCGACGCGCATCGCCAACGCACCGGCCTTCATCAAGGGCGTGGTCAACCTGCGCGGCGTGATCGTGCCGATCATCGACCTGCGCCTCAAGCTCGACTGCCCGAGCGCCGAGTACAACGGCTTCACGGTCGTGATCGTGCTCAACGTGCGCGGCCGCGTCGTCGGCGCGGTGGTCGACTCGGTGTCCGACGTGCTCGAACTCACGCGCGAGCAGATCAAGCCCGCCCCCGAGCTGCGCTCGAGCATCGACGCGAACTTCATCACCGGCATCGGCGCGGTCAAGAGCGGCGACGCCGAACGGATGCTGATCCTGATGGACATCGAGGCGCTGATGAGCAGCGCCGAGATGGGCTTGATCGACGGCTGATCGCTCGGCCCGCCGGCACACGCCGGCACCCCACCGAGGCCCGCCCACCGTGCGGGCCTTTTCACGTCCGTCGCGAGCGCGTCCTGCGCCGGGCCCGGGGCCTCACCGATCGCGTGCCCGCCGCCATGCGTGTCATCGTGACACGTCAGCGTCGCGTCAGGCTCAAGCCGATGCCAGAAGGCGTCGATATCCCTTCGAGGCCGGCGCCAATTCCGGCCCGGCCAGACCGCTGTCAGGTCTTGGCATCCCCTCCACCAACGTACGGATCCGCCTCATGAAACTCAAGCTCGTCGCCAGCGCCCTCGCCGCCGGCACCCTGGCCTTCGCCAGCTTTGCCGCCCACGCCAGCAACGCCACCGCCGCCGAGGCGACCGCGATGGTCAAGAAGGGCGTCGAATACGTCAAGACCAACGGCAAGGACAAGGCCTATGCGGCGTTCGACGACAAGGCCGGCCCCTTCGTCGACCGCGACCTCTACCTCACCGTCTACAGCATGGACGGCACCGTGCTCGCGCATGGCGCGAACGCGAAGATGATCGGCAAGAACCTGATCGACCTGAAGGACATCGACGGCAAGCCCTTCGTCAAGGAGCGCATGGAACTGGCCAAGACCAAGGCCAGCTTCTGGCAGGACTACAAGTTCACCAATCCGCTGACGAAGAAGATCGAACCGAAGAGCATGTACTGCGAGAAGCTCGACAACACCGTGGTCTGCGGCGGCATCTACAAGTAAGCGCTGCGCAGCAGCGCACGGAGGCCCACGATGAAACTCGGACCGAAACTCCTGGCCGCCCCGCTGGCCACCGCGCTCGTCGTGCTGGCCACCGGCCAGGCGGGCAACTGGATGACGCTGCACGAGAGCGCCGCCACCCGCGCGGGCTCTGCAGCAGCAGCTCGCCGATTTCAAGTCGGTGGCCGACGTGCAGCAGCAGCTGGCCCGGCTGCACGCCGGCGTCTACCGCACGCTGACCGTGATCGGCTCGCTCGACGATGCCAAGGTCAAGGCCGTTCGTGCCGACCTGAAGACCCAGCTCGACGGCGCCAAGCAGGCGCTGGCGGCGGTCGCGGCCGGCGGCGGCGCCGACACCGCGCTGCGCCAGGCCGTCGCGCAGGCCGACACCGAGATCGACAAGTACGGCAAGCAGGCCGACAACGCGATCGACATGTCCGGCGTCGACCCGAACACCGGCGTCGCCGCGATGCAGAGCGCCGACACGAGCTTCGCCCAGGTCGCGCGCAGCGCGGCGGCGATCGTCGCGCGTCTCGACGCGATCGGCACCGCCACCGCCACCGCGTCCGAGGCCAGTGCGCGGCGCAACAACCTGCTGCTCGGCGCGTTGGCCGTGCTCGGCGCGGTGGTCGCAGTCGGCCTGTCGTGGCTGATGCAGCGCCGCCTGGTCGGCGACCTGGCGCAGGCCGGCAAGGTGGCCGAGCGTGTCGCCGAAGGCCGGCTCGACGCCGTGCCGCGCAGCGACCGGGCCGACGAGGTCGGAGACGTTCTGCGCGCGCTGGCCCACATGACCGACGAGCTGAGCCGCTCGTTGCGCACGGTGCAGGAGTCGTCGCAGTCGATCCACACCGCCAGCGCCGAGATCGCGTCCGGCAACCACGACCTGTCGTCTCGCACCGAACAGGCGGCGTCGAGCCTGCAGCAGACCGCCAGCTCGATGGAGCAGCTCACCGGCACGGTCACGCAAAGCGCCGATGCGGCGCGCCAGGCCAGCCAGCTGGCCCAGTCGGCGGCCGGCGTCGCGCAACGCGGCGGCAGCGTCGTCGCGCAGGTCGTCTCGACGATGAACGAGATCTCCGCCAGCAGCAAGCAGATCGCCGACATCATCGGCGTCATCGACGGCATCGCGTTCCAGACCAACATCCTGGCGCTCAACGCCGCGGTCGAAGCGGCACGCGCCGGCGAGCAGGGTCGCGGCTTCGCGGTCGTGGCCAGCGAGGTGCGCAGCCTGGCCCAGCGCTCGGCCGCAGCGGCCAAGGAGATCAAGGCGCTGATCGGCGCCAGCGTCGAGCGGGTCGACTCCGGCTCGCGCCTGGTGGCCGACGCCGGCAGCACGATGGGCGAGATCGTCGCCAGCGTGCAGCGCGTCTCGGACATCATCGCCGAGATCAGCGCGGCGGCCACCGAACAGAGCGCCGGCCTCGGGCAGGTGAACAGTGCGGTCACTTCGCTGGATCAGGTGACGCAGCAGAACGCGGCGCTGGTGGAGCAGTCGACCGCGGCCGCCGAGAGCCTGAAGGAGCAGGCCGTGCGGCTGGGCGAGGTGGTGAACCGGTTCGCGCTGGCCGGCGTCGCAACGGCCTGAGGCTCGGATGGCGAAGGCCCGCTCGGCGCCGCGGCCGCCGCTGTGAAGCACTCGATCCCGAGCGCCGAATTCGGCATGGGCTCCAGCCAGTTGCCCCCATCGCTGGACGCCGGCGCATCGATCGACGACGTCGTCCAGGTGGCGCAGTTGCAGTCGCACGTGAAGAGCGTGCCCTATGCCAGCCTGGTCAGCGCGTTCGTCGCGCTGCTCTGCGCCGGGTTGCTGTCGGGCGCCGCACCGCACGCGCTGCTGCTCGGCTGGCTGCTCGTGCTGGCCGGCGTGCTCGGCCTGCGCGGGGCCGTCTGGCGTGCCACGCGCCGGTCCACCCCCACTGCCGCCAGCGCGAGGCAGGGGCTGCGCCGCTACCGCGCGCTGGCCCTCGCGCACGGGATGACCTGGGGCACGCTGGCGGCGTTGGTGCCGCAGACCGGCGCCGCCGAGACGCAGACCCTGCTCGCGCTGGTGCTGGCCGGGCTGGCGGCGAGTGCCATGACGCTGACGCTGTTCGACCTGTCGGCCGCGCTGCTGTTCTCCGGGCCGGTGCTGCTGTCGCTGGCGCTGCGCCTGGCGCTCGCGCCGACGCTGGCCTTGACGCCGCCGGTGGCCACCGCCGCATTGGCGATGGCCGTGGTGCTGCTCGGCTTCCTCGTGCTCGCCGCGCGCCGCGTGCAGCGCGAGCGCACCGAGCTCGCCCGCGCGCGCCACGCCGGATCGCAGGGGCTGCAGGAAGCGCTGCGCAGCCAGGCCCTGCTGCACCTGATCTTCGACCATGCGGGCGAAGGCATCAGCGTGTTCGATGCCTCGCTGCAGCTGGTGGCCTGGAACGATCGCTTCGTGCAGATGACGCGGCTCGACCCGGCGGCAGTGCGGGCCGGCGCGCCGCTGCGCGAGTTGCTGTTCAGCCTGGCGCGCTCGGGCGAGTTCGGCCCCTGCAACGCGGCGATCGAGGCCGACCGCCGGGTTGCGCTGCTCGGCCGCGGGCCGGCGTCGGTGCTGCGCCGGGTGCGGCCGGACGGCCGCACGCTCGAGATGCGGCGCAGCCCGACGCCGGGCGGCGGCTTCGTGATGATCTACGTCGACGTCACCGAACGCGAGGCCGCCGCCGCCGCGCTGGCCGAGAAGACGCGCATGCTGACGCTGCTGCTCGAGCACACGACGCAGGGCTTCTGGTTCACCGACAACGAGTTGCGCAGCACCGACGTCAACCCGGCGCTGTGCCAGATCGTCGGCCGGCCGCGCGAGGCCATCCTCGGCCACACGATCTTCGAATTCGTCGACGACGAGAACGCGGCGGTCCTGCGCCAGCAGTTGCAGCTGCGCTCGCGCGGGTTGCCCGGCAGCTATTCGCTCACGCTGACACGCCCCGACGGAACGCCGGTGCATTGCGTCAACAACGCAACCCCGCTGTTCGACGCCGACGGCCGCCGCATCGGCTCGATCGGCATCCTCACCGACATCAGCGCGCAAAGGCGCGCCGAGCAGCAACTCCGCCAGACCGGCGAGCTGCTGGCGCAGAAGTCGCGCGTGCTCGAGGTCACGCTGGAAAGTCTGTCGCAAGGCGTGCTCGGTGTCGACGCCGAAGGCCGCACCAATGCCTGGAACCAACGTTTCCTGGAGCTTCTGAACGTTCCCGAGTCGCTGATGCGATGTCAGCCGACGCTGCGCGAGCTGGTGCGCTGGCAGGCCGAGCGCGGACACTTCGGAGAGCGTTTCGCGCTGCTCGACGACGCGGTCCGCTCGCCCGTCGAGCGAATGGTCATCGGCGACGGCAACGAGGTCGTGCACGCTTACCGTCGCACGACCGCCGACGGCCGCGTCCTCGACGTGCAATCGCATTTCGCCCCCGACGGCAGCCTGGTGCGCACCTACACCGACGTCACCGAAAGCGTCAACGCGCAGCAGGCGCTGCGCGAGAGCGAGACGCGCTTTCGCACGATGGCCGACGCAGCACCGGCGCTGATCTGGCAGTCCGGCGCGGACGGCCGGCCGATCTGGTTCAACCAGCGCTGGCTGACCTTCACCGGTCGCACGATGGATGCCGAACTGCGCACCCGCTGGTCGGAGCGCGCGCACCCGGAAGACTACGCGGGTTGCCACTCCGACTTCGAACAGGCTCTCGCTGCGCGCCGCCGCTACGACATCGAATTCCGCCTTCGCGACGCCGGCGGACGCTGGCGCTGGATCGCCGAGAGCGGCATCCCGCGCTTCGCCGCCGACGGCCGCTTCGGGGGCTACGTCAGCTATGGATGGGAAATCACCGAGCGCAAGGCCGCCGAGGCCGCGCTGATCGCCGCCAAGGACGAGGCCGAGCGCGCGAACCACGCCAAGTCCGAGTTCCTGTCGCGCATGTCGCACGAATTGCGCACGCCGATGAACGCGATCCTCGGCTTCGGCCAGCTGCTCGAATCCGACGCTGCCGACCCGCTCAGCGGGGCCCAGCGCGCACGCGTGCAGGAAATGCTGCGCGGCGGCCGCCACCTGCTGGCGCTGATCAACGAGGTGCTGGACCTCGCGCGCATCGAAGCCGGCGCCTTGCAGTTGCAGCTCGAACCGGTGGACGTCGAAGCGCTGGTCGGCGACTGCCTGCGCCTGGTCCAGCCGATGGCCGCGGCGCGCGCCATCACGCTCGAGGCGGCACCGCCCACGGCGCCAGCACGCCTGGTGCTGGCCGACCCGGTACGGCTCAAGCAGGTGCTGCTGAACCTGTTGTCCAACGCGATCAAGTACAACCGCGACGCCGGCAGCGTGATGCTCGCCTGCAGCGTCGACGGCGACGCGTTGCGCGTCGAGGTGCGCGACAGCGGCCCGGGACTGAGCCCGGCCCAGCAGGCGCGCCTGTTCCAGGCCTTCGAGCGTCTGGACGCCGACAAGTCGGGCATCGAAGGCACCGGCATCGGCCTGGCGTTGAGCAAGTGGCTGGTGAACCTGATGCATGGCGAGATCGGCGTCGCCAGCGCCCCCGGCGAGGGCAGCACCTTCTGGGTCCGCCTCGCGCGCTGCGAACCGCGCCCGGCCGCGGTGGCCGCCGCGGCCGGGGCCGCCGATTCGCCACGGCCCGCGCCGCGGCCCGCGCCACAGCCGGCACCGCTGCACACGGTGCTCTACATCGAGGACAACCCGGTCAACCAGGCCTTGATGGAAGGCATGCTCGGCCAACGGCCGGGGATCCGGCTGCTGATGGCCGAGCAGCCCGAGGCCGGGCTGGCGCTGGCCGCGCAGGCGCAGCCCGACCTGGTGCTGCTGGACATCCAGTTGCCCGGCATCGACGGTTGGGAGGTGCTGCGCCGTCTGCGCGCGGCGCCGCCAACACAGCGCATCCCGGTCGTCGCGGTGAGCGCCAACGCGATGCCCGGCGACCTGGCCGAGGCGCGCGCCGCCGGCTTCGCGGCCTACCTGACCAAGCCGCTGGACCTGCCGCACCTGCTGGCCACGGTGGACCAGATGCTGGGCGCGCTCGCCGGCTGAGACAGCGCCGAGCGAGCGCCGCCCGGCTCAGCCCGGATCGACCCGGTCCCAGCGCCAGCCGTCGCGGCCGTCGCGTTTGACCGCGTACATCGCCTGATCGGCGCGTTCCACCACCTGTGCCATCGCGTCGCCGGGGCCGGCCAGGGCAAGTCCGGCACTCAGGCGCAGGCTCAGCGGCGCGCCCCCGGGCAGCGGCATCGGTGAATCGCGCAGGGCTTGAAGCAGGCGCTCGGCGGCGCGGCCCGCGGCGGCCACGTCGGCCGCCTGCAACAGCATGAGAAATTCCTCGCCGCCGTAGCGGAACAGCGGCTCGCCGCCGCGTGTGCCGGCGCGCAGCACGGTGGCCAGGTGGCGCAGCGCCTGGTCGCCCACCGCATGACCGTGCACGTCGTTGACCTGCTTGAAATGGTCCACGTCGGCCAGCATCACGACCAGCACCTGCGCGTTGCGGCGCGCCTGCGCCCGGCAGCGTTCGAATTCCGCCTCCAGCCCGTGGCGCAGCGGCAATCCGGTCAGCGGGTCGTGGCGCGCGCTGTGGGCGAGGATCTGCGTCTTCAGGTAGCCGAGGTCGGCCACCAGCGCCGCCTGCGTGAGTTCGAAGACGTCCAGGTCGGCGGCCCGACCGGGCGCACCGGCCATCATGGCAGTGCACAGCGAGCGGACGGCGCCGTGCATGCGCTCGTGCTGAGCCACGACGCGGGCGGCGGCGTCGGCGTCGAGCCGATCGAAGGCCTCCCGGTGCTGCCCGAACCACCGGCCGAGGTGGCAGCGGCAGTGCGCGTCGAGGGCCATCACGTCGTCGCCGGGCGAGGTGCGCAGCACCGCGCAGCGCAGCACCCGGCGCGTCCAGTCCAGGTGCGCCTCGGTGGCATCGTCGAGTTCGACGACGAAGCGTTCGGCGCTTTCGGCGCAAGGCGCTCACCGGGGTCGCTTCGTGCCCGCACTCCGGTATTCGCCCTCGGGGCGGCCCGGCGGGCTCGCTGGACTGCCTTCGTGCTGCGCACTCCGGTATTCGCCCTCGGGGCGGTCCGGCGGGCTCATGGGCCGAGGACCGAGCGCCGACAAGTGCAGGCCGCCGAGCACGAGAGCACCCCGTTGGGCCGGCGTCGTCGTCATTCGAGAGCGGCGCGCGGGCGTCCGTCGACGGCGCTGTCCTGCCCGCGTTGCGCCAGCCAGGCGGCCAGCGGCAACGGGCGCGCGTACAGGTAACCCTGCAGGCAGTCGCAACCGATGCCGGCCAGGAACGCGGCCTGCGCCTGGGTCTCGACGCCTTCGGCCACCACGCGCAGCTTCAGGTGGCGCGCCACCGAGACGATGGCCTCGACGATCGCGGTGCCGTTCGCGTCGCCCGGCGTGTCGGCGACGAAGCTGCGGTCGATCTTGAGCTCGTACAGCGGCAGCTTCGTCAGGTAGGCCAGGCTCGAGTAGCCGGTGCCGAAGTCGTCGATCGAGAATCGGATGCCCAACGCGACGAGTTCGGAAATGCGCGCCAGCGTGCCTTCCCAGTCCTCGATGAGCAGGCCCTCGGTGACCTCGAAGATCAGCCCCGAGGCGTCGGCCCCGGTCTCGGCCAGCACGCGGCGCACGCCGTCGACGAAGTCCTCCTGGCGGAACTGGCGCGGGCTCACGTTGACCGACAGCGGCAGGCGCTCGCCGGCCCGCCGCAAGCCGACCAGCGCCTCGCAGGCCTGGCGAATGACGAACTCGCCCAGGCGCAGGATCAGGCCCGTTTCCTCGGCCACCGGGATGAACTGCACCGGCGGCACGCTGCCGCGCTGCGGGTGCAGCCAGCGCAACAGCAGCTCGCCCCCGACCTCGCGGCCGGCGGGGTCGAACTGCGGCTGCACATACGCCTGCAACTGGCCGGCGGAGATCGCTTCCTTGAGGTCCTGCTCCAGCGCCAGGCGCTGCTCGACCTCGGACTGCATTGTCGATTCGAAGAACATGATCCGGTCGCGGCCGGCCGCCTTCGCGCGGTACATCGCGGTGTCGGCCTCGCGCAGCAGGTCTTCGACGCGTTCGCCGCCCTTCGGGAACAGCGTGATGCCGATGCTGCCGCTGCTGCTGTAGAGGTGGCCTTCGATCTCGTACGGGCTGGCCAGCACGCCGCGCAGCTTCCCGACGACGGCCATCGCGTTGCGCGCAGCGGTCTCGGCGTCGACGCCCAGGTTGCCGACCAGGACGACGAACTCGTCGCCGCCGAGGCGGGCCACCGAGTCCTCGCCGCGCAGCAGCGCCTCCAGACGGCGCGCCACCTGCTGAAGCATCACGTCGCCGATGGCGTGGCCGCGCGCGTCGTTGATGTCCTTGAAGTTGTCCAGGTCGATGAACAGCAGCGCCCCCATCTGGCCCGAGCGCTGCGCGGTGCCCAGCGCATGCTCGATGCGCTCGATCAGCAGCCGGCGGTTGGGCAGGCCGGTGAGCGCGTCGAAATGCGCCAGCCGGTGGGTGCGCGCCTCGGCCCGCTTGCGCTCGGTGATGTCGGTGATGAAACCGTGCCAGAGCACGCTGCCGTCGGCCAGGCGCTCGGGCAGCGCGTCGCCCAGACGCCAACGTTCGCCCTGCTCGGGCAGGATCACGCGGAATTCCTGCCGCCACGGCTGCAAGGTCGCCGCCGAGACCTCGATCGCCGACTCGACGGCCGCCGCATCGTCGGGGTGCACCCTGGCGAGGGCCGGTGACGCGTCCCCGATCACCTGCGCGGCCGTGGCCTCGAACATCGTCCAGACCCCGTCGCTGGCGAACGGGAAGCACGAGCGGCCGTCCGGGTAGCGCCGGAACTGGTAGATCACGCCCGGCACGTGTCGCGCCAGGTTGTCCAGCAGGTTCAGGCTCTCTTCGAGACGGCGCGCCCAGGTGCGCCGCTCGGTGTTGTCGCGGAACACGGCGCTGGCCAACAACTCGCCGTTGCGGCTGCGGTAAAGCGACGACGAGATCTCGACCTCGAAGAGTTCGCCGTTGCCACGGATCATGCGGACCTCGCCGCGCGCGCGCCCGCTGCGGGCGCGCTCGTCCAGCAGCACCGGCAGCCGCGGGTCGGCGACGTCGAGCAGCGCGTCGCGCCCGCGCCGGATCAGTTCCTCTTCGCTCAGGCCCAGCATCGCGCAGGCCGCCGGGTTGGCCGCCAGCACCTCGCCTTCGGGCCGCGTCTGCAGCACGCCATCCATGCTGTTGGCGAACAGCATCTCGAAGCGCTCCTGCGTCTCCAGCCGCGCGTGCTCGGCGCGCCGGTGCTCGGTGAGGTCGCTGGTCACCAGCATCAGGCGGCGCGCGCCGCCCGCCTCCAGCGCGCTGAGGTTCACCGCCAGCCAGGCGTCCTTGCCGAACCGGGTGCGCGTCTGCACGACATCGGCGCTCGGCTCGCCGCTGCGCAGCGTGCGCAACGCCAGCTCGTAGAGGCCGTTGTGCCGCCACGATTCGATGCGATGGAAGTCCTGCGCCTTCACCTGGTCCAGATCGGCGCCGAGGCAGCGCGCCATCGCCCCGTTCGCGGTGACGCAGCGGCCGTCGCTCTCGAAGATGCAGATGCCCACCGGCGCGTTCTCGACGATCTGCCGGTTCAGCCGCTGCTCGGCGCGCAGCGCCTGCTCGGTCGCCTTGCGTTCGCTCAGGTCGGTGGTGGTGCCGGCCATGCGCAACGCGCGGCCCCGGGCGTCGCGCAGGATGTAGCCGCGCGACAGCACCGGGACATAGTGGCCATCCTTGTGGCGCAGGCGCAGTTCGGCCACGTAATGTTCGCTCCGCCCCTTGATCGCCGCGGCGAACCAGCGGCCGGCGTGGCGCAGGTCCTCGGGGTGGATCACGCGGTCCCACAGCCGGCCATCCTTGGGCACCGCCTCGTTGCCGTAGCCCAGCATCTCCCAGCCGCGCTCGGAGTGGTAGCGCTCGCCGGTGACGAGGTCCCAGTCCCAGCAGCCGTCGTTCGCGCCCTTGAGCATCAGCGACAGGCGCGTCTCGCTGGTCTGCATCGCCTGCACCGCACCGGACAGCAGCGCATGCTGGCGGCGCAGCTCGAGCTGGGCCATCACCTGGCGCGACAGCACCGCCAGCGTCGCGCATTGGTCCGCACTGAAGTCGCGCGGCACGCGGTCGAGCACGCACAAGGTGCCGAGCGCCTGGCCGGCCGGCGAGACCAGTGGCGAGCCGGCATAGAAGCGGATGCCGCCGTCGCCGTTGACGAAGGGGTTGGCGGCGAAACGCGGATCCCGTCGCGCGTCGGGGACCACCATCACCTCGCGACCACGGATCGCGTGGTCGCAGAAGGCGATCGAGCGCGGGGCTTCGGACAGATCGACCCCGACGCGCGACTTGAACCACTGGCGCTCGCGGTCGACGAGGGTGACGAGCGCGATCGGCGCGTCGAACAGGTGCGCGGCGAGCTGCGTGAGGTCGTCGAAGGCCGGGTCGGAGCCGGTGTCGAGCACGCAGTAGTCCTGCAGCGCCTTCAGGCGCTGCCGCTCTGCATCGGGTGTCAGGGGCAAGGTCTCGAGCATCGCAACGCATGGCGCGCCCAGGCACGCCCATCGCCGCAGTGTGCCCCGTCGGCGGCCGCGCCAGGCGCCGAAAAGCCGCGCCAAACACCGCCAGATCGAGCGCCGGCGCCTACTGCGCCGCTCGGCGCAAGGTCTCCACCACCGGCCGGCGCAGCACGTCGCGCAGCCCCCACCAGCCGGCGGCGAGCGCGAGCAGCGCGCCGGCCAGGCCGCCGGCCAGCGGCACCCAGGGCTGGGCCTGCCAGTCGAAGCCGAAGGCGTAGCGCGCCAGCGCCCAGCCGACGGCCATGGCCGCCAGCGAGGCCAGCACGCCGGCGAGCAGGCCCACGCCGAGCAGCTCGGCGCGCTGCACCTGGGCCAGCAGCCGGCTGCCGGCGCCCATCGCGCGCATCACGGCGAACTCGCGCGCGCGCGTCTCGCGCGTCGCGCTGACGGCGGCGAACAGCACCACCAGCCCGGCGACGAGC
The DNA here is from genome assembly GCA_963788635.1 of uncultured beta proteobacterium. Classification (GTDB taxonomy): domain Bacteria; phylum Pseudomonadota; class Gammaproteobacteria; order Burkholderiales; family Burkholderiaceae_C; genus Rubrivivax. The sequence goes on along the minus strand of CAWBHE010000004.1, from coordinate 143,854 downwards.
GTGAAGCCGAACAGGAACTCGACCGCGCGGATGACCTGGTCCAGCACGCCCTGCACCTGGGCCAGCGTGGCCGAGACGTCGATCTCGGTGATGTTCGGGAAGGCGCGCGTGAGCGAACTGTCGAAGCCGGGCGTGGTCGGCGCACGGAACGCGCTGATGTAGCTGACCGCGACGTCGCCGGGCATCTTGGCGACCGGGAACAGCACGAAGAAGTTGACCCGCATCGAGCTCCAGTCGACCTTGCGCAGGCTGGTGATGCGCGCCTCGACGCTCTGGCCGCCGACGTCGAAGCGCAGCCGGTCGCCGAGCTTCAGGCCGAGCGTCTTCGCGAGCCCTTCCTCGACCGAGATCGCGCCCGCCTGCTGCGGCGTCCAGCGGCCGGCCGCGACGGTGTTGCTCGGCGGCAGCGCGGCGTCGTGGCTGAGGTTGAACTCGCGCTCGACGAGCCGGCGCGCGCGGTCGTCGCCGTAGCTCGCGGCGCTGACCGCGCGGCCGTCGATCGCGACCAGCCGGCCGCGGATCATCGGGTACCAGTCGAAGCGCTGCACGCCGGCCTGGCGCAGCGCGGCGCGGAAGGCGTCGCCCTGGTCGGGCTGCAGGTTGATGACGAAGCGGTTCGGCGCGTCCGGCGGCGTGGCCGCGCGCCAGCTGCCGATCAGGTCGGTGCGCAGCAGCACCAGCAGCACCAGCGCGAGCAGCCCGACCGCCAGCGCCGAGACCTGCAGCACCGCGAATGCGGGCCGTGCGGCGATCTGGCGCGTGGCGAGGATCAGCCAGCGCGGCGCGCGCGACTCGGGCACCGCGCGCCGCAGCAGCATCACCGCCGCCCAGGACAGCAGCGCGAACACGGCCGCCGCGGCGGCGAAGCCGCCGACCGCGATCGCGCCCAGCATGGCGTCGGACGACACCGCCATCAGCAGCGCCGCGAAGCCCGCCCCGCCGGCGAGCAGCACGCCCAGCGACGCCGCCTTCAGCGTGCCCAGGTCGCGCCGGATCACGCGCAGCGGCGGCACGCGCGCGAGCTGCAGCACCGGCGGCAGCCCGAAGGCGATCAGCAACGTCAGGCCGACGCCGATGCCGAACAGCGCCGGCTTCGGCCCGGCCGGCGGCAGCGTCGCGTCGACCAGGCCGGCGAGCAGCCAGACGAAGACATGGTGCACCGCCCAGCCGAGCAGCACGCCGGCCGCGCTGGCGGCCAGCCCGACGGCACCGAACTCGAGCAGGTAGGCGCCCGCGATGCGCCGCTGCGACAGGCCCAGCACGCGCAGCATCGCGCAGTCGTCGAGGTGGCGCGACGCGAAGTCGCGCGACGCGATGGCCACCGCCACCGCGGCCAGCAGCGCCGCGAGCAGCGCGACGAGGTTGAGGAACTTCTCCGCCCGGTCCAGCGTCTGGCGCATCTCGGGGCGGCCGGATTCGAGCGACTCGACGCGCACGCCGCGCAGCGGCACGCTCTTGATGAGCGCCTCGACATCGCGCACGAAGGCACGCACCGGCGCCGCGCCGACGCCATCCGGCGCGGCCACCGCGAGCCGCCAGGTCACGCGGCTGGCCGGCTGCACGAGGCCGGTCGCGGCCAGGTCGGCCTGCGTCCAGCATCACGCGCGGCGCGAAGCTCATGAAGCCGGCGCCGCGGTCGGGCTCGACGACGATGATCTTCGCGATGCGCAGGCTCGCGTCGCCGAGCAGCAGCGTGTCGCCGAGCCTGAGCTGCAAGGCGTCCAGCACCGCCGCGTCGACCCACACCGTGCCCGGCGCCGGCGCCGCCGCCACGCGCTCGACCGGGCCGCCGGGCGCCGCTTGCAGCTGCAACCGGCCACGCAGCGGGTAGTCGGCGCTGACCGCCTTCACCGCCACCAGCCGCGTCGCGCCGCCGTTCGCGTCGGGCGCGCGCGCCATGCTCGGGAAGGTGGCGTTGGTGGCCGCCTTCAGGCCCAGCGCCCGGGCGCGGGCGACGATCGCCGACGGCGTCGGCTCGTCGCTGCCGACGACCGCGTCGCCGCCGAGGAGCTGGCGCGCGTCGCGCTCGAGGCCGCCGTTGAGCCGGTCGGCGAAGAAGCCGACCGCGGTCAGCGCCGCCACCGCGAGCAGCACCGCGAGCGCGAGCAGGCGCAGCTCGCCGGCGCGGAAGTCGCGCAAGGTCTGGCGCCAGGCCAGCGCGGCGATCGAGGGGGTGGCTCATGGCGCGACCTTAGCGGATGCCAGGGCCGTGCCCGCCGCACCGGCTTGAATTCACCCTCCAAGACGCTTGAACGACGGCGCGCGGCGGCGGTGCTCCAATGACGCCATGGACACCCTGCCCTCGCTCTTCGTTTCCCACGGCTCGCCGATGATCGCGCTCGAGCCGCGCGCCGCCGGCGCCTTCCTGCAGCGCCTCGGCCCGGCCGTCACGACGGCCTTCGGGCGGCCGAAGGCGGTGCTGGTCGCGTCGGCGCACAGCCTGACGCGCGAACCGGTGCTGCTCGCCGCGAAGCGCCACGAGGCGGTCTACGACTTCGGCGGTTTCGACCCCAAGCTCAACACGCTGCGCTACGACGCGCCCGGCGCGCCCGAACTCGCGCTGCGCGTCGAGGGCCTGCTGCACGCCGCCGGGCTGCCGGCGCACCGCAGCCCCGAGGGCGGCCTGGACCATGGCATCTGGACGCCGCTGCGCTACCTGTTCCCCGACGCCGACCTGCCGGTGCTGCCGCTGGCCTGGCCGCCGGACTGGACGCCGGCGCGGCTGTTCGCGCTCGGCGCCGCGCTCGCGCCGCTCGCGGCCGAGGGCGTGCTGATCATCGGCAGCGGCAGCATCACGCACAACCTGCGCCGCGTCTTCGCCGGCGGGCGCATGAACGTCGACCAGCCGGCCACGCCCGAGAGCACCGCCTTCCGCGACTGGTTCGCCGCGCGCGCCGAGGCCGGCGACTGGGACGCGCTGTTCGACTACCGCGCCCAGGCCCCGCATGCCGCGCTGATGCACCCGACCGACGAACACCTGCTGTCCTTCTTCGTCGCCGCCGGTGCCGGCGGGCGCATGCCGGCACGCCGCATCCACCAGAGTCAGGAGTACGGCGACCTGGGCATGGACGCCTATGCGTTCGGGGCGCAGGCCGCGGCGCTGCCGATGATCGGCTGACCGACTGGCCGACCGACGGAGGAGGCGCCCTCCTAGAATTCGCGCCGTGAACTCGCTGCGCCGCCGCCTGCCGGACCGCAAGGTCCGTCGGGCCGTGCTGGTGCTCTGGGCTTGCGCGGCGCTGCTCTGGCAGGGCTTCCTGCTGCCGCAGCACGCGGTAGCGATGGCCACCGGCATCGAGGTCTGCAGCGCGGCCGGCCCGGTGCGGGTCGACGCCAGCGGCCACCCGGTCGACGGCGCTGCGCTGCACGAGCACGATGGCGGCTGCTGCTGCTGCGCGGCCCCTCTGGCCACGCCGCCGTCAGCCCCGGCGTTGCCGCGCCTGCAACTGCCGAACCCGGCGCCCGTCGCGCCGGCGATCGGCGCCGGGCCGGCGATCGCCCGGCCCGCGCCGCTCGCCCGCGGTCCGCCCGCCCGCGCCTGACCCGATCGCTTCGCGCGCGCGCCGAACCGGCGCCGCGCGCCCTCGCCGGCTGGGCGCACGACGGAGTGCGCTCGGCTGCGCCACCACCCCCGGTTCGCCGTGCTGCGCGCGAGCGTCCCTTGCATCGATTCGCCTTAGACATGAAGAGACTTCACAAGACCTTGTTCGCGCTCGCCCTGGGTTCGGCCGCGAGCGGCACCTTCGCCTGCGCCACCTGCGGCTGCGCGCTGTCGTCCGACGCCGCGCTGGGCTATTCGTCCGCGACCGGCTGGAGCACGAGCCTGCAATACGACTTCATCGACCAGGACCAGTTGCGCCTGGGCTCCCGTGCGGTCTCGCGCGACCAGGTTGCGGCGCTCAACCCCGACGCCGGACAGGAGGTCGAGAACCGCACGACCACCCGCGTCCTCACCTTCGGCATCGCCTACGCGCCGAGCGCGGACTGGAACTTCAGGCTCACGCTGCCGATACTGGACCGCAGCCATTCGACCTATGGCGCGGCGACGCAGCCGCTGACGCCGGACCAGATCAGCTCGGCGCGCGTGACCGGCCTCGGCGACGCCAAGCTCATCGCCAGCTGGCAGGGACTGCTGCCGACGCACGACCTCGGCCTGCAGCTCGGCGTCAAGCTGCCGACCGGCGCCTATGGCGGCCCGGATGCCGCCGGCACCGGCGTCGTCGGGCGCCGGCCGGTGTCGTTCGGCAACACCGGCAACGCCGCCGGCGAACTGCTCGACACCAGCCTGCAGGCCGGCACCGGCAGCACCGACCTGATCGTCGGCGCCTACGTCGCGCAGGCGATCAGCCAGAACCTCGACGCCTTCGTCAACGCCCAGTTCCAGGCCGCGGTGGCGACGAAGCTGGACCAGCCCGGCGCTGACTTCAGGCCCGGCAACCAGCTCGCGCTGAACCTCGGCCTGCGCTACGAGGCCGATCCCGACTGGACGCCGCAGCTGCAGCTGAACATCGGCCGCCGCAGCCACGACCAGGGCGCGCTCGCCGACCGCAGCGGCAGCGCCGGCACCGTGGTCTACCTGAGCCCGGGCATCTCGGCACGCCTGGGCCAGGCGACCCAGGTGTTCGCGTTCGTGCAGCTGCCGGTCTACAGCCGTCTCGACGGCTACCAGCTCTTCCCGCGCTGGACTGCATCGCTGGGCCTGAGCCACGCGTTCTGACGACGATGCGCCGCCCCGACCGTACCGATTCGACGCGACCCCGCGTCGACCGGACGCGGACGCCGCGACTGGCTGCGCGGCGCGATCGGGGTGGCGCTGGGCGGCGCCTTCGCCACCGGCGCGGCGCGGGCCGGCGGGCTGGTGCTCGGCGCGCCCGCGCCGCCGCTGGTGCTGCACACGCTGGACGGGCGCGACATCGCCACGCGCAGCCTGCGCGGCCAGGTCGTGATCGCCACGTTCTGGGCGACCTGGTGCCTGCCCTGCCGGACCGAGCTGCCGCTGCTCTCGGCCTACGCCGCACGCCACGCAAGGGACGGGCTGCAGGTGCTGGGCTTCGGCCTGGACGGCCCCGACCGGCTGCGCGAGGTGCGCGCGGTGGCGGCGACGCTGGCCTTTCCGGTCGGCCTGCTCGGCAGCCCCTGGGTAGGCGGCTACGGGCGGATCTGGAAGCTCCCGGTCAGCTTCGTCATCGACCGCGAAGGCCGCCTCGCGCACGACGGCTGGGACGACGCGGACCCGGCGTGGACCGCCGAGCGGCTGCGGCGCGTCGTCGACCCGCTGCTGGCGCGCCGCTGAGCGCCCGAGAGTCTGTGAAGACAGACTCTCAGGCCGCGGCGGCGAAGGCGTCGTCGAGCTGGCGCGTCCAGCGCGCCTTGTCGTCGGCGCTCGCGAAGCTGGCCTCGAAGCTGTTCGCCGCCAGCCGCCAGGCATCGTCAGCGGTCAGCGCCGGCAGCGCGGCGAAGGTCTGGACGAAGTTGTCGTTGACGTAGCCGCCGAAGTAGGCCGGGTCGTCGCTGTTGATCGTGACGACGAGGCCGGCGTCGAGCAGCGCCTTCAGGTTGTGCTGCGCGAGCGTCGGGAACACGCGCAGCTTGACGTTCGACAGCGGGCACACGGTGAGCGGCATGCGCGTGCGCGCCAGCCGCTCGACCAGCGCCGGGCTCTCGACGCAGCGAACGCCGTGGTCGATGCGCTCGACCTGCAGCACGTCGAGCGCGCTCTCGATGTAGGCCGGCGGCCCTTCCTCGCCCGCATGGGCGACGCGGTGCAGCCCGAGTTCGCGGCAGCGCGCGAAGACGCGCTCGAACTTCTCGGGCGGGTGGCCGCGCTCGCTGCTGTCCAGGCCGACGCCGATGAAGTGGTGGCGGTAGGGCAGCGCGGCCTCCAGCGTCGCGAACGCGTCGTCCTCGCTCAGGTGGCGCAGGAAGCACAGGATCAGCTTGGCGCTGACGCCGAGTTCGGCGTGCGCGCGGTGGCAGGCGTGGTCCAGGCCCTGGATCACGGTCGCGATCGGCACGCCACGCGCGGTGTGCGTCTGCGGGTCGAAGAAGATCTCGGCGTGGACCACGTTGTCGGCCGCGGCGCGCTCGAAATAAGCCCAGGCCATCTCGAAGAAATCGACCTCCTGGCGCAGCACGCTGGCGCCCGCGTAATAGAGGTCGAGGAAGCTCTGCAGGTCGCTGAACGCATAGGCCGCGCGCAGCGCGTCGACGCTGGCGTAGGGCAGCGCGACGCCGTTGCGGGCGGCGAGCTTGAAGATCAGCTCGGGCTCGAGCGAACCTTCGATGTGGACGTGCAGCTCGGCCTTGGGCATCGCGCGCAGCAGCGCCGGCAGGCGGTCGGGGGAGACGGTGTTCATCGGCGGGCTCGAAGAATGCGTTGCCCGCACTGTAGCGATGCGCGAATCCCCCGCGCCGCGGCCTCGCGGCGCGAGGGACTCCGGTCTCGGCGGCGGCCGGGCTGCGGTTGCAGGCCCGGCCGCCTCACCGCACCCGGTCAGCGCCGGTCCGCCTTCCGGCCCTCTTCCCGATCGCCGTCGTGGCGCTCTTCCCGATCGCCGTCATGGCCGAAGTCGAACAGGTTCATCAGGTTGCCGATCGCCGGGCCGTTCGTCGGCCGGTACGGGTCGTGCGCCGCCATCACCGGGTTCGGCAGGTTGTCGCGGCTGCGTGCCGACAAGGGCGGCAGCTTCCAGTTCGCCTCGATGAACTTCAGCACCGAGGCATGGTCGGCGTAGGTGTGGTCGACGAAGCCCTTCTTCGCGTACGGCGACACCGCGACGAGCGGGACGCGCGTGCCGTCGCCGAAGAAGTCGACCGCCTGGACGTAGCCCGAATCGTAGTAGCCGCCGCCTTCGTCGGTGGTGATCAGGATCGCGGTGTGCGCCCACAACGCCGGCTGGGCCTGGACCTGCTTGATCAAGTCCTGCAGGAACTGCCCGTACAGGTCGGTGGTCGAGTCGGCCGGGTGGCCGGCGAGCGCCTCGAACGGCCGCACGAAGGCCACCGCGGGCAGCGTGCCGTTGCGCACGTCGTCGACGAAGGCACCGTAGTTCTGCAGGTTGGCCGCCTGCGCGCTGGTCATCACGCGGGTCGACGCGGTGAGCGGATCGCAGATGTCGCAGTAGTAATGGAACAGCAGCGGGACGCCGTTGACGTCGGCTGCGAAGCGCTGCGGGTCGTCGCCGCGGTCGGCCGAGTAGTACTTCCACGAGACCTGGTGCGCGCTGAGCAGGTCGGCGATGGTCGGGACCGTCTGCGGCGGCAGCACGAACTTGTCCGCGCCCAGCGCCTTGGTCGTGCCGTCCTGGTTCCAGTACATGCTGTAGTTGTTCAGCAGGTAGTAGTGGCCCGCCGCGCAGTTCGCGTTCTTGACCCCTTGGCGCTCGAGTTCGGCCATCACGCCCTTCACGCCGGGCGCGTTCGGGTCGGAGCAGTTCACGTACGAGCCGCCGCCGTAGCCGTCCTGCCGGTAGTAGTTGTTCGTGCCCGGCCAGGCGTCCGGGTTCTCGATCTGGTTCGCGAACGGCACGCCGGCGCGGCCGTCGAGCTGGGTGAAATAGGCCGCGTCGGCGGTGACCAGGGCCTGGAAGTTCGCGCCCGTGCCGCCCATGATCGCCTGGTGGTAGTTGTCGCTGATGGCGTATTGGTCGGCGAGCGACTTGAACGCCGCCGCGTCGCCGGGCTGCGCGACACCGCTGGCGTCGACATACGGGTTCATGTTGTAGAAGCCCATCGAGATCGCGCCTTCTTTCGGATCGAAGCCCCCGGCCGGCGGCGCCGCGCCGTTGCTGCCGGTGCCGATGGTCTGCTCGACCCAGGCGAACTTGTCGTGCCGGCCACCGTCGACGTCCTGCCACATCTGGAAGAAGCGGTGCACCGGGTCGCCGGTGTAGGCCGCGTAGGGCACGTACTTGCTGATCTGGAACGGGCCGTTCGGCAGGTCGGCCGGGAAGCGCGTGTCGGGCACGCCTTGCGGCAGGCCGAGGCCCCAGGTCGTGTACGGCTGCGGCAGGGTCTCGTAGGCGCCGCTCGAAGGCGTCGTCGCGTGGTACTCGCCTGGCGCGACGCCGATGCGCTGCGCGGCCAGCCGGAAGCGCGGACCGGGCGTGCCGTCGGCGTTGACGATGCCCTTGCTGAGCAGGTTGGCGATGCGCTGGCCGTGGCGCGGCTGGTAGGTGCCGAACAGGTTGTCGAAGCTGTGGTTCTCGCCGACGACGACGATGACGTGCTCGATCGGCGTGGCCGTCGGGGCGGCCCAGGCCTGGGCGACGGCGGCGGCGACGAGCGTGGTCGCGACGCCGAGGGTTCGGATCGGTTTCATGGAAGGACTCCTGGCTGGATGGATGGGGCGGCGGGTCGGTGCCACGGGCGCGGACGCCGGCGCGCCGCCCAATGTCGTCCGCCGAGATGACGCGCCGGTGACCGCCGGCCGACACCGGTGCGACAGCGCCGGGCGGCGCCACTACGTCATCTGTCGTATTGGCGCTGCGCGCCGCGCTGCCTACCCTGCGGACCAGTCATCAACGGTTCACCACCCAGGAGGGGCAAGCCCATGTTCAAGACCACCCGCCGTACCTTCGCGCTGCACACGCTGGGAGCGGCCTCGCTGGCCGCGCTCGGCGTGCCGGCCGCCAAGGCTGCCGACACGATCAAGGTCGGCGTGCTGCATTCGCTGTCGGGCACGATGGCCATCTCGGAGTCGGTGCTGAAGGACACCATCCTGATGGCGATCGACGAGATCAACGCCAAGGGCGGCGTGCTCGGCAAGAAGCTCGAGCCGGTCGTCGTCGACCCGGCGTCGAACTGGCCGCTGTTCGCCGAGAAGGCGCGCCAGCTGATCAGCAAGGACAAGGTCGCGGTCGTCTTCGGCTGCTGGACCAGCGTCTCGCGCAAGAGCGTGCTGCCGGTGTTCGAGGAACTCAACGGCCTGCTCTTCTACCCGGTGCAGTACGAAGGCGAGGAACTCAGCAAGAACGTCTTCTACACCGGCGCCGCGCCGAACCAGCAGGCGATTCCGGCGGTGGAATACCTGATGAGCAAGGACGGCGGCAGCGCGAAGCGCTTCGTGCTGCTCGGCACCGACTACGTCTACCCGCGCACGACGAACAAGATCCTGCGTTCGTTCCTGCACAGCAAGGGCGTGACCGACGCCGACATCATGGAGGAGTACACCCCGTTCGGGCACTCCGACTACCAGAGCATCATCGCCAACATCAAGAAGTTCGCGAGCGAGGGCAAGAAGACCGCGGTCGTCTCGACGATCAACGGCGACTCGAACGTGCCGTTCTACAAGGAACTGGGCAACCAGGGCCTGAAGGCCACCGACGTGCCGGTGGTCGCGTTCTCGGTCGGCGAGGAAGAGCTGCGCGGCGTCGACACCAAGCCGCTCGTCGGCCACCTGGCGGCGTGGAACTACTTCATGTCGATCAAGAACCCGACGAACGCCGAGTTCATCAAGAAGTGGGCGGCCTACGCGAAGGCGCACAACCTGCCCGGCGACAAGGACAAGCCGATCACGAACGACCCGATGGAAGCCAGCTGGATCGGCATCCACATGTGGGCGCAGGCGGTGAACAAGGCCAAGAGCACCGATACCGACAAGGTCATCGCGGCGATGGCCGGCCAGACCTTCAAGGCGCCGGACGGCTTCACGATCGAGATGGACCCGAAGAACCACCACCTGCACAAGCCGGTGTTCATCGGCGAGGTCCGGGCCGACGGCCAGTTCAACGTGGTCTGGAAGACGCCGGGCCCGATCAAGGCCCAGCCGTGGAGCCCGTACATCCCCGAGGACAAGGGCAAGCCCGACTACCCCGTCGTCTCCAAGAAGTAAGCGATGGCTATGCGCCCGACGGCGATGGCCCTCCGGGCGCTCTTCCATTCGATCCTCGACCCGCTCGGTCGGCGCCCGCGGCAGCTGCTGCGGGCGCTGACCGGCGCCGCGCTGCTGGTCGGCGCGGGCGCCGCCTTCGCACTGACGCCGGACCAGGCGCTGCGCATCGCGCAGGGCGACAGCGACGCACGCATCGCGGCGCTGAACGAAGCGGTGGCCGGCCACGGCACCGCGCCCGACCCCGCGCTCGAGGCCTACCTGAAGGCCTTGCTCGCCGACGCGGTGCAGGTCAGCGCCACCCGGGCCTTCGTCGTCGGCGACGACGGCCGTGCGGTCGACGCCGTCACCGGCGCGCCCGCGACGCTGCCCGACGACGCGCAGTCGGTGATCAACAACAACCGGCTGCGGCGCGAGATGCAGATCGCGATCGCGTCGCTGCGCCTGTTCTCCCCGAACATCGAATCGCGCCGCAAGGCGGTGGCCGAGCTCGAGGACGAGGCCGACGAAGGCCGGCTCGGGCTGATAGAGCGCGCGATCGCGCACGAGACCGACCCCGGCCTGAAGGCGCGCCTGGCGCTGCTGAAGGCGGCGGTGCTGATCTCGGCCAAGGACCCTGGCAAGCGCCTGCTCGCCGCGAAGCTGCTCGCCGACAGCGACCAGCCGGCGACGCAGTCGCTGCTCATCGACAAGCTCGCCGCCGAGAAGGACCCGGCCGTCCATGCAGCAATCCAAGCGTCGCTGGCGCGCGTGCAGTCGCGGCTGGCCTGGGGCGACCGTCTCGGCCTGCTCTTCACCGGCGCCAGCCTGGGCTCGGTGTTGCTGCTGGCGGCGCTGGGCCTGGCCATCACCTACGGGCTGATGGGTGTCATCAACATGGCGCATGGCGAGCTGATGATGGTCGGCGCCTACGCGACCTACGTCGTGCAGAACCAGTTCCGCCACTGGCTGCCCGGCGCCTTCGACTGGTACATGCTGGCCGCGGTGCCAGCCAGCTTCCTGGCCAGCGCGCTGGTCGGCGCCGCGCTCGAGCGCAGCGTGATCCGCTGGCTCTATGGCCGCCCGCTCGAGACGCTGCTCGCGACCTGGGGCATCAGCCTGATCCTGATGCAGACCGTGCGCACCATCTTCGGCGCGCAGAACGTCGCGGTCGAGAACCCGGGCTGGCTCTCGGGCGGCGTGCAGGTGCTGCCCAACCTGACCCTGCCCTACAACCGGATCGCGATCCTCGCCTTCGCCGCGCTGGTGCTGATCGGCGTCGCGCTGCTCATCGGCAAGACGCGGCTCGGGCTGTTCGTGCGCGGCGTCACGCAGAACCGGCGCATGGCGTCCTGCGTCGGCGTCGACACCGCGCGCATCGACACCTACGCGTTCGCGCTCGGCGCCGGCATCGCCGGGCTCGCGGGCTGCGCGCTCAGCCAGATCGGCAACGTCGGGCCGGACCTGGGCCAGAGCTACATCGTCGACTCGTTCATGGTCGTCGTGCTCGGCGGCGTCGGCCAGCTCGCCGGCACCGTCTACGCCGGCCTCGGGCTGGGCGTGCTGAACAAGCTGCTCGAAGGCTGGTCGGGCGCGGTGCTGGCGAAGATCATGGTGCTCGTCTTCATCGTGATCTTCATCCAGAAGCGCCCTCAAGGCATCTTCGCGCTCAAGGGACGGAGCGCCGAACTATGACCCCCCCCCGCAACGCCTTCGGCGTTCCCCCCAGGGGGCGCCGCCGGCGGCCCGGCAGAGCCGGTTCCGCGGCGGCTGCTCGGCCCCGCCGGCTGGACCCTGGTGCTCGTGGCCGTCGTCGTCGTCGCGGTCGTGATGCCGGTGCTCGCGCTCGCCGTCCCGCGGGGCAACGCGCTGCACTTCAGCGACTACTACGTCAGCCTCACCGGCAAGATCCTCTGCTACGCGATCTGCGCCCTCGCGATGGACCTGATCTGGGGCTACACCGGCATCCTCTCGCTCGGCCACGGCCTGTTCTTCGCCCTCGGCGGCTACGCGATGGGCATGTACCTGATGCGCCAGATCGGACGCGACGGCAGCTACCAGAGCGACCTGCCCGACTTCATGGTGTTCCTGAACTGGAAGTCGCTGCCCTGGCACTGGGCGCTGAGCGACAGCTTCGTCGCGCAGATGATCCTGGTGCTGGCGGTGCCCGGGCTGCTCGCCTTCGTGTTCGGCTTCTTCGCCTTCCGCTCGCGCATCAAGGGCGTCTACTTCAGCATCATCACGCAGGCGCTGACCTACGCCGCGATGCTGCTGTTCTTCCGCAACGAGACCGGCTTCGGCGGCAACAACGGCTTCACCGACTTCAAGCGCATCCTCGGTCAGCCGATCGCGACGCCGGGGATGCGCGTGCTGCTGTGCGGCCTGTCGGGGCTGGTGCTGATCGCCTTCTACGTGATGGCGCGCGCGATCGTGCACAGCAAGTACGGGCGCGTGCTGCAGGCGATCCGCGACGCCGAGAGCCGGGTCATGTTCACCGGCTACAACCCGGTCGCCTACAAGCTCGGCATCTGGACGCTGAGCGCGATGATGTGCGCCGTCGCCGGCGCGCTCTACGTGCCGCAGGTCGGCATCATCAACCCGAGCGAGATGACGCCGTCGGCGAGCATCGAGATCGCGGTCTGGGCCGCCGTCGGCGGCCGCGCGACGCTGATCGGGCCGATTCTCGGCGCGTTCTTCGTCAACTTTGCCAAGAGCTGGTTCACGGTCGCGTTCCCGGAGTTCTGGCTGTTCTTCCTCGGCGCGCTGTTCATCGCGGTGACGCTGTTCATGCCGGACGGGATCGTCGGCCTGGTCCGGCGGCGCAAGGAGAAGCGCCCGTGACGCCCGACCTGATGAACGCCGGCGCGCAGGCGCTGGCGGCGCACCAGGCGCGCGGCGTCTCGGCGATCGCCGGTGCCGAGCCCTACTTCGGCCAGGGCGTCGCGCTCTACGTGCAGGACATCACGGTCAGCTTCGACGGCTTCAAGGCGCTGAACTCGCTGTCGCTCGCGATCGACGTCGGCGAGCTGCGCTGCATCATCGGCCCGAACGGCGCCGGCAAGACGACGATGATGGACTGCATCACCGGCAAGACCCGGCCCGACGCCGGGCGCGTCTTCTTCGGCAGCAACATCGACCTGCTGCGGATGACCGAGCCCGAGATCGCGCAGATCGGCGTCGGCCGCAAGTTCCAGAAGCCCACCGTCTACGAGCAGCTCAGCGTGTTCGAGAACCTCGAGCTCGCGCTGAAGGCCGACCGTCGCGCGCGCGCCGCGCTGTTCGCGCGCCTGTCCGGCGCGCAGCGCGACCGCATCGCCGAGGTGCTGGCGCTGATCCACCTGAAGGACGAGGCCGACCGCACCGCCGGGCTGCTCAGCCACGGCCAGAAGCAGTGGCTAGAGATCGGCATGCTGCTGATGCAGGAGCCCAAGCTGCTGCTGCTCGACGAGCCGGTGGCCGGGATGACCGACGAGGAGACCGAGCGCACCGCGGAGTTGTTCCTGTCGCTCGAAGGCAAGCATTCGCTCGTCGTCGTCGAGCACGACATGAAGTTCGTCGACCAGCTCACCGAAGGGCGCAAGAAGGTCACCGTGCTGCACGAAGGCAGCGTGCTCGCCGAGGGCCGGCTCGCCGAGGTGCAGGCCAACGAGAAGGTCGTCGAGGTGTACCTTGGACGGTGAAGCGCTGCTGCGCGTCGAAGGGCTGAACCAGTATTACGGCGGCTCGCACATCCTGCGCAACCTGGGCTTCGAGGCGCGCCTGGGCGAGGTCACGGTCGTGCTCGGGCGCAACGGCGTCGGCAAGACGACGCTGCTGAAGAGCCTGATGGGCGTGGTGCCGGTGAAGACCGGCCGCGTCGTGCTCGACGGCGCCGAGATCACGAAGGCGACGAGCTACGAGCGCGTGCGCCGCGGCATCGGCTACGTGCCGCAAGGGCGCGAGATCTTCGGCCGCCTGACCGTCGAGGACAACCTGCGCATGGGGCTGGCGACGAAGCCCGGCGCGACGCGCATCCCGGCCGAGCTGTTCGAGCTGTTCCCGGTGTTGAAGCAGATGCTGAACCGGCGCGGCGGCGACCTCTCCGGCGGCCAGCAGCAGCAGCTCGCGATCGCGCGCGCGCTCGCCGCGGGCCCCAAGCTGCTGATGCTCGACGAGCCCACCGAAGGCATCCAGCCGAGCATCATCAAGGACATCGGGCGCGTGATCCGCATGCTCGCCGACCGCGGCACGATGGCCATCGTGCTGGTCGAGCAGTACTACGACTTCGCCGAGGAACTGGCCGATCAGTACCTGGTGATGGAACGCGGCGAGATCATCGCCCGCGGCCGCGGCGCCGAGATGAAGGCCGACGGCGTGCGCGAGAAGATGTCGATCTGAGGCCCGGCGCGCTGCCCGGTTCGCGCCCGACCCTGGCTCACTTCTTCGCCGCCGCCAGTTCCTCGACGACCTTCATCGTGTTCGCGACGTGGTGATCCGGGCTCAGGCTCGCGTAGGCATAGGCGATCTTGCCGGTGGGGGCGATCACGTACGAGATGCGGTCCGCCATGCCGGGCATGAAGGCGAGCTTGGCGTCGTACTCGCGGATCACCTTCGAGTCGGGGTCGGCGGCGACCGCGAACTTGTTGCGGCAGGCCTCGACCGAGAAGCGCTTCAGCGTGGCGATGTCGTCGTTCGAGACGCCGATCACGGTGGCGCCGAGCGCGTTGAAGCGCGCGGTGGCTTCGGCGAACTCGTGCGCCTCGATCGTGCAGCCCTTGGTGAAGGCCTTCGGGAAGAAGTACAGCACCACCGGGCCGCGCGCCAGCGCGTCGGCGAGCTTGAAGCCGAAGGCCTTGCCGCCGAGCGCGGCCTCGGTGCTGAAGTCCGGCGCCGGGTCGCCCGGCTTGAGCGCGGCCTGGGCCGCGGGGCCGGCCAGCGCCAGGCCGACGAAGGAGCGGGATCGCCGAGAGCTTCATGGACACCTCCGTCGAAAGGCCCCGAGTCTGCCCGGGAGCGATAGACCCCGTCGGCAACGCGCGCTGCGGCCCCAGAATCCGCGCTGACCGCCGTCCCGAAGGAAGTCTCATGAGCCCGACCCCGCTGATCGTCACCGTCGCGCCGAACGGCGCCCACAAGCAGGCTGCCGACCACCCGGCGCTGCCGCTCACGCCGCAAGCGCTGGCCGCCACCGCGCGCCGCTGCCTGGACGCCGGCGCGGCGATGCTCCACCTGCACATCCGCGACGCGGCCGGCCGGCACAGCCTGGACGTCGACGGCTACCGCGAGGCGCTGCGCGTGGTGCATGCCGCGGTCGGGCCGAACATGGTGCTGCAGGTCACGAGCGAGGCGGCGCGCGTCTACGACGCGCCGGCGCAGATCGCGATGGTCCGCGCGCTGCGGCCGGAGGCGGTGTCGGTCGGGCTGCGCGAAGTCGACCAGCCGGCCATCGGCGACGCCGGCCTGGCCGACTTCTTCGGCTGGCTCGCGCGCGAGCGCGTGATGACGCAGGTGATCCTCTACGACGAAGCCGACCTGCGCCGCTGGCAGGCGCTGCGCGCGAGCGGCACGGTGCCCGACGCGCCCTGGTTCCTGCTCTTCGTGCTCGGCCGCTACAGCGCGACGCAGACCTCGGACCCGCGCGACCTGCTGCCCTTCGTCCAGGCGCACACCGGCGCCGAGCCCTGGGCGGTGTGCGCCTTCGGCGCCGCCGAGCATGCCTGCGTCACCGCCGCCGCCGCCTTCGGCGGCCATGTGCGCGTCGGCTTCGAGAACAACCTGCTGCTGCAAGGACGGCCGCCGCGCGGCCGACAACGCCGAGCTCGTCGCGCAGGCCGCCGACGCGGCGCGCTGCCTGGGCCGGCCGCTCGCGAGCGCGGCGCAGCTGCGCGCGATGTTCGGCCGCGGCTGACGCGCACGGCGGCTCAACCGCGAACCCGCTGACGCGCGTCAACCTTCACGCAGGCGCTGCCGCGCCTCGTGCAACTGGTGCAGCGTGATCTTGCGCACCTCGGTCTTGCTCTGCTCGATGTGGCTCTTCAGCAGCAGCGCCGCCGCGTCGGCCTTGCGCTGGATCACCGCGCGCAGGATCTTCGCGTGCTCCAGATAGGTGGCCTCGATGCGGTCGGCGCGCGTGAAGTCGAGCCGGCGCACGATGCGGATTCGCTCGGTCAGCTCCTGGTGCACGCGTGCGATCTCGCCGTTGCCGGCGGCCGCGACCAGCGTCGCGTGGAAGCGCTCGTCGAGCGCGCCGACCGCTTTCGCGTCGGTCAGCCGCTCGGCGGCCGGCACCAGCCAGGCTGCCTTCAGCGCCTCCAGCGCCGGCGGGTCGTCGGCGCGCGCGACCAGGCGCGCGACGCTCGCCTGCTCGAGCACGATGCGCAGGTCGTAGAGCTCGTCGAGGTGGGCGAAGTCGATCGGCCGCACGAACCAGCCGGTCTTCGCCTCGACGCCGAGGAAGCCCTCGTTGCGCAGCCGGAACAGCGCCTCGCGCACCGGCGTGCGGCTGACGCCCAGGCGCTGGCCGATCTCGGCCTCGCTGAAGCGGTCGCCGGCGACCCAGTGGAAGTCGTGCAGCTCGGCCTTCAGCGCCGTGTAGACCTGCTCGGCGAGCTTGGCCGGCGGGGTGGCAGTGGCGGTCGCGGTCACGGTCGGGTTCATGCCGCGATCATGCCGCCTGCGCGGCCCGCGCCGCCCCTCGTCGAACGCGGCCTGCACCGCCGCCAGCGGCGCGGCCCAGCCGACGATGCCGCCCTGCGCGACGACCATCTCGACCACCGCGTCGTGGAAGGCCGGGAAGTAGCTCGCCGCGCAGTCCTGGACGAGCAGGCACTCGTAGCCGCGGTCGTTCGCCTCGCGCATCGTGCTCTGCACGCAGACCTCGGTCGTGACGCCGGCGATGAGCAGGTGCGTGATGCCCTGCGCATGCAGGATCGCGTCCAGCGCGGTGGCGTGGAACGCGCCCTTGCCCGGCTTGCGCAGCACGGTGTCGCCGGGCTGCGGCTGCAACTCGGGGACGAAGCCGGCGCCGGGCTCGCCGGCCACCAGCACGCGCCCCAGCGGGCCGGCGTCGCCGATGCCGCAGGCCAGATGGCCGCGCGCCTTCTTCGCCGGCGGGCAATCGGCGAGCTGCGCGTCGTGCGCCTCCTGGGTGTGGATCACGTGCAGGCCCTGCGCGCGCGCCAGGGCGAGCAGCGCGCGGCAGGCCGGCACGATGCGCTGCAGCGTCCTGACGTCGTTGCCGAGCATCGCGCCGAAGCCGCCGGGCTCGAGGAAGTCGCGCTGCATGTCGATCATCACGACCGCGGTGTGCGCCGGGTCGAAGGTGTACGCATAGGGCCGTGCATCGATCGTCTTCATGCCGCCTCCTTCATCTCGCCGGCCATCGCGCGGCCGATCGCGGCCAGGTCGGCGCCCGCGGTGGCGCATTCGAGCGCGGCCTCGCCGTGCGACAGCACGACGAGCCGCGACGCGAGCGCGAGCAGCTCGTCGAGGTCCTCGCTGACGAGCAGCACGCCGGCACCGCCGTCGCGCGCGGCGCGCAGCCGCGCGTGGATCTCGGCCGTGGCCTGGAAGTCCAGGCCGAAGCAGGGGTTCGCGACGATGAGCAGCCGCGGCACGTCGTCGTTGATCGCGCCGAGCTCGCGCGCCAGCACCGCGCGCTGCACGTTGCCGCCGGACAGCGTCTCGATCGCCGCCGCCGGCCCGGGCGTCTTGACCTTGAAGGCCGCGATGCCGGCGAGCGCCTGCGCCTTCATCGCCGCGCCGGACAGGCGCAGCCCCTTGCGCAACGGCGCGCGGTCGAAATTGCGCAGCGCCAGGTTCTCGCCGACGCTGAGCTTGCCGACGCAGGCGTTCGCGAGCGGCTCCTCGGGCAGGCTGCGCACCTGCAGCGCGGTCATCGAGCGCCGGTTCGGCCGGTACGGCTGGCCGTCGACGAAGACGCGGCCGGCCGCGATCGGCAGCGCGCCGGTGAGCGCGGCGACCAGCTCGCGCTGGCCGTTGCCGGAGACGCCGGCGACGCCGACGATCTCGCCCGGCTGCACGTCCAGGCTCAGCCCGTGCAGCGCCGAGCGGCCTTCGCTGCCGGCGACGCGCAGCGCCTCGACGCGCAGCCGCGGCGTGCCGGTGGCCGCGACGCCGGCCGCGGCGGCCACCGCGGCCACCGGCGCGGCCGGGGGCGCCGCGGCCTCGTCGGTGACCACGCCCATCATCCAGCCGGCGAGCTCGTCGCGCGAGGTGTCGGCGACCCTGGGCCGCGCCGGTGCGGCGGCCGCGGCGCAGCACCGTGACCTCGTCGCAGAAGCCGAACACCTCGCGGAACTTGTGCGTGATGACGAGCACGGTCAGCGCGCCGGCGCGGCACATCGCCTTCATGCGGCCGAGCACCTCGTCGGCCTCGAGCGGCGTCAGCACCGAGGTCGGCTCGTCGAGGATCAGGAAGCGCCGCTTCGTGTACAGCGCCTTCAGGATCTCGAGCTTCTGCTTCTCGCCGGCGGCCAGGCCGGCGACGCGCGCGTCCAGCGGCAGCGGGAACGGCGCGCCGGCCATGAACTCGGTCAGGCGCGCGCGCTCGGCCTTCCAGTCGATCACCGGCTTCAAGTCGCGCCCGGCCAGCGCCAGGTTCTCGGCCACCGACATCCCGGGCACGACGGTGAAGTGCTGGAAGATCATGCCGATGCCCAGCGCGCTCGCATCGCGCGGGCTCGAGATCGCGGCCTCGCGGTGGTCGACGATCACGCTGCCGGCGTCGGCGCGGTAGAAGCCGATCAGCGACTTGACCAGCGTCGACTTGCCGGCGCCGTTCTCGCCCAGCAGCGCGTGGAAGCTGCCGGCCTCGACCGTCATCGAGACGTCGTCCAGCGCCTGCAGTGCGCCGAAGCGCTTCGAGAAACCCAGCATCTGAACGCGCGCGGCGCCATGGGCCTCGACGGGGGGCGGGATCAGCGTCATCGGGCGTCGCTCCAGGCTTGCAGGATCGCGGCCGACGGCGCGACGGCGCCGAACACACCGCCCTGCATCGTCACCATCTTCAGCGCCGCGTCGTGGTTGCCGCGGTCGGTGGCCGCGGTGCCGTCGGCGACGATCAGGCATTCGAAGCCGCGGTCGTTGGCCTCGCGCATCGTCGTGTGCACGCAGACGTCGGTCGTGATGCCGGTCAGCAGCAGGTTGCGGATGCCGCGCGTGTGCAGGATCAGCTCGAGGTCGGTGGCGCAGAACGAGCCCTTGCCGGGCTTGTCGATCACGGCCTCGCCGGCCAGCGGCGCGAGCTCGTCGATGATCTGCCAGCCCGGCTCGCCGCGCACCAGGATGCGGCCGCAGGGACCGGCGTCGCCGATGCCGACGCCGCCTTCGCCGATGCGGCGCGAGCGCCAGCGCTTGTTCGCCGGCAGGTCGGCCAGGTCGGGGCGATGGCCTTCGCGGGTGTGGATCACGTGCAGCCCGAGCGAGCGTGCGCGATCGAGCAGCGAGCGGATCGGCGCGATCGGCGCGCGCGTCAGCGCCAGGTCGTAGCCCATCCGGTCGACATAGCCGCCATGGCCGCAGAAGTCGGTCTGCATGTCGATGACGACGAGCGCGGTGTCGGCGGCGGTCCAGGCGCCGTCGAACGGCCAGGGGTAGGGGTTCGCGTCGACGCGGGCGAAGGTGTTCATCGTGTTCATCGGTTCAGCGACAGTTCACCGGGCGCGCCGTTGCGCGGCCCGGGCTTGCCCAGCGCCACCATCAGCGCCAGCGTCAGCACGTAGGGCAGCGCGCTGAAGAGGTAGTAGCCCTCGGTGTAGCCCAGCGCCTGCAGCGCCGGGCTGATGGCGCTGGCGCCGCCGAACAGCAGCCCGGCCAGGATGCAGCGGCGCGGATCCCAGCGCGCGAAGATCACGAGCGCCACCGCCATGATCCCCTGCCCGCTCGACAGCGCCTCGCTCCATGCGCCCGGGTAGACGAGCGACAGCGAGGTCCCGCCGACCGCCGCGCAGGCGCCGCCGAAGGCCGTCGCCGCGACGCGGTAGGCGGTGGGCGACAGGCCGAGCGCGCGCGCCGCGTTCTCGCTGTCGCCGACGACGCGCAGGCGCAGCCCGAAGCGGGTGTGGCCGAGCGCCCAATGGACGCCGAACGCGAGCACGACGCCGATCACGAACAGCGGGTTGATGTCCAGCGCCGCCTGCACCGCGGGCTGCGTCGTGAAGGCGCCGAGCGGGATCGCCGGCAGCGACGGCGCGCTCGGCTGGATCAGCGGCTTGCCGAGCCAGTACGCGAGGCCCGAGCCGGCGAGCATCATCGCGATGCCCATCGCGGTGTCGTTGACGCGCTTCAGGCTGCACAGCAGCCCGTGCAGCGCGCCGAGCAGCAGCCCGACGCCCGCCGCGCCGAGCACGCCGAGCCAGGGGCTGCCGCTCGCGAGCGCCACCGCATAGGCCGTCATCGCGCCCATCAGCAAGGTGCCTTCGAGCCCGAGGTTGATGCGCCCGGCCTTCTCGGTCACCGTCTCGCCCAGGCTGACCCAGAGCAGCGGCGCGCCGACGCGAACCGCACCGCCGGCGATCGCGAGCGGCACGCCCCACCAGCCCAGCGAACTTGCATCCATGGTCAGGCGCTCCCGTGGGCGTTATCAGCCGGCCGCGTTCGGCCCGTTGTGGACGTTCGCGCTGCCACCGCGCGAGCCAAGGTCGCCGGGTGGCCGACTCCGCTCATGTCCCCCGGGCTGGGCCGAGCCCAGCCCTCCGCCTTGACTTCGGCTCCGCCGGCCACCCGCCGCCCTTGGCCGCAAGCAGGGGTGGCACACGCTTGGCGCCCCGCCACGGCGGTGTCGGATCGGGACGGTGGGGCGCGCTGCGCAGCGAAGTAAAGGAGGAGCGGCGGGCGCAGCGCGACGCGGGGGACATGAGCGGAGCAGCGCGCCCCGGCGGCCCGATCTCGCGCCGATGCCGGCACGCAGAACGAACGGCCGCAACGGGCCGAAAGCGGGCGTCGACGCTCGCCTCATCGGGGCCGGCTCCAGCCCGCGATGCTGGTGACCGCAAGGTCCGGACGATTCCACGCTAACGCCTCCCCTGCCAGAAGCTGCGCCCGCGCAGCGTCTCGCAGCCGATCAGTGCGACGAAGGCGAAACCGAGCAGCACCGTCACGGCGGCGTCGGGCAGGCCGAGACGGCGCTGGAGCAGGCTGCCGCTGGACGCGATGCCACCGACCAGCAGCGCGACCGGGATCACGCCGGCGGGCGAGAAGCGTGCGGCGAAGGCGATCAGGATGCCGCTGTAGCCGTAGCCGGCGATCAGCGACGAGCTCGCCGAGCCCTGCACCGCGGCGACCTCGATCGCGCCGGCCAGGCCGGCACAGGCGCCGCCGGCGGCGCAGGCGCCTATCGTCAATGCCGCCACCGGCAGGCCGACGCCGAGCGCGGTGCGCGGGTTGCCGCCGGCGACGCGCAGCGCCAGCCCGAGCGGCGTGAAGCGCATCACCGCCCAGGCGACCAGCGCGACGACGATGCCGACCGCCAGCCCCCAGTGGACGTCGAGGCCGGGCATGTTGGGCAGCATCAGCGCGTCGGGCAGCGGCTTGGTCGACGGCTTGTTCAGGCTCGCCGGGTCGCGCAGCACGGTCTCGACCGCCTGGTGGAAGAGCGCGATCGCGATGAAGCTCAGCAGCAGGCTCGCGATCGTCTCGTTGACCTCGCGCTTTTCGCGCAGCCAGCCGGCGATCGCGATCCAGAAGCCGCCGGCGAGCATGCCGGCCAGCGCCATCGCGGGCCAGACGACGACCGGGCTCAGCGTCGACATCGCGTCGCCGAGCGCGGCCGCCGCGAGGCCGCCGAGCACGAGCGCGCCTTCGGCGCCGATGATCACGCGCCCGGCCTGCGCCGGCAGCGCCACGGCCAGGCCGGTCAGGATCAGCGGCGACGCGCGCTGCAGGCTGTTCTGCCAGGCGAAGGCGCTGCCGAAGCCGCCCTCGAAGATCAGGCCCCAGACCTCGACCGGGCTGAAGCCGGCGAGCGCGACCGCGGCCGAGAACAGCACGACCGAGATCAAGAGTGCCGCCAGCGCCGGCGTGACGGCCTCGCCGAAGCTCGCGCAGCCGCTGGCCCAGCACCGACGGCCCACTGCTCTTGCCATCCACCGCCACCGCGGCAACGCTGTTCATCGCAGGCTCAGCCGGGGATAGACCCGAGCACGCCTTCGACCAGGTAGTTCATCTTCTCGAGCTCGGGGTCGAACTGGTCCAGCCCCTTGCCGGCGGCGATGACGACCTTGCCCTGGTTGTCCTTCAGCCCGCCCTTGAAGATGACGTAGCCGCCCTTCAGCATCGCGGCCTTGATGCCGTCGGCCTGCGCCTTCGCCGCGCGCCGAGACCGGCTTGCCGTAGGGCGACATCTTGACGTAGCCGTCCTTCAGCCCGCCGCGCAGGAAGTTGGGCATCGGCGTGCCGGCGAGCGCGGCCTTGACGTGGATCGTGTACGGCGTGATCCAGTCCCACTCGGCGCCGGTGAGGTAGCCCTTGGGCGCGAGCGCGGCCTGGCTCGCGTGGTAGCCGCTGCTGTAGATGCCGCGCTTCTCGGCGGTCTCGACGATCACCTTCGGGCTGTCGACGTGGCAGGTCAGCACGTCGACGCCCTGGTCGATCAGGCTCGTCGCGGCCTCGGCCTCCTTGACCGGCATCGACCATTCGCCGGTGAAGATCAGCCGCGTCGTGATGCTCGGGTCGACCGAGCGCGCGCCCATCGTGAAGGCGTTGATGTTGCGCAGCACCTGCGGGATCGGCTTGGCGGCGATGAAGCCGAGCTTCTTCGTCTTGCTCGTGTGCCCGGCGACGACGCCGGCCAGGTACTGGCATTCGTCGATGTAGCCGAAGTAGCTGCCGGCGTTCATCGGGTGCTTGCCCGCGGTCCACAGCCCGCCGCAATGGGCGAAGCGGTCCTTCGGGTACTTGACCGCCTCCTTCAGCATGTAGCGGGTCGAAGTAGCCGAACGAGGTCGGGAACAGCAGCGAGGCGCCGTCCTCGTTGATCATCGCCTCCATCGTCTTCTGCGACCGCCACCGTCTCGGGGACGTTCTCTTCCTCGACGACCTTGACGCCGGGCATCTTCTTCAGCGCCGCCGCGGCCTGGGCCTGCGCCTGGTTGTAGCCGAAGTCGCCGCGCGGGCCGACGTAGATCACGCCGACGACGAGCGTCTTGGCGGCGAGCGCCTGGCGCATCGCGCCGGGCAGTGCGAGCGAGGCGCCGGCGAGGGCGGTGCCGGCGAGCAGGCGGCGGCGTTGGTCGAACAGTTCGGTCATGGTGCGTTCTCCTTGGGGTTGGCGACGGGGGGCTGAAGCAGGCTGACGTGGGCCGCGACGACGACCCAGCGGCCGTCGATGCGGCACCAGGTCTGGCTCTGGCGCCCGACGGCGGCGCCGGGTTCGCGGCGGAATTCGGTCATCGCGGTGCGCGAAGTCGCGGCCGAAGGTGGTGATCACGGTGTGCTGCAGCGTGCGCGCCAGGCCGGCCGCCGGGCGCGCCTGCGCGGAAGGCGCGGATCGCGTCGATGCCGACGAGGTTCTCGCCCACGCCGTAGCGCACCGTGTGCGGGCTGGCCCAGAACAGCTCGTCGAGCACGTCGACGCGGTTGTTCACGAGCGCGTCCTCGTAGCGCGCGAACGCGGCGCTCAGCGCGGCGTGCGGCGTCGGGCAGGTTGATGTCCATCGTCACGGCCGGTCGGCTACAAACCCAGCGCGACCGGCGCGCTGGCCAGCCCCTGGGCTTCGAGTTCGGCGGCGACGCGCAGGCACAGGTCCTCGCGCCAGGGCGCGGCGATCAGCTGCACGCCGATCGGCAGGTGCGGCGAACCGGCGCTCAGGCCCCACAGCGGCACCGTCACCACCGGCAACCCGATGCACGAGATCGGCTGCGTCAGCAGGCCCAGGCTCGGCGCGCGCGGGCAGGCGCCGGCCGGCGATCTCTATCCACTCGGTGCCGATCGCCGGCGCGACGCAGGGCGTGGCCGGCGCGATCAGCACGTCCACCGTCTCGAAGGCGCGCGCGGCGCGGCGCGCGAACCAGTGGCGCACGCGCTGTGCGCGCATCACCCACGCCGCCGGGACGAGCGCGTTGGCGAGGAAGCGGTCGCGCGTCATCGGGTCGAAGTCCTGCGCGCGCGTGCGCAGGTCGTCCAGGTGCAGCGCGCCGCCTTCGCCGCAGGTGATCAGGAAGGCGGCCGCGCGCGCGCGCTCGACCTCGGGCAGCTCGACCAGCCGCGTCGTGCCGAGCGCCTGCGCCACCGCGTCGACGGCGGCCAGCGCCTCGGGCTGCGCCATCTCGCGGAACCAGCCGCCGAGCACGCCGACGCGCAGCCCGGCGGCGCCGCGCGCCGAGCGCCGGCGCCGTGGGCTCGACCGCGCGCTGCGCGCAGGACGGGTCGTCGCGGTCGGCGCCCTGCATCGCGTCGTAGGCGAGCGCGAGGTCGGCGCACGCTGCGCGCGAACGGGCCCAGGTGGTCCAGGCTCGCGACGAAGGGGTAGGAGCCGGTGCGCGGCAGGCGGCCGAAGGTCGGCTTGAGGCCGAAGATGCCGCACAGCGACGCGGGCACGCGGATCGAGCCGTTGGTGTCCGAGCCCAGCGTCAGCGGCACCTGCCCGGCCGCGACCGCGGCCGCCGAGCCGCCCGACGAGCCGCCGGCGATGCGCGTGCGGTCGTGCGGGTTGCGCGTCGCGCCGTAGTGCGTGTTCTCGGTCGTGAAGCCGTAGGCGTACTCGTCCATGTTGAGCGCGCCGACGAGCACCGCGCCTTCGGCCTCGAGCCGGCGCACGAGCAGCGCGTCGCGCGCCGCGGGCGCGTGCGTCGCGCTCGATCTTCGAGCCGGCCAGCGTCGCCAGCCCGGCGATGTCGAACAGGTTCTTCACCGCGAACGGCACGCCGGCGAGCGTCATCCGCGCGCGGCGCGGGTGCGCGTCGACCACGTCGGCGCGCTTGAGCGCGCGCTCGGCGAGCACCTCGGTGAAGGCGTTGACCTTGGCGTCGGTGGCGGCGATGCGGTCCAGGCAGGTCCGGACCGCGGCGCGCGCGCTCGCGGCGCCGCTGCGCACGGCCTCGGCGAGTGGCGCTCGCGTCGGCGATCATGCGTCGCCCTCCGGCGCCACCGGCGTGAAGACGTTGCCCGACTCGTCGGCCGCGGTCAGCGGCAAGCCCTGCACCAGCTCGGCCATCGCCGCGGCGAGCCCGAAGTACAGCAGCACGCCGCGGCGGTGCTCGGCGGCGATCTTCAGGCCGAGTGCGTCGGCGGCGGCATCGATGTAGGCTTCGTCGTTCATCCGGTTCTCCGGGTCTGGCTCGTGCGGCTCAGCGCCGCACCTCGCGCTGGAAGATCTCGAGGCTGCGCTTCTTGGTCGCGACGAAGCCGGCCTCGGACAGCGTGGCCACGGTGCGCGGGCGCGCCTCGTCGTAGCGCAGGATCTCGGCGACGCGCGTCGGCCGCTTGGTCAGCAGCAGCACCTCGTCGGCCAGGTAGACGGCTTCCTCGAGGTCGTGCGAGACGAGCAGCATCGTGGTGCCGGTCTGGATGAAGACCTCCTGCAGCTTCTCGCGGATGAACAGCGTCATCTCGAAGTCCAGCGCCGAGAACGGCTCGTCGAGGAACAGCACCTCGGGCCGGGGCGCGAGCGCGCGCATGATCGACGCCGTCTGCTGCTGGCCGCCCGACAGCTCGTACGGGTAGCGCTTCAGGTCGAACTTGACGTCGAAGCTCGCGACCAGCTCGGCCATCCGGCGGTCGACCTCGGCCTTGCTGCGCCCTTCGAGCAGCAGCGGGTAGGCGATGTTGTCGATCGTGCGCATCCACGGGAACATCGCCTCGCGATAGTTCTGGAACACGTAGCCGATCTTGGTGTCGCGCAAGTCCTTGCCGTCGAACAGGATGGTGCCGGCATCGATCGGCGTCAGCCCGGCGATCATGTTGATCAGCGTCGACTTGCCGCAGCCGTTCGGGCCGAAGACCGAGACGATCTTGTGCTTCGGGATGTCGAGGTCGAAGTTCTCGTACAGCGGCCAGCCGGCGAAGTACTTCGTCAGGCCGCGGATCGTGATGTGCGTTCCGGCGGGCCCGGGCTTGAAGGCCGGCACCGGCACGTCGGCATAGACCGGGCCGTTGATCACCGCGTCAACGCGCGCGTTCATCGTCCGCTCCAGTGCACGATGCGGCGCTCGACGAGCAGGAACAGGACGTTGAGCGCGTAGCCCAGCGCGCCGGCGGCGAGGATGGACGCGTACATGTCCTTCACGTTCATCACCTGCTGCGAGTCGATGATCCGGTGGCCCAGGCCGCTGTCGGCGCCGATGAACATCTCGGCGACGATCACGATCACCAGCGCCATCGAGACCGCCGAGCGCAGCCCGACGAAGGTCGACTGCAGGCTCTCCCAGATCAGCACGTCCTTGAAGATCCGCCAGCGCGACGCGCCCATCACGCGCGCCGCCATCACGCGCTGCTTGCGCGCGTTCATCACGCCGTAGGCGCTGTTGAAGACGACGATCAGCAGCGCGCCGAAGGCCGCGATCGCGACCTTGTTGACGTCGGAGGTGCCGAAGATCATCAGGAACAGCGGGATCAGCGCCGACGACGGCGTCGAGCGGAAGAAGTCGATCAGGAACTCGACGCTGCGGTAGGCCTTCTCGCTGCTGCCCAGCAGCACCCCGAGCGGGACGCCGACCGCGGCGGCGATCACGAAGGCCTCGAGCGTGCGCCCGACGGTGACCGCGAAGTCGTGCAGCAGCGAGCCGCCCCACAGCCCGTGCACGAGCGCGCCCGAGCGTGTCCAGCGGCAAGGGCAGCAGGATCGGCTTGATGAGGCCGAAGCGCACCGCCGCGTCCCAGACGACGAAGAGCACGACCGGGCCGATGAAGGGCAAGGCCTTGAGCCAGATCGACGGCCTGCGGCGGCGCGCTCGCCGCCGCGGCGGCGGCGCGGCGCCCAGGGCGCTGCGGCCGGGGGGGCGGAGCTGGCGTCGGCCATGCCCTCAGCCCTTGTAGAGCATCGTGTCGACCCTCAGGCGCGACGAGAAGATGCCCTTGTCGGAAAACAGATCGAAGAACTTCTGGAAGTAGGCGACGTCCGAGGGCTTGAACTCGTCGACCATCATGTAGGCCGCGAGCGGCACCTCGCTGGTGAGCGCGCCTTCGATCGCGGTATAGCCCTTCAGGTACTGGCGCGCCGCGGCCGGCTGGCTGCGCACGTAGGCCACGCCACGGGCGTAGGCGGCGATGAACTTCTTCGCCTCGGCCGGGTGCGCCTTGATGAAGCTCGAGCTCAGCGAGGCCGAGCCGCCGAACCAGGGCGCCATCGGGTCGCCGAGAACGTACTTCGAGATCACGCCGGTCTCGAGCACGCGCGTGGCCTTCTTCAGCCGGCCGATCGTGCCGGTGGGCTCGAGCGTGTAGCAGCCGTCGACCTGGCCCGCGGCCAGCGCCGCGACATGCTGGCCGATCGGCAGCTCGATCACCGTGGTGCCGGTCGCGCCGCCGCGTTCCAGGATCGTCTTCGCGAGCGTCACGTTCTGGATGCCGGGGCCGCGACGCGACGCGCTTGCCCTTCAGGTCGGCGATCACCTTGGCCGTGCTGGCCTCGGGCACCAGCACCTCGTCGAGCACGTGCTCGGCATTGCTCGGGTTCGAGCAGAAGATCTTGAAGGTGCCGGGCTGGGCGATCTCGCCGATCGCGAGGTTGGCCGAGCCGGTGCCGTTGGCGCTGCCGTCGCAGCGGTCGGCCAGGATCGCCTCCATGATCTGCTGCGCGCCGGCGAAGCGCACCGCCTCGACGTCCAGGCCGGCCTCCTTGAACCAGCCCTGCTCGACCGCGGCATAGAACGGCAGCCCGGCGGCGATCGGCCAGTAGCCGATGCGGATCTTGGTCGCCGGCTGCGCGCGCAGGAAGGCCGGCGCTGCGGCGAGCGCGAGCGAGGCGCCGGCCTGCAGCACGCGGCGGCGGCTGGCGGTGTCGGGGTG
This sequence comes from uncultured beta proteobacterium, assembly GCA_963788635.1. Lineage (GTDB taxonomy): Bacteria > Pseudomonadota > Gammaproteobacteria > Burkholderiales > Burkholderiaceae_C > Rubrivivax. The sequence continues at coordinate 116,102 of CAWBHE010000004.1, read as the reverse complement.
CTTGGGGTTCATGCGATCTCCTGCGTGGACGTGGAAGGGGTGGTTCAGGCGGACCGCTCGGCGCCCGCGAGCCAGGCGCGCCAGCCGCCGAAGGCGCTGATGTCGGCGGCGCCGGCGAGCGCGTAGGGCTCGCAGAGGAAGCCGTGCACCGCGCGGCCGTCGGCGAGCACGATCGAGCCCAGCGCCAGCGGTGGCGGGACCAATGCAAGGAACGAGCCGACCGCGGCGAGCGGCAACTCCCAGACCTCGACCTCGATCGCGCTGCCGCCGGCGGCGGTGCGCAGCAGGCCGGGCTTGGGCGGCGTGGTGTCGGGCAACGCGAACAAGCGGTACAGCGGCGCGGTCCGGGTGCGCTCGCGCAGCGTCGCGCCGCGCTCGGTGAGCTGGCCGTTCAACGGCAGGCCCGACAGATGCGCGCCGACCACCGCGATCGGCAGCGTCGCGGCGCTGGCCGGCCGGCGCAGCGCGGGCGCGTCGGTGGCGCCGGCCTCGCCACACCAGCGGCGGCCGACCTCGGCCAGCGCGGCGTCCAGGCCCCCCGCGCCGATGAAGGTGACGCCGAAGGGCAGCCCGCCCGCGGTGCGCCCGGCCGGCAGCGCGAGCGCGCACCAGCCGAGCAGGTTGACGAAGTTGGTGAAGGCGCCCAGCCGCGCGTTGACGGCGATCGGGTCCGCCGCGACCTCGGCGAAGCTCGGGTGGTTCGGCGCGCTGGGCACGAGCAGCAGGTCGCAGTCGCGCCAGACGGCGGCGGCGCGCTGCGCCAGTTCGCGCAGCCGGTACTGCGCCTCGAAGGCGTCGGTGGCGCTGAACGACGCGGCGCGTTCGACGACCGCGCGCACGGTCGGGTCCAGCGCCTGCGGCTCGCGCGCGATCAGCTCGCGCAGCACCGCGTGGCGCTCGGCGACCCAGGGCCCTTCGTAGAGCAGCGCGGCCACGTCGTAGAGCGGCGCGAAGTCCAGGCGCACGATCTCGTGGCCGAGTTCGCGTGCGCGCTCGACGGCGGCGTCGAAGGCGAGCGCGTAATCCGCGTCCAGCGGCGGCGTCGCGGTCGGCACGCCCAGGCGCAGCGCGCCGGCAGCCGCGCCGGGCCGGGCGCGAACGCGCTGTAGGGGTCGGCCGCGTCCGGGCCTTCGATCGCCGCCAGCACCGCCGCGGCATCGTCGACCCGGTGCGCGAAGATCGAGACGCAGTCCAGCGTGCGGCAGGCCGGCAGCACGCCGGCGCTGCCGACACGGCCGGGCGTGGGCTTCAGCCCGACGAGGCCGTTGAACGCGGCCGGCACGCGGCCCGAGCCCGCGGTGTCGGTGCCGAGCGCGAACGGCAGGTCGCCGCGCGCGACCGCCACCGCCGAGCCCGAGCTGGAGCCGCCGCTGACGCGGTCGGCGGCGAACACGCTCGCCGGCGCGCCATAGGGCGAGCGCGTGCCGACGAGGCCGGTCGCGAACTGGTCGAGGTTCGTCTTCGCGAGCCAGACCGCGCCGGCGTCGAGCAGCCGCTGCACCACGGTGGCGTGCTTGGCCGCGACGATGCGCGAAAGCGGGGCAGGCCGCGGTGGTCGGCTCGCCGGCGATGTCGATGTTGTCCTTGACCGCGAAAGGCACGCCGAACAGCGGCATCGCCGCGGCCAGCGCGTCGGCGTCGGCACAGGCCGCGGCGCGCTGCTGCAGCACCTGGATCTGCGCTTCGAGCGCCGCTTCGGAAGCGACATGCAGGTAGACCGGCGCACCGGCGGCCGCGAGCCGGGCGCGCAGCGCGGGCAGCCGGTCGCGCAGCGAAGCGCCGGCGCGGTAGTCGGCCAGCCAGTCGGCGAGGGTCTTGGGCTGCGGCATGCTGCGGTTTGGTGCACGTGTTGGTATACCAACCGGAGTGCAGCAGGAAGCATGCCAACAGCCGCGCCGTGCCGGCGCGTCAGCGCGCCCGGTCCGCCCCGGGCTTCAGGTGCGCCAGATGCGCGGTGGATCGCGGATCGAGCTGCCAGGCGATGCGGCGCCACGCGGCGCGCACGCGCAGCAGCAGTTCCATCGCCGGCTCGACCCGGTCGGCCAGCGCGCGCAGCACGACCAGACCCGGCTGCGGCGACGTGCTGCCGGCGCTGACCGGCAGGCTGGCTTGCGCCGCGGCCTCGGCGGTGGCCTCGCGCGCGGCATCGAGCAGCGCGTCGCGGCGCGCCGGCGTCAGCGGCGTGCCGGACGCGAACCACAGCGTCGCGAGCACGCGCCGGCCGGCCAGGCCGAGCGGGCCGTCCATCAGCGCCGCGTCGTCGGCGTCGATCAGGCCGCGCTCGAGCCAGACGCCGGGCCATTCCAGATGCTGCCGGTAGCGGCCGGCGTCGAAGGGCTGGCCCGCCGCCGGCAGGCCGAGCGCGAGCAGGTCCCAGCCCATCGCCTCGGCGCCGGGCGCGAGCGCCAGTTCGAGCCGGCTCTCGGCCTGGCAGCCGCGGTAGGCGATGGTCTCGAGCGGCAGCCATTCCAGGCGCGCGCCGGCGCCGAGCTGCAGCCTGACGTGCTGCGACGCGAGCGCGCCCTCGCTGCGGTAGAAGCGCGCCGCGCCGGGCGTCGTGATCAGCGCGTGGCAGCCGGCCTCGAGCGTCGCGTCGACCACGAGTTCGTCGCCGCCGACCATGCCGCCCGGCGGATGAACGAGCACGTGCTGGCAGATGCCCGGCCCTTCCGGGTACAGCCGCTGCAGCACGCGCAGCGGGCCGTGGTGGCGGTCGTGCGCGAGCGTGCGCTCGCCGTCGCGCCAGTAGCGCAGCGCCAGATGGCCTTGCCAGCTCACCGCGACCAGAACCCGCGGTGCAGCGCGAGGATCTCGTCCTCGACCTCGGCCACCGGGCCGACGACCTCGATCGCCTTCGAGCCGGCGGCGAAGACCGTGCGGCTGGGCAGGTCCAGCGTCGGGTTCTCGGGGTGGTCGCCGGTCAGCGCGCGCAGCTGGCTCTCGGTGACGCCGTAGACGAGCCGGCCGATGTGCGCCCAGTACTGCGTGCCGGCGCACATCGCGCAGGGCTCGACGGTGGTGACCAGCGTGCAGCGCCACAGCGTCGCGGCATCGAAGCGGTGCGCCGCGAGGCGCGCGAGCACCGCCTCGGCATGGTTCACGCCGTCGACGTTGCCCTGCTCGAGCAGCACCGTCACGCCGTCGGGCGCGACGAGGACGGCCCCGAACGGGTGCTTGCCGCGCGCCAGCGCCTTGCGCGCGACCTCGTTCGCGGCGCGCAGGTGGGCGATCTGCTGGTCGCGGGTCATGGCGACGGCGTCGGGCGCAGGCAGGCGGGAGCGGGGTCGGCTGCGTGGTGGTGTTCACCGGGGTGTCGGGCATCAGCGTGAGGATGGCCGGCAGGATACCCGGCGCTGCGCGTCCCGCCGCTATGCGACAGTGCGGACTGGACCGGAGTCCGACGGCGCGGTCGCTCGCTGATACCTTGCTCGACGTGCAACGCCATGCATTCGACTTCTTCAGTGAGTGCGGATGCAGCTGACGCCAAAATCGCGTCAAACCCCTTCAAGATCAACACGAGGCGCTTGCAGCACTGCACGCCACGCATCGCGAGGTTCTCGAAGATTGCAAGGTCGCTGCCGCTCGATTGGATGATGGAGTCGCTGGCAGCGGAGTGGCGTGATTGCTTGGGTTACCTCTGTCAGCACTCTTACGAGCGGTCGGTCACATACGGTTCGAAACGTCGATTCGGCTTCGAGCCCAGAACACGAGCAAGCGATCACAACGGCGTGCGCCGACCTTGCTGACGTCAAAACCCGCCCCATCCGAGTCTGCTGCCGCCTCCCGCAGAGCGTTGTTCAGCCGCGTTTGCCAGCCGGCGCCCGTACGCCTGAAGGACTGCACGATGTCCGCATCGAGGCGAATGTTCACGTGCTCCTTGGGCTCGACAAGAGGCGGCCTGCCGCGCTTCGGCTTGAGCAGTTCGGCCGCTGCGCGTCGCACCGACGATGTCTTTCAGAACATCCTTCGCGGGGCGGGCCTGCTTGAACCAGGCCGCTCCAGCCTCCGGCGCATCGTCATCCAGGAGTTCAGGGTTGGGTTTGCGCGTCGCCATACCGAGTCCTTTCGCGTTTGTTCGCGCGGCGCAGGCTGATCACGTGGACGACACCGTCGCGCGGTGTGAAGACCAACATGTGCAGGTCGTCACCGATGAAGCCCAGGACCTGGTAGCGCCGCTCCGGGTACACCTTGCGCGTGTCCTCGGAGATCAAGGCGGTGCTCCAGTCCAAGTCCTCGGCCAAGCTGAACGGTAGGCCCCGCTCGGCGAGGTTGCGCTCGTTCTTGGCGGGATCCCAGGTCAAGCGCACGGCTTTTATTGTATCCACACTAATTTGCGCACGCAAGACACCGCCCAACCGCAGCCTGGCCGGCGCTCACCCCAGCAAATCCGCCAGCGCCTTGCGCGCAATGACCTTGGTCGCGGGTCTGGCGGCTGGCCGATCTGACTGGTCGCGGGTCATGGCATCTGCAGCGGGCGCGGTCGGTTGCGTGGTGGTGTTCACCGGAACGCTCAGGCATCAGCAGTGAGGACGCCCGCGAGCTACGCGGCGGCCGCGGCCGCCGATCAGCCGAGTCGCGGTGACGGCCGCAAGCACGTTCGATCATCGCCAAATTGCGCACCATCCCCACCGCGACGAAGATCTGTCGAAGTGACACGCTCGCCAATCGGGCGGGATACGCCTGAATAGGCATCACATGAAGCAAGTTCCCGCAACCCACATCGAACGCGCGTGGTCGCGATCGGACAGCTGAACCTGGATGATTCGTTCGCCAAGCACGCGTCCGCTACATCGAGTCGGTCGAACATTGCTTCGTCTTGACGGACGCCCCATCAGTGCGTTCAAGGATCACCCTCAGAACGCTCACGTCGAGCACTGCCTGCCGAACGCATTCGGGCGGGTCTTGCCAGCCTCGACCTGACATCTTTCTGACGATGGCCAACGACTCGCTTCAAGCGACTCGTTCGAGCGCTAGCCGTCAGCACTTCCAGTCGGCGGATCGATATCCAGGCCAGCCTTGTAACGGACTTGCGGCCACGCTGAGTACCCGAGCGCCAACGTCGAGAGCCAGCGCACGATCGCTTGGCAGTCAGCCAGACCGCCGTTCTTCGAGGCCGTGGAAGCCGTCGAGCGCCGCCCTCACCCCAACAAATCCGCCAGCGTCCGCGCAATGACCTTCGTCGCGCGCCGCAGGTCTTCCAGCACCAGATGCTCGTCGGCGCGCTTGGCGTTGCTCTCGAGCACGGTGCGCGGGCCGGCGCCGTAGATCACGGCCGGGACGCCGTGCGCGCCGTACAGGCGCACGTCGGTGTAGAGCGGCGTGCCGCTGGTCGGGATCGGTTCGCCGAAGACCGCCTGGCCGTGGCGTTGCAGCGCCTCGACGAGCGGGCGGTTCGCGGTCTGCGGCTGCAGCGGCTGCGCGAGCAGCAGGCGCTTGATCTCGACGCGGATGCCGGGGCTGGCGGCGACCGCGTTCGCGATCAGCGCGCGCAGCTCGGCCTCGACCGCGGCCGGGTCCTCCTCGGGGATCATGCGGCGGTCGAGCTTGAGCACCACCTTGCCGGGCACGACGTTGGTGTTGCTGCCGCCCTCGATGCGGCCGACGTTCAGGTAGGGGTGCGTGATGCCTTCGACCTTCGAGCGGCGCTCGCGCAGCACGCCGTTGTGGGCATAGAGCGCGGTGAGCAGCTTCGTCGCGGCCTGCAGCGCGTCGACGCCGGTCGTCCGGGTACGCGGCGTGCGAGGCCAGGCCGTGCAGCGTGACCTCGAGCTGCAGGCAGCCGTTGTGCGCGGTGACGACCTGGTAGCTGAAGCCGGCGGCGATCAGCAGGTCGGGCTTGGTCAGGCCGTGGCTCAGCAGCCAGCCGGGGCCGAGCTCGCCGCCGAATTCCTCGTCGTAGGTGAAGTGCAGTTCGACGCTGCCGCGCCTGGGCAGCGGCCGCGCTTCGAGCGCGCGCAGCGCGAAGGTGTAAGCTCGCGAAGTCGCTCTTGCTCACCGCCGACGCGCGGCCGTAGAGCTTGCCGTCCACGATCTCGCCGCCGTAGGGGTCGTGCGTCCAGCCTTCGCCGGGCGGCACCACGTCGCCATGGGCGTTGAGCGCGATCACCGGGCCGCCGTCGCCGAAGCGCCGGCGCACGATCAGGTTCGTGATCGACTGCAGCCCGTAGGCCTGCACCTCGGCCGCCGGCACCGGGTGCTTCTCGGCCTGCAGCCCCATGCCGGCGAGCAGCTCGGCGGTGCGCTCGGCATGCGGCGCGTTGTTGCCCGGCGGCGTGTCGGTGGGCACGCGCACCAGTTCCTGCAGGAAGCGCACTTCCGCGTCGAAGTGGGCGTCGATCCAGGCGTCGAGCGCCTCGTATGGCGGTCGGGGTTCATGCGTGGGCCAGGTCGTCGACGAGTTGGCGGAAGGCGGCGACGCAGAGCTCGGCGTCGTCGGCGGTGATGGTTTCGAGCGGGTTGTGGCTGATGCCGGCGTTGCCGCCGCGCACGAAGAGCATGGCCTGCGGCATCACCTCGTGCAGCTTCATCGCGTCGTGGCCGGCGCCGCTGGGCATGCGGAACACCGGCAGGCCCAGGCTCTGCACGGCGGCCTCCCAGCGCTGCTGCCAGGCCGGCGCGCTGGGCGCGGCGGCGGCGGTCATCGTGCGTTCGACCCGGCAGGCCAGGCCGCGCGCGACACCGATGCGCGCCAGCTCGGCGAGCACGTCGGCCTCGATCGCGTCGCGCGCGGCATCGGTCGTCGCGCGCAGGTCCAGGCTGAACTGGCAGCGGCCGGGCACGACGTTGATCGAGCCCGACGGCACCTCCAGCATCCCCATCGTGCCGACGACGTCGGGCACCGCCGCGGCGCGCTTCTCGACGAACAGCGCCAGCTCGGCCACCGCGCAGGCCGCGTCGCGGCGCTGGCCCATCGGCGTGGTGCCGGCGTGGCTGGCGACGCCGGTCACCTCGCCGACGTAGCGCACGCCGCCGTTGATCGAGGTGACGACGCCGAGCGGCAGGTCGAGCGCGTCGAGCACCGGCCCTTGCTCGATGTGGACCTCGACGAAGCCGAGGTAGCGCGCCGGGTCGCGCTTGCAGGCGGCGATCGCCTCCAGCGTGGCCGGCAGGCCGGCGGCGCGCATCGCGTCGCGCATCGTCACGCCGTCGGCGTCCTGCTGGTCCAGCCAGGCGGGGTCGAAGTCGCCGGTGAGCGCGCCCGAGCCGAGGAAGGTGGCCTTGTAGCGCTGGCCTTCCTCTTCGGCGAAGGCGACGACCTCGAGGCCGAAGGGCAGGCGCCGGCCGGCGCGGTGCAGCTCGCTGCACCACCGCCATCGGCACCAGGATGCCGAGCCGGCCGTCGTACCTGCCGCCGTTGCGCACGGTGTCGAAGTGCGAGCCCGTCAGCAGCCGCTTGGCCGCGGGATCGCTGCCGTGATAGACGCCGACCACGTTGCCGACCGCATCGATGGCCACCTCGTCGAAGCCGCATGTCGCGCATCCAGCCCTGCAGCTGGCGCGCGCAGGCCTGGTGCGCGGCGGTGGCGTAGGTCACCGTGAGCTGGCCAGCCTCCGCGAAGCCGGGGTCGCTGTGCGCGGCCAGCGCCTCGGCCCAGTCCCAGACCTGCTCGCCGAGCACGGGCGCGAGGCCGAACCGCTCGTCGAGGCGGATCTCGGCGATGCGGTGGATGTGGCGCAGGCATTCGGCGAACTCGAAGTCCGGGTGGCCGGCGAGACGGCGCTCGAACGTGGCGATGATCTCGGCGCGCGACAGGCCGCGCCCGCGCGGCCCGCGCACGGCCAGGATGAAGGGCCAGCCGAACTTCGCGTTGTAGTCGGCGTTGAGCTGCTGCAGACGCGCGAACTCTGCGGCGCTGCAGTCGGTGAGGCCGGCCCGGCCCTGCTCGTTCGTGCTCTCGGCCGTCAGCGTCTTGCTCACCATCGCCTTGCCGGCGAGCTCGGGGTGGGCGCGGATCAGCGCCAGCTGCGCGTCGCGGCCGGCCTCGCGCACCGCGACGACCAGCGCGCGCTTGAGCGCCGCCGGCGTCGCGAACGGCCGCTTCGCCGCAGCGGCCTCGGCGATCCACGGCGAATGCTCGTAGATCCCGTCCAGCAGTGCGACGAAGTCGCGGGTCGAGGCGTCGTTCAGGTCTTGCAGACTCGGCATGTCATTCCCAGACGAAGGCAGTCGCGGGGTTGAACGGGTGCACCTGCTTCCAATGGCGCGCGATGTCGATGCGCCGCGCGATCCAGACGCGGTCGTGCGCCTGGACATGGTCCAGGAAGCGCTGCAGCGCGCGCATCCGGCCCGGGCGGCCGAGCAGCCGGCAGTGCATGCCGATGCTCATCATCGCCGGGCGCTCGTCGCCCTCCGCGTAGTGCACGTCGAAAGCGTCGCGCAGGTACTCGAAGAACTCGTCACCGTGACTGAAACCCTGCGGCAGCGCGAAGCGCATGTCGTTGCAGTCCAGCGTGTACGGCACCACGAGGTGCGGCGCGAGCGCGCCGTCGGTCTTCTTCACCTGGAGCCAGAACGGCAGGTCGTCGCCGTAGTAGTCGCTGTCGTACTCGAAGCCGCCGTGGTCGGCGACGAGGCGGCGCGTGTTCGGGCTGTCGCGGCCGGTGTACCAGCCGAGCGCTGGCCGACCGGTCAGCTTCTGGATGATCTCCATGCCGCGCCGCAGGTGCTCGCGCTCGGTCGCCTCGTCGACGTTCTGGTAGTGGATCCAGCGCCAGCCGTGGCAGGCGATCTCGTGGCCGAGCTCGACGAAGGCGGCGGTCGACCTCGGGGCAGCGCTCGAGCGCCATGCCGACGCCGAACACGGTGAGCGGCAGGCCGCGGCGCTCGAACTCGCGCAGGATGCGCCAGACGCCGACGCGCGAGCCGTATTCGTAGATGCCTTCCATGCTCAGGTGGCGCGCCGGATAGGCCGGCGGGTTGAACAATCTCGGAGAGGAACTGCTCGCTGCCGGCGTCGCCGTGCAGCACGCTGTTCTCGCCGCCTTCCTCGTAGTTGAGGACGAACTGCAGCGCGACGCGGGCGTGGCCCGGCCATTGCGCGTGCGGCGGGTGGCGGCCGTGGCCGATCAGGTCGCGCGGGTAGGCAGGGATGTTCATGCGGACGTGATGACGGCGGCGAGGTCGCCGACGCGGGGGTGGAGTTGCAGGTTGCGCTCGACGTTGCCGAGATGGGCCTCCATCAGCCGGACGGCGGCGCGCGCATCGCGGCGCTCGAGCGCGTCGACGATCGCGACATGCTCGTCGGCCGAGTGCTCGGCCGAATGCGAGGACTGGTACATCAGCGCGATCAGCGAGCTGCGGCTGAGCAGGTCGGCGAGCAGCTGCGCGAGCACCTCGTTGCCGAGCATGCGCGCGAGCACGACGTGGAAGTCGGCGAGCAGCCGCGTGCGGCCGGTGACGTCGGTGCGCGCCACCGCATCGGCCTCGCGCTTCAGGTGCGCGCGCAGATCGGCGATCTGGGCGTCGGTGATGCGGGCGCAGAGCTGGCGCAGCATCGCCGCCTCGATCATCTTGCGCACCTCGAAGACCTGGCGCGCCTCGTCGACGCTGGGCCGGGCGACGAAGGCGCCGCGCGCCGGCTCCAGCGTCACGAGCCGGTCCCGGCTGAGCTGGTTCAGCGCCTGGCGCACGAGCGTGCGGCTGACCTTGAAGAGGTCGGCGATCTGCTGCTCGGCGAGCTTGGTGCCGGGCATCAGCCGGCGCTCGACGATCGCGGTCGCGATCGAGCCGACGATGCGCTGCGTCGTGTTCACCACCGCGGTGGGCGCCGGCTGGCCCGCGGACGCGCGCCGCGCCGCCTTGGCCGGCGGTGCGATGACCTTCAGATTGGCGCGGCTGCGAACCATGGCGGGTTTCGGGGCGGACGTGACCTTGGCGGGTTCGCGAGCGGTTGACGTGGTTTCGAAAGTGTATACACTTTGCCGGGCTTCGCAAGCCAAAGCCAACCTGCCCATGGGCCACCTCAGCACCCACGTCCTCGACACCGCGCACGGCTGCCCGGCCGCCGGCATGCAGGTCACGCTGCAGCGCGTCGACGCCGACGGCCCGACGACGCTGCGCCGCGTCACGCTCGACGCCGACGGCCGCGCCGGCGGCCCGCTGCTCGACGCGACGACGATGGCCGCCGGCCGCTACCGGCTGCTGTTCGAGGTGGCGCCCTACTTCCGCGCGCGCGGCGTCGCGCTGCCCGAGCCGCCGTTCATCGACCTGGTGCAGCTCGACTTCGGCATCGCCGACGCCGCCGGCCACTACCACGTGCCGCTGCTCGTCAGCCCCTGGGCTTACAGCACCTACCGTGGCTCGTAGGCACGCCGCTTGCATCGACCGGCCATGACCGACTGACCTGCAACTTTTTCGTCGCCGTGGGCGGGCAGCGCCGAGCCGCTGCCTGGATGTCGCGACCCCCGAACCCGAACGCTCACAGCGCCCGCCGTGGTGAGCCCGCATTGCGAGTCAAGGAGACCGCGTTTTGGACGCCTACCTGCTCGACTGGGCCAACCTGCTGCTGCGCTGGGCCCATGTCATCACGGCGATCGCCTGGATCGGCTCGTCGTTCTATTTCGTCTTCCTCGACAGCAGCCTGACGCCGCCGACCGACCCCGAGCTCAAGGCCAAGGGCGTCGACGGCGAACTCTGGGCGGTGCACGGCGGCGGCTTCTACCACCCGCAGAAGTACATGGTGGCGCCGAAGACGCTGCCCGAGCACCTGCACTGGTTCTACTGGGAGAGCTACGCCACCTGGCTGACCGGCTTCGCCTGTTCACGGTGCTGTACCTGTTCAACGCCGGCAGCTTCCTGATCGACAAGAACGTGCACGACTGGTCGCCGGCGGCGGCGATCGCCAGTGCGCTCGGCTTCCTGGCCGCGTTCTGGATCGTCTACGACGGCATCTGCCGCGCCTTCGGCCGGCGCCGCCACGGCGACCTCATCGTCGGCGCGCTGGTGTCGGCCTTCGTCGTCGCCGCCGCGTACACCGCCTGCCAGCTGTTCGCCGGCCGCGCCGCCTTCCTGCTCGTCGGCGCGATGATCGCCACCGCGATGAGCGCGAACGTCTTCGTCTGGATCATCCCGGGCCAGCGCACCGTGATCGCGGCAGATGAAGGCGGGCGAGCCGGTCGACCCGATCCACGGCCAGCGCGCCAAGCAGCGCAGCGTGCACAACACCTACTTCACGCTGCCGGTGCTGGTGGCGATGCTGTCCAACCATTACGGCTGGCTCTACGACGGTGCGCACAACTGGGTCGTGCTGGTGCTGCTGATGCTGGCCGGCGCGCTGATCCGGCACTTCTTCGTCGCGCGCCACAAGGCCAGGGTCAAGGGCGTCGACGCCGCCCTGGGGCTACGCGCTGGCCGGCACGCTGGTCATCGCCGGCCTCGTGGTCTGGCTCGAGCCGGCGCCCGACCCGGCGCTGGCCGCCGTGCCGGCCACCGTGACGATGGCGCAGGTGCAGGCGGTGGTGCAGCAGCGCTGTTCGCTGTGCCACAACGAGCAGGTCAACAACAAGGGCGTGATCCTGAGCACGCCGGCGCTGATCGAGCAGCACGCGCAGCAGATCTACCAGCAGGCGGTGTTGCTCAAGCTGATGCCGCTGAACAACGCGACCCAGATCACGCCGGCCGAGCGCGCGCTGCTCGGCCGCTGGTACGAGAACGGCGCACCGGCGAAATGAGCAGCCTTGCTGGTTCGACATGCCGCGCTGCTCGTCACGATGGACGGCGCGCGGCGCGAGATCGAGGACGGCGCCGTCTTCGCGCGCGACGGCGTGATCGAGGCCGTCGGCCCGACCGCGCGAACTGCCCGCGGAGATGAGCCACGCCGACGAGGTGATAGACGCGCGCGGCCAGATCGTGATCCCCGGCCTCGTCAACACGCACCACCACTTCTACCAGACGCTGACGCGCGCGATCCGGCCGGCGCAGGACGCCGAACTCTTCGACTGGCTGCGCACGCTCTACCCGCTCTGGGCGCGGCTGACGCCGGAGATGGTCCATGTCTCGACCCAGACCGCCGCGGCCGAGCTGCTGCTGTCGGGCTGCACGACGAGCAGCGACCACCATTACCTGTTCCCGAACGGCTGCCGGCTCGACGACAGCCTGCACGCGGCGGCCGAGATCGGCATCCGCTTCCACGCCGCGCGCGGCGCGATGAGCGTGGGCCAGAGCGCCGGCGGGCTGCCGCCCGACAGCGTGGTCGAGGCCGAGGCCGCGATCCTGGCCGACACGCAGCGCCTGATCGAGACCTGGCACGACCCGGCGCGCCATGCGATGCAGCGCATCGTCGTCGCGCCGTGCTCGCCGTTCAGCGTCAGCCGCGGGCTGATGCGCGACGCGGCGCTGCTGGCGCGCAGTTTCGGCCCTTCGCACGGCGTCGGCCTGCACACCCACCTGGCCGAGAACGACAGCGACATCGCCTACACGCGCCAGAGCTTCGGCTGCACGCCGGCCGAATACGCCGAGCAGCTGGGCTGGCTCGGCCCCGACGTCTGGCACGCGCACTGCGTCAAGCTCGACGCGGCCGGCATCGCGCTCTTCGCGCGCACCGGCACCGGCGTCGCGCATTGCCCGGGCTCGAACATGCGCCTGGGCTCGGGCATCGCGCCGATCCGTGCGATGCGCGACGCCGGCGTGCCGGTGGCGCTGGCGGTCGACGGCTCGGCCAGCAACGACAGCAGCCACTCTGCTCGCCGAGGCGCGGCTCGCGCTGCTGCTGCAGCGCGTGGCCTTCGGCGCGACCGCGATGTCGGCGCGCGAGATGCTGGAGATCGCGACGCTGGGCGGCGCGCGCGTGCTCGGCCGCGACGACATCGGCGCGCTGAGCGTCGGCATGTCGGCCGACCTGGTGACGATCGCGCTCGACGAGATCGGCCTGGCCGGCGCGGTGGACGACCCGCTCGCCGCGCTGCTGCTGTGCAGCGTGCCGCGCGTGCGCCACAGCGTGGTGAATGGCCGCGTCGTCGTGCGCGACGGGCAGCTCGCGACGCTGGACCTGCCGCGCCTCGTCGAACGGCACAACCGTCTGGCACGGGCACTCCTCACCTGAGTGGCCTGGGGCCTTCCGGCCTTGGGCCAGAATCGAGGCCAGATGCCGGGGTTCACCGGCCGCAAGAGACCGACCGAAGGAGACCCATGAACGGCTTGATGATGCAGCAGCCGCTGCTGATTTCCTCGCTCATCCAGCACGCCGAGCGGCACCACGGCGACCAGGAGATCGTCTCGCGCCGGGTCGAGGGCGACATCCACCGCACGACCTACCGCGAGCTGGCGGCGCGCTCGCGCCGGATGGCGAACGCACTCGCCGCGCTCGGCGTGAAGCCCGGGGATCGCTGCGCGACGCTGGCCTGGAACGGCTACCGCCACATGGAGCTGTACTACGCGGTCTCCGGGTCGGGCGCCGTGCTGCACACGCTGAACCCGCGCCTGCACCCGGACCAGGTGGTCTACATCGCCGACCATGCCGAAGACCAGGTGCTGTTCTTCGACCTCAGCTTCCTGCCGCTGATCGAGGCGATCGCGTCGCGCACGAAGACCGTGCGCCACTTCGTCGCGATGACCGACCGCGCGCACATGCCGGCGTCGACCAAGGTGCCCGGGCTGCTCTGCTACGAGGACCTGCTCGACGCGCAGAGCGACCGCTTCGCCTGGCCGAGCTTCGACGAGAACACCGCCAGCTCGCTGTGCTACACGCTCGGGCACGACCGGCAACCCGAAGGGCGTTCTCTACAGCCACCGCTCGACGCTGCTGCACACCTTCGCGATCGCGCTGCCCGACGCGCTGAACTGCTCGGCGCGCGACACCGTGCTGCCGGTGGTGCCGATGTTCCACGTCAACGCCTGGGGCCTGCCCTACGCGGCCTGCATGGTCGGCGCGAAGATGGTCTTCCCCGGCCCGGGGCTGGACGGCAAGTCGCTCTACGAGCTGTTCGAGAGCGAGGGCGTCACGATGTCGGCCGGCGTTCCCACCGTCTGGCAGGGGCTGCTCGGCCACGTCGAGGCGAACGACCTGAAGTTCTCGACCATGCGCCGCACCGTGATCGGCGGCTCGGCCTGCCCGCCGGCGATGATGCGCACTTTCCAGGACCGCTACGACGTGCAGGTGATCCATGCCTGGGGCATGACCGAGATGAGCCCGGTCGGCACCGCGGCGACGCTGAAGTCCAAGCACCTGGCCATGACGGCCGAGGAGCGTTTCGCGGTGCAGAGCACGCAGGGCCGGGCGGTCTTCGGCGTCGACATGAAGATCGTCGGCGCCGATGGCGCCGAGCTGCCCTGGGACGGCAAGACCTCGGGCGAGCTGCTCGTCAAGGGGCCGTGGATCCTGGACCGGTATTTCCGCGGCGAAGGCGGCGACCCGTTGCGCGACGGCTGGTTCCCGACCGGCGACGTGGCGACGCTGGACGTCGACGGCTACATGCACATCACCGACCGCAGCAAGGACGTCATCAAGTCCGGCGGCGAATGGATAGGCTCGATCGACCTCGAGAACATCGCGATGGCGCACCCGGCCGTGGCGATGGCAGCCTGCATCGCCGTCGCGCACCCGAAGTGGGACGAGCGCCCGCTGCTGGTGGTGGTGAAGAAGCCCGGCGCCGACGTCACGAAGCAGGCGCTGCTCGCCTTCTTCGAGGGCAAGATCGCCAAGTGGTGGACGCCCGACGACGTCGTCTTCGTCGACGCGATCCCGCTCGGCGCGACCGGCAAGATGCAGAAGAACAAGCTGCGCGAGTCGCTGAAGGACTACAAGCTGCCCACCGCCTGAGGCGGCGCGCCGAACGCCAGCGATGCCGACCCCTTTCACCGAGCTCGACGAAGATGCCGAGAGCGCACGGCAGCTGGTCGCCGAGCGCGCCGCGGTCGCGTCGCGCAGCAGCTGGGTCAGCGTGGCCGTCAACCTGGCGCTCACCGCGCTGCAGGTCACGGCCGGGCTGCTGACGCGCTCGCAGGCGCTGGTCGCCGACGGCCTCCATTCGCTGTCGGACCTGGTCGCCGATTTCGTCGTCCTCTTCGCCAGCCACCACAGCCGCAAGGACGCCGACGAGGACCACCCCTACGGCCACCAGCGTTTCGAGACCGCGGCCTCGCTCGTGCTCGGCCTGCTGCTGCTCGGCGTCGGCGCCGGCATGCTGTGGTCGGCGGTGCTCAAGCTCGAAGCGCCGGAAACGGTGGCGCAGGTCCATGTCGGCGCACTCTGGGTCGCGGGTGCCGCGCTGATCGCGAAGGAGACGCTGTTCCGCTACATGCTGGCGGCGGCCAAGCGCGTCAAGTCCAGTCTGCTCGTGGCGAATGCCTGGCACGCGCGATCGGACGCGGCGTCGTCGCTGGTGGTCGGGGTCGGCATCGTCGGCAATCTGGCCGGCTATCCGATCCTCGACCCGGTCGCGGCGCTGATCGTCGGCCTGATGGTGGGCAAGATGGGCTGGAGCTTCGGCTGGGACGCGCTGCACGACCTGATGGACCGCTCCGCGGACGACGCCGAGGTCCAGGCGATCCGCCGCACGCTGCTCGAGACCCCCGGCGTCGCCGACGTCCACGACGTGCGCACGCGCAAGATGGGCGACATGATCGTCGTCGACGCGCACCTCGAGGTCGACGCGTCGATCACCGTCGAGGCCGGCCACGACATCGCCGTCGAAGCGCGCCAGCGCGTGCTGCAGCGCCACCGGGTGCTGAACCTGATGACGCACGTCGACCCCTGGCGGCGGCCGGACGCCGACCACGGGCCCTCGGCAGCTCGACCGACGTGACACCGCCGCCCCACGCCACCGCCCCCGCGCCGGCGCCGGGCTCGCCCGCCCCGGCACCCGCCGAGCTGAATGCGCCCGCGTGGCAGATGCTGGCGCGCTCGGCCGCGGCCACGGCGCTGGTCGACCTGGGCGGGAAGATCGTCTACGTCAACGCCGCCTTCCTCGCGCTGTGGGGCTTCGACAATGCGGACGAGGTGCTGGGCCGCGCCGCGGACGAGATCTTCTGCACCTGCCCGAACGAAGCGCGCGCGGTCCGCGAGGCCGTCGCCGGGCGGCATGCCTGGCGCGGCGAACTCACGGCGCGTCGGGCCGACGACGCCGAGATGCCGGTCTGGTGCGAGTCGCACATCGTCTACGGCGGCGACGGCCGGCCGGCGTCGATGATGCTCAGCTTCATCGACCGCAGCGCCGAGGTCGCGGCGCGGGCGGCGCTGGACCGCGAGAGGAATTTCGTCGAGGCCGTGATCGGCAACGCCGGCATGCTGGTGCTGGTGCTCGACGAGCATGGGCGCATCGTCCGCTTCAACGCCGAGGCCGAACGGCTGAGCGGCTGGCGCGCCGCCGAAGTCCTCGGGCGCTGCCCCTGGGAGACCTGGCAGCCCGGGGGCATCGGGCCCCAGGCCGGGCGCGAGGCCTTCGACGCCGCGATCGCGACGTTCGCCGCCGGTGACGTGCGCCACCACACGAGCGAGTGGCAGGCCCGCGATGGCCGCCGGCGGCTCATCGACTGGACCGACACGATGCTCGTCGACGGCGCCGGGCCGGCACGCTTCGTCGTCTCGGTCGGCACCGACGTGACGGAGCGCCGTGCGGCCGAAGACACGCTGCGCCGCAGCGAGGAGCAGCTCCGCCAGGCCCAGTCGGTCGCGAACATCGGCTCCTGGGAGCTGGACCTGGTGGCCGGCACGCTGCACTGGACGGAGCAGGTGTTCGCACTGTTCGAGATCGACCCGTCCCGCTTCGACGCGTCGTACGGCGCCTTCCTGGCGCTGGTCCACCCCGAGGATCGCGCCAGCGTCGACGCAGCCTATGCGCGCTCGCTCGAGCGCCGCGAGCCTTATGCCATCGAGCACCGGCTGCTGATGCCCGACGGGCGCGTCAAGTGGGTCGAGGAGCGCGGCCTGAGCCGGTACGACGATCGGGGCCGGGCGCTGCGCACGGTGGGTACGGTGCAGGACGTCACCGAACGCCATCGGCGCGACGCCGAGCTGCACCGCTTCCGCCACATGGTCGAGCAGACCTCGCAGGAGATCTGGCTCACGGACGAAGATCAGCGCATCCGCTACGCGAACCGGGCCGCGGCCGCCAGCCTGGGCTACGCGCCCGAGCAGCTGATCGGCCTGTCGCTCGCCGACGTCGACGCCGCCGGCGAGCGCCTTCGTCGAGCAGATGCGGCGCCGCCTCGCCGCGGATGTCGCCGCCGGGCGCGCGCCCGGCCCCTACGAGGTGGTTCACCGTGCGCGCGACGGGCGCCTGGTGCCCAAGGAGATCCGCCCGACGCTGCTGCGCATCGACGGTCAGCGCTTCGGCTGCGCGTTCGCGCAGGACATCACCGAGCGCCAGCGCATGCAGGCGGCGCTGCGGTCCACCGAGGCGCGGCTGCGCGCGACGCTGGACGCGTTCCCGGGCTGGGTCGCCTGCGCCGACGACGACCTGCGCTACCTGTACGCCAACGAGGCGCTGTGCCAGCGGCTCGGGCGCCCGCGCGACGCCGTCGTCGGGCACACCGTCGACGAGATCCGCGGCGCCGCCATCGCCGACGAGCTGCGCGAGTTCAACCGGCGGCTCCTGCGCGAACGGCAGGTCCAGATGGAGCGCCGCTACGTCGAGGCCGACGGCGACGAGCGCATCTACTGGGTGCATTACCGCGTCGAGGACGACGCGTCGGCGCCCGGGCGCCACCTGTTCTATGCGTTCGGCACCGACATCACCGAGTCGCGCCAGGCGCTGCTGCGGCTGAACACCCTCGTCGAGAGCGTCGGCATCGGACTGTGGGAATGGAACGCGCAGACCGATGCGCTGCAGTTCAACCCGCAGCTGCCGCAGCTGCTCGGCGACGCGCCGGGCGAGCCGCCGATCGACCCGCGCGACTGGTACCGCTCGCGCCTGCACCCGCAGGACCGTGCCGCGCGCAAGGCGCAGCTGCTGCGCGTGCTGGCCGGCGAGTCCAAGGACTTCGAATCCGAGCTCCACGCGCGGCATCGCGACGGCCGGTCGATCTGGCTGCTCGAGCGCGGGCGCGTCGTTTCGTTCAAGGAGGACGGCTCACCGCTGGTGCTGATCGGCACGATGCAGGACATCACCGCGCTGAAGTCGCACGAGGAGGCGCTGCAGCGCCTGAACGAGGACCTCGAGAGCCGTGTCCAGCACCGGACCCAGGAGCTGGCGGCGGCGAAGGCCGAAGCCGAGCGCGCGAGCGCGGCGAAGACCGATTTCCTGTCGCGCATGAGCCACGAGCTGCGCACGCCGATGAACGCGATCATCGGCTTCAGCCAGTTGCTCGAACTGTCGTCGCTGCCCGACGAAGACGCCGAGCATGTCGAGGAGATCATGCGTGCCGGGCGCCACCTGCTGGACCTGATCAACGAGGTGCTGGACCTCGCGACGGTCGAGTCCGGCCGCATCGAGCTGGCCGCCGAGAGCGTGTCGCTCGGCACGCTGGTCGACGAATGCGTCGCGCTGATGAAGCCCGCCGCGCAGCAGTCGGATCTGCGGCTGCACAGCCATGTCGAACCGAGCTGCCGGCCCGTGTCGGCCGATCGAGGCCGCCTGAAGCAGGTGCTGCTGAACCTGCTGTCGAACGCGGTCAAGTACAACCGGCGCGGCGGGCGCGTCACGGTGGATTGCGACTGCAGCACCGAAGGCATTTGCGAGATCGGCATCAGCGACACCGGCCCCGGGCTCACGCCACAACAGATCGAGCGGCTGTTCCAGCCTTTCGAGCGCCTCGACGCGGCGCGCGGCGCGGTCCAGGGCACCGGCATCGGCCTGAGCGTGAGCAAGCGCCTGGTCGAGCTGATGGGCGGCGAGATCGGCGTGCACAGCGATGCCGGCCAGGGCTGCCGTTTCTGGCTGCGCCTGCCCGCGTTGACCGGTGCCGCCGACGAGACGCCGCCGGCACCGCAGCCCGGCAACCCGCCGCCGGCCGGCACTGGCGATCGGGACGCGCTGATCCCGGTGCTCTACATCGAGGACAACCTGCCCAACCAGCGGCTGATGCGGCGCATCCTCGGCCTCAGAGGCGACATCGCGCTGGTCTGCGGCGACGACGGGCGGTCCGCGGTGGCGCTGGCGCGGCAGGTGCGACCGGCGCTGATCCTGCTCGACATCCAGTTGCCGGGACTGGACGGCTACGAACTGCTGGCGCAGCTGCGCGCCGAGGGCGTCGGCGTCCCCGTCGTCGCGGTCAGCGCCAACGCGATGCCTAGCGACCTCGAGCGCGGCCGGGCGGCCGGTTTTGCCGACTACCTGACCAAGCCGCTGGACGTCCAGCGCGTGCTGGACGTGATGGAGTCCCTGCTCGCTGCCCCGGCATCCGGCGCCGGGCTCGGGCGTTCCTCATGAGCGGCCGGGCGTAGCCGCGGGCAGCGCATTCAAGTAGCGCTCGACGGTCGCCATGAAACGACGGACGTCGAAGGGCTTGGTCAGGCAGTCGTCGAAGCCGGCCGCGAGCACGCGTTCGACATCCCGCGGCATCGCGTTGGCGGTGATCGCGACGACGGGCACGCCCTGCAGCGACGGGCGACGCCGGATCTCCGACATCACGTCGAAGCCGTCCAGCGGCACCATCTGGATGTCCAGCAGCACCAGGTCCGGCCGGTGCGCGTCCATCAGCTCGATGCCCAGCCGCGGGTCCTGCGCCGTCACCAGCTCGACCGTCGGCCAGCGCGCGATGATGCGCGAGACGAGACGCAGGTTCGACGGGTTGTCGTCCACGTAAAGCACGCGCTTGTCGACGACGTCGGGCAGCGAACCGATGATGTTGCCCGGCGCCATCGCACGGTCGATCTGGGCCGGCGCATCGTCGGCCGGCAGCTCGATCCAGACCATGCTGCCGCTGTCCGGGTGGCTCTGCATGCCGACCTGGCCCGACATCATCTCGACCAGCCGACGCACGATCACCAGTCCGATGCCGGTGCCCTCGACCGGGCCGCTCTCCGCGCCCAGCCGGTTGAAAGGCTGGAACAGCTCGGCCTGGCGATCCAGCGGAATGCCGACACCGGTGTCACGCACCTCGATGCGGACGCGCCCGGCGGTGACGGCATGGGCGCCGATGTCGACGCGGCCGCCGTGGACGTTGTACTTGATCGCGTTCGACAGCACGTTGACCAGCACCTGGCGCAGGCGCACACGGTCGGCCCGCACCGACAAGCCATCGATGGACCCGACGTTCATCGAGAGGCTGCGGCGCTGCGCGAGCGGCAGCACCAGGCGCAGGCAGTCGTCGACCAGCTCCGTCAGCACGATGCGCTCGAGCGACAAGTCAACGTGGCCACTCTCGATGCGCGACAGGTCGAGCACGTCGTCGATGAGTTCGAGCAGGTGGCGCCCGCCCCTCAGGATCTCCTGCACGAAGGTGCGATGGCGCGGCTCTTGGACCAGTTCGAACTCGAGCAGCTGGCCGAAGCCGAGGATCGCGTTCATCGGCGTGCGCAGCTCGTGGCTCATCGTCGAGAGGAATTCGCTCTTCGCCCGGTTCGCGCGCTGCGCCTCGTCGCGCGCATCGGTCAGGGCCTGCTCCGCCGCCTTGTGCTCGGTGATGTCCTGGACCGCACCGGTCACGCGGCTGACCTGCCGCGGCTGGCCCCGGGCGACGCCGACGACGCGAACGTGGCGCGACCGGCCCTGCGCCGTGACCAGCGGACTCTCGAACGAGACCGGCGTCGCGTCCGTCATGGCCGCCCTCATCGCGGCGACGACCGAGGCGCGCACGGGCGGCGGGTAGAAGGCCACGGCCTGCTCGAGCGTGACCGGCGTGCCGGGGGCCAGGTCGTGGATCGCATAGGTCTGATCCGACCAGGTCAGCGCGCCGGTGGCGGCGTCGATCTCCCAGCTGCCGACATCGGCCAGCCGGCTCATCTGCTCGAGCCGATCCACCTGGTGCGCCAGCACCGCCTCGTGCCGGCGCACCTGCTGCTCGGCCAGCGCGCGCGCCCAGGCGCCGGACACCAGCCCGGCGAGCGCTCGCACGAACGCCACGTCGCGGTTCGCCCACGCGTGGGCCACGGGCGCCGTGGCATAGCTGATGAAACCCTGCGCGCCGTCTGCCAGGCGCAGCGGAACGAGCAGCGCCGAGCCGTGGCCACCGACCCGGTCCCATTCGTCGCGCATCGGCGCATCGGCCGACGCCGCGGCGGTCATGTCGACGATCTCGCCCGCGGTCAGCAGCGACCACAGGCGCGGCATCGATGCGAGCCCGACGTCGCCGGGGCTGCGTGCGGCGCAGACGGCGCCCGGCCCGCACCAGTGGCCGATCCGCGCCAGCGCGCCGGCGTCGTCGGCGCGCACCAGGCAGTCGGCCTCGCTGGCGCCGATCATGCGTGCGCTGAGGCGCAGGATGGTCGGCATCAGCACGACCATGCGGCGCAGGTCGCAGTCCATCAGCCGGCCGGCCAATGCGCCCAGCAACTGCTGCTGCCGGACGCGTTGACGCAGCGACTGTTGCGCCAGCTTGGTGGCCGTGATGTCGGTGCGGATCGACAGGTACTGCCGCCCTTCGCCGGACGGCGACGTCACCGGCGTGATCGTGGTCGCCACCCAGTACGGGCTGCCGTCCTTGCGGCGGTTGCACAGCTCGCCGTGCCAGGTGCCGCCGGCCAGGATCGTGCGCCACAAGGCGGCATAGACCTCCGGTGGATGGCGTCCGGACTTGACGATCCGGTGGTTCTGTCCGACCAGCTCGCCTTGCGCGTAGCCGCTGGTGCGGCAGAACAAGCCGTTCGCATAGACGATGTTGCCGCGCGCATCCGAGATGCTGACCAGTGCGTGCTCGTCGAGCGCGCGGCGCTCCTGCTCCAGCACGGCGAGGACTTGACGCGCGGCGGCACGGGGCGCCGACAAACGGCGCCTGCGTCCGGCGCGATCGAGCACGGCGAGCCGCAAGTCGGCCGGCGCGACCGGCTCGAACAGGAAGCTGGCGCCGCTGGGCAGGCGCCGGGCCTCGGCCGCGTCCTTCACCACCGTCAGCAGCATGACGTCGTCGAACGCCTGGTCCGCACGCAGCAAGGCGAGCAGATCGGTCACCGAGCCTTCGGGGAGGCCCGCAAGCAGCACGACCACGTCGGGGGGCTGTTCGACGAGCGTGGCGAAGAGCCGCCCGACATCGCTTTCCAGCCTGGCCTCGAGGCCGGGCGCGGCCAGGGCCTGCATCCGCTCGACGGTGGCCGGCTCCAGGGGCCCGACGACCAGCACGCTGGCCGGCGTCGCCGGGCCCGGCCACAGCGCCGACACCGCCTGCATCAGGCCGACCCGGTCGAACGGCCGACCGACGAAGCGCAGCGCGCCCCAACGGGCGGCGAGTCGGCGATCGGCTAGCGACGCCGCGTCGCCGACGGCGATCAGCGGCACGCCCTGGTCGCGAACCCAGCGGCCCATGCGGCCCCGCCATGCGTCCGCGCTACGCAGGACCGAGATCCCGGCGATCAACGCCCGAGGCGGCTCGTCGTCGCCCGCCGGCTCGCTCGAGTCCGGGGTCGGCAGGACGCGCACCGGCAAGCCTTCGTCGAAGAGCCAACGGCCGACCTGCTGCGCCAGCACCGCGTCTTCGAGAACGACGACGACGGGACTCAAGACGGGCCGTTCCTGCATGGCTCGAGGAGGGTCACCGGGCGAGATGCCGCTTGTGGACGTACATCGCCTGGTCGGCCACCTGCAGCAGGCCTTGCGCCTCGGTCCCGTCCGGGCCGAACAAGGCGATGCCGGCACTGGCACCGACCGCGACCGCCGTCTTGCCTATCGTCACCGGCCGGCGCAGCGAGGTCATCAGTCGATCGAGAACGGACCGGGCCTGCGCGAGCTCGGCAATGTCGAACAGCAGCAGCAGGAACTCGTCGCCGCCGAGCCGCGCGACGAAGTCCTTCTCGTTCACCGCATGGCGCAGCCGGCGCGCCACGGCGCGGAGCACTTCGTCGCCGGCCTGGTGTCCGAGCGTGTCGTTGATGGGCTTGAAGCGGTCGAGGTCGAGATAGATCAGCGCGAACGCCTCGCCGCCGAAGCGGGCCTCGTCGCAGGCCCGCTGCAACCGCTGCTCGGCATGGGCATGGTTCGGCAAGGTGGTCAGCGCGTCGTGCAGCGCGCGCACGCGCAGGGCCTCGCGCTCCTGGTCCTGCGTCAGGTCGCGGATCACACCGGCGAAGCGCACGCCGTACGAGTCGCTGATGTCGTTCACCGTCAGGTGCATCGGGAACTGGGTCCCGTCGCGGCGCAGGCCGGACTCGACCCGACCCTGGCCGATCACGCGCGTGCGTCCGGTGGCGCGGTACTGCGCGAGGTAGCCGTCGTGCGCATCCCGGTGGCGCGGCGGCATCAGCCGGCTCAGGTTGCCACCGCGGATCTCGCTGTCCTGCCACTGGAACAGGCGCTGCGCGGCGGCGTTGAAGGTATGGATCCGGCCCGCGCCGTCGCTCACGATGACGGCCTCGCTGACGCGGTCCAGCGTGCTGCGAAACGCGCGCTGCAGCGAGACGAGCCGGCGCGAGGCGACGATGCGCTCGTGCATCTCGTCGTGATCGATCGGCTTGCGCAGGACATGGTCGACCATCCCGGGCGCGGCTTCGCGCAGCGCCGGGCGCAGCCGCGCCGGGTCACCGACGACGACGACCGGTGCCCAGTCGACGCAGAGATCGTCGCGCAGCCGATGGAGGAAGGCGGCGATGTCGTCGACGCCGATCGCTTCGTCGACGAAGGCCATCTCGACCTCGCCCAGCACGAACAACTCCGCGGCTTCGCGGATGTCGCGCACCACGCGCACGGCCATCTCTAGCGTGCAGCAGCAGCCTTCGAGCACCGCGGCGAGCGCCTCGTCCGCGCTGACGACGAGCAGACGGATCGGGTTGTGTCGGCTGTCGATGCGCACGGTCGGTGGATCGGAGACAGGGCAGGAAATCATGGACGGGCTGGACGGGGTGGATTGCGGAGCGGCGGGTGGCGACGGACATTTCATCATACGTATAACGATCGATCGCGACTACCGACATGCATCGTTCGGCGGCCCCGAGACATCGACATCGGACGCGGGAGCCGGTCAGGCGAGCGGCACGGACGGGTCGGCAAACCGGGACCCGATGGCCTCCAGCTCGTCGACCGTTTCCAGGAAGACGGCGACGACCTCGGGGTCGAAGTGCCGTCCCGCCTGCGCGCGGATCTGCTCGACCGCACGCTCGCGTCGGCCAGGCGGGCTTGTACGGCCGCGCGGAGCGAAGGGCGTCGAAGACGTCGGCCACGGCGACGATGCGCGCGGCGGGTGGAATCTCGCGTCCGGCCCGGCCATTCGGGTAACCGCTGCCGTCCCATTTCTCATGATGGTTCAGCGCGATCGTGGCCGCCAGGCGCAGCGTCTCGTTGTCGGAGACGTTGAGGATCGCGGCACCGGTCGTCGTGTGGGTCTTCATCAGGCTCCACTCGTCGGCATCGAGCGGGCCTTGTTTCAGCAGGATGCGGTCCGGGATCGCGATCTTGCCGATGTCGTGCAGCGGGCTGGCGTTGAGCAGCTGTTCGCAGTCGGCATCGCTCCAGCCCAGCCGACGCGCGAGCAGCGTCGAGGCATGGCTCATGCGCAGGATGTGCGCGCCGGTCTCGTTGTCGCGGTACTCGGCGGCACGGCCGAGCAGCTGGGCGATGTCGAGCTGCGAGCGGCGCAACTGGACCGTGCGCTCCTGCACCAGCGATTCGAGCAGGACCTTCTGCCGATGCAGCGCCGACCGGCTGCGGTGGATCGAGACATGCCGATGGGCGCGGGCCACCAGCTCGGCAGGATCGAAGGGCTTGGCCAGGTAGTCGCAGGCGCCGGCACGCAGCGCCCGCACCTGCAGGCTGCGCCGGGTGTCGCCGGTGACGACGAGCACCGGCGGCGCGTGATCGCCGCAGACCTGGTGCAGCTGCCCCAGCACGGCCCAGCCGTCCAGGTGCGGCATGCCCATGTCCAGGATCACCAGGTCGAAGGTGTCGGCCGCCAGCACCTCGCGCAGCCTGCGCGCGTCCTGGACCAGGGTCGGCGGATCGAAGTCCGGCGCGCGCAGGACCCGGCTCGTCAGGCGCAGGCTGGCCGGGTCGTCGTCGATGACGAGCACCCGCGTGCGAGGCTGGGTCGACGGCGACGCCGCCGAGTCCGGAACCGGCGCGGGCGCGATGTCGAGGGGCGCGACCGGCGGCGGCGCCTCGGCGCGCGGCTGGCCCTGCATCTCGTCGATCAGGCGCGACATCTGGCGGCCGGCCTGGAGAATCTCTGCCACGGCGTCGGCAAGCCCGCTTCCCGTCGGCAGGTCCGATTGAATCAGCTGCGCATGGCCTTGCATCACGTTCAACGGTGTGCGCAGGTCGTGCGCGAGGCGGCCGAACGCATCGGCAGCGGCGCGGTCCGGCGCCGGGCGATGCGGCAGCAACGAGTCGACGGGATTCATGAGGCCCCTGGGCTGGAATCGCGCCGGGTGCGCCGTGGTCGGCCCGGCGTAGTTCGGATCAGCGACCCCGGTAGACGCCGACCGCTTCGGCCAGGCGCGTGGCCTGATGCTGGAGCGACTCCGCCGCGGCGGCGGTCTGCTCGACCAGCGCGGCGTTGTGCTGCGTGGTCTCGTCCATGCTCGACACCGCCTGGTTCACCTGCGTGACGCCGGAAGCCTGTTCGGTCGAGACACTGGTGATCTCCGCGATCAGCTTGCTCACCCGATCGACCTGGGCGACGACCTTGTCGGTGGTCCGGCCGGCCAGCTCGACGCGCTCGCCGCCGGACTGGATCGTCGCCACCGACGCGTCGATCAGGACCTTGATCTCCTTGGCCGCCTGCGCCGAGCGGTGCGCGAGCGCGCGAACCTCCGACGCGACGACCGCGAAGCCGCGCCCTTGCTCGCCGGCGCGGGCCGCCTCGACCGCCGCGTTCAACGCCAGGATGTTGGTCTGGAAGGAGATGCTGTCGATCAGGCCGACGATGTCGGCGATCTTCTGGCTGGACTGGCTGATCTCGCGCATCTGCTCGATGACACCGCGCATCGCGACACCGCCCTCCTGCGCGACGGCTTTCGCCTCCAGCGACAGATGGCTGACCTCGCGGGCGGACGCCGAGTTCTGCTGGATCGTTCCCGTCAGCTGCTCCATCGCCGCGGCGGTCTGCTCCAGACTGGACGCGGCCTGCTCGGTGCGGGCACTCAGGTCCTGGCTGCCCGCGGCGATCTCGCCGCTGGCGGTCTCGACGCCGCCGACCTGCTCCGACACGTCGTCGACCAGCGCGCGCAGGTTCAGTCCGGACTGGTTGACGGCGCGCATCAGCATGCCGATCTCGTCGACCCGGTCGAGCAGGTCGGGCTCGATCGACTGACCGCTCGAGACGAGCAAGAGCCTGCGCCAGCGTGCGCCGGACGGGGCCGACGATCTGGCTCTGGAAGAACCAGGTCGCGAGGCCGAAACCCACCAGCGCGGCGGCCGGCACCGCGATCAGCGCGCTTGCCGAGGCGCCCAACGCCAGCGCCGCGCCAACGACCGGCACCAGCGCCAAGCCCAGGCCGATCGCGACCCGGGGCGCGAGCGTCATCAGCTTGAACGCCGACAGCCAGCGCAGCCAGCCCTTGCGCACGAGCAGGCCGCGGTCGATCTCGAATCCCTTCATGCGACCCTCGCGAAGGTCGGCGTAAAGCGTCTCGGCCGCCGCGGTCTCGCGGTCCGAGGCCTTGGTGCGCACCGACATGTAGCCGATCAGCGCGCCGTTGCGGCGCACCGCGGTCGCGTTGGCCCGCACCCAGTAATGGTCGCCATCCTTGCGGCGGTTCTTGACCAGCGCCGTCCAGGGCTGGCCGGACTTGATCGTCCGCCACATGTCGGCGAACGCCTGCGGCGGCATGTCCGGGTGGCGCACCAGGTTGTGCGGCTGGCCCATCAGCTCTTCACGCTGGAACCCGCTGACCTGGATGAAGGCACCGTTCGCGTAGGTGATGCGGCTTTGCGTGTCCGTGGTCGACAGCAGCGTGGCGTCGGCCGGGAGCTTGACCTCGCGCTG
Source organism: uncultured beta proteobacterium (assembly GCA_963788635.1). GTDB lineage: Bacteria > Pseudomonadota > Gammaproteobacteria > Burkholderiales > Burkholderiaceae_C > Rubrivivax. The sequence goes on along the minus strand of CAWBHE010000004.1, from coordinate 89,158 downwards.
GGTCACCGGAAGATTCACTTTCATGGCGATCTCCTGCCGCTCGTCTTCTGGCTGACATCGACCCGGCGGGATGGCCGTTTGACTGATCGATGTCTGACGAACTGATCAGTATGATCGACGTCAAACGAATGTCTCTTAACGTGAAGAGACGTGAACTTCTGCCGCAGTTCTGCGGATCACCGGTGATCCCCCGGGGCGCGAGGCGGCGCAGGCACCTGCGCTGCGGCGACGGCTACCGGAGCGCCTGTTCGCGCAGCGTGTAGATCACGCGGTCCAGTTCGGCACGGGCCAGCACCGCCGCACGCTCGAAGGTCGGCGGCGCAGCGAACAGCGCGGCCGTGAAGTCCTGGCACAGCGAGCGCAAGTGCGTCGCGCCTATGGTTTCGACGAGCGTGGCCAGCGGCTCGACGCCGTCGACGGCTTGCGCGACACGGCCCGCATAGGCGTCGGCGAGCGACTGGACAAGCACCTCGCTGCCCTGCTGTTCGACGGCGAGCGCCAGGCCCGCCACCGACCCGAGCCGGTTGGCGTTGGCGCGCGACAGCATGGCCTGGAGTCGTTCCTCGATCCGCGCTTGATCGACGGAATACCGCGTCCGGTAGAGCTCGCCCCTAAGGGTCAGCGCGACCTCCAGCGCCTGCTTCAGGTCGCCGAGCAGCACCGGCTTGCCCAGGTGCGCCGCGAATCCGGCCGACAACGAAGCGGCGCGATCCTCGGCCGACACCTTGCCGGTGATGGTGATCACCGGCAGGCTGGGCAGACGCCGCGTGTGCTCGTGCGAGCGCAACAGCGTGAGCACTTGATACCCGTCCAGCGCGGGCATCGTCAGGTCCAGGCTGACGAAGTCGATGTCGCCATCCAGGGCCATCGCGACCGCCTGCTCCGCGTCCGTGCAGACGGACACCTCGCACCCGGCGCGGGCCAACAACTTCGCGATGACGGACGCCGACGCGGCATCGTCGTCGACAACAATCGCTTTTGGGCTCATCGGTGGAGAAATCTTGCGCTCGGACAAGGCGGCATGGGATTGGTACGACCCATTCTGACCCACACGGTATTCTTTCTGGATGCCGAAAGCCACCCGCAACAAGCATGCCACGCCGCGGCGAGCGCGAGGCGACGAACTCCCGGCCGGCGGGTCAGAGCCGGCTTCGGTTCGGGAGCCTCCGGACGCGGCCAATGGCGCCGAAGGCCTGAACGGGCTTTATTCAAGTCCCGAATACCTGATCCGCCGCGCGCACCAGGTCGCCACGGCGGCCTTTGCCGAAGCCTGCGCCGACCTGGATCTCACCTCGTCCCAGTACGCGGCGCTGTTCGCGCTTCGGCAGCAGGCCGGCATCGGTCAGAACGCGCTCGGTCGGCTGATCGCGCTGGACCGCTCGACGACGTCGCTCGTGGTCAAGAGCCTGAAGGAGCGCGAACTCGTGACCGCCCGGTCCGACCCTTCCGATCGGCGCAAGACCTTCCTCGAGCTCAGCGACAAGGGGCGGCTGGTGCTGGCCCAGGCGGAGAAGCGCAATGCGCGCTCGAGCAAGAACCTGATGTCGGTCCTGGACCCGCAACAGGCGCAGGAGCTGTTGCAGATGCTGCGCCTGCTCGGCGATTCGATTCGATTCGATTCGAAGGTTCCATCTGAACCGCGGAGCGCGGTGCCCGAAGGGTTGGCGCCAGTGCTCAGCCAGGCGGCTGCAGCTCCTTCAGCAGCGCCGACCGCTCGGCCTCGGCGGCCGACGCCAGCAGCAGCTCGAAGAACTGCTCCGGGTTGCGCGCCTGTTCGGCGGCGCGCTTGACGACGATGCGGGCGATCGGCCCGATGCGGCGCGTGAGCACCGCCAGCGCATGCGCCTGCAGGGCGCCGTCGATCGGTGCCGGCGCCGACGGCGAACCGGTGCCGGGCGAGGTCCGCGCAGCGGTCACAGCCGGCGCCGCGCCGCTGCCGGCCGCGAGCGCTTCGCCGACGAAACGCTCGCGCTGCGGCGCCGCCTCGATGTGCTGCGCCAGCTCGGCGACCAGGCGGTCGAGGTCGGTGCCCTGCTGCGCGGCCCGGCGCACGAGCAGCCGGGCCAGCGGCCCCAGGTGCGTGGCCAGCGCGCGCTCGATGCGCGCCAGCGTCGGTGTGTCCCAGCCGGTGACGGGCAGCGCCGTCACCGCTGGCGCCGGCAACGCGCCGGCGGTCGTCGCGGGCCCCGGCGCCAGCGCCGGCACCGGCAGGATCCGCGTCGCGTCGTCGGCGCCGGCGTCGGCCGGCGCCGAAACGGCACGCAACGCGTCGCGAAAGGCGTGGGCGCTGGCGAAGCGCTCGTCAGCGGCTTTGGCCAGCGCCTTCGCGAGCAGCGCGTCGTAGTCGCCGGCCAGGCCTTGCGGCCGCAGCTGGCTCGGCGGCCGCGGCGCTTCGTTCAGGGTCTTGTACATCACCGTCTCGGGCGCGCCGGCGAACGGCAGCGCGCCAGTGAGCAGCCGGTAGAGCAGCACCCCCGCGGCGTACAGATCGGCGCGCTCGTCGATGCCCTCGCCGAGATACTGCTCGGGTGCCATGTAGCCCGGCGTGCCTATCATCGACGCCACCTGCGTCAGCCCGAGACCGCGGATGCGCGCGATGCCGAAGTCGGTCAGCTTGACCTGGCCGCTCGCGGTGAGGATCAGGTTCGCCGGCTTCACGTCGCGGTGCCAGACGCCGCCGCGGTGCGCGCAGTCGAGCGCGGCGAGCAGCTCGTCCACGATGCGCCGCACCTGGGCCTCGGGCAGCAGCGGCGTCGCGGCGAGCACCTGGTCGAGGTTGCGGCCCTCGACGAACTCCATCGCGATGTAGGCCGTGGCCTCGTCCTCGCCGAATTCGTGGATCGCGACGATGCCCGGGTGCTGCAGACGCCCGACCGCCTGCGCCTCGTTGCGAAAGCGCGCCGCGATCGACGCATGAACCTCGCCGTCGCCGAGCAGCGCGCGGTGCACCACCTTCACCGCCACCGGCCGCTGGATGTGCGGGTCGAAGGCCTGGTAGACAACGCCCATCGCGCCGCGGCCGAGCAGCCCGGTGATCTGGAATTTGCCGATCCGCTCGGGCAGGTCCATCGGTCCGGCGCCCGGCGCTCAGCCTTCGAGCAGCTTCATCGCGTGCGCCAGGCTCTTGCGCATGCGGCCGAACGAGGCCGAGAGCACGCCGATCTCGTCCTTGCGCGCCGGACTCGAACTCCGGCGCGTCCAGCTCGCCCAGGCTGACGCGGTCGGCCAGCGCCGAGAGCCGGCTCACCGGCTGGATGACGAGTTTCCAGAGCATGAAGTTGAGCGCCGCGCCGACGAGCAGGAACACCGCCGACAACAGCCCGACGACGAGCGCCAGCGCCTGGTCGGCGCGCCGCAGCGGCACCGCCATCGGCACCGAAACGACCTGGATGCCCAGCGTGTCGCCGAGCTTCCAGCCGAAGCCGTTCGACGGGCCGTAGCGGTCGATCAGCGTCTTCGGCGCCGCCGCCGGCGTGCTGTGGCAGACCAGGCAGGCACCGTCCGCGATGCGGATCGGGCGCGCGATGTAGAGCGCCTCGCCGCCGGGCGTCGCGCGGTGGCCGATCACTTCCTTCAGCGCCGGCGAGCGGCCGAACTGCGAGATCACGTCCTCTTCCCAGGCCACCGCGCGGTCGCGCGGGTTGGTCGGGTTGAGCATCGCCGACTTGAAGCTGTAGTCGGGATAGGCCTTCTGCAACCCGGCCACCACCTCGGCGGCCGAGTACGAGGGCACCGACTGGGGCAGGAAGCTGTACTTGATCTGCGTCTCCAGCAGCGGCCCGATCTGCGCCGCGGTGTAGCCGCTGACGACGTTGGCGTCTTCCATCAGCAGCCGCGCGCGGTCGACGGCGTCCTGCTGCGCCGACTGCTGCAGCAGCTGGCGCGCGACGAACGCCGACGCCGCCAGCCCGAGCGCGAACACGAGCAGGAAGATCAGGTTGAACTTGACGAGCAGCTTCATCGTGGCGGCACCGGTGGGTTCGCGGCGCCGGACGGTGGCGCCGACGCAGGCGGGGGCGGAGGGGGCGGAAACAGGATCGGCCGCCACTCGGGGTGGGCCTTCAGGTCCGCGATCAGCGCGCGGCGGAACTCGGGCTGGCCGGCGAGCGGCTTCCAGCGCGGCAGGTCGGCACGGCGCAACGCGGGCTCGGCGTCGAGCCAGCGCTGCACGTCGGCGTAGCGGACGTCGCCGACGCGCTTGGGCGCGACCGGCCTGCCCTGGAACAGCGCCGCGCGCGCCGGCAGGGTGTCCCGGAACGGCCGTGGCACCGCCTGCACGAAGGCCGGTGCCGGGCGTTCGGCCAGCACCGGCTTGGCGTCGCCGGCGAGCGCCAGCCATTCGCCGTCCTTCAACGCGATCGGCGTGCCCGGCCTCGGCCGCAGCGGGCGCAGGCTCGCCGTGCCGGCCTCGGCGAAGACCTGCACGCCGCCGGCCTGCACCGAAACCACCACCTGCTGCGTCACGCCGCCCAGGACGAAGCCGGGCCCGGCCAGCGTCGCCGGCTTCGAGGCTGCGGCCAGCTTGACCCAGCCGCGCAGCAGGTACAGCCGCGGCGCGCCCCACGCGGCCGGGAGCGGCGGCGCCAGCTCGACGCCGGTGTCCGGCCCCAGGCCGACCCGGCTGCCGTCGGCGAACTCGAGCCGCGCATAGCGTGCGGCCGAACCGGTCTCGACGATGTCGCCGGCCGCCACCCGCACGCCTTCGGCCAGCTCGAACCTGACCCGGCCGCGCAGCAAGCTGGCCGCGCCGTCGAGGACGGTCACCACGCCCAGGTCGGCGGCCATCGCCGGCGCGGAAACGGCCACCAGACCGAATGCCAGCAGGCCGGCGATCAATGCTCGCATGAAGAAGTCGGGTTCACGTGCATCGCTTGCGCGCTCCACGCCGGGTCGGACCGGCGCATGCGTGGCCGCATTGTGGCGTCAGCCGCGGCCGATGGCACGGCGCCGGGGCACGTCCGCGCGAAGTCGACGGGCGCGGGCGCCAGCATCCTGCCCGCCATGCACAGCCTAGCTCATCCGATTCGGTTGCAGCAGATGTCTGCGATCCCTCCTGACGTGGCGCGCCAATTGCGCCCCCAATACCGTGAGGCAGACTGCTTCGATCGATCCAGCTCGCTACGCGCATCGCCGCAAGGAGGCCCGGCAGTGATCCGGAATTGGAACGTCCCGGTGTTCGCGACAATCATCCTCGTACTTGCCTCTGCGCGAACCCTGGGATCGTCCAGGTCTCGCCAGATACGTACCTTCTCTCCCGAACGACGCACCAAGGGCGCCGATTCTTCTGGTAATTCGTCGCGCGATGAAGCTCGATGGTCCTGCTGCGAGGCCAACCAGTTTGCAGAAAGTCAGGGGAAGGTTGCCATTCCAATCACCGTTCGGGAGACACCGCTCGTCGTGGGTCAGAGCTTCGCGTCGATCGAGTCCCAGTTTCGGGTCGTTGACAAGACCGATCGCTGAGGCCGAAACGGACTGCGCTGAATGCCGCGCCCGATGTCGTCATCGAGAAGACAGAAAAGATCGACGCCGAGATAAAGACAAGAACACATCGAGACTCGTCCGAAGGACGTCTATGACGAACTCCTGAGGCTGGACGACCTTCGCAAAGAGGGATTCTTACCGACACGGAATTCCAGTCGCAGAAGCAGAGCTCCTTGACGAAACGTGAACGTGCGCTGTAGCCCAGCCGAACAGCAGTCGAGCATTTTGGGTCTGGCTATCCGGTGCCCGCCGGCACTATCCCGGCCCAATGCGCTGCAGCTTCTTTTCGCTCCGGTTCAATGTGGCAGGCCGCCGACCGAGCCGCTGCGCCAGGTGACCTGGCTGCCCGACTTCTCGCGCTGGGTCGAGACGGCGGGCTGAGCCCGACGCGTCCCTCACAATCACCGCTCCCGCAGCCCCGCCCCCGTCGACCATCGCCACGCCCCATGTCACCGCCGGCGCCGCCGCAGAGCCGGACGCCGGCCGCTACGACACCTTGCTCGCCTGGTACTTCGTGCTCGTCTGGGGCTCGGGCTACCTCGCCACCAAGGCCGGGCTCCACTACGCGGCGCCGTTCACCTTCCTGACGCTGCGCTATGCCTTCGGCTTGCTGTGCATGGGGACCTGGCTGCTGGTCTCGAAGGCGCGCTGGCCGGCGAGCCGGCGCGAGCTCTTCCACGTCTGCGTCGCCGGGCTGCTGATGCACGCTGTCAACCTGAGCGGCAGCCATTACGCGCAATACCTCGGCATGTCGGCCGGCATCACCGCGCTCGTGCTCGCGACGCAGCCGCTGTTCACCGCCGTCGTCGCGCACCGCTTCATGGGCCAGCGGCTGGTGGCGCGGCAGTGGTTGGGGGTCGCGCTCGGCCTGGCCGGCGTGCTGTTCGTCGTCTGGCACAAGATCGACGTGAAGGCGGTCAGCGTGGGCAGCCTGGTCGCGGTCGGCATCTCGCTCGTGGCGATCACCAGCGGCACGCTGTACCAGCGCGTGTTCTGCCCCAGCGCCGACCTGCGCAGCTCGGCCTTCATCCAGTTCGGCGCATCGCTGCTCGTGCTGGCGCCGCTGGCCTGGCGCGTCGAGGGCTTCATCGTCCGCTGGCACTGGCCGCTGCTGGGCGCGATCGCTTACCTCGTCATCCTGGCGTCGATCCTCGCCGTCAACGCGCTGCACGGGCTGATGCGGCGCGGCCACGCGACCAAGGTCACGAGCCTGTTCTTCCTGACGCCCATCGTCGCGGTGCTGCTCGAATGGGCGATGTTCGGCGTCGTGCCGACGGTGCTCAGCGTGGTCGGCATCGCGGTCACCTGCGCCGGGGTGGCGCTGGTCTCGGTCGGACGACGCTAGCCGGCCGCCGGGCGTCGGCGCCACCGATTGCGCCTGACACAACTCCTTGCCAAAGCGGAAACATTGCAGGAACGAGGCGCCCGCAGCATGGTGGCGCGGCATGAGCCGCCTGTCCGCGAAGGAAAGCACCATGAAGGTCCCCCTGCCTCTCGTCGCCCTCGGCCTGGCCGGCGCCTGCGGCACCGCACTCGCCACCGAATACGGCACCGTGGTCTCTTCCACCCCGATCACGGCCCAGGTCGCCGTGCCGCAGCAGCAATGCCAGGACGTGCAGCAGGTCGTGCCGCAGCGCACCAGCGGCGGCGGCGCGCTGCTCGGCGCGATCATCGGCGCGGCCGTGGGCCACAACGTCGGCGGCGGCATGGGCCAGGCCGCGGCCACCGGGCTGGGCATGGTCACCGGCGCGGCGATCGGCGACCGCGTCGAGGCCAACGGCACGCCGCCGTCGCTGGCCACCGTGCGCAGCTGCCAGAACGGCACCGCCTACGAGAACCGCATCGTCGGCTACGACGTGGTCTATGACTACCAGGGCCAGCGCTACAGCGCGCAGCTGGCGCAGGACCCGGGCCGGCGCATCCCGCTCGACGTCAATGTCGCGCCGGCCGGCGCGCTGGCCCAGGCGCCGGCAGCGGCCGCCGCGCCGGTTGATGCGCAGGCGCCCGTGTACGCCCAGGCACCGGTCTACGCCGCGCCGGCGCCGGTCTATTCGTACGGTGCCTACGGCGCCTACGGCGGCTACTACGATGCGCCGCTGGTCGTCTCGCCGCGCCTCGTGATCGGCGGCGAATGGCATGGCGGCCACCGCGACGGCTGGCGCGGCGGCGACCGTGGCGGCGAACGCGAAGGCTGGCGTCGCTGAGTTCCCGGACGCAGAGCCAGGAAAGGCGCGGCAGGGCTGACGAAGGCCCGGGCCGCAACGGCCTGCGGCGCGCCATCGGCCCCGAGCCGAACGCCGCTGCGCTGGCATAGCATCGGCGGCGATGCCCCGCTTCGCCGCCAACCTGTCGATGCTGTTCACCGAAGCGCCGCTGCTCGAGCGCTTCGAGCGCGCCGCGCGCGCCGGCTTTGGCGCCGTCGAGATCCAGTTCCCGTACGAGCTGCCGGCGGCCGCGATCCGCGAGCAGCTGGACCGGCACCGGCTCGCGATGGTGCTGCACAACCTGCCCGCCGGCGACTGGGCGGCGGGCGACCGCGGCATCGCGTGCGACCCGGCACGGCGCGACGAATTCCGCGCCGGCGTCGCGCTTGCGATCGACTACGCGACGACGCTCGGCGTGACGCAGCTCAACGCCCTGGCCGGCAAGCCCGGCGCCGGCGTCGACGACGCCCGGACGCGGCGCACGCTGGTCGACAACCTGCGCTTCGCGGCGCGCGCGCTAGGCGATGCCGGGCTCAGGTTGCTCGTCGAACCGGTGAACCGCTTCGACGTGCCGGGCTTCTGGCTCGACACCACGGCCAAGGCGGTCTCGGTCCTCGACGAGGTCGACGCCGCCAACGCCTTCCTGCAGTACGACGTCTACCACGCGCAGCGCAGCGAGGGCGAGCTGGCGGCGACGTTGGAGCGGCTGCTGCCGCGCATCGCCCACCTCCAGGTCGCCGACAACCCCGGCCGCCACGAGCCCGGCAGCGGCGAGATCGACTACCGCTTCCTGTTCGCGCACCTGCGCCGCATCGGCTACCGCGGCGCGATCGGCTGCGAATACAAGCCCGCCGCGAGCACCGAGGCGGGACTGGGCTGGCTCGCCTGGGCGCGCGAGCGGCTCGGCGGCTGAGCCCTGGGGCGTCCGCTGCGGTCGACCATCGCCACAATCCCGCCATGACCTTGCCCGACCCCCGCGCCTTCCTGCGCTCGCTCTTCGAGGCCGCCGTGCAGCGTGCGCTGCCCGCGCACAACACCGCGCCCTTCCTGCCGCCCCCGCCGAAGGGGCGCACGCTGGTGCTCGGCGCGGGCAAGGCCGGCGGCGCGATGGCCGCGGCGGTCGATGCGCTGTGGCCGCAGGACGCGCCGTTGTCCGGCCTGGTCGTCACGCGCTACGGCCATGTGCCACCGGCGTACCGCGCGCAGCCCGGTCGCATCGAGGTCGTCGAAGCCGCGCACCCGGTGCCCGACGAGGCCGGTCGCCGTGCCACGCAGCGCATCGTCGACCTCACGCGCGGCCTCGGCGCCGACGACCTGGTGCTGTGCCTGGTCTCCGGCGGCGGCTCGGCGCTGCTGTCGTTGCCGGCGCCGGGGTTGACGCTGGAGGACAAGCAAGCGGTCAACCGCGCACTGCTGAAGAGCGGCGCGGCGATCGACGAGATGAACTGCGTGCGCAAGCACCTGTCGGCGATCAAGGGCGGTCGGTTGGGCGCGATGTGCGCGCCGGCGCGCGTCGTGACGCTGTTGATCAGCGACGTGCCGGGCGACGCGCCCGAGGTCATCGCCAGCGGCCCGACGCTGCCCGACCCGAGCACCTGCGCCGATGCGCTGGCGATCCTGCGCCGCTATGCGATCGCGCTGCCGGCGGTGGCGCAGGCCGGGCTGGACAGCGGCGCCTTCGAGACACCCAAGCCCGGCGACCGCCGCTTCGCAGGCCACCAGGTCCACCTGATCGCGACGCCGCAGCAAAGCCTGGAAGCCGCCGCTGCGCTCGCGCGCTCGCACGGTGTCGAGGCACACATCCTCAGCGACGAGATCGAAGGCGAGAGCCGCGAGGTCGGCAAGGTGCATGCGGCACTGGCGCGCGCGGTCGCGCGCCGCGGCACGCCGTTCGCCAAGCCCTGCGTGATCCTCTCCGGCGGCGAGACCACGGTCACGCTGAAGAGCAAAGGGGGGCGTGGCGGGCGCGCGACCGAGTTCCTGCTCGGCTGCGCGATCGCGCTCCAGGGCGAACCCGGCGTGCACGTCCTCGCCGCCGACACCGACGGCATCGACGGCGTCGAGGACAACGCCGGCGCCATCGTCGCGCCCGACACGCTCGCGCGCGCGGCGGCGCTGGGCCTGAAGGCGGCCGAGGTCCTGGACCGCAACGACGCCTACAGTTTCTTCGCGTCGCTGGACGACCTGGTCGTGACCGGCCCGACCTTCACCAACGTGAACGACTTCCGCGCGTTGCTCGTCGTCTAACCCCAGCGCGCACGGGCCAGCGACCCGATGCCCCAGCCCAGCGGCAACGCCAGCAGCGCGAAGGCCGGGCCGAGCGCGCCGAACGCGCTGCCGACGGCGCCGAACAGCGGCGGCCCGATGACGACGCCGAAGAAGGTGAAGAACAGCGTGCCGGCGGTCGCCGTGGCGGCCTGCTCGTGCGGCACCAGGCGCGCGACGGTGGCCAGGTAGACGCCGTTCCAGCCCACCGCGGTGGCCCCGAACAGGCACAGCAGCGCGATCACCGGCGCCGCCGCGGTGGCGGGGCCGATGAGCGGCATCGCGAGGCCGCAGCCGGCCATCACCAGCGCCAGGGCCAGCAACATCCGGCGCGGGCCCAGCCAGCGGTCGGCGACGACACCCCAGACGATGCGGCCGGCGACCCCGGCCACCTGCGACGCCGACAGCGCCGCCCCGGCGGCGAGCAGCGTCCAGTGCAGGTCGCTCGTCAGGAAACTCACCAGGTACGAGGTCAGGCTGAGCTGCACCATCGAGAACACCAGGCTCGTCAGCGCCACCGCGCGCAGCACCGGGTGGCGCGCGACGAAGGCCACCGGCGCCATCACCCGCCTCGGTGTCGGCCAGGGGCTGGCGGCGTCGCGTTCGCGGTCGAGTTCCGCCGCCAGCGGCCAGGCCGACAGCGCGCCCAGCAGGCACAGCAGCGCCACGCCCAGCGGTGCGCCGGCGACACCGAAGGCAGCGATCAGCGGCGGCACCATCAGGCCGGCGATCACGCCGCCGAGCGGCACGCCGGTCTGCTTGACCGAGAACACCAGCGCGTAGCGACGCGGCTCGGTCGTGCGCGACAGCATCTGCGAACTGGCGGGGGTGATCGGCCCGTAGCCGGCACCGATGAGGAGTGCGCCCGCCACCGCCGCCGGCACCGATGGCCAGGCCAGCAGCGCGAGGCCGGCGGCGCTGACACACTGCGCCGCCTGGCTGGCCCGGATCGGCCCCCAGCGCCGCACCAGCTGCGCGCCGAGCGGACTGGCGAACATCGCGGCCAGGTAGACCAGCGCGACGAACAGGCCCACCGCCGTGGGGCCGAGATGCAGGCGCTCGACCAGCCGCGGCGCCGCGACGGCCGGTGCGATGACCGCCGCCGACGCCGCGGCCTGCACGAACAGCGTGACCGGCAGCGTCGCGCGACGCACGAGCCGACCGTGCGGCTCGGCCAGCAGCGGCCTAGCGGGATCGGGCACGCGCCGGGTCGGTTCGGTTCACGCCCGCATTATCGGGCGGCCCCTCGGGCCGAGCACGTCGCCTGCGCCAGCCGCCCGCGTCAGCGCCCGGTCTCGATCGGCGAATTGACGATCGCGTCGAACTCGGCCTGCGTGATGTACTGCGGGGTGTAGCTGCCGCCCTGGGCCAGCAGCACCTTCCAGAACGCGCGCAGGTGGTTGCGCGAGCCGCGCAGCAGGTTGTCGTAGACCATCAGGATGTCGGCGTTGTCGATGCCGACCTTCTGCGCCTCGATGTCGCGGATGTCGAGTTCCTCGATCTGCACGCCGACCTTCAGCGCCTCGATCAGGTTGACGCGGCTCGCCGCGACCAGCGCGTCGTAGAGGATCTGGAACGCAGGCGTCTTGAACGTGCCATTCGGCAAGCCGGCCAGGGGGTCGGCGATCGAGTAGCGGTCGAGCAAGGCCTGGACGGCCGCCGCATGGGTGGCTTCGGCGCTGGTGATGTTGCTGAAGATAGGCAAGCTCGCATAGAGCGTCGCGCTGACGGCGTAGACATCGTGCGCGAGTTGCTCTTCCTCGCGCATGTAGAGCAAGCTGTCGACCTCGACGGCGGACAAGGGCGCTGCCACCGGGTAGGTCGCCAGCGTGGCGGCCAGCGCGCTGGCACTGATCGTCGATACGCCGGCACTGTCGGCGCTCATCACCGGCGCGCTGTCGCTGCCGCCGCCACAACCGGCCAGCGCCAAGACCGCGACCGCCAGTCCGGTCAGGCATTGCCGCCGGCTCGTCATTTCGCAAAACATCGTCGACTCCTTCAGGTCAATGATCAAACCGGCCGCCTCGGCCCCCCGGGGTTCACGGCTTGAGGCCGGCACAGGCGTCCCGCCGCGGCTGCGCCAACGCAGGCTTGCCCTGCTCCTTGGCACGCGCGGCCATCTGCTCGCGGTGCTGCGCCATGTAGGCGTGGCACTCCTCGTAGGTCTTCTTCGAGCGGAGCTGCTCCAGATGCGCATTGCGCTCGGCCGCCGTCATCAGGGCCCAGCCTGGCGTGTAGTCGCCGCCTGAGCGCGGACCCATGCGCTGCCCCGCCATCGCGCCCGGACCCATGCCGGTGCCGGCCATCGGCCCGGTGCCCGGCGACGTCTGCGCGGCGGGGCCGGGCCCGACCCCGCCAGCCGCTGAAGCGGCGCCGGCCGCACCGGCCGTCAGCAGGATGGTCAGCAAAACTGCGGAAACCCTCTTCATCGCTTGCTCCATTTCGATGCTCTTCAATGCGCTCGCCGCAGCGGCCCGCTGCGCCGCACCTCCGCGCGGAATGCGGCACCATGCCCAAGCAACGTTCCTATGACATTACCGCTCAGTTCTGCCTTGTTCGACCTGTCCCAGGTCAAAGACCAAATTGATCGCTGCGGCGATCGACGCACGCCGCGGTGCCCGGGCCGCTACGGCGCAAAGTTCCCAGTCGCCGCGGCCCGCCTGCACGCGGCCTGACCGACGCCGGTCTTCACGCGATTGTCATAGCTGATTTGTAGAGTCAGTGCCAGCGCGCGAAATGCCTCGCGCCCGAACGGGAGTCCCGAAATGTCCGAATCGCAAACCCTGACGCGCCGCCGCGCGCTGCAACTCTTCGCCGGCGCGCCGCTGCTGCCGCTGGGTGCATCGCTGAGCGGCCCGAGCTTCGCCGGCCCGGCCGCAGGCCACGGTCTGCCGACCCAATACCGCTTCGGCGCGATGGCCGCGCCCGGACTGGCCAACCCTGCGCAGATGGCCAGCACCTATGTCGCGTCCACGCTCACCGAAAGCCTGGGCCACCGCCACGAGGGCGTCACCTTCCGCCTCGGCTACGAGACCTTCTTCCTCACCGGCCAGCAGGTCGCCGACGGCAAGGGCGGCCAAACGCTGGCCGGCGGCTACTACGACATCCACAACCAGCCGATCGTCGACGCCACCGACCCGAACCAGCGTCAGTTCTTCTCCGACTGCCCGGACGGCATGTCGCTGATCACGCTGCCCCGCGTGCGCTCGCGTCGGCGCGGCCACCACCGCGTGTTCGCGGTGGTGCAGTTCGAGTACGCATCGAAGAACGTCGCCGGCCAGTCGCTGTACGGCCGCCTGCCGTCGCCGATCGCGGTGCTCGCGCTGGACCAGGACCGGCGCACCGGCAAGCTCGAGTTCGTCAGCTACTCGAACGTCGACACCAGCGCCGTGCAAGGCCTGTGGATCACCTGCGGCGCCAGCCTCTCGCCCTGGAACACGCACCTGTCGAGCGAGGAATACGAGCCCGACGCGACGACGATCGCGAACAACAGCCAGTTCGCAGGCCTTCAGCCAGAACCTGTTCGGCAGCCCGACCGCGGCCAAGCCCTACCACTACGGCCACCTGCCCGAGGTCACCGTCCACCCCGACGGCAGCGGCTCGATCGTCAAGCACTACTGCCTGGGCCGCATCTCGCACGAGCTGGTCCAGGTGATGCCCGACGAGCGCACCGTGCTGATGGGCGACGACGCCACCAACGGCGGCCTGTTCATGTTCGTCGCCGACAGCGCCGCGCGACCTGTCCGCCGGCACGCTGTACGTCGCGCAGTGGCACCAGAAGACGGCCGCCAACGGCGGCTCGGCGCGACCTGCGCTGGGTGCGCCTGGGCCACGCCACGAGCGACGAGATCAAGGCGCTGGCCGACTCGCTGAGCGCGAGCGACATCGTCGACGTGAAGACCGCCGACCCGGGTGACGCCAGCTACACGAAGATCCCGTTCGCCGGCAAGTCGCAATGGGTCAGGTTCAAGCCCGGCATGGAGAAGGCCGCGGCCTTCCTGGAAACCCACCGCTACGCCGCGTTCAAGGGCGGCAGCCTGGGCTTCACGAAGATGGAAGGCACGACCGTCAACGCGAAGGACAAGATTGCCTACTCGGCGATCAGCTATGTCTCGTCGGCGATGACCAACGGCTCGGGCGGCATCGCGATCCAGGGCCCGAACGCCGGCATGGTCTACGCGTGGCCGATGACCGGCGGCCAGGCCGACACCGACGGCGTGGCGATCGACAGCGACTGGGTGCCCGTCAGCGGCTCGGCGCTGCTGCTCGGCGAAGACCTCGCCGCACCCGACGCGCTGGGCAACCTGGCGCACCCCGACAAGATCGCCAACCCGGACAACCTGAAGTTCTCGGAGAAGATGCGCACGCTGTTCATCGGCGAGGACAGCGGCCTGCACGTGAACAACTTCCTCTGGGCCTACAACGTCGACACGAAGGAACTCTCGCGCATCCTCTCGACGCCGGCCGGCGCCGAGTCGACCGGCCTGCACGCGGTGGACGACGTGAACCGCTTCAGCTACATCATGAGCAACTTCCAGCACCCTGGTGACTGGGAACTCAAGAAGGACGCCAACGGCAACGTCACCGGCGGCCTGCATGCCAAGGTCTGGCAAACGCTGCAGCCGCTGGAAGACGCCAACTACAACGGCCGCTTCAGCGCCGCGGTGGGCTACCTGACGATCGAGGGCCGCGCCGAGGGCTGAGTCTGGACGTCGGGGTCCGCCTGCGCGGACCCTGTCGCCAGACGAAGGCCCGAGCGCGTCTCGCGCGCGAGGGCTGAGGCTGGACACGAGCCAAGACCCGCGTCTTGGCGAATGCCTGACGAAGAGGCACCGCGTCCCGCGGTGCCCCGGCCTGGAAGGCTGAGCCTCGCTCCGGGCTGGGCTCGGCTATAACGGCGGGCGCTCGCTGCGCCCGCCCCATGGACCTGGTCACCGTCATCGCCTTGCTCGCCGTGCAGTTGCTGTGCACCGGCGGGCTGCTCTACCTGGTCAGCCGCCAGAGCCCGACGCAGGCCGGTCTGCGGCCCTGGGCCGCCGGTCTCGCGCTGTTCGGCGTCGCCGGCGCGCTGCGCTTGCTGACCGGGCGACCCGCGCCGCCGGCCTGGGCGCCGCTGGCCGACGCGACGATCGTTGGCGCGGCGCTGCTCGTGATCGCCGGCCTGCGCGACTTCGCCGGCCGCCCGCCGCTGTCGCGCGGCCTGGGCGCGATGCTGCTGCTCGGCGCCGCGGCGGTCGAGATCATGGCCACCGACGCCTTCGGCGCGGCCGGCCGCGACACCGCGCTCCGGCTCGCGCTCGGCACGCTCGCGGCATGGCTGGCCTTCGACGCGGTGCAGGCGCTGCAGCGCGCCGAGACCGCGTTGCGGCCGCCGCTGGGCCTGCTCGCCGCGCTGGCGGCCGGGCTGGCGCTGCTCACGCTGGCACGCGGCCTGCACCTGATCGGCGGCAGCGCGGCGCAGGCCTGGGATGGCGTCGCGTCGCTGGCCGCGGTGCTGCTCGCGCTGGACCTGCTGTGGCTGGTCTTCGCGCGCCTGAGCGGCCAGCTCGCCGAATTGGCGACGCGCGACGCGCTGACGAGGGTGCTCAACCGCAGCGGCCTGGACGAGGCACTGACGCGCCATTTCGGCGCCCGCGACGCGCCGGCGCTGACGCTGCTGGCGATCGACGCCGACCACTTCAAGCGCATCAACGACCGCCTCGGCCGCGCCACCGGCGACCTGGTGCTGAGCGCGCTGGCCGCGACGCTGACGCGCCACCTGCGGCCGAGCGACCTGGTCGCGCGCGTCGGCGGCGAGGCGTTCGCGATCTGCTGCGCCGGTACCGACACGGCGGGCGCGCAGTCGCTGGCCGAGCGCCTGCGCGAGGCCGCGCAGGCACTCGCGGTGACCGCCACCGACGGCCACAGCGCGGTGCGCTGCTCGGTCAGCATCGGCGTCTCGCGGCCGTTCCGGACGCTGGCCGACTGGCCGCGCGCCGCCGGCGAGGCCGACCGCGCGCTCTACGCCGCGAAGGCCGCCGGCCGCGACCGCGTCTGCACGGCCTGAGCCGGCAGCGCGAGCGGCAGTGCGAGCAATTGCGCGACGACCGAGATCGCGATCACCTCGGGCTCCTTGCCGGTGATGCCGGGCAGGCCGATCGGGCAGCTCAGCCGCGCCAGCGCTTCGGGCGCGACGCCGCGCGCTTCGAGGCGGTGCAGGAAGCGCGCGCGCTTGGTCTTCGAGCCGATCAGGCCGAGGAAGCCGAAATCGCCACGGCGCAGCACGGCCTCGGTGATCGCGAGGTCGAGGTCGTGCCGGTGCGTCAGCACGAGGAAATGCGAACCCGGCGGCGCGGCGCCGACCTCGGCCTCGACCGACTCGACGCAGACGCGCTCGATGTGCGGCGCGCTCGGCGCGCGCGGGAACTCGTCCTCGCGCGCGTCGATCCACTGCACGCGGCAGGCGATGCCTTCGAGCAGATGGACGATCGCGCGCCCGACGTGGCCGGCGCCGTAGAGCTGGAGCGTGAAGCGCGGCGCCGGCGCGTCCCAGTCGGCCGGGCGGCTGTCGGCGAGCGGCGTGAAGCGCAGCGTGACCTCGCCGCCGCAGCATTGGCCGAGCGCGGGGCCGAGAGGAATCCGCTGCTCGACCGCGACCGGCCGCCCGGCGAGCCGCGCGCGCGCATCGGCGATCGCCCTCAGCTCGAGGTGCCCGCCGCCGATCGTGCCCAGCACCTCGCCGGCGGCGACGAGCATGCGCGTGCCGGCCTCGCGCGGCACCGAGCCGCGGTGCGCGGCGACCTCGACCACCACCGCCGGCCGGCGCTCGGCCAGCCAGAGCAGCGCGGCGGTCTGCAGCGTTCATCACCCGGCCCGCACCGCGTCGATCGCGCGCAGGATCGCCTCGCTCGTCGCCGGCGCCTGCAGCGGCGGGTCGACGCGGTGGCCGCCGGCCGCCGAGACCGCGTCGCGGATCGCGAAGAAGACCGAGAACGGCAGCAGCAGCGGCGGCTCGCCGACCGCCTTGCTGCGGTGGATGCTGTCCATCGCGTTGTCGCGCTCGAACAGCCGCACGTCGAAGACCGGCGGGCAGTCGTTGGCGGTCGGGATCTTGTAGGTGCTGGGCGCGTGCGTCATCAGCATGCCCGGCCTTCGCGGAGCCGTCGGCAGGGTGCCAGACCAGTTCTTCCATCGTCAGCCAGCCCATGCCCTGGATGAACGCGCCCTCGATCTGGCCGATGTCGAGGGCCGGGTTCAGCGAGCGACCCGCGTCGTGCAGCACGTCGGCGCGCAACAGCCGCCATTCGCCGGTCAGCGTGTCGACGAGCACCTCGCTCACCGCCGCGCCCTAGGCGAAGTAGTAGAACGGGTGGCCCTGCATCGTCTCGCGGTCCCAGCTCAGGCCCGGCGTGGCGTAGAAGCCGTCGCTCCACAGTTGCACGCGGGCCAGGTAGGCCCGGTCGACGAGCTCGGCGAAGGGCAGCGTGCGGCCGCCCGCCATCACCAAGCCGCCCGCAAAGCAGACCTCGGCGGCGCTGCCGCCGAAGGTCTTCGCAGCGAATTCGGCGAGCCGCTCGCGCACCCGGCGCGCGGCGTCCTGCGCCGCCTTGCCGTTCAGGTCGCTGCCGGTGCTGGCCGCGGTGGCCGAGGTGTTGGCGACCTTCTGCGTGTCGGTCGCGGTCACGCGCACGGCAGCGAGCGGCAGCCCGAGTTCCTGCGCGACGACCTGCGCGACCTTGGTGTTCAAGCCCTGGCCCATCTCGGTGCCGCCGTGGTTCACGAGCACCGAGCCGTCGGTGTAGACATGGACCAGCGCGCCGGCCTGGTTCAGGTGCACGACGTTGAACGAGATGCCGAACTTGAGCGGCGTCAGCGCGAGGCCCTTCTTCAGCACCGGACTCGTCGCGTTGAACGCGGCGACGGCCTCGCGCCGGGCCGCGTAGTCGCTCGTGCGCTCGAGCTGCGCGACGAGCGGCTCGACCAGGTTGTCCTCGAGCTTCTGTCCGTAGGGCGTGACGTCGTCGACGCCGACGCCGTAGAAGTTCGCGCGCCGCACCGCGAGCGGGTCGCGGCCGAGGCGGCGCGCCACCGAGTCGAGCAACGACTCGATCGCGATCGCGCCCTGCGGTCCGCCGAAGCCGCGGAACGCGGTGTTGCTCTGCGTGTTGGTCCGGCCCGAGTAGCCGTGCACCGCGACGTGCGGCAGCCAGTAGGCGTTGTCGAAGTGGCACAGCGCGCGCGTCATCACCGGGCCCGAGAGGTCGGCCGAATGGCCGGCGCGCGAGACCATCGTGACCTCGGCGCCGAGGATGCGGCCTGCGTCGTCGAAGCCGATCTCGGCCTCGTACTGGAAGCAGTGGCGGCGGCCGGTGATGAGGAAATCGTCGTCGCGGTCGACGCGCAGCTTGACGGGCCGGTTCAGCCGTGCCGCGGCCACCGCGGCGACGCAGGCGAACAGCGCCGACTGCGACTCCTTGCCGCCGAAGCCGCCGCCCATGCGCCGGCATTCGACCTGCACCGCGTGCGCGGGCCGGTTCAGCGCCTGGGCGACCAGGTGCTGCATCTCGCTCGGGTGCTGGGTCGAGCAGAGAACCTTCATGCCGGCGTCCTCGGTCGGCAGCGCGTAGGCGATCTGGCCCTCCAGGTAGAACTGCTCCTGGCCGCCGACGTCGAAGCTCGTCGTCAGCCGGTGCGGTGCGCTCGCGATCGCCGCGCGCGCATCGCCGCGGCGCAGGTGCATCGGCGGCACCACGTACTGGCCGGCGGCGTGGGCCTGCTGCGGCGTCAGCACCGGCGGCAGCGGGTCGGCGCGGATCACCTCGCGCGCCTTCGCCGCCGCGCGCCGCGCCGCGCTGCGCGTCTCGGCGATCACCGCGTAGACCGGCTGGCCGAGGTAGCGCAGCGTCGCGCCCACGAATCCGACCGGGCCCGCCTCGGCCGACGTGCCGGCGAGGATGGGGTCGTCGTGGACGAGCGAGCCGCAGTCGTTGACGCCCGGGAGGTCGGCCGCGGTGAAGACGTCGACCACGCCGGGCAGCGCGCGCAGCGCGTCGACGTCGACGCTGCGCAGCACGCCATGGGCCAGCGGCGACAGCCCGAGCGCGGCGTGCAGCGTCCCGGCGAACTCGGGCAGGTCGTCGATGTAGGGCGCGGCGCCGGCGACATGCAGGTGCGCGGACTCGTGCGGCAGGCTGGCGCCGGCAACGGCATTCCGGGCCGGCGAGCGTCGGCAGTTCGGCGGGCTTGTTCATGCGCTCGTCTCCCGGCTCCAGACGCTGACCGCGCGCTCGGGCAGCGGATCGTCGGCGCGCGTCTCCAGCCACAGCCTCTGCAGCAGGTTGCCCGCCACCTGCAGCCGGTAGCCGGCGCTGGCGCGCATGTCGGTCAGCGGCGCGAAGTCCTGCGCCAGCGCCGCCGCCGCGGCCCGCGCGCTGGCCTGCGACCAGGGCTGGCCGACGACGGCCGCCTCGGCCGCAGCGGCGCGGCGCACGGTGGCGGCCATGCCGCCGAAGGCGAAGCGCGCCGAACGCACGACGGCGCCGGGGCCGAATTCCAGCGCGAGCCCGGCGCAGACCGCCGAGATGTCGCTGTCGAAGCGCTTGCTGATCTTGTACGCGCGCACCTGCGCGGCCGGGTTCAGCGGCACGCGCAAGGCCTGGACGAACTCGCCGCGCTCGAGCCGGTTCTTCATGTAATCGACGTAGAAGTCGGCCAGCGCCATCGAGCGCAGGCGCTCGCCGCGGCGCAGCAGGATCTGCGCATCGAGCGCCATCAGCACCGGCGCCGAGTCGCCGATCGGCGAGCCGTTGGCGACGTTGCCGCCCATCGTGCCGGCGTTGCGGATCGGCAAGCGAGGCGAAGCGCAGCCAGACCTCGCGCAGCCGCGGCCAATGCGCCGACGAGCGCGGCCCAGGCGGCTTCGAGCGACGCGCCGGCACCGATCTGCAAGGCACCGCCCTCGACCTCGATGCGCTCGAGCTCGGCGACCTCGCCGAGGTAGATCAGCTCGCCCAGCTCGCGCAGCTGC
This sequence comes from uncultured beta proteobacterium, assembly GCA_963788635.1. GTDB lineage: Bacteria > Pseudomonadota > Gammaproteobacteria > Burkholderiales > Burkholderiaceae_C > Rubrivivax. Next base: position 69,202 of record CAWBHE010000004.1, on the reverse strand, counting down.
TTGGTCACCCACAGCCCGAGGTCGGTGGCGCCCGCGAGCACGCGCGCATCGGGCCGCGCCTCGCGCAGCGCGGCGAATTCGGCCAGCGTGCGCGGCGCGTGGAAGCCGCTCGCCAGCTGCAGCGGCGGGTCGGACTGCATCGCGCGCAGCGCGGCGACCACCGGCGCCGGGTCCAGCCGTTGCGCGGGCAGCTCGAACATGCGCTCGCCGGCGTCCAGGATCGGCCGGTAGCCGGTGCAGCGGCACAGGTTGCCCGACAAGTCGTCGGCGAGCTGCTGGCGCGTGGGCCGGGTGCCGGCCGCCCGGTGGCGCTCGTAGCCGGCCCACAGCGACATCACGAAACCCGGCGTGCAGAAGCCGCATTGCGAGCCATGGCAGTCGACCATCGATTGCTGCACCGGGTGCAGCGCGTCGCCTTGCTGCAGGTCCTCCACCGTGAAGACGGCCTTGCCGTCCAGCGTGGGCAGGAAGCGGATGCAGGCGTTGACGGGTTCGAGCGCGAGGCCGCCGTCGTCCGCCAGCGTGCCGACGACCACCGTGCAGGCGCCGCAGTCGCCTTCGGCGCAGCCTTCCTTGGTGCCGGTGCAGCGGCGGTCCTCGCGCAGCCATTCGAGCAGCGTGCGCGTGGACGGCGCGTCCGCCACCTCGACGATCTCGCCGCGGTGGAAGAATCGGATCGCTCGGCTGTTCATCGCCATTCGGTTCCTGCTCGGGAGTTACCCGGAAGTTAACGCGTCACGTCCCAGTGTGTATACGATTGCACTCATACCGGCTATTGAGTTGAACATATGGTGAGGCGGGCCGAATTCGACACCATAGACCTGTATCTCATCCGGGTCCTGCACACCGTGATCACCGAACGCAGCGTTTCCCGTGCCGCGATGCGCCTGGCAAGCAGCCAGCCGGCCGTCAGCGCCCAACTGAAGCGGCTGCGCGCGTTGACCGGCGACCCCTTGCTGGTGCGTGCCGGTCACCAGATGCAGCCCACCGAGACCGCATTGCAACTGCTGGACCCGGCCACGCGCGTGCTGCACGAGGCCGAGCGCCTGTTCGGCAGCCGCGCACGCGGCGCCGAGTTCGACGCCAGCGCGAGCGACGCGATGTTCCGCGTCGCGGCCAGCGACTACCTCGATCCGCTGTTCCTGCCCACGCTGGTGGCGCACCTGAAGCGGCTCGCGCCGGGGGTGCGGCTGGAGCTGATGCCGCTGTCGCAGGAGTACGACTACCGGCGCTTCCTCGCCAGCGGCGACGTCGACCTGGTGATCGGCAACTGGCTGCGCCCGCCCGCCGAGCTGCACCTGGGCCGGCTCGTCACCGACGAGGTCGTCTGCCTGGTCGGCGAGGCGCACCCGGTGGCGCGCGCGCAGGGACGCGGCTGGACGGTCGAGAAATACCTCGCCTGCGAGCATGTGGCGCCGATGCCGCTGCATGCCGGCGCCATCGGCGTGATCGACGAATACCTGGCCGCGCAAGGTGCGCCGCGCAACGTGATGGTGCGCGCTTCGCACTTCAGCCTGATCCCGATGATGGTCGCCGACAGCTTGCTCGTGCTGACCACCGGGCGGCTGTTCTGCAGCCGCTACGTCGACCAGCTGCCGGTGAAGATCGTGCGCTGCCCGGTCGCCTTCCCGCCGCTGAACTACTACCAGCTCTGGCACGAGCTGACCCATGCCGCACCGTCGATGCGCTGGTTCCGCGAACAGGTGCGCGAGGTCGCGCGCCAGCTCGCGACGCGCAAGCTGCCGCAGCGCAAGGGCGCGGCATGAAGCTCGCGCTGCGCGGCGACCTGCTCGACTTCTCCGGCGCGCCGGTCTGGGGCAGCTCGGTGATGGCCGGCGTGCGCTGGCGGCCCGACCACTGGCTGCTCGTCGACGACGGCCGCATCGCCGGCGCGCTGCCCGGCGACGAGGCGCCGGGCGAGGACTGGCAGCGCGTCGACCATCGCGGCCGGCTGATCCTGCCCGGCTTCATCGACACCCACGTGCATTGCCCGCAGCTCGACGTGATCGCGAGCTACGGTACCGGGCTGCTCGACTGGCTGGACACCTACACCTTCCCCGCCGAGCGCCGATTCGCCGACCCGGCGGTGGCCGCCGAAGGGGCGGCGCGCTTCCTCGACGCGCTGCTCGCGCACGGCACGACGGCGGCGGTGGTCTTCCCGACCGTGCACAAGGTCTCGGCCGAGGCCTTGTTCGCGGCGGCGGCCGAGCGCGGCATGCGCGTCGTCGCCGGCAAGGTGCTGATGGACCGCCACGCGCCCGACGGCCTGCGCGACGATGTCGCCGGCGCCGAGGCCGACTGCGAGGACCTCATCGAGCGCTGGCACGGCCGCGGCCGCAACGCCTACGCGGTGACGGTGCGCTTCGCGGCGACCAGCACGCCCGGGCAGTTGGCGATGGCCGGCGCGCTGGTTCGACGCCACGCGGGGCTGTACCTGCAGACCCATGTCGCGGAGAACCGCGACGAGGTGAAATGGGTCGCCGAGCTGTTCCCCGAGGCGCGCAGCTATCTCGACGTCTACCACCGCCACGGCCTGCTGCACGAGCGCTCGGTGCTGGCGCACGGCATCTGGCTCGATACCCATGACCGCGCGTTGCTGCGCGACACCGGTGCACAGATCGCGTTCTGCCCGAGCAGCAACCTGTTCCTGGGCAGCGGGCTGTTCGACTGGCAGGCGGCGGTCGACGCGGGCCACCGCGTCAGCCTGGCCAGCGACGTCGGCGGCGGCACCAGCCTGTCGATGCTGCGCACGCTGGCCGAAGGCTACAAGGTGCAGGCGCTGCGCGGCACGCGGCTGTCGGCCTGGAGCGCGCTGCACGCCGCGACGCGCGGCGCCGCCGAATCGCTGGGCCTGGGCGCCGAGATCGGCCACTTCGATGCCGGCGCGCTCGCCGACCTGGTGGTCTGGGACTGGGCCGTCGGCGACGTCGCCGGCCACCGCGACGCCGTCGCGCGCGGCGCCGTGCCGGGCTTGCCGGCGCAGGAGCTGCACGCGCGCGTGTTCGCGTGGATGACGCTCGGCGACGAGCGCAACGTCGCCGCCGCCTACGTGGCCGGCGTGGCGCGCTTCGAGCGGGCCGGCGTCTGATGGATTACTTCCCCGTCGATGGTATGGATATTGCGACCTCCGGTCGCGAGCGGGCCCCGCGCCCCTCGATCCATCCACAACCCGAGGAAGCCCATGCCATCCCTTTCCCGCATCAGCGTGGCGATCACGCTGGCCCTGCTCGCGAGCGCCGGCCAGGCCGCCGACTGGAGCGACACCGCGCTCAGCGTGCGCCATGGTTCGAGTTTTGCCGAACCGTACGACAACAACCCGGACGGCTCGCGCAAGGACATCACCAAGACGATCGTCGGGCTGACGCATGTCAGCGGCTACAAGTACGGAACCAACTTCTTCAACGTCGACCTGCTGATGTCCGACCGCAACGACCCGGGCGGCGGCACCGCGGGCAACCCCGGCGCGCAGGAGGTCTACCTCGTCTACCGCCACATGCTCGACATCGGCAAGGTGTCCGGCCATGCGATCCAGTTCGGTCCGGTGCGTGGTCTCGGGCGTGACCGCCGGCTTCGACCTGAACACGAAGAACGACGGCTACGCCTCGAAGAAGCGCATGCTGGTGGTCGGCCCGACGCTGATGTTCGACGTGCCCGGCTTCGCCAACCTGTCCGCGCTGGTGCTCGAGGAGAGCAACGCGCCGAACGGCCTGCCCGAGCGCTACACCTACAAGACGCATGGCGCACTCGAGCTCGACTGGGGCGTGCCGATCGGCAGCCTGCCGCTGTCGTTCAACGGCTACGCGATGGTCATCGGCTCGAAGGGCACGAACGAGTTCGGTGGCCCGACGGCGACCGAGACCCATCTCGACATGAACCTGATGCTCGACGTCGGGGCGCTCGCCGGTGGCGCGAAGAACACCTTCAAGGTGGGCGTCGAGTACGAGTACTGGAAGAACAAGTTCGGCAACCCGACCGTGGCCAGCGGCGCCGGCGCGGGCGCGACGGCACGGACCCCGATGATCCGCGGCGAGTACCATTTCTGATCCAGATCGCAGTAAACGGGTCGCCGCCGACCGGCGCTGACCCGGGCTCGCGCCGGATCGAACCCTGACGCGAGAACGCTCCAGCCATGCTCCGCCTCGAACTCAACGGCATCAGCAAGCAGTACCCCGCGGTGCGCGCGAACGATGGCGTCAGCCTGCGCGTCAAGCCGGGCGAGATCCACGCCGTGCTGGGCGAGAACGGCGCGGGCAAGAGCACGCTGATGAAGATCATCTACGGCGCGGTCCAGCCCGACGAGGGCGAGATCCGCTGGAACGGCCAGCCGGTGGTGGTGAAGAGCCCGGCCGAGGCGCGCACGCTCGGCATCAGCATGGTCTACCAGCATTTCTCGCTGTTCGACACGCTGACCGCGGCCGAGAACGTCTGGCTCGGGCTCGACAAGGCGATGGCGTTGCCCGAGGTGGCGCGCCGCATCACCGAGGTCGCGTCCAGCTACGGGCTGGACGTGGACCCGCAGCGCCCGGTGCATTCGCTGTCGGTGGGCGAGCGCCAGCGCGTCGAGATCGTGCGCGCGCTGCTCACCGACCCGCAGCTGCTGATCCTGGACGAACCGACCTCGGTGCTCACCCCGCAGGCGGTGGACAAGCTCTTCGTCACGCTGCGGCACCTGAGCGAGCGCGGCACGAGCATCCTCTACATCAGCCACAAGCTCGACGAGATCCGCGCGCTGTGCCACCACTGCACGGTGCTGCGCGGCGGCAAGGTCACCGGCGAGGTCGACCCGACGCAGCAGAGCAACGCCAGCCTCTCGAGGCTGATGATCGGCGCCGAGGCGCCGCAGTTGCAGCACCGCCCGTCCAAGGCCGGCGCGGCGGTGCTCGAGGTGCGCGCGCTGAGCCTGCCGCGGCAGGACCAGTTCGGCGTCGACCTGCGCGACATCGGCTTGACCGTGCGCGCCGGCGAGATCGTCGGCATCGCCGGCGTTTCCGGCAACGGCCAGCAGGAGCTGATGGCGGTGCTGTCGGGCGAAGACCCGCGCGGACCGGCGGGCAGCATCACGCTCGGCGGGCAGGATGTCGGGCGTGCCGGCCCGCGCGCCCGGCGCAAGCTCGGGCTGCATTTCGTTCCGGAGGAGCGTTTGGGCCGCGGCGCCGTGCCCACGCTGAGCCTGGCGCAGAACACGCTGCTCACGCGCACCGAGACGGTGTCGGCCCATGGCTGGATCGCGACCGGTCGCGTGCAGCGCCTGGCCGAGGAACTGATCGCGCGCTTCAACGTCCGCGCCGGCGGCGCCGGCGCGGCGGCGCGCAGCCTGTCCGGGGGCAACCTGCAGAAGTTCATCGTCGGCCGCGAGATCGCCGCCAACCCCAAGCTGCTCATCGTCTCGCAGCCGACCTGGGGCGTCGATGTCGGCGCCGCGGCGCAGATCCGCGGCGAGTTGCTCAAGCTGCGCGACGAAGGCTGCGCGCTGCTCGTCGTCAGCGAGGAGCTGGACGAGTTGTTCGAGATCAGTGACCGCCTGCTCGTGATCGCCAAGGGCCGGGTCTCGCCCAGCGTGCCGATCGCGCAGGCGACGATCGAGCAGATCGGCGAGTGGATGTCCGGCCTCTGGCAGGCCGCGCCGAACCCCCAGGCGCCAACGGCCGCCGCCCCGATGGACGCCTGATCATGCTCAAGCTCGAAGCCCGTCCGCAACCGTCCAAGCTGATGTCGCTGGCCTCGCCGCTGCTGGCGCTGGCCGTCACCGTCGTCATCGGCGTGGGCCTGTTCATCCTGCTCGGCAAGGACCCGCTGAGCGGGCTGCGGATGTTCTTCGTCGAGCCGGTGAAGAACCTCTATGCGCTGTCCGAGCTGTCGGTCAAGGCCACGCCGCTGATCCTGATCGCGCTCGGGCTGGCCGTGTGCTACCGCTCGAACGTCTGGAACATCGGCGCCGAGGGGCAGTACATCTTCGGCGCGCTGGGCGGCGGCTGGGTCGCGTTGCAGGCCGGCCCCGGCACGGCCTGGATGGGGCATGGCATCGTCGTGCCGATCCTCGTCGCCGGCATGCTCGGCGGCATGGCCTGGGCCGCGATCGTGGCGTTTCTGCGCGACCGCTTCAACGCCAACGAGATCCTGGTCAGCCTGATGCTCGTCTACGTCGCCGAGCAGGTGCTGGGCTGGCTCGTCTACGGGCCCTGGATGGACCCGAACGGCCACAACTTTCCACAGACCATCAACTTCCTGGCCCAGACCAAGATCCCGCGCCTGATGCCCGGGCTGCGCGCGAACATCGGCCTGCTCATCGCGCTGGTGGCGGTGGGTGGCTTCTGGGCCTTCCTGTTCCGCACCTACCGCGGCTTCGCGCTGCAGGTCGGCGGGCTCGCACCGCAGGCCGCGCGCTACGCCGGCTTCTCGTCGCGCCAGGCGCTGTGGACCACGCTGCTGATCTCGGGCGGCATGGCGGGCCTGGCCGGCGCGCTCGAGGCCGCCGGGCCGCTCGGCCAGCTCACGCCCTACGTGCCGGCCGGCTACGGCTTCGCGGCGATCATCGTCGCCTACGTGGGGCGGCTGAACCCGCTCGGCATCGTCTTCTCGGGCATCCTGATGAGCATGTTCTACATCGGCGGCGAATTGGCGCAGTCGCGCCTGGGCCTGCCCAAGTCGCTGACCGGCGTGTTCCAGGGCCTGCTGCTGTTCACGCTGCTGGCCTGCGACACGCTCATCCTCTATCGGTTGCGCTGGCGCCATCCGGCCCCGGCCCCCAAGCCGGCCGCACCGGTGGCGAAGGAGGCCTAGATGGAAGGCCTTGCGCTGCTCCTGGCTGCCACGCTGAATGCGGGCACCGTGCTCGCCATCGCGGGCCTCGGCCTGTTGATCAACGAACGCGCCGGCGTCATCAACCTGGGTGCCGAGGGCCTGATGCTGGTCGCGGCCATCGCCGGCTTCGCGACCGCCGTGCACACGGGCAGCACCTGGCTCGCGTTCGGCGCCGGCGCGCTGGCGGGTGGCATGCTGTCCGCGGTGTTCGGGCTGCTGGTGATCTGGCTGAACACGAACCAGGTCGCCACCGGCCTCGCGCTGAGCCTGTTCGGCGGCGGATTCTCGGCCTTCGTCGGCATCGACTACGTTCCCTACAAGCTGGCTGAACAGCCACAGTTCCGGATTCCGTTCCTGGCCGACATTCCGTTCATCGGCCCGGCGCTGTTCCGCCAGCATCCGATGGTTTACCTGGCCATCGCGCTGACCTTCGGTCTGGCTTGGTTCCTCTACCGCACGCGCGCCGGACTGGTGCTGCGCGCGGTGGGCGAGTCGCCCGAATCGGCGCACGCGCTGGGCTACCCGGTGCGCCGCATCCGCCTGGCGGCGGTGGTCGTCGGCGGTGCACTGTGCGGCGTCGCCGGGGCCTATATTTCCGTCGTCTACACACCGCTGTGGGTCGAGGGCATGGTCGCCGGCAAGGGCTGGATCGCGCTCGCGCTGACCACCTTCGCGACCTGGCGCCCCGCGCGCGTGCTGCTCGGAGCCTATCTTTTCGGCGGCGTCACGATGCTGCAGTTCTACTTCCAGAGCCACGGCGTCCAGGTGCCGAGCCAGTTCCTCACGATGCTGCCCTACGTGTCGACGATCGTCGTGCTGGTGCTGATCTCTCGCAACGCGGCCTGGATCCGCGCCAACATGCCGGCATCGCTGGGCAAACCCTTCTTCCCCGGCTCCTGAGCGCCGGGACCGTCACTCACCGTGCCACCCAACCCTGGAGAGAGAGAACCCATGAACCTGATGACCAAGCGCTGCCTGCTCAAGCTGGCGAGCTGGACCACGATCGCGGCCGCAGCCGGCCTCGCGGGCTGCGGCAAGAAGGAAGAGGCGCCGGCCCCGCAGGCCGCTGCGCCCCAGGCTGCCGCGTCGGCGGTCAAGGCCGAGCCACTGAAGATCGCCTTCGCCTACCTCGGGCCGGCGGGCGACCACGGCTGGACCTATGCCCACGACAACGCGCGCAAGGCGATCCAGGAGAAATTCGGCGACAAGATCGTCACCAGCTTCGTCGAGAACGTGCCCGAGTCGGCCGACGCCGAGCGCATCTTCCGCGACATGGCCAGCCAGGGCAACAAGCTGATCTTCGGCACCAGCTTCGGCTACATGGAGCCGATGCTCAAGGTCGCGGCCGATTTCCCTGACGTGAAGTTCGAGCACGCGACCGGCTACAAGCAGAGCGCCAACCTGCGCTCCTACGACAGCCGAAGCTACCAGGCTGCGTACCTGGTCGGGATCATCGCCGGCAAGATGACCAAGACCAACACGCTGGGCGTGGTCGGTTCGATCCCGGTGCCCGAGGTGCTGCGCAACATCGACGCCTACACGCTGGGCGCGCAGAGCGTCAACCCGAAGATCAAGACCAAGGTCGTCTGGGTCAACAGCTGGTTCGATCCGCCCAAGGAGACCGAAGCCGCGCAGTCGCTGATCAACGGCGGCGCCGACGTGTTGCTGCAGAACACCGACTCGACCGCGGTGCTGCAGACGGCCGAGAAGAACCACAAGTACGCCTTCGGCTGGGACAGCGACATGGCCAAGTTCGCGCCCAACGCGCACCTGGCCTCGGCGATCATCAACTGGACGCCGTACTACACCAAGGCGGTGCAGGACGTGCTGGACGGCACCTGGAAGGGCAATACCGCCACCTGGTGGGGCGTCAAGGAAGGTGTCAACGACGTCGTCGACATCAACGACAAGGTGCCGGCCGAGGTCAAGGACCTGGTCGCCAAGGCCAAGGCCGGCATGATCGACGGCAGCGTGCACGTCTGGAAAGGCCCGGTCTTCGGCCAGGACGGCAAGGAACTGCTGAAGAAGGACGAGGTCGCCGACGACAAGTTCCTGGGCGGCATCAACTTCTACGTCAAGGGCGTCGAGGGCAAGGTGCCGGGCGGGAAGTAGCCCCCGCGGCCCGGGACGGGCCGACTCGAATGCAGGCGCCCGGCCTTCGCCGGGCGCCTGCAAGCCCGCTCACCAGGTGATCGACTTGACGATCCCGTTCGTCGTCGGGTCGGCCGCCAGTTGATGCGCAGCGGATCCCGTGCTGCCTTGGGCGGCTGCACCCAGGAAGGCCGCCAGGTCGACCTGGAACGCCTTGTGCTCACCGCCGTCGAGCAGGTAGCCGTAGGCCTTGCCATCGGACAGATTCTTGATCGCTGCCACGGCGTGCGGATCGCGTGCGTAGCTGTAGCCGGTCAGACCGAGCACGAAGCGCCAGTCGGTCAGGCCGGCCCAGGTCGCACCGGCAGCGACCGACGCCGGATCCTGCAGCAGGCCGACCGCGACGTCCGACGAATACCCGGCCATGAACATCACCAGGTGGGTGTCGCTGTCGACCGCCGAACCGCTCAACGTCGGGCCACCCAGCTTGATCACCCCGGAGCCGCCGCTCGCCGGCGCGAAGGTCGACTTGCCACCGGCCACGTCGGTCTTGACCACCGTCTTCAGGTCGATGAAGCCGACGTCGTCGGTGTCCTCGTTGGTGACGATGCCGACCTGGTAGCCAGCATCGACCGAACCGGCGTCGGGCGTGTACAGCGGCGTCGAACTGGTGCCGGGCGTCGCGAACGCGCTGGTGTAGGCAGGTCCGTCCAGGTAATAGGACTTGCCGGCCCCCAGATCCACGAGCTGGATGCCCGGGGCGTAGTTCGGCGCGAAGAGCAGGCCATGCTGGACGTCGCCACCCATGTTCTCGGCCAGTTGCGCCGTGGTGTCGATCGCGTACTGGGTGCCCAGCGTCAGCGTGGCACGGTTGAAGAACAGGTAGCCGTCCGCCGTGCCGAGCCAGACGCCGTCACGGCCGGTGTCGGGAATCGCGCCGGCGATGTAGGCACTGCCCCCCGAGAAGCTGACCGGGGAGGTCGCCACCAGCGGAAGGTCGGTCTCGTAGTCCACCGCGCCGGTGTCGGCGTTGACGAGCGCGATGTGCTTGCTGCCGTACGCAAAGACGAGCAGTTGCGGATGATCGGCACCGAGCAAGGGCACGACACCGCCGATGGGCTGGCCGCCGAAGTTGGTGACCAGGCTCGAGTAGACCTTCACCGCCGGGCTGGCCGCCGTCGGGTCGGTCACGTCGATGGCCACCACACCGGAGCTTCGAGCCGCGATGAAGACCCATTGCTTGCCGCCATAGGCCAGCGTCGAGATGGCCCCGGAGCTGCCGGCGGCCAGGCCGATGGACTTGGGCGTCGCCGGGCTGGCGGCGATGGCCGTGCGGACCAGCGTCACGGTGGCCGCCAGGTCGCTCAGGCCCGCCCCGGCGTCGAGGACGGCCTTGCCCGAACTGGCATATCCGGCCACGCAGCTCAGGAAGTCGGAGGTTCCCGCCGTCGAACTGAGCGTCCCCGCGCCCAGGGCGACCGGCGTGCCGTTGAAGCGGCCGTCGAAGCTGCCGTCGGCGAAGTCGCGCGAAAGGGCGGTGTACAGGCTGCCGCGCGAGGCGCCGGCGGCGCTCTTGGCGCAGGTGTCCAGCGAGCCGAGCACGAGGCCGAGCAGGTAGCCGTCGGTGCCGATGGACGCCTTGTCGAACAGCGGCACCAGGCTGGCGATCGGGCCGCTGAAGCCATAGGTCGCTTTCAGCAGGTCGGCGGCCGACGTCGTCGAAGCGTCGATGGCGCCGCCCGCGGCAGCGAGCGCCTCGACCCGAGCGACCACCATGTCCGACAGCGGCGTGATCACGACCCCGGTCGTCCCGGTGGCTCCGACCGCCGGGACGACGGCGCGCAGTTCGCCCAGCGTGATGCTCGCGCCGTCGGACTCGGCGACATAGGTGCCGCCGGACGCCACCAGGACCACCGGGCCGGTGGGGGTCGACGTCAGGGCGACCGTGTAGCTGCCGTCGGCGAGCGAACTGGCGCTGCCCAGCGCTGCACCCAGCGTTCCGTCGGCGTTGAGCGGATAGACCGTGACGGTGGCGCCCGCAGCCGCGTTGGCATAGATGCTGCCGGCCACGTTGACGCCGCTGCCCGTCGCGGGCGGCGGCTGCGTGCTCGAGGTCGATGTGGAATCGCCCCCGCAGCCGCTGAGCGCGACGGCCGCCGCGATGCACGCGACGGCCGACAGGACTCGACCGGGCGCGAACCTCTTGATGATCGTTGCTTGCCTCATGGGGGCCCCCTCATGCAGTTTGATGTGGGCGCTTTCAGGGCAGACACGATCCGGGTCGACGCAAGCGCCGCATCACGACGACCCGAACCTCGGCGAGCGTAGGCAGATCACCGCAAGGGGCCCATCCCTAGGGCGACCACGAGGCCGCCACCCATTCGAGGGGGTCCAGGCCCGCGCCGCGGGTGCGACGAGCCCCCGGTCCGCCAGGCCCAGCTAGACGCGCGCCAGCGCCTTCACCCGCCCCATCGCCAGCGCCGCGGCCGCGGTGCGGGTCTCGACGCCGAGCTTCTCGAACACATGCTCGAGGTGCTTGGTCACGGTGCGCGGGCTCGTGCCCAGGATCTCGCCGATGTCGCGGTTGGTCTTGCCCTTGACCACCCAGTACAGCACCTCGGCTTCGCGCGCGGTGAGTTCGAGCGCGAGCGTGATCGCCTCGACGATCGCGGCGTCGTCGCTCTCGCGCATCACGACCAGCCATTCGCCGCCGGCGGTGTCGTCGAAGCTTTCGGCCGGCATCGCGTGCAGTGCGAAGCTGATGCGCCGCGCGCCGCGCGCCACGGTCAGCGTCACCGGGTCGGCGCCGGCGCGCCGGCGCAGCGACTCGCGCGCGACCCAGGCGATCACTTCCGGCGGCGTGCCCGCGTCGTCGCCGCCGAAATGCTCGGCCAGCAGCCGGCGCGCGAGCGCGGTCTGCCAGACGCGGCGGCCGTCGCGCTCGCGCACGACCAGCGTCGCGTGACCGAAGGCGTCGAGCGCGTTGCGCGCCTGGCGCTGGGCGCGCGCCTGCACCAGGTGGGCGGCAATGCGCGCCAGCACCTCGCGCGGGCGGATCGGCTTGGTCACGTAGTCGGTGCCGCCGGCACCGAACGCGGCGACGACGTGCTCGGTCTCGGTCAGCCCGGTCATGAAGACGATCGGGATCGGCGCCGTGTCGGGGTCGGCCTTGAGCCGGCGCGCGACCTCGAAGCCGTCCAGCCCGGGCATCACCGCGTCGAGCAGCACGATGTCGGGCAGCGCGCGCGCGGCCAGCGTCAGCGCGGCCTCGCCCGAGGTGGCCACGAGCACGGTGTAGCCCGCCTCGTCGAGCGCGTCGTTGAGCAGCGCGATGTTGTCGGGCACGTCGTCGACGACGAGCACCACGTCGGCGCCGCTGCGCGTCGGGTCTTCAGGCAGCGCGGGGTTCATGCAGTGCTTTCTCGATGAGCTCGTTCATCGCGTCGAACTGGAACTGGCGCGCCAGCAGGCGCAGCCGCGCAACGAAAACCGAGTTTGACGGATCGGCGGCCTCGATCGCGTCCAGGCTGCGCCCGACGCCGCGCACATGGCCCAGGCCCACCGCCTCCTGCAGTGCGCGCAGCAGCGGCGCCGGCGGCAGCGGGGTGCCCTCGGCGGGCGCCGGCGCGGCCGGCAGGTTCGGCGCGAGCTGCCAGCGCAGGCCCAGGCGCTGGCCCAGCCAGGCCAGCAGTTCGTCGACCCGCACCGGCTTGACGATGAAGTCCTCGGCGAGCACGCCGACGTCGTTGTCCAGGCGTTGGTCGAAGGCGTTCGCCGAGACCACCGCGAGCGGCATCGCGTGGCCGCAACCGCGCAGGCGGCGAATCGTCTCCCAGCCGTCGATGCCGGGCATCGCCAGGTCCATGAAGACGGCGTCGATCGCAGCCGACGCCGGCGGCTGCGCCAGCAGCGCCAGCGCCTCCTCGCCCGACGCCGCGCTCTGCACCTCGAAGCCCAGCGGCTGCAGCAGGTCCAGCAGCAGCCGGCGGTCGGCCTCCTCGTTGTCGACCACCAGCACCCGCCGGCGTGGACCGTCGTAGCCGGTGCGGCGCGCGCGCACGCGCTCGGCGGCGACCGCCGTGCCGTGCAGCTCGGGCAGGAACAGCCGGATCGTGAAGGTGCTGCCGACGCCGGGCGCGCTGCTGACCGTCATCTCGCCGCCCATCAGGTCGGTCAGCATGCGCGCGATCGTCAGGCCCAGGCCGCTGCTGCCGGTCGACATGCCGCTCGCCGCCGAGCCACGCTCGAAAGGCTCGAACACGCGGGCGAGCTCCGCCTCGCTCATGCCGGGCCCGTTGTCCTCGATCTCGAAGCGCGCCATCTCGCGCCGGTAGTGCACGCGCAGCGACACCTGCCCCTGCGGTGTGAACTTGAGGGCGTTGCCGAGCAGGTTGATCAGGATCTGGCGCACGCGCTTCTCGTCGCCGCGCACCACCGCCGGCAGCGTGCCGTCGACGACGAACGCGAAGCGCGTGCCGCGCCCGGCGGCCTGCAGCTCGAACAGGTGCGCGATCTCGGCCAGCACGTCGGCGAAGCGCATCGGGCGCAGATCCAGCGCGAGCTTGCCCGACTCGATGCGCGCGATGTCGAGCGTGCCCTCGATCAGGCTGAGCAGGTGGTCGCCGCCGCGCCGGATCACGCTCACCGCCTGGCGCCGGTGCGCCGGCATCGCGGCGTCTTCCTCGAGCAGCTGCGCGTAGCCGAGGATGCTGTTCAGCGGCGTGCGCAGCTCGTGGCTGATCGTCGTGATGTAGCGGCTCTTGGCCTGGTTCGCGGCGTCGGCCTGCGCCTTCGCGCGCTGCAGCGCCTCGTCGGTGCGCGCGTGCGACTCGATCTCGCGCTGCAGCGCCTGCGTCTGCCGGTTCGATTCCTCCTGCGCCGCGCTGCGGCTGCGCTGCGCGAGCACCAGCCACCAGACGACGATGCCGGCGACGATGCACAGCAACAGGAAGCCGCTGACGAAGCCGCGCCCGAGCGCGGGTTCGAAGCTCGCCGCCTGAGCGCCCAGCGCCGTGACCGTCTGGCGCCAGGCCACCGCGAGCAGCAGCGCCAGCGTCGGCGTCACCAGCGCCATCAGCAGCAGGAAGTCGGCCAGACCGGCGTCGAGCTGCGGCGCCATGCGGCGCGGCAGCAGCCGGCGCAGCAACGCGGCCCATTGCGCGGACAGCCGGGCGTCGGGCTTGCAGAGGTCGCCGCAGCGCGCGTCCAGCGTGCAGCACAGGCTGCAGATCGGCGCCCGGTAGGCCGGGCAATGCGCCATGTCCTCGCCTTCGTAGTCGCGCTCGCAGACGGTGCAGGTCTGCTTCAGGCGCTGGTACGAACCCTCGGCCACGATGGCAATCGTCTTGCGCGCGAGGTAGTAGCGCCCCTTCGTCGCCCAGGCGATCAGCGGCGACGCGACGAAGGCGGTGACGAGCGCGATCAGCGCCGAGAACGCCTGCGCCAGCGGCCCGAACGCGCCCAGGTGGGCGGCCACCGACAACACCGACGCGATGCCCATCGCGCCGACGCCGACCGGGTTCACGTCGTAGAGGTGGGCGCGCTTGAACTCGATGCCCTTGGGCGACCAGCCCATCGGCTTGTTCACGACCAGGTCGGCGACGACCGCCATCATCCACGCGATCGCGATGTTCGCGTACAGCCCGAGCACGTGGCTCAGCGCCTGGAACACGTTCATCTCCATCAGCACGAGCGCTATGGCCGTGTTGAACACCATCCAGACGACGCGCCCCGGGTGGGCGTGCGTCAGGCGCGAGAAGAAGTTGCTCCAGGCCAGCGACCCGGCATAGGCGTTGGTGACGTTGATCTTGAGTTGCGAGACGATCACGAAGGCCGCCGTCACGCCGACCGCCAGCCCGTAGCGCGGGAACACGTATTCGTAGGCCGCCAGGTACATCTGGTTCGGGTCGACGGCGCGCTCGGGCGGCAGCATGTGCGTGATCGCCAGGTAGGCAAGCAGCGCGCCGCCGAGCATCTTCAGCACGCCCGGCAGCACCCAACCCGGCCCACCGGCGGCGACCGCCAGCAGCCAACGACCGCGCCGTCCCGGCTCGGGCTCGGGCATGAAGCGCAGGTAGTCGGCCTGCTCGCCCATCTGCGTGATGAGCGCGATGCCCACCGTCATCGCCGCGCCGAAGGCCTGCAGGTCGAAGGCCGGACCGCCGGCCGGCCGCTCGCCGCGGTAGGCGGCCAGGCCGGACAGGATGTCCGGGTTGCGCGCGAAGACGTAGAAATAAGGCAGCACCAGCATCACGAGCCACAGCGGCTGGGTCCAGACCTGCAGCCGGCTGATCGCGGTGACGCCGTGGGTGACGAGCGGGATCACGACCAGCGCGCACAGCAGGTAACCCCAGGCCGGCGGGATGTCGAACGCGAGGTCGAGCGCGTAGGCCATCACCGCCGCCTCGAGGGCGAAGAAGATGAAGGTGAAGCTGGCGTAGATCAGCGAGGTGATGGTCGAGCCGATGTAGCCGAAGCCGGCACCGCGCGTGAGCAGGTCCATGTCGACCCCGTGCCGCGCCGCGTACAGGCTGATCGGCAGCCCGGCCAGGAAGATGATCAGCCCGGTGGCCAGGATCGCCAGCGCCGCGTTGACGAAGCCGTACTGCACGAGCAGCGTCGCGCCCACCGCCTCCAGCACCAGGAACGAGGCCGCGCCGAACGCCGTGTTCGCCACCCGCCATGGGCCCCAGCGGCGGAAGGCGCGCGGCGTGAAGCGCAGCGCGTAGTCCTCGATCGTCTCGCGCGCGACCCAGCTGTTGTAGTCGCGCCGCGTCTTCACGACGCGTTGCGGCGCGTCGTTGAAAGGACGGCGTTGCGGCGCGACGTTGAAAGGACCGCGTTGTGGCGCGTCGTTGCCGGTCGGGTTCGGTTCGGCGGCGGCAGTGATCGGCTCGGGGTTCACCCGCAGCCTCCAATCAAGAAGCGCACCAGGGGCGATCCGCCGTTTAGCATGGCACCCAAACTGCATTGGCCCGGACCATGGAACTGACACCCCGCGAAAAGGACAAGCTGCTCGTCTTCACCGCCGCGCTGCTGGCCGAACGTCGGCGCGCGCGCGGCGTCAAGCTCAACGTGCCCGAGGCGGTGGCCCTGATCACCGCGGCCCTGCTCGAGGGCGCGCGCGACGGCAGGACCGTCGCCGAACTGATGAGCGAGGGCAAGACCGTGCTCACCCGGGCCGACGTGATGGACGGCGTGGCCGAGCTGGTCCCCGAGATCCAGGTCGAGGCGACCTTCCCGGATGGCACCAAACTGGTGACCGTGCACCAACCCATTGCATGACCAACATGATCCCGGGCGAACTCCTCATCGACGACGGCGACCTGCCGCTCAACCCCGGCCGCGCGACCGCCACGCTGGTGGTCGAGAACAGCGGTGACCGGCCGATCCAGGTCGGTTCGCACTACCACTTCGCCGAGACCAATGCCGCGCTGCACTTCGACCGCGACCGCGCGCGCGGCATGCGGCTGAACATTGCCAGCGGCACCGCGGTGCGCTTCGAGCCCGGCCAGCAGCGCACGGTCGAGCTGGTCGCCTACGCCGGCGCACGGCGCGTCTTCGGCTTCCGCGGCCTCGTCCAGGGAGACCTCTGACCATGGCGACCATCGGCCGACGCGCCTATGCCGAGATGTTCGGCCCCACCGTCGGCGACCGCGTCCGGCTCGCCGACACCGAACTCATCATCGAAGTCGAGGCCGACCACACGCTGCGCGCCGGCGGAGGACTCGTCGGACCCGACGGACGAGCCGTCGGGTATGGCGACGAGGTCAAGTTCGGCGGCGGCAAGACCATCCGCGACGGCATGGGCCAGAGCCAGGTCGTCAACGGCCCCGGCCACCACGAAGCGGCCGACTGCGTGATCACGAACGCGCTCATCGTCGACCACTGGGGCATCGTGAAGGCCGACATCGGCCTGAAGGGCTGCCGCATCGCGGCGATCGGCAAGGCCGGCAACCCCGACGTGATGAACGGCGTGGACATCGTGATCGGCCCGGGCACCGAGATCATCGCCGGCGAAGGGATGATCGTCACCGCCGGCGGCGTCGACAGCCACATCCACTTCATCTGCCCGCAGCAGATCGACGAGGCGCTGTACTCCGGCATCACGACGATGCTCGGCGGCGGCACCGGCCCGGCCACCGGCACCTTCGCGACCACCTGCACGCCCGGGCCGGCGAACCTGCACCGCATGCTGCAGGCGGCCGACGCCTTCCCGATGAACCTCGGCTTCCTCGGCAAGGGCAACGCGAGCCGGCCCGAGGCGCTGAGCCAGCAGATCGCGGCCGGCGCGATCGGCCTCAAGCTGCACGAGGACTGGGGCACGACGCCGAGCGCGATCAGCAACTGCCTGGACATCGCCGAGGTCACCGACACCCAGGTCTCGATCCACAGCGACACGCTCAACGAATCGGGCTTCGTCGAGGACACCATCGCCGCGACGAAGGGCCGCACGCTGTGCGCCTTCCACACCGAAGGCGCCGGCGGCGGCCATGCGCCGGACATCCTGAAGGTCGTCGGCGAAGCCAACTTCCTGCCCAGCAGCACGAACCCGACGATGCCGTACACCGCGAACACGGTCGACGAGCATCTGGACATGCTGATGGTCTGCCACCATCTGGACCCGTCGATTGCCGAGGATCTGGCGTTCGCCGAAAGCCGCATCCGGCGCGAGACCATCGCCGCCGAGGACGTGCTGCACGACCTGGGCGCGATCAGCATGATGAGCAGCGACAGCCAGGCGATGGGCCGCGTCGGCGAGGTCATCATCCGCACCTGGCAGACGGCGCACAAGATGAAGCAGCAGCGCGGGGCGCTGGCCGGCGACAGCCACCGCAACGACAACCACCGCGTCAAGCGCTACATCGCCAAGTACACCATCAACCCGGCGGTCGCGAACGGCATCGGTCACGAGGTCGGCAGCATCGAGATCGGCAAATGGGCCGACCTGGTGCTGTGGAAGCCGGCCTACTTCGGCGTCAAGCCGAGCCTGATCCTGAAAGGCGGCTTCATCGCCGCCGCGGCGATGGGCGATCCGAACGCGAGCATCCCGACGCCGCAGCCGGTGCACTACCGGCCGATGTTCGGCAGCTTCGGCGGTGCGCTCGCCGCCGGCTCGCTGACCTTCGTCAGCCAGGCCGCGCTCGCCGGCGACATCGGCGACGAACTCGGGCTGAAGAAGCGCCTGGCCTCGGTGAAGGACTGTCGCAAGGTTCGCAAGGCCGACATGGTGCACAACGCCTGGCTGCCGCGGATGGAGATCGACGCCCAGACCTACACCGTGCGCGCCGACGGCCAGCTGCTCGGCTGCGAGCCGGCCACCGTGCTGCCAATGGCGCAACGCTACTTCCTGTTCTGAACCGACGCCGACACACCGGCCGCCGCGGCATCATCGCGGCCTCTGCAACTCCCGGAGCCCCGCCATGCTCACCGTCAACAGGCTCCTCGCCCAGGGTCGCGGGCTCGCGCCCGTGCTGCTCAAGCGCGCTGCCAGCGTCGAGCTGGACTGGGACGTGCGCCAGAAGAGCCGCTTCGACGCGACCGATTCGCAGGGCCGCGAGCTCGGCGTGTTCCTGCCGCGCGGCACCGTCGTGCGCGGCGGCGACGTGCTGGTGGCCGAGGACGGCAGCCTGGTACGCGTGACCGCCGCACCGCAGCCGGTGCTGGTGATCCGCCCTTGCAGCGAGCACGGCACGCCCTTCGACCTGACGCGCGCCGCCTACCACCTGGGCAACCGCCACGTCGCGATCGAGCTGCAGGCCGACCACCTGAAGATCGAACCCGACCATGTGCTCGCCGAGCTGCTGCGGCGCATGCACCTGATCGTGAGCGAGGCGAAGGCCGCGTTCGAGCCGGAAGGCGGCGCCTACCAGGCGGCGCCCGGCCACCATGGCCACGCCCACGCTACCGGACATGACCATGATCACGGGCACGACCACGATCACGATCACGGCCATCCCTGATGCCCGCCCCGGCCACCTTGCTGCGCCTGATGTGGCTGGCGTCGCCGGCGCTGCCGGTGGGCGGCTTCAGCTACTCGGAAGGGCTGGAAGCGGCGGTCGAAGCCGGCCTCGTGCGCGATGAAACGCAGGCCGGCGACTGGCTGGCGCAGCAGCTCGAACTGAGCCTGGCGCGCGCCGAGCTGCCCGTCGTGGCCCAGGCCTTCGGCGCCTGGGCGGAGGGCGACGAAGCGCGCGTCGCGGCGCTGAACGGCTGGGTGCGAACCACGCGCGAGAGCGCCGAGTTCCGGCTGCAGACCGAGCAGATGGGGCGTTCGCTCGGCGAGTGGCTGCGCAACGGCGAACAGGCGGCCGACCCACGCATCGCCAGGCTCGCCGCACTCGCGCCGGCGCCGACCTGGCCGGTGGCATTCGCGCTCGCCGCGGTGCTGGCCGGCGCCGAGCGCGGCGACGCGTTGCTCGCGTTCGCCTTCGGCTGGGCCGAGAACATGGTGCAGGCCGCGATGAAGGCGGTGCCGCTCGGCCAGGCCGCGGCACAGCGCATGCTTGCAAGGCTGGCCGCAGCGATCCCCGCTGCGGTCGACGCCGCGCTGCAGCGGCCGGGCGGCGCCGCGCAGGCCTTCGCGCCCGCGCTGGCCATCCTGTCGGCGCAACACGAAACCCAGTATTCGAGACTCTTCCGATCATGAACAACGCCCTGCACCGCATTCCCGGCCGCACCAAGAAGCTGCCCCCGCTGCGCGTCGGTGTCGGCGGGCCGGTGGGCTCGGGCAAGACGACGCTGCTCGAGATGCTGTGCAAGGCGATGCGCGAGCGCTGGGAGATCGTCGTCGTGACGAACGACATCTACACCAAGGAAGACCAGCGCCTGCTCACGGTGGCCGGCGCGCTGGCGCCGGAGCGCATCCTCGGCGTCGAGACCGGCGGCTGCCCGCACACCGCGATCCGCGAGGACGCGTCGATCAACCTCGAGGCGGTGGACCGGCTGCTCGCCGACTTCCCCGACGCCGACATCGTGTTCATCGAGTCCGGCGGCGACAACCTGGCCGCGACCTTCAGCCCCGAACTCAGCGACCTGACGATCTACGTCATCGACGTCGCCGGCGGCGAGAAGATCCCGCGCAAGGGCGGCCCCGGCATCACGAAGAGCGACCTGTTCGTGATCAACAAGACCGACCTCGCGCCCTACGTCGGCGCGAACCTCGACGTGATGGCCGCCGACACGCTGCGCATGCGGCCGAAGCGCCCCTTCGTGATGACCAACCTGAAGACCCGGCAGGGGCTGGCCGAGGTCGTCGAGTTCATCGAGCGCCAGGGCCTGCTGCGCTGAGCCGGCGCCCGGCGAGCGCTGCGCCCGGCACCGGAACGGCGCATCATTCGCCCATGGATTGGCGTCTCGGATTCAGGTTGCGAAGCGAGTTTTCGCGATACCTGCAGCGTTGCGGCCTGGCAGCCTTGCTCGCCCTCGGCTCGCAAGCCGCGCTGGCGCACGGATCGGTGGCGCTGGGCATCGGCATCGGCTGGCCGCTCGTCGGCGTCTACGGCGGCGACGGGTTTCTACGGTCCGCGCCGGTCTACGGCGCGCTCACGCTCGGCCAGGGCTGGCGGCACCACGGCTGGCGCGGCGGCGATCGCGGCTGGAACCCGGGGTGGGTGTTCGTCGCGCCGCCGGTGGTCTGGAGCGCACCGTCGGTCACGCTCGTCGAACCGGCGCCGGTCTCGGTCGGGCCGACGCGGCCCGACCCGGTGATCGTCCCGCGCGACGGCCAGGACGCCCGGCAGACCGAGGCCGACCGCCAGCAGTGCAACCGCTGGGCCGTCACCCAGCCGGCGGCGTTGGCCGACGCACAGGTCTTCCAGCGCGCGGTCGAAGCCTGCATGGACGGGCGCGGCTACTCGACGAAGTGAGCGGCCATTTCGGGCCGGACTCGCTGTCGGAAAATCTTACAACGAGTGGCGAACCTCCCCCGATCGCCCCCACGACTCGGGGGAAAAGCGCTTTCGAATCATCAACTTGCCGATTGTGTCCTGATGTAAGGTACGTGAATTGCATCCTGAATGCGAATTGCCTTCAACCGTCAGCCACCAAGAGCCCAACCATGACCCAGCGGACCGTTCGAAAGATCCTTTGGACCCTGCTGACGGCCGCCGCCGGGCTGGGCATGGTCGGCAGCGCGCAGGCTGCGCTGGTCACCGGGCGTTTTGATCCGGACTTCGGTGGCGCCTTGCAGGGCACCAACTTTGCGGGTACCGCGACTTTCTCGATTTCCGACAGCTGCCTCAACTACCTCGGCAGCCACATGACTGCGAATGCGGGTGCGTTCGTTTTCTCGAACTTCGGCTGTGGCGGCGGGGGCACGGGGATGACCTTCCAGGGCGCCCATGTCGACTTCACGGGAACGAACATCGGCAGCGTAGATTTCGCGGCCGACCAGACTGGCAGCCAGTTCGATCATCGGCATGTACGTCCAGGGCGGTCGGGTCCTTGCCGTCCAGTCCGATCTGATCGGCCCCGCCCTGAGCACGCTGACGGCAGGCCAGTCGTTCTACGTGCAGTTCGGCATTGCCCCTTACACGGCCCATGGCGGCGATACCGACGAGATTGGCTATCGGGATAACGACGGCGATCTCGACGATCAACCTCTCAAGGACCTGCAGAACACGACGCTGTTCCTCGCCAGCACCAGTTGCACCACCGGAACGTCGTGCGCCGGTGCGAAGTCCAATCCGGCTTCGACGACCTACGTTCCCGAGCCCGGCTCGCTCGCCCTCGTCCTGGGCGCGCTCGCCGCAGCCGGCACGGTGCGCCGCCGGCGCACCCGCTAACCGTCCGCCGTTCAGGCCGCGACCAAGGTCGCGGCCCTGGCCAGCGCTCGCTGCGCCGCCTCGTCGATGTCCCACTGAGCCCCCTCGGCGCAGGCGTCCTCGAACTTGCCCTCCGGCATCGCCGCGCGCATGCGGTCGAGCTTGACGCGCCGGGCCGGCGCGCGGCGCGGCGGCAGCGCCAGCCCGAGCCGTTCGCGCGCCCGGTCCACCGCCGCGGCCAGTTGCACGGCGATCTCGTCGCGGCCGCGCCGCGCTGCCAGCGCCGAATGGTCGTCCAGGCAGGCGAGCAGGTCTTCGCGCATCTCGAGCGTGCGGAAGGCCAGCAGCGCCTCGTCGAGCCGCCGCTCGGCCGCGTCGAGGTCGCCGTCGAGCATGTCGACCTTGCCGAGCCAGCGCGCGGTGCGCGCTTCGCCGCGCTTGTCGCCGGCCTCGGTGCAGACGATCTGCGCGCGCTGGAAACGCGAGCGCGCCTGCGCCGCGTCGCCGCCCTCGAAGGCGAGCTCGCCCAGCGCGAGCTGGCATTCGCCCTCGACCTCCTGGTGCTTGATCCTCAGGCTCAGCAGCAGGCAATCTTCGAGCTGGGCGCGCGCGCGCTCGTGCTCGCCGGCATAGGCGTCGATCTGGCCCAGGTGCAGCAGACCGATGGCCTCGCCGACGGCCTCGCCGAGCTGGCGGAAGATCTGCAGCGCCTCGAGCTCGCTCTCGCGTGCCGCCTGCGCGTCGCCGGCCGGCAGCCGCGCCATCGACAGCGTCGACAGCGTCGCCGCGATGTCGAACGCGTCGCCCAGGCCGCGCCGCAGCTGAAGGCAGGCCTCCAGCATCTGGCGCGCCTCGGCGTAGTCGCTCTGGCTCTCGGCGAGCGCGGCGCCGACGTACAAGCGCATGCGCATGGGCCCGGTCCGACGCCTGGATCTCCGCCAGCGCGAGCGCCGCGCGCACGACGGCGCGCCCCTCGGTCGCGTAGCCGCGCAGGATCCAGAAGCCCTGCAGCGCGACCGCGATCTTGACCGCGATCACGCGGTCCACGCCGCCGGCCAGCGCGAGCGCGATCGCGGCGCGCAGGTTGTCGAGCTCGTCCTCGACGCGCCAGATCCATTCGGCGTGGTCGGCGCCCATCAGCCCCTGGTTCGCGGCCTTGGCCATCGCGAAGAAATGCTCGCAGTGCCGGGCCGCGGTCGGCGCGGCGTCGCCGGCCTGCTCCAGCTTCTCGCGCGCGTAGTCGCGGATCGTCTCCAGCATCCGGTAGCGCGCCGCGGCCTCGCGCTCGTCGAGCATCACGAGCGACTTCTCGACCAGCGAGTCGAGGATGTCGAGCACGTCGTAGGGCTCGAGCGGATCGGCGCCGCAGACCGCCTCGGCGGCGGCCAGGTCGAAGCCGCCGGCGAACACGCTGAGCCGGTTCAGCACCGTGCGCTCGTTGTCCTCGAGCAGGTCGTACGACCAGTCGACCAGCGCGCGCAGCGTCTGCTGGCGCTCGAGCAGCACGCGGCCGCCGCCGGTGAGGATCTTGTAGCGGTCCTTCAGCCGCGCGTTGATGTCCGACACCGTGAGCGAGCGCACCCGCGCCGCGGCCAGCTCGAGCGCGAGCGGAATGCCCTCGAGCCGCGCCACCAGCTCGGCCACCGCGGGCGCCTCGCGCTCGTTGAGCGCGAACGCCGGCTTGTGCAGCTGTGCGCGCTCGACGAACAGGCGCACCGCGGTCGAACGCGACAGCGCCTCGACGCCGTCGTCGCGCTTGGGCACCGGCAGCGGCAGCACCGGGTAGCTCTGCTCGCCCGGCACGCGCAGCGCCTCGCGGCTGGAGGCGATGAAGCGAACCTGCGGCGCGGCCTTCAGGATCGCGTTCGCGAGCTCGGCCGACGCCTTGACCAGGTGCTCGCAGTTGTCCATCACGAACAGCACGCGGCGCGTCCTGAGGAAGGCGCACAGCGTCTGGATCAGCGGCCGGTCGGGCTCTTCGCGCAGCGCCCAGCGCCTGGGCCGTCTCGCCGACCACCAGCGCGGGGTCGCGGATCGGCGCGAGATCGAGGAACCAGACCCCGTCCGGGTACTGCGGCATGACCTCGGCCGCCACCTGCAGCGAGAGCCGGGTCTTGCCCAGCCCGCCCATGCCCAGCAGCGTCAGCAGCCGCACGCCGGCCAGGCGCTCCTTGATCTCGCCGAGTTCGCGCTCGCGCCCGATGAACGACGTCACCTGGTTGGGCAGGTTGTTCGGGATCTCGGCCACCGGCAGCCAGCGCTCGCCGGCGCGCACGACGCGGTAGACCTTCTCGCCGTTCGGCGGCGCGACGAACGGCGCGTCCGGCCCGCCGGCCTCGAACAGCTCGACCGGCTCCGAGATGCCCTTCATCACCCAGTGCCCGTGCGACTGGACCTGCAGACTCGTCTCGCCCAGCGCCTCGCGCGCTTCGGCGGTGAGCAGCAACTGGCCGCCGCGCGCGAGCGACATCACGCGCGCCGCCGTCGGCTTGGCCAGGCCGTCGACCTCGAGCGGCTTGGCACCGCGCGCGACATCGTCGGCGCTGTTCTCGCGCAGGATCACCGGGCCGACATGCAGCCCCGCGCGCGCCTTCAGCGGCACCGCCAGCGCCGCGAGTCCGCGGTGGTATTCGAGCGCATAGCTCACCGCGTCGGCGGCGGCGTCGAACAGCAGCAGCATGCCGTCGGTCTTGTCGATCTCGCGGCCGCGCCAGACGGGCAACAGGTCGCGCGCGAGACGGTCGTGGGCGGCCCACACGGCCGCCATCGCATGGTCGCCGAGTTCCTCGGACAGCTTGGTGCTGTCGACCACGTCGGTCAGCAGCAAAGCCCGGACTTCACTCATTTCGCATGCCGATTGCTGGGCTGGCAGTATGCCTGCGAACGGCCGGCGCCCGACGGCGGCGGCGCATTCGGCGCACGGCTCAGCCGGCGCCGAGCGCGAGCGCCACGCGGTAGGTCAGGAACGACGCGACATAGGCCAGCGCGAACAGGTAGCCGGCCATCACGATCGGCCATTTCCAGCCCCCGGTCTCGCGCTTGACGGCGGCCAGCGTCGACAGGCATTGCGGCGCGAACACGTACCAGGCCAGCAGCGACAGCGCGGTCGCGAGCGACCAGCTCTTGGCGATCAGCGGCGAGAGCTCGCGCGCGGTGTCGGCGGCGGTGGACGACAGCGCGTAGACGGTGCCCAGCGCGCTGACCGCGACTTCGCGCGCCGCCAGCCCGGGCACGAGCGCGATGCTGATCTGCCAGTTGAAGCCGATCGGCGCGAACAGCACCGCCAGCCCATGGCCGATGATCCCGGCGATGCTGTATTCGATCGGCGCGCCGGTCGCGCCGGCCGGTGGCGCCGGGAAGCTGGCCAGCGCCCACAGCACGATGGTCAGCGTCAGGATGATGCCGCCGACGCGGCGCATGAAGATCACGACCCGCTGCCACAGCCCGATCGCGACGTTGCGCAGCGCCGGCCAGTGGTACGAGGGCAGCTCCATCATCAGCGAGCGGATCTGGCCGCGCGTCGTGAAGCGCTTGAGCACCCAGGCCACCGCCAGCGCGCCGCCGACGCCGGCCAGGTACAGCGCGAACAGCACCAGCCCCTGCAGTTCGAGCCCGCCCAGCACCTGCCGCTGCGGGATGAAGGCGCCGATCAGCAGCGCATAGACCGGCAGCCGGGCCGAGCAGGTCATCATCGGCGCGATCATGATCGTCACCAGCCGGT
This sequence comes from uncultured beta proteobacterium, assembly GCA_963788635.1. Classification (GTDB taxonomy): domain Bacteria; phylum Pseudomonadota; class Gammaproteobacteria; order Burkholderiales; family Burkholderiaceae_C; genus Rubrivivax. Next base: position 43,825 of record CAWBHE010000004.1, on the reverse strand, counting down.
CGCGCGGGTCGGCAATCGAGCGCGTGGCCATGATGCCGGGGATCGCGCAGGCGAAGCTCGACAGCAGCGGGATGAACGAGCGCCCCGACAGCCCGACGCCGCCCATCAGCCGGTCGAGCAGGAAGGCCGCGCGCGGCAGGTAGCCCGACTCCTCGAGCACGAGGATGAAGAAGAACAGGATCACGATCTGCGGCAGGAACACGATCACCCCGCCGGCGCCCGCGATCACGCCGTCGACGAGCAGGCTGCGCAGCCAGCTCGCCGGCAGCAACCCCGTCACCGCGTGGCCGAGCCCGGCGGTGGCCGCCTCGATCAGCGCCATCGGCGCCGCGGCCCAGGAGAACACCGCCTGGAAGACGAGGAACAGCACCACCACCAGCAGCAGCGGGCCCAGCACCGGGTGCAGCACGACCTGGTCGATGCGGTCGCTGGCGGTCTGCGGCATCGCGGCGTCCAGCCCGAGCCGCTGCAGCATGCCTTGCACGGTGGCGTGGTCGCCCTCGTGGTGCAGCAGTTCGGCCGGCGCCGACACCGGCTGCCAGAGCCGGCGGTCTTCGAGCAGCGCGCGCAGCGGCGCGTCGCCGTCGGCCTTGACGGCCACCGTCGGCACCACCGGCACGCCGAGTTCGCGCGCCAGCGCCTCGGGGTCGACCTTGAGCCCGCGCCGCGCGGCCAGGTCGACCATGTTCAGCGCCACGACGCAGGGCAGGCCCAGGCGCTGCACCGCGAGCACGAGGCGCAGGTTGCGGCGCAGGTTGGTCGCGTCGACGACGCAGACCACCAGGTCGGGGCGCTTCTCGCCGCGCGCGCGGCCGTGCAGCACGTCGACCGTGACGCGCTCGTCGGGCGAGCGCGGGTGCAGGCTGTAGGCGCCGGGCAGGTCGAGCACGCGCAGCGGCTTGCCTTCCTTGGTGCGCAACCGGCCTTCCTTGCGCTCGACCGTGACGCCGGCGTAGTTGGCCACCTTCTGGCGGCTGCCGGTGAGCAGGTTGAACAGCGCCGTCTTGCCGCAGTTCGGGTTGCCCACCAGCGCCACCAGCGGGCCGCCGCGGTGGACGTGGACGACGGCTTCGGTCACAGCGTCTCGACCTGGACGCAGGCGGCTTCGGCGCGGCGCAGCGCGAAGGTCGACTGGCCGACGCGCACCACCATCGGGTCGCCGCCCCAGACGCTGCGCGCGGTGACGGTGACGCGCTCGCCGGGCAGGAAACCGATCTCGTTCAACCAGCGTGCCCAGTCGGGCTGGCCCGCCGGTGCCACCACCGACAGCACGCGGCAGTCCGCCCCAGTGGCGGCGCCATCCAGTGCCTGCGGGGCGGGCGGCGCGGCGCGCCGTCCGCCAACGACAGCCGCGCGCGGCAGCAAGGCCGGGACAGAGTCTTTCCAGAAGGTCCAGAGCGCCACGGGAACACCCATAAATGCGAATTGTTCTTATTATTAGCCGAAAGCCGCACCTGCCGTCAAGCTGGTCTTGACAGGATCTTGATGCCACGCAAACCGCATTTGCGCCCTTCTTGACGCCGCCATTTCTAACATGGCCTGCATCGCCCCAGCGGGCATGCGAAGGATGTCTCGATGGACCTGATCTACCTCGGCGGAATCCTGCTGGTCTGGGCCGGCGCCGCCGGCCTCGCCTGGGGATGTGCGCGCTTGGCGCCGGGAGCGCGGCCATGAACGCGATGCAGTGGCTCGCCGCTGCCGCCGCCGCAGGCCTGCTGGTGTACTTGGTGGTCGCACTGTTGCGGCCGGAGGACTTCGCGTGAACGCTGCCGCCTGGACGCTGCTGGCGGCCTACTGCGCCGTGGTCACCCTGCTCGCCGGGCCGATGGCGCGCTGGATCGACGCCGTGATGGCCGGCCGCTTCGCCTTCGGCCGACGCCTCGAGGTGCCGCTGTACCGGCTGGCCGGCGTGCAGCCCGACCAGGAAACCGGCTGGCTGCGCTACACGCTGGGCCTGCTGCTGTTCAACGCCATCGGCGTGGTCGCGGTCTACGCGCTGCAGCGGCTGCAGGCGCAGCTGCCGCTGAACCCGCAGGCCATGGCCGCGGTCGGCCCCGACTCGGCCTTCGACACCGCGATCAGCTTCGTCACCAACACCAACTGGCAGGGCTACGGCGGCGAGACGACGATGAGCACCCTGACCCAGATGCTGGCGCTGACGGTGCAGAACTTCTTCAGCGCCGCGACCGGCATCGTCGTCGCGATCGCGCTGATCCGCGGCTTCGCCCGCCATTCGGCGCAGACCGTCGGCAACGTCTGGGTCGACCTGACGCGCTGCACCTTGTGGATCCTGCTGCCGCTGTCGCTGGTGTTCGCCGTCGCGCTGGCCAGCGACGGCGTGATCCAGAATTTCAAGCCCACCCAGGACGTGACGACGCTGGAGCCCGGCAGCTACAGCGTGCCCCGGCTCGGCACCGACGGCCAACCGCTGCTCGACGCCAACGGCCAGCCGCTGATGGAAACGCGCACCACGAAGACGCAGCAGATCGCGATGGGGCCGGTGGCCTCGCAGGAAGCGATCAAGATGCTCGGCACCAACGGCGGTGGGTTCTTCAACGCCAATTCGGCCCACCCCTACGAGAACCCGGATGCGCTCACCAACTTCGCGCAGATGGTCTCGATCCTCCTGATCCCGGCGGCGCTGTGCCTGGTCTTCGGACGCATGGTCGGAGACCGCCGCCAGGGCTGGACGCTGTTCGCCTCGATGGCCGTACTCTTCGTCGTCTTCGCCGTGCTCGCGATGACCGCCGAACACCAGGGCAACCCGCGCCTGGCGGCGCTCGGTGTCGACGTCTCCGCCGGCAACATGGAAGGCAAGGAAGTGCGCTTCGGCACTGCCGCGTCGGCGCTGTTCGCCACCATCACGACGGCCGCGTCCTGCGGCGCGGTGAACGCGATGCACGACTCCTTCATGCCGCTGGGCGGGCTGGTGCCGCTGGTGCTGATCCAGCTCGGCGAGGTCGTGTTCGGCGGCGTCGGCTCGGGCCTCTACGGCATGCTGGTGTTCGCGATCATGGCGGTCTTCATCGCCGGGCTGATGATCGGCCGCACGCCGGAGTACCTGGGCAAGAAGATCGAGGCCCACGAGATGAAGATGGTCTCGATCGCGATCCTGGTGACGCCGCTGCTGGTGCTGCTGGGCACGGCGATCGCGGTGAGCACGGCGGCCGGCCGCGCCGGCATCCTGAACCCCGGCGGCCAGGGCTTCGGCGAGGTGCTGTACGCGCTGAGCTCGGCCGGCAACAACAACGGCAGCGCCTTCGCCGGCCTGTCGGCGAACACGCCCTTCTACAACCTGCTGCTGGCGGTGGTGATGTGGTTCGGCCGCTTCGGCGTCATCGTGCCGGTGCTGGCGATCGCCGGCAGCCTGGCGGCGAAGAAACGCATCGCCGCCGGCGACGGCACGATGCCCACCCATGGCCCGCTGTTCGTCGCCCTGCTGATCGGCACCGTGCTGCTGGTCGGTCTGCTGAACTACGTGCCGGCGCTGGCCCTCGGGCCCGTCGTCGAGCACCTGCAACTGTGGGCGAAGTGAGATGACACGCCAATCGTTTTCCCTGTTCGACAAGACGCTGGCCGTGCCGGCCCTGGCCGACGCGCTGCGCAAGCTCGACCCGCGCACGCTGTGGCGCAATCCGGTGATGTTCGTGGTCTGGGTCGGCAGCGTTCTGACGACGCTGATGGCGCTGCAGCTGCGCGAGGGTTTCAGCCTCGCGATCGCGCTCTGGCTCTGGTTCACGGTGCTGTTCGCCAACTTCGCCGAAGCGCTGGCCGAGGGCCGCAGCAAGGCGCAGGCCGCCAGCCTGCGCGGACTGAAGAAGAAGACCTGGGCCAAGAAGCTCGAGGGCACCTACCACGGCGGCGCGCTGCGCAGCACGATGAAGTGGCACCCGCTGGAGGCCGACGCGCTGCGCAAGGGCGACGTCGTGCTCGTCGAGGCCGGCGACGTGGTGCCGGCCGACGGCGAGGTCATCGACGGCGTGGCCTCGGTCGACGAGAGCGCCATCACCGGCGAGTCGGCGCCGGTGATCCGCGAATCGGGTGGCGACTTCTCCGCCGTCACCGGCGGCACGCGCGTGCTGTCGGACTGGGTCGTCGCCCGCGTCAGCGTCAACCCGGGCGAGACCTTCGTCGACCGCATGATCGGCATGGTCGAGAACGCCAAGCGCCAGAAGACGCCCAACGAGATCGCGCTGACGATCCTTCTCGTCGCGCTGACCATCGTCTTCCTGGGCGTCACGGTGACGCTGCTGCCGTTCTCGGTCTTCGGCGTTCGGGCCTCGGGCGCCGGGCAGCCGGTGTCGATCACGGTGCTGGTGGCGCTGCTGGTGTGCCTGATCCCGACGACGATCGCCGGGCTGCTCTCGGCCATCGGCGTGGCGGGCATGAGCCGGATGCTGGCCGCCAACGTGATCGCCACCTCCGGCCGCGCCGTCGAGGCCGCGGGCGACGTCGACGTGCTGCTGCTCGACAAGACCGGCACCATCACCTTGGGCAACCGCCAGGCCGCGGCCTTCGTGCCGGCGCCCGGCGTCGGCGAAGCCGAGCTGGCCGATGCCGCACAGCTGGCCTCGCTGGCCGACGAAACGCCCGAAGGGCGCAGCATCGTCGTGCTGGCCAAGCAGAAGTTCCAGCTCCGCGAGCGCGAGGTCGAGGGCGCGCACTTCGTCCACTTCAGCGCCAACACGCGCATGAGCGGCGTCGACATCGCTGTCCTTGGCAAGACGCGCCAGCTGCGCAAGGGCGCGGGCGACGCGGTGCGCCGCCACGTCGAGGCCCTGGGCGGCAGCTTCCCGGCGGCCGTGGGCGCGGCCGTCGACGAGATCGCGCGCCGCGGCAGCACGCCGCTGGTGGTGGCCGACGGAACGAAGGTTCTCGGCGCGGTCGAGCTGAAGGACATCGTCAAGGGCGGCATCAAGGAACGTTTCGCCGAGCTGCGCCGGATGGGCATCAAGACCATCATGGTCACCGGCGACAACCGCCTCACTGCGGCGGCGATCGCCGCCGAGGCCGGCGTCGACGACTTCCTGGCCGAGGCCACGCCCGAGGCCAAGCTGGCCCTGATCCGCGAGCACCAGGCCGCCGGCCGGCTGGTCGCGATGACCGGCGACGGCACCAACGACGCGCCCGCGCTGGCCCAGGCCGACGTGGCGGTGGCGATGAACAGCGGCACCCAGGCGGCCAAGGAAGCCGGCAACATGGTCGACCTGGACAGCAACCCGACCAAGCTGATCGAGATCGTCGAGACCGGCAAGCAGATGCTGATGACGCGCGGCTCGCTCACCACCTTCAGCATCGCCAACGACGTGGCCAAGTACTTCGCCATCATCCCGGCGGCCTTCGTCACCACCTACCCGCAGCTGGCGGCGCTGAACGTGATGCGCCTGGCGAGCCCCGACTCGGCGATCCTCTCGGCGGTGATCTTCAACGCGCTGGTCATCGTGGCGCTGATCCCGCTGGCGCTGAAGGGCGTGGCCTACCGCCCGGTGGGCGCGGCCGCGCTGCTGCGCCGCAACCTTGCCGTCTACGGCCTGGGCGGCGTGATCGTCCCCTTCATCGGCATCAAGGCGATCGACCTGCTGCTCGTCGCCGTCCACCTGGTCTGAAAGCGCGTCATGAAAAGCGAAATCCGCCCTGCCCTCGTGCTGTTCCTGCTGCTGTCGCTGCTCACCGGCCTGGCCTATCCGGCCGCAGTGACCGGCATCGCGCAAACCCTGTTCCCGCGCCAGGCCGCGGGCAGCCTGGTCTTCGACCAGGCCGGCCAGCCCGTCGGCTCGGCGCTGATCGGCCAGGCCTTCAGCGATCCGACGCACTTCTGGAGCCGGCCGTCGGCCACCGCCCCGATGGCCGACAACGCCAGCGCCTCGGGCGGCTCCAACCTCGGCCCACGCAACCCGGCGCTGGTCGACGCGGTGAAGGCTCGCGTCGAGGCCTTGCGCCGGGCCGACCCGGGCAACGAGGCGCCGGTGCCGGTCGACCTGGTCACCGCGTCGGCAAGCGGACTGGATCCCGACATCAGCCCGGCCGCCGCCGAGTACCAGGCCGCACGCGTGGCGCGCTCGCGCGGCCTGCCGCTGGCCGCGGTGCGCGCCTTGATCGCACGGCATGCCGAGGGTCCCGCGCTCGGCTTCCTGGGCGAGCCGCGCGTCAACGTGCTGGCGCTGAACCTGGCGCTGGACGCCATGCGAAGATGACCGCAGCCATGCTGCCCCGCGCCCGCCCTGATCTGCCGAGCCGCTGCGCGATCGCAGGCCGGGATCCGAGGGCATGCGCTGCGCGCCGCATCGCGCACCGGCCGTGACGGACGACGGACGCCCCGACCCCGACGCGCTGCTCCAGCGCGTGCAGGAGGAGGCCGCGCAGGCCACGCGCGGGCGGTTGAAGATCTTCTTCGGCTCGTCGGCCGGCGTCGGCAAGACCTGGGCGATGCTCGCCGCGGCGCAGGCCGCGACGCAGCCGCTGATCGTCGGCGTCGTCGAGACCCATGGCCGCGTCGAGACCGAGCGGATGGCGCGCGGCCTGCCCAGGCTGCCACTGCGTCGGGTCGCCTGGCGCGAGCGCGAGCTGAGCGAGTTCGACCTCGACGCCGCGCTCGCCTGGGGCCGCGCCCACCCCGGCGGCCTGGTGCTGCTCGACGAGCTGGCGCACAGCAACGTGCCGGGCTCGCGCCACCCCAAGCGCTGGCAGGACGTGCAGGAGCTCCAGGACGCGGGCATCGACGTCTGGACCACGCTCAACGTGCAGCACCTCGAGAGCCTGAACGACATCGTCGGCGGCATCACCGGCGTGCGCGTGCAGGAGACGGTGCCCGACCCGGTGTTCGACGAGGCGGCCGATGTGGTCGTCGTCGACCTGCCACCCGACGAGTTGATCACCCGGCTGCGCCGCGGCCAGGTCTACCTGCCACGGCCCCACGACGACCGGGCCGAGCGCGCGGCGAAGAACTTCTTCCGCAAGGGCAACCTGCTCGCGCTGCGCGAGCTGGCGCTGCGCCGCACCGCCGACCGTGTCGACGACCAGATGCAGCATTACCGCCGCCAGCTGCCGGGTGGGCGCGCCGCTGCACCGGTGTGGCCGACGCGCGAAGCGCTGCTTGCCTGCATCGGCCCGGACGAGGCCGGCGAGAAGGTCGTGCGCGCCTGCGCCCGGCTCGCCGCGCAGCTCGACGTGCCCTGGCACGCGCTGCACGTGCAGACGCGGCCCGGCAGCGTCGCCGCCGGAGCGCAGCGCGCCCTGCAGCTGGCCGACGAGCTGGGCGCGGTGACGGCCACGCTGGCCGCCGGCGCGCTGGCCGACACGCTCGTGAACTACGCGCGCCGGCACAACCTGTCGCGCGTGGTGCTCGGCCGACGCGCCCGCCGCATGCGCTGGCCCTGGCAGCCGTCGCTGGCGCAGGCCGTGGCCGAGCGCGGCAACGACCTCGACGTGCTCCAGGTCGCGCTGCCCGCGGTGGCCACGGCGCCGGCAAGCGCGCGGCAAGTGGCCGCGGCGGCGCCACCGATCCGCTGGCGCGATCACGCCATCGCCGCCGGCGTGTGCGGCGCGGTGACGTTGCTGGCGACGCCGCTGCAAGGCCTGTTCGCGCTGACCAACATCGTCATGCTCTACCTGATCGGCGTGGTCGCGGTGGCGCTGCGCTACGGGCGCGGGCCAGCGCTGCTGGCGGCCTTCCTCAGCGTCGGGCTGTTCGACTTCTTCTTCGTGCCGCCGCGCTTCTCGTTCGCGGTCGGCGACGTGCAGTACCTGCCGACCTTCAGCGTGATGCTCGCGGTGGCGCTGCTGATCGGCCAGCTCACCGCGACGCTGAAGGTGCAGGCGCTGGCCAGCGCCGAGCGCGAGCACCGCGTGCGCGCGCTCTACGAGATGGCGCGCGACCTCTCCGCGGCGTTGCTGCCCGAGCAGGTGGCCGGGATCGGCGCGCGCTTCTTCACGCGGCAGTTCGGCCTGCGCAGCGCGCTGCTCGTCGCAGATGCCGAGAACCGGCTCGGCCCGCCGCTGGCCGGTGCGGGACCCGACGCCCCGGCGGTCGACGCGGCGGTCGCCCAGTGGTGCTTCGACCATGCCGGTGCCGCCGGCCGCGGCACCGACACGCTGCCCGCCAGCCCGCTGCTGGTGTTGCCGCTGAAGGCACCGATGCGCACCCGCGGCGTGCTCGCGCTCGAAGTGCCGGCCGCCGCCACCCCCGACGAGCGACGCCTGTTCGAGGCCGCAGCCTCGCTGCTGGCGATCTCGCTCGAGCGCCAGCATTACGTGGACGTGGCGCAGAGCACGACGCTGCAGATGGAAGGCGAGCGGCTGCGCAACTCGCTGCTGTCGGCGATCTCGCACGACCTGCGCACGCCGCTGGCCACGCTGGTCGGACTGGCCGAGTCGCTGGCACTGACGCCGCCGCCGCTGGCGCCGGCGCAGGCGCGGGTGGCCGGCGCGATGCGCGACGCCGCGATGCGCATGAACGCGCTCGTCGACAACCTGCTCGATATGGCGCGGCTGCAGTCCGGCGCGGTGACGCTGAACCTGCAATGGCAGCCGCTCGACGAAGTGGTCGGCGCCGCGCTGCGCGCTTGCGAGGCGCTGCTCGCCGGACGGCCACTGCGCGTGACGCTGGCCGACGCGCTGCCGCTGGTGCAGATCGACGCCGTGCTGATCGAGCGCGTGCTCGTCAACCTGCTCGAGAACGCAGCCAAGTACACCCCGGCGGGCAGCGCCATCGAGGTGTCCGCCACGGCCGACGAGCGGCAGGTGGTGCTGACCGTCGACGACCACGGCCCGGGGCTGCCGCCCGGGCGCGAGGAGGCGCTGTTCGACAAGTTCGAGCGCGGCCACAAGGAGAGCGCCACGGCCGGCGTCGGCCTCGGGCTGGCGATCTGCCGCGCGATCGCAAAGGCGCATGGCGGGCAGGTCTCGGGCCAGACGCGGCCCGGCGGCGGCGCGCGTTTCATGCTCACGCTGCCGCGAGGCGAGCCACCGACGCTGGAAGGGAGTTGAGATGCCGCGCATCCTGGTCGTCGAGGACGAGGTCGAGATCCGCCGTTTCGTGCGCCTGGCGCTGGAGATCGAGGGCCACGAGGTGCACGAAGCCGACAGCTGCCGGCGCGGACTGATCGAGGCCGGCACGCGCCGCCCCGATCTGCTCGTGCTCGACCTCGGCCTGCCCGACGGCGACGGCCTGACGCTGATCCACGACCTTCGCGGCTGGTCGACGCTGCCGGTCATCGTGCTGTCGGCGCGCACGCGCGAGGCGGACAAGATCGCCGCGCTCGACGCCGGCGCCGACGACTATCTCGTCAAGCCCTTCGGCGCCGGCGAGCTGCTGGCGCGCGTGCGCGCCCAGCTGCGCCGCCAGGCGCGCGCCGGCGGCGAGCCGGTGGTGTGCTTCGGCGAGATCCGCGTCGACCTCGCCCGCCGCAGCGTCGAGCGCGCCGGCGTGGCGCTGCACCTGACGCCACTCGAATACCGGCTGCTGACCCATTTGCTGGCCCAGCCCGAGCGCGTGCTCACGCACCGCCAGCTGCTGGTCGGCGTCTGGGGCCCGTCGCACGCCGAGGACACCCACACGGTGCGCGTGCACATGGCCAACCTGCGCAAGAAGCTCGAGGCCGACGCGTCGCAGCCGCGCCATCTGCGCACCGAGACCGGCGTCGGCTACCGCTTCGTGCCCTGACGGCGCAAGGCCGGTGGTGGTCCGCGTTATGCGAAGTCGGCCATCGCCTGCCCGCAGCGCACCGGCGCGCCTGCAAGCCACCCTGGCTCGAAACGCAACGGCCCCGTCGGCCACAGCAGCACGACGGTCGAGCCGAGCAGGAAGCGGCCCATTTCGGCGCCGCGCGCCAGTTCGATGCGCTGCTCGTCGTAGCGCCATTCGCGCAGCCGGCCCGGCCGCGGCGGGTTGACGACGCCGTGCCAGACGGTGGCCATGCTGCCGACGATCGTCGCGCCCACCAGCACCATCGCGAACGGGCCTCGCTCGCCTTCGAACAGGCAGACCACGCGTTCGTTGCGCGCGAACAGCCCCGGCACCGCGCGCGCGGTGCCGGGGTTGACCGAGAACAGCGAGCCCGGCACATGGACCATGCGCAGCAGCCGGCCTGCGGCCGGCATGTGGATGCGGTGGTAGTCCTTCGGGCTCAGGTACAGCGTCGCGAAATGCCCGCCTTGGAAGCGGGCGGCCAGTTCGGCGTCGCCGCCGAGCAGCGCGGTGGTGGTGTAGTCGTGGCCCTTGGCTTGCAGGATGCGGTCGCCGGCTCGATCGCGCCGCATTGGCTGATCGCGCCGTCCACCGGGCAGACGAAGGCGGCGTCGGCCAGCGGCCGCACGCCCGGCCGCAACGCGCGCGTGAAGAAGTCGTTGAAGCTGGCGTAGCGGCGGATGTCGGGGTCCGCGGCTTCGGCCATCTCGACGCCGTAGCGGCGCACGAAGCGACGGATGATCGCGGTCGTCAGCGCCCCGCCCTGCCAGCGTGCCACGACGCCGGCGAACGCCGTCAGCGCCTGCTTGGGCAGCAGGGTTTGCGACAGCACGAACAGGCGCTCGCCCAAGGGCGCAGGGCTCTGGCTCATTCGAGCCTCCCCGCGGTCGCCGCGTCCTGCGGCGCCGGCCGGAGGTCGTTCGACGGGAACCAGAGCACCCGGCCATGGCTCTCGCGCACGTCGAGCGGCGTCAGGCGCCCGCGCCCGCAGGGCCCGCCGACGCAGCGGCCGCTGTCCGGCGCGTAGGTCGCACCGTGGATCGAACACAGGATCCAGCGCCGGTCCGCGTCGAGGAACTCGCCGGGCTGCCAGTCCATCTCGGTGGGCACGTGCGCGCAGCGGTTCAGGTAGGCGACGACCCGGCCGTCGAAGCGCAGCGCGAAGGCGCGCACCGGCTGGCCGTACTGCTGCACCGGCCAGACATGCGCAGGGCCGCGTTCGGCGAGCGCCGCCGACGCGCAGACGAACAAACCCTCGGCGTCCGGCTCAGGCATTCGCCAGCAGCCAGTCGTGCAGCTCGCGCGTGCTGTGCGCGACATGCAGCGGCGCGAAGCCTTCGAAGGCCTGCGCGTCGTGCGCGCCGTAGCCGACGCCGATGCGCGCGGTGCCGGCGTTGGCGGCGAGCTGCAGGTCGTGCGTCGTGTCGCCGATCATCAGCGTGCGCGCCGGGTCGGCGCCGAACTCGCGCATCAGCTCGATCAGCATCAGCGGGTCGGGCTTGGAGGCGGTCTCGTCGGCGGTGCGGGTGGCATCGAACAGGCCGCGCAGCTGCGAATGCGCGAGCGCCTCGTCCAGCCCGCGCCGGCCCTTGCCGGTGGCCACCGCGAGCCAGTGGTTGCGCGCCTTGAGCGCCTGCAGCATCTCCAGCGTGCCGTGGAAACAGCACCAGTTCGTGCTGGCGCGCGAAGTAATGGTGGCGGTAGCGGTTGCCCAGTTCCGGGTAGCGCTCGGCCGGCAAGCCCGGCGCAGCATGCTTGAGCGCGTCGTGCAGGCCCAGGCCGATCACGTAGGCGGCGGCGGCGTCGCTGGGCACGTCGGCACCGAGGTCGCGGCAGGCGGCCTGGATGCACTGCACGATGAGCGCGGTCGAGTCGAACAGGGTGCCGTCCCAGTCGAAGACGATGAGGTCGAAGCGGCGGTTCATAGTTGTCGCAGAAGTGTCTCGCAGTCGGCCGGCAAAGGCGCTTGCAAGGTGATGCGCTCGCCGCTGGCCGGGTGGTCGAAGCTCAGCTCGCGGGCGTGCAGGAACATGCGGTCGAAGCGCCGCTCGCGCGCGAACGCCTTGTTGAACGCGAAATCGCCGTACTTCGGGTCGCCGACGATCGAGTGACCCGAATGCGCCAGGTGGACGCGGATCTGGTGCGTGCGGCCGGTCTTCAGCGTGAGGTCGAGCAGCGTGAAGGCGCCGTACGGCCGCATCGCGCTGACCAGCGTGATCGAGCGCCGCCCGTCGGCATGCGCCGGCGAGACGACGCGCACATGGCGTTCGCCGGCAGCGTCGACGCCCTTGTGCAGCGGCAGGTCGATGACCTTCAGGTTCGCCGGCCACGCGCCGGCGACGAGCGCCTGGTAGCGCTTGTCGGTGTCGCGGCTGCGGAACTGGTCTTGCAGCGCGGTCAGCGCGCTGCGCTTCTTGGCCAGCAGCAGCACGCCCGAGGTTTCCTTGTCGAGCCGGTGCACGAGTTCGAGGAAGCGCGCGTCGGGCCGCGCCTGGCGCAGCTGCTCGATCACGCCCGAGCTGACGCCGCTGCCGCCGTGCACCGCCACGCCAGCGGGCTTGTCGATCGCGAGCAGGTGCTCGTCCTCGAACAGCACCGGGAACTCTCGCGCCGGTGCGACGACGGCGGATTTCTCGGCCACGCGCACCGGCGGCAGCCGGATCTCGTCGCCGGCGGCGACCCGGGTGTCGGCCGCCGCGCGGCCCTTGTTGACGCGCACCTCGCCCGAGCGGATGACGCGGTAGACATGGGTCTTGGGCACGCCCTTGAGCAGGCGCATCAGGTAGTTGTCCAGGCGCTGGCCTGCGGATTCCTCGTCCACCGTGATGCGCCGCACGGCGGGCGTCGGCGCGCGGGCTTTGGCCCCTATAATCGGCGACTCCACGTTTGTGCGGTAAGTGCTTGATTTATCGGAGTTTACCCGGGCACCTGCCAGGCGGACGCGGGATGTCGTGCGCGAAGGATCGCGCACGTTGGTGATGCAACGCCGGTGACGGGCGTGCGAGCCGGGGGTCCCCAAGCGACCCGGCAGCAGGTTCGAGCCAGGCGGCAGAGAATCGAAGTGGAACCCGGCCTCGGCAGATGAGGCTCCCGAAAATTCAAGGTGCAAGACGCGGCCAAGAGCCGTGGCTTGCACCGGCGTTCAGGCACCGTTGTCCTCGCAGTACATGTCGTCCCCGTCTCCCACCCCCCTTGCCAGAAGGCCCCGGCGCATTGCCGGCGAGGCCTCGGCCGGGCGGTGGCCGACGCCGACCGCTGCCCGGGCAGCCGCCGGCTCGCACGCGCCAACGCTGCGCACCTAGACCGCCGCGTTCGCGCGGCCGGTTCGCAGTCCAGGGCATTTCGCGCCAACGGTTCCCCCGCGCTTCTCGTGCATCGATGTGAGACGACGCGCCGCTCGAGCGGCGCGGCACTGGAGTGCACATGAAACGCATGCTGATCAACGCCACGCAGCCCGAAGAGCGGCGCCTGGCGATCGTCGATGGCCAGAAGCTGCTCGACTTCGAGACCGAGATCGAAGGGCGCGAACAGCGCAAGGGCAACATCTACAAGGCCGTCATCACCCGCGTCGAGCCTTCGCTCGAGGCCTGCTTCGTCGACTACGGCGAGGACCGCCACGGCTTCCTGCCGTTCAAGGAAATCTCGAAGAACTACTTCCGCGAAGGCGCGGACGTGAAGAACGCGCGCATCCAGGACGCGGTGCGCGAAGGCGACAACCTGCTCGTGCAGGTCGAGAAGGAAGAGCGCGGCAACAAGGGCGCGGCGCTGACCACCTTCGTCAGCCTCGCCGGCCGCTACCTCGTGCTGATGCCGAACAACCCGCGTGGCGGTGGCGTCAGCCGGCGCATCGAGGGCGAGGACCGCGAGGAGCTGAAGGACAACCTCGAGCAGCTCGAATACCCGAAGGGGATGTCGCTGATCGCGCGCACCGCCGGCATCGGGCGCAGCGCGGCCGAACTGCAGTGGGACCTGAACTACATGCTCAAGCTCTGGGACGCCATCGACGGCGCCTCCAAGGCCGGCAAGGGCGCGTTCCTGATCTACCAGGAGTCGTCGCTGGTGATCCGCGCGATCCGCGACTACTTCACCGCCGACATCGGCGAGATCCTGATCGACACCGACGACATCTACGATCAGGCGCTGCAGTTCATGACCCACGTGATGCCGGAAACGGCGTCGCGTGTGAAGCGCTACCGCGACGACGCGCCGCTGTTCAGCCGCTTCCAGATCGAGCACCAGATCGAGACCGCGTTCTCGCGCACCGTCAATTTGCCGGCGGGCGGCGCGATCGTGATCGACCACACCGAGGCGCTGGTCTCGGTGGACGTCAACTCGGCGCGCGCCACGCGCGGCAGCGACATCGAGGAGACCGCGACGCGCACGAATCTGGAAGCGGCCGACGAGATCGCGCGCCAGATGCGGCTGCGCGACCTCGGCGGGCTGATCGTCGTCGACTTCATCGACATGGAAGAGAGCAAGAACCGGCGCGAGGTCGAACAGCGTCTGCGCGACGCGCTGCGCCAGGACCGCGCGCGCGTGCAGTTCAGCTCGATCAGCAAGTTCGGCCTGTTGGAGCTGAGCCGCCAGCGGCTGCGCCCGGCGCTCAGCGAAGGCAGCCACATCACGTGCCCGCGCTGCAACGGCACCGGCCACATCCGCGACACCGAAAGCTCGGCGCTGCAGATCCTGCGCATGGTCCAGGAAGAGTCGATGAAGGACAACACCGCCGCGGTGCACGTGCAGGTGCCGGTGGAGGTGACGAGCTTCCTGCTCAACGAGAAGCGCACCGAGATCACGAAGATCGAACTCAAGCAGCGCGTGGCCGTGATCCTGGTGCCGAACAAGCACCTGGACACGCCGAACTACAAGCTCGAACGCCTGCGCCACGACGACCCGCGTCTGGAAGGCCTGCAGGCCAGCTACACGATGATCGAGGAGCCGGACGACGAGGTCGGCATCACGCGACGCGAGAAGGCCAAGCCCAAGCAGGAGCCGGTGATCAAGGGCGTGCTGCCCGACATGCCGGCCCCGCCAGCGCCGGCCCCGGCACCGGTGCGCACGGCGCCGGCCGCGCCGCCCGCACCGGTGGCCGCGCCCCGGCCCGCCGCGGTGGCACCGGCGCCGGCCGCACCCGCCGGCAGCGGCTTCTTCGGCTGGGTGAAGAAGCTCTTCGGTGGCGACGTCGCGCCGACGCCGGTGGCCGCCCCGGCCCCGGCGGCCGCCGCCGCGACCCCGGCGACGACCGAAGGCCGCGAGACCCGCGAAGGCCGCGACGGCCGTCGCGGCGAACGCGGCGGTCGCAGCGACCGCGGTGGTGACCGTGGCGGCGACCGCGGCCCGCGCGGCGGACGCGACAAGGCCGCTGCCGGCGATCGCGAAGAGCGCGCAGCGCGCGGCGAACGCAGCGAAGGCGGCGCCGAGCGGGCGGGACGCGGCGAACGCGCTGAACGGGGCGAGAACCGCCGCGGCCCGCGTCCTGAGCGCCAGGCTCCGCGCACCGAGGAAACCACGCCGCTGGCAACCGTCGGCGAAGTCGCCGCAGTCGCCGAAGGCGCGGGGCCGAGCACCGGCGAGGCCGAGGGCGAAAGCCGGCGTCGGCGCCGGCGTGGCGGCCGCGGTCGCGGCGAAGGCCGCACCGACGATGCCGGCGCAACGCCGCTGAACGGTGATGCCGCCGTGGCGGCCGAACCCGCCATCGCGGCGGACGCGACCGATACTCCCGATGTGACCCCCGCGGCGCCCGGCGCCGAGAACGGCGAACGCGAGAGCGGTCGCCGCCGCGGCCGAGGTCGCGACCGCTACCGGCGCGAGCCGCGCGAGACCGACGCCGACGCGGCGATCCCGGCCGAGGCGAGCGCCGAAGCCGCGCCGACGCTGGCGGCGGCCGAGTACACCGAGCCCGCAATGGAGGAGGTGTCGGCCGAGGCCGTGCCGGCCGCGGTGGCCGAACCGGTCGCGCAAGCAGTCGCGCGAACAGTCTCTCAAGCCGTCGCGGCGCCGGTCGCACAACCGGTCGCCAGCCGGTCGTGGAACGGGTCGCGGCCCCGATCGCGGAACGGGTCATGCCGGTGGCCGCGGCCGCGCCGCAGCCGGCGGTCATAGCGGCCTACGCGCTGCCGACCGGCGATCTGCAGTCGCTGGCTGCGGCCGCCGGCCTGGAGTGGGTGAACTCGGACATCGAGAAGATCCGTGCCGTGCAAGCGGCGATGGCCGCCGAGCCGAAGCCGACCCACGTGCCGCGCGAACCGCGCCCGCAGGTCGTGATCGACGAAGGTCCGCTGGTGCTGGTCGAGACGCGCAAGGACTTGTCGCAGCTCAAGCTGCCGTTCGAAGCCGAACGGCGCGCCTGAGCCGAAGGGCGCCTGCCCTTTCGCGATCCGAGGAGCCGTCGGGCTCCTAGGGCAGGCTTTCCAGCGCGTGCTGGTAGACCGGGTCGTGCATCAGCTCGTCCCAGGTCAGCGGCGCGCTCTGCGGCAGCAGGGCCAGGCGGCGGCGCTCGCTGTCGGGGTCGGGCTGCCATTGGCCGGCCGCAGCGGCGCCGTCCAAGCGATCGAGCAGGCTGTCGACGGCCGCGCCACCCTCGGGCAGCGACTGGTTGCACAACAGCACCAGGTCACAGCCGGCCGACAGCGCCAGGCTCGCGGCCTCGGCATAGGTGATCGCGCGGCCGTCGAGGCTGCGCGCACCGGCCATCGAGAGGTCGTCGCTGAACACCGCACCGGTGAAGCCGAAGCGGCCGCGCAGGATCTCCTTCAGCCAGCGCTCGGAGAAGCCGGCCGGATGGCGGTCCACGCGCGGGTAGATCACGTGCGCCGGCATCACCGCGGCCAGCGTGTTGCCCAGCCATTCGTAGGGCCGGGCGTCGTCGGCCAGGATGCGCGCGAGCGAGCGGCGGTCCACCGGCACGTCGACATGGCTGTCGGCAGCGACGAAACCGTGGCCGGGGAAATGCTTGCCGCAGTGCGCCATGCCGGCCCGCAGCAGGCCGTGCATCACGCTCTTGGCGAGCAGCGTGACGACGCGCGCATCGCGGTGGAAGGCGCGGTCGCCGATGACGCGGCTGTCGCCCCAGTCGAGGTCGAGCACCGGCGCGAGCGTGAGGTCGACGCCACAGGCGCGCAGTTCGGCGCCGAGGACGAAGCCGACGGCACTGGCGGCATCGGTGGCGCGCAGTGCACCGGCACCGTCGCCGCCGTGGCCGTCGCGCATCCACAGCGCGCCCAACTCGCGCATCGGTGGCAGCGCGGTGAAGCCGTCGCTGCGAAAACGCTGCACGCGGCCGCCTTCGTGGTCGACGCAGATCAGCAGGTCCTCGCGCAGCGACTTGACGTCGGCGCACAGTTCGGTGAGCTGGCGCCGGCTTTCGAAGTTGCGCGCGAACAGCACCAGCCCGCCGGTCAGCGGATGGCGCAGGCGGCGACGGTCGTCGGCGTTCAGCGTGGTGCCGGCGACGTCGAGCAGCACCGGGGCATGGATGGTCATTGGGTCTCCACGACGACGAACGAGGCCGCGTAATCGGACTCGTCGGTGACGGTGACATGCGCCACCAGCGAGCGTGCGGCACACCAGGCCGCCAGCTCGCCGGACAGGCGCACGAAGGGCTTGCCGCTGGCCTCGTTGAGGACCTCGCAGGCGCGCCAGCTCATCGGCCAGCGGATGCCCAGCCCGATCGCCTTCGAGAATGCCTCCTTCGCCGAGAAGCGGGTGGCAAGGAAGCGAATGCCGCGCTTCTCCGAGCGCGCGCCGCGGGCGTGGAAGACCTGCAGCTCGGCCGGGCCGAGCACCCGCTCGGCGAAGCGCTCACCACGCCGCGCGAGCGTGGCCTCGATGCGGCGGATGTCGCAGAGGTCGGTGCCGATGCCGTAGATCACGGGTTCAGGACGCGGCAGCGGCGCGAATGCAGCGCTGGTAGGCGCGCACGGTCTCCGCCAGGCCCAGCTCCAGCGCGTCGGCGACCAGCGCGTGGCCGATCGAGACCTCGGCCACGCCGGGCACCGCCCTCAGGAAGTCGGTCAGGTTGTCGCGGTTCAGGTCGTGGCCGGCGTTGACGCCCAGGCCGACGGCCAGCGCCGCCTTCGCCGCGGCGACGAACTGCGCCAGCTCGGCGGCTTGCCGTGGCGTGCCGTGCGTCGCGGCATAGGGCTCGGTGTAGAGCTCGACGCGGTCGGCGCCGATCGCACGCGCGATCGCCATGGCCTCGGGCAGCGGGTCCATGAACAGGCTCACGCGCACGCCGAAGGAATGGGCCTCGTCGATCAGCGGGCGCAGCCGCTCGCCGTCGGCGGCCAGATCCCAGCCGTGGTCGGACGTGAACTGGCCTTCGCTGTCGGGCACGAAGGTGCACTGCTGCGGACGCAGCTCGCGCACGAAACGCATCAGGTTGTGGAAGGGGTTGCCTTCGATGTTGTACTCGGCCTGCGGCCAAGTTCGCAGCAGTGCCGACAGCTCGTGCACGTCGCCGGTACGGATGTGGCGCTCGTCGGGCCGCGGGTGCACGGTGATGCCGTCGGCACCGGCCTCGAGGCACAGCCGGGCAGCCTTGACGACGCTCGGGATGCCGAGGTGGCGCGTGTTGCGCAGCAGCGCGATCTTGTTGACGTTGACCGACAGCGCGGTGCGGCCGTCGTGGCGGCGGCCGGCATCGAGAGCGACGAGGGGGTTCATGCGGTGATCGGCAGGCTGGGTTCGCAGAGTCTCTGTGCGTCGAGCATCACCTGCCGCGTGCGCAGCACCGCCGGCCCCAGATGATAGTGAAGCAGCCCGCGCAGCGGCGCACGCAGCGCCGCGTCGACCGGCCTGCAGGCCGCGCGCAGCGCGCCCAGGTGCCCGGCGGTCAGCGCCGCTTCGAGCGCGACCCAGGTGCTGCCGCTGGCGCCGTCGGCGTGGGCCACGACGCCGGCTTCCGCGTGCAGCGTGTAGCGGCCGTCGCTCGCCAGCGCGCGCAGGGTCAGCGTCTCCAACCCCAACTCGGGCAGCACGCCGATCTCGCGCAACAGCACCAGCTCGAAGGCGCGCAGCGCACCCGCGTCGGTGGACAGCGCGGCCAGCGTGTCGGCGTAGGCGTCGAACAGCGCCGGGTGCGGGTCTTGCCGGGCGAGCAGCTTGAGCAGCAGTTCGTTGAGGTAGAAGCCGGAGAACAGTGCGCCGGCGGCCAGCATCGGCGCGCCGCCGGCCCATTCCGCGCTGCGCAGGTTGTGCACCTCGGCGGCCTCGTCGGCCGGCGTGCGGCCGAGCTGCACCAGGATGGGCTGGAACGGCAGCAGCACCGCGCGCAGCTGCGAGGTCGGCCGCTTCGCGCCCTTGGCCGCCACCACGACGCGGCCGCGCTCGCGCGTGAACAGCTCGACGATCAGGCTGGTCTCGCTCCAGTCATGGTGGTGCAGGACATAGGCCGCGAGCGCCGGCGCCGACGCCCGGCCGACGCGCAGCGCCCTGGAACCGTCGTCACTCATAGCCGTAGCTGCGCAGATGGCTTTCGTCGTCGGCCCAGCCCGAGCGCACCTTGACCCACAGCTCGAGGAAGACCTTCGCGTCGAGCAAGCGCTCGAGTTCCTGGCGCGCTTCGCTGCCGATGCGCTTGAGTCGCTCGCCGCCGTCGCCGATGATCATGCCCTTGTGCGCGTCGCGCTCGACGATGATGGTCGCGGCGATGCGGCGAAGGTTGCCTTCTTCCTCGAACTTGTCGATCACCACCGTCGAGGTGTAGGGCAGTTCGTCGCCGGTCAGCCGGAACAGCTTCTCGCGCACGATCTCGCCGGCCAGGAAGCGGTCGCTGCGGTCGGTCAGCGCATCGGCGTCGTAGAGCCAGGGCTGCTCGGGCAGGTGCGGCTCGACGATCGCGAACAGGCGTTGCACGTCGGCCGCGCTGTGCGCCGACATCGGCACGAACTCGGCGAACGCGTGCCGCTCCTGCATGCTCTTCAGCCAGGGCAAGAGGTCGTTGCGGCGCTTCACCGTGTCGAGCTTGTTGGCGACGAGGATCGCCGGCTTGTCCGGCGGCAGCAGCGCCAGCACCTTGGCGTCGTCGAGGCCGAAGCGCCCGGCCTCGACGACGAACAGCACCGCGTCGACGTCGCCGAGCGAGGCGAGCACGGTGCGGTTGAGGTTGCGGTTGAGCGCCGCGCTGTGGCGCATCTGGAAGCCCGGCGTGTCGACGAAGACGAACTGGGTCGCGCCGACGCAGCGCACGCCGGTGATGCGGTGGCGCGTGGTCTGCGCCTTCTTCGACGTGATGCTGATCTTCTGCCCGACGAGGGCGTTCAGCAGCGTCGACTTGCCGACGTTCGGCCGGCCGACGATGGCGATCAGGCCGCAGCGCTGCGCAACGTCCGGCTCTGCCATCACGCACTCCCAAGCGGACGCCGTGGAACCGGCTTTGCCGGGCCACTGGCGTCGCCTGCGGGCAGGCATGCCCGCAGGCCCTCGCAGGCGAGAAACAGTCCGCAGGGACTGTTTCTCGTCGCTGCTCGGCCCCCTGGGGGGAGGCGGCCGCAGGCCGCTTCGGGGGGGGTCATGATCTCAGCGGACCGTCGGGACGGTCACTGGCCTTGAGTTGTTCGAGCATGCGGCGCGCCGCTTCCTGCTCGGCGATGCGGCGCGATCGACCTTCGCCGCGCTCGGCCAGGCCGAGCGCCGGCACCGCGCATTCGACCTCGAAGGTCTGCGCATGCTTCTCGCCGCGCGTGCCGACGATGCGGTAAGCCGGCACCGGCAGGCGCCGCGCCTGCAGCCATTCCTGCAGCTCGGTCTTCGCGTCCTTGGTCCAGGCGTCGACCTCGGTGGCGGCGATCACCTCGCCGAAGAGGAGGCGCACGGTTTCCTGCGCACGGTCGCAGCCGCCGTCGACGAAGACCGCGCCGATCAACGCCTCGACCGCGTCGGCCAGGATCGACGGGCGCAGCGCGCCGCCGCCGCGCGTCTCGCCCTCGGACAGGCGCACCACCTCGGGCAGGCCCAGCTCGAGCGCGACACGGTGCAGGCTGTCCTCGCGCACCAGGTGGGCGCGCACGCGGGTGAGATCGCCTTCGTCGCTGCCGGAGAAGCGCTCGTAGAGCAGGCTGGAGACGGCCAGGCTGAGCACCGCGTCGCCGAGGAATTCGAGCCGCTCGTTGTGGTCCGCGCCGAAGCTGCGGTGGGTGAGCGCGCACGTCAGCAACCGGGGCTGCGCGAAGCGGTGCCCCAGGCGCTGCTGCAAGGCGTCGAGCCGGGGGTCCATCACGGCTGCCTGGCAGTGCCCTCGTACTTGATCAGCAGGTAGACCGGTCCGAAGATCGGCACTTCCTTGTTGTAGGCAAAGCCGATCACGACCTTGTCGTTGTCCTTCGTGATCTGCAGGTCCTTGCCCGAGATCGAGTCGATCGAGTACTCGATTTCCTTTTGCCGGTCGAAGGCGGCGCGCGCCTCGCCCACGGTGGCCGGTGCGGAGGCCGCGATCTTCTCGATCGTGCGCTGGACCGTCATGTATTCGTTGACGGTGGGCAAGACGCGGATCGCCAGGTAGGCGAAGAAACCGATCAGCAGGGCCCAGAACAGCAGGCCGAACAAGGTGACGCCGCGCTGTTCCGAGCGCGGTGGCATGCGTTGTCTCAGCGTCATGGGTCAGCTTTCTCCTTGCCCCGGGCGGCGTTCAGTGGATCGGACCGATGCGACCGAGGTCGCCGAAGTTCATCCAGACGAAGAATGCCTTGCCGACGATGTTCTCGTCCGGCACAAATCCCCAGTAGCGCGAATCCTGCGAGTTGTCGCGGTTGTCGCCCATCATGAAGTAATGCCCGGGAGGGACCTTGCAGGTCACGCCGTCGACGGTGTAGGTGCAATTCTGGTGCATCGGGAAGGTGTGCGGATCGGGCCCGTAGTAGGCCGGCCGGTTCGGATCGACCAGGATCTTGTGCTCGACCTTGCCCAGGTGCTCCATGAACATCGGCGAATAACGCAGGCTGTCGTCGTCGTAGAACTCGCCCAGCGGCTTGGTGTCCAGCAGCTTGCCGTTGATCGTCAACCGCTGGTTGGCGAAAGTGACCACGTCGCCCGGGACGCCGACGACCCGCTTGATGTAGTCCTCGCGCGGGTCGAGCGGGTAGCGGAAGACCATCACGTCGCCGCGCTGCGGCTCGTGGTTCGAGATGATCTTCTTGTTGATCACCGGCAGCCGGATGCCGTAGTCGAACTTGTTCACGAGGATCAGGTCGCCGACGAGCAGCGTCGGGATCATCGAACCGGACGGGATCTTGAACGGCTCGAACAGGAACGAGCGCAGCAGGAAAACGACCAGGATCACCGGGAACAGCCCGGCCGTCCAGTCCAGCCACCACGGCTGCATCAGCAGCTTGGCGCGCGCTTCGGCGACGTCGCCGTCGACCTTCTGGATGCCCAGCTTGTCGAGTTCGGCGCGGCGCGCGGCATCCTGCCGCTCGAGCGCGGCAGCGGCGGCCTCGCGCCGCGGCTTGAAGTGGAAACGTTCGGCCAGCCAGAAGGCCGAGGTGACCAGCGTCAGGATGAACAGCAGGAGCGCGAAGTCGCCGGTCCAGAAGCCGAGGAACCAGCCGCCGAGGTAGACGATCAGGACGCCGTACAGGGCGCCGGTCAATGAACTCATCGCGCCGCCCGCCGGCCGCCCCAGGGGCGGTGACGGCCCCCTCGGGGGTTGGCGAACACGGTGAGCTTGGGGGTCGTAGCTTCATTAGTCGTCCACTTGAAGGATGGCGAGGAACGCTTCCTGCGGCACTTCGACGGAGCCGATCTGCTTCATGCGCTTCTTGCCGGCCTTTTGTTTTTCGAGCAGTTTCTTCTTGCGCGTGATGTCGCCACCGTAGCATTTTGCCAGCACGTTCTTGCGCAGCGCCTTGATGTTCTCGCGCGCGATGATGTTCGCGCCGATCGCGGCCTGGATCGCCACGTCGTACATCTGGCGCGGGATCTGCTCGCGCATCTTGGCCGCCACCGCACGGCCACGGTACTGGCTCTGCGCCCGGTGGACGATGATCGACAGCGCATCGATGCGGTCGCCGTTGATGAGCAGGTCGACCTTCACGACGTCGGCGGCGCGGTACTCCTTGAACTCGTAGTCCATGCTGGCGTAGCCGCGCGAGACGCTCTTGAGCTTGTCGAAGAAGTCGAGCACGATCTCGGCCAGCGGCAGCTCGTAGGTCAGCATCACCTGGCGGCCGTGGTAGGCCATGTTGAGCTGCACGCCGCGCTTCTGGTTGGCCAGCGTCATCACCGGCCCCACCGAGTCCTGCGGCATGTACAGGTGCACCGTGACGATGGGCTCGCGGATCTCGCGGATGCGGCCCGGGTCGGGCATCTTGCTCGGGTTCTCGACCAGCATCACGGTGCCGTCGTTCAGCTCGACCTCGTAGACGACGCTGGGCGCGGTGGTGATCAGGTCCTGGTCGAACTCGCGCTCGAGCCGCTCCTGCACGATCTCCATGTGCAGCAGGCCGAGGAAGCCGCAGCGGAAGCCGAAGCCCAGCGCCTGGCTGACCTCGGGCTCGTAGCGCAGCGAGCTGTCGTTGAGCTTGAGCTTCTCGAGCGCGTCGCGCAGCTGGTCGTATTCGCTCGCCTCGGTCGGGTACAGCCCGGCGAAGACCTGCGGCTGGATCTCCTTGAAGCCGGGCAGCGGCTCGGCCGCCGGGCCGGCGTTGTTGGGCAGCTTCTTTTCCAGCGTGATGGTGTCGCCGACCTTGGCCGCCTGCAGCTCCTTGATGCCGCAGATGACGAAGCCCACCTCGCCGGCCTTGAGCACGTCGCGCGGCACCGACTTCGGCGTGAACACGCCCAGGTGCTCGATGCCGTAGACGGTGTCGGTGGCCATCATGCGGATGCGCTCGCCCTTGCCGAACGAACCGTCGACCACGCGCACCAACATCACGACGCCGACATAGTTGTCGAACCAGCTGTCGATGATCATCGCGCGCGGCGGACCGTCGGGGTTGCCGCGCGGCGCGGGCATGCGCGCGATCACCGCCTCGAGGATCTCGTCCAGCCCCATGCCGGTCTTGGCCGAACAGGGAATCGCATCCTCGGCGTCGATGCCGATCACGTCCTCGATCTCGCGCTTGGCGTTCTCGGGGTCGGCCTGCGGCAGGTCCATCTTGTTGAGCACCGGCACGACCTCGACGCCGAGATCGAGCGCCGTGTAGCAATTGGCCACCGTCTGCGCCTCGACGCCCTGCGACGCATCGACGACGAGCAACGCGCCTTCGCAGGCCGACAGCGAACGGCTCACTTCGTACGAGAAGTCCACGTGCCCCGGCGTGTCGATCAGGTTGAGGTTGTAGACCTGGCCGTCGCGCGCGGTGTATTCGAGCGCCGCCGTCTGCGCCTTGATCGTGATGCCGCGCTCGCGCTCGATGTCCATCGAGTCGAGCACCTGCGCCTCCATCTCGCGGTCGCTCAGGCCACCGCAGCGCTGGATGATCCGATCGGCCAGCGTGCTCTTGCCGTGGTCGATGTGGGCAATGATCGAAAAGTTGCGGATGTGATTCATGAGATCGAGCGTGCCGCGCATTGCTGAAAGCGGCGCAGCCGCTTCGGCGAAGGCTCACATCGCGAAGCGATGTGAAGGCGCAAGGCGCCGGGCCGAAGCCAAGCTAAAAAAAAGGCACGTCGAAGTGATGACGCGCCTTCCAACAGAACGTTTGGCAACTGCTTGTTGGGCGTTCATTGTAGCCAAAAGCACCCGGCTGGAACCCGCGCCAATGCTTGTTTTCCGGCCGTTGCGGGTTGCCAACAGAGAAATCTATCCACAGGTTTTGCACAGGAAGGATCGGATGCTGTGGGCAGCCTGTCGACGGACCGACTTCGCCCGGACCGGGCTGGTAAAGCGAATCCTCAAGCGGCCAATTCTAGCCTTGTCGGGCCCTAATCCACCGACGGCAACGACTGGAGTGATCGGTCACTAACAAACTGGCGGCAACAAGGGCCTTCAGCCGCGTTCGCCCAGCGTCCGGCCTTTCTGTGATGCGGAAAGACCGGACTGTTCAGTCAACTTGCCGCCTCAGGGCTTCGGGCGAATCACCAGGTAGTTGACCCATTCGCCGCGCCGCACCAGCACGCTCACGAGGGTGGATTTCTCGGCCTTCTCGGCCAGGGCGGCGAACTGGCGCGCATCGGTGATCGCCGTGTTGGCGATCGACAGCAGCACATCGCCCTGGCGCAGGCCGGCACGCGCGGCGGCGCCATCGACGGCGTCGACCCGCACCCCGCCCTTCACGCCGAGCGCCTTCTTTTGCGCGTCGCCGAGATCGGAGACCGTCAGTCCGAGCGCGCTCTTGGCCGGTGCGGCACCCGGTCCGGCCTGGGCGGGCTGGGTCGCGCCATCGGGGCCGAGTTCGGTCACGTCGACCGTGATGTCGCGTACCGCCCCCATGCGGAACACCTGCAGCAATGCCTTCGAACCGGGCTTGATGTCGCCCACGATGCGCGGCAGGTCGCCCGAGCGCTCGACCGCCTTGCCGTCGACACGGGTGATGATGTCACCCGGCAGCAGGCCGGCCTTGTCGGCCGGGCCGTCCTTGTCGACGCCGCTCACCAGCGCGCCGGCCGCCTTGCCCAGGCCGATCGATTCGGCGACTTCCTTGGTCACCGGGCCGATGCGCACGCCGATACGACCGCGGATCACGCGGCCGTTGGCGCGCAACTGGCCGGCCACGCGCATCGCATCGTCGATCGGGATCGCGAAGCTGATCCCCATGAAGCCTCCCGAGCGGCTGTAGATCTGCGAATTGATGCCGACCACCTCACCGCGCATGTTGAGCAGCGGGCCGCCGGAATTGCCCGGGTTGATGGCCACGTCGGTCTGGATGAAGTTCAGGTAGTCGCCGGTGTCGCGCTGCTTGGCGCTGACGATGCCGGCGGTGACGGTGTTGTCGAGGCCGAACGGCGAGCCGATCGCCATCACCCATTGACCGACCTTGAGCTTGTCGGCGTCGCCGATCTTCACGGTGGGCAGCCCGGTGGCATCGACCTTGACCAACGCGACGTCGGTGCGCGTGTCGGCGCCGACGATGCGCGCCTTCAGCTCGCGCTTGTCGGTCAGCGTGACCGTCACCTGGTCGGCGCCCTCGACCACGTGCGCGTTGGTCATGATGTAGCCGTCCTGCGTGAGGATGAAACCCGAGGCCACGCCGCGCTGCTGCGGCGCGTCGTCGGCCGGCGGGCCGTCGCGGCGCGGATCGGGCCGGTTCGGCAGCGGAATGCCGAAGCGGCGGAAGAACTCCTCGATGTTCGGGTCCAGACCGCTCGCTTCGCCGCCGCTGGGCGCACGCTCGACGGTGCGGATGTTGACCACCGCCGGGCCGACCCTCTCGGCGAGCACCGAGAAGTCCGGCAACTGCACGGTCGGCATCGGCGCCGCCGCCGTCGACGTCGGCTGGCTGTGGCCCGTGGCCGGCCAGAGCGCGGCCGCGGCAAGCAACAGGGCGGCCAGGCCGATTGCGGCACGCCGGCTCCTGGGCTGAAGATGGGTGACGGCGGTGCGGGTCGGCATGGATCGGTCTCGCTGGCGAAGTTTCTGTCAGGGGGTCATCGTCGGCGCTCGAGCGCACCGGCGAACAGTCTCAATGTCGAGGCGGGCACGTCGCCCATCAAGGTGATCCATCGATCACCGCGCCGCTGGCGCAGCGTGCTGGTGGCGCCGATGCGCCCGCCGAGTTGCTCGTCGTCGCTCGGCAAGCCGGCCGGTTCGATGAAGATGGAGACATGGGTCAGGCCGTCAGAGTACACGGCCTGCAGCACCCGCGGCTCGGCGGGGCCGTCAGCCCCCGCGCCCAGAGTGCGTTTGACGCAGCCGGCGAGCCGGAAGCCGGGTACCGGGCGGTGCAACTCCCAGCCCTCGGCCGCCAGACTCGTGCGCTGCTGCAGCGGCCGCTCGACGCGGTAGCCGTCGAGCTGGTGCAGGGCCTGCACCACGCGGGCGGGCTGCGCCTTGACGCCGATCTCGACCTCCGAGAACGCCGTCGACTCCAGCACCGCGTGATCCGGCCCGATGACGTCGCTGCGCAGCATCAGGCCGGTGGCCCGGTCGACCCAGAAGCGCTGCGCATAGCGCAGGTCGTCGCGCGGCTGAAGGAGGTAGACATCGGCCTCGCGGCCGGCGACGCGGTCGCGGCCCTCCGCCTGCACCGCGTAGTGCTCCAGCGCACGCGGCGCGAGCGCCTGCATCGTCGACGGCAGGCCGGTCAGCGGCGTGCGCTGCTCGACGACGACGACATGCTCCTTAGGCCACACCGTGTGCACCGCGCCATCCATGCGGTAGACGCGCTGCTGGCGGCCGTCCAGCGCCTCCACGCTGTCGTAGGTCTGCTTGCCGACGCTGTAATGCGCGACGCGCGAACTCGACAGCAGGCCACCGGCGCTGTAGACCAGCGTGCCTTCGTAGTTGCCCTGGGAGGCTGCAGACTGGATGCGCTGCAGCAGCTGCTTCGCGTCGACGGGCGGCGCGGCCTCGCCCGCGAGCGCCGGCGCGAGCAGGCCGCTCAACGCCAGCGCAGGCAACCAACCCCAGGCCGACCAGCGCATCGAGGGCTCAGCGCGGCTCGACGGCCAGCGTGTCGACCGCGCGCGGCAGGTCGTCCGGCGCCACGGCCGAGATGCCGCCCAATGCTTCGCGGTGCGCGCGCAGGTAGCTGTCGAGCCGGGCATCGCGCAGCATCCGGCCCTCGATGACCAGCGGCCGCGGTGACAGCGCCCGGTCACTGGCATCGATGATGGCCGACGGCGCCGAGGCGCCGATCGCCACCACCGGCGCGTCCACCGGCAAAACCGGCGCCGACAGGCGCGACACGACCAGCCAACCCGCGACCGCAGCGAAGCCGGCGGCAGCGGCCGGCCAGCGCCAAGCGCCGAGGCGCTTGGTCGGCACCGTCGGCGCCAGCACCACCGGCTCCTGCGCCAGCCGCGCACGAACAACGGCCAGGAAGGCGGCATCGTGCGACGCCGAGCTCGCCAGTTCCTCCGAGCGCATCACGTCGCCGATCAGGTGGTAGGCATGCCAGGCCCGGCGCGCCTGCGCGTCGTCGCACCACGACCGGCAAGCGCCGGACAGCGCAGCCCCTTCGCCGTCGGCCAGCGCCGACAGCAGGGCGCCGGCATCGTCGGCCGGGTGCTCAGCGTTCGATCGGGTTGGGTTCATGGGCGCACAGCCTCGGTAGGTAGGGGTTGCAACATTCGGGACAGCGGGCTCACCAGCGTTCGCCGCCCCGCGTGTCGAGCAGCGGCCGCAACCTTGCGGCGATCGCTTCACGGGCGCGGAAGATGCGCGAACGCACGGTGCCGATGGGACAGTTCATCAGGTCGGCGATCTCTTCGTAGCTCAGTCCTTCGATCTCGCGCAGCATGATCGCCTGCCGAAGATCTTCCGACAGCGCCTCGATCGCGCTGTTCACGGCAGCGGCAATTTCCTTGCTCGCGAGCAAGGCCTCCGGCGTCTCGCCATCGCTTAGTTCGTTTTCCACGCGTGAAGTTTCGTCGCCGTCGTCCGCGGAGACCCGCGCAGACTCCGAAACCAGGGGATCCCGCTTCAACTCGACCAGCGCCTTCTTGGCCGTGTTGACCGCGATCCGGTACAGCCAGGTGTAGAACGCGCTCTCGCCACGGAACTGCGGCAGCGCACGGTAGGCGCGGATGAAGGTTTCCTGGGCGATGTCCTGCACCAGATCGACGTCGCGCACCATCCGGCCGATCAGGCGCTCGATGCGCCGCTGGTATTTGACGACCAGCATCTCGAACGCCCGCACGTCACCGCGCTTGACGCGGTCGACGAGCAAGGCGTCGGCATCGGCATCGGACATTCAGTCGGACCCTCGACCCGGCGAGCCTGCGGCCGGCGGGGCCGGCGCCGCGGGCGAAAAGAGCGCGGCGCGCAGCGCGTGGCGAGCGCCGCCGACCTCGCGGTCGGGCAGCGGCAGCCAGCGTACCGGGCCACCGGCCAGCGGCCGAAAGCGCACCAGCATCCAGGCGCCGAGGTCGAGCATCACCGTCACGCGACCCGGCCGACCATCGGCCGACCAAGCCGCACCGTCCCATTGCAGTGCCACCGGACCCGGAGGCGACAGGCGCCAGACGGCACCCCCCGCGACCACGGCGGCCAGCACCAGCGCCGCCAGCGTCATTTCGGGCGAGCCCCCGAGCAGCAACACCAGCCAGGCCACGCCCACCATGGAGGCCAGCGCGGCAAGCGCCGCCTGCACGATGCGCCAGGCCCCGCCGCCGGAGCAGGTCACGCCGACCGGCGGCGGCTGGCGCACGCGAGCCTCACGCGCGCCGGAAGACCAGCGTGCCGTTGGTGCCGCCGAACCCGAAATTGTTCTTCACCGCGACGTCGATCTTCATCTCGCGCGCCTGGTTGGCGCAGTAGTCGAGATCGCACTCGGGGTCGGGCGTCGTCAGGTTGATCGTCGGCGGCGCCACCTGGTGGTGCAACGCGAGCACGGTGAACACCGACTCGATCCCGCCGGCACCGCCGAGCAGGTGGCCGGTCATCGACTTGGTCGAGCTGACCACCAGCCGCCCGGCATGGTCGCCGAACGCGAGCTTGATCGCGTTCGTCTCGTTCAGGTCGCCCAGCGGCGTGCTCGTGCCATGTGCGTTCAGGTACTGCACCTCGCTCGCGTCGATGCGCGCATTGCGCAGCGCGGCGAGCATCGAACGCTTCGGGCCATCGACGTTCGGCGCCGTCATGTGGAAGGCGTCGGCCCCCATGCCGAAGCCGGCGAGTTCGGCGTAGATCTTCGCGCCGCGCTTCTTCGCGTGTTCGTACTCCTCGAGCACCACGACGCCGGCGCCCTCGCCGAGCACGAAACCGTCGCGGTCCTTGTCCCAGGGACGCGAGGCGCGCTGCGGATCGTCGTTGCGCGTCGACAGCGCGCGCGCCGCCGCGAAGCCGCCGATGCCCAGCGGCGAGACCGTGCTCTCGGCACCGCCGGCGACCATCACGTCGGCGTCGCCGTACTCGATCAGCCGGCCGGCCTCGCCGATGCAGTGCAGCCCGGTCGTGCAGGCGGTGACGATGGCCAGGTTCGGTCCGGTGAAGCCGAAGCGGATCGAGACATGGCCCGAGATCATGTTGATGATCGACGCCGGCACGAAGAACGGCGAGATGCGGCGCGGGCCGCGCTCGCGGTACTCGCCGTCGGTCTGCTCGATCATCGGCAACCCGCCGATGCCGGAACCGACGATGCAGCCGATGCGTTCGGCGGCGGCTTCGTCCAGCGCCTCGCCATGCGGCAGGCCGGCATCCTGCACCGCCTGGATCGAGGCGGCCATGCCGTAATGGATGAAGGTGTCCATGTGCCGGGCTTCCTTCGCCGGCATGTACTGCTCGACGTCGAAACCCTTCACTTCGCCCGCGAAGCGGCAGGCGAATCCCGAGGCGTCGAACTTGGTGATGTTCGCGATGCCGGAGCGGCCCGCGACGAGGTTCGCCCAGCCTTCGGCCACGCTGTTGCCCACCGGGCTGACCAGGCCGAGCCCGGTGACGACGACTCTGCGCCGCGTCATGCCAGCCGGCGCCGCGCCGCCTCGAGCCGGCCGAGCCCCCGCGCGGGGTCGCGACGGGGCCAAGCCTCCAGCCTCGGGACCGCCATGACTACGCCTTCTGGTGACCGACCGCGTAGTCGATCGCCAGCTGGACGGTGGTGATCTTCTCGGCCTCTTCGTCGGGGATCTCGATGCCGAACTCGTCCTCGAGGGCCATCACCAGTTCCACCGTGTCGAGCGAGTCGGCGCCGAGGTCGGCCACGAAGGCCTTCTCGTTGGTGACGTCGGACTCGGGCACGCCGAGTTGCTCGGCGATGATTTTCTTGACACGCGCTTCGATATCGCTCATGACTCCTCCAGGAGTGGGATCGGAAAACAGCCCGCGATTCTACCGGCGGGGCTCGAACCGGAAACCGGACCCGTTGCGGGCCCGGTCAGACCATGTACATGCCGCCGTTGACGTGCAGCTCGGTGCCGGTGATGTAGCCGGCCTCGCGGCTGGCGAGGAAGGCCACCGCATGCGCCACCTCGTCGGCCGCGCCGAGGCGCCCGAGCGGGATCTGCGCCAGCAGCGCGGCCTTCGTCGCGTCGGGCAGGCCGTCGGTCATGTCGGTCGCGATGAAGCCCGGCGCGACGCAGTTGACGGTGACGTTGCGGCTGCCCAGCTCGCGCGCCAGCGAGCGCGTCAGCCCGGCGACGCCGGCCTTCGCGGCCGCGTAGTTGGCCTGGCCGGCGTTGCCGCTCGCGCCGACCACCGAGGTGATGTTGACGATGCGGCCATAGCGCTGCTTCATCATCGGCCGGATCACGGCGCGGCACAGCCGGAACACGGCCTTCAGGTTGGTGTCGATCACCGCGTCCCAGTTGTCGTCGGACAACCGTGCGGCGAGCATGTCGCGCGTGATGCCGGCGTTGTTGACCAGCACCTGCAGGCCACCGAATTCCTTCACGACCTCGTCGACGGTGGCGTCCAGCGCCGCGGCGTCGGTGACGTTCAGGCAGCGCCCGCGGCCGCCGAACGGCGCCAGCGCCTCGCCGATCGCGGCCGCGCCGGCGTCGGTGGTCGCGGTGCCGACGACGCGCAGCCCCTTGGCCGCGAGCGTCATCGCGATCGCGCGGCCGATGCCGCGCGACGCCCCGGTGACCAGCGCGGTCTGGACCTCGCTCATTGCAGCAACTCCTTCGCGCGCGCCAGCGAGGCGGGGTCCATCACGTCGGTGGTCACCAGCGCCGGGTCGATGCGGGCGACGATCTTCGTCAGCACCTTGCCCGGCCCGCATTCGACGACATGCTTCAGGCCGCGCGCCTGCAGCGCCTGCACGACCTCGACCCAGCGCACCGGCCCGAAGGCCTGGCGGTACAGCGCATCGCGGATGCGCTCGGGGTCGGTCTCGACGGCGACGTCGATGTTGTTGACGACCGGGATGCGCGGCGTGCGGATCGGCGTCTCGGCCAGCCGCACCTTCAGGCGGTCGGCGGCCGGCTTCATCAGCCCCGAGTGGAAAGGTGCCGACACGGCCAGCGGCAGCAGGCGCTTCGCGCCGGCCGCCTTCAAGGCCTCGCAGGCCAGTTCGACGCCGGCCTTCGAGCCGGCGATGACGGTCTGCTTCGGGTCGTTGTAATTGGCCGCGGCGACGACCTCGCCGCTGTCGGCGGCCGCCTGCGCGCAACAGCGGCTGACCAGCGCGCCGTCGGCGCCGAGCACCGCGACCATCGCGCCGGCGCCGACCGGCACCGCGTCCTGCATCGCCGCGGCGCGAAACCGCACCAGCGGCACCGCGTCGGCCAGATCGAGGGCCCCGGCCGCGACCAGCGCGCTGTACTCGCCCAGCGAATGCCCGGCCAGCGCGGCCGGCTCGGGACCGCCTTCGGCGCGCCAGGCGCGCCAGCAGGCCACCGACGCGACGAGCATCACGACCTGCGTGTTCACGGTCAGGTCGAGCTGCTCCTTCGGGCCTTCGTGGATCAGGCGGCCGATGTCCTGGCCGAGCGCGGCCGAGGCCTCGGCCAGCGTGGCCTGCACGGCCGGGTGCTCGCCCCAGGCGTCGAGCATGCCCACCGACTGCGAGCCCTGGCCGGGAAAGACGAAAGCGAACGGAACCATCGTGGGTCTGTTTCCTACTCTTGCAGTGGGATGCTCAGAAGTCGAGCAGGACGGCGCCCCAGGTGAAGCCACCGCCCACCCCTTCGAGCAGCACCGTGTCGCCCGGCTTGACGCGGCCGCTGCGCACCGCGACGTCCAGCGCCAGCGGCACCGAAGCGGCCGAGGTGTTGCCGTGCTCGTCGACGGTGACGATCAGCTTCTCCGGCGCCAGCTTCAGCTTCTTCGCGGTGCCGTTCATGATGCGGAGGTTGGCCTGGTGCGGAATCAGCCAGTCGATGTCCACCTCGCTGCGCCCGGCCTTGGCGAGCACCGCGCGCGCTGCGCTGTCGAGCACGCTGACCGCCAGCTTGAAGACCGCCTGGCCGTCCATCTTGAGCAGCGGGTCGCCGAGCACCTGACCGCAGGCCACCGTGCCCGGCACGCACAGCACGCCGACATGGCGGCCGTCGGCGTGCAGTTCGCTGGCCAGGATGCCGGGCGTGCTGCTGGCTTCGAGCACCACGGCGCCGGCGCCGTCGCCGAACAGCACGCAGGTCGTGCGGTCGTTGAAGTCGAGGATGCGCGAGAACACTTCCGAGCCGACGATCAGCGCGCAGCGCGCGCCGCCGGCGCGGATCATCGCGTCGGCGACCGACAGCGCGTAGACGAAGCCGGAGCAGACCGCCTGCAGGTCGAAGGCCGGGCAGCCGTGCACGCCGAGCTTGTTCTGCAGGATGGTGGCCGTCGACGGGAACACCATGTCGGGCGTCGAGGTCGCGACGATGATCAGGTCGATGTCGGACGCCTTGCGGCCGGCGGCTTCGAGCGCGTGGCGGGCGGCGTGCAGCGCCAGGTCGCTGGAGTTCACGCCGTCGGCGGCGAAATGGCGCGCCCGGATGCCGGTGCGCTCGACGATCCAGGCGTCGCTGGTCTCGATGCCGCGTTCGGCCAGCATCGCGGCCATGTCGTCGTTCGTCAGCCGACGCGGCGGCAAGTAGCTGCCGGTACCGGTGATGCGGGAGAAAAGCGGGGCGGAGGGGGTGGCGGTCATGCGGCTTCCTGGGACACTTCGTCGCGCGACGGCATCGCCTGCAGTGTCTCGGCGATGCGATCCTGAACGCGATCGAGGAGCCGATTGCGGGCGGCATCATACGCCCGGGTCAACGCCATCTCGAAGGCAAAAGCGTCGGCCGAACCATGGCTCTTGAACACGAGCCCGCGCAGGCCCAGCAGGGCCGCGCCGTTGTAGCGGCGCGGGTCGACGCGGGCCTTGAAGCGCTTGAGCACCGGCAGCGCGACCAGCGCCGCCGCCTTCGCGAAGACGTCGCGCGTGAACTCCTGGCGGATGAAGTCGCTCAGCATCGACGCCAGGCCCTCGCTGGTCTTCAGCAGCACGTTGCCGACGAAGCCGTCGCAAACCACGATGTCGGTCGTGCCCTTGAAGATGTCGTTGCCTTCGACGTTGCCGTGGAAGTTGAGACGTCCGCCGGCGGCCGCCGCGCGCAGCAGCTCGGCGGCGCGCTTGATCGTCTCGCTGCCCTTGATCGCCTCTTCGCCGATGTTGAGCAGGCCCACCGTCGGGTCCTCGCGGCCGTCGACCGCCGCCACCAGGGCACTGCCCATCACCGCGAACTGGAGCAGGTGCTCGGGCGTGCAATCGACGTTCGCGCCGAGATCGAGCACGGTCGTGTAGCGGTCCAGCCGGTTGGGCATCACGGTGGCGATCGCCGGCCGGTCGATGCCGTCCAGCGTCTTCAGCAGATAGCGCGCCACGGCCATCAGCGCGCCGGTGTTGCCGGCCGAGACGCACGCGTGGGCCAGCGGTGCCTGCCCTTCGCCCGCAGGCTTGAGCTGCTGGATCGCGACGCGCATCGACGAATCGCGCTTCTTGCGCAGGGCGACCTCCACCGGGTCGTCCATCGTCACCACTTCGGTGGCGACGACCACCGTGCAGCGCGGCCAGACGCGCGCGCCCTCGAGCGCGGCAGCGCTGCCGACGAGCAGCAACTCGGCAGCGGGATGCTTGTCCAGGAAGGCGCGGCAGGCCGGCAGCGTGATTGCCGGGCCGTGGTCGCCGCCCATGCAGTCGACGGCGATGCGCACCAGCGGCAGCGGTTCCAGAGCGGGAGGCGTGGACACGGATCGCTCAGCCTGCAACGCACGCCCGGACCGAAGACCCGACAGACATCAGCGCGCGGGCGCTGCGGTTCGTCCGGCTCAGCCTTTGCAGGCCGCGCTCGCGCTTGCAGGCGCTCGCCCCTGAGCTGGCGGTCATCAGCGCGAAGGCGCTGCTGCCCGTCCCGCTCAGGCGTCGGCTTTGGTCTTCAGGACCTTGCGGCCCCGGTAGAAGCCGGTCGGGCTGATGTGGTGGCGCAGATGCACCTCGCCGGTGGTCGGCTCGATCGCCGTGCCCGGCGCGGCGACGGCATTGTGCGAACGGTGCATGCCGCGCTTGGACGGCGACTTCTTGTTCTGCTGAACGGCCATGGAAATCTCCTGGGGTCGGCACGTGCGCGCTGACGAGAACGGCTGCGCAAACGAAGGCTGGAAAATGTGCGGATGCGGCGCCCGACTCGGGTGCCCGCTGGCCGGGGGCACCAAAGGCCGCCTGCCGTCGCAAAGCCCGTGAGTGTAGCACGCCCCTCATCGCCGGCCCTTGACCGATCAGCCGCCCGGCCGGCGACGCAGCGCCGCCAGCGCAGCGAACGGATGTTCGGTTTCGGCGGCGTCCGCATCGGCATCGGCCGGCGCGGGCAGCAACGGCTCTGGACACGCCTCGTGGCGCGGCACGATGGGCAAGGCGAGGATCAGTTCGTCCTCGACCAGCGCGATCAGGTCGAAGCCGCGCGACGTGACGAGAACGTCCTCGTCGGTCTCCTCGTCGAGGCGAGCCGCCTCGTTTTCGTCGGCAGCAAATCGGAACCAGCGGTCCACCGCCAGCGCGCTGTCCATCGGCTGCAGGCAGCGCTGGCATTGCAGCGTGACGGTGCTGTCGACCACCAGATGCAGCCAG
Source organism: uncultured beta proteobacterium (assembly GCA_963788635.1). Classification (GTDB taxonomy): domain Bacteria; phylum Pseudomonadota; class Gammaproteobacteria; order Burkholderiales; family Burkholderiaceae_C; genus Rubrivivax. Next base: position 8,566 of record CAWBHE010000004.1, on the reverse strand, counting down.
GGCTGCGGCGCGCCACCGGCCACCGGGCGCAGTTCGCCGCGGGCCGACCAGCGAACGGGCGCCGGCACGGCATCGCCGGGCAGCGGCATCAGGTTTTCGCGCAGACGGCCGAGATCCGACAGCGCCAACTGCCCGTCCATTCCTTCACCCGACGCGGCGAATGCACCGACATCGAGCCTGCGGGCCTCCGGACTGCGGTCGCGGGCCATGGCTCAGGCCGACGCCCAGTGGCCGGCGAAGACCGCGGCGACCGACGGGTGCGCGTCGGTCGCCAGCAGGCTGGCGTACAAGGCCGGACGCTGCTCTCTCAAGTGAGCGCGTGCTCCGGACCACCGGCTGACGACCGCGGCCAGCACATCCAGCCCACCGGGCGCGGTGCCCGCCAGAAACGGCGTCGCCGGAAACTGGTCCGCGAACCAGGTCCAGTGCTGGTGCAGGCGCTGCCGCGCGCCCTGGCGCAGGCACTCGAGGGTGGCCTCGTCGGCGTCGGCGCACCAGCGTTCCGGGTAGTCGATGACGCCGATCGCGCTGTAGCAATTGGCGGCCAGGTAGACCAGCCCGCGGATCGCCTGCGCGCGCGCGGCGGCGTCGGCCGGCAGCAGTCCGGCCGCCGGGTGCTCGAGGCCGAGCGCGATGATGATGGCCGCGCTCTCGGTCAGCACGCTGCCGTCCGGCGCGACCAGGGTCGGAATCTGGCCGAGCGGGTTGACGCGCCGCAGCTCGTCGAGCGCGGAATCGGCCTCCCAGGTGGCAGCGCGCACGCTGCGAAAAGGCAGACCGGCCATCACGAGCGCTGCTTCGGCCGCGGCCGATCCCGAGCCCTTCGATCCGAAAAGCGTGTACATGATGGGCAGCAGTGTAGCGGCCGCCCCGTGACGGCCCGGATGGGACAATTCCGGCGATGACCACCCCACCCCTGATCCTCGGCTCGACCTCCCGCTACCGGCGCGAGCTGCTCGAACGCCTCGGCCTGCCGTTCACGGTCGTCGCGCCACAGGTCGACGAAACGCCGCGCCCAGGCGAGCGCCCGGCCGAACTGGCGCTGCGCCTCGCGCTCGAGAAGGCCCGCGCCGTGTCCGCGCTCCACCCCGACGCGGTCGTGATCGGCGCCGACCAGGTGGCCGACCTCGACGGCGAGGCGATCGGCAAGCCCGGCGACCACGAGCGCGCCGTCGCGCAGCTGCGCCGGATGAGCGGGCGCCGGGTCGTGTTCCAGACCGCGCTCGCCGTCTCGCGCCCGGCAGCCGGCTTCGAGCGCGCCTTGCTGGCGTCGGTGCAGGTGCGTTTCCGGTCCTTGTCGGACGCCGAGATCGAGCGCTACCTGCGCCTCGAGCAGCCCTACGACTGCGCCGGCAGCGCGAAGTCCGAAGGCCTGGGCGTCGCGCTGCTCGACGCGATCGAGTCCGACGACCCGACCGCCCTCGTCGGCCTGCCGCTGATCCGCACCTGCATGCTGCTGCGCCAGGCCGGCATCGACCCGCTCGCCGCATGACGGGCCGCCTGCTGCTGGTGCCGAACACGCTCGACCTCGGCGCCGGGGAGGTCGAGCTGCAGGACGTGCTGCCGCTGGGCGTGATCCGCCAGGCGGCCGCGCTGGCGCATTGGGCGGCCGAGGACGCACGCAGCGCGCGCGCCTTCCTCAAGCGCGTCGCCGCCGTCGTTCCGCTCGCGCAGCCGCTGCAGGAGACTTCGATCCGCGAGCTGCCGCGGCCGCGCAAGGGCAGCCGCGAGCCGGTGCCGGCGGCCGAATGGCAGGCCTTGCTGGCGCCGGCGCTGGCCGGGCACGATCTGGGCCTGATCTCCGAAGCCGGCCTGCCCGCGGTGGCCGACCCCGGCGCCGCGCTGGTCGAGGCGGCGCACGCCGCCGGCGTGCCGGTGCTGCCGCTGGCCGGCGCCAGCTCGCTGCTGCTCGCGCTGGCCGCGAGCGGGCTGAACGGACAGAGCTTCGCCTTCGTCGGCTACCTGCCGCAGGACGCGGCGGCGCGGACGGCGCGGCTGCGCGATCTGGAGGCGGTTTCGAGGCGGCTGCAGCAGACGCAGCTGGTCATCGAGACGCCCTACCGCAACGCGGCGCTGCTCGCCGCGCTGCTTGCAACGCTCGCGCCCGAGACCCGGCTCTCGGTGAGCTGCGGCCTGACGCTGAGCGAGGGCTGGACGCGCAGCGACCGCGTCGGCGCCTGGCGCAAGACGCCGGTCGCGATGCCCGACCGGCTGCCTGCCGTCTTTTCGTTCCTCGCCGGCTGATCAAGCCAGCTCGGCGCGCCGCGGCAAGTCGGCGCCACGCCGGGAGCAGGTGATCGCCGCGGCACGGCCGGCGAAAGCCAGCGCGTCGGCCAGCGCCGGTTCCGTCCATCCGCGCACGCCGTCGGGCGAGAGCCGGCCCTGCTCGGCCAGCCAGGTCAGCAAGGCGGCCTGGAAGGTGTCGCCGGCGCCGACGGTGTCGACCACGGTCACGGTCTGCGGCGCGGCGCGCAGGTGCAGCCCGTCGGCCCAGGCCTCGGCGCCTTCGCCGCCGCGCGTCACGACCACGAGCCCGACGCCCGCCGCCAGCCAGCCCTGCGCCAGCGCGGCGGCGTCGGCGCCCGGGAAGAGCAGGCCCAGGTCCTCGTCGCTGACCTTGAGCAGGTGGGTGCGCGGCAGCATCCAGGTCAGCGTGTCGCGCCAGCGCTGCAAGTCGGGCTCGACGTTGAGCCGGATGTTCGGGTCGTAGGCGATCACGTTGTGCCGGTGCTCGCGCTCGACGAGCGCACGCTGCGTCGCGGCGACCGGCTCGACGACCATCGCGTACGAGCCGAAGTGGAAGGCGCGCGCGGCGGCCGGCACCGCGTCCAGCGCCGAGCGCGGCAGCAGCCGGTCGGCACCGCCGGCGCCGTAGAACGCGTAGGCCGGCACGCCGCGCTCGTCGAGCTCGACCAGGCTCAGCGTCGTCGGCGCGTCCAGCGCCGGCGCGCAGCCGGTGGCCACGCCCTCGTCGTCCAGCGCGCGGCGCAGGCGCCGGCCCAGCATGCCGCTCGACAGGCCGCCGCAGAACGCCACCGCTTGCCCCAGCCGCGCCAGCCCGACCGCCACGTTGAACGGCGAGCCGCCGATGCGGGCGTCCAGCGCCACGCCGGTGGCGGTCTCGCCGGTCGTGAACACGTCCATCAGCGCTTCACCACAGACCACGAACATCGCCATGCCTCCTGGCGCAACCGGCGCGCCGACGAGCGCAAGCATGGCCGCGCGCCGGGTTCGCGACCACCGGGTTTTCCATTAATCATTCACCTTGATTTATTAATAAAGGCCGACCACAATGAACTCAGCCGGCACCGAACGGCACCCACCACATCCCCGCCTGAAGGAGACATTCATGCCCCGCCGCAGCCTCTTCGTCCGCAGCGCCCTCGCCACCGCCCTGCTCGCCGCCACCGGCATCGCCGGCGCCGCCGGCCAGCCGGTGATCGGCCTCATCACCAAGACCGACACCAACCCCTACTTCGTCAAGATGAAGCAGGGCGCCGAGCGAGATGGCCGCGAAGGAAGGCGCCAAGCTGCTCACCGGCGCGGGCCGTTCCGACGGCGACAACGCCGGCCAGGTGACGGCGATGGAGAACATGATCGCCGCCGGCGCGAAGACGATCCTGATCACGCCCAGCGACGCCAAGGCGATCGTGCCGTCGATCAAGAAGGCGCGCGCCAAGGGCGTGCTCGTGATCGCCCTGGACAGCCCGACCGACCCGGTCGACGCGACCGACGCGCTGTTCGCCACCGACAACTACAAGGCCGGCGTGCTGATCGGCGAATACGCGAAGGCCGCGCTCGGCGCGAAGCCGGCGAAGATCGTCACGCTCGACCTGTTCCCCGGCAACCCGGTCGGCGCGCAGCGCCACAACGGCTTCATGAAGGGCTTCGGGCTGGCCGCGCCGGACGCGAAGAGCAACCAGCTCGGCAAGTCGGCCGAGATCGTCTGCTCGGCCGACAGCTACGGCGACCAGGCCAAGGGCCAGACCGCGATGGAGAACTGCCTGCAGAAGTCCGGCGACGTGAACGTCGTCTACACGATCAACGAGCCCGCCGCCGCAGGCGCCTACAACGCGCTCAAGAAGGCCGGCAAGGACAAGGGCGTGGTCATCGTCTCGATCGACGGCGGCTGCGAAGGCGTGCGCAACGTCGCCGCCGGCAAGATCGCCGCGACCTCGCAGCAGTACCCGCTGAAGATGGCGGCGATGGGGGTCGAGGCCGGTGTCGCGTACGCGAAGACGGGCAAGAAGCCGAGCGGCTACACCGACACCGGGGTCACGCTGATCACGGCCAAGCCGATCACCGGAGTCCCGAGCCAGGACGTCAAGGTCGGCGCCAGCCTCTGCTGGGGCAACTAGCCGCCGACGGCGGGGCGCGGCCTCGCGTGCCGCGCCCGAGCCCGGCTCGAAGCGCGGACGGTCCGCGCGCCCCGCCGCCTCGCCGGCCACCGACCAAGGACTCCCGCCATGAACTCCGTCCTGCGGCGCCTGCCGCCGATCGCCACGCTGGGGCCGTTCATCGCCCTGGTGCTGGCCTGCGCGTTCTTCGCCACCCAGAGCGACCGCTTCCTGCGCACCGAGAACTTCGCGCTGATCCTGCAGCAGGTGATGGTCGTCGGCGTGATCGCGATCGGCCAGACGCTGATCATCCTGACCGCCGGCATCGACCTGTCCTGCGGCATGGTGATGGCGCTGGGCAGCATCGTGATGACGCGCGTCGCGGCCGACTACGGGCTGCCCGCGCCGCTGGCCATCGCCTGCGGCGTGGCCGTCACCGCCGCCTTCGGTCTCGTCAACGGGCTGCTCGTCACGCGCGTCAAGCTGCCGTCGTTCATCGTCACGCTGGGCACGCTGAACATCGCCTTCGCGATCACGCAGCTGTACTCGAAGTCGCAGACCGTCACCGACGTGCCGGCGGGGATGACCTGGCTGGGCAACACGCTGCACCTCGGCAACGCCGAGGTCGCCTACGGCTCGCTGCTGATGCTGCTGCTCTACGGCGCGGTCTGGTTCTACCTGCGCGAGACCCAGGCCGGGCGCCATATCTACGCGGTGGGCAACAACCCCGAGGCGACGCGGCTCACCGGCATCGCCGACCGAACGCGTGCTGCTCGGCGTCTACGTGCTCGCCGGCGTGCTCTACGGCATCGCGTCGCTGCTGTCGGTGGCGCGCACCGGGGTCGGCGACCCGAACGCCGGGCAGACCGACAACCTCGACTCGATCACCGCGGTCGTGCTCGGCGGCACCAGCCTGTTCGGCGGCCGCGGCCTCGTGCTCAGCACGCTGGTCGGCGCGGTGATCGTCGGCGTGCTGCGCAACGGCCTCACGCTGATGGGCGTGCAGTCCGTCTACCAGGTCCTGATCACCGGCATCCTGGTCATCCTCGCGGTGGCCGTCGACCAACTCTCGCGCAAGGGCGGCCCGCTGAGCCGGAGCGGTGGCACCGCGTATCGTGATGCAGGCCAAGGGCCTGGTCAAGCGCTACGGCCAGGTGACGGCGCTGGACGGCGCCGACTTCGAACTGCGCGCCGGCGAGATCCTGGCCGTGATCGGCGACAACGGCGCCGGCAAGTCCAGCCTGATCAAGTGCCTGTCGGGGGCGACGATCCCCGACGAAGGCGAGATCGTCCTCGACGGCCAGCCGATCCACTTCAAGAGCCCGATGGACGCGCGCCGCGTCGGCATCGAGACCGTCTACCAGGACCTCGCGGTGGCGCCGGCGATGACCATCGCCGAGAACCTGTTCCTCGGCCGCGAGCTGCGCCGCGCGGGCTTCCTCGGCAGCGTGCTGCGCATGCTCGACAAGAAGAAGATGCTGCAGACGAGCATCGAACGCATGAACGACCTGAAGGTCGGCATCCGCTCGATGACGCAGGCGGTCGAGACGCTCTCCGGCGGCCAGCGCCAGTGCGTCGCGGTGGCGCGCGCCGCGGCCTTCGCCGAGCACGTGGTGATCCTCGACGAGCCGACCGCGGCGCTCGGCGTCAAGGAGGGCAACATGGTGCTCGAGCTGATCCGGCGCGTGCGCGACAAGGGCCTGCCGGTGATCCTGATCTCGCACAACATGCCGCACGTGTTCGAGATCGCCGACCGCATCCACGTCGCCCGGCTGGGCCGCCGCGCCGCGGTGCTGAACCCGAAAACGATCAGCATGAGCGACACGGTCGCGGTGATGACCGGTGCGATGCCGCCCGAGACAGATCCCGCCGGAATGCCTGGCCCATTGAAGAGGCGCCATGCTGAAAGGCATCGACCCCCTGCTCACCCCCGAGCTGCTGCGCGTGCTGGCCGAGATGGGCCATGGCGACGAGATCGTCGTCGCCGACGCCAACTTCACCGCCGCGTCGCTGGGCCAGGGCAAGACCATCATCGCGCTGCCCGGCGCCGGCGTGCAGCGCGCGGCCGAGGCGCTGCTGTCGCTGCTGCCGCTGGACGCCGCGGTGGCGCGGCCGGTGGCCTACATGCAGGTCAGCGACACGCCCGACGGCTACCGCAGCGCGCTGCAGCGCGCGGTGATCGGCGATCTGGAGGCGCGCGGCTGGGCGAGCTCGGCACAATGCGAGGCGATCGAGCGCTTCGCGTTCTACGAACGCGTGCGCCGCGCCTTCGCCATCGTCCAGACCGGCGAACTGCAGCCGTATGCCAACTTCATCTTCAAGAAGGGCGTGATTGCCGAAGCCCTCGCCGCCTGAGAGCCCGTGAAGACCCCATGCCGCACACCCTGGCCACCCACGACGAACCGTCCCGACTGAAGCCGCGCGGCTCCAGCCAGGGCGGGCTGCGCCAGTACAACGAACGCGTGGTGCTGCAGGCGATCCGCCTGCACGGGGCGCTGCCCAGCGCCGAGATCGCGCGCCTGACGCAGCTGACGGCGCAGACCATCTCGCAGATCACCCGGCGGCTCGAAGGCGACGGCCTGCTCGTCAAGGGCGCACCGCTGCGCGGCAAGGTCGGCCAGCCGTCGGTGCCGCTGTCGCTGGACCCGGACGGCGCGTTCGCGATCGGCATCAAGGTCGGCCGGCGCAGCCTGGACGTGCTGCTCGTCGACTTCATCGGCGCGGTGCGCGAGCGCTGGTCGCTGGACTACCCCTTCCCCGACCCCGACGCGGTGCTGGCCGAGATCGGCCGCCGGCTGAAGGACATCCGCCGCCTGCTCGGGCCCGCCCGGCGCGAGCGCGTGCAAGGCATAGGCATCGCCGCGCCGCTGCAGATGGGCGGCTGGCAGCAGCTGCTGGGCGTCGACCCGCAGCTCAGCGCGCGCTGGGACCGCGTCGACCTCGCGGCCGAAGTCGCGCGCCTGGGCGGCCTGCCGGTGGAGCTGCTGAAGGACACCGCCGCTGCCTGCGTCGCCGAGCTGGTGGCCGGGCGCGGGCGCAGCATGAAGAGCTTTCTCTACGTCTTCGTCGACACCTTCATCGGCGGCGGCCTCGTCATCGACAGCCACCTGCGCGCCGGCCTGCACGGCAACGCCGGCGCGATCGGCTCGATGCCGCTGGGCCTGAGCCTGCCGGGCCAGCCCGGGCCGCCGATGCAGCTGCTCGGCCGCGCGTCGCTGCTCACGCTGGAGCGCATGTTCGATGCCGCCGGCCTGGACCCCGGCGCCACCGGCGACGGCCGCGCGCTGCAGCCGCCCTGGGCGCCGGTCACCCGGCGCTGGCTGGCCGAGACCGCGGCGGCCATCGCGCTCGCCGTCAACAGCGCCGCCTGCCTGCTGGACCTGGACGGCGTCATCGTCGACGGCTCGTTCAGCCGCGAGCTGCTCGCGGCGCTGATGGCCGAGCTGGCGTCGGCGCTCGACCGCTACGACTGGGAAGGCGTGCTGCGCCCGACGGCACTGCCGGGGACGATAGGCCCCGACGCGCGCGCGCTCGGCGGCGCACTGCTGCCGCTGTACGCCAACTTCGCGCCCGATCGCGAGCTGTTCCTGAAGGTCGGCACGGGCTGAGGCAGCGCCACCTGGCCTGGAATGTCGGGATCGGCGAATATCACCAAGATGCTAAGATGTTTTGATGCGAACCACCATCGACCTTCCCGACCCGCTGCTGCGTCAGCTGAAGTCGCGCGCCGCCCTCGAAGGGACGACGCTCAAGGCGCTGGTGCTGAGCCTGGTGGAACGGGGCCTGAACGCGCCGCCGACCCCGCCCAGCAGCGCCGAGCGCAGCGCGCTGCCGAGCATCGTCACGGGCCGACCCTTGCCCTTGCGCAACCCCAGCAACGCCGGCCTCTTCGAACTGCTCGATGACGCCTGAGGCCGCCGAGCCGCAGCCGTCCTGGGCCGCCCCGGCGACAGGCGATCTGCCCGACGTGAACGTGTGGCTCGCGCTGGCAGTGAGTGATCACCCGCATCACGGCGCGGCGCGCGCCTACTGGGAAAACGCAGCGGCGCCTCGGCTCTGGTTCTGCCGCGTGACGATGCTGGCGCTGGTACGCCTCTTGTGCCAACCGCGGGTGATGGGCGAGGCGGCGCTGGATCTCGCGCAGGCGTTCGAGGTCTATCGCCGCTTCACCGCGCTGCCGGAAATCGGATTCCGGGGCGAACCCGAGGGCTGCGAATCCAGCCTGGAGG
>CAWBHE010000003.1:0-41409 GCA_963788635.1 uncultured beta proteobacterium | reverse complement strand
ACGTTAGCAACTGTGTTGCATGTCAAGCCCAGGCGTCCAAGGCGAGTGATGTTTGAGCATGGCATTCATGATGGTGAGCAGCTTTCGCATGCAAGCGGTGATGGCCACCTTGGCCGGCTTGCCCTGGCCGCGCAGGTGGTCGTAGAAGCCGCGAACGACGGGGTTGCAGCGCAGGCCGGCGACCACCGCCATGTACAACGTGCGCCGCACCTGCGCGCGTCCGCCCCAGATCACCCGCCCGCCCTGGTGCTTGCCGCTGTCGCGGTTGAACGGTGCCACACCCACCAGCGCCGCGATCTGCCGACGGCTCAGCGACCCGAGCTCGGGCAGCAGCGCCAGCATCGTTGCGCGCGTGAGCGAGCCCACGCCCGGGATCGCCTTGAGCAGATCGTCCTTGTCACGCCATGCAGGCGAGCTGCGCAGCGCGTGCGTCAGGTCGATGTCCAGCCGAGCGATGCGCTCGTCCAGCCAGTCGATGTGCTCGCGCAGGCTGGGGCGCTGCAACGGCGAGGCCTGCTGCAGGCGCAGCTTCTCTTGCACGCGCATGTCCACCAGCTGGCGCCGGCGCGCCAGCAGATCGCCAAGTGCCCGCGTGTGTTCGTCGGGCAGCGCGCGCACTTGCGGGCGGATCGCGCAAGCGAAGGCCGCGAGCACCTGCGCGTCGATGCGGTCCGTCTTGGCCAGGCGCCCGCAAGCCTTGGCGTAGTCACGCACCTGGCGCGGGTTCACCACCGCCACCGGCACGCCGGCCGCGGCCAGCGCACTGGCCAGTTCGGTCTCCAGGCCGCCGGTGGCCTCCATCACCACCAGCACCGGCGGCTGCGCGCGCAGCTGGTCGAGCAAGCCGGCGATGGCCTCGGGCGTGTGGTCCAAGCGAAGCGTCTGACCACCCAGCCAGGCCACGTCCATCCAGGCCTTGGCCACGTCCACGCCGACGAAGGAGTCTGGGTTGCTCATTCCGGTACCCTGCCTTGCAAGAATCCGGGCTCGCGAGGGCCCGATCAACTGTTCGGGTTACGAGAACGCCCGACCCGACGCCCCACGCTAACGTGCGGGCTCGCAAGCCCAAGGCTTCAACGGGCTGTCGGGTCGGCAACCGCAGGCGCCGCCGGCTCCTGCGCAACTACCGATTCTTCTGCGGAATCGGTGGGCTGAACATACAAGGCCTCACAAAGCACATGTCGCCTCCATCACTCGACGAACAGAAAGATGTTGCGTACTACAGCGCCGCAGTTACGGCCTGGTTCACTACTTCCATTGAGCACGATCGAAGCATCCTCACACTTTCGGCCGCGGGCATTGGTCTTCACCTCACGCTCTTGACGACCGTGGGCCTAAAGTCTCCCGAGGCATTGACGCTGTACATCGCCTCAATCGTTTGCTTCGTCTTCTCGCTTCTCGCGGTTCTGAGGGTCTTCCGGCTCAATCAAAGCCACATCGAAGGGATCATTGCAGGGGAAGTCACTGGCCGCGATCCTGTCCTGGCCCGCATCGATCTCTTTGCGCTGATAAGCTTCGGGTTGGGCGTAGTCCTGACCTCTATCGTCGGCGTCAGCGCCGCCATTGGTTCCTATTCGACCGAAAGGGAGAAAGCGATGACAGAGAAGCAGAGTCCGAAGCAGTCCGTTCCTACGTTCGATAGCATGAACGGGGCAGCTAACCTCCAGCCCACCGGCCGCCTCGAGAAGAGTTTCAATGGAGCCGGCTCATTACGGCCGGCTGCATCTCAGCCTGCGACGCAGGGGTCGACCGCACAATCACAGACCACTTCGCAAGCCGTCCCGGCTTCGCCACCCGCACAAGGCCAGAACAGTTCTGGCGCCAAGTGAGGCCTCTTAAGTCACTCCACCCAAGTGGTTGATTTGCTCTTTTTCTGAGTGACCTTCGGGCGATTTGCGGCCCAGGGCCCGATTACTTCGCTAACCCCTCGGCTGAGGCGAGGCCCAACGGCAAGCCACCAGCCCCGGGCCGGTGGCACACGGTGCATTTTCAGCCGGCCTGGGGCTGGCGTCTTGCCGTCGGTCCCGCCTCACCTCGAACGTTGGCGCCTTAAGGAGGAACTGCCATGCCGATTGAAACGTCGTTGAGTATCAGTCAGCACATCGTGCAGGTTTGCCTGTTTCTAGTCGCCGCAATCGCCATCTTCGGCGGCTCGCTGCAGTTCTATCTCGGGCAGCCCGCTACCTCGCCACGCCTAGACAACGTTCACAGGTTCATGGCTGGCGTCTATCTCTCAACCGGTCTCATCTGCTTGTGGGCTGGCCTCACCGTTCGTCAGCAAGGTTTTCTTGTCTACCTCCTGGCTCTGGGCGTTTTGCTCGCAGGCGTCGGGCGCTTGGTCTCCATCGCAAAGGTCGGCTTACCCGAGCCACGAGCAGTTTGGCTTGGCTACCTCATTCCTGAGTTGGTGCTCCCCTTTGTCTTGGCCGGTGCACACTACGCCGGCACATGAGCTCAATGCTTGGGCGTCAGGCGCCTGACCCTTCGTGAACCTGCGCTGGACCGAGTCCGACGCGATCTCGCATCTCTCCATCGGTCACTTCGACGGGCTCAGCCAGTGGGAAGACTTGCCGCGTGACGCCAGGTGGATCAAGGATCTCCGGTTTCAGGCAGCACGGCGCGGCATGATGGCGGCATGAAGAACATCGAAGCGCTGATCGCCGACGGCGGCGACATCACGGTCGGCCCCATCGGTCCCATCGACTGCGCCGCCACCGCGGCCGACGGCCACAACGCGCTGGCCATGCTCGTGCGACGCGATGGCGAAACCCTCAACGCGCTGCTCAAGCGGCTGGACCGGGCGATCGCCAGGTACCACGAGACCGACGAGACGACCGACGAGATCAACCCGACTGGCGACTGACCGAGCTGCATCGTGCCCTCGAACACCCATCTTCTTTCCGTCTCTCTGGCTCTCGTGGCCCCGGTGATCTTCGGCGGCTGTTCGGCTCAGCAGTTGTACGGCGCCGGGCAGGCGTGGCAGAAGAACGAGTGCCTGAAGATCATCGACGCCCAAGACCGAAGCCGCTGTCTGTCCAGTACCGCGACCTCGTACGAGCAGTACAAGCGGGAAAGGGACGCCGCATCGACGCCCAAGTAGTGCGTCGCCCTGCGTTGCCTGCGGGCTGCGCGCATCATCCCGGCGGCGCGCCTGGCGCCGGGTCGTCCGCCTCGCCTCGCCTCGAACATCCCGCCCCGCCGGTGACCGCCATGCCCACCTTCGTCGCTCTGCTTCGTGGCATCAATGTCGGCAAGGCCAAGCGTGTGCCGATGGCCGAGCTTCGCTCGCTGTTCGAAGATGTCGGCTATGGCGGCATCCAGACGCTGCTCAACAGCGGCAACGTCGTCTTCACCCACGCGCAGAACAGCGCCGCGGCGCACGCCCAGGCCATTTCGGGGGCGCTGCGCGATCGCTTCGGCTTCGACGTGCCCGTCGTCGTCAAGTCTGCCGCGGAGCTCGCGGCCACCGTCGAGCAGAACCCGCTCGCGGCGCCCGGTGTCGATCCGTCCCGGCTCCTGGTCGTCTTCGCGCAGGGCGCAGCGCCGCCGGCGGCAGTGCGCGCGCTCGCTGCAGCCGTCCAGCCGCCGGACCAGTTCGCCGTCGGTAGACGGGCGGCCTACCTGTACTGTCCCGACGGCATTCTTGCCAGCCCCGCCGCCAACCGCGCACTCGCCGGCCTGAGCGAGCTCGTCACCACGCGCAACTGGGCCACGGTGCTCAAGCTGCAGGCCCTCGTGGCCCCGGGCAGCGCCGCTGCGTGGGGGCATGACGCTTGACCCGCCACCCGAACGAACCGAGAAAGACGCCGATGCCAGCCCTTCGTCCGCTCACGGCAGCCGAGTACGCCGCCTGGATCGCGAGAGCCGTTCACGCCTATGCGGCCGAGAAGGTGGCGTCGGGCAACTGGGCGGAGTCCGACGCGCTCGAGCGCGCCCGCAAGGAGACCCAGACGCTGCTGCCCTTGGGCAGGCAGACCCCCGACCATTGGTTCTTCGCCATCGTCGACGACGCCGGTGCGCAGGTGGGTGAGCTCTGGTTCGCCGCCCAGGCTCGAGGCACGGAACGGGTGGCCTACATCTACGACGTCGTCGTCTGGCCCGAGCATCAGAGAAAAGGGCATGCCTTGCGCGCCTTCGAGGCGGCCGAAGCGGAGGTCTCGCGCCTGGGCCTGGCCGGCATCGCGCTGCACGTGTTCGGGCACAACGCGGCGGCACGGGCTCTCTACGCGAAGCTGGGCTACCAGCCCACGAACATCAACATGTTCAAGCCGGTGGCGCGGGGGCCGCGCTTCGACGCCGTCGCAGGATCGTGGGAAGTCCCTTCGTAATCGCTGGAGCCGACTCGCATCGGCGCGGCACTTGGTCCGCTTCCCTCCGTCCGAAGCAGCCATGAGGACATAAGGCACACGCGTCTGCTACGATGTTTAGCGCATGAAGCCATTCCGGTGGGCGCCTGAGAAGAATGACTTGCTCAAGAACGAGCGGGGCGTCTCCTTCGAAGAGATCACCGTGGCGGTGGAGGCCGGAGCATTGCTTGAAGTCGTGCCCCACCCGAACCCGAGGAAGTACCCGCGGCAGAAGGTCATGGTCGTGGAAGTAGCCGGCTACGCTTATCTGGTTCCGTTCGTCGAGGAAGAGGACCACTTCTTCCTCAAGACCATCATCCCCAGCCGCAAGGCCACTCGCGACTTCATCTCGAAGGAGTCTGACGATGTCTAAGCTCGATCCCTATGAACTCGAGGTCCTCCAAACCTACGAGGCCGGCAAGCTCAAGCCGACGGCAGGCAAGGCGGAACTGCAGCGCATGCGTGCTGCGGCAAGAGCGACGGCCATCAAGGACAAGCGGGTGAACATCCGGCTCTCGTCGGTCGACCTTCTCGGTATCCAGGCCAAGGCACTCGAGGAAGGCATGCCGTACCAGACCTTGATCGCCAGCGTCCTGCACAAGTACGCAACCGGCAAGCTGGCCGAAACGAGCGCGGCGTCTGCTGGTGCCCAGCGCCGCCCGCCCCCTCGGGCCAGGCGCGGCACCACCGCGTAGCACCAGGCCCGCCAGGCGGCGCGGTAGTTCTGCCGCCCGTCGGGCCAGGCACCCCACCGTCGTCCGCGCCGCCCTCAGCCGGCGTCGAACTGATCCGCGTTGCGGCCCTGCACCCCGGCATAGAAGCGCTTGATCTCGCCCAGGTCGCGCTCGACGTCGCCACTGGGCGTGAACTCCGGCCCCAGCCCGACGATCTTGCGCCGGTAGTCCATGTAGGCCAGCACGATGGGCACCTGCGCCTGCAGCGCGATGTAGTAGAAGCCCGTCCGCCACTGTCGCGTCTTGTCGCGCGTGCCCTCGGGCGCCAGCACCAGTTGCAGCGGCCCGTCGGCCGCGCGCAGCGCCTGCGCCGAAGCCGCCACCATGTTGCCGCCGCTGCTGCGGTCGACGGGAATGCCGCCCAGCCAGCGCATCAGCGGCCCGAACGGCGCCCGGAACAGCGAGGCCTTGCCCATCCAGTACAGGTTCAGGTCGAACGCGAAGCCGGCCATCAGCGTGTACGGCAGATCCCAGTTGCTGGTGTGCGGTGCGGCGATGAGCACCGACTTGCGCGCGCGCGGGTCCAGTGCGCCCTGCGTCTTCCAGCCCGTCAGGCGCAGGAAGGCCAGCGACAGCGCGCGCAGGGCCGCGCTGACCAGCGGCGTGTTGAAGAGGGTTCGGTGCATCGGTTCCGGATCGGCGGCGCAAGCCGCGCGAGGCGATTGTCGGGCGCCGGAGCCCGCTGCGCCGGGCGCGGCTCGCGCGTCGCTTCGCCGCATCGCCGCAGGTATCCTTCGCGCCACGCGGCGGGTCGCCTTCGGTGCCGGCGCGCGGGCAACGCGGCGTCGTTCGCCGCGGCCGCAACCCGCGCCCGGACTGCGCGGCGCCAGTCGTTCCCGGGCCTGCCTCCACCGGACCGAACCATGCCTTCGCTACCGTTCACGAGACTCAGGCCGGTGCCTCTGGCCAGCACGCCGGCCGAGCGCGCCGCGAGCCCGCATTGACCCCCAGCACCTTGCCCTTGCCCGATCTTCGCGAACGCCTGGCACGCAGCGACCTGTTCCTGGGCGCCCCGGACGAGGTCGTCGCTCTGTGCTGCGAGCAGGCACGGCCGTTCAGCGCCGCGCCCGGCGAGCTGCTGATGCGCGCCGGCGCGCGCGGCGCGAGCCTGTTCCTGGTGCTGCAGGGCCGGGTCCGGATGCTGCTGCCCGGCACGCCGACGCCCACGACGCTGGCCGAGATCGGTGCCGGCGACGTGTTCGGCGAGATCCAGGCCGTGACCGGCCGGGAGGCCGAGGTCGACGCGGTGGCGGTCGGCGCCTGCACCGGGCTCGAGCTGGGCCGCGATCTGCTGCGCACGATAGGCGCGCGCTTCGACGCCTTCGACGCAAGGCTGGCGCAGCTGGCCACGCGGCGGCTGCGCACGCTCATCTTCCGGCGCGCGGTCGCCGACCTGGTGCCGGGCCTGGACGCGGCGCCGCTCGACGCGCTGCTGCGCGGGGCCACCGAGGTGGCGCTCGAACGCGGCGCGTGCCTGATGGCGCAGGGCGACGCCGCGGACGCCTGGTACGTGCTGACCAGCGGCCGGCTCAGCGTCGTCACGGCATCCGCCGACGGGCCGCGGCGCGGCGCGGACCTGCTGCCCGGCGCCAGCGTCGGCGAGATCGCGCTGATCGCCGGCGGCACGCGCAGCGCGACGGTCATGGCCGAACGCGACGCCTCGCTGATGCGCCTGTCGCGCGACGACTTCGAACGCTTCGCCGACGCGCATCCGGCCTTCGCGCGGCGCCTGACGGGCACGGTCGTGCGGCGCCTCGTCGACCAGGTGGCCGCGCGGCCGCCGCGCGGCGCGCAGGTGCTGGTGGTGCTGCGGGCCTCGGCCAGCGCGCGGCTGCAGGCCGCGCTGGATCAGCTGGGCGCGGCGCTGCAGCGCACGGTGTCGGCGGCGCTGTGCACGCGGCAGGGGTTCGAGGCCGCCGTCGGCCGCAGCATCGACGCCGGGGCCGAGGCGGCACCGACGCACCCGCTGTGGAGCCAGTTCGATCTCTGGCTCGCGGAGGCGCAGAACGTCCACGACGTCGTGCTGCTCGACGCCGGCGTGGCCGACGATCTGTGGTCGCGCGAATGCATGCTGCACGCGGACCGCTGTCTGTGGCTGGCCGAGCCGGCCGAGCCCGGGTCGTCCGCGCCGCCGCCGGCGGCGCAGGACCGGCTGCACCGCGTGCAACGCGATGCAGGGCAGGGGGGTCGGGGCCCGACCTGGTCGCTGCTGCTCGCGCACCCGGCGTCGACCGTCGCGCCGCGCGCCACGCGCGCCTGGCTGGACGCGGCAGCGTTCGACCGGCACTTCCATCTGCGCGTGGACGACGCGCGCACGATGGAACGCGCCGCACGCCTGCTGACGGGCCGCGGCCTGGGCCTGGCGCTGTCGGGCGGCGGCGCGCGCGGGCTGGCGCACATCGGCGTGATCGAGGCCTTCGGCGCGGCGGGCGTGCCGATCGACTGCATCGGCGGCACCAGCATGGGCGCCATCCAGGCCGGGATGCACGCGATGGGGCTGTCGACGGCCGAGATGGTCGCGCTCAACCGTTACGTCATCGGGCAGCGGCCGTTCCAGGAATACACGCTGCCCGTCGTCGCGCTGGTGGCGTCGCGGCGCCGCGATGCCTGCATCCGGAAGTCCTTCGGCGACGTGCTGATCGAGGACCTGTGGATTCCCTACCTCGCCGTGTCGACCGACCTTCATGCCGCGCAGGCCCGGGTGCACGAGAGCGGCTCGCTGGGCCTGGCGGCGAGCGCGAGCTCGTCGATCCCGGGGATCATGGTGCCGGTGACCGGAGGGCGCGCGGGTGCTGGTCGACGGCGGCGTGGTCAACAACCTGCCCGCCGATCTGGTCAAGGCCCGCTGCGGCGGCACGGTGTTCGCGAGCAAGGTCGCGCCCAGCGACGATGTCCGCGCCCCGGAGGGCGGCTTTCCGTCGGCATGGTCGGTGCTGTGGCACCGCTGGCTGCCCTGGCTCGCGCCGATCCAGACGCCCAAGCTCGGCGACCTGCTGATCCGCACGATGACCGTCGGCGGCGAGGACCACATGCAGCGCGTGGCCAGCCACGTCGACGTGCTGATCGAGCCCGAGGTGGACCGCTACGGGATGCTTCAGTTCAGCGCGCTCGAGGCCCTGGTCGAATGCGGATCGCTCGCCGCCCGCCGATCGCTGGCCGCGTGGGCCGAGTCCGGGCGCTGAGCCGGCGCGTGCTTGCGCGGCGCTTGACCTCGCGCAACGCCGGTCGTCGTGACGCCGTCGCTCGGGCTGCGGATCGCGCAAACTGTTCGTCGGCTCGTGCTGCCGATGGAGGACGGTCATGAAGGTCGCGCGCTGGGTTGGTCGGGGCGGCTTCGCGCTGCTGCTGGCTGCGCTGTCGGTGGGCGCGGCGGCGGCCGAGGTGCCCTACGACAAGGCCCGCTTCGCCGCGGCGCTGGAGCGCTGCGTGCCGGTCGTCGTCGCCTTCGTCGCCGACTGGTGCTCGACCTGCAGCGTGCAGAAGCCCATCGTCACCGAGCTGATCGAGGACCCCAAGTTCAAGAGCGTCACGGTGTTCATCGCCGACTTCGACAAGGAGATCGATCTGCGCAAACGGCTTCGCGTCGCGCAGCAGAGCACCTTCGTCGCCTTCAAGGGGTGCAAGGAGGTGGCGCGCTCGACCGGGCAGACGCGCAAGGAGGCGATCGCCAAGCTGTTCGCCAAGACCCTCTGACCCGGGCGGCGCGCGCGCGATGGACTTCGGCCCCGGCACCTACCTTCTGGGCTACGCGGCCGGCGTGCTGTCGACGCTGTCGCCCTGCGTGCTTCCGCTGCTGCCCATCGTCGTCGCCGCGGCACTGGCCGAGCATCGTTGGGGGCCGCTGGCGCTGGCGGCCGGGCTGACGGCGTCGTTCACCGCGGTCGGGCTGTTCATCGCGACGGTCGGCATCGCCGCCGGGATCGACCAGGGGTTGCTGCGCAAGGGGGCGGCCGTGCTGATGATCGTGTTCGGCGCCTTCCTGGTCTCGGCGCGGCTGCAGCAGCGCTTCGCCCAGGCCGCGGCCGGTCTGGGCAGCGCCGGAGACGGCCTGATCGCGCGCATCCACCGCAAGGGCTGGAGCGGCCAGTTCGCGATCGGGCTGCTGCTGGGGCTGGTCTGGGCACCCTGTTCGGGGCCGACCCTCGGCGCGGCGGTGACGCTGGCGACGCAGGGCACGCAGCTCGTCCAGGCCGCCGGGCTGATGGCACTGTTCGGCATCGGGGCGAGCACGCCGCTGCTGGTGGTCGGCCAGCTCTCCGCAGTGACGCTGAGGCGCCTGCGCGGCAGGCTCGTCTCTGCCGGGACGACCGGCAAGCGCGTGCTCGGGGTCCTCCTGCTCGGGATCGGCGCAGCGATCCTCACCGGCCTGGACAAGACCGTCGAAGCCGTGCTGCTCCGGCTCGGGCCGCAGTGGCTCAACGAGCTGAGCACGCGCTGGTGACGATGCGTGGCAGGCGCAGCGCTCATACCCATTCGCGATCGATCGCTGAGAACGGCCATCTGGCGGCTCGCGGCCCGTTGCGGCCGTTCGTTGTGCATGCCGGCATGGGCGCGAGATCGGGCCGCCGGGGCGCGCTGCTCCGCTCATGTCCCCCGCGAACGGGCTGCGCCCGCTCGCTCCTCCTTTACTTCGCTGCACAGCGCGCCCCACCGTCCCGATCTTCGGGCAGCGGCTGTTCTCGACCGTCGAACGCCACCGACGCCGGTGGCCGTGGGCGTGGGGTGGCCGCTGTAGCGAAGTAAAGGAGGAGACGACGGCCGGCAGGCCGTCGTCGGGGGACATGAGCGGAGGCGGCCACCCCGCGACCGCGGCACGCGCCCTTGACCGCACGCGGCTGTCGTGGACCTACGTTCGGCGAACGTCCGCAACGGGCCGCGAGCGGCCCCTCATTCCTGGTCGATCGATCGCAAGTCGGTATCAGGCGCTCATGCCCCCGTCCACCGCCAGCATCGCCCCTGTCGTGAAGCTGCTCTGCGCCGAAGCCAAGTACAGCACCGACAGCGCGATCTCGTCCGGCGTGCCGTGCCGACCCATCGGGATGATCTCGTTGAAGAACTGCGTGCCGTCGCGGCCGATGATGCCTTGCAGGTCCTGCTCGACGGCGAGCTGGAAGCCGTTGTCGACCGGGCCCGGGTGGATCGTGTTGACGCGGATGCGGCGCGGCGCGAGTTCCTTGGCCAGGCAGCGCATCAGCCCGACCTGGGCGTGCTTGGCGGTGATGTAGGCGTAGACGCCGGCATCGCCGCGCGTGCCGGCGACGCTGGAATTGATGACGATGCTGCCGCCGTCGTTCATGGCCGGCACCGCGTGCTTGCACATCAGGAACGCACCCTTGACGTGCACCGCGTAGACGGCGTCGAACACGTCGCTCGGGTAGTCGGCGATCGGGCGCACGACGCCGAAGTTGCCGGCGTTGCTGAACAGCATGTCGATGCCGCCCCAGCGGTCCACGGTGGCCGCCACCGCGGCGCGCACGCTGGCCTCGTCGGTGATGTCGGCGACCGTCCACGCGCTGCGCTCGGCGTCGAGCGGCGCGGCCGCGCGCTGCAGCGCGGCGGCGTCGAGGTCGACCAGCATCACGCGCGCGCCCTGCTCGACGAACAGGCGCGCCGTCGCGCGGCCGATGCTGCCGGCGCCGCCGGTGACGAGGCAGGTCTTGCCTTCGAGTTGTCGTGCCAGGTTCACTCGCGGTCTCCGGTTCTTCCGTCGCGCGGCCGGCCGTCAGCCCGCCAGATAGGCGGCGTGCAGCAGCTGCGGGTTGGCTTCGATCTCCGCCGGCGCGCCCTCGAAGTGGATGCGGCCGCGGTTCATCACGTAGGCGTGGTCGGCGAGCTGCAGCGCGACATGGGTGAACTGCTCGATCAGCAGCACGCCGCAGCCGCCGGCGGCCAGCGTCTGCAGCACCTTCATCAGCCGCGCGACGATCAGCGGCGCCAGGCCGAGCGACATCTCGTCGACGAGGATGAAGCGCGGCCGGCTCATCAAGGCCTGCGCCAGCGCCACCATCTGGCGCTGGCCGCCGGACAAGGTGCCGGCGTCGCGCGGCTGCAGTTCGCGCAGTTCGGGGAAGACCTGCAGCGTGCGTTCGATCGCGGCGCCGACCTCTCCTGGCGCCAGCACGCAGCCGGCGACGCGCAGGTTGTCCCGCACGCTCAAGCCGGTGAGCACCTGGTGGCCTTCGGGGATCGCGGCGATGCCGGCGCGGCGCACCTCGTGCGGTGCGGCGCGGCCGAGCGCGACGCCGTCGACGAGCACCGCGCCGGCGTCCAGCGGCAGCACGCCGCTCATCGCGAGCACGAGGCTGCTCTTGCCGGCGCCGTTGGGCCCGAGCACGGCGACGATCTTGCCGGTCTCCAGGCGCAGCGAGACGTCGTTCAGCACGCGCTTGGCGCCGCGCGACACTTGCAGCCCGCGCACTTCGAGCAAGCTCGTCACGCGCCGGCCTCCACGCCCAGGTAGGCCGCTTTCACGCGCTCGCTCTGCAGCACCTCGGCGGTGGGGCCGAAGGCGATCAGCTCGCCGAAGTCGAGCACCACGGTCGACGTGCACGCCGACGAAATCAGCTCGACGTCGTGCTCGATGAGCAGCGTCATCGCGCCGAAGCGCTCGTGCAGGCCGAGGATCGCCTGGCGCAGCGCGTCGACCTCGTCGTCGCGCAGGCCGGCGGCGGGCTCGTCGAGCAGCACCACGCGCGGCGCGCCGACCAGGGTCTTGGCCAGCTCCGCCATGCGCCGCTCGAACGCGTTCAGCGACGCGCCCATCGCCTCGGCTCGGCCTTCGAGGCCGACGTGATGCAGCGCATCGGCGATCTGGCGCGCGGCGTCGCGGCGGCCGGCACGCGGCAGGCCGTCGAGCACCGCGCGCAGGTTGTCGGCCAGCGTCAGGTCGTCGACGATCTGCTCGTTCTGGAAGCTGCGCCGCAACCCCCAGCGCGCGCGCCGGTGCGGGGCCAGCGCCAGCAGGTCGGTGCCGAAGGCGTCGATCGAGCCGCCCTGCGGCTGCACGAAGCCGCTGAAGACGTTGAGCAGCGTCGTCTTGCCGGCCCCGTTCGGGCCGATGATGCCGACGACGTTGTCGCTCAGGTCGACGCTGAGCCGGTTCAGCGCGCGCACGCCGCCGAAGGCCACCGACAGGTCGCGGATCGAGATCACCGCTCGCTCCGCGGGCGGCGCAGCCGCGCCAGACCGTCGAGGATCTGCCCGGCGATGCCTTGCGGCGCGGTGATCAGCGCGTGCAGCAGGCCGATGCCGAACAGCGCGTAGGCGAGGTTGCCGTCGACGCCGATGTTGTTCAGCAGCGCCGGCGCGGCGCGGAACAGCAGCCCGGTGATCACCTGGCCGAGCGCGCTGTAGGCGCCGCCGACGACGGTGAGCGCGAACAGCAGGATCGACTCGCTGGCCGGGAAGGTGGTCGCGTCGAGCACGCCGATCGTGCCGGCGAGCAGCGCGCCGGCGATGCCGGCCAGGAAGCCGGCGATCGCGAAGCCCCAGGCCTTGTACAGCGCGACGTTGACGCCGGCGGCCATCGCGCAGGCCTCGCTCTTGCGGATCAGCGCCCAGGCGCGGCCTGGGCGCGAGCGGCGCGCCCAGGCGACGAGGCCGAAGCACAGCAGCGCGACGACGCTGGCGTAGCGCAGCATCGCCTCGTCGGAATGGCCGAGCAGCGGGCGCGGCATGAACACGCTGTTCACCGCGATGCCGAGCCAGCCGCCGCCGCCGTTCGGGAACTGGGTGCCGGTGACCAGGATCTGGAAGCCGGCCGCGGCCATCAGCGTGATGATCGCCAGGTACAGCCCGCGCATGCGCAGCGCCGGCAGCCCGACGAGCATGCCGACCACGGCCGACACCAGCCCCGCGACCAGCATGTTCAGCTCGAACGGCAGGCCGGTCGCGTGCCACATGCGCAGCGTGACCCAGCCGCCGACGCCGACCAGCGCGACCTGCGCCAGCGAGACCAGGCCCAGCCGCGCGTAGAGCAGCGCGGTGCCGGTCGCGGCGATCGTGAAGATCACCGCCGAGATCATCACGCGCAGCCAGAGCGAACTCAGCAGCGGCGGCAGGGCCGCGACGACGACGATCGCGAGCGCGAATCCGACGAGCAGGCGCCGGTCGCCCAGGCGCCCGGTGATGGCGTCGCGCATCAGTCCTGGCCCGAGAACGTCAGCTGCCGCTTGCGCTGCAGCCACAGCAGCAGCAGCGCGGCGACGATGAACGGCGTCGCGGTGCGGTAGGCGGAGATCGGGTGCACCAGCGTGGCCATCGATTCGGCGACGCCGATCACGAGCCCGCCGACCAGCGTCAGGCTCAGCGACTGCAGTCGCCCGACCACCGCCGCGGCCATCGCCGGGATGACGAGGAAGGTCAGCGCGCCCGGATTCGGCCGCACCAGGTCGCCGAACATGAGCCCGGTGAAGCCGGCGAGCAGGCCGCTGATCAGCCAGGCCGTCGCCTCGACGCGCCCGACCGGCACGCCCAGCATCGAGGCCAGTTCACGCCGGCTGGCCAGCGCGCGCATCAGCAGCCCGATGCGGGTGCGGTTCAGGAACAGCGTGATGCCCACCGTGACGGCCAGCGTGGCGACCAGCACCAGCACCCGCGTGCCGGTGATGCGCACGCCGAGCACGCGCAGGCCGAGGTCGTCGGTGCTGAGGTAGAGCCGGCGCGGCGCCTCGACCCAGACGTAGTTCAGGATGCCCAGGATCACGAGCGCGAAGCCCAGCGTCGCGACCGCCTTGACGACCGGCTCGCGGAACGCCAGCCGCGGCGCGACGAAGCGGCCGTAGACGAAGGACAGCAGCGTCGCGACCGCGAGCGCCACCGCCCACGCCACCGGCTCCGGATAGGCCCATTGCTCGAGCTGCCAGGCGAGCATCGCGCCGGCGGCGCCGAGGGCGCCGTAGGCGAGATTGAGCACGCCGGTGCAGCGGTAGAGCACGACCAGGCCGACGCCGGACAAGGCGTACAGCGCACCCATCGCCAGGCCGGTGACGAAGAAGACGCCGTACACGTTGTCGGTTTTGCCGCTGCTCGGGGTGGAGGGCTACGCTCGGAGGTTCCGGGCCGCGCTCAGTTGCCGGTCAGGTGCTCGGACTTCTCCATCGCCCGGATCTTGTCGAAGTACTTGCCGGTGACGTCGAAGCAGCCGGTCTCGGTCTTGAAGCCGTCCTTCTCGGCGACGACCATCTGCGACGCGTGGTTCGGCTGGTGGAAGTCGGCATTGCCGAAGTACCACGGGCCGCAGAGCAGGTCGCTGCGGTAGTTCTTCACCGCCTTCAGCGCCGTCGTCACGCTCGCCCGGTCGATCTTCTTCGGGTCCATCTTCAGCAGCGTGTCGACGAAGATGTTGGCCGAGACGAAGCCGGCTTCGCTGAAGGTGTCGCGCGGGTCGCTCTTCGCGGCGTACTTGTCCATCACCGCGCGCCAGCGCTTGGCGTCGGGGCCGGTGCCGTTCCACGGCGTCAGCTCGATCGCGATGTGCACCTTGCCGGCCCAGTAGGCGCCCAGCGCCTGCGGGATGCCTTCCTTGTACAGCGGCGTCGGCGAGATCCACTTGTACTTGTCGCGCAGGTCCTGCTCCTGCGCCGCCTTCAGGAAGGCCTGCGCCAGGCCGGCCGGCAGGCTGACCAGCATCGTGTCGGCGCCCGAGGCCACCGCCTCGAGCAAGGCCGAGTTCGCGTCCGGCGCGCCCGGGTCCATCAGCACCGAGACGCCTTGCAGGCCCTTCTCCTTGAGCCAGTCGTTGGTCAGGTTGCACGACCAGACGCCGTTGCTCGGGATGTTCAGGCCGATGCAGGCGACCTTCTTGCTGCCCAGGTGCTGCACCCCCCATTGCACGGCCGAGATGTTGCTCGGCACCGGGCCCTGGTTGGTCGAGGCGATGTTCTTCGCCTCGAAGCACTCGCGCACCGCGCAGGCCGACGCGATGACCGCGACGTTCTGCTGCTCGTAGAGCTTGGCGTTGACCGTCATCTCGACGAAGCTGCCGTTGCCGACCAGCGCGACGACGCCGCGGTCCTTGACCAGCTTGGACGCGACCTGGCCGGCGACCTCGGGTTTCCACTGGTCGTCCTCGATCAGGTACTGGATCGGCCGGCCGTTGATGCCGCCGTTGGCGTTGACGCAGTCGAAGTAGGCCTTGGCCGTGCGCGCGGACGCGCTGAAGTCGTCCGGCCCGGTCTTGCCGACCACGGCGCCGACGAGGATCGGCGCGCCGGTGGCCGGCTTGCCGTTGTCCAGCCCGCACAGCTTGGGCGCCGCGGCGGCGCTGCCGGCGAAGGCCAGCCCGAACAGCGCGGCGGCGGCGGGCTTGGCCCAGGGGGTGAACGACGGTTTCGGCTTGCTCATGGACTTGTCTCCTGCACGTGGACCGGGCATGTGGGTTTGCTGGGCGCGACGCGGCACAGTGCCGCGTTCGGGCCCGCAGCGTGGAGTGTAGGCAGGACACCACCGCCCGGCTTGCCTGGAGCGGACGGAATCGTTGTCTCGATCGGACGTCCGCAGCGCCGCCGGCGCTGGCCGGCAATTAGGGGCGACACCGACGGGCCGTGCGCCGGCCGGCCACTACGATGCGCTCCAAGCCTGCCGCCGGCATCAGCACCGCGCGGCCCGACCCACCCGAGCAAGGTCTGCCGATGAGCGAGTTCCTGGCCCCGGTCAGCGACGTGTCCACCGACCAGGTCGCGCCGAACGAACGGCTCGACTTCTGGGAGGCGCACAACGCGTCCGCGCTGATCGGCCTGCGCTGTTCGACCTTCGCCTCCGGCGGCCTGCGCGCGCGCGAGCGCAGCTTCGACCTGGGCAGCGTGCGCATCACCGAGATCTGCGGCAACGAGCACGTCGTCGAGCGCTCGCAGCGCATGCTGCGCACGCACCCCAAGGAATCGGTGTTCGCCAGCGTGCTGTTGCAGGGCAACGCGTTCTTCTTCCAATCGGGCCAGTGCATCAACGCCGCGGTCGGCGACGTGCTCGTCTACTCGACCGACATCGCCTACCTGCACGGCTTCACGGCCGACATGCGGCTGCTGGTGGTGGAGGCCGATCTCGGCACATCGCCGGGCGCCGTGGTGCCCCCGCGCGCGCCGATCAAGGTCGACACCCGCCTGCGCAGCGGCCGGCTGCTCGCCGGCGCGCTGCGCTCGACCGCGGTCGGTTTCGTCGAGCGCCCGCTGGCCGAGGACGTGCCGGGCGTCGTCGCCCGCACCCGGGGCCTGATGCAGGCGCTGCGCAGCCCGCCGTCGGCGCATGGCGAGCTCACCGATTCGGCGTACTGGCTGCTGCTGCGCGCCGAGGCCTACATCGGCGAGCATCTGCAGCAGCCCGCGCTGGACGCGCAGGCGGTGGCGAAGGCGGTCGGCAAGTCGCTGCGCCAGCTGAACCGGCTGTTCGCGGCGCGCCAGAGCTCGGTCAGCCACACGATCTGGCAGCAGCGGCTGGCGCGCGCCGCGGAAGACCTGGCCAGCGCCGCGCTGCGCCGGGTGCCGGTGGGCGACATCGCCGACCGCTGGGGCTTCGTGAGCCAGGCCCATTTCGCGCGCGCCTTCCGCGCCCGCTACGGGTTGTCGCCGAGCGAGCACCGGCGCCAGGCGCTCGCCGCCGGCTAGGGCCGCGCCGGCACCGGGGCGTCGCGCCGGGCGCCGCCGGCATGCCGACGCTGCTATCCTGCGCGCCCCTCCGCGACGCAACCGATGGCCGCCCTGCACATCACCGACATCGAAGCCGCCATCAACTGGTGGCGCGAGCGCTCGCCGTCGCCCGACGGCGTGACCGCCTGCGCCGAGGTGCGCGCGCTGGCCGAGGTCTACGCGCTGATGGTCTACCACCACGAGCCGCTGTGCGACGAGGACTCGATGCCCGCGCGCGCCCGCGACGCCTGGCTCGCCTGGTACGCGAGCACGCCCGACGCGCCGTGCATCGCGATCTGCTCGACGAGCCAGGGCGACGCGGTCTGCAAGGGCTGCGGTCGCAGCGTCGAGGAGGTCCGCCTCTGGCCGGCCTTCACGCCGGGCGAGAAGCGCGCGGTCTGGCGCCGCATCACGCAGGAGGCGACCGCCTGGCGCTTCAACCGCTATGCCGAACGGGCGCGCTCGGCGAGCGGGGCCGACCATCCGACGCGTGGCGACCGCGCCGCGGGACAGCGCTTGACGCGCGCGCTGCTCGCGAGCGCGCGGCGCATCGCGCCGCTGGCCTGGCCGGTGTTCGTCGGCCAGCTCTCGGTGCTGGCCTTCAGCACCGTGGACACGGTGCTCGTCGCGCGCCATGGCGCGGCCGACCTGGCCGCGCTCGCGGTCGGCGCGGCCGCCTACGTGACGACCTTCATCGGCTTCATGGGCGTGGTGCTCGCGATCGGGCCCATCGTCGGCCAGCTTCACGGCGCCGGCCGCGACACCGACGCCGGGCGCCAGCTGCACCAGGCGGTCTGGATCGCGATCGCGCTGTCCTTCGCCGGCAGCCTGCTGCTCGTCTTCCCGGCGCCGTTCCTCGCGCTGGCCGAGCTGTCGCCGCCGGTCGAGGCGAAAGCGCGCGCCTACCTGCTCGCGCTGGCGTTCTCGCTGCCGGCGTCGCTGCTGTTCTCGGCCTACCGCGGCTTCAACGTCGCGGTCTCGCGGCCGAAGGCGGTGATGGCGCTGCAGATCGGCGGCCTGGCGCTGAAGCTGCCGCTGTCGGCGGCGCTGATCTCGGGCGTGCCGCACCTTGGGCCTGCCCGCGCTGGGCGTGCTCGGCTGCGGCATCGCGACCGGCATCGCGATGTGGGCCCAGGCGCTGGGCGCCTGGATCGTGCTGCGCCGCGACCCGCATTACGCGCGCTTCGCGATCGCCGGCCGCGGCCTGGATGCGCCCGACCGGCGCGCGCTCGCGGCCCAGCTGCGCCTGGGCGTGCCGATGGGCGCGGCGATCCTGGTCGAGGTCTCGGGCTTCACCTTCATGGCGGTGTTCATCGCGCGGCTCGGCACGACGGCCGGTCGGCGGCCACCAGATCGCGGCCAACCTGGTGTCGATGCTGTTCATGGTGCCGCTGGCGCTGGCCAACGGCACCGCGACGCTGGTCGCGCAGCGCATCGGCGCCGGCGACCTGCGCGACGCGCACCGGCTGGGCTGGCACGGGCTGGCGATCGGCGCGCTGCTCGCCGGCCTGATGGGCGGCGCGCTGTACTTCGCGCGCGCGGCGGTGGTCGGCCTGTACACGCGCGACGCCGCGGTCGCCGCCGCGGCGCTGCCGCTGCTCGCCTGGGTCGCGCTGTTCCACCTCGCCGACGCGACCCAGACCGTGGCCGCCTTCGTGCTGCGCGCCTGGCGGCTGGCCACCGTGCCGCTGCTCGTCAACGCCGGCGCGCTGTGGGGCGTGGGCCTGTTCGGCGGCTACCTGCTCGCCTTCGACCGGCTCGGCGTCACGCCGGCCGCGCTGCGCGGTGCGCGCGGCTTCTGGTTCGCGGCGACGCTGGGCCTGGTGCTGGCCGCGCTCGCGCTGGCCGCGATCCTGGCGTCTGCGCCGGCCGGCGCGATTCAGATCGGCGCCGGCAGGCTGAGCGTGAACACGCTGCCGCCGCCGGCGCGCGGCTCGCAGCGCACGCTGCCGCCGTGGCGTTCGGCGATCTGGCGCACCAGCGCCAGGCCGAGGCCGACGCCGCCTTCGCGCTCGGCATGCCCAGGCAGGCGGAAGAAGGGCTCGAAGATGCGCTCGCGGTAGGTCTCGGGCACGCCCGGGCCGCGGTCGGCGACCTGGACCTCGACCCGAGCGCCGCGGCGCTCGACGCGCACCTCGACCTCGTCGCCGCCGTAGCGGCGTGCGTTCTCGAGCAGGTTGCGCAGCGCGCGCCGCAGCAGCCGCTCGTCGCCCTGCACGCGCAGGTCGGCGCCGTCGGCGGCGGCTTGCACGCGCGCCGCCTCCTCGGCGGCGAGCGCGAGCAGCTCGACCTCGTCGTGGCGCTCGACGCCGACCGTCGCGTCGAGCCGGCTCGCGAGCAGCACCTCCTCGACGAGCGCGTCGAGCTCGCCGACGTTGGTGTCGATCTCGCGCTGCAGCGCTTCGCGCTGCGCCGGCGTCGCGTCCTCGATCATCGAGACCGCCATCTTCAGCCGCGCCAGCGGCGAGCGCAGTTCGTGGCTCGCGTTGGCGAGCAGGCTCTGGTGCGAGCGCAGCAGCGCCTCGATGCGGGCCGCGGCGCGGTTGAAGCTGGCGCCGAGCGCGGCGACCTCGTCGCGCCCGTCCTCGGCCACGCGCTGCTGCAGCTTGCCGGCGCCGAAGGCCTCGACGCCACGCTTGAGCGCTTCGAGCCGGTGCGTCAGCCGGCGCACCACCGGCCAGGCGCCACCGGCGACGGCGGCGAACAGCACGAGCAACAGCAAGGCCAGGCCGAGGCTGTCGGGCAGGCCGGCCGGCGTCCACCAGGGCGGCGGCGGGCCGCCGTGCGCGCCGGGGTGCGGGCGGCCGGGTCGCATCACGGTGAGCGTGCGGCCGTCGTCGAGGTGGATCGGCTGCAGGCGCAGCGCGGCCATCGGCGACGGCGTCGACTCGCGCCGAAGGTAGGCGTCGGACGCCGCGATGCGCTGGCCCTGCGCGTCGTCCAGCGCCATCGGCACGCGCAGCCGCTCGGCCCAGGCGCGCAACGCGGCGGCCTGCTCGTCGACCGGGGCGTCGGGTCCGGGCAGAGAACGCTGCAGCAGGTCGGCCCAGGCTTCCAGCCGCTCCTGCACGCGAACCTCGAAGCGTGCGTGCTCGGCCTCCAGGTGGTTCTGCAGCAGCCAGCCCGAGACCAGCGCGAACAGCGCCAGCGCCGCGACCACCGTCAGGTAGATGCGCAGGTAGAGCGAGCGCATGGGAACGTTATTGATCCGCGTCCTGCTTCTTCGCGAACACGTAGCCGGCGCCGCGCACGGTGAGCACGCGCTTGGGGTTCTTCGGGTCGTCCTCGATCACCGCGCGGATGCGCGAGATGTGCACGTCGATGCTGCGGTCGAAGGCCTCGAGCGGGTGGCCCTTGAGCGCATCCATGATCTGGTCGCGCGACAGCACCCGGCCCGGGCTTTGCGCGAGCACGACGAGCAGGTCGAACTGGTGGCTGGTCAGGTCGCAGGGTTCGCCGTCGAGCCGCGCCTGGCGCGCGCCGAGGTCGACCTCGAGCCGGCCGAAGCTCAGCACCTCGTCGCCGCTGGGCTCGGGCGCGGCGCGGCGCAGCAGCGCCTTGACCCGCGCCAGCAGCTCGCGCGGCTCGAAGGGCTTGGGCAGGTAGTCGTCGGCGCCGATCTCCAGCCCGACGATGCGGTCCATCGGCTCGCCGCGCGCGGTGAGCATCAGCAGCGGCAGGCGCCGCGTGCGCGCGTCGGATCGAAGTTCGCGCGTCAGGTCCAGGCCGTCGCCGTCGGGCAGCATCAGGTCGAGCACCAGCGCTTCGTACGGACGCAGCTTGAGCTGCTCGCGGCCGGCGGCCAGCGAACCGGCGGTGTCGACCTCGTAGCCGTTGCGGCGCAGGTAGTCGCCGACCATCGCGGTCAGCCGGGAGTCGTCGTCGATCAGCAGCAGTCGGCTCGTCACGTCGGGCATCCGGGTTGCAAAGGCCACCCCGGCGCCGGGGCGCCGCGGGATCGGCCGGGGTTGCGGGATGGGCATCGCGAAGGGCTCAGGATAGCGGAGCCGTCACTTGACTGGCGCCGCATTGCGCGGATGCGAGGCGCGCCACTGCTCCATCTTCGCGCGCCGCTCGGCCATCATCTGGCCGAACTGCTGGCGCTGCTCGGGGGTCAGCACGCTGCTCGCGTCGAGCATGGCCTGCATCATCCGGCGGCTGGCCTGGTCGTGCTGGGTCAGCATCTGCTCGCGCAGCGATTCGGCGGCGTTGGCGTCGACGTTCGGCGCGGTGAAGACTGCCATCATCTTCTGCTGCAGAGCACGGCCGGCTTCGTGCTGGGCGCGCAGGTCGGTGCGCGCGGCGGTCAGGATCGCGGTGATCTGCGTGCGCTGCGCGTCGGTCGCGTGCAGCGTGGACAGCAGGCGCTCGAGCCGATGCGGGTTGCCCAGCATCATCATCGGGCCGCCGTAGCCTGCCGGGCCGCGGTGCGGCTGCGCCATGGCGTTGACGGCCAGCCCGCCGGCCATGGCCACCACCAGGGCGGCAGCAGCGAGGCGCAGGGGACGGGCAGCGAAGGGTCGGGTCAGGCGGGTCAGGCGGGTCATGGAGCTTCCTTCGGACAGAGGCGGATTCGGTGCTCCGCACTGTGCCGGCCGGCCATGTCGCCGCCATGCGGCGGGGGTAAAGATCTGTGTCCTGGGCGGCAGCGCTGGCCGCCGCGGTTCAGGCGATCAGGGCCGCTCGACGCGCACCAGCCGGCGCTGGAGGTCGAAGTCGGGCATGCCGCTGCGCAGGTCCAGCCGCAGCAGCACGCCGCTGACGCGGTCGACGACGATCGATCCGTCCAGCCGGGTGCTGACGTTGCCGCGCTCGGCGTCGCCGAACAACTCGATCACCGCGACGTCGAAGCGCTGGCCTGCCACCGTCTGCGGGCCGACCGCGACCACCTGGCCGCGCACGCGGGCGCGCGTGTACGGGTCGCCGGCAATGTCGAAGTGGCCGGCCAGCACCTGGCCCAGCTCGAGGTCGCGGTGCAGCAGGCGCGGCCAGAACAGCGCGCCGGGCGGCGCGCGCGTCACGTTGCCGGCCAGGTCCTGGCGCCAGACTCCGCTGCCTCGCGGCAGTTCGAGGCGGAACTCGAACGCGTCGCGGTGCAGCGCCGCAACGCGCAGGATCCATTCGCTGCTCGGCCCGGTCCTGCCATTGCGGTCTTCGTAAACCAGCCGCTCGCCCACCGACACCGGCAGCGCGGCCAGCCGTGCCGGCGACAGGTCGCGCCCGGGCGGCGGGCAGTTCTTCTGTTGTGCCGCGACGCGCAGCGCGTCGTAGCGGCCTTTCAGGCGGGCCAGCTCGACCGCATCCAGTCCGTCCGGCCGCATGGCCAGGATCGCCGGCCAGAAGATGCCGATCCCGACGCCGAGCGCGACGATGTTGTTGCCCACGCGCTCGTCGACGGTGTAGGCGACATCGGCCGCGCGCTGCTGGACCTTGTCGAGCTGGTCGGCGATGTGCTCGCAGTCCCAGGCGATGAAGTCGGCCGGGTCGGCGGGCAGCGGCTTGACGTCGACCGAGCGCGTGGCGCAGCCGGCGAGCAGGGCGCCGACGAGGGCCAGGCAGGCGACGCGTGGCAGTCGGGACGGGGCGAGTGTGATCAAAGTGGATGCATTGTGCCCGCGCCTGCGCGGCCGCTGCTCGCGCTCAGCGGCCGCGGAACACCGGTGCGCGCCGCTGCGCGAACGCGGCCCGGCCTTCGCGCAGGTCGTCGCTGAGGGCGCAGCGGGTCACGCGCTCCTGCAGCCGGGCCGGGTCGGCGCCGCCGCGCGCCAGCTCGTTGAGCGACTGCTTCATGCCGCGCACCGCGAGCGGCGCGTTGGCCGCCAGGCCGTGCACCAGGCGCTGCACGGCGATGTCCAGCGCGTCGGCGTCGACCAGCTCGTCCAGGTAGCCCAGCGCCAGCAGCGCGTCGGCCGACACCGTCTCGGCGAGCAGGAACAGGCGCTTGGCCGCCGGCAGCCCGAGCCGGGTGATGAAGCGTTGCAGGCCGCTGGCGTAGTAGTGCAGGCCCAGCCGCGCCGCCGGCATGCGCAATTCCATGCCGCGCACGCCGACGCGGAAGTCGCAGGCCAGCGCGAGGTCGGTGGCGCCGCCGTAGAGGCTGCCGTTCAGCCGCGCGATGCTCGGCAGCGGCAGCGCCTCGAGCGCGTCGACGGTGGCCTCGAACAGGCGCGGGTCGTCCTCGCCTTCGAGTTCGCCGATGTGAAAGCCGGCGCAGAACACCTGACCCTGGCCGGTGAGCACGAGGGCGCGGGCGCGCGGCTCGCGCGCGAGTTCGCGCAGATGCGCCTGTAGCGCGAGCAGGTCCTCGCGGTGCAGCCGGTTCAGGTGTTGCGGGCGGTCGAGCCGGATCGTCGCGACGCCGTCGTCGGCCAGGGTCAGTGTCGGGGTCATGGCAGGTGCGCAAGGCACAGGGTTGGGTTCGGACGCCTCACTTGCCGACGTAGCCGATGCGGTAGATCGCGCCGTTGAGATCGTCGCTGACGAGCAGCGAGCCATCCTTCATGACCAGCACGTCCACTGGCCGGCCGAGGTACTGGTTGTTCTCGACCAGACCGGTCAGGAAGGGCTCCATGCGCGAGATGCCGCCGTTCGCGTCCGGCCACGCGACGACGATGTCGGCCGCGTACTTCTGCGTCCGGTTCCAGGGTCCGTGGCGGGCGATGAAGATCGCGCCCTGGTAGGCCGGCGGGAACATCTTGCCGGTGTAGAAGCGCATCCCCAGCACGCCGGCGTGCGGGCCCATCAGCTGGGCCGGCTGGGCGTAGTCGGCGCAGCGCTTGCCCCAGCCGTATTCGGGGTCGGCGATGTCGCCCTGATGGCAGTACGGAAAGCCGAAGTCCTGCCGGCCCGGGAAGGCGACGTGGTTCAGCGTGTCGTTGGGCAGGTCTTCGGACAGCCAGTCGCGGCCGTTGCTCGTGAACCAGAGGTCGCCGGTGGTCGGGTCGAAGTCGAAGCCGACCGTGTTGCGCACGCCGCTGGCCACCGTCTCGACGCCGCTGCCGTCGGGGTTCATGCGGATGATCTTCGCGACATCCGGTCCCGGCTCGCAGACGTTGCACGGTGCGCCGATCGAGACGTAGAGCTTGCCGTCCGGGCCCATCTTGATGAACCTGCCGCCGTGCGCCATCTGGCCGGGCAGCCGGTCGTAGACCATCACCGGCGCCGGCGGATCGTCCAGCCGCGACTCGATCCTGTCGTAGCGCGTGATGTCCTTCGGCGTCGCGACGAACAGCGAACCGCCGTAGAACTCGATCCCGTTGGGCATGAACAGCCCGTCGGCGATCGTCTTGACCTCGCGCCGCTCGCCCTTGTCGACCACCGCGTAGATCTTGCCGGCGACCGACATCGAGCTGACGAAGACGGTGCCCTGGTCGCCCTGGCGCAGGCCGCGCGCGTCGAGGATGCCGCTCGCCCAGACCTCGGCCTTGAAGCCCGGCGGCAGCTTCATCTTCGCCACGGGCAGCTGGTCGGCCGGCGTCGGGATCGGGAAGGGGGCAATCGGCGCCATCTTCAGCGCGGCATCGGTCGTCGGCCGGCCCTGGGCCCAGAACGGCTCCTCGGCGGCTTGCTGCGCCCAGGCCCCGGCCGCCGCGAGGGCGAGCAGGGCGGCGGCGCAGGGTTTCGTCCAGGGGTTCGTCACGGCGGCGGTCTCCTTCGGGTTCGCTCTCGGTCAGCGCGCGTTGCGCAGCGCCCGCGACGGTACCAGCGCCCGACCCGTCGCCGCAATGTTGATAGCCCGCAAGTGCGCGCCGGTGTCGGGGCCCAGAATCGGCACTGGCTGCGGTCGGGCGTCGGACCCGCCGCCGCCGAATCCGAGGGGAAGTCGATGAAGCGTGAACGGGGCGCCTCGATCCGGACGCTGCTGCACCTGCTGGTGCTGGCCGCGCTGGTGCCCGCGGCGGTGCTGCTCGCCTGGAGCAGCTACGCGGGTTACGAGCGCGACCAGAAGCAGGCCGCCGACGCGGCCTACGACCTGGCCCGGGTGACCGGCGACGGCGTCGAGGCCTTTCTCGCCGATGCGCGGAGCCTGCTCGCCGGCCTGGCGCTGCGGCCGCGCATCCGTGCGGCCGACGCGGCGCATTGCGACCCGATCTTCGAGGAGTTCGGCGCGCTCTACCCGCAGTTCGCCAACTTCACGCAGGTCAACCTGGCCGGCGAGCTGATCTGCTCGGCGGTGCCGCAGCCCGACGGCGGGCCGACCGTGGTCCGAGATACCGACTGGTTCAGGCGCGTCGTCGCGACGCAGGACTTCGTCGTCGCGCCGCCTTTCGTCGGGCTCGTGACGCACAAGCGCGTCTCGGTGCTGGCCTACCCGGTGCGCGACGATGCCGGCCGCATGATCGGCTCGATCGAGCTGCCGGTGGACCTGGTCCACTTCCGGCTCGTCGCCGGCGCCGACAAGCTGCCGCCGACGACCATCATCGGCATCATCGACAGCCGCGGTGTGATGGTCGCGCGCAGCCAGCAGGCCGAAACGTACGTCGGCACCGACCGCAGCAACGCGCCGATCGTGCCGGTCGTGCTCGCGCGCCGCAGCGGCACCGCGCGTGCCGTCTCGACCGAGGGCATCGAGCGGATCTACGGCTTCGTGCCGATCCGCGGCACCGACTGGTTCGTCGTCGCGGCCATCGACACGCGCTCGATAGTCGCCGCCGCGCGCCGCGCGGCGCTGGGCAGCGCCGGGCTCGCGCTGGTCCTGCTGCTGTTCGCGCTGGCGGTCTCGACGCTGCTGCGCCGGCGCATCACGGCACCGATGCTCGCGCTGGGCGAGATGGCGCGCCGCGTGGCGTCGGGACGCACCGCCGAGCGGGCCCCCGAGACCGGGCCCGCCGAAGTGGCGGCGGTCGCGGCCCAGCTGAACGTGATGCTCGACGCGCGCCGCCAGGCCGAGCAGGCCTTGCGCGCGAGCGAAGAGAGCTACCGGATGCTGTTCGAGAACAGCCTCGACGCGGTGCTGCTCACGCGCCCCGGCGGCGGCATCCTGCGCGCGAACCCGGCCGCGTGCCGGATGTTCGGCTACAGCGAGCCGGAGCTGCGGGCCATCGGCCGCGAGGCGGTGATCGATCTGGCCGATGCGCGCTTGGCGCCGCTGCTGGAGCGGCGCACGCGCGAAGGCCGGGCGACCGGCGAGCTGCGCATGCGGCGCAAGGACGGCAGCCTGTTCGAGTGCGAGATCTCGTCGTCGATCTTCCGCGCGAGCGACGGCGAGCCGATGAGCAACGTGCTCGTGCGCGACATCAGCGACCGCGTGCAAGCCGACCGGCTGCGCGCCGAGCACGAGGCGGCGCGTCTGGCCAGCCGCGAGAAGAGCGCCTTCCTGTCGCGCATGAGCCACGAACTGCGCACGCCGCTGAACGCGATCATGGGCTTCTCGCAGCTGCTCGAAGTGGGTTCCGCCAGCGACACGCCGGCGACCGTGCGCGCCAAGGCGACGCATATCCATGCCGCCGGCTCGCACCTGCTGGCGATGGTCAACGACATCCTGGACCTGTCGCGCATCGAGGCCGGCGCGCTGTCGATGTCGCCCGAGGCGGTGGCGGTGGACGCGTTGGTCGCCGAGTGCCTGGTGCTGGTCGCGTCGCTGGCCGCCGACCACGGCGTGGTGTGCCGGCAGACGCTGGCGCCGCCGGCGCGCTGGGTGCGCGGCGACCGCGTCCGGCTCCGTCAGGTCCTGGTGAACCTGCTCAGCAACGCGGTCAAGTACAACCGGCACGGCGGCTGGGTCGAGGTCTCGGCCGATGCGGCCGAAGGCGAGGTGCGCGTCGCCATCCGCGACAGCGGTCGCGGCCTGAACGCGGCGCAGCGGGCGCAGCTGTTCCAGCCCTTCAACCGGCTCGGCGCCGAGGCCACCGCGGTCGAAGGCACGGGGCTCGGCCTGGTCATCGTGCGCGAGCTGGTCGCGCTGATGGGGGGTCGCATCGAGGTGGTCAGCGAGCCCGGCGCGGGCTCGACCTTCACGCTCTGGCTGCCGCGCGCCGAGCCGCCGGCCGCGATCGGCGCGGCGCTGCCGCCGGCCTTGCCGGCCGGTCCCGCGGCGGCGCGGTCCGCGCGCCGCGGGACCGTGCTCTACATCGAGGACAACCCGTCCAACGTGGCGCTGATGCAGGAGATCGCCGCGCTGCGCCCGGCGCTGGACCTGCAGGTCGCCAGCGACGGCCGCAGCGGCCTGGCCGCCGCCCGCAGCCACGCGCCGGCGCTGATCCTGCTCGACATCAACCTGCCCGACATCGGCGGCTTCGAGGTGCTGCGCGCGCTG
Source organism: uncultured beta proteobacterium (assembly GCA_963788635.1). Classification (GTDB taxonomy): domain Bacteria; phylum Pseudomonadota; class Gammaproteobacteria; order Burkholderiales; family Burkholderiaceae_C; genus Rubrivivax. The sequence goes on along the minus strand of CAWBHE010000003.1, from coordinate 14,453 downwards.
CGCGCCGACCCGGCGCTGGCCGGCGTGCCCTGCGTCGCGCTGTCGGCGAACGCGATCCCGGCCGAGATAGCCCGCGCCCGCGAGGCCGGGTTCTCGGACTACCTCACCAAGCCGATCCGCATCGACGCGCTGCTCGCGCTGTTCGACGCGGCGCTGGCCGCGGCCGGCGCGACGATCTGAGTGGATTCGCCGCGCGCAACGGCCCGCCGATGCCATCCGGCGCGGGCCCGGAACGAGCCGATTCGGCGTGTGAGAATCGCGCCGCCATGCCGCCGCCCCCATGAAACTCGTTCTCGTCGACGACCACGCGCTGTTCCGCGAGGGGCTCTCGCTGTTGATCGCGCAGGTCTGGCCGTTTGCCGAGCTGATCCAGGCCGACAGCCTGCACGACGCCCGGCATCGACTGAGCGCGCATCCTGACGTCCGGCTCGTGCTGCTCGACCTGGGCCTGCCCGACAGCGACGGGCTCGAGGGCCTGCGGCGCCTGCGCGAACAGACCGACCGCCCGGCCTACGTCGTGATGTCGGCGCGGGACGACGCCGAGACCGTGCTCGCCGCGATCGAGGCTGGCGCGGCGGGCTTCGTGCCGAAGGCGGCGCGCTCGACGGTGATGATCGACGCGTTGACGACCATCCTGGAGCGCGGCGTGTTCCTGCCCAGCAGCGTCTCCGGCACGCCGCACGCGGCGCGTCCGGCGCAGTCGATCGGCCTGTCGCCGCGCCAGATCGAGGTGCTGCAATTGCTCGTCGAGGGGCGTTCGAACAAGGCGATCTGCCGCGAACTCGATCTGTCGGAATCGACGGTCAAGACCCATCTCGTCGCGATCTTCCGCAAGCTCGACGCGAGCACGCGCACGCAGGCGGTCGTCGCCGCCGCGCGGATGGGACTGCGCTTCAACGGCTGATCGCGCCGAGCGCGGCCTGCAGCGCTTCGGTCCGGAAAGGCTTGTGCAGCACCGGCACGCCGGCTTGCGCGATGGCCCGCAGCGCCGCCGTCGCGGTGTCGCCGGTGATCACGATCACGGGCAACGCGGCACCGTGGCGCGCGCGCACGCGTTCGATCGCGTCGAGGCCGCTGCCATCGGGCAGCCGGTGGTCGGTCAGCATGGCGTCCGGCGCGTGCGCGTCGCTGTCCAGCGCGGCGTCCAGCTCGGCCAGGCGCGCGAAGGCGCGCACCTCGGCGCCCCATTCGGCGACGCGCTCGTGCAGCGCGCTGCGGACGGCGGGATCGTCGTCGACGATCCAGAGCCTGCGGCCGGCCAGCGGCAGCCCGGGCCGGGGCGGCAGCCCGGCCGGCTCGACGGCGCGCCGCTCGCGCGGCAGTTCGAGCGCGAAGCAGGTGCCGCGGCCGGGCACCGAGCGCAGCGTCAGCGGGTGCTTCAGCTGCCGGGCCGCGCGCTGCACGATCGCCAGCCCGAGGCCGACGCCCTTGCTGCGGTCGCGCTCCGCGTTGCCGAGCTGGACGAACTCTTCGAAGATCTCGCTCCGATGTTCGGGCGCGATGCCGCAGCCGGTGTCCCAGACCTGCAGCAGCACGCGGTCGGCGCCGCGCCGGCGCGCGGTGACGAGCACGCCGCCGCGTTCGGTGTAGCGCAGCGCGTTGCCGACCAGGTTGCGCAGGATCTGCTCGAGCAGCACCGGGTCGGAGCGCACGGCCAGCCCGCTGCGGCGCAGCCGCAGCGTCAAGCCCTTGTGCTGTGCGCCGTCCAGCTCGTGCGCCTCGATTGCCTCGAACAGCAGGTCCAGGCACACGGTGCCGGTCCGGTGCGCGCCGCCGGCGTCGAGCCGGGAGACGTCGAGCAGGCCGCGCAGCAGGCCTTCGAGCGACGCGACCGCCTGGTCCGCCTTGTCGAGCAGGCGGCGCACGTCGGGCTGGGCGATGCGCTCGCGGGCGACCCCGATCAGCAGGCCGATCGCCGCGGCCGGCTGGCGCAGGTCGTGGCTGGCCGCAGCGAGAAAGCGTGTCTTCGAGGCGTTCGCGAGTTCGAGCTCGCGCGTGCGTCGCCGCGACGCGCGACTCGAGCGCCGGCGTTCAGCGCCTCGACCTCGGCCATCGAACCCACCATGCGCGCCATCAGCAGCCACGAAAAGGCGGCCAACGCAACCGGCATCGCGTAGGGCAGCCAGAAGACCTGCGTCACGCCGAGCAGGCCGGTGTGGAAGGCGTAGTCGTGCGCGCCGGCGCCGACGACGGCCAGCATGCCGAGCAGGACGCCCACGATGGACCGACTGCCCGCCTGCCTTGCGCGCTCGAACATCAGCCACAGTGCCGGCACGGTGGCCCCCAGCAGCAACGGATAGCTGACGCGGCGCAGCAGCTGCGTCCGGTCCGCGATCAGCGCCGCGATCGCCAGCAGCGCGAGCGTCAGCCCGAGCCCGAGCAGCAGCCGCGTGTAGCGCCGCGAGTGCCGGTTCGCGAAGTTCTGGGCGAACAGGCCGAACAGCACCACGGTCCCGACCTGGGCCAGGTAGAACAGCCCGTCGTTCAGCCAGGCGGGCAACATCTTGCCGTGCAGCAGGTAGGCGTAGTTGCGCAGCGCGCCGACCATCGACAGCGCGCCGAAGCTGCCCACCGCGGCCTCGCTGCGCCGGCGCCACCAGATCAGCAGCATCAGCCCGGCGATGCCGACGGCGGCCAGGTTCAGCGCCTGCGGCAGCGTCTCCTGCCACAGCAGCAACTGCTCGAAGCGGGTGCGCATCAGCGGCGCCGGGCCGATCTCGGGTGCCGACAGGCCGGCGCGGATCCGGTAGCGCAGCTCGAGCGTCAGTTCGTTGGGACCGGGCTGCAGCAGGGTCGGGGGGAGTTCGATCAGCGCGGGCGCGGGCTGTCCGCGGTCGACCGCCAGCGCAGCCGACGTGTCGCCGCTCAGCAGCCGGCCGTTGAGGAGGACCCGGTTCTCGGTGCTCAGGCGACTGAACACCGCGGCCAGCGCGACCTCGGGTGCCTGCGCGAGGTCGAAGTGCAGCCGGTAGGTCGCTTCGCCCTTGGTGGGTCGGCCGCGCGCATGCCAGGTGTCGGGCAGACGAACGCGGTGCCAGCTCGCCTGCCCATCGGAACGCACCTCGGCCTCGTCGATGACCGTGACGGCATCGTCCGGGTCGGCCGGCCAGCCGGCGCGACGCCGGCCGCGCCCAGCATCAGCGTCAGCGCGAGGCGCCTGAGGCTCGGCCAGGCGGGTCGATGGGCGTGCCCTGGCAGGTCGCATGGCCGCAGCTTAGCGCCTGCCTTCGCGCAAGCCGCCCGCCAACCGCGCCGGCGGACGGCTCGCCCAGCGCTACTTCGAGATCAGCGTGTTCAGGTGGCGCCAGCCGCCGTCGTGCGACTCGACCTTGAACTCGGCATGCAGCAGGCTGTCGCCGGCGGTCGGGGCCGGCAGCGTCAGCGTGCCGGTGACCAGGCCGGTCGCGGTCACGACGTCGGCCTCGGTGCTCTGGATGACGCCGTTGGCGCTGATGTAGTTCAGCTGCGTGAACACGTAGCGCGCCGGGATCAGGTTGCTGGCCGAGTACGCGAAGTCGCCGCCGGCGTAGGCGGCGAACGCGGCCAGCGTCGTGTCGGCGATCACCGGGAACACGCCGGCGGCGCCGACCTCGGCCAGCGTCATCGGCCGCTGCGGGATGCCCTCGACGTACTTGCCGTCGGTGCCGAGCGCGAGCGCGGCGCCGTTGGCATCGAAGGCCTGCAGCTCGTAGCGGGATCGGTCGGGGATCGCCGCGATGGCCGCGTCGCCGAGCGTGTTCGTGCCGCCGCAGGTGGTGGCCATCCGGTAGTAGCTGTCGATGCCACCGGCGATGTTGAACGCGTCGCCGGTGTTCGGGTTGACGTACTTGACGCCGGCCGCCGGCAGCCCCGGCCCCTTGACCACGATGTAGGCGATCGCGCCCGGATCGTTCGTCGTGTCCGGGTCGCGGATCACGAATTCGAGGCCGGTCGTGACGCAGCTGCCGCCCTGGCCGTTGCTCGAGTTCACCATGTGCGCATGGCCCTCGAGGTCGAGGACGCGCTGGTTGCCGTGCATGCGCCAGACGCCGTCGCTGCCCTTGCGCAGCTTCCAGTCCTTGATCAGTTCGAGGCCCTGGCCGTCCTTGTTCTTCGTCACGAAGCTGACGTGGGCGGTGATCTTGGTCGGGTCGCTGTAGTCGATGCGCTTGACGTTGACGTCGGCGAAGCCGCCGCCGACCAGGTCGCCGTAGGTCGCGATCGCGTTCAGGAACGGCATGCGCTGGGTGTCGCCGTGGACGAACGCGGTCGTGAACAGCGGCGCCAGCGCGGACGGCGTCGGCAGCCCGGTCGCGTACAGCGCCGAGAGGTCCGCGAAGACCTTGCGGATCGCGGCCAGGTCGTCGGTGGCGGTGGTGGCCTCGGCCGTCGTCAACGCCGGCAATGTCGGCGCCGCGGTCTCGCCGGTCGCCGGGATCGTCACGTCGTCGGTGATCGTGGCCTGCGTCGCGATGTCGGTGATCGTGGCCAGGTTCGTCGCCGGATCGACGCTCACGCTGATCAGGTCCAGCGCCTTGTCGAGCGCGCTGGACAGCGGCGTGAACGGCGTGCGCAGCAGGTCGATGCTCGAGTCCACGCCCAGGCTGGTGAGCAGCGGCAGCAGCTTTTCCTTGAGCTTGGCCGTTTCGGCGCTGACGGCCTCGGGCGTCAGGCTCGCGAAGTTCGGCGCGTCGAAGTAGTTCGCCGCGATCTTGCCGGCGATGTTGGCGACCACCAGATCGGTGAACGGCGTGATGTTGATGGTGCCGTTGGCGTCGGCGGCGACCGCGGCCGAATGGAGCACGTAGGTCTCGCCGTTGACGGTGCCGCTGGCGCGGAAGACGAAGGGCGCGGTCATGCCGGTGACGTCGACCGTGTAGCTGCCGTTGGCGCCGATCGTCACGGTCTTGCTCGCGCCCAGCGAGTCCTTGACGGTGACCGTTCCGGCCAGCGGCAAGCCGGTGGCGACGGACCCGGTGATCGAGACCGATTGCGGCGTCGTCGGTGCCGTGCTGGCGGGGCTGCCGGTGCTGCTGCCACCGCCGCAGGCGGCGAGAAGGCAGGCGGCCGCGAGGGTCGCCAGGAGATGGTGGGGTCGCTGCATGGGATTCCCTCGGGTCTGGTCGGTGGTCGTTGTGGCCGTGCCGGCGCATCGCAGCGGCGGCAGACGACGAATTCTCGAAGCCGTGAAGACTTCAACCCATCGACCAAACGGATGAGGGAAGAGGCCCCGCCGGCGTCGACCGTGAAAAGCTTGGCAACCGGCGGCGCGTGATTCAGCGCCTGGCGCCGCTGCGCCGGGCTCAGGACAGCAGCGTGATCAGCGCGTCCGGATGGAGGGGCAGCGCCGCCAGCCCGGCCACGCCCATCAGCACGCCGCCGACGGTGGGAAGCAACGCCACCCAGTACAGCGGCCACAGCCCGGTCAGCGCGGTGACGGCGAGCATCGCGATCGCGATCGCGATGAGGGCATCGGAGAGGTCGAACTGATCGTCGCGATAGTTCAGCGCGTCGTAGGCCTTCTGGTCTTGCTCGGCCCGGGCCTTCAGCGCGTCCTTCTTGCTCGACTGGTCCTGCGCGAGGGCCCGGTACTGCGCGATCGCGGCGTCATAGCCGGCGGCCGATGCGGCGCCCTGCCGAGCCAGCTCGAGCTGGGTGGTCGTCGCCTCGGCGATCTGCTGGCGCAGGTTGCGCGCCTGGTAGAACGCCCAGTGGTCGATCTTGTCGGCCTGGGCCTGCTGCATCGCCTGGACGATGTTGTCGTCCTTGACCTTGCAGATCCCCATGAAGGTCGCCAGCGCCGCGACCGTGATCGCCACCGCAGCGTTCAGCCGGGCACCGCGCGTGGCCCGTGCGTCGCTGGCCCGGGTGGCGGAGTCGATGAGGTCGGCGGGCTCGATGTCCATCGGTGAAGGCGCGGTGGTGGTGCCGGTGGCGCACCGGCGACGACGATCGCTCAGCCGTTGCGGGCCGCGAATTCGCGCAGGTGGTCGACGAGCGCGCGCACGCCTTCGAGCGGCATCGCGTTGTAGATCGACGCGCGCATGCCGCCGACGACGCGGTGGCCCTTGAGCTGGACCAGGCCGCGCTCCTCGGCGCCGGCCAGGAACGCGGCGTCGAGCCGGTCGTCGGCGAGGCGGAACGGCACGTTCATCCAGGAGCGGCAGTCGCGCGCGACCGGGCTCGCGTAGAACGGCGTCGCGTCGAGGAAGTCGTAGAGCAGCGCGGCCTTCGCGCGGTTGCGCTCGGCCATCGCGGCCAGGCCGCCTTCGGCCTGCAGCCACTTGAACACCAGGCCGGCGATGTAGATCGCGTAGGTCGGCGGCGTGTTGTACATCGAGTCGTGCTCGGCGACGATCCGGTAGTCGAAGGCCGACGGCGTGAGCGGCATCGCGTGGCCGAGCAGGTCCTCGCGCACGATCACGATCGTCAGCCCCGCCGGGCCGATGTTCTTCTGCGCGCCACCGTAGATCAGCGCGTACTTCGAGACGTCGATAGTCCGCGACAGGATGTCGCTCGACATGTCGGCGACCAGCGGCACGTCGCCGACCTCGGGCGTGAACTGGTACTGGACGCCGCCGATCGTCTCGTTCGAGCAGATGTGCACGTAGGCCGCATCGGGGTCGAGGCGCCAGCTATCGCGCGGCGGGATCGTCGTGTAGCGGCTCGCCTCGCTGCTCGCGGCGACGTTGACGCGGCCATAGCGCGACGCCTCCTGGATCGAGCGGCGCGACCATTCGCCGGTGTCGATGTAGTCGGCGCCCTTGCCGCGCAGCAGGTTCATCGGCAGGATCGCGTTCTGCCCGATCGCGCCGCCCTGCATGAACAGGATCCTGTAATTTGCCGGCACGCCGAGCAGCGCGCGCAGGTCGGCCATCGCCGCGGCGGCGATGGCCATGAACTGCGGGCCGCGGTGGCTCATCTCCATCACCGACATGCCCGAGCCCTGCCAGTCCAGCATCTCGGCCGCGGCCTGGCGCAGCACCGGCTCGGGCAGCACGGCGGGGCCGGCGCTGAAGTTGAACACGCGCGTCATCGATCGGTCCTTCGGGCTTTGCTGCAGGTCATTATCGGTCGTGGCCGGCGGGTGTAAGTTCCGGCTTTCGTCCAGCACCGCGGTGAGAACAGCATGCAGCAGACCCAGCCCGTGACGAAGCGGCGCGCGCTCGCGCGCCAGCCGATCAGCGACGACGTGCTGCTCGAGAAATACGCGAAGGACGGCGAGCGCAGCGTCGACGACGTGCACCAGCGCGTCGCGCGCGCGCTCGCCGAGGCCGAGACGCCGGCGCAGCGCGCCGACTGGCAGGCGCGTTTCCTCGACGCCTTGCGCGGCGGTTTCGTGCCCGCCGGGCGCATCCAGTCGGCGGCCGGCACCGGCTTGTCGGCGACGCTGATCAACTGCTTCGTGCAGCCGGTCGGCGACAGCATCACGCAGATCGAGGACGGTCACCCCGGCATCTACACCGCGCTCGCCGAATCCGCCGAGACGATGCGCCGCGGCGGCGGCGTCGGCTACGACTTCAGCCGCATCCGCCCGCGCGGCGCCTGGGTCGGCAGCACGCGCAGCAGCGCGTCGGGGCCGGTCAGCTACATGCAGGTCTTCGACCGGTCCTGCGAGACCGTCGAATCGGCCGGCTCGCGGCGTGGCGCGCAGATGGGCGTGCTGCGCTGCGACCACCCGGACGTCGAGGAATTCATCCACGCCAAGGACCGCGGCGCGCTGAAGAACTTCAACCTCTCGGTCGGCGTCACCGACGCGTTCATGGAGGCGGTGGTCGCCGACCACGAGGTCGAGCTGGTGCACCGCGCCGAGCCCGGACCGGCGCAGAAGGCGGCCGGCGCGCTGCAGCGCGGCGACGGCCTGTGGTGCTACCGGCGCTTGCCCGCGCGTGCGCTGTGGGAGCAGATCATGCGCTCGACCTACGACCACGCCGAGCCCGGCGTGCTCTTCCTCGACGCGATCAACCGCGACAACAACCTCGCCTATTGCGAGAACATCGCCGCGAGCAACCCCTGCGGCGAGCAGCCGCTGCCGCCCTACGGCTGCTGCTGCCTGGGCTCGATCGACCTGACGCGCTTCGTGCGCGCGCCGTTCGAGCCCGGCGCGCGCTTCGACGAGGCGGCGTTCGCCGCGCTCGTGCCGCTGGCGGTGCGCATGCTCGACAACGTGCTCGACCTGACCGTCTGGCCGCTGCCGCAGCAGCAGGAGGAGGCGCGCCGCAAGCGCCGCGTCGGCCTGGGCTTCACCGGGCTGGGCGACACGCTGGTGATGCTCGGGCTGCGCTACGACACCCCCGAGGCGCGCGCGCTCGCCGCGCGCGTCGCCGAGCTGATGCGCGACACGGCCTACGCGGCGTCGGCCGATCTGGCGCGCGAGCGCGGCGCGTTCCCGCTCTTCAACGCCGACCTGCTGCTCGCCGGCAGCGGCTTCGCCGCGCGGCTGCCGGCGCCGCTGCGCGAGCGCATCCGCGCGACCGGGCTGCGCAACTCGCACCTGCTGTCGATCGCGCCGACCGGGACGATCAGCCTGGCCTTCGCCGACAACGCCAGCAACGGCATCGAGCCCGCCTTCAGCTGGACCTACACGCGCAAGAAGCGCCAGAGCGACGGCAGCACGCGCGACTACAGCGTCGAGGACCCGGCCTGGCGGCTGTACCGGCACCTGAAGGGCGCCGATGCGGCGCTGCCGCCGGCCTTCGTCTCGGCGCTCGAGATCAGCGCGTCGGCGCATGCGGCGATGGTCGCCGCGGTCGCGCCGTTCATCGACAGCGCGATCAGCAAGACCGTCAACGTGCCGGCCGACTACCCGTACGCCGACTTCCAGGACCTCTACCTCGAGGCCTGGCGCGCCGGGCCTGAAGGGCCTGGCGACCTACCGGCCGAACGCGGTGCTCGGCTCGGTGCTCAGCGTCGCGCCCGAGCCGGCGACGCCGATGCGCATCGACAGCGCGAACCGCCGCCTCGCGCTCGACAAGCTGCCCGCGCCGGTGCTGGCCAGCCTGCGCTGGCCGGGCCGGCCCGAGCTGCCGGCCGGCAACCCGTCGTGGACCTTCATGGTCCACCACCCGTTCGGCGACTTCGCGCTCTTCGTCGGCGAGGAGGGCACGCCGGCGCGGCCGTTCGAGCTCTGGGTCAACGGCGCCGAGCAGCCGCGCGGACTCGGCGCGCTGGCCAAGACGCTGTCGATGGACCTGCGCGCGAACGACACCGCCTGGCTGCTGCTCAAGCTCGACGCGCTGGCCACCGTCGCCGAGGAGCGCGCCTTCGAGATGCCGTTCCCGCCCGACGGGCAGCGCCGGCTCTTTCCCGGCGTCGTCGCCGCGGTGGCCGCGGTGCTGCGCTGGCGCTGCGAGCAGCTCGGCGCGCTGCGCCCGGGCGGGCCGACGCCGGTGGTCGACGCGATGTTCAGCCGCGACGAGCCGCAAGACCGGCACCTCGGGCACGCTGGCCTGGTCGGTCGACATCGACAACCCGGCCAGCGGCGAGGCCTTCACGCTGACGCTGAAGGAGGTCACGCTGCCGACGCCGGGCGGCGGCACCGTGACCCGGCCCTGCGCGATCGGCTTCTCGGGCAACTACCCGCGCGCGCTCGACGGGCTGGCGCGCGTGCTGTCGCTGGACATGCGCGTCATCGACCCGGCGTGGATCGGCATGAAGCTGCGCAAGCTGCTCAACTACGCCGAGCCGCTGGGCCAGTTCATGGCCTTCGTTCCCGGCCTGCCCGACGGCCAGCGCCGCCAGCAGACCTGGCCCTCGACCGTGGCCTACCTGGCCCGGCTCGTGATCCACCGCTACGCGATGCTCGGCGTGCTCGACGAGGACGGCCGGCCGCTGACCGCGATGGGCGTGCTCGACGCCCCGGTCGACGGCGCCGCGCGGCCGCTCGCCGGCCGACCCTGCCCCGAATGCGGCAACGCGACCCTGATCCACAAGGACGGCTGCGACTTCTGCACTGCCTGCGGCTACGTCGGGCAATGCGGTTAAACGTGCGCCTTCAGCTGGCGAGGTCGCGCTTGCGCTGCTCGAACTCCTGCTGGTCGATCTCGCCGCGCGCGTAGCGTTCGCGCAGGATGTCCAGCGCGCGGTCGACGGGCGGGCGCGGCGGGGGCTGGCGTCCCCGACCGACGGCCCGCCGCGCCAGCAACACGATGGCGACGACGACGAGCGCCCACCACAGCAGGTGCGTCAGCCCGAACCAGCCCCAGCCCGGGCCGCCGCCGCCCCATCCCGCCATCGGCCCCCACATGGCGCGGGTTCCAGGCGGCTACTGCCCGCCCCAGCCGCGGCGCAGTTGCTGCCGCTGCGGCGGGGTCAGGACCGCGTCGATGCGCTGGTGCGCGTCCAGCGCGTTGTCGAACATCTGCTTGCGCAGCGCCGCCATCGAGTCGTAGGTCTTGCGCGCCTGGGCTTCGTCGAAGGCGCCGCCGCCCTTGCCGCCGCTCTGCCAGCCGAGCTCGTGCATGCTGCGCATCAGGTCCCATTGCTTGCGCTCGACGTCGGCGTGGATCTCGGCGAGCTTGCTGCGCTGGTCGGCGCTCAGGTCGAGGCCGTGCAGGTCCAGGCGCCCGAAGCCGCCCATCATTCCCGGCCCCATGCCGAAGCCCATCCCGTAGCCGCCGCCGTAGCCGGGCCCGGCGCCTCCGCCCGGCCCCATGCCGCAGCCTCCGGGGCCGTAGCCGCCCGGGCCGTAGCCTCCGGGCCCGCCCGAGCCCATCATCCCGGGACCCATCCCGTAGGGCTGGGCGAGCGCGGACGCCGCCCACAACGAGCCGGCCAGCAAGGCCACGAGTCGACGCTTCATGTTCATCTCCATTCGGGTTCGAAACCGACCCAGCTTGCGCCTGGCGTCGCAGCCGCCGTTGAGTTCGATCAATCATCGTGAACGGGCGCCGGGCGCGCAGCGAAAGGAACTTCGCAGCAGCACCGAGTGGCATTAGCATGGGAGACCCTCATGGCCATCAAATACGGCCGCCCGATCGAAGCCCGCACCCGCCTGACGCCCGTCGAGAACGACGCGGCGGCCGAGCGGCTCGACCTGCCGACCCGCCTGCGGCGCAACCGGCGCAGCGAATGGGTGCGCCGCATGGTGCGCGAAAACCAGCTGACCACCGACGACCTGATCTGGCCGCTGTTCCTGATCGACGGCGAAACGCGCGCGCGCCGGTCGCCTCCATGCCCGGCGTCGAACGGCTCTCGGTCGACCAGGCGGTGCGCGAAGCCGAACGCGCCGCCAAGCTGACCATCCCCTGCCTCGCGCTGTTCCCCTATACCGATCCGACCTTGCGCGACGAGACCGGCAGCGAGGCGCTCAATCCCGACAATCTGGTCTGCCGCGCCATCCGCGCCATCAAGCAGGAGGTGCCGGAGATCGGCCTGCTCTGCGACGTGGCGCTCGATCCCTTCACCAGCCACGGCCATGACGGGCTGCTGCGCGACGGCGTCATCCTCAACGACGAGACCGTCGCGGTCCTGGTCAAGCAGGCGCTGGTGCAGGCCGAGGCCGGCTGCGACATCATCGCGCCCTCCGACATGATGGACGGCCGCGTCGGCGGCGATCCGCAAGGCGCTCGATGCCGAGAATTTCACCGACGTGTCGATCATGGCCTATGCGGCGAAATACGCCTCCGCCTTCTACGGCCCGTTCCGCGACGCGGTCGGCTCGGCCAAGACGCTGACCGGCGACAAGCGCACCTATCAGATGGACCTCGGCAATACCGACGAGGCGCTGCGCGAGGTCGCGCTCGACATCGAGGAAGGCGCCGACATGATCATGGTCAAGCCCGGCCTGCCCTATCTCGACATCATGCGGCGCGTGAAGGACACCTTCGCCATGCCGACCTTCGCCTATCAGGTGTCCGGCGAATACGCGATGATCATGGCGGCGGCGCACAACGGCTGGCTCGACGGCGAGCGCGCCATGGTCGAGAGCCTCATCGCCTTCAAGCGCGCCGGCGCCGACGGCGTGCTCACTTATTTCGCGCCGCGCGTGGCGGAAAAGTTGAAATCCGAGAAATAGCTTCCCGCAATGCACGATCCACTTTCCGCTCATTCCCGCGCAAGCGGGAATCCAGAGCCACGATCTCAGGCTTTGCAAGTTCGCCCTGGGTCCCCGCTTGCGCGGGGACGAGCGGACCTATTGGAATCTCGCCATGGGTGAATTCGCAATCGGTCAAGGCGTGTCGCGCTTCGAGGATCCGCGGCTGATCCGGGGCGGCGGGCGCTACGTCGACGACATCAAGCTGCCCGGCATGGCCCATGGCGTGGTGCTGCGCTCGCAGCATGCGCATGCCAAGATCAATTCGATCGACACCAGCGGCCGCCAAGGCCGCGCCCGGCGTGCTGGCGGTGCTCACCGGCGCCGACGTGAAGGCCGCCGGCTTCGGCGATCTGCCCGTTCCCGGCGGCCTCAAGCGCCGCGACGGCTCGCCGCAATACAAGCCGCGCTATCCGATCCTGGCGGAGGACCGCGTGCGCTGGGTCGGCGACTACGTCGCCTTCGTCGTGGCCGAGACCGTGGCGCAGGCGATGGACGCCGCCGAGACTGATCGAGGTCGATTACGAGCCGCTGCCGGCCGTCACCTCGACCGCCGACGCGCCGAAGCCGGGCGCGCCGCGCGTGTGGGACGATTGCCCGGACAATATCTGCTTCGTCGAGCTGATCGGCGACAAGGCCGCGACCGACGCCGCCTTCGCGCGCGCCGACCGCGTGGTCAAGCACCGCTTCGTCATCAACCGCGTCACCGCCGCCACCATGGAGCCGCGCGGCGCGGTCGGCGACTACGACGCGGCCGACGGCCGCTACACGATCTACACGCCGCTGCAGCGCCCGCATCCGACCCGCAGCCGAGCTCGCCAAGGTGCTCAAGGTGCCGGAGAGCAAGGTGCGCATCGTCACCGGCGACATCGGCGGCAGCTTCGGCATGAAATCGCCGGTCTTCAACGAGGCCCCGCTGGTGCTGCTGGCGTCCAAGCTCACCGGCCGGCCGGTGAAATGGATCAGCACGCGCACGGAAGCCTTCCTGAGCGACGCGCAGGCGCGCGACAACGTCACCGAGGCCGAGCTCGCGCTCGACAAGGACGGCATGTTCCTCGCGCTGCGCGTGAAGACCATCGCCGCCATCGGCGCCTATCTGCAGCAGCGCCATGCCGGCCTTCGTGGTCAACGCCGGCACGCTCGCCGGCGTCTACCGCACGCCGGCGATCCACGTCGACATCACCGCGGTGTTCACCAACACCAATCCGATGCGGCCCTATCGCGGCAACGGCCGGCCCGAGGCGCGCCTTACGTGATCGAGCGCATGGTCGATCTCGCCGCCGCGCGAGCTCGGGATCGATCCGGTCGAGCTGCGCCGGCGCAACTACGTTCCGCCCGGCGGCGATGCCGTTCAAGACCGGGCTCACCTTCACCTACGACAGCGGCGAGTTCGAGAAGAACATGGACCTCGCGCTCGAGCTCGCCGACGCGCAAGGGCTTCGCGAGCGCGCAAGGCCGAAGCGCGCAAGCGCGGCAAGCTGCGCGGCATCGGCCTCTCCAACACCATCGAGCGCGCCGGCGCGCCCGGCACGGAAGGCGCCGAGATCCGCTTCGACCGCTCCGGCACGGCGACCATCTTCTCCGGCTCCAACACCCAGGGCCAGGGCCACGAGACCGTGTTCAAGCAGATCGTCTGCGACCGGCTCGGCCTCGATCCCGACGACGTGCATTACGTCGCAGGGCGACACCGACGCGGTCGCCTTCGGCGAAGGCACCGGCGGCTCGCGCTCGGCGACGATGGCGGCTCGGCGCTTCCACATGGCGACCGAGAAGATCATCGCCAAGGCGCGCGCGCATCGCCGCGCATATGCTCAAGGTCGACGAGGCCGACTCTGAATTCGACGACGGCGTTTTCTCCACCGACAAGACCAACCGCACGCTGTCGATGAAGGAGATCGCGGCCGCCGTCGTTCGACCTCGCCGAACCTGCCGAAGGGCATGGAGCCCGGGCTTGTTCGCCACCGCGGTCTACGACCGCGCCGGTCAGACAATTACCCGAACGGCTGCCACGTCTGCGAGGTCGAGATCGACCGCGAGACCGGCGAGGTCGAGATCGTGCGCTACTGCGTGGTCGACGACGTCGGCACCGTGATCAATCCGCTGCTGCTGCACGGCCAGATCCACGGCGGCATCGCGCAGGGCGTCGGCCAGGTGCTGATGGAGGACATCCATCTACGACGCGGATCGGGCCAGCTCGCTCACCGGCTCGTTCATGGACTACGCCATGCCGCGCGCGCGACGACCTGTCCGACATGCGAGGTCGAGAGCAATCCGGTGCCGACCAAGACCAATCCGCTCGGCGTCAAGGGCGCGGGCGAGGCCGGCACGCGTCGGCGCGCTCGCCGGCGGTGATCAACGCGATCGTCGATGCGCTCGCCGCATTCGGCGTCAGCACATCGACATGCCGGCGACGCCCGAGCGCGTCTGGCGCGCGATGCAG
>CAWBHE010000002.1:0-52889 GCA_963788635.1 uncultured beta proteobacterium | reverse complement strand
CGGCTCGAACTCCCAGCCGCGCGCCGTGAACGCGCGGCCGATCAGCAGCGCCACCGCCAGCCCCGGGTTGCCCCAGAGGAAGTCGTCATGCACCGGTGCGCCGGCGAATTCCTCGAAGGCGAAGGCGGCGATCGGATCGCTGCCTTTGCCGTAAGGCAGGCGCAGCAGCACGCGCGGCGCGGCCAGGCCGATCCAGGGTGCGGCTTCGCTGCGGCGCAGCGCCTGCCATCCGGCGAGCGCCACAGCGTCGTCGCCGGCCAACGCCGGATCGGCCTCGGCGAGCAGCGGCCCGCCGGCCTGCGCGGCGATCAGGCCCAGCGCGGCGAGCAGGCCGATATCGGCGTCGCCTGGCCCGAAGCGGTACAGGCCGACCAGCGCCGACCAGCTCTGGCCGCCCGGCAGGTTGCGCCAGCGGTCGGCGAGCGCGCGGTACAGACCCGTCTGCGCCAGTTGCCCCTGTGCCGTGACGACGTCGGCGAGCAGCTCGTCGCGCGTCACGTCGAAGAGGTGCAGCTGCAGGTCCTCGTCGAGCTCCAGGCTCGATGATCAGCCATTGCACGCCGCGCCAGGCGGATTCGAGGCGCTGGAAGGCCGGGTCGTGGAGCAGCTTGCGCATCTGCTCGGCGACGGCCGCGTCGACCGCCGCCAGGTAGGGCCCGGTCTGTGCCGACGTGTCCTGCACGATGTGCGGCGCGACGATGGCATGGATGAAGGCGTCGATGCCCGCGGCGGGCGTCGACGCCGCCGGCGCCGCGCGTTGCGCCACCGGGCTTGCCGAGCAGCGAGCCGAGCAGGTCGCCGCCGCTCGCGGGCGGCTGGGCGCGCGCCTGGCGCAGTGTGTCGAACAGCTCGAAACGCGTGTAGAGCGCGTCGGGGTGGAAGTCGTCGATCTGCTCGAAGCGGAGTTCGCCCGCCGCCAGCGTGAGCCTCGGCGCCAGGCGCTGGATCACGTCGTCCAGGTTGTCCCGGTCCACGCGCTGGGTGGGCCGGTCGGCCAGCGGCGGCCGCTCGGCCACGGGCTTGCCGCTGAAGTCGCCCAGCACCAGCAGCCGCATCGGGCCGCGGCGCCGGCCGGTCTCCTGGGGGTGGGCGGCTCGGCCCAGGTCGAGCTTGAACTCCATGCGTCCTGGCATCAAGGGCTCCTGCTGGCGAGGCCTGCGCGCGCCGCCTGAATAGGGGACGGCGCGGCTTGCCGCCCCGGATACTTTGCTTCAGAGTCCGGGTCTGACGCAATACCGACGATCCATGCAAGCCACGACCGAGACGACCGCCCCGACGATAGCCCAGATCCTGCAGCTGGCGATGAGCGAACACGGGGCCGGCCGCTTCGACGCCGCCGAGTCCCTTTATGCACGGTTGCTGGCGCGCGAACCCGCGCAGCCCGACGCGCTCCATCTGCTCGGCGTGCTGCAGGCTCAACGCGGCCACCACGACCAGGCTGCGGAGCTGATCGCCCGCGCCATCGCCGCGAATCCGGGCGAGGCGATGTTCCACAACAACCTGGGCAACGTCTGCGTCGAGCGCGGCCGTTTCGACGAGGCCGAGGCGCATTTCGTCCACGCGATCGAGCTCGACCCGGGCCGGCTCGACGCGCTGAACAACCTGGGCGTGCTGCTCGGCCGTCGCGGCAAGCCCGAGGGCGCCGAGAAGCTGCTGCTCAAGGTGGTGGAGCTCGCGCCCGATTTCGCCGACGCGCGCCAGAACCTGGCCAACCATTACCTGCGCGTGGGCCGTCTCGGCGACGCGGTGCAGCAATGCTTCGACGGGCTGATCGTCGCACCGCGCAGCGCGGCGCTGCGGCGCATCCTCGGCCTGGCCTACTCGACCATGGGCATGAAGGACGAGGCCGTCGCCGTCTACCGTGCGTGGCTCGATGCCGAGCCGGACAACCCTTTGGCCGAGTTCCACCTGAAGGCCTGCACCGGTTCCGACGTGCCCGCGCGCGCGCCCGATGTCTATGTGGCGCGCGTCTTCGACTCGTTCGCCGCCAGCTTCGACGCCAAGCTCGCCGACCTGTCCTACCAGGCCCCGGCGCTGGTGGCCGCGGCGGTGGCGCGCCATGCCGGCGCGCCGACCCAGGCGCTGGACCTGCTCGACGCCGGCTGCGGCACCGGCCTGTGCGGGCCTCTGCTCGCGCCTTGGGCGCGCCGGCTGGCGGGGGTCGACCTGTCCGAGGGCATGCTGCGCAAGGCGCAGGCACGCGGCGTCTACGACGAGCTCGTCCGCGGCGAGCTCGTCGCCTTCCTGTGCACGCGGCCGGCGGCCTGGGACCTGATCGTCTCGGCCGACACGCTGTGCTACTTCGGCGCACTCGAGGGCTTCGCGGCGGCGGCCTTCGCAGCGCTGCGCGGCGACGGGCTGCTCGTGTTCACCGTCGAGGCCCACGCCGACGCGGAGGACGCCCCCGACTACCGGCTGCACGAGCACGGCCGCTATAGTCACCGCCGCCGCTATGTCGAGACGGTGCTGCGTGCCGCCGGCCTGGCGCCGATCGACACGCAGGCGGTGGTGCTGCGCATGGAGGCCGGCAAGCCGGTCGACGGCTGGCTCGTGAGCGCCCGCGCCGCCGCGCATTGAACGAAACCGAGGATCTATGCCAGAACCGACAGCGCTGCAGATGGAGCTGGTCACCAGCCCCGACCTCGGCCTGAAGTTCAAGTCGATGACGGCGCAGGAGGAGATCTCGCGCCTGTTCGAGTTCCAGGTCGTCGCGGTGTCGGAAGACCCCGCGATTTCGGCCGACGATCTGCTCGGTACCAACGTCGCGGTCTCGATGGAGGTCGCCGATGACAGCAAGCGGTGGTTCCACGGCATCGTCGCGGGCTTCGGCATCGAAGGCGTCGAAGGCCGGCTGTTCAGCTACCGCCTCACCGTGCGCCCCTGGGCCTGGCTGATGACGCGCTCGGCCGACATGCGCATCTTCCAGGCGATGACGGCGCCGGACATCGTCAAGCAGATCTTCGGCGAATACACCAGCACCTTCGTCGACGAACTGTCGGGCAGCTACGCCACCCGCACCTACTGCGTGCAGTACCGCGAGACCGACTTCAACTTCGTCAGCCGGCTGATGGAGGAAGAGGGCATCTTCTTCTACTGGCGCCATGCCGCGGACAAGCACGAACTGGTGCTCGCCGACGCCGCCAGCACGCACGTCGCCACGCCGGGGTTCGAGACGATCCGCTACCTCGAGGACGACAAGGGCCTGGCCGACGTGCAGGCCATCAACGACTGGCACATGCGCCACGAGATCCAGACCGGCAAGGTCACGCTGTCGGACTACAACTTCGAGACCCCGAGCACGAACCTGACGTCGGCGACCGCCTCCGGCACGCGCAGCCATGCCGAGAAGGATCACGAGGTCTACGACTACCCCGGTCTCTATGGTGCGAAGGCCGATGGCGATACGCGCGCGCAGATCCGGCTCGACGAGCATTCGGCGCGCTTCGGCCGCTTCACCGGCCGTGGCAACACGCCTGGGCTTGCGGCCGGCGCGCTGTTCACGCTCTGGGATCACCCGCGTTCCGACCAGAACGCCGACTTCGTGGTGCTGAGCACGCAGATCGACATGCAGCAGGCGGGCTACGAATCCGGTACCGACCAGGACACGCTGTTCCTGTGCCGCTTCGTCGCCAAGAGTTCGGCGGATCCGTACCGGCCCGCCCGTATCACGCGCAAGCCCGTCGTCACGGGGCCGCAGACGGCGCTGGTGGTGGGCGGTGGCGAAGCCGGCGACATCGAGACCGACGAATACGGCCGCATCAAGGTCCAGTTCCACTGGGACCGCCTCGGCCAAAACAACGCCGACAGTTCGTGCTGGCTGCGCGTGGCCGCGCCGTTCGCCGGCAACGGCTGGGGCATGATCTCGCTGCCGCGCATCGGCCAGGAGGTCGTGGTCTCGTTCCTCGAGGGCGATCCCGATCAACCTCTGGTCGTGGGCAGTGTCTACAACGCCGAGCAGAAGGTGCCCTACGAACTGCCGGCCAACGCCACGGTGAGCACCGTGAAGAGCCGCAGCAAGAAGGGCGCGGCGGCCGACTTCAACGAACTGCGTTTCGAGGACAAGGCCGGCAGCGAATACCTGCTGCTGCATGCGCAGAAGGACCGCTTCGAGTTCGTCGAGGGCACGCTGAAGTCGCAGATCGGCATCGGCGACGGCGAGGGCGACGAACACCGCACGGTCAAGAAGGACCGCAAGGAGAAGATCGAGGGCGAGGCGCACCTGCACGTGGTGAAGGACGTCAAGCAGAAGTTCGACGCCAAGCTCAACACCAAGGTCGCCCAGGACATCCTCGTCGACGGCGGCACGATCTGGAGCCTGAAGACGGCACAGGACATCACCGCCGAATCGGGGGCCGCGATCTCGTTCAAGAGCACGGGCGACCTGCACATGAAGATCGGCGCCAACATCGGCGCCGAAGGGGCGCAGAACGTCTACATCAAGGGCGGCACGAACGTCGTCATCGAGGCCGGCACCGAGATCACGCTGAAGGCCGGTGGTTCGTTCGTGACGATCGGCGGGTCGGGCGTCACGATCAAGGGCGCGATGGTGATGATCAACTCCGGCGGCGCGGCCGGCTCCGGCACCGCGCCCAGCCCGGTGGCACCGACGGCTCCGCAGGAGCCGACCGATCCCGACCTGCCGGAAGACCCGCTCGCCAGCGGCCACCGCTAGCGTCTGCGCCCGATGCAGCCGCAGGACGAACAGGCCCTGGAAGCCGCCGCCTGGCAGGGCTTCGTGCGCCACCTCGGCGAGCACCTGGCCGGGCAATGGCCGGCGATGCCCGAACGCCTGGGCGAGCGCTACGACGCCTTCGTCGACCTCGCCGTCAAGCAAGCCACCGAGCGCGGCCTCGGCCATGCCGCGAGCGTGGCGCGCTTCGTCAACCTGTGGTTCGTCTGGGGGCCCGCGTGGCACGACAAGCCGGGTTTCGAATGGGCGCAAGGCATCCTGGCCGCGCCGCGCGAGCGTGAATGGAGCACCATGCACCAGCTCGTGCAGCGCTCGTTGGTCGAACTGGAGCGCCTGCCCGGCGCGCGCATCGAGCCGCAACTGTTCGCGCGTGTCGACGAGCGCGTGCTCGACACCTTCGGCCCGCTCGGCCGCCAGCGAGCGATGGTCCGGCCGTTGCCCGAACCGCTGCCGCGCGTCGCCTGCGACCTCGAGGCCGCCGAGCTGCGCCTGCTCGACGACGGCTGGCATCAGGAGTACCGGCTCGACGCCGACGCCGGCTGGCAGCGCGCGCCGGTCGCGATGCCCGCGCCGCTGCGCATCGACGCCGCCCGGCCCGCGCCGGCGCTCGTCGCCGCGTTGTCGAATGCGCCGGGGCAGGGGCCGCAGGCGCGGCTGCAGTTGCGCGCGCGCACCCACGCTGTCTGCAACGGCGATCTGCATCCGGCGCTCGGCTTCTCGGGCCCGCACGGCCGCTGGTCCTGGGCCGGCCACGAGACGCGTGCCGCCAGCTGGCCCCTGGCCGCGCGCGACCAGCCGCTGGCGCCGCCGGGGCCGGGTGCGGTGATCGCCGACGAGACCTCACCCGAACCCTGCCCGCTGACGCTCGAGGTCTGCGGCCTGCGCGACGAGGGCGACGCGATCGGCAGCCTGAAGACGATGGTCTCGGTCTGGCCGGCGGCGCAGTGGTGGCTGGAAGTCCAGCGCGCATCGCCTGCCGCCCAGGCGTTGCTGCCCGCGGGCCGACCCTGGGCGCGCGGCGTGACGCGCTGCCGGGTCGAGCGCGACGGAACGGCGCAGGACGGCGCGCCGCTGCAGCAGCAGTTCGAGCAAGGCCTGGATGCCGCGCTCGGGGTCGGCCTGCAAAAGCTCGCGGCGGCCTGGGAGGCCTTGAGCGGCCTCGATTCGCCACGCCTGGACGCGCAGCTCGGCCTGCTCGTCGGCAAGGCAGCCTGCACCTGGGGCTGGCGCTTCGGCGCCGGCGGCCTGGACGGGCGCGCGCTGATGCGGCTGGTGGCCGCGTTCGAGATGGACGGCGGCCAGGGCGAACTGCAGTTCGGCGGTGAACTCGCGCTCGCCGGCACGCGCACGCGCCTGACGCTGCGCACGGCGGGCCAGGCGCCGCTGCGCCTGCAGGTGCGGCGCGAGACGTTGGAGCCGCCGTTGCTGGAGCAGTTGCTGCCGGCGGTGGCGCGTTGGCGCTGGCCCTTCGAGCTGGCGCTCGAGCCGCTCGCCACCGACACCGGCAGCCTGCTGCAACTGGCCGGCGCGCCGACCGGCGCGCTCGTCGGCGAGGCCGGGCTGCGGCCGGGCACGCATGGGCATGGCGGCTGGGAATGGTATGCGCGGCTGAGCGTCGAGCCGGTCGGCGTCGCGCTGCAGGTGGACGATCCGCTGCTCGGCCAGGTGGGCAGCGTGCTGCCGCTGCTGCCGGCGTTGAACCTCGTCGACTGGAGCCTGGGCTGATGGAACGCCTGCTCGTGCTGCGCCTGGAGTCGGTCGGCTGCACGGCCGAGGCGGTGCTCAACGGCGTGCCGCTGGTGCGCGTGGGCGGCAGCCGCAGCGTGGCCACGCTGCCGGTGCACGAGTTCACGCTCGCCGGCGCGAACGAGGTCGAGCTGGTCGTCAACCCCGGGCCGCCCGGTGCGCCGCCGGCGCCCGAGCCCTTGTTGTCCGATGGCCAGATCGGCGCCAGCCTGCGCCTGCTGTTGCCGCGCGTGGGCGGTGTCGCGCACCCGGCGAGCGCGCGCACGCTGGCGCAGATCGACTGGGCGCCACCGGCCGACGAACTCGTCGAGCTGCCGCTCACGCTGCGCAAGAGCGTCGACCTGCCGATCGCGTTTCCGCGCTGGCGCTGGCTCGACGCGCCGGTGATCGACGAGACGCCGACGCTGAAGAAGGACGTCGCGGCCTACCTGCTGGACATCGCGGTCGGCCTGGCCAAGGGCAACCCCGAGCCGCTGATCCAGGCCTCCCGGCTGCGCCTGGAAGAGCTGGCGCAGGCCTACCAGCGCAACCTGGCCGACGATGTCGGGCGTCTGCGCGTGCACGTGCAGCAGCTGCACGCGGCGCAGCCGCTCAAGCCGGCGCTGCCGGCCGCCGCCAAGCTGCTGCTGCGCCCGGTGGCCGGCGGCCGGCTGCTCGAATGTCTGGCGCCGGACGGCGCGCCGCTGCTGCAAAGCGCGGTCGCCGGCGGCGGTCGCATCACCTGGCCGCTGCGCGTGGCGGCCGTCGAAGGGAGGTTCTATGTGCTTCGGTGAGCGCCACGCCGCGTGCCGTGTCGGTGGCGGAGCCTGCGCATGATCATGCTGTCCGTGATCAGCTACAACGGCGCGCCGAGCGAGGCCTTGTCGGCAGCGTTCGACGAGCTCGGCGGCACGATCGGCCGCGCCGACAACAACCAGCTCGTGCTGCCCGACCCCGAGCGCACGATCTCGCGCGTCCATGCCCGGGTGGTGTTCCGCAGCAGCGGCTACGCGATCGTCGACAACGGCAGCAACCCGATCAGCGTCAACGGCAGCCCGCTCGGCGCCGGCCGCGAGCACCCGCTCAAGCCGGGCGACCAGGTCCAGATCGGCGGCTACGTGCTGGCGGTGGCCGAAGGCGCGCGCGCCACGGCCGCGGCGGACCCCTTTGCCGACCTGTTCGGCGACGGCGCGGTCGGCCTCGCGGTGCCGGCACCGACGCCAGCGCCGGCCTTCGCGCCGGTGCGCGCAGCGGTCGCCGCCTGGCCTGCGCCGCCGCCGCCCCAGGCCGCGCTGTCGCCGGGCCAGATTCCCGCCGACTGGGACCCGTTCGCCCCCGACGCGGCCGCGCCGTCGCCGGCCCCGATGCCCGCGGCCGGGCCGGCCCTGATCGACCTGCCGATGAACCCGATGGGCGGCGATTCGCTGGACGACTTGTTCGACCTCGGCAGCGCACCGGCCCAGGCCGACCCGTTCGGCGCCGCGCCGCAGCAGGCGTTGCTGATGCAGCCCAACACCGCCGGCCATGCCGACCCGCTGCAGGCGCTGGCGCGCGGACCGGCGCTGGCACCGGCCAGCGCGGCCGACCATGCGTCCGAGCTGAACACGCCGATGCCGCTGCCGCCGATGCGCAGCGCGCCAGCGGCGGTTCCGCCGCTGGCGACACCGGCGCCGCCGCCGACGGCGCTGCCCAGCGGCGCGATCTTTTCCTGGGACGAGCCCTCGCGCGATGGCCGCGTCGTCACCTTGCCCGGGGTTCGTCGCGCCGAGCCCGAACTGCCGCCGCCGGTGCGGCCGGCCAGCCCGGCGCCGGCGCCGCGCGCGGCGGCGCCGGCCGCAGCGCCGGATGCCTTGCTCGCCGCGCTGCTCGACGGCCTGGCGACGCCGGGGCTGCGCGTCGAGTCGCTGACGCCCGAACTGATGCAGCTCATCGGCCAGCTGCTGCGCGAGTCGACGCGCGGCGCGGTCGAGTTGCTCGTCGCGCGCGCGGCGCTCAAGCGCGAGATGCGCGCCGAGATGACGATGATCGTCGCGCGCGAGAACAACCCGCTCAAGTTCTCGCCCGTCGGTCGAGGTCGCGCTGCAGCACCTGCTCGCGCCGCCGGCGCCGGGCTTCATGCCCGCCGCGCCCGCGGTGCGCGACGCCTTCGACGACTTGCGCGCGCACCAGCTCGGCGTGATGGCCGGCATGAAGGCGGCGCTCGACGGCGTGCTGCAGCGTTTCGATCCGCAGCAGCTCGAGGCCAAGCTGACGAAGAAGTCGGCCATCGCGAGCCTGATCCCGGCGACGCGCAAGGCGCGCCTGTGGGAGCTGTTCCAGGAGCTCTTCGGCCAGCTGTCGAGCGAGGCGCAGGACGATTTCGACGAACTGTTCGGCAAGGCCTTCCTGCGCGCCTACGAGGCGCAGCTCGACCGCCTGCAGGGCGAGAGCGGAGCGAGGTAGACGCGATGCTGGCACTCGAAGTCGCCCTGCTGTCCGACCGCGGTGGCCGCAAGTACAACGAGGATGCCTGCGGCCACTGGCATTCCGAGCGCCACCTGTGCTGCGTGCTGGCCGATGGCGCCGGCGGCCATGGCGGCGGCGACATCGCGTCGCGGCTGACGGTGCAGGAACTGATCGGGCGCTTCTCGCGTGCACCCACCGACGACGGCGCCGCGCTCGGCGCGCTGCTGCGCGAGACGAACGAGGCCTTGATCGACCAGCGCGTGCCGGGCACCGCGCGCCAGGACATGCACAGCACGGTGGTCTGCCTGGTGATCGACTTCGTCGGCCACCGCGCGCACTGGGCCCATGCAGGCGACTCGCGCCTGTACTGGCTGCGCGCCGGTCGCGTGCTGCAGCGCACGCGCGACCACAGCCTGGTCCAGTCGCTCGTCGACGCCGGCATCCTGGCCGAGGCCGACATGCGCGCGCACCCCAAGCGCAGCGAGCTGCGCTCGGCGCTCGGCCTGGCGCCGGACGTGCTCGAGGTCAGCAGCGGCGACGGCGCCGACGCCGTCCAGCCCGGCGACGTGTTCCTGCTCTGCACCGACGGCCTGTGGGAGTACGTCGAGGACGCCACGCTGGAGCGCACGCTGGCCGAGTCGGCGACGCCGCGCGCCTGGCTCGACGCGCTGTCGGGTGAGGTTCAGCAGGCGGCCAGCCACAAGACCAGCCACGACAACTTCACCGCGCTCGTCGTCTGGACCGGCGCCGCCTGACGGGAGACAACGCGATGGCGATCCACACCTGCACCGGCGGCATGATGACCTGCAGCTTCGGCATGGCGCCGTCGACCTTCACGGCGACGCCGAAGATGGTGAAGACCGGCAACATGGACGCCGGCAACATCATGGATTTCGTGCCGATGACGAACATCCCGCCGTTCGGCATGTGCCAGAGCCTGGCCAACCCGACGGTCGCCTCGGCCACCGCGGCGGCGCTCGGCGTGCTCACGCCGATGCCCTGCGTGCCGGCGACGGTGGCGCCGTGGACGCCAGGGGCACCGACCGTGCTCGTCAGCAACGCGCCGGCGCTGAACAACAGCTCGACGCTGAACTGCATCTGGGGCGGCGTGATCACCTTCACGAATCCCGGTCAGACGACCGAGATGATCCCCTGAACGACGAGGCCCGCACGCAGCGGGCCTCGGACGGTGCGGCGCGGGCGCCGGGTCAGGACGGCGGCGTTTGCGCGGCCGATCTCGACGCGCCGGTTCTCGGCGCCGTAGGGGTCGTTCGGATTCTTCAGATCGTCCGCGCCGACACCCATCGGCTTGAGCATGGCCGCATCCGCGCCCTGCTGGACCAGGTAATCCTTCACGGCATCGGCGCGTTGCTGCGACAGCAGCTTGTTCGCGGTCGCGGCGCCCGACGCGTCGGCATGGCCCTCGATGACCACCGTCTTGCCGCTGCCGCGGCGCGCCTTGAGCACCTCGGCAAAGACCTCGAGCTGCTTCTTCAGCGCGTCCGGCAGCTCGGCCGAGCCGAGCTTGAACGACGTCGCCGGCAGCGAATAGCGCACCGCGGGCTTGAAGCCCATGCACTTGAAGCCGGCGGCCTTGAGCTGCTCGCAGGCTTCCTCGGGGAACAGGCCTTCGGCGACCGCCTTCTCGCTCGGCACCGATTTGCCGACATCGACGACATCGGACTGTGCATAGGAGGCCTGCGCGGCCATCAGGCCGGCCGCGATCGCGGCCGCGCGGAGCAGGAGACGTGCAAGTTTCATCGAGGCACCTCGCGATGGGACGGTTCGGTCCGGCCGTGTCGAAGAAGTTTCCGCTGGGCCCGTGCCCGGGAACCGGACGGACGCCCGTCGGGCGGACCACGGAGCCGGAGCGGCGCCGTGGAATGACAAGAATGATACAGGCTGGTGCGGCGCGTCGGCATCCCCGAGCGGAGGGGCGCTCACCCGGGCAGGTGCCAGGGTGACGCCAGCAGCCCGGCCGTGTATCGTTCGCCGCTTCACGTGCGGACGGGGTCGCTGTCGGGCCCGGGTCGGCCCGCAATCCCGCGCTCCTGCAGTCGCAACGAACACCCGATTCGAGCCTCACAGATGACTTGGCACAACAAGGTGATGTGGACGGAGGGCATGTTCCTCCAGCCTCAGCATTTCCAGCAGCAGGACCGTTATGCCAGCCGGCAATCGGAGGGGCGCCTGTCCTCCTCCGTTCCCTGGGCCTGGGGCTTCGTCGCGCTGCAGGTGGACGAGGCGGCGCTGCTGCAGGGCCGGATCGCGGTCGTCGGCGCGCGTGGCGTGCTGCCCGACGGGCTCGTGTTCTCGGTGCCCGGCGACGACCCGGCGCCGCCGGCTCTCGAAGTGCCCGCCGACGCGCGCGACCAGACGGTCGTGCTCGCGCTGCCGATGGCGCGGCCCGGCGTCGCCGAGAGCGACGTCGAGGCCGGCGAGAGCTCGATGCCACCGCGCTTTCGCGCCACCGACGTCGACGTCGCCGACAGCCACGCGGTCAGCCTGCGCGAGGCGCCGCTGCAGATCGGCCGGCTCAACCTGCGCCTGATGCTGGCGCGCGACGCGAACGAGGGCTACACGACGATCGGCGTCGCGCGCATCGTCGAGCGGCGCGCCGACGGCCGGGTGACGCTGGACACGAACTACGTGCCGCCGATGCTGCATGCACCGGCGCAACCGGTGCTCGACGGCTACCTGCGCGAAGTGCACGGCATGCTGCACCAGCGCGGCGAGGCGCTCGCCGCGCGGCTCGTGCAGCCGGGCCGGGCCGGGGTCGGCGAGATCACCGACTTCCTGCTGCTGCAGGTCGTGAACCGCCACCAGCCGCTGTTCGCCCACCTGCAGCGCCTGCCGGTGCTGCACCCCGAGCGGCTCTACGACCTGTGCCTGGGCCTGGCCGGCGAGCTGTCCACCTTCCGCGACGCGCGCCGCCCGGCGGCCTACCCCGAGTACCGGCACGACGACCTGGCGGGCTGCTTTCGCGCGGTGATGGCCGACCTGCGCCAGTCGCTGTCGATGGTGCTCGAGCAGACCGCGATCCCGATCGACCTGCAGGACCGCAAGTTCGGCATCCGCGTGGCCATCATTCCCGACGTCGAGCTGCAGCGCAGCGCGAGCTTCGTCCTCGCCGTCAACGCGCAGATGCCCGGCGACGCGCTGCGCGCGCGCTTCCCGACGCAGGTCAAGATCGGCCCGGCCGAGCGCATCCGCGACCTCGTCAACCTGCAGCTGCCCGGCGTCACGTTGCGCGCGCTGCCGGTGGCGCCGCGCCAGATTCCGTACCACGCGGGCTTCACCTATTTCGAGCTCGACACGCGCGGCAACGAACTTTGGAAACAGCTCGAGACCTCGGGCGGCCTGGCGATGCACATCGCGGGCGACTTCCCCGGGCTCGCACTCGAGTTCTGGGCCATCCGGGGCTGACGGCGGCTGAGGCAACACGATGAGCGACCAAGACCCGAAAGACCCGTTCGCCGCGTTCGGGTCCGACCGCACCGTCATCAAGCCGAGTGCCGGCCGCGGCTCGCGCGCGGCGGCCGGCCCGGTGCCGCCGGCGGCTGCACCCCCGTCGTTCGCGCCCGCACCGGCCACCGGCTGGGCGCCGGCGCCGCCGGCCCCCGACGCCGCCGAGCTGCCCGCCTACGCCAGCCTGAACCCGCTCGTCCAGGCGGCGGCGCCGCTGCTGTCGGCCGCACCGCGGCTGCGCGCGATGGTGCGCCACCCGAACCCGCAGGCGCTGCGCGCGTCGCTGGCCGAATCGGTGAAGCGCTTCGAGGCCGCCGCGCGCGCACAGAACCTGCCCAACGAGCAGATCGTCGCGGCGCGCTACGTGCTGTGCACGCTGCTCGACGAGTCGGCGTCGAGCACGCCCTGGGGCGGCTCGGGCGCCTGGTCGTCGCAAAGCCTGCTGGTCCAGTTCCACAACGAGGGCTGGGGCGGCGAGAAGGTGTTCCAGCTGCTCACCCGGCTGGCCGAGAACCCGGCCCAGCACCGCAACCTGCTCGAGCTGGTCTGGGTCGCGCTGTCGCTCGGCTTCGAGGGCCGCTACCGCGTGCTCGACAACGGCCGCCAGCAGCTCGACAGCGTGCGCGAGCGGCTCGCGCAGATGCTGCGCCAGCAGTCCGGCGCCGCCGAGAAGACGCTGTCCACCCAGTGGCAGGGCGTGGCCGCCGCGCCGCAGCGGCTGCGCGACGGCGTCCCGATGTGGGCGCTGGCGGCCGGCGTCGCGTTGCTGCTGATGATCGTCTTCGTCGTGCTGCGCCTGTCGGTGAACGCGCGCACCGACGCGACCTTCGCCGCGCTGCAGGCTATCGACGCCAAGGCCGCGGTCGCGCCGCCACCGCCGCCGCCCGCGGTGGCGCCGCCGCCGCGCCTGGCGCAGCTGCTCAAGCCCGACATCGACGCGGGCCGGCTGCAGGTCGCCGACCTCGCCGACCGATCCGTCGTCACCATCCTCGGCGACACGCTGTTCGCGCCCGGCAGCGCCGACGTCTCCAGCCGCGCCCAGCCGCTGTTCGCCGACATCGCCGCGGCGCTGAACAAGGTGCCGGGCCAGGTGGTCGTCAGCGGTCACACCGACAACGTGCCGATCCGCTCGCTGCGCTACCCGTCGAACTGGCACCTGTCGAAGGACCGCGCCGAGAACGTGCGCGAGCTGCTCGCCGCGACGGTCGACCCGAAGCGGCTCAGCGCCGAAGGCCGCGCCGACACCGAGCCGGTGGCCGACAACGGCACCGCCGCCGGCCGTGCGAAGAACCGCCGCGTCGAGATCACGCTCCTGGCCGCCGCGCCGAAGTAGGACCCTGTCGATGAAGCGATTTCTGCAATGGTTGCTCAGCCCCGCCGTGATCGGCACGCTGGCGCTCCTCGCCCTGTCGGCGGTGGTCTGGTGGATCGGCCCGCTGGTGGCGATCGGCAGCGCGCGCCCGCTCGGTGGCCTCTGGGCGCGCGTCGGCCTGCTCGGTGCTGTTGTGGGCGATCTGGATCGGCGGCTGGCCTGGGTCGCGTGGAAGCGGCGCAAGACCAACGCCGCGCTGCTCGCCGGTCTGGGCGCCGGGCCGTCGGCGTCGTCCAAGGAAGCGCAGGTGCTCGCGCAGCGCTTCAACGACGCCGTCCAGCGCCTGAAGGCCAGCGGCGCGCGCTCGTGGACCGGTGGCGGCCAGTTCCTGTACGAACTGCCCTGGTACGTGTTCGTCGGCGCGCCGGGTTCGGGCAAGACGACGGCGCTGATGAACGCCGGGCTGCAGTTCCTGCTCGGCGACGCGGCGAATGGTGGGAAGGGCGGCTCGGTGCAGGGCGTCGGCGGCACGCGCAACTGCGACTGGTGGTTCACCAAGGACGCGGTGCTGATCGACACCGCCGGCCGCTACGCGACGCAGGAGAGCGACCGCGACGTCGACGCCAGCGCCTGGGACAACTTCCTCGCGCTGCTGAAGAAGACGCGCCCGCGCCAGCCGATCAACGGCGTGCTGCTCACCGTCAACATCCAGGACTTGCTGCAGCAAGGCGCGACCGAACGCCAGGAGCACGCGGCCAAGCTGCGCGCCCGGCTGCAGGAGCTGCAGACCAAGCTCGGCGTGCGCGCGCCGGTCTACGTGCTGGTCACCAAGGCCGACCTGATCGGCGGCTTCAACGAGAGCTTCGAGGCGCTGAACAAGGACGAGCGCGATCAGGTCTGGGGCTTCACCGTTCCGGTCGACGCGAGCGACAGCGACGACCCGCTGCGCGACTTCGGCGCGCTCTACCAGCAGCTGCAGCAGCGCCTGGTCGAGCAGCTCGTCGAGCGCATGGAAGGCGAGCGCGACGTGCTGCGCCGCGCCGCGATGTTCGGCTTCCCGCAGGAGTTCGCCGCGCTGCAATCGGTGCTCGGCGACTTCCTGCGCCTGGTGTTCGCCGGTGGCGGCTCGCTCGAGACCGCGCCGCGCGTGCGCGGCGTCTACTTCACCAGCGGCACCCAGGAAGGCTCGCCGATCGACCGCGTGATGGGCGCGCTCGGCCGCTCGTTCGGCATCGACCCGCGCTCGGCCGCGGTGGCCGGCGGGCGCGGCAAGAGCTTCTTCCTGCACCGCCTGCTCAAGGACGTGGTGTTCGCCGAGCGCGGCCTGGGCATCGTCGACCCGGCGGCCGAACGGCGCCGGCGCGTGCTGCGCGCGGCCACCGCGGCGACGATCGCGGTGCTCGGCGTCGCGGTGCTGGTCGGCTGGGCGGTCAGCCGCACGCGCAACCTGGATTACGCCGCGCGCGTCGCCGATCGGGTGCCGGCGCTGAAGCAGGCCGTCGACGCGCTGCCGCCGCCGACCAGCGCCGATGTCTCGCCCTTGCCCGCCGTGCTGACGCAGGTGCGCGACGCGGCCAAGTCCGACGCCTTCGACATCGCGAACCCGCCGCTGCTCAACGGCCTGGGCCTGTACCAGGGCGACAAGCTCGACGCCGCGGCCCAGTTCGCCTACGACCGGCTGCTCCAGAAGGCGCTGATGCCGCGCATCGCGCGCCGGCTCGAGGAGCGGCTGCGCGCCGCGAACAAGGACAACCTCGAGAACGCCTACGAGGCGCTGAAGACCTACCTGATGCTGTTCACGCCGGACCAGTTCGACGCGCCCGAGCTGCGCGCCTGGATCACGCTGGACTGGGACAACAACGATTCGCGCATGGCGCCCGAGCTGCGCAGCCAGCTCGACGCCCACCTCGACGCGCTGCTCGCGCTCGGCCCGCCGCGCGCTGCGTTGCCCGAGGACACCGCGCTCGTCGCCAGCGTGCGCGACATGCTCAACGCCTACCCGCTCGAGTACCGCGTCTACAGCCGCATCAAGCGCGAGTACGTGCCGGGCTCGCTGCCCGAGTTCACCGTCGCCGGCGCCGCCGGCCCGAACGCGGCCCAGGTCTTCGAGCGCGCCAGCGGCGAGCCGCTGAGCAAGGGCCTCTCGGGCTTCTTCACGAAGGCCGGCTACGAGAAGGCCTTCAAGCCCGAGGTGCAGAAGGCGACGCTGCAGCTCGCGCGCGAGGAATCCTGGGTCCTCGGCCACAAGGCCGACCCGGCGCGGCTGAAGGACATCACGCTCGGCAGCGCGGTCACCGACAAGGTGCGCCGGCTGTACTTCGAGGACTACGACAAGCACTGGGACGCCTACCTCGCCGACGTGCGTCTGGTCAAGCTCGGCGGCCTGGAGCGCAGCATCGCGGTGTCGCGCATCCTCTCGTCGGTGGACTCGCCGCTCGCCGCCTACCTGCGCGCGATCACGGCCGAGACCACGCTGGTTCCGGCGCCGGCGACCGGCGCGCTGGACAAGCTCGCGAGCCAGGCCAAGGCCAACGCCGCGCGGCTGGCCGGTGCGGCGCCCGTGGCGGCCGGCGGCGGCGGGCCGCTCGAGCGCATCGTCGACGACCATTTCGCCGACATCCACCGCCAGGTCGCGGGACAGCCGGCGCCGATCGACGACACGCTGAAGATGTTCGGCGACGTCTACAACCAGCTCAGCGCGGTCGACGCGGCGCAGAAGAGCAAGTCGCCGCCGCCGCCCGGCGGCGCGAACGAGAAGATCAAGGTCGCGGCCGGCCAGCAGCCCGAGCCGATCCGCTCGATGCTCGTCCAGCTCGCCGACGCCGGCGCGAGCCAGAGCCGCGGCGCCGAGATCCAGGGCCTGTCGGCCGAGCTCAAGCCGATCACCGACTTCTGCAACCGCGCGATCACCGGCCGCTACCCGTTCGCCAGCGGCTCGCGCGCCGACGTGCTGCCCGAGGACTTCGGCCAGCTCTTCGGCGCCGGCGGGATGATGGACGACTTCTTCCAGCGCCGCCTCGCCAGCCTGGTCGACACGACGACGCCGGTCTGGACCTACAAGCCGCTGGGCGACGGCAGCAAGCCGGTGGCCGCGGCGGCGCTGGCCGAGTTCCAGCGTGCCGCGCGCATCCGCGACGTGTTCTTCCGCGGCGGCGGCAAGGTGCCGGCGATCCGGATCGAGATGCGGCTGGCCGAGATCGACCCGAGCCTGAAGGAATTGGACCTCGACATCGACGGCCAGGTGCAGAAGCTGACCTCGGGTGGGCCGTCGATCACGATCAACTGGCCGAGCCAGCGCGTCGCGTCGCAGATCAAGCTCGGCACGGGACTGGGCAACGCCGGCCCGCTGGTGATGTTCGACGGGCCGTGGGCGCTGTTCCGCCTGTTCGACCGCTTCGAGGTGCAGCGCTCGTCGGTGCCCGAGAAGTTCAGCGTCGTGATGAACCTGGACGGCAAGCGCGCCCGCGTCGACGTCATCTCGGCCAGCGTCTACAACCCGTTCCAGATGAAGGACATGACGCAGTTCCGCTGCCCGGCGGCCCTGTGAGCGGCGTGGACGGCCCGCCCGGATGGCACGGCAAGCTGCCGTCGCTGGGCGATTTCGCGTCGCGCCGGCTCGACGCCGCCTTCGTCGAGGCCTGGGACGCCTGGCTCGCGGCCGGCCTGCTGGCCTTGCGCGAGCGCGACGCCGCCGGCTGGCTGGACGCCTATCTGGCCACGCCGAGCTGGCGCTTCCTGCTCATGCCCGGGGTGCTGCCCGGCGATTGCGGGCGCCAGGGCTGGGCCGGCGTGCTGATGCCGTCGGTGGACCGCGTCGGTCGTTACTTCCCGCTCTCGATCGTGCAGCCGCTCGGCACGCGGCCGGCGTCGACGCAGCAGATGCGCTCGCTCTGGCACTGGCTCGGTCGGCTCGACGAACTGGCCGCCGACGCGATGCACGACGACTGGAGCCTCGAGCGGCTGGAGGACGAGCTCGCGCGCATGGCCGGCCCGGGGCTGGAGGCGCTGTCGGGCGCCACCGGCAGCGCGCCGTCGCTGCCGGGTGCGGCGGTCGAACTGCGGCTGCCCGAGGGCGTGGACGCGTCGCTGGCGATCGGCATCGAAGCGCAGGCGTTGTGGAGCGCGCAGGCCACCGGCCGGGCCTACTGGTACGCCAGCGGCGAGTTGCAGGCACCGCGGTTGCTGGTGTCGTGCGGTCTGCCCGCGGCCGCCGCGCTGCTGGGCGCGACAATCCCCCGCTGATGCTTCCCGGCCCGCCATGACGCCCGATTCCCAAGACGACGACCGCACCGTCATCCGGCCTTCGGGCACACCGCATCCGGCCTCGCCGCCGGACGATCGCACGGTGATCGGCGGTGCGCCGGCGCCGCGCCGCCGGCCGCGCAGGACATGGGCAACGGCTTGGCGGTCGGCACCTACCTGGGCGAGTTCGAGATCACCGCGATGCTCGGCGAGGGCGGCTTCGGCATCGTCTACCTGGCCACCGACCATTCGCTGCAGCGCCGCGTCGCGCTGAAGGAATACATGCCGTCGGCGCTGGCCGCGCGCAGCGCGCTGAGTCAGGTGCAGGTGAAGTCCGAGCGCCACCGCGAGACCTTCGAGGCCGGCCGCAAGAGCTTCGTCAACGAGGCCCGGCTGCTGGCCCAGTTCGACCACCCGTCGCTGGTCAAGGTCTACCGCTTCTGGGAAGCGAACGGCACCGCCTACATGGTGATGCCGTTCTACGAAGGCAAGACGCTGAAGGACACGCTGCGCGAACTCGGCGCGCCGCCCGACGAGGCCTGGCTGCGCACGCTGCTCGCGCCGCTGACGGAGGCGCTGTCGGTGATCCACGCCGAGCAGTGCTTCCACCGCGACATCGCGCCCGACAACGTGATGATGCTCGCCGGCAGCCAGCGCCCGCTGCTGCTCGACTTCGGCGCCGCGCGCCGCGTGATCGGCGACATGACGCAGGCGCTGACGGTGATCCTCAAGCCGGGCTACGCGCCGGTCGAGCAGTACGCCGAGATCCCGGGCATGAAGCAGGGCGCCTGGACCGACGTCTACGCGCTCGCCGCGGTGGTGTACTTCGCGATCGTCGGCAAGACGCCGCCGCCGTCGGTGGGCCGGCTGCTCAACGACACCTACGTGCCGCTGACCGAGTCCGCCGCGGGCCGCTACAGCGAGGGCTTCCTCGCCGCGATCGACCGCGCGCTGGCGGTCCGGCCCGAGGCGCGCACGCAAAGCGTCGACCAGTTGCGCGCCGAACTCGGGCTGGCCGAGGCCGCCGACGCCGATGCCTACACGACGCGCCCGCTGCCGCCGTCGGCGGTGCCGCCGCGCCCGCGGCCCGCACCGACGCCTGCGCCGGGCACGACGCCCGCCGCGGCACCGGCGCGCAAGGGCGGCGCCTGGGTCGGCATCGGCGCCGGGGTCGTCGTGCTGGCCGCGCTCGCGGTCGGCGCCTACCTCTGGCTCGGCCCGGCGCCGCGGCCGCCGGCACCGGTCGCCGAGAGCACGCCCGCCGCACTGGCGCCGACGACCGCGGCCCTCGCGGCGCCCACCACGCCGCCGCCGACTGCGCCCGCCGTGGCCGCCGCGCCGCCGCCGGCCGCGAGCTTCGACGTCCCGGCCCAGTTCGACCGCGTCGTGCAGGCGCAGTCACCGGGCTTCGACGTGAGCGCGCAGGCCACCAAGTCGCAGCTGCGCATCGGCCACGACGAGCTGTCGTTCAACGTGACGACGGGCCGCGAGGGCTTCCTCTACGTGCTGGCCTATGGCTCCGACGGCGCGCTGACCCAGCTCTACCCGAACACCGTCGTCGGTGCCGTCAAGGTCCGCAAGGGCCAGACGCTGAATCTGCCGCAGCGGCCGATCACGTTCGACACCACCGAGCCGCCGGGACCGGGCGAACTGCTGGTGCTGGTGTCGAACCGGCAGCGCGACTTCTCGGCGATGAACCCGCAGACCGATGGACCGTTCCGCACCTTTCCGACCGGTGCCCAGGCGCAGCGGCTCGCCGCCGCCGTCAGCGGCACGATGCCGCCGCTGGCCGGCCGCGCGGTGTGCCCGAGCGCCGGGCCCTGCGACGACGAGTTCGGCGCCGCGCTGGTCAAGGTCGAGACGATCCGTTGAACAAGGCCTTCACGAAGGAAGCCGAGGCCGGCGACGAGGACGACGACCTGCCCGGCCTGCCCGCGCTGCCGGCCGGTGCGCGCAACTACATCACGCCGGCGGGCTACCAGCGCCTGCGCGACGAGTTGATGACGCTGCTCGACGTCGAGCGGCCGAAGATCGTCGAAGTGGTCTCGTGGGCGGCGAAGAACGGCGACCGTTCCGAGAACGGCGACTACCTCTACGGCAAGAAGCGGCTGCGCGAGATCGACCGCCGCATCCGCTTCCTGACCAAGCGGCTGGACATCGCCGAGGTCGCCGATCCGTCGGCGCATCACGGCCGCGACCAGGTGTTCTTCGGCGCGACGGTGACCTACGCGAACGCGCGCGGCGAGGAGCGCACGATCACGATCAAGGGCATCGACGAGGCCGACAGCCTCAGCGGCGAGGTGAGCTGGGTCGCACCGATCGCGCGCGCGCTGCTGAAGGCGCGCGAAGGCGACGAAGTGCAGCTGCAGACGCCCGGCGGGCCGGAGAAGATCGAGGTCATCGAGGTGCGCTACCCCGAGCCCGGCGCGTGAGCCGCCGGGTCGTCGCTACGGCTTGAGCCGTGCGACCTTCAGCACCACCGGGTTGCGGTGCAGCGTGCGCAGCACGTCGGCCAGGTGGACGCGGTCGCGCACGCTGAGCAGCAGGCGCAGCTCGGTGGTCTCGGCGGCCGGTTCGTCGCCCATGTCGAGGTGGGTGATGTCGGCCTCGGCCGCGGCCACCGCCGCGGCGACCTGCGCGAGCACGCCCTTGCCGTTCTTCAGCAGCGCGACGACGCTGGTCTCGAACGGCCGCGTCAGCTCCTCGGCCCATTCGACCGGCATCCAGCGTTCGCTGTCGCGTTCGAACAGGCGCCGGCCGACCGCGCAGTCGGCGGTGTGCACCGTCAGGCCCTCGCCGCGTCCGAGGTAGCCGACGATCTGGTCGCCCGGGATCGGCCGGCAGCAACTGCGCCAGCCGCACCGACGCGCCTTCGCTGCCGTCGACGAAGACCACGCCCTGCGTGGCCGACGCGTCGTCGTGACCGTAGCGGCCGAGCGTCAGCGTCACCGCATCGGGCTTGCTGCCGCGCTCGACCATCAGCTGCGCCAGCCGCTTGGCGACGATGATCGCGATCTTGCGTCCCAACCCGATGTCGACGAGCAGGTCGCCGCGGCTGCGGTTGCCGCTCCAGCGCGTGAGCTGCTGCCACAGCGCAGCGGCGTCGGTGTCCGACGGGTCGACCGAGGGCAACTGCAGCCCTTCGGCGCGCAGCGCCTGGCCAAGCATCTTCTCGCCCAGCGCGCGCGACTCCTCGGCCTCCATGTTCTTCAGGTAATGGCGGATCTTGCTGCGCGCGCGCCCGGTGCGCACCATGTTCAGCCAGCCCGGGTTGGGCCGCGCGCCGGGTGCGGTGAGCACCTCCACGACGTCGCCGCTGTGCAGCTCGGTGCGCATCGCGACCGGCTCGCCGTTGACCTTGGCCGCGACCATGTGGTCGCCGACGTCGCTGTGGATCGCATAGGCGAAATCCACCGGCGTCGCGCCGCGCGGCAGCGCCAGGATCTTGCTGCGCGGCGTGAAGACGTAGACCGCGTCCGGGTAGAGGTCGATCTTGACGTGCTCCAGGAACTCGGCCGCATCGCCGGTCTCGTCCTGGATGTCGAGCAGGCTTTGCAGCCACATCGCGCCCAGGCGCTGCGCATCCGGCGGCGGCGCCGCTCTTGTCGCCGTCCTTGTACAGCCAGTGCGCGGCGATGCCTTTCTCGGCCACCGCGTGCATCGCCTCGGTGCGCATCTGGAACTCGACCGCGGTGCCCAGCGGGCTGACGAGCGTGGTGTGCAGCGACTGGTAGCCGTTCGCCTTCGGGATCGCGATGTAGTCCTTGAAGCGGCCCGGCACCGGCTTGTAGAGCTGGTGCAGCACGCCCAGCGCCAGGTAGCACTCGGCGAGCGAGCCGACGACGATGCGGAAGCCGAAGATGTCGTTGACCTGCGCGAAGCCGGCGTGCTTGTCGCGCATCTTGTGGTAGATCGAATAGACGGTCTTCTCGCGCCCGCTGACCTGGACCTTGATCTTCTGTGCCGCGAACGCGCGCTCGACGTCCTGCTGCACGCGCTCGACGATGTCGCGCCGGTGCCCGCGCGCGCGCTGCACGGCCTTGGCCAGCGCGGCATGGCGCCACGGGTACAGGTGCTCGAAGGACAGCTCCTGCAGTTCGCGATAGGTCTGGTTCAGGCCCAGCCGGTGCGCGATCGGGGCGTAGATGTCGAGCGTCTCGCGCGCGATGCGTTGGCGCTTGTCGCTCGCCATCGCGTTCATCGTGCGCATGTTGTGCAGCCGGTCGGCGAGCTTGATCAGGATCACGCGCACGTCGCGCGCCATCGCCAGCAGCATCTTGCGGAACGACTCGGCCTGGCTTTCCTCGCGCGTGCTGAAGTGCAGCCGGTCGAGCTTGGTCAGGCCGTCGACGAGGTCGGCGGTCGGGCGCGCCGAAGCGCTCGATCAGCTCGACCTTGGTGACGCCCTGGTCCTCGATCGTGTCGTGCATCAGCGCGGCCATGATCGCCTGCGCGTCGAGCTTCCAGTCGGCGCACAACCCGGCCACCGCCACCGGGTGCGTGATGTAGGGCAGGCCGCTGGCGCGGAACTGGCCCAGGTGCGCCTCGTCGGCGAACTTGTAGGCCTCGCGCACCAGCTTCAGGTCGGCCTTGGACAGATAGGCCAGCTTGTCGGTCAGCTCGGCGAACGAGGCCGCTTCGGCGCTGGCTTCGGCATGCGGGCTGAACGAGGCCCGCTGCAGCCCGTGCAAGGCGGCAGGCAGCAGTTCAGCAGCCAGCGAGCGTATCCCCATGGCCGTAATCTAGCGCGGATTGCCACGTGCGACCGCTTCGCCCGGAAATGACAACGGGCGCCGATGGCGCCCGTTGCGTGGCCGGTTCAGTGCCGTGTCAGATCGGCACCTTGCGCAGCATCTCCAGTCCGATCTCGCCGGCGGCGATCTCGCGCAGCGCGGTCACGCCGGGCTTGTTCTTGGTCTCGATCTTCGGTGCGTGGCCCTGGCTGAGCATGCGCGCGCGGTAGGTCGCGGCCAGCACGAGCTGGAAGCGGTTCGGGATCTTCTGCAGACAGTCTTCGACGGTGATGCGGGCCATGTGCGGGTTCCAGCCAGGTTCAGATCAGGTTGAGGGCGGCAAAGACCTGCGACCGATTGCGCCGCTGTGCCAGATACTTGAGACGCTGCGAGTGAACCACCGTTTTCAGGTCGAACAGCGCCGTCTCGAACAAGGCATTGATTATAACGAAGTCGAAGTGCCGGGCCTGGGCCACCTCCTCGCGCGCGTTGGCCATGCGCACGGCGATGACGTCGGGGCCGTCCTCGCCGCGGCGCTGCAGTCGCTGGCGCAGTTCGTCCCAGCTCGGCGGCAGGATGAAGATCAGCACCGCATGCGGGAAGAGCTGCTTGATCTGCAGCGCACCCTGCCAGTCGATCTCGAGCACGACGTCCTCGCCGCGCATCAGCCGTTCCTCGACGCCCAAGCGCGAGGTGCCGTACAGGTGGCCGTGCACCTGCGCCCATTCGAAGAACTCGCCGCCCGCGACCATCGCGCGGAAGGCGGGTTCGTCGATGAAGCAGTACTCGCGGCCCTGCTGCTCCTGGCCGCGCGGTGCGCGCGTGGTGTGCGACACCGAGACGGCCAGGTGCGAGTCCAGCTCGAGCAGCGCCTTCACCAGGCTGGACTTGCCGGCCCCGCTGGGGGCGGCGACGACGAACAGGTTGCCGGGGGTTTCCATCGCCCCCGATTCTAGAAGGCGCCGCGGTTCAGTTCTTCATCGCGACGGTGGTGCCAGCCAGCGACGACGGCGTGGGGACCGAGAAGTCGTTGCTCCCGGCGCCGTTCAACATCGCGAACTGGCCGTCGGCAAGTGCCTTCAACGTCTGCGCGCGGACCTCGGCGCGCGTCAGGTCGGAGTGGGTGCGCTGGACCGGCATCACGTCGGCCTGGCCGAAGGGCAGGGTGCCGTCGGCGCGCGCCTTGAACAGCTGCGCCTCGACCTGCGCCCGACTCACGTCCGAGGTGATCGGTTGCGGCAGATGGAAGCGGGCTTCCTGGGCCAGCGCGCTGCCGGCCGCGGCGAAGGACAGGGTGGCGATGGCGAGGATCGAGAGGGTCTTCATGGTGCGCTCCGGTGGGTTTTGGGGTTCGAGGGGGACGGCGTTGCTGCCGTCCACGAAGCCAATTCTGGAAACCGAAAGCCACGCGACGCGAACGCCCGGATGACGAATTCGTAATCCAGCGCGCGGCCGAAAGATGCGACGATCGACTGCGTTTCCACCCCGCCTCGCCCCAGCCGTCATGCGCCTTCTCGTCGTCGAGGACGAAGCCAAGCTCGCCCAGTACCTGCACAAGGGCCTGAGCGAGAACGGCCATGTCGTCGATGTCGCGCGCGACGGCATCGAGGGCCGCCGGCTGTCCACCGGCGGCGACTACGACCTGGTGCTGCTCGACCTGATGCTGCCCGGCGTCGACGGCTTCGGCGTGCTGGCGGCGCTGCGCGCGCAGCGCCGCTACACGCCGGTGCTGATGCTCACCGCGCGCGACAAGGTCGAGGATCGCGTGCGCGGCCTCGAGCAGGGCGCGGACGACTACCTCGTCAAGCCGTTCGCGTTCTCCGAGCTGCTGGCGCGGGTGGGCGCGCTGCTTCGCCGCGGCGCACCGGCGGGCGTGCAGCCGCTGGCCGAACTGCGTCTGGGCGACCTCGAGCTCGACCTCATCAGTCGCAAGGCCACGCGCGCCCAGCAGCGGCTGGACCTGACCGCCAAGGAATTCAAGCTGCTCACGCTGCTGCTGCGCCGGCGCGGCCAGATCCTGTCGCGCACGACGCTGGCCGAGCAGGTCTGGGACATGAACTTCGACTCCGACACCAACGTCGTCGAGGTCGCGGTGCGCCGGCTGCGCGCCAAGCTCGACGACCCGTTCCCGGCCAAGCTGCTGCACACCGTGCGCGGCATGGGCTACGTGCTCGAGGAGCGCGACGCATGAAGCGGCACCGTCCGCCGTCGATCGGCCGCCAGCTGTCCTGGGCGCTCGCGCTGCTGACGCTGGTCGGCCTGGCGGTCGTCAGCGCGGTCATCTACTCGGCCACCGCGATGCGGCTGCAGTCGGCGCAGGAGGAGGCGCTGGAAGGCAAGACCAAGGTGCTGGCCGAATTCGTGCGCAACGCGAGCTCCGGCGAGGCCGGGCTGCTCGAGAAGCTGTCGATGATCGGGCCGATGCGCGACGGCACCTACCTCGAGCTCGTCCGTGCCGACGGCACGCCGATCTTCCGCGACGCGTCGGCGTCGACGTTCAGGTACAGCGTCGAGCAGCGCTTCCAGGTCTCGGTCGGCCCGAATCCCCGGCGGCGTCGTGCGCGGCCATCTCGTCGTCGACACCGGCCACGACGCGGAGCTGCTGCGGGGCCTGGCCGTGACGCTGGTCGCTGACCTCGCTCGTCGGCGCCGGGCTCACCGGGCTGGCGATCCGCTGGCTCGTGCGGCGCGACCTGCGGCCGCTGGTCACGCTGGCGGCGCAGACGCGTGCGATCTCGGCGCGTCGGCTCGACCAGCGCCTGGATCTGCCCGACCCGGCCGAAGAACTGCTGCCCTGGATCGAACAGTTCAACGCGCTGATGGACCGGCTCGAGCGCGCCTATGTCGCAGCTCGAGGCCTTCAACGCCGACGTCGCGCACGAACTGCGCACGCCGATGGCCAACCTGATCGTGCAGACCGAGGTCGCGCTGTCGCGCGAGCGCTCGAGCGACGCGCTGCGCGAGACGCTGGTCTCCAACCTCGAGGAGATGCAGCGCCTGTCGGCGATGGTCAACGACATGCTGTTCCTGTCGCACGCCGACCGCGGCGCGATGGCGCGGCGTGGCGAGCCGGTCAGCCTGGCCGCGCTTGCGCGGGACGTGGTCGAGTTCCACGAGGCGCCGCTCGACGAAGCCGGGCTGCAGCTGCGCATCGAGGGCGACGCGGTCGTCCCGGTCGACGAGGCGCTGTTCAAGCGCGCGCTGTCCAACCTGCTCGGCAACGCGACCCGCTTCGCCGAGCCGGGCTCGACGGTCACGGTGCGCATTGCCGCCGATCGGCCGGATCAGGTCGAGGTCGTCGTGCAGAACCAGGGCCAGCCGATCGACGCGCAGGCGCTGCCCAGGTTGTTCGACCGCTTCTTCCGCGCCGACGCCTCGCGCTGCTGCGACGAGCAGCAACACCATGGCCTGGGGCTGGCGATCGTGGCCGCGATCGCGCGCATGCACGCCGGCCGCACGCTGGCCGAGTCCGCGGGCGGCGTCACGCGGGTGGGTTTCACGCTGGCCGCACGTTGACGGCGGACGCGGCGGCGCGGCCGCCGCGGCCCCGCCGCGTCGTTGAGCCAAGTCAAACGTGGCCCCGGCGCCGATCGGCGTTTCAACGCCCGGGCGCGCCAAAATGAAGCCGGTCGTCGCGACGTCGGCTGGATTGACCGTACGGTTCCAAGGTTGTCGCAGCGTCGACCGGCGTCTCGGGCAGGCAGCCCGAGAATCGCGCCTCGATGCCGGCGGCTGCGCCGGACCCCCACCACAGCAGCCCGCAGACGGCCGTCAGGCAGTGCCCATGATTCGTCGCAAAGTTCTCGTCCCCGCGCTGGTCGCCGCCCTCGTCGTGCTGCTCGCCGCCGGCGCGGCTTGGCTGCGTTTCGGGCGCGCGATCGCGGTGCCGGTGGTCGACGCCGCACCCGGCACCGTGGAGCTGCGTGTGCTCGGCCCCGGCACGGTGCAGGCGCGCGTGCCGGTGACACTGAGTTCGCGTGTCACGGCGACGATCGTGCGGGTCGACGTGGATGTCGGTGACGTGGTCCGGCGCGGGCAGGAACTGGCCCGGCTCGACGACCGCGACCTCGCCGCGCGGCGCGGTGTCGTCGGCGGCCAGCAGGCGTCGCTGGCGCGCAGCCTGGACGCGGCGAAGGCGAGCGTCGCGAAGGCCGAGGCCGATCTGGAGCTTGCGCGCAGCAAGCAGCGGCGCGACGCCGAACTGCTGCAGCAGGGTTTTGTCTCGCCCGCCGTGCTGGAAGCGTCGGACGCCGCGCGGCGTGCCGCCGCGGCCAGCCTGGACAACGCGCGCGCCACGCAGTCGGCGCGCGCGGCCGACCTGCAGGCGCAGTCGCAGGAGGCGCGCTACGCCGACACCGTGTTGTCGTTCACGCGCATCACGGCGCCGATGGACGGCGTGATCATCGCCCGTCTGGCCGAGGCCGGCAGCACCGTCGTGCCCGGCAGTCCGTTGCTGCGCATGGTCGACCCGGCGTCGCTGTGGGTCGCGATGCAGGTCGACGAGTCGATCGTCGGCCGGGTCCGGGTCGGGCAGCCGGCGAGCATCCGGCTGCGCACCGGCGAGACCCTCGCTGGCAAGGTGGCACGCATCGCGCAACAGTCCGACGCTGCAACGCGCGAACTGGAGGTCGACGTCGCGTTCGACGCGCCGCCGGCGCGCTTCGCGATCGACCAGGAGGCCGAGGTCACGGTCGTCGCGGGCCAGACGTCGGGCATCGTCGTGCCGACGAGCGCGCTGACGCGCGACCGCCAGGGCCGCCAGGGCGTGCTCGTCGTCGACGGGTCGCGCACCGCGTTCCGGCCGGTGACGACCGGTGCCAGCGACGGCGCGCGCGTCATCGTGCGCCAGGGGCTGGCCGCCGGCGAGCGCGTCGTCGCGCCGGCCGCGGGCGTGAAGGCCGGCGTGCGCGTGCAGGCGCTGGCCGCGGCCGGCCGCTGAGCCCGGCGTCGAGACGGACGAGGGCGTCGCCATGGATCTCGCGCTGAAGGACATCCGCCGCCATGTCGGCAAGTTCGTGGCCACCATCGCCGGGGTCGCGATGCTGCTCGCGATCGTGCTCGTGATGAAC
The DNA here is from genome assembly GCA_963788635.1 of uncultured beta proteobacterium. GTDB lineage: Bacteria > Pseudomonadota > Gammaproteobacteria > Burkholderiales > Burkholderiaceae_C > Rubrivivax. The sequence continues at coordinate 25,205 of CAWBHE010000002.1, read as the reverse complement.
GGCATCTACCAGGGCAACATCGCCGACGGCGTCTGGCTGATCGGCCACACGAAGGCCGACCTGTGGGTCGTCGAACGCGGCCGCGGCGGACCGTTCAACGAAAGCTCGCGCATCCCGCGCGACGCCTGGAAGAGCGTCGCCGCGACCCCGGGCGTCGCGCGCGCCAGCCCGCTCGTGATCTACGGCGCGCAGCGCGACATCGGCGGCGCGAGCCAGCAGCTCACGTTCATCGGCTACGACGTGTTCGGCGGGCTGGGCGGGCCCGGTGGCATCGTCCAGGGCCGCAGCATCGAGGCGCCGCACTACGAGATGGTGGCCGACCGCAAGCTCGGGCTGGCGCTGGGCGACAGCGTGACCTTCGGCACCCACGCCTACACGGTGGTCGGCCTCACGCAAGGCGCCGTCGACTCCGGCGGCAGCCCGCTCGTCTACCTGTCGCTGCCCGACGCGCAGGAGGTGCAGTTCCAGCAGGACAACCGCGCGCTCGTCGCGGCCCGCGCGGCCAACCTGCAGCGGCTCGAGCGCGCCGGCTACAGCGCCGAGCAGGCGGGCCGGCTGCTGCCGCTGCTGTCGTCCACCGGCGACACCGTCAACGCGGTGCTGGTCCGGCTGGCGCCGGGCGCCGACGGCGCGGCGGTCGCGCGGCACGTGCGCGACTGGCTGTACTTCAACGTCTACACCACCGACGAGGAACGCGGCCTGATGCTCGAAGGCAAGCTGAGCAAGATGTCGGCCGTGCTCGGCCTGTTCCGCACGCTGCTGATCATCGTGGCGATCGTCATCATCGCGCTCATCGTCTACGTGCTGACGATCGAGAAGATCCGCTCGATCGCCACGCTCAAGCTGATCGGCGCGCCGAACTGGGTCATCGTGCGGCTGATCCTGGAGCAATCGCTGGCGCTGACGCTGGCCAGCTTCGCGCTCGCCTACGGGCTGCGTGCGCTGATCGCGCCGAACTTCCCGCGCACGCTGGCCTTCGTGGCGCAGGACACCGCGATCACCTTCACGGTGATGCTGGTCGGCGGCGTCGTCGCCAGCTTCATGGCGATCTGGCATGCGCTGCGCACGCCGCCGCAGCTGGCGCTGGGTGGCTGAAGTGACCCACCCCCGAAGCGCCTTCGGCGCTCCCCCTTCGAGGGGGCGACGCCAGCGGCCCGGCAAAGCCGGTTCCGCGGCGGCTGCTTGGTTGCCACTGATTCATGTGTCGAGCGTGGCGTCTGCCGCCATGGACAACTGACATGCCCGTCGTCGAAGTCGAGAACGTCTCCAAGACCTTCGGCAGCGGTGAGCTCGCCGTGCAGGCGCTCAAGCCCTGCTCGTTCGTCGTCCAGGAGGGCGAACTGGCGGCGCTGATCGGGCCCAGCGGCTCGGGCAAGAGCACGCTGCTGCTGTCGATCAGCCTGATCCTCGAGCCGACGGCCGGGCGCATCGTGATCAACGGGCAGAAGGTCTACGACAACGGCTGGACCGGGGTCGACGAGCGCGCTTTCCGCCGCCGCAACATCGGCTTCATCTTCCAGCAGCACAACCTGATCCCGTTCCTCACGGCGCAGGAGAACGTGGCACTGGTGATGCAGCTCAACGGTGCGAACCGGCGCGAGGCCGGCCGGCGCGCGAAGGAACTGCTGGGCTACCTGGAGATCGCGCACCGCGCCGACTCGCTGTCCGGCGAACCTGTCCGGCGGCGAGCAGCAGCGGGTGGCGATCGGGCGCGCGCTGGCGAACGAGCCGCCGCTGATCCTGGCCGACGAGCCGACCGCCGCGCTCGACACCGATCGCGGCACCAAGGTGATGGCGCTGCTGCGCCGGATCGCGCGCGAGCGCCGCTCGGCGGTCATCACCGTCACCCACGACCACCGGATGATCGAGGGCTTCGACACCGTCTACCAGCTCGAGGACGGCCGGCTGGCGCGCATGCCGGCCGCGGTGCACGCCTGAGCGGCGCCGTTCGGGCGGCCTTGTCGCGCCGCGCCGGCGTGGCGTTCAGCGCTTGCGCGCCACCAGGCCGATCAGCGCCGAGGGGCCATGGTGCTGGCGGCCCTCGGTCAGCTCGGCCTCGTAGTCGCTCAGCTCGACGATCTCCAGCGCCGCGAACGCGCTGCGCAGCATGGCCTCGGTGTACAGGTGCGACAGGATGCCCGGCCCGCCGGTCTTGTAGTCGAGCTGCTTGGGCGTGTAGCCCTGCAGCACGAGCAGGCCGCCGGGCTTGAGCGCGCGAACCATGTGGGCGAACAGCCGCTCGCGCATCGCCGGGTCGGCGAACTGCACGAAGATCGCGGCCACGGCGTCGTAGGCGCCCTCCGGCCAGGCCCAGCCGTCGCAGTCGGCGACGCTGTAGTTCACCGTCACGCCGGCCGCCGTGGCCAGGGCACGTGCCTTGGCCACGCCGCGCTCGGCGATGTCGAACGCGTCGACGCGGTGGCCCTGGCCGGCGAGCCAGACGCTGTTGCGGCCTTCGCCGTCGGCCACGCACAGCACGCGGCCAGCCGGCGCCAGCCGCGCGGCCTGCGCGCGCAGGTAGGCGTTGGGCTCCTGGCCGAAGATGAATTCATCGCCCTCGAAGCGCTTGTTCCAGGTCGCGGCGGCGTCGGAGAAGGAATTGGCTGTCATGACGGTAAGGGAGTTGAAGGCGCGATTGGGCCACAAGCCCCGCGGCCCGCGAGAATCGAGGTCTTGAGTGCCCCGAGGGCCGGGCTGCGCCCAGCCCGCCCCCCACGGGGGTTCAAGCTCAGTGGCAGAGCCACGTTCGCTTGAGGAGCCACCGACCATGATCTTCCGCCAGCTCTTCGAGCCGCTGTCCAGCACCTACACCTACCTGATCGGCTGCGAGTCGACCGGTCAGGCGTTGTTGATCGACCCGGTGGTCAACAGCATCGACCGCGACCTGGCCGAGCTGCAGCGCCTGGGCCTGACGCTGGCGTTCACGCTGGACACCCACATCCACGCCGACCACATCACCGCCGCGCTGCAGCTCCGCCAGCGCGTGGGCAGCCGCATCGCCGCGCCGGCGATGGACCGGCTGCCCTGCGTCGACATCGGCGTCGTCGAGGGCGAGCCGCTGGCGCTGGGCAGCCTGACGCTGGAGCCGCTGCACACGCCGGGCCACACCGACGCGCACCACGCCTACCGGCTCGGCGAGCGCGTCTTCACCGGCGACGCGCTGCTGATCGACGGCTGCGGCCGCACCGACTTCCAGAACGGCAGCGCGCCGGACCTCTACCGCAGCGTCACCGGCAAGCTCTTCGCGCTGCCCGACGAGCAGCTCGTCTATCCGGGGCACGACTACGGCGGTCGCCGCGTGTCGTCGATCGGCCAGGAGAAGGCGCGCAATCCGCGCCTCGGCCAGGGCCGCACGCTGGCAGACTTCGAGCGCCTGATGGCCGGTCTGAACCTGCCCTACCCGAAGTTCATCGACCATGCCGTTCCGGGCAACCGCCAGTGCGGCGTCTGTCCGGCGGACCTGCCCGAGCAGCTGCAGGCCTACTGCCAGCGCATGAGCGACAGCCCGCAAGGCTGAATCCCGGGGGCGGTGCCCACCCCGCAAGCCTCACTCGATGTTCTGCACCTGCTCGCGCATCTGCTCGACGAGCACCTTCATCTCGACCGAGATCGCGGTCAGTTCCAGCGCGGCGGACTTCGAGCCCAGCGTGTTCGCCTCGCGCTGCAGTTCCTGGATCAGGAAGTCCAGGCGCTTGCCGAGTTCGCCGCCGGCGTCGAGCAGGCGTTCGATCTCGTCGAGGTGCGAGCCCAGCCGCGTCAGCTCCTCGGCGACGTCGATGCGGATCGCGAACGTCGCGGCTTCCGACAGCGCACGCTCCTGCAGCGCCTGCGCCGACACCGTGGCGCCGGCGTTCGCACTGGCCACCGCTTCGGCCCAGCGCTCGAGGAAGCGCTGCTGCTGGCGTTGCACGACCTGCGGCACCAGCGGGCCGGCCTGCGCGGCCAATGCGCGCAGGCGTTGCAGGCGGTCGAGCAGCATCGCGACCAGACGCTTGCCTTCGCGCTCGCGCGCCTCGCGCAGGCCGTCGACGCAGCGCCTTGCGGCGTCCAGCGTGGCTTCGTCCAGTCGCTCGGCCGCCGCGCCGCCGCGGCACCACTGAAGCACCTCGTTGACCGACAGCGCGCGCGCGTTCGGCAACCAGCCCTGAACGGTGCCTTCGAGTCGGCCGAGCCGGTTCATCTGTTCGGGCGTCGGGTGCGGCCAGGCATCGGCGCTGTCGCGCTGCGTGCTGACGCGGACCTCGATCTTGCCGCGCCGGAACGCGCCGGCCATCAGTTCTCGCAAGGCCGGCTCCAGGCCGCGCAACTCGTCCGGCAAGCGGAACACGAGGTCGAGAAATCGGCCGTTCACCGAGCGCGCTTCGACGCTGACGGCGGCCGCCGCCGCGCCCTGCTCGGCCCCTGCGGCAGCCGCGCTGGCGTAACCCGTCATGCTATAAACTGCCATCGATCAGCCGCCTCTCATTGCCGACGATTATGTCAAAGCCCAAGCCCGCCCCGTTGCCGTCAGGCACCGTGGTCGGGGGCTACCAGATCGTCAAGAAGCTGGCAGCCGGCGGCTTCGGCGTGGTCTATCTCGCCGAGGGCGAGAACCAGCAGATGGTAGCCGTCAAGGAATACCTGCCGGCCTCGCTCGCCGAGCGCTCGGCCGGTGAACTGACGCCGCGCGTCAAGCCCGACAAGCAGCCGCTGTACCGGCTGGGTCTGAAGAGCTTCTTCGAGGAAGGCCGCTCGCTGGCGCAGATCAGCCACCCGAGCGTCGTCTCGGTGCTGAACTTCTTCCGCGAGAACGAGACCGTCTACATGGTGATGAACTACCTGCAGGGCGACACCCTGCAGGACTTCATCGTCACCGCGCGCGACCTCAAGCGCGACAAGGTGTTCCGCGAGAGCACGATCCGCTGCCTGTTCGACGAGATCCTGCGCGGCTTGCGCATCGTGCACCAGCACAAGATGCTGCACCTGGACATCAAGCCGGCGAACATCTTCATCACCAACGACAACAAGGCGGTGATGCTCGACTTCGGCGCCGCGCGCGAGGTGCTGAACAAGGAAAGCAACTTCATCCGCCCGATGTACACGCCGGGCTTCGCCGCGCCCGAGATGTACCGCCGCGACGGCACGCTTGGGCCGTGGACCGACATCTACGCGATCGGCGCCTGCATCTACGCCTGCATGCAGGGCTACCCGCCGAACGACGCGCCGCAGCGGCTCGAGAAGGACCGCCTCGCGCTCAGTCTCTCGCGCCTGCGCAACGTCTATTCGGACAACCTGATCGAGGTCACCGAGTGGTGCATGTCGCTCGACCCGCTGTCGCGCCCGCAAAGCGTGTTCGCGCTGCAGAAGGAACTGGCGCGCGAGACCGAGCGCCGCTACACCAAGCTCAGCTTCAGCGAGCGGCTGAAGCTGCAGATCGAGACCCTCAAGACCGGGGCGAAAGCCTGAGGCCTGCGCCGCCCTGCGCGGGTGCGCCACATGAGGTTCTCCGTCTACCAGGTCAGCCGCAAGGGCGGCCGCGAGAAGAACGAAGACCGCATGGGCTACTGCTACACGCGGGACTCGGGCCTGTTCGCGCTCGCCGACGGCATGGGCGGCCATCCGGAAGGCGAGGTCGCCTCGCAGCTCGCGCTGCAGACGCTGGCGGCGATGTTCCAGCGCGACGCCAAGCCGTCGCTGAAGGACCCGCTGCGCTTCCTGCACGACGCGATCATCGCCGGCCATCACCAGCTGCTGCGCTACGCGACCGAGCGCGCGCTGATCGACACGCCGCGCACGACCGTCGTCGCCTGCCTGCTGCAGGGCAACGCCGCCTACTGGGCGCATTGCGGCGATTCGCGCCTGTACCTGGTGCGCGGCGACAAGCTCGTGGCGCGCACGCGCGACCATTCCTACACCGAGCTGCAGGAGACGATGTCGCAGGTCGTGCCGATCGGCGACCGCGTCAACCGCAACGTGCTCTTCACCTGCCTGGGCAGCCCGGGCAAGCCGGTCGTCGACACCGCCGGCCCGCTGCTGATGCACCGCGGCGACCGCGTGCTGCTGTGCTCCGACGGCCTGTGGGGAACCGTCAGCGACGCCGAGATCACCGAACAGCTGGCGCGCCACCCGATCTCCGACGCGGTGCCCGAGCTCGTCGAGCAGGCGCTGCGCAACGGCGGCGCGAAGAGCGACAACGTCACCGTGATCGCCGTCGAATGGGAGTCCGCCGAGAACGGCAACGACGCCAGCGGCGTGTCCACCCTCTCGCTCGGCGAGGAGGTCTTCGCCTCGACCATCCAGGCCAGCATGCTCGGCGAAGCGCCCGACGAGCTGGACGAAGCCGAGATCGAGCGCTCGATCCACGAGATCAACGAAGCCATCCAGCGCAGCTCCCAAAAGCGGCGCTAAGAGGTCACCCCATGAGTTATGAACGAACCGCCGGCCGCGCGGCCAATGCCCTGCGTCCGGTCACGCTGACGCGCCACTACACCTGCCATGCCGAAGGCTCGGTGCTGGTCGCCTTCGGCGCCACGAAGGTGCTGTGCACCGCGTCGGTCGACGAGCGCGTGCCGCCGCACAAGCGCGGCAGCGGCGAAGGCTGGGTCACCGCCGAGTACGGCATGCTGCCGCGCGCCACCCACACGCGCAGCGACCGCGAAGCCGCCAAGGGCAAGCAGAGCGGCCGCACGCAGGAGATCCAGCGCCTGATCGGCCGCTCGTTGCGCACGGTGTTCGACCTCAGCGCCTTGGGCGAGCGCACGATCTCGCTCGACTGCGACGTGCTGCAGGCCGACGGCGGCACGCGCACCGCGGCGATCACCGGCGCCTTCGTCGCCGCGCACGACGCGGTCGGCTGGCTGCTCGAACAAGGCCGCATCCCGGCCAGCCCGATCCGCGACTTCGTCGCCGCGGTGTCGGTCGGTATCGTCCACGGCACGCCGCTGCTCGACCTGGAGTACGTCGAGGACGCGGCCTGCGACACCGACATGAACGTCGTGATGACGGCTTCCGGCGGCTTCGTCGAAGTGCAGGGCACGGCCGAAGGCGCGCCGTTCTCGCGCGCCGAGATGGACGCGTTGCTCGGCCTGGCGGACCGGGGCATCCGCGAGCTCGTGGCGCTGCAGCGCGCGGCGTTGGCGGCGTGAACGGCGGGTGGCCGAGATGAGGCTGGTGCTGGCGTCCAACAACGCGAAGAAGCTCGAGGAGCTCGGCGCGCTGTTCGGCGCGCTGCCGATCGAGCTGGTCGCGCAAGGCGAGCTCGGCATCCCCGAGGCCGACGAGCCGCACGTCACCTTCATCGAGAACGCGCTCGCCAAGGCGCGCCAGGCGGCGCGGCAGGCGGGCGGCGCGGCGATCGCCGACGACTCCGGGCTGTGCGTCGCCGCGCTCGGCGGCGCGCCCGGCGTGATCTCGGCGCACTTCGCGCCTGCGCCGGCCGTCGACGGCGACCGCGAGGCGCGTCGCGCGGCGCAGGACGCGGCGAACAATGCGCTGCTGCTGCAGCGCCTGCACGGCGTGACGGACCGTCGCGCGGCTTTCGTCAGCACGCTGGTCGCGCTGCGCCATGCCGACGACCCCGAGCCGCTGGTCGCGTCGGCCGCTGGCAGGGCGAGATCCTCGATGGCGCCGCGCGGCGCGGGCGGCTTCGGCTACGACCCGCTGCTGTTCATCCCGGAACTCGGTGCGACGGTGGCCGAGCTCGACGCCGACGGTGAAGAACGCGCACAGCCACCGCGCCCTTGCCGCGGCGCAGATGATCGCGCTGCTGCGCGACGCGTGGCGGTTGTGATCCCCCCCGAAGCGCCTGCGGCGCTTCCCCCCCAGGGGGGCGCCGCTGGCGGACCGGCGCAGCCGGGCCTGCCGCCGGAGGCGGCAGGCGCTTTGCCCGTCCAAGCCGACGCAGGTCGGCTTGGAGCCGCGGGCGGCTCTCCGCGGCGGCCGCTCGATCACGTGGTGCCGGCCACCCTTCGCTTCGTCAAGCCGGGCGCGGTGCAGCTCGCCGCGCTGCCGCCGCTGGCGCTGTACGTGCACCTGCCCTGGTGCCTGAAGAAGTGTCCGTACTGCGACTTCAACAGTCATGAAGTCCCCAGGCTCCCTTCGGTCGCCACCCCCCGAGGGGGCTCAGGCAGCGGACCGGCGCAGCCGGATCCGCGCCTGGGCTTGGTTGCAGGGCCTCGTGGTCTGGCACCCGAAGCCGAAGCCCGCTACGTCGACGCGCTCGTCGCCGACCTCGAGGCCTCGCTGCCGCAAGTCTGGGGGCGCCGGGTCGCGAGCGTCTTCATCGGCGGCGGCACGCCCAGCCTGTTCAGCCCCGAGGCCATCGACCGCCTGCTCGCCGCGGTGCGCGCGCGGTTGCCGCTCGAGCCCGGCTGCGAGATCACGCTGGAGGCCAACCCGGGGACCTTCGAGCGCGAGCGCTTCCGCGCGTATCGCGGCGCCGGCGTGACGCGCCTGTCGATCGGCGTGCAGAGCTTCGACGACGCGGCGTTGCGGGCCATCGGCCGCGTGCACGACGCCGCGCAGGCACGCGCCGCGGTCGAAGAGGCGGCGGCCGCCTTCGACACCTTCAACATCGACCTGATGTACGCGCTGCCCGGCCAGACGCTGGCCGCGCTGGACGCCGACCTGTCCGCCGCGCTGGCCTACCGGCCGCCGCACCTGTCCGTCTACCACCTGACGCTCGAGCCCAACACCTGGTTCGCGAGCCATCCGCCGGCGCTGCCCGACGACGACCTGGCCAGCGAGATGCTCGACCGCATCGTCGAACGCACCGCCGTCGACGGGCTGCAGCGCTACGAGGTCTCGGCCTTCGCGCGCGCCGGCCACCGCTGCGCGCACAACCTGAACTACTGGCGCTTCGGCGACTACCTCGGCATCGGCGCCGGCGCGCACGGCAAGCTCTCGTTCCCCGAACGCATCGTGCGCCAGGTGCGCTGGCGCGACCCGGCCACCTACATCGCGCGCGCGCTCGAGGGCCGGGCGGTGTCGAACGAGCACGAGGTCGCCGCGGCGGAGCTGCCGTTCGAGTTCATGCTCAATGTTCTGCGGCTGAAGGACGGCTTCGACCCCGCGCTGTTCGTCGAGCGCTGCGGCCTGCCACCGAGCAGCGTCGAGCCGGCGATCGAGCGCGCCGTCCAGCGCGGGCTGCTGCAGCGCGAAGGCGGTCGCCTGCGGCCCACCGAGCGCGGCTTCGACTTCCTCAGCGACCTGCAGCAGATCTTCCTCGGCCCGGCCGCCTGAAGGTGGCCGGCGGCGCCGGCGCGAACGGCAACGCTAGACCCGCGTCGACGCGAGCCCGGCCGTGCTGCGCAGCCGCTCGATCAGCGCCGGTGCGATGCGCGCCAGCGGCAGCACCTCGTGCGCCGCGCCGTGTGCGATCGCCTCGCGCGGCATGCCGAAGACGACACAGCTGGCCTCGTCCTGGCAGACGTTCCAGCTGCCGGCGTCGCGCATCTCTTTCATCGCGCGCGCGCCGTCGGCGCCCATGCCGGTGAGCATCACGCCCAGCGCGTTCGGGCCGACCACGCGCGCCGCCGACTGGAACAGCACCTCGACCGAGGGTTTGTGGCGGTTCACCGGTTCGCCGTCGCGCACACGGGCGATGTAGTTCGCGCCGGATCGCTCGACCGACAGGTGCAGCCCGCCGGGCGCGATGTAGGCATGGCCGGGCAGCACGCGTTCGCCGTCCGTCGCCTCGGCGACGCGGATGCGGCACAGGCCGTCCAGCCGCGCCGCGTAGCTCTTCGTGAAGCCGGGCGGCATGTGCTGCGTGATCATCACCGCCGGCGCGTCGGCGGGCAGCTGCATCAGCACCTCGCGCGTCGCCTCGGTGCCGCCGGTCGAAGCGCCGATGAAGAGCAGCTTCTCGGTCGACAGGCGCCCGATCGCGCTCGGTGCCGGTGGCGGCGCGGCACCGGCGACCGGCGCCGCCGGCGCGGCGAGCCGGTGCACGCGCGCGCGCGCGGCGGTGCGGATCTTCTCGGTGATGTCGACGCCGAGCTGGCGCAGCCCGTCGGCGACGCCGATCTTGGGCTTGGCGACGAAGTCGACCGCGCCGAGCTCCAGCGCCTTCAGCGTGACCTCGGCGCCGCGCTCGGTCAGCGTCGAGACCATCACCACCGGCATCGGGCGCAGCCGCATCAGGCGCGAGAGGAAGTCGATGCCGTCCATGCGCGGCATCTCGATGTCGAGCGTGATGACGTCGGGGTTCAGGCTGCGGATCATCTCGCGCGCGGCGATCGGATCGGCCGCCGCGCCGATGCACAGCATGTCGCTCTGGCGGTTGATGATCTCGGCGAGCAGCCCGCGCACGAGCGCGGAGTCATCGACGACGACGACGCGGATCTTGGACAACTTGGGTCTCCTGGTCGTGTTTCGGCGACGTCAGAACAGGTCGACCGAGCCGCCGGCGTCGGCCGCCGGGCGGGCCGCGGCGGCGCGCTCCTGCGCGACCAGCGCCTCGGTGTTGGCCGACGCGAGCCGCTTGACCATCGCCTTGCCGCTGGCGGGCAGGAAGCAGACCTTGCGCGGGTAGATGTCGAGCACGTCCTTGCTGACGACGGTGATGCGCTCGGTGCGCAGGTAGTCGAGCACGAAGCCGGTGTTGCGCTCGCCGACGTTGATGCTGTTCATGCCGCTGATGACCGCGCCGCCGCCGAAGACCTTGGCCTCCATCGTGCTGCGCGTCGCGCCGCGCTTGATCATCTCGTTGATCAGCAACTCCATCGCGAACGAGCCGTAGCGCCCGTTGTCGGCCGCGCCGCCGCCGTCGGGCAGCATGAAGTGGTTCATGCCGCCGATGCGGCGTTCGCGGTCCCACAGGCAGGCGGCGATGCACGACCCCAGCGTGGTCATGATCAGCAGGTCCTCGTCGTGGACGAAGAATTCGCCCGGCAGCACCTTGACCGCGTCGTTGCGGAAATGCGCGTCGTAGAAGAAGAACGAGGCTTCGCCGCTGCGGCGCGGCGCGCTCTTCAGGCGGTCCAGCCGCGACGGTTCGCTGGCGGCGCGGGCGGCCACGGCAGGCCGTGAAGAGGCGAGTTGCATGGGTCGGATATCGGCTTTCGGCGGGGGCGACTTGAGCCGCCGGCGCCCGCTCAGACGCGCTCGTAGACCGTCTTGCCGCGCAGCCGGAACAGGTCGCGCGAATCGGTGAAGTTCTCCGAATGGCCGACGTAGAGCTGGCCGCCGGGCTTCATCGCGGCGTGGATGCGCTCGAGCACCTTGCGCTGGGTCGGGTTGTCGAAGTAGATCATCACGTTGCGGCAGAACACGATGTCGAAGGCTTCGCCCAGAGCGGCCCAACTCGGGCTCATCAGGTTGAAGGGCCTGAACTCGATCAGCCGCGACAGCTCGGGCTTGACGCGGATCTGGCCGGCGTTGGCCGCGGTGCCGCGCAGGAAGTGGCGGCGCAGCCGCTCGGGCGTCAGGCCGCGCGCGTCGGCGGAATAGACGCCGCGCTGCGCGGTGGCCAGCACCTTGGTGTCGATGTCGCTGCAGACCAGCTGCACCGGCGCGGCCGCGCCCAGCGTCTCGACCACCGTCATCGCCAGCGAGTAGGGCTCCTCGCCGGTCGACGCGGCGTTGCACCAGATCCGCACCGGACGGCCGGCGCGCGCGCGCAGGTCGTCGACCAGCGCCGGGAAGTGGTGCTCCTCGCGGAAGAAGGCGGTCAGGTTGGTCGTCAGGCAGTTGACGAACTCCTGCCATTCGGATTCGCTGCCGCCGCGCTCCAGCCCCTGCAGGTAGTCGGCGAACGAGCGCTGCCCGGTCTCGCGCAGCCGGCGCGACAGGCGGCTGTAGACCATCGCCTGCTTGCCGGCGTGCAGGCTGATCCCGGCGCGCTGGTAAATGAGCTGGCGGATGCGTTCGAAGTCGGCGCCCGAGAGCGTGAATTCGGGCTCGGCGGCGACCGGAGAGACAACGGCGTTCATGGCCGACAGTGTGCGGATCTCCGGCCGCACGCAAGCGGGCGAGTTGGTGGCCGAACGCCGCCCAGTTCCCGCGCGGGCCGCGCAGCCCGCACTGCTAGACTGCCCGCCCAACATGGACCGCCTGACGACGCCGCTGCCCGACACCGCGCTCCCGCTGCGGCTGGAACAGGCCTTGCAGCTGCTCGCGCAGTCGGGGCAGCCGGTGCCGCCTGGCGACGCCGGCAGCGTGGCCTGGCTGCAGTCGGTGATCGACGCGCTGGTCGAGATCTCCAGCCGCGACGCGCTCACCGGGCTGGCCAACCGGCGCAGCTTCGACCTGGCACTGGCGCGCGAGATCGACCGCGTCGCGCGCAGCGGCGAGCCGGCGCTGCTGCTGGTGCTGGACATCGACCACTTCAAGCGCGTCAACGACCGCTTCGGCCATCGGGCCGGCGACATGGTGATCCAGGCCGTGGCCGGCGCGCTGCTCGACAGCGTGCGGCCGATGGACCTGGTCGCGCGCATCGGCGGCGAGGAGTTCGCGATCATCCTGCCCAGCTGCGCCAGCGCCTTCGGCGAGACGGTGGCCGAGCGCATCCGCCGGCGCGTCGCACGCATGCCGGTGGCGGTGGGCGCGGGCGAGCAGATCGCGGTCAGCATCAGCGTCGGCGGCGCCTTCGCGCCGCAGTGGGTGCGCTCGACGCCCACGCTCTGGGTCGAACGCGCCGACCAGCAGCTCTACCGCGCCAAGGCGATGGGGCGCAATCTCGTGCAGCTCGAACCGGCCGCCGTCTCGCTCGTCAGCACCGAAGAGAAGCGACTGCTCTTCGACTCCACCGGATTCCAGGACTTCGAATGAGCGACGCCACTCCCGGCCCGCGCCGCTCCCGCATTGCCGCCATCACCAGCGGCAAGGGCGGGGTCGGCAAGACCTTCGTCGCGGCGAACCTCGCCGCCGCGCTGGCCCGCCAGGGCCGCCGCGTGCTGGTGCTCGACGCCGACCTGGGGCTGGCCAACCTGGACGTGGTGCTGAACCTGTTCCCGAAGATCACGCTGCACGACGTGTTCACCGGCAAGGCGACGCTGGCCGAGGCGACCCTGCCCGCGCCGGGCGGCTTCTCGGTGCTGCTCGCCGGCTCCGGCATGGTCGAGTACTCGCGCATGACGCCCGAGGTGCGCGATCACCTGCAGCGCGTCATCGACGAGGTCGCGCCGAACTACGACCACGTGCTGCTCGACACCGGCGCGGGCATCTCCGACGTCGTGCTCTACACCGTCTCGCTGGCCGACGACGTGATCGTCGTCGCGACACCCGAGCCGACCTCGATGACCGATGCCTACGCGACGATCAAGGTCCTGGCCACCACGCAGGGCCGGCGCGCGATGCAGGTGCTCGTCAACCAGGTGCGCCGACCCGGCGAGGGGCGCGCCGTGCGCCAGCAGTTGCAGACCGTGGTCGACCGCTACGTCAATCCCGGTCTGGAAGGCCCGGTGCGGCTGGACCTGCTGGGCGAGCTGCCGAACGACCCCGCCGTTCGCGAAGCGGTGCTGCGCCGCGAACTGCTGTTCGAGACCCTGCCCGGCACCGCCGCTTCGGTGGCGATGGTGGCGGTCGCGACGCGGATGCTGCAATGAGCGAGGCGCCGCCCGGGACGGCCGCCGGGCCCACGCCGTTCGAGCGTCTGGGCGGCGAGGCCGGCGTGCGGGCGCTGGTCGACCGTTTCTACGACTTGATGGACCTGGAGCCGGGCTACGCCGAGTTGCGCGCGCTGCATCCGGCCACGCTCGACGGCTCGCGCGACAAGCTGTTCTGGTTCCTTTGCGGCTGGCTCGGCGGGCCCAATCTTTACGTCGAGCGTTTCGGTCACCCGAGGCTGCGCGCGCGCCACCTGCCGTACGCGATCGGCATCCGCGAGCGCGACCAGTGGATGGCCTGCATGCGCCAGGCGATGGCCGAGCGCGAGCGTCGATCCGGCACTGGCCGAGCGCCTGGCCGAGGCCTTCTTCGGCACCGCCGACTGGATGCGCAACAAGGGCGGCTGAGCGCGCTCGGCGCGCCGCAAAGAGAAAACGGCGGCGCTGCCACGCAGGCAACGCCGCCGTTCCACCGGCGACACCCGTCTAGGCCCGGGCGTCGCGGTCAAAGCCTTACTGGCATTCGCCCGGGGGCACCGCCGTGCCGGCCTTCTTCGCGGCTTCGCACTCGGCCTTGGTCTGGGCCCGCGTCGTCGCCGACGGCGTCATGTCGGGCTTCGAATGCGCACCCGTCTCGCCAGGCGTCTTCTCGGCAGTCTTGGCCTCGTGCTTGACCTCGGCGCGCTTCTTGACCGACTTCGTGTGCGCCTTTTCGGCCGCCACGTCGCACTCGCCGTGCAGGACCTTGCCTTCCTTCTTCGCCTGGGCGCACTCGGCCTTGATTTCCTCGCGGCTCTTGGCGGCGGCAGGCTGGGCCATCGCCGCATGCGCGCCGAACAACGCCACGACGAGGGCGGACATGAGCGACATCTTGAATTTCATTGCTTTCTCCTTCTGGGGGTGGTCGGGTCGATCTTCTGGTCAGGACGCCTGCCGGTCCGATTCCGGTATCGCTGCGTCTGCACGCCTCTTCAAGAGCGGTATGGCGCTGATGCTATGAAGAGCGCCGATGCCCTCATTGATTTGGCTCAACGCCAGTAGGGCATGTTGGCCGGATCCGACAAATGGCTCGACCGGACGCCGGCGGCAGCCGGCCTCAGCGCCCGCCCGAGCCGGCGAGCAGCACGATCAGCGCGCCCGCGCCGCCCTGCGGCCCGCTGGCCTGGGCGAAGGCGATCACCTCGGCGCATTGCGCCAGCCAGCGCTGGACCTTGCCCTTCAGCACCGGCTGGCGGCCGGGCGAGCCGTGGCCCTTGCCATGCACCACGCGCACGCAGCGCTGGCCGCGCCGGGCGGTGTCGCGCACGAAGGCGGCGAGCTGCGTCGCGCGCCTCGTCGCGGCGCAGGCCGTGCAGGTCGACCTGGGCCTGGATCGCCCAGTGCCCGCGGCGCAGCCGCGTCACCACGTCCGGGCCGATGCCGCTGCGCCGGAAACTCAGCCCGTCGTCGGTGAGCAGCAGCGATTCGACGTCGACCTCGTCGGACAAGGCTTCGCGCAGCGCGGCGCGCTCGTCGGCCTGGCGCTGGCGCGGCTCGGGCGTCGGCCGCGGCCGCGCCACCAGCGCGCGCCGGCCGGGCGGCAGCGGCGTCACCGCGCCCACGCTGTGCACGAACAGGCGTTGCTCGACGTCGAGCGCCTGGCGCGCCGCGCGTTCGCGCTCGGCGCGCTCGCTCGCCTGGCGCTCGCGCTCGCGCAGCGCCTCGCGCAGCGGGCCCAGGCTGTGCAGCCCCGAGGCCTTCACAGCAGCCCCCGTTCGGCGAGCGAGACCACCTGGCCGCGGCCGACCACCAGGTGGTCGAGCACGCGCACGTCCACCAGCTGCAGCGCGCTCTTCAGCGTCTGCGTCAGGTACTCGTCGGCGCGCGACGGCTCGGCCACGCCCGACGGGTGGTTGTGGGCCAGGATCACCGCGCCGGCGTTGAGCGCGAGCGCGCGCTTGACGACCTCGCGCGGGTAGACGCTGGTCTGCGCCAGCGTGCCGGTGAACAGCTCCTCGAACTGCAGCAGCCGGTGCTGGCCGTCGAGGAACAGCACCGCGAACACCTCCTGCGTGCGCTCGCCGAGCTGCAGCGCCAGGAAGTCGCGCGCCTTGCCCGGCGCGTCGAAGACCGGCGCCGCGCGCAGGCCCTCGGCGAGCGCGCGGCGCGCCATCTCCGATCACCGCCAGCAGTCTCGGCGCGCTTGGCCGGGCCCAGGCCCTTGATGCACTGCGAGCGTCGTCCGGCGTCGCCGCGCAGCAGCCCGGCAAACCCGCCGCAGGTCTGCAGCACCTGGGCGGCGAGCGCGAACACGCCGTGGCCCCGGTAGCCGGTGCGCAGCAGCAGCGCGAGCAGCTCGCTGTCGGCCAGCGCGCCGGCCCCGCGCGCGAGCAGCTTCTCGCGCGGGCGCTGTTCGGCGGGCAGGTCCTTCAGGGGCATCGCGGGGCGCTCGTAGAATCCGGGTCCAGTCTATCGCCCCCGTCAACGCCATCGCCGCCGCCGTGCCCACCGTCCAGCCCGGGTCGTTCCTGACCCTGCATTACCGCCTCTCGGGGCCCGACGGCGCCGACGTGGTGAACACCTTCGGCGGCCAGCCGGCCACGCTGTCGCTGGGCAGCGGCCAGCTCGCGCCGGCGATCGAGGCTCGCCTGCTCGGCCTGGACGAGGGCGCGCACGAGCGCTTCGAGCTGCCCGCCGGCGCCGCCTTCGGCGACCGCAACCCCGCGCTGCTGCAGCGCGTGAAGCTGGCGCTGC
Source organism: uncultured beta proteobacterium (assembly GCA_963788635.1). Classification (GTDB taxonomy): domain Bacteria; phylum Pseudomonadota; class Gammaproteobacteria; order Burkholderiales; family Burkholderiaceae_C; genus Rubrivivax. The sequence goes on along the minus strand of CAWBHE010000002.1, from coordinate 8,946 downwards.
TGCACGAGCTGGGCGACCCGGACGCGAGCTATTCGGTCGGCGACGTCGTGCCGCTTCCCGACGCCCGACGGCGAGGGCGCCTACGCCGGCGTCGTGCGCGAGGTCGGCACCGACTGGCTGCTGTTCGACTTCAACCACCCGCTCGCCGGCCACCCGGTGCGCTTCGAGGTCCAGCTCGTGGGGGTGCTGTGATGGCCGAAGGCGCCCACCTCGAGGAGCTGCTGCTCGCCGAGCCGCGCGGCTTCTGCGCCGGCGTCGACCGCGCGATCGAGATCGTCGAGCGCGCGCTGATCAAGTTCGGCGCGCCGATCTACGTGCGCCACGAGATCGTGCACAACAGCTACGTCGTCGCCGACCTGCGCGCCAAGGGCGCGATCTTCATCGAGGACCTCGCCGAGGTGCCGCCCGGCGCGACGCTGATCTTCAGCGCGCACGGCGTGCAGCAAGGCGGTGCGGGCCGAGGCGGCCGAGCGCGGCTTCCAGGTCTTCGACGCGACCTGCCCGCTCGTGACCAAGGTCCACGTCGAGGTCGCCAAGCTGCGCGCGCGAGGGCTACGAGTTCGTCATGATCGGCCACAAGGGCCACCCCGAGGTCGAAGGCACGATGGGCCAGCTCAGCGACGGCATCTACCTGGTCGAGGAAGTGGCCGACGTCGCAGCACGTGCGGCCGCGCACCGACAAGCTCGCGGTGGTGACGCAGACCACGCTGTCGGTCGACGACGCGGCCGCGCATCCTGGCCGAGGTCAAGCGCCGCTTCCCGCAGGTGCGCGAGCCGAAGTCGCAGGACATCTGCTACGCGACGCAGAACCGGCAGGACGCGGTCAAGGTGCTGGCACCGGCGGTCGACGTGGTCATCGTCGTCGGCAGCCCGACCAGCAGCAACAGCAACCGGCTGCGCGAGCTGGCCGAGCGGCTGGGCACCGAGGCCACATGGTCGAGGGCCCGGCGGACCTGCTGCCGGCGTGGTTCGAGGGCCGGCGCCGCGTCGGGCTGACGGCCGGTGCCTCGGCGCCCGACATCGTCTTGCAGCAGGTCATCGCGCGGCTGCGCGAACTGGGCGCGGTGAGCATCCGCAAGATGGACGGCGTGAAGGAGTCGGTGCACTTCCCGCTGCCGCGCGGCCTGGGCGACCGCAGCATGAGCGAGGTCGCCGCGTCCCGATCCTGAAGCCGCGCTGATTCGTCACCCACGACGACGGCGCCGATGCAGGCGCCGTTTTGCTTGAATCCCCGAACAAGGATCACGACATGCTCGACATCAACCTGCTGCGCCGCGACCTCGATGCCGTGGTCGCGAACCTCGAACGGCGCAAGACGCCGCAGCCTTTCCTGGACGTCGAACGCTTCAAGTCGCTGGAGGCCGAGCGCAAGCGCATCCAGACCCAGACCGAAGAGCTGCAGGCCCGGCGCAACGCGCTGAGCAAGCAGATCGGCCAGCTCAAGAGCAAGGGCCAGGACGCCTCGGCCGTGATGGCCGAGGTCGGCGGCGTCGGCGACGCGCTGAAGGCCGGCGCCGAGCGGCTGGAGGCGCTGCAGGCCGAGCTGCAGACGATGCTGATGTCGATCCCGAACCTGGTGCACGACAGCGTGCCGGTCGGCGCCGACGAGAGCGCCAACGTCGAGGTCCGGCGCTGGGGCACGCCGCGCAGCTTCGACTTCACGCCCAAGGACCATGTCGACATCGGCGCGCCGCTGGGCCTGGACTTCGACACCGGCGCCAAGCTCTCGGGCTCGCGCTTCACCTTCCTGCGCGGCACGGCGGCGCGGCTGCACCGCGCGCTCGCGCAGTTCATGCTCGACACGCAGACGCTCGAACACGGCTACACCGAGTGCTACACGCCGTACATCGTGAACCGCGAGATCCTCGAGGGCACGGGCCAGCTGCCCAAGTTCGAGGAGGACCTGTTCTGGTGCGTAGCGGCGACCCGGCGGTGGACGTGGGCATCGGCGCGCTTCGCCCGAGCAGTACCTGATCCCGACCTCGGAGATGACGCTGACCAACACCGTGCGCGAGCAGATCCTCGACGCCGCGGCGCTGCCGATCAAGCTCACCGCGCACAGCCCGTGCTTCCGCTCGGAGGCCGGCAGCGCCGGGCGCGACACGCGCGGCATGATCCGCCAGCACCAGTTCGACAAGGTCGAGATGGTGCAGATCGTCCACCCCGAGCACAGCGACGCCGCGCTCGAGCAGATGGTCGGCCACGCCGAGGCGATCCTGCAAGAAGCTCGAGCTGCCGTACCGCGTGGTGGCGCTGTGCAGCGGCGACATCGGCTTCGGCTCGACCAAGACCTACGACCTCGAGGTCTGGCTGCCGGCGCAGGACACCTACCGCGAGATCAGCTCGTGCAGCAACTGCGACGCCTTCCAGGCCCGGCGCATGCAGGCGCGCTTTCGCCCCGTCGTCAACGGGCAGCCCGGCAAGCCCGAGCTCGTGCACACGCTCAACGGCTCGGGCCTGGCGGTCGGCCGCGCGCTGGTGGCCGTGCTCGAGAACCACCAGCAGGCCGACGGCTCGGTGCGCGTGCCCGCGGCGCTGCGGCCCTACCTCGGTGGCGCCGACGTGCTGCGCTAGAATGCGCGGCTTCGCGAAGAGCGAGACCACGCATCAGGAAAGGTGGCAGAGTGGTCGAATGCGCCGGACTCGAAATCCGGTGTACTGGTCTCCAGTACCGAGGGTTCGAATCCCTCCCTTTCCGCCAGGTATCTAGGAAAAACGGGCCTTCTGGGCCCGTTTTTCTGTCTCGCCCATCAATCGACCCTTCAACGCGTTCGAGAGCGGGTGAGTCTGGATGAGACGGCCTCGCCGCCGCCGCTTGCAGGCCCCAGTGGCCGCCGCTGCAGTGGTGCAGGGCGCAGATGCAAAGCCAGTCGACGTCGACCATGGAGGGCGTCGCGAAGCGGTGACTGCGCGGCTCGATTTGAGCGCCGTTGACCTGAGCCGGTCCCATCCGCACGTGCCTGCGCTCGACGTTCTCGTTTGACATCGAACGAGAATCTGTGCCAGCATGGATCACTCAGGCCATCCGACTCATGAGGCGAGGTCGAACATGCTTGCCAGTGCGATAACTTCTGGTCTATTGCTGTGCTGGCAGGCACCCATGCCATCCAAGAGCGCCCCGGTACTGCTGCACGTCCTCGCCTTGGAGCCGGGCCGACTGCCCAGCGGACGAAGTGCCTGGTGGGTCAAGTCCGCCGATTCCCAAGCCCCGGCCGGCGAGGAGTGGCTCGTCCCGTGGCGTGACTTGCAGAAGTGCCAACGCTGACTGCTTCCTCGGGGTAGGCCCGCTGAAAGGCAGCAGACCACCCGGAAAACCTAGCAAACATGCGGGTCTTGACCGCCTTCCTTTCCGCCAAACCAGCAAACCTTCCCACCCGCCCAGCGGGCCCGGAAGACCCACAGAGCCCCGCCCCACGCGGGGCTCTTTGACGTGGGGCCTTGCCCAAGGGCAGGCGCGCCCGGGTGGCCATGAGCCGGGACGCGTCGGCCGCCAGCAGCCCGCAGCAAGCCGCCGAGACGAACGCCCCTCGCCCCGAGCCCGGACGCGCGGGCTCGCCTGGGCCATGGCGACGGCGCCTCGTGCAGACCGCCGCAGACGGGCGCCTCGTCGCGGTGCTTCTGTCCGTGGCCTTGCACGCGCTGGTCTTCGCCCTGGCCGGCAACGGCGCGCCTAGAGCCCAGCGCGAGGCGCCCGCCCCGAAGCCCGAGCCGGGGATCCTCTATCTGGCGGTGATGCCCGCGCCGCCGAAAGAGACGCCCGCAGCGGCCCCCGGTCCGACCCGTACTCCGGTGCCCATGCCCGAGATCGCTGTCCGGCAAGCCCCGCGAAGCGCGGCCATGCCGCCGGCGCCCGAGCCCGAGCCGGCCTTCATGGCTGCACCGCCCGCCCCGACGGCGCAGGACTGGGCCCTGGCCGGCAAGTACACGCTGAAGAACAGCAAGCGCTACCGCTACACCTGGGGCCAGCAGGTCCGCAGCATGATGGGCACGGCGGTGCAGGGGCCGGGGCAGGGCATGGTGCGCTTGCAGGTCGAGATCGCCCCCGACGGCCGGCTGGCCAGGCTGGAGACGATCTGGAGCACTTCGGCGCTGGCCGAGCAGCTGGCGCGCAAGGCCATCGAAAGCCTTCCCCCGCTGCCGCCCACCCCGACCGGCAAGCCATTGATCTTCGAGAAGACGATCGCGTTCGAGCCCTGGGCCTCGGAAGGGCCACCGATCTACGCCAACGACTGCCTGCCCGACCCCCCGGCGTTCCGCAATCGGTATGCGTGGAACGGCAGCGCGCCGCCCCCGCGTGCCGAGCCTGCGCCGATGGACAAGCCCGATCCCAAGGCGCTGGCGGACTGCCTGAAGCAACTGCCCCGGGATTCCGTCGACGCCGAAGGCGCGCACGACCAGCGCCAACTCGATCAATGGGATTCGCCCCGATTGGGGCGATAAGGCGCGCGGCATGGGCTCGAATCGCCGAGCGGGCCCGGATTCGACGGCGCCCGAGCCCGGCGAACGGGTGACGCGATGAGCCCGGCCCGGATCGTGGCCGCCCAAGGCCCCGACGCTCGCCCGCTCGGGCGCGGCGCCCAATTCCTTTGCGATTACGATCGAGAGAATTACGATTCCCTCTCGATTCACTTCAGCGAAAAGTCATGATCGGGTCGACCACATTGCACGCGTATCCGGATACGCCATCAGAACTGGCGGCGTATCCGGATACGCAGGCGAATCTGCTGCCGACATCACGTTAGGCCGCGAATCAGGATGTCCGTCGCCGGTTCGAGTCGCCCTCCGGCATACTTGTTCGAGGCTTCGTGTCAAGAGGCGAGCGAGGGAACCAGTGTCTGAGCGTCAGGAACTTCGGTATATGGGCAGTTGCCACTGTGGAGCGGTTCGCTTCGAGATCGAGACGGACTTCCCCGAGCTGACGATGTGCGACTGCTCAATCTGTCGTCGCAAGAACGCCTTGATGGTCAGGGTCCATGAGTCGAAGTTCACTTTGCTCAGCGGCGCGGAGAGCCTGACCGAATACCAGTTTCATACGAAGACGGCCAGGCACTTCTTCTGCAAGGTCTGCGGCATCTACCCCTTCCATCGCAAGAGGGTCACTCCGGACAACTTGGGCATCAACGTGCACTGCCTGGATGACTTCGACCCAGATGGGATTCCGGTTCGTCAGGCCATCGGTGCCAACATGGCATGACGGGCTTCTTCGCAGCGGCGCCAACGCGGCCTAACCCCTCGGTCGAGGCGAGGCCCAACGGCAAGCCACCAGGCCCGCCCAGCGCGGTGGTTCATCGTGCGCCGGTCGGGCCTGGCGTCTCACCGTCGGTCCCGCCTCACCTCGAACGTTAGCCATCGAGAGGAAGACCCATGGAACTGCACGAGTTCGTCACGGCCACACTGGGCAGATTCAGCGCGGTGTTCAGGACGCCATCAACAACACAATTGCCGGTGGCATCAAGGGGGCTATGAACCCAGTCTGGGGAACCAACAGCGACATAGGCTCTGCCCACATACAAAACATCCAATTCGACGTCGCCGTTACGGTGGTTGAGCGGGTTTCCGGTTCGGCTGCGGGTGGCATCAAGGTCGTGGGTGTGCGTATCGGCGATAGCGTGGCTGACGCCAAGGAAAGTACTCAAGTTAGTCGCATCCAGTTCTCAATCCCTGTTGTTCCGCCAGTCACTACCGTGAGCCAAGAGTGAAGAGATGGCTCTTAAGTCACTCCACCCAAGTGCTTGATTTGAAATCGCTATTTCTGAGTGACCTTCGGGCGATTTGCGGCCCTGGGCCCGATTACTTCGCTAACCCGTCGTTCCAGCCGACAGCCTTCGGCTGCGGCTGCGGCTGAGCTTCAGCGTTAGGCCTCCGGTTCAAACGTCCATGTCCATCGAAGACTCAATCCGCGCCAGACTGACCGACTTGATCGCAGAAGCCGACTCGCTCACTGTCGGGAACCGAAATGACCAATGCGTCGACTCCCGGCAGCAGGCGGCATGCTCCGCGTGGCTTACCGCAGCTCATAACGCAGTGCATCTTGTCATCACCCAGTCCGACGCACCCTACAGGATGAAAGCCGATCGCATTGCCGGCGCCAGCCACGGGTACGTGATCCATCAGGCGGTCAGGGAGATGTCGTCCGTTCTGTTAGCGTTGCTGAAAGACGGCGATGCAGGGCTCTTGGCGTCAGTCGGCGATCTTGCTCGTGCGGAGGCGTTCGACGACTTTCTTGACCACGCCGCTTACTACCTTCGGAACTCCAAGAAGCAGGAGGCGGGTGTAATTGCGGGTGTCGTGTTTGAGGACTCGCTCCGCCGCATTTGCCGAAAGCTCGGCCTTGCAGAGAAGGGGCAGAAGCTCGACGCACTCATCTCCGAGTTGGCTTCGCGGGGCACCCTCAGTGCGGTCAAAGCCAAGCGTGCACGCGCCGCAGCCGATGTTCGACCAAGGCCACTCATGCGCAGTGGGACGAGTTTGAGCTTGACGATGTGCGTTCAACTATTGAGTTCACGCGAGACCTTGTTGAAAGGCAGCTCACGTAGGCCTCTTAAGTCACTCCACCCAAGTGCTTGATTTGAAATCGCTTTTTCTGAGTGACCTTCGGGCGATTTGCGGCCCTGGGCCCGATTACTTCGCTAACCCGTCGTTCGAGCGGCACCCATAACGGCATGGCACCCTGGCCGCTGCGGTCCGCTCAACTCCAACGTTAGCCATCACACAAAACCCAAATGCGCTACACCTTTACTTCCGAGTTCCTCAAGGTCGTCGCGCCTGCGACGAGCTTTGGTGAAGTTTGGGAACTGCTGTGCCTCGAGCTCCTGCGTGCGGATACTGGCGACACGACAATCCAGCGGTTGGCCCCTCCAGACAGGGGTGTAGACATCCTGCGGACCGCCACCCGCACCGCGTATCAATGAAGAGCAGCGAGCGAGGAGTCTTCGGCAGCATTGCGGCCGATCCTTGCCTCGACTCCATCGACAGTGCGAAGGGCGCCAAGAACTCGTTGGGTTGGGAGTCGTTTTGCTTCGCGGTCAATGCCCCTTTTACTGGGGCAGGCCTCTCTGAAAATAAAACGAACACGCAGACTTCGTTGGCGTTGCACGACCCGCGATCCTTCCACCTGAGCACTGGTCCGATCTGTGCGAGAAGCACCCTACAGTCGCTGCACGGTTTCTGGACTATCGCATGCTCGTAACGGAGACGGAAGTCATTGATGCTCTCCGCAAGGCAAGGTACTACGACAACGTCGTTCAATCGGCAGCGCAATCGCTTCGGGCCACTCCGCTGCAGATCGACCTGAAGAACAACAGAACGCCGTTGGTCCTATCGATTCCTTTCTCAGCGGACCTGACAATTGAGAAGTTACTGGACGCGGCGCAGCAGCTTATGGGCATCAAGCTTGATTGGGTCAACTTTCCCGATCTCGGAACTTCGTGCGGCCCCTCACTCTCATTAACGGTCGATCGGAAGGCTCAGAGCTTCTCTAGAAAGCTATCCGAACTGTCGGATGATGAGCGGGAGAAACTTGAACTGTGGATCAAACTTGTGTGGCGCGATGAGCTGGAGTCGAAGCGCTCGAACATCGACGGCACCCGAGAACTCTATCGCATGAACCTCGAGTACCTGAGATTGGATCCAGATCGAGTAGCGGTCCGCGATCGAGGGCAAGAGGGACTTCCCGCTGAGTCAACGGTCTTCTCGGTTCGCATTGCCTTTCTGATCTTCTCGAACGCGGCTCCGCAGCGTCATCGCCACAGAGAACAGACTGCACATCTACAGGCGGCCTTGTTGCGCTCGATGTCGGCGCTGGCCCAGATACCAACCGCTCGGCGGGACTCCATTCGCTCGTCGTCGTCGCCTTGCAGCGCGACACGGGGTTAGTCGAGTTCACCTGCCGCCGGTCTGACCTGTGTGATGCATCTACGCGAGCACGTCTTCGGGAGGATCTTTGTTGTCGGGGCCGTCGTTCAACCTGCCATGGCCGCGCCGGCCATGGCAGGCGCCTCGGGCTTGACCGAGACGTGATCGGGATCGAAGCGCCGCCCCTTGGCCAACACGGCCCACAGGATGCGCGCGTTCTTGTTGGCCAGCGCCACCACCGCCTTCTGCCAGCCCACCCGCGCGGTGAGCTGCACCAGCCACTGCGAGATCCAGTCTCTTCGCTTGTGGGCCGTCATCACCGCCGACTTCGCGCCCTGGATCAGCAGCGTGCGCAGGTAGTCGTCGCCGCGTTTTGTGATGCGCCCGAGACTCGCCTTGCCGCCGCTGGAGTTCTGGCTCGGCACCAGCCCCAGCCACGCGCCGAACTGCGCATCGGTCCTGAACTGCCTGAAGTCGCCCACGCTGGCCGCCAGCGCCGAGGCCGTCACCGGGCCGATGCCGCACAGTTGCGCGGCCGTCCTCGCCTGCTCGTCGGTCTTCACGTGCGCGGCGATGCGCTCGTCGCACCAGGCGATGTGGCACTCCAGTTCGGCCCACTGCAGCTGCGCGCGCTGCAGCGCCATGCGCGCCAGCCACGGCAGTTCGTTGGCCGCGTCTTCGAGCACGTCGGGCAGCCCGTGCCGCAACGCGCGGCCCGACGAAGTGGCCCGCGATCAGTCGCGTCTGCAGGCCCATCGCCTCGAGCCGGCGCGCCCAGTGGTGCGCGCCGCTGCATGCTTCCATCGCCACCACGCAGCCTGGCGGCAGCTGCGCGCACCAGGCCATGAACTTGTCGCGTGGCAGTGCCCTGGCCGTCACGACACGCCCGGCCACATCGACGGCGTGCACCTGGATCACTCGCTTGGCCAGGTCCACGCCTACCCGAACCACGCCTTCTCGGATAACCTTGTCCATGGACTTCCCCTTTCCGTTCAGATTGAACTTCCGCGAGTCAATCTTGGTACCTCGATACCGTCACAGGACTGGGGAAGTCCCTTCGTATTCGCCGGAAGCTGCCGCTCATGTCGAACG
>CAWBHE010000001.1:0-322841 GCA_963788635.1 uncultured beta proteobacterium | reverse complement strand
CTGTAGTGCTTGGTTGAGTACCGTATTGCTGATCCAGTCCGTTCGCGAGCTTCAGGTCGCCCTTGCAGCCGCGGGTATCAGGAGCAAGTGTCGGATTAGGCCCGACGGCACGGTGTACGGCGGCCACCCAATCGCCCGCGGGGCACTCTATTTGATGCTGCAAAACCGGATTGACCCGGGCGAGATCACCCATAAAGGCAAGTCATATCCAGGAGAGCATCCAGCAATCGTCGACCCGCCGCTGTGGGACGAGGTCCAGGCGGTACTTGTACAAAACCGGGTTGAGCGGGCGACCGGCGTACACGCTAAGCATCCGAGTGTCCTCGGCGGCTTCGTGTTTGACGCGACTGGCCAGCGGCTATCGCCAACATACGCAATCAAAAAGGGAACGCGCTATCGGTACTATATCTCGGCGTCCCTCATGAGGGACGCGGGAACCAACCGTTCGGGCGGCTGGCGCATTCCTGCGGGCGACTTGGAAGGTCTCGTAATCAACAGATTGTGCAAGTTTCTCACAGACCCTACAGCGATCCTCGATGCCGTCGACGAGGAATCGCCAAGCGGTACAGCACAAAGCCAGTTGATCGAACGTGGCCACCAAATTGCGGACGAACTCGCGGCCCAGCCACTGAACGAGATCAAGGCGACGCTCCTGACGCTGGCATGTCGGGTGGGAGTGAGCTCTGATCGCATCGACATAAGTCTTTCCCGGCGACGTCTTACAGAGGTGCTTGCTGGTCAATCGATCAATCAAGCGACGCAGAGCGAGATCCGGGACCGTACCGACGATGATGTCGTGACATTGACGGCGCCTGCACGTCTCAAGCGGGTCGGACGTGAAATAAGAATGCTGATTGAGGGTTCTGACGACCAAACAGTCGCTGATCCGAGCTTGTTGAGGATCATTGCGCGCGCCCACGATATCCAGGGACGCCTCAGCCAAAATACCAAGTTGACCGTGCATGATATCGCGCGCGACGAAGGGGTGACAGCAGCCTACCTCTACAACCTCCTTCGGCTACCTTGGCTGGCACCGGACATCACCACGGCCATTGTCAATGGTCGACAACCGCGACAGCTCAACGCCAAGACCTTGATGCGGAAAGCGTCGCGGCTTCCGGCCAACTGGGCTGAGCAACGCACGCTGCTCGGATTATAAAAAATTCTCCGGCTGCACAGCGACGGCTCTTTCACTCACGTCCGCATTGATGGCTCTTTGCACGCGCAGTGCGCGCTCGACCGCAGCAAAAAAGTCAACCACGAAATGCCGCCGGAGAGATTTTCATCGTCACGCGCGCCGAGAGAAGGCACACATGCGTCTCTGTGGAACGCAACGCATAAGAAATGCCCGCCAATTCGCGGCAAAAGGTCAAAAGACAAAAACTAATGTATTATCAGATACTTAACTGGCTGAGGACGCAGTCAGGATCGAACCCGTCTCAGCATCCAAATTCCCTGATATGCGGGAATTTGCAGGGAATTTTTGCAATTTTGCAGGGAATTTGGCCTTGGGAGGCATCGAAAAGAGCCGCAACATCAGGTGGTTATCCCCCGAATTCCCTATGCTACGAAGCAGCGAATTTTCCCGCTGCGGATCAGGGTAGTTTGGTCGCATCGAGCAGCGAAAATCTCGGAAATTGGCGCCGAGCGGAAAATCCTCCGCGGGGCTTTTGCGCGCCGCGCGGCGGACGGGATCGGTGCCGCCACGTTCGCAATGCGGCTCGTCCGACATCCTGCCCAACTTGAAAAACCGGTCGGCTGAATTTATATTTTGATAGTCGCTTTGCGGCTTTGATCAAGCTCGCGAAGCGACCTCCAGGCGCAAGAAATAGCAACAGGATCGCTTGTGAGGGCAACGAGAATGCGGGGCGTGTCCCGGCATTGATCGCTGCTCTTGCGAAGCGTTGTTGCTCGCAAGTACAGCCTCAATTGTCGGGACCGAAATCGACGGTCGTCACCGTCGCCGCGGTGCGCCCGGCGTGCGGTAGCGTGTTCGTCACCGCCCCACGCAACGATGGCACTGAGCTGTCCGACAGCGAGAGCTTTGCAGCTCCGACGCGGCAGGCAGCCTGCAATGGAGCAAATCATGCGCGTAAAGATACCGACTGATCCGACAATACCCAATCCGCAAGATACAAAAGATGCGCCACATTCACACAACGGTGGGGGCAGTGGTTTCATGGCATACATTCCAGCGTGGGAACGGCTGTCTGACGCGATCAAACGTGTCATGGCGGGTCGGCGCTCGAAAGAGCAGGCGCAAATCGACATCTGCCGGGCCATCGCCGATCGAACCGTCAAAATTCAGGTGCAAACTAAAGAGGCACACGACCGAGACTTTACTTCGAAAGCGGTACTTGAGGGAAAGGACTTTCAAATACCGACGGAAATCAAACCGGAGGATCTGGACTGGGAGACGTCTCGTCCGCGTGAAGCCATGGATCGTCCGACGCGGGAGTTATTCGATACCGGGATACTGGGATCTGGAGTGGATCGAGGTTTGCAGGGCCGACGTTACGAAAGTTTTGTGCGTCGCCAAGGAGCAAGACGAGAACACCGGACATGCCTCAAGTGAGACGCCAGCAACAAGCACAAGCCGGCCGGCGCTCGAAAGCCAGGAGATGCCCGTTGGCCCTGGTCCAAGATCAACCGCCGGGCCGCGAAAACCAGGTGCCGCTGGGCCAGCACGCCGTCGCGGGGCCCGACCAGAGAAATTTGAGCAGGCCAAGAACGCCATGAGGAACGACATTCAACAAGGGCGACTCACCGTGGCGCAATTAGAGAACATGCTCGAAAAGAATCTTGCCACGAGGTACGGCGTCTCGCGCGACACCGCTCGAAAAGCCCGCAAGGCCGTTTTGTCGGAATTGAATTCTCGACAAATTCCGACAAACGACAAATAGCGACAACGGCAAAGGCGCCCCACAATCCGCGCGTTCTTTGGCATCCCACCAGCGGTTCGGTGGGTCTATCGGAGCGCGGATAGAATGAAGCAGGACAAGCAGGCCAGGACGAGCCGCGGCGCGCACGGAAACGGCTACGTTCTTTCGCGTGATCTGACCCCCCAGTTGGTCCCGGTCGCAGACTGCAAGCCCCTGGGGCGGGAGAGCCGCAAGCACCCGCCGCAACAGGTGCGCAAGCTCGCGGCGAGCCTCGACCGGTTTGGTTTCGTTCTGCCGATCCTGATCGACCCCGAGGGACGGGTCGTTGCTGGCTGGGGACTGGTGCTGGCCGCCCGGCAGCTGGGCCTCAGCGAGGTGCCGGCGGTCAGCCTGACGGACCTGTCCGAGGCCGAGCTACGGGTGCTGCGGCTGGCGCTCAACCGCATTACCGACGACGCCGCATGGGACCGCGAGGCGCTTGCCCTCGAGTTCTCCGAACTCCTGGAACTTGCACCGCAGATCGATCTCGAGGTCAGCGGTTTCGAGATGGGCGAGATCGACGTTCTGCTGGACGGCCGCGGCCTCGAGCAAGAAGACGAATTGCTCCCGATCGACGCTAGCGCCACGCCGGTGAGCCGCGCGGGCGACCTTTGGGTCCTTGGCGAGCATCACCTGCTTTGCGGCGACGCGCTGCACGCCGAGAGCTACGCCCACGTGCTGGGTGCCGACAAGGCGGACATGATGTTCGCCGACCCACCGTACAACGTGCCGATCGCGGGTCACGTCTCGGGGTTGGGAGCGGTCAAACACGCCGATTTTGTCATGGCGTCGGGCGAGCTCTCCTCGGCGGAGTTCCAATCATTTTTGAGAACCACCCTTGGCCATGCGGCGAGCCGGTCGATCGACGGCGCCATCCATTACATTTGCATGGATTGGCGACACCAGCGGGAGGTCCTTGCCGCCGGGGAAGACGTCTACAGCAAACTGATGAATTTGTGCGTTTGGAACAAGAGCAATGCCGGGATGGGCTCGCTCTACCGCTCAAAGCATGAGCTCATCTTCGTGTTCAAGGTGGGCAAGGGCGCGCACATCAACAACGTCGCGCTCGGGCGGTATGGGCGGCACCGGACCAATGTCTGGGACTACGTCAGCCAGAACGCATTGAGCGGCACCGCGAAGGGCAAGCTTGCTCTGCACCCGACCGTCAAGCCGGTGGCCATGATCGCAGACGCGATCCGCGACTGCTCCAACCGCGGCGGCCTGATCCTCGATCCCTTCGGGGGCGCCGGGACGACCCTGATTGCGGCGGAGCGGGCTGGCCGCCGCGCTCGCGTGATCGAGCTCAATCCGATCTTCGTCGACGTCAGCATCGAGCGCTGGCAGCGGCTGACCGGCAGCACCGCGCGCCATGCCGACAGCGGGCAGCCGTTCTTGCGGTCTGGCAGCGTTCCGGCGGCCGATATTGGAGGGTGAAGATCATGTCCAGGCGTAAAACCACGGCGTCGACCGGCGACGGCAAGAAGGGCTACGAGGTCGGGTATGGCAAGCCCCCGACGCACAGCCAGTACCGACCCGGACAGTCGGGCTACCCGGCCGGGCGCCGCAAAGGCGTGCGCAATCTCAAGACCGACGTGAAGCGCACGCTGGCGATGCCGGTCAAGGTGAAGGAGGGCGGCCGCACGCGCACGAGATCAACGCAGGAAGCTGCCCTCATGGTTTTGCGCGAGAGGGCGCTCAACGGCAACACCCGCGCGTTAGATCGCTTCCTTGAGCTTGCGCTGCGCTTCAACAACGACGAGGCCGGACAGGCCCAACAGCTGCTCGCCGATGACCAAGCCATCCTCGCTGCGTATGTGGCCCAATTCGCGGCCGCCGCAATGACCTCTGCAACGGGCGGCCTCGCCGACGATCCGGCCTCGAAACCCGGCGCCCGCTCAGGCACGAAGGCTCGCAAATGAACGAGCAGGCCGCTCTTGCCGCGCTGCTGCGGAGCGACCTGCGCTCTTTCATCCGGAAGAGCTTCCAGACCATATTGCCGGGCACACCTTACCTGCCGAACTGGCATATCGACGCCATCGTCCACCAGTTGATGCGTGTGCACGGGGGCGAGATCTCCCGGCTCCTCATCAATCAGCCGCCGCGCTCGCTGAAATCGATCTGCGTGTCGGTTGCCTATGTGGCATGGCTGCTGGGTCACGATCCGGCCCGCCGCGTCATCGTGGTGAGTTACTCCAACGAGTTCGCCGCCGAACTGCATCGCCAGTTCCGCATGGTCATTGATGCGCCTTGGTATCGGGCACTGTTCCCGGGCATGCGGCCCGCAAGGGATACCGGCACCGAGCTCGTCACCACGGCGGGGGGCAGCCGCTACGCCACCTCGGTCGGCGGCGCGCTCACCGGGCGCGGGGCCGACCTCATCATCGTCGATGACCCGCTCAAGGCCGAGGAGGCGATGTCGGAGGCGGCCCGCAAACGGGTGATCGACTGGTACGGCGGCACCCTGGTATCGCGCCTCAATGACAAGGAGACCGGTCCCATCGTCGTCGTCATGCAGCGCCTGCACGAGAACGACCTTGCCGGCCACCTCCTTGATCAAGGTGGTTGGGAGCACCTTGACCTGCCGGCAATCGCCGTGGACGACAGCGTCATTCCGCTCGGCCACGGCAAGGAGATGACACGACGGATCGGCGACATCCTGCATCCGGAGCGCGAGAGCAAAGACACCCTGGACCGTATCAAGGCGGAGATCGGCAGCCTGATGTTCTCAGCGCAGTATCAGCAGCGGCCGGTTCCTCTTGAAGGCAATCTCATCCGACGCGAGTGGTTCCGGTACTATGACCACCTGCCCCACGATTCCGCCAAGCGCATCGTGCAGAGTTGGGACATCGCCATGATGACGGGCGATGCCAACGACTATTCCGTTTGCACGACTTGGTGGATCATCAAGGCGGACTACTACCTCGTCGACGTGTTCCGCGCCCGGCTCCAATACCCTGATCTTCGCCGCAAGCTCGCGAGCCTCGCGGCGAAGCATGGTGCCGGAACCATCCTGATCGAGAATGCCGGACCTGGCATGGCACTCCTGCAGGATCTCTGGCGCGATCCGCCGCAGGGAATGCCACGCCCCATCGGTCGGAAGCCGGAGGGGAGCAAGGTGGATCGCATGGTGGCGCAGTCCGCCAAGATCGAAGCCGGACACATCCATCTGCCAAAGGAGGCCGACTGGCTTGACACCTTCCTGCATGAACTGCTGGCGTTTCCGAACGGCCGACATGATGATCAGGTCGATAGTGTCTCACAATTCCTGAAGTGGTCCTCACAGCGAAAGCCCCTTCGGTACAATGATGGTCGGCATGGGACCGAAAGTGTTTGTGCGGTGGAATTCAGATCAATTGAATAACTCGTCCGTGGCGAATACTGGCCACGGCGGATCGTGCCGCGCCAGTGCATTCGCACATCGGGATTTATGGAATGTCGGCGTGGTAGCGTTCGGCGCTATTAGGGCTTCAGGCCCGTGAACCTCACCACCTTACCCCATTTGTCGGTTTCCTCGGCGATGAGCTGACCGAAATCTGACCGAGAGCCGCCGAGTGGCTCACCGCCTATTTCGGCAAATTTTGCTCGCATTTTGGGATCGGTTAGAGCGGCATTGATCTCGCGGTTCAATTTCTCAATGATCTCGGCAGGCGTGTTCTTCGGGGCGGCCATGCCGTACCACTGGCTCGCTTCGTAACCCGGCACAAAATCTCCCACTCTCGGCAGCTCTGAAAACACCTCGGCCCTCGTTGGGGTCGTCACCGCAAGTGCGCGTAATTTGCCCGTCCTGACAAAGTCGCTCGTTCCCGGGGTGGTGGCGAAATAGACCTGCACCTGCCCGCCAAGCAAATCGCTCAGGGCAGGCCCTTGCCCGCGATAAGGGACATGGACCATGTTCACGCCCGCCATGAACTTGAAAAGCTCCCCCGCCATGTGCGGTGCGCTTCCCGTACCAGCCGACGCCATGTTGACCTTGCCCGGATTGGCCTTCGCGTAAGCGATCAATTCGGGAACGGTCTTGGCCGGAACCGAGGGATGCAGAAGAATGACCATCGGCACGCGAATGATGCCTGCGACCGGGCGCAATATCGCGGATGAAGTTGAAATTGAGCTTCTCGTAGAGCGTCGCGTTTACGGCGTTCGGGACAGTAGCCAAAAGCAAGGTGTACCCATCTGAGCCGCATTCACGACCGCTTCAGTCCCGATGTTGCCGCCGGCTCCCGGTCGATTCTCAACCACAAACGATTGCCCCAGCCTATCGGAAAGCCACCGCCCGATCAGCCGCGCCGTGATGTCGACGCCGCCCCCGGCAGCAAAAGCCACAATAATGCGCACTGGCCGCGACGGATAGGCTTGCGCGCTTGCCACCCGCGACACCGTCGGCAGCGCGAGGGCACCCGCTGCAGATGTAGAAATTGCCTTCGGTGGGGAAGTTGCATGGCGTTGCCTCGGCGAAGGGGCGTTCTCGAAAGGTATCACGCCGTCGTATGCGTAGCGAGCACTTCACGATCCGCGCGGCGGTACGGGCCATCTGCAAGGTGCCGAGTAAAGGCATGACAAGGTGAGACCGAATATACGTTCGCACGGCCGTCAGTGTGACGGTTTGAAGTTTGAATTCGCGCAACAACCATCGCCTGCCGCCGCAACAAACAGAGATGCCGAGTAGTACCGTTTCACGGTCGCCGCTGCAGCGCGCATAGCAGATCGAGTTCGCGTCCGTCGCCAGGACGTGTAATGCGCAGATGATCTACACCTTGAGGCAGCGGCTGCGGCTGGATGCTGCCCAGCACCGCCGCGCCGCCGCCTTCCCAGCGGTAGGTGTGCGCCATCTGGCCGACGAGGTACTCGTCGCCGCGCTGGCAATGGCTCATCAGCGCGCACAGGTTGCTCTGCGTGCCGGTGGGCACGAACAGCGCCGCCTCCTTGCCCAGCAGCGCGGCGATGCGCTGCTGCAGCGCGTTGACGGTCGGGTCGTCGCCGAAGACATCGTCGCCGACCTCGGCCGCGGCCATCGCCGCGCGCATCGCCGGCGTCGGCTTCGTGACGGTATCGCTGCGCAGGTCGATCATGACGACACCTTCATCTCGAGGAAGTTCTTCAGCAGCGCGTGCCCGTGTTCGCTGAGGATCGACTCCGGGTGGAACTGCACGCCTTCGAGCGGCAGCTCGCGGTGGCGCACGCCCATGATCTCGCCGTCCTCCGCCGTCGACGTAATTTCCAGCACCGCCGGCAGCGACTCGCGCTCGATCGCGAGCGAGTGGTAGCGCACGACCTTGAACCGCTCCGGCAACCCCCGGTAGACGCCGCGGCCGTCGTTGCTGATGGTGCTGACTTTGCCGTGCATCTGCACCTGCGCGCGCACCACCTTGCCGCCCAGCGCCGCGCCGATCGCCTGGTGCCCCAGGCACACGCCCAGCAGCGGCAGCCTGCCGGTGAAGTAGCGGATCGCGTCGATGCAGATGCCGGCCTCGGCCGGCGAGCAAGGCCCGGGCGAGAGCACCAGCCGATCCGGCCGCAATTCGGCGATCCCCTCGAGCGTGATCTCGTCGTTGCGGAACACCCGCACCTCTTCGCCCAGCTCGCCGAAGTACTGCACCAGGTTGTAGGTGAAGCTGTCGTAGTTGTCGATCATGAGGAGCATGTCAGGCCTCCCGCCGGGCCGCCCCAAGGGAGGCCTGCGCCCCCTCGGGGGGCAGCGAACGAAGTGAGCTCGGGGGCATCAGAACCCCTCCTCGACGAGCTCGGCGGCGCGGATCAGCGCGCGCGCCTTGTGCTCGGTCTCGCGCCATTCCATCTCGGGCACCGAGTCGGCGACGACGCCGGCCGCGGCCTGCACGTACAGCGTGTTGTCCTTGACGATGCCGGTGCGGATCGCGATCGCGACGTCCATGTCGCCGGCGAAGCTGAGGTAGCCGCAGGCGCCGCCGTAGATGCCGCGCTTGACGGGCTCGAGCTCGTCGATGATCTCCATCGCGCGGATCTTCGGCGCCCCGGTCAGCGTGCCGGCCGGGAAGGTCGCGCGCAGCACGTCGAGGTTGCTCATGCCGTCCTTCAGCAGGCCCTCGACGTTGCTCACCAGGTGCATCACGTGCGAATAGCGCTCGATCGCGAAGGCGTCGGTCACCTTGACGCTGCCGGTCTTCGCGATGCGGCCGATGTCGTTGCGCGCCAGGTCGATCAGCATCAGGTGCTCGGCACGCTCCTTCGGGTCGGCCGACAGTTCGGCCTCCAGGGCCTTGTCCAGCTCGGGCGTCGCGCCGCGCGGCCGGGTTCCCGCCAGCGGCCGGATCGTGACCTTGTCGCCTTCGGGCGTGTGCTCCTGGCGCACCAGGATCTCGGGGCTGGCGCCGACGATCTGGAAGTCGCCCAGATCGTAGAAGTACATGTACGGGCTGGGGTTCAGCGAGCGCAGCGCACGGTACAGCGACAGCGGACTCTCGGTGAAGCGCTTGCTCAGGCGCTGACCGATCTGCACCTGCATCATGTCGCCCGCGGCGATGTACTCCTTGGCGCGCGCCACCGCGGCCAGGTAGTCGGCCTTCTCGAACTCGCGCTCCACCGCGTAGCTCGGGCCGCGCCGGACGGCCGGCGCGGTGACGCTGTAGCGCAGCTTGTCGGCCAGCTCGGCCAGTCGCTTCTTGCCCTTGAACCAGGCCTCGGGCTGCGCCGGGTCGACGTAGACGATCAAGTACAGCCGGCCCGACAGGTTGTCGATGACCGCCAGCTCCTCGCATTGCAGCAGCAGGATGTCGGGCGTGGCGATGCCGCCGCCCTTCCAGGTCTTCGCCAGCTTGGGCTCGATGTAGCGCACCGCGTCGTAGCCGAAGTAGCCGGCCAGGCCGCCGCAAAAGCGCGGCAGTCCGGGCCGCAGTGCGACCTTGAAGCGCGCCTGGTACGTTTCGATGAAGTCCAGCGGGTTGCCTTCGTGCGTCTCGACAACGCGGCCCTCGGTGACGACCTCGGTGCGAAAGCCCGACGCGCGCAGCAGCGTCCTCGCGGGCAGGCCGATGAACGAATAGCGGCCGAAGCGTTCGCCGCCGACCACCGATTCGAGCAGGAAGCTGTGCTTGTGGCCGCCGGCCAGCTTGAGGTACAGCGAGAGCGGCGTCTCGAGGTCGGCGAAGGCCTCGCTGAGCAGCGGGATGCGGTTGTAGCCCTGCGCGGCAAGGCTCTTGAATTCGAGTTCGGTGATCACTTCTTGGGCCCCTTCGCAGCCGGGGGCGGGCTGCGAACCGGTCGACGGGTCGGGCGCCTTGCACGGCACCCGGCTGGATTGCGCCCGACCGGGATCGGTCAGGCCGGACTGGGCGAGCGACGCCAGGGCCAGGCTCCCCGGTCGCGGGAACCTGCAGTCGGAGGGCGGGCCGTGAACATGTGCCGCAGTTTAGCAGCCGAGCCCGCGCGCGCCGGGGCCTGCGTGGCAGACTGCGCCGCTCCGCGCCACCGGCCCACCCGCCGCCTCGTCACCATGCAAGCTCGCCCCCTGCTCCTGGCCGCGGCAGCCGCCGCCCTCGTCGCCTGGGCCCCGTCGTGGAGCCAGCCCGCCACACCGCCGGCGCCGGCGCCGGCCGCGGTGGAACTGGCCGGCGTCAAGTTCCCGACCCGGACCGACGTCGATGGCCGCAAGCTGCAGCTCAATGGCGCGGGCATCCGCTACAAGTTCGTGTTCAAGGTCTACGCCGCCGGGCTGTACCTGGCCGGCCGGGCCGCCACCCCGCAGGCCGTGCTCGCCGAGCCGGGACCGAAGCGACTGCAGGTGGTGATGCTGCGCGACATCGATTCGCGCGAACTCGGCAAGCTGTTCACGCGCGGCATGGAAGAGAACTCCACGATGGCCGAGTTCGCGCCGGCGATCCCGGGCACGCTGCGCATGGCGGACATCTTCTCGTCGCGCAAGAAGCTCGTCGCGGGCGACAGCTTCTCGGTCGACTGGATCCCGGGCCAGGGCACCCGGATCGTGGTCGACGGGCAGGCGCAGGGCGAGCCGATCAAGGAGCCCGAGTTCTTCGCCGCGCTGATGCGCATCTGGCTCGGCCCCAAGCCGGCCGACGCGCGGCTGAAACAAGCGCTGCTGGGCGCCGGTCTGGCGCCGGCCGGTTCAGCGGCCCAGCCATAGCGCGGGCAACTCGTCCAGCCGGCCGATCACCGCGTCGGGCGCTGCGCTGGCGACCGGCTCGCCGTGGTTGTAGCCGTAGTTGACCAGCACCACGGGGCAGCCGGCAGCGCGCGCGGCCCGCGCGTCGTTGCTCGAATCGCCCACCATCAGCGTGCGCGCGGGCAGGCTGCCCAGCGCCTCGCAGGCCTTCAGCAGCGGCAGCGGGTCGGGCTTCTTGCGCGCGAAGGCGTCGCCGCCGAAAGCGTGCTCGAAGAATTCGTCCAGCCCCTTCAGCGCCAGCAGCGGGCGCGCGAAGGCGGTGGGCTTGTTCGTGATGCAGGCGAGCTTCAGGCCGCGCGCCTTGAGAGCGCGCAGCCCTTCGACGACGCCGGGGTAGACCTCGGAGCGGGTGCCGTTGACGGCCAGGTAATGGTGCTGGTAGCGCGCCCAGGCTTCGTCGTACATCGCGGCCGGTGCGCCGGCCTCGGCCAGCGTGCGCTCGATCAGGTGCTCGCTGCCCTTGCCCACCGTGCGCGAGATGAAGGCGCGCGTCACCGGCGCGAAGCCCAGGTCGGCCAGCGCCAGGCCGAGCGCGGCCTCGAAGTCACCAACGGTGTCGACCATCGTGCCGTCGAGGTCGACGATGGCGGCTTCGGGTTGCAGCTTGATCATGGGCCGAATTCTAGGAGGCCGGCCGCCATCGAGCATGATGCGGGTCATCGTGGAACACGTGGACTGCACCGTCGTCGGCGCCGGCATCGTCGGGCTGGCGATCGCGCGCGCGCTCGCGCTGCGCGGGCGCGAGGTGCTGATCGTCGAGCAGCATGGCGCGATCGGCAGCGAGACCAGTTCGCGCAGCAGCGAGGTCATCCACGCCGGTCTGTACTACGCCACCGACTCGCTGAAAGCACGGCTTTGCGTCGACGGCCGGCACCGGCTTTACGCTTATCTCGCCGAGCGCGGGCTGCCGCACCGGCGCTGCGGCAAGCTGCTGGTCGCGAGCGGCGCCGCCCAGCGCAGCGCGCTCGAACGGCTGCAGGCGCAGGCGCTGGCCAACGGCGTGACCGACCTCGAACGGCTGGACGCCAACGCCGCGCGCGCGATCGAGCCCGCGCTGCGCTGCGAGGCCGCGCTGCTGTCGCCGTCGACCGGCATCGTCGACACCCATGCACTGATGCTGTCGCTGCTGGGCGACGCCGAGAACGCCGGCGCGACGCTGGCGCTGCGCAGCCGGGTGCGCGGCGGCCGTGTTCGCGACCACGGCATCGAGCTGCTGGTGGAGGCGGCGGAGGGCATCGAGCCGCTGCACCTGGCGAGCCGCAGCGTCGTCAACGCCGCCGGCCTGCACGCGCAGGCGCTGGCGCGGGCCCTCCACGGCCTGGCACCGGCCCAGGTGCCACCGCGCTTCCTGGCCAAGGGCAGCTACTTCACGCTGCGCGGCCGGAGTCCGTTCAGCCGGCTCGTCTACCCGATGCCCGACGACGCCGGGCTGGGCGTGCACCTGACGCTGGACCTCGCCGGCCAGGCACGCTTCGGGCCCGACGTCGAATGGGTGGACACGCTCGACTACCGCGTCGACCCGGCACGCGCCGCGCGCTTCGCCGAGGCGATCCGCAACTACTGGCCGGCGCTGGACGACGCCGACCTGCTGCCCGGCTACGCCGGCATCCGGCCGAAATGCGTGGGTTCGGGCGCGGCGGCGGCCGACTTCGTCATCGACGGCCCGGCCCGCCACGGCGTGGCCGGGCTCGTGAACCTGTTCGGCATCGAGTCGCCCGGCATCACCGCCTCGCTGGCGATCGGCGAGCACGTCGCGCAGCTGCTGGCTTGACCGGCCGGCCCTGCGCCTCGATCCAGTCCAGGAACTCGGCGTACCAGAGGCGCGAGTTGCGCGGCTTGAGCACCCAGTGGTTCTCGTCCGGGAACCAGAGCAGCCGCGCCGGCACGCCGCGCGCTTTGAGCGTGTTGTAGTAGGCCAGGCCGTTGCAGTCGGGCACCCGGTAGTCCAGCGCGCCGTGGATCACCAGCGTGGGCGTGTCCATCGTCGCGGCGAAGGTCGCCGGGCTTTGCGCCAGCACGCGCGGCAGGTTCTCCCAATACTTCGCGGCCAGGTCCTTGGGGCGCTCGGGGTAGCTGTCGGCGCTGAAGCTCGCGACGCGGTCGAAGACGCCGGCGTGGCAGACATGGGCCCGGTAGCGCCCGGCGGGCCAGGCCGGCAAATGGCCGTTCATCCACGCGACGAGGAAGCCGCCGTAGCTGCCGCCGGTGGCGAAGAGCCGCGTCGGGTCGGCCCAGCGCCGGGCGAGCAGCCAGTCGCTGCCGGCCTCGATGTCCTGCAACTCGAGCTCGCCCTGGCGCCCGACGATGCTGTCGCGGAACGCGAAGCCGAAGCCGCTCGAGCCGTGGTAGTTGACCTGCGCCACCACATGGCCGCGTGCGGCCAGCGCGTGCGTGTTCCAGCGGTAGCCGAAGGTGTCGCCGGCGGCGGTGAACGGGCCGCCGTGGATGACCTGCATCAGCGGGTGCGTTTTCTTCGCGTCGAAGCCGCTCGGGAACGTGAGCCACATCTGCACCGCGTCGCCCAGCGCGCCGGTGACGCTGACCTCGCGCACCGCGCCGAAGTCCACGCGCTTCAGCAACTCGTCGTTGAAGCGCTCCAGCCGCAGCGGCGGTGATGCCCCCCGCCGCGCCGACACGCGAACCGGATGCAAGGCGCTGTCGGCGGCGACGACCAGGCTGTCGGCGGCGACGTCGAAGCCCTGCACCCAGCCGCCCTCGAAGACCAGGCTCGCCGCGTCGGCGTCCAGCGGCTGGCGCCACAGATGGCAGCGGCCGCGCGCCTCGGCGGCGAAGAAGATCGCGCGGCCGTCAGCGGCCCAGCGCAGCGGGGCGTCCACGGCGCGGTCCGGCTCGCGGCCGAGCACGCGCCAGCCGCCCCCGGGCTCCACCACGGCCGGCCAGGCCAGCGCGGTGTGCCTGCGGCCGACATGGGCGGCGGTCACCGCGATCTGCCGGCCATCGGGGCTGTAACGCGGCGCGCCGAAGTCCCATGCCGCGTCGTCCACCAGCGTTGCGAAGCGGCCGCGGCGCAGGTCCAGTTCGACCAGCGCCAGCCGGTTGCCGGCCAGCGGCACCGGCGCCGGGTCGTGCACGAAGGCGATGCGCCGGCCGTCCGGGCTGACGTCGTAGGCCGCGTTGCTCGCAGTGTCGCGCGGCAGCTCGTAGGCCTTGCCCTCGAAGAGATCGGTGACGCGGCCGCTGCGCAGGTCGAGCCGCAGCAGGTGCAGCACGCGGCCCATCGGGACGTTGTGGTCCCAATGACGGTAGAACGCCTCGCCGGTGGCGTAGCCGCTCTCCTTGCGCTCGCCGAACTGCTGGTGCCGGCGCGCCTGCGCCGCGGCACCCTTCAGCTCCGGCCAGACCCACGCGGCGAAGACGACGCCGCAGCCGTCGGGCAGCCACTTGAACGATTCGAGGCCGGGCGCGAAGCGGCTCTTGCGCTCGGCCTCGCCGCCATCGGCCGCGATGACGTAGAGCTGCGCGGTCTCGTCCTTGCGCCCCTGCTGCTCGCGCTTGCCCAGGAACGCGATGCGGTCGCCCCGTGGCGACCAGGCGGGCTGGCCGTCCTTCTCGCCGCAATGCGTGAGCCGGCGCGGCGCGGCCTTCGCGGTGGGCAGCAACCACAGGCTGGTCGAGCCCTGGTTGGTCTCCATCGAATGGCTCGTCAGCGCGCAGACCGCGCGTTCGCCGTCCGGCGCCAGCGCGACCGCACCGATGCGTTCGATCTGCCAGAGTCGGTCGACGGTCAGCGCGCGGCGGTTGTTCTTCGTCATCCCGCGAGTGTCGCCCGACCCGCCGAGGCCTCGTCAGCCGATGCTCTCGACCTGGCGCGACTGCTCGTAGGCCGCGCCGAAGCGGTTGGCCAGGAAGTCCGGCAGCGCCACCTGCTCCTGGCGGATGAAGCCGCGCTGCGGCAGCCGACCTTCGCGGAACAGGTCGACCGCGGCGCAGATGCCGGCCGCGGTGGTGATCTGGATCGCCGACAGCGGCGCCGCTTCGCTGCGGTCGGCGAAGATCTTGCGCGCGAAGACCTCCTGCACCAGCGAACCGCGGCGCAGGCCGCTGACGGTGACGAAGACCAGCACCACGTCCTGCATCGTGCTCGGGATGGCACGCCGCAGGATGTCCTTCAGCGCCTCGGTGTCCTGGTTCAGCTGCAGGTCTTCGAGCAGCAGCTTCATCAGGTCGCGGTGGCCGGGGTAGCGCACGCTCTTGTAGTCGAGTGTCTGCACCCGGCCGGCGAGCGTCTCGCACAGCGTGCCCAGCCCGCCGCTGGTGTTGAAGGCCTCGTATTCGGTGCCGTCGAGCGAGAAGTGCTCCAGGCCTTCGAGCGCCAGCACGTCGATGCTGCGGCCGTCGCGGATCGCCTCGCAGGGGTGGCAGTACTCGTTGATCAGGCCGTCCACGCTCCAGGTCAGGTTGTACTTGAGCGAGTTGGTCGGGAAGGCCGGCAGCGCCCCGACGCGCATCTTCACGTCGCGCAGCGTCTCGAAGCTCTGCGCCAGATGGGCTGCCACGATGCCGACGAAGCCTGGCGCCAGTCCGCACTGGGGCATGAAGGCGGTGGGCGCGCCTTCGGCCAGGCGCTTGATCTCGCGCGTCGCGGCGACGTCCTCGGTGAGGTCGAAGTAGTGCACGCGCGCTTCGCGCGCCTGGGTCGCCGCGAGCGTGGCCAGGTGGTAAGGCAGGGCGTTGACCACCGCGTCCTGACCGCGCAGCACGCCGAGCAGCGCGCCGGCGTCGGCGGTGTCCGCCGCCGCGGTGCGCAGGCCTTCGGCGGCGAGCGGCGCCAGCGCCTCGGCACTGCGGTCGACCACGGTGACCTCGTAGTCGCCGGTTTGCGACAGCCAACGGGCGATGGTCTGGCCGATGTGGCCGGCGCCGAGCAGGGCGATGCGCATGGAGCTTCTCCGTCGAGGGGGTGCGGTCGAGTCTAGGAACGGGCCGCGACGAAAGAAAGCACGAGTTCGACGACTTCGCAGGCGATGTTGACGTTTCGTCGATACAAATCGTCATAATGGCTCATGGCTCGTGCCCTGCTCGACAAGCTCGACCGCGACCTGATCGCGCTGCTGCAGGCCAACGCGCGCGACAGCACCGCCAACCTGGCGCGCAAGCTGGGCGTCGCGCGCACCACGGTGCTGGCCCGGCTGACGCGGCTGGAGCGCGACGGCGTGATCGTCGGCTACACGGTGCGGCTGGCGCAGGACCTGGGCGAGGCCAGCGTGCAGGCCTGGGTCGGCATCACGACGCAGCCGAAGTCGGCGCGCGACGTCACGCAGCGCCTGGCCCGTCTGCCCGAGCTGCGCCAGCTCTGCTCGGTGAGCGGCGAGTTCGACTACCTCGCGCTGCTGCGCGCCGGGTCCACCGCGCGGCTCGACGCGCTGCTCGACGAGATCGGCGCGATCGACGGCGTGCTGAAGACCACCACCTCGGTGGTGCTCGCGCTGCGCGTGGACCGCACCGCCTGAAGCGGCGTCAGGCGCTCTCGAGCCGCCCGACGCGGCCGCTGGCGAGCGCGTCGGCCCAGTCGCCGCGGCCGTTCTGTTCGGCGCGGCGCACGGCGGCGTCCCAGTCGTAGGCCGTGCGCGATCAGCCGCGCCTGCCAGCCGGCCGCACTGCGCTCGACGAGCGCCCAGCGGGCGTGCGGACTGCCGGTCTCCATGCGGTGCGGGTATGGGTTCGTGTCGTCGAAGGCCGGCAGGCCGACGCTGCCCGGGTTGACGACCAGCGTGGCGCCGCTGCGCGCCAGCCGCGGCATGTGGGTGTGGCCACACAGCACCAGCGGCGCGCTCACCGCCCCCAGCCGCTCGGCGACCTCGGCCGCGCTCGCCGCGCGCACGCCGGGCGAGCCATTCGCGCCGAGGTCGGGCGTGACGGTCTCGAGGAAGTACCGCAGGTCGCTCGCCGGCGTGCCGTGGCAGCACCAGACGCCGTCGCCGAGGTCCAGCGTGGCCGGCAGCGCCGCCAGCCAGGCGCGGTCTTCGTCGCCCAGGCGCGCGGCGGCGAAGGCATCGGCCGCCGACCGTGCGCCGGCGCCAGCAACTGGCGCTCGTGGTTGCCGCGGATCGTCGGCCAGGCCAGCGCGCGCAGCCGCGCCGCGGTCTCGGCCGGCCAGAGCGGGCCGGAGACGATGTCGCCGAGGTTGACGACGAGGTCGACCCGCTCGCGCGCGATCTCGGCCAGCACCGCGTCGAGCGCCGGCAGGTTGCCGTGGATGTCGGAGACGACGGCCAGGCGCATTTCAGATGTCCATGTCGCGAAACGACGCCCTCGTCGCATGAACCAGAAGCATCAAGCGGACGCCGCGGACGGGCTTCGCCCGGCCGCTGGCGTCGCCAGCCGGCTTGCAGGCCGGCTGGCCCTCGCAGGCGAGGCACAGTCCGCAGGGACTGTGCCTCGTCCGGGCTCGGCCCCCTCGAGGGGAGCGGCGAAGCCGCTGCGGGGGTGGTTCATGACAACCCGCGCACCACGTCGATCGCCTGCTCGATGCGCTCGACCGCGTGCACGGTGAGCCCTTCGATCGGCTTCTTCGGCGCGTTCGCCTTCGGCACGACGGCGATGGAAAAGCCGAGCTTGGCGGCTTCCTTCAGACGCTCCTGGCCGCGCGGCGCCGGCCGCACCTCGCCGGCCAGCCCGACCTCGCCGAAGGCGATGAAGCCGCGCGGCAGCGGCCGGCCCCGCAGCGAGCCCTGGATCGCGAGCAGCACCGCGAGGTCGGCCGCCGGCTCGTTGATGCGCACGCCGCCGACCGCGTTGACGAACACGTCCTGGTCCATGCACGCCACGCCGGCGTGGCGGTGCAGCACCGCGAGCAGCATCGCGAGGCGGTCCCGGTCGAGCCCGACCGACAACCGGCGCGGGCTGGGCCCGCCACTGTCGACCAGCGCCTGGATCTCGACCAGCAGCGGCCGCGTGCCTTCGAGCGTGACGAGCACGCAGCTGCCCGGCACCGGCTCGCCATGCGTCGACAGGAAGATCGCGCTCGGGTTGCTCACGCCGCGCAGGCCGCGCTCGGTCATCGCGAAGACGCCGATCTCGTTGACCGCGCCGAAGCGGTTCTTGATCGCGCGCACGAGGCGGAAGCTGCTGTGCGTGTCGCCCTCGAAGTACAGCACGGTGTCGACGATGTGCTCGAGCACGCGCGGCCCGGCGAGCGCGCCTTCCTTCGTCACGTGGCCGACGAGCACCATCGCGCAGCCGCTGGTCTTGGCCAGCCGCGTGAGGTGCGCCGCGCATTCGCGCACCTGCGCCACCGACCCCGGCGCCGACGTGAGCTGCTCGGAATAGACGGTCTGGATCGAGTCGATGACGCAGAACGCCGGCGCCTCGGCCTCGATCGCGGCGATGATCTTCTCGAGGTTGATCTCGGCCAGCACGCGCACCTTGGTGCCCGCCAGGCCGAGCCGGCGCGAGCGCAGCGCGACCTGGGCGCCGCTTTCCTCGCCGGTGACGTAGAGCACCTTCATCTGCGTGCTCAAGGCGTCGAGCGCCTGCAGCAGCAGCGTGCTCTTGCCGATGCCGGGGTCGCCGCCGATCAGCACCACGCCACCGGCGACGATGCCGCCGCCGAGCACGCGGTCCAGTTCCTCCTGGCCGGTGGGCGTGCGCTCGAAGTCCGCGGCGTCGATCTCGCTGAGCGTCGCCACCGGCTGGCTCTTCGCCAGCGACTGGAAGCGGTTGGTCTTGCCCGACGGCGGCGCCTCGGCCACGCCTTCGTCGAGCGTGTTCCAGGCGTTGCAGTGCGGGCATTTGCCCAGCCACTTCGGGCTGGTGCCGCCGCACTCGCGGCAGGTATAGATCGTCTTGGCCATGGGCGGTGGCGCTCAGCCGCGGCTGTGGTCGAACCACAGCCCGGCGCACAACGCCGCGCCGACGAGATAGAGCAGCCAGGTGCGCGACACCGCGTACGGGATAGACCATCAGCGCCACGCCGAGCCACAGCGTGACTGGCCGCTCGCGCCGCTTGCCGAAGCGGAACGCGACCATGCCGACGAGGCCGAAGACGATGGCGCCGAAGAGATAGGCGGGACTCGGCAGCGTGAACCCGAGCGACTGCAGGGCGGAGAGATCGTTCATCGAGGCGGCCATGCTACCGCCGCCCGGCGTGCTTCAGACATCGCGCACCCGACCGCGCCCGGCCTTCACGCCGGCGCGCACCGCCTTGCCTTCGAGCCGGCGCAGCTTCGACGCGCGGGTGGGCTTGGTCGCTCGGCGCAGCCCGGGCGGCTCGGCGGCGGCATCGACCATCGCCTGCAGCCGCTCCAGCGCCGCGGCGCGGTTCATCGGCAGGCTGCGCTGGCTCTGCGCCTTGATGACGACCACGCCGTCGGCGCTGATGCGCTGGTCCGGCTGCGCGAGCAGCCGCGCCTTCACGTCGTCGGGCAGGCTGGACGCGTGCACGTCGAAGCGCAGATGGGCCGCGTTCGACACCTTGTTGACGTTCTGCCCGCCGGCACCCTGCGCGCGGATGGCGCTGAACTCGACCTCGCGCGGGTCGACGCGCGGCGGCTTCATCGGCGAGGCGTCAGTCGGCCGCCGCGGCGTGCACCGGCACGCGCGCGGCCACGGCGCACATCAGCTCGTAGCCTATCGTGCCGGCGGCGTGCGCGACGTCGTCGATCGCGAGCCGGGTCGGAACGCCGTCGACCGCGGGGCCGCGGCCCCACAGCGTGACCTCGCTGCCGATCGCCGCCGCGGGCACCGGCGTCAGGTCGACCGCGAGCATGTCCATCGAGACCCGGCCGACGGTGCCGGTGCGCACGCCGTCGACCAGCACCGGCGTGTCGCTGCCGGCGTGGCGCGGGTAGCCGTCGGCGTAGCCGCAGGCGACGATGCCGATGCGCATCGCCTCGCGCGCCGTGAAGCGGCTGCCGTAGCCGACCGTGTCGCCCGGCTCGAGTTGTTGCGTCGCGATCAGCCGCGAGCGCAGCGTCATCGTCGGCTGCAGGTCCCAGTGCGCGGATGTCGTGCGCCGGGAAGTCGGGCGCGCTGCCGTAGCAGAGGATGCCGGCGCGCACCCAGTCGTTGGCGAGGCCGTGGCGCAGGATCGCGGCGCTGTTGGACAAGCTGCGCTCGCCCGGCAGGTCGCGCGTGGCGGCGTCGAACGCGGCCACCTGGTGAGCGATGCCGCGCTCGCCGTCGGCGTCGGAGAAATGCGTCATCAGCGAGATCTCGCCGACCTGCGGCAGCGCGTTCAGCCGCGTCCACGCGCTGCGGTACGCGCCGGGCGCGAAGCCGAGCCGGTTCATGCCGCTGTTCATCTTCAGGAACACGCGCTGCGGCTGCTGCGTCTTGTGCGCGGCGAGCCAGTCGATCTGCTCGGCGCAATGCACCACGTGCCACAGGTTCAGGCGCGAGCACAGTTCGAGGTCGCGCGCCTCGAAGCAGCCTTCGAGCAGCAGCACCGGGCCGCGCCAGCCGAGCGCACGCACGCGTTCGGCCTCGGCCAGGTCGAGCAGCGCGAAGCCGTCGGCGCCGCGCAGGCTCTCGTAGACGCGTTCGATGCCGTGGCCGTAGGCGTTGGCCTTGACGACCGCCCAGATGCGGGCGTCCGGGGCGGCGGCGCGCGCCCGGGCGAGGTTGTGGGCGAGCGCGCCGGGGTGGATCAGCGCTTCGATCGGACGCGGCATGGGACGTCGATTCTGCCAGCCCCACCGGCCGGACTTTCATCATCCGGGATGGTCAAACCCGCGTGCTATAACCGCCAGCCCTGGGAGACGGCAGATATGACGCCGGCGCGAAACGCCGGTGTCCGGCAGCGCGCGACACGGATGAAAAAAGGCTTTTCGACCCTGATGTCGGCGCAGTTCTTCAGCTCGCTGGCCGACAACGCGCTGTTCGTCGCCGCCATCGAGCTGATGCGCGCCGCCGGCGCGCCCGAATGGCAGCGCGCCGCGCTGGTGCCGATGTTCGCGCTGTTCTACGTGCTGCTCGCGCCGCTGGTCGGCGCGTTCGCCGACGCGATCCCGAAGGGCAAGGTGATGTTCGTCGCCAACGGCATCAAGGCGCTGGGCTGCCTGATGATGCTGTTCGGCACGCACCCGCTGCTGTCCTACGCGATCGTCGGCCTGGGCGCGGCGGCGTACGCGCCGGCCAAGTACGGCATCCTCACCGAGCTGCTGCCGCCGTCGCAGCTGGTCAAGGCGAACGGCTGGCTCGAAGGGTCTGACGATCAGCTCGATCGTGCTGGGCGTGCTGCTCGGCGGCCAGCTCATCGCGCCGAAGATCGCATCGATGCTGCTCGGCTTCGACTTCCCGTTCATCGACACCGGCATCGACACCCCGCCCGAGGCTGCGATCTCGGCCATCATCGCGCTGTACGGCGTGGCCGCGCTGTTCAACCTGTACGTGCCGCGCACCGACGCGCCGCTGCAACCGCTGCACGGCAACGTGTTCGCCCTGGTGCGCGACTTCTCGGTCTGCAACGCGCGCCTGTGGGGCGACAAGCTGGGCCAGATCTCGCTCGCCACGACGACGCTGTTCTGGGGTGCGGCGGCCAACCTGCGCTACATCGTGCTCGCCTGGGCCGCGGTGGCGCTGGGCTACGACACCACGCATGCCACCGCGCTGGCCGGCGTGGTGACGATAGGCACCGCCGCCGGTGCGGTGCTGGCATCGGTGGCGATGAAGCTCGACCGCGCCACCGCGGTGATCCCGCTGGGCATCGGCATGGGCTTGCTGGTGGTGCTGATGAACACGATCCACAACGTCTGGATCGCGGCGCCCTTCCTCGTGCTGCTCGGCGCCTTCGGCGGCTTCATGGTCGTGCCGATGAACGCGCTGCTGCAGCACCGCGGCCACAACCTGATGGGCGCCGGCCGCTCGATCGCGGTGCAGAACTTCAACGAGCAGGCCTGCATCCTGGGCCTGGGCGCGTTCTACGCGGCGCTGACCAAGTTCGGTCTGTCCGCGTTCGGTGCGATCGCGATCTTCGGCCTCACCGTGGCCGGCATGATGGAGCTGATCCGCCGCTGGCACCGACGCAACACGCGGTTGCACCGCGACGAGCTCGATCGACTGCTCGCCATCGCGCGCAGCGATGGCCAGTAGCGCGGGCGGGCCCGGCGCCGCCGCGCCACCGGCGCGGCTCTGGCCGGCGCTGGCGCTGATGCTCAACGCGCTCACCTGGGGCCTGTCGTGGTGGCCCTTCCGCCAGCTCGAGGCGCGCGGCCTGCACCCGCTGTGGGCGACGGCGCTGATCTACGCGGTGACGGTGCTGGCGATCACGTGGGCGCGCCCCGAAGCGTGGCGCCAGTTGTTCGCGGCGCCCGCGCTGTGGGTGCTGGTGCTCGCGTCGGGTGCCACCAACGCGAGCTTCAACTGGGGCGTGACGATCGGCGACGTGGTGCGCGTCGTGCTGCTGTTCTATCTGATGCCGCTGTGGGCGGTGCTGCTGGCGCGGCTGCTGCTCGGCGAGCGGCTGACCGCCGCCGCCGGCGTGCGCGTGGCAATGGCGCTGGCCGGCGCGGCGATCGTGCTCTGGCCGACCGGCGGCGGCTGGCCGCTGCCGCGCACGCTGGCCGAAGGGATGGGCGTGCTCGGCGGCTTCACGTTCGCGCTGAACAACGTGATGCTGCGCCGCGAAGCGCGTCAGAGCGAGGCGGCGCGCGCGCTGGCCATGTTCCTCGGCGGCGCGCTGGTCGCCGGCGGGCTGGCGCTGGTCCTCGCGCTGCAGGGCGCGGTGGCCTGGCCGCCGGCGCCGGCGCCGGGCTGGGTCGGCGGCGCGCTCGCGATGGCGGCGCTGTTCCTGGCCGGCAATCTCGCGCTGCAGTACGGTGCCGCCCGGCTGCCGGCCAACGTGACGGCGGTGGTGATGGTCACCGAGGTGCTGTTCGCGTCGGTTTCCGCGGTGCTGCTCGGCGCGGCCAGCCTGAACCCGGCGCTCGTGCTGGGCGCGGCACTGATCATCGGCGCGACGCTGCTGTCGGCCCGCTGAGCCGGGCCGGCGCGCTGTCAGAGCGGGTCGTCGGGCGCCACTGCCGGCGCCAGCCCGTGGCGCAGCAGCAGTTGTTCGAGCGCGCCTTCGTCGAGCGGCTTGTCCAGGTAGGCATCGGCGCCGGCCAGCGTGCCGCGCACCCGGTCGAGCTGGCTGTGGTGCGCCGAGACCAGCGCCACCACCGGCGGCTGCCGGCCGGCGGCCCGCCGGTGGTGGCGCTTGATGTGTTGGCACAGCGCGAGGCCGTCGAGGTCGCTGCCGGTGCCGAGCTCGACGTCCAGGAAGACGAACTCCCAGGCTCGCTGGGCCAGGAGGTCGATCGCCCGCGCGCTCGTCGTGGCACGCGCGGTGGCCAGCCCGAAGCGCTGCAGCCTCGTCTCCAGGAAGCGCAGCGCGATCTCGCTGTCGTCGACGAGCAAGGCGCAGCGCGGCGCGTCCTGCGATCCTGGTGTCGCAATGCCGGGATGGGCCGGGTCTGCGCCCGTCGGGTCGCCGGAGCGCCGTGCCAGCCAGGGCCCCGCGGGGCCCGCCGGCGCCGGCGGCAACGGATGCGGCACCGCGCGCCCGCTGCCGGCGACGAGTGGCTCGGAGCGGGCGGCCACCATCGCATCGAGTTCGCGCAGCACGTGCAGCGGGTCGATCGGCCGCATCATCCAGGCGCGGGCGCCATCGGGCGCGTTCGCGCCGATGAACACGGCATCGTCGAGGCGGGCCATCTCCAGCACGGTGCGGACGGCGTCGACATGGTCGGCATCGATGACGAGGAAATGCGCGTCGGCCGCGCTGTCGATCTGCTCGTAGGCTGGCGAGCGGTTCATCGCCAGGCGGAAGTACGAGCCGAGCGCGCTGCGCTCGAAGGCGCTGAAGCCCTGCAGGGCGACACGGTAAGGGCTGGGCATGAGAACGGGGGGCGTACTGCGATGGGGAGTGCGCATCGATGGTGCAAGACCGACTCACGCACTGTCAACGCTGGCCGCCCACCAACCGTGGGAGGGCTAACATGCTGCCTCTTCAGCGCACTTCCAGGAGTCCCGCGTGGGCGCGAGCAGTGTCTATGACTTCGACGCCGTGTCCATCGACGGTCAGCCGGCGTCGCTGGCGAGCCAGCGTGGCCATGTCCTGCTGATCGTCAACACCGCCAGTGCCTGCGGCTTCACGCCGCAGTTCGCAGGCCTGGAGACACTCTGGCAGACCTACCGCGACCGCGGCCTCGTCATCGTCGGCTTCCCGAGCAACGAGTTCGGCGGCCAGGACCCGGGCAGCAACGGCGAGATCGCGTCGTTCTGCCAGCTCAACTACGGCGTCAGCTTCCCGATGATGGCCAAGGTCAAGGTCAACGGCCGCGACGCGCACCCGCTGTGGCAATGGTTGACCACCGAGGCCCGCGGCGTGCTCGGCACGCAGGCCGTCAAGTGGAACTTCACCAAGTTCCTGGTCGGCCGCGATGGCCAGGTGATCAAGCGCTACGCCCCCACCGACAAGCCCGAGTCGCTCGTCCAGGACATCGAGAAAGCCCTTGCCGAATGATGAACTTCAAGCACCTCGACCCGTACGCGGGCGACCCCATCCTCGGCCTCAACGACGCGTTCCAGAAGGATCCGCGCGCGGGCAAGGTGAACCTGTCGATCGGCATCTATTTCGACGACGCCGGCCGCATCCCGGTGCTCGGCTGCGTGCGCGAGGCCGAGGCGCAGATGCTCGCCGAGAGCGGCCCCAAGTCCTACCTGGCGATCGAGGGCACGGCCGCGGTACGCAGCGCGGTGCAGCGGCTGCTGTTCGGCGCCGGCCACGAGGCGCTGGCGAGCGCGCGCGTGGCCACGCTGCAGACCATCGGCTCGAGCGGCGGGCTGCGCGTGGGCGCCGACTTCATCAAGCGCTGGTTCCCCGACAGCGGCGTCTGGGTCAGCGACCCGACCTGGGACAACCACCGCGCGATGTTCGAAGGTGCCGGCATTGCGGTCCACACCTATCCGTACTACGACGCCGAGACCGGCGGCCTGAAGTTCGACGCGATGCTCGCCACGCTCGCCGGCCTGCCCGCGCGCAGCGTGGTGCTGCTGCACGCCTGCTGCCACAACCCGACCGGGGTCGACCTGACGCCCGCGCAATGGCAGCAGCTGATCCCGGTGCTGCGCGAGCACGAGCTGCTGCCCTACCTGGACCTGGCGTACCAGGGCTATGGCGACGGCATCGAGGCCGACGCCTTCGCGGTGCGCGCGCTCGCCTCGGCCGGGCTGCGCTTCTTCGTCGCGAACTCGTTCTCGAAGAGCATGAGCCTGTACGGCGAACGCGCCGGCGCGCTGAGCGTGGTCTGCGGCGACGCCGACGAGGCCGAGCTCGTGCTCGGCCAGCTCAAGGCCACGGTGCGACGCAATTACTCGAGCCCGGCGATCCACGCCGCCGGCATCGTCAGCCGCGTGCTCGACCAACCGGCCCTGCGCGCGTCCTGGGAGGCCGACGTCGCGGCGATGCGCGAGCGCATCCTGACGATGCGGCGCAGCCTGCACCGCGTGCTGTCGGCCAAGCGCCCGGGGCGCGATTTCGGCTTTTTCCTGAGCCAGCGCGGCATGTTCAGCTACACCGGCCTGACGCCGATCCAGGTCGACCGGCTGCGCGACGAATTCGGCGTCTACCTGCTGCGCTCGGGCCGGATGTGCGTGGCCGGCCTGAACACCGGCAACGTCGAGCGCACCGCCGAGGCGATCGCCGCCGTGCTCTGAGGCACCGGCCCGCGCGGCCGTCACGCCACCGGCAGGCCGGCGGCGCGCTGCACCAGCGCGCGCAGCCAGCGGTGCGCCGGATCGGCGTCGTGGCGCACCGCCCACAGCATCTGCACCGCCACCGGTGCCAGTTCGAAGGGCAGCGGCCGCGTGACGATCTGGTCCTGCGTGCCGGTGGCGGCGATGAACGACAGCGGCAGCACGGTCAGCAGGTCGGACTGCGTGACCACCTGGCCGGCGGTGAAAAACTGGTTGACCGTCAGCACGATGTCGCGCTGACGGCCGAGAGCGGCCAGGGCCTGGTCCACCAGCCCGTGCGGCCGGCCGGAGAAGCTGACCAGCAGGTGCTGCGCCGCGCAGTAGCGGTCCAGCGTCAACGGCTCCCCGACCAGCGGATGGCCACGACGCATCACGCAGACATAACGCGTCTCGTACAGCCGCAAGTGGCGTTCGCGAGCCTGGGCGCCATCGGCCGCGAGCGCGGCGATCGCTTCCGGGAAGTGTCCGATCGCGAGATCGGCCTCGGCATCGCGCAGCAGGCGGCGCGGGTCGCGCGTGGCCAGCGGCAGCAGGCGCAGCTTCACGCGCGAATGCCCGGACTCGATCTCGCGCACCAGCGGCGGCGCCAGCAACGCCGCGGTGGCGTCGGCCATCGCGATGCGAAAGCTCGCCGTCTGCGTCAGCGGGTCGAACTCCTCGGGCGCCAGCGCGCGACGCAGGCCGGCGAGCGCGGCGCGAACGTCCGGCCACAATGCCTCGGCGCGGTCGGTCGGCTTCATGCCGAAGGCGCTGCGCACGAAAAGGGTCTCGCCCACGGCCTGGTGCAGCCGCTTGAGCGCATGGCTGGCCGCCGGCTGGGTGATGGCCAACACCTCGGCGGCGCGCGTCAGGCTGCCCTCGGCCATCACGGTGTCGAACACACGCAGCAGGTTCAGGTCGAGTGTGCGGAAGTTCATGAAGCGCCAATCTATTAGATTCGTTAATAGCTTACATGCGCAACTTTCACTTGTTCGTATCAGGGTAACTACTAATATGCGCTCATGCGATTCCGTCAAGGAACCGCGACTTCCAAGGAAATACCATGAGCATGTCCCTGCACTCCGCCACCTTCCCGAACCCGACGCTGCCGCGCGTGGCGGGTGACTTCGTCGCCCGCCTGTCGCGCTGGATGTCGCACCCGGCCGCCCGCAAGGCCGGCTCGCGCGCCGACGATGCGGCGGCGGTGCGGCAGATGGCCTACAACGTGCAGCGCACCGACCCCGGCTTCGCGGCCGACCTGTATGCGGCCGCTGCGCGCCACGAAGGTCTGGACGACTGATCCCGCGCCGCGGCGCGGCCGCTAGATGCAGCGGCCGCCGTCGACTTCCATGCACACGCCGGTGATCATGGAAGCCTCGTCGCTGCAGAGGAAGCAGGCCGCGTTGCCCAGATCCTCGGGCGTCGAGAAGCGACCGAGCGGGATCGTCGAGAGGAACTTCGCGCGCATCTCGGGCGTGTCCTCGCCCATGAAGGTCTTGAGCATCGGCGTATCGCCCGCCACCGGGTTGAGCGCGTTGACGCGGATCCCGAACGGCGCCAGTTCCACCGCGGTCGCGCGCGTCGCGGTGATGACCCAGCCCTTGCTCGCGTTGTACCAGGCCAGGCGTGGCCGCGGGCTGACGCCGGCGGTGCTGGCGATGTTCAGCACCACGCCGCGACGGCGTTCCTTGAAGCGCGGCACGGCCTCGCGCATCGCGAGGTAGATCGCCTTCATGTTGACCGCGGTGATGCGGTCGAACTGCTCCTCGGGCAGGTCTTCCAGCGGCTGCGGCAAGTGGCCGACGCCGGCGTTGTTGACCAGGATGTCGAGATGGCCGAAATGCAGCTCGGCGGCCTCCATCATCAGGCGCACGTCGGTCGCGTCGGACACGTCGACGCGCAGCGCACGCGCCGCCGCGCCGAGGCGCGCGGCGACGTCCAGTGCCGCGTCCAGGTTGAGGTCGGCGACGATCACTTGCGCGCCCTCGGCGACGAACTTCGCGCAGATGCCGGCGCCGAAGCCCGAGCCCCCGCCGGTGACGATCGCGACCTTGTCCTTCAAGCGCATGTCTTCCCCCGTTCAACCATGCTGGATGGCCACCGTCTTCAGCACCGAGAAGCCGTACAGCGCCTCGAAGCCCTTCTCGCGGCCGTGGCCCGAATGCTTGACGCCGCCGAACGGCAGTTCGACGCCGCCGCCGGCGCCGTAGTTGTTGATGAACACCTGGCCGCATTGCAGCTTGCGCGCCAGGCGCAGCGCGCGGCTGCCGTCGCGCGTCCAGACGCCGGCGACGAGCCCGAACGGCGTGCCGTTGGCCAGCGCCAGCGCCTCGGCCTCGCCGTCGAACGGGATCACCGCCTGCACCGGGCCGAAGATCTCTTCCTGCGCGATGCGGTGCGTGCCCGGCACCGCGGCGACCAGCGTCGGCGGCACGTAAAAGCCGCCCGCCGGCAGCCCGGGCACCAGCGCCGCCTGCGCCGCGACCGTCAGGCCGCCGTCGCGCACCAGCGCGAGGTAGCCGTCGACGATCTCGCGCTGGCGCGCCGAGATCAGCGGGCCGACGTCCGGGTCGGCGAGCGCCGGGCCGACGACGAGCGCGCGATAGCGCTCGGCCATGCGCGCGAGCACGGCGTCGAAGACCGGCCGCTCGACCAGGATGCGGCTCGCGGCCGAGCAGGTCTGGCCCGCGTTCTGGATGCCGGCATTGACGAGGAAGGGCAGCGCGGCATCGAGGTCGGCGTCGGCGAAGACGATCTGCGGGCTCTTGCCGCCGAGTTCCAGCGTCACCGGCACCGCGTTCCTCGCCGCCGCAGCCTGGATCAGCGCGCCCACCGCGACCGAGCCGGTGAACGAGATGTGGCGCACGCCGGGGTGCGCCGCGAGCGCGGCGCCGGCCTCGTCGCCCAGGCCCGGCACGACGTTCAGCGCGCCGGCCGGCAGTCCCGCCTCGTCGGCGATGCGCGCGAACGCCAGCGCCGTCAGGCAGGCCTCCTCGGCCGGCTTCAGCACGCAGGCGTTGCCCATCGCGAGCGCGGCGCCGACGCTGCGGCCGATGATCTGCATCGGGTAGTTCCAGGGCACGATGTGCGCCGTCACGCCATGCGGCTCGCGCAGCGTGAACGCCGTGTAGCCGTTGGCGAACGGGATCGTCTCGCCCATCAGCTTGTCGGCCGCGCCGCCGTAGAACTCGAGGTAGCGCGCCAGCGCCAGCGCGTCGGCACGGCCCTGGCGCAGCGGCTTGCCGACGTCCAGCGCTTCGAGCCGCGCCAGCTCGTCGGCCTGGGCGGCGACGAGCGCGCTCATGCGCAGCAGAAACCGGCCGCGCTCGGCGGCGGTCAACGTCCCCCATTCGCCGGCCAGCGCCGCCTGCGCCGCCGCCACCGCGGCATCGACGTCGGCGGCGTTGCCGCGCGCGATCCGCGCCAGCAGCGTGCCGTCCGACGGGTTCAGCAACGGCAGCGTCTCGCCAAGCGCGCCGGGCCGCCAGCGGCCGCCGACGAAGACCGGCGTGGTGTCGAAAGGCAGGGCTTGCATTGAGGCATCATAGAACGCGATGGGACTCTTCGTTCTGCGCCGTCTCGCCAGCTTCATGCTCACGCTGTGGGTGGCGTCGGTGGTCGTCTTCGCGGTCCTCGAGCTGCTGCCCGGCAACGCCGCCGAGGTGATCCTCGGCGACACCGCGACACCCGAATCGCTGGCCGCACTGAACGCCAGGCTCGGTCTGGACCGCCCCCCGCTGCAACGCTATCTGACCTGGGTCGACGGCCTCGCGCGCGGCCGCACCGAGAACAGCATCGGCTACGACACGCCGACCGCCGAGCTGATCGGCCAGCGGCTGCAGGTGACGCTGCCGTTGGCCGTGATCTCGATGCTGCTCGCCGTCGCGCTCGCGCTCGCCGCCGGCATCTACGCCGCGGCACGCCACCACCGGCTCGGCGATGTCGGCGTGATGGCCGCCAGCCAGATCGGCATCGCGATCCCGAGCTTCTGGTTCGCGATCCTGCTCATCCTGCTGTTCGCGGTGAAGCTGCAGTGGGTCGGCGCCGGCGGTTTCCCGGGCTGGAGCGAGGACGACGGCGGCGGCTTCTGGCCCGGCCTGAAGGCGCTCGTGCTGCCGGCCGTCGCGCTGGCCGTGGTGCAGGCGGCGATCCTCGCGCGCGTCACGCGCTCGGCGATGCTCGAGGTGATGCGCGAGGATTTCGTGCGCACCGCGCGCGCGAAGGGCCTGAGCCGGCGCCAGGCGCTGTGGCGCCACGTGCTGCGCAACGCGATGATCCCGGTGCTCACGGTGATGGGGCTGCAGTTCGCGAACCTGATCACCGGCACCATCGTCGTCGAGAACGTGTTCGTGCTGCCCGGCATCGGCCGGCTCGTGTTCCAGGCGATCGCGAACCGCGACCTCGTCGTCGTGCGCGACGTGGTGATGCTGCTCGCCGCGACGGTGGTGCTGGTCAACTTCGTCGTCGACCTGCTCTACGCGCTGATCGACCCGCGGCTGCGCCGTTCATGAGCGCCCTCGCCTCCCGGGCCCGGCGACACCCGAGCTTCGTCGCCGGCGCGCTGCTGACCGCGCTGCTGGCCGCCGCGGCGCTGCTGTCGCTGGTCTGGTCGCCCTGGCCGCCGGCCGACATCGACATCCCGCACAAGCTGCAGCCGCCGAGCGCCGCGCATTGGTTCGGCACCGACAGCCTGGGCCGCGACGTCGCGTCGCAACTGCTCGTCGGCTCGCGCAGCAGCATCGTCGTCGGCATCGTCGCGGTCGGCATCGGCCTGGGCCTGGGCGTGCTGCTCGGCAGCCTGGCGTCGGCGCGGCGCGGCTGGGTCGAGGAAGTCGTGATGCGCGCGGCCGACTTCACGTTCGCGTTCCCGGCGCTGCTGTCGGCGATCATGCTCAGCGCGATCTACGGCCCGGGCCTCGTGACCAGCATCGTCGCGATCGGCATCTTCAACATCCCGGTCTTCGCGCGCATCACGCGCGCCTCGGCAAACGCGGTCTGGGCGCGCGAATACGTGCTCGCCGCACGCAGCGCCGGCAAGGGCCCGCTGCGCATCACGCTCGACCACGTGCTGCCCAACATCGCCAGCCCGCTGATCGTGCAGGCGACGATCTCGTTCGCGACCGCGATCCTCGCCGAAGCCGCGCTGTCCTACCTGGGCCTGGGCACGCAGCCGCCGCAACCGAGCTGGGGCCGGATGCTCAACGACGCCCAGGCGCAGATGTTCCAGGCGCCGCTGCTCGCGGTCTGGCCTGGCCTGGCGATCGTGCTCAGCGTGCTCGGGCTGAACCTGCTCGGCGACGGGTTGCGCGACCTGCTCGACCCGCGGCTCGCGCGTCGGCGCTGATGTCCGGCGCTATCGTCGCGGGCTTGAGCCTGCTCGAAGTCACCGACCTGCGCGTCACGCTGCCCACCGCGCGCGGCCCCGCCGAGGCGCTGCGCGGCGTCTCGTTCTCGCTCGCGCGCGGCGAGACGCTGGGGTTGATCGGCGAGTCGGGCTCGGGCAAGTCGATCACCGCGCTGGCATTGATGGGCTTGCTGCCCGAGGCGGCGCGCGTCGCCGGATCGATACGCTTCGAAGGCCGCGAGCTGGCGACGCTGGACGAAGCCTCGATGTGCACGCTGCGCGGCAACCGCATCGGCATGGTCTTCCAGGAGCCGATGACGGCGCTGAACCCGCTGCACACGGTGGGCCGGCAGATCGCCGAATCGCTGCGCCTGCACAAGGGCCTGAGCGCACGCGCCGCGCGCGCCGAATCGCTGCGCCTGCTCGAACGCGTGCAGCTGCCGCAGGCGGCGCAGCGCCTGGACGCCTACCCGCACCAGCTTTCCGGCGGCCAGCGCCAGCGCGTCGTGATCGCGATCGCGCTGGCCTGCGGGCCCGACCTGCTCGTCGCCGACGAGCCGACCACCGCGCTCGACG
Source organism: uncultured beta proteobacterium (assembly GCA_963788635.1). GTDB lineage: Bacteria > Pseudomonadota > Gammaproteobacteria > Burkholderiales > Burkholderiaceae_C > Rubrivivax. The sequence goes on along the minus strand of CAWBHE010000001.1, from coordinate 291,172 downwards.
TGACGATCCAGCGCGAGGTGCTGGACCTGATCAAGGAGCTGGTGCGCGAGGACGGCATGGGCTTGCTGCTGATCAGCCACGACCTCGGCGTGATGGCGCAGACCGTGCAGCGCCTGCTCGTGATGTACGGTGGCACGGTCGTCGAGAGCGGGCCGACCGCCGCCGTCTTCGCCCGCCTGGCCCACCCCTACACGCGCGGCCTGTTCGCGGCGCGGCCGCGTCTGGGCCTGCAGCGCGGCACGCGACTGGCGACGATTCCCGGCCGCGTGCCCGAGCTGTTCGACCTGCCGGCGGGCTGCCCCTTCGCCGACCGCTGCGCGCTCGTCGTCGACGCCTGCCGGGACGGGCCGCCGCCGGCCGTGACGATCGGCCGCGACCACGAGGCGCGCTGCCTGCGGCTGGACCGATGAACGCGCCGCTGCTCGTCGTCGAGAACCTGGCCAAGCGCCACCGGCTGCCGCGCGAGCGTCTCTTCGGTGCCGCGCCCGAGCTGCAGGCGCTGGCCGACGTGAGCTTCACGCTGCGAGCCGGGCACAGCCTGGGCGTGGTCGGCGAATCGGGCTCGGGCAAGAGCACGCTGGCACGGCTGGTGATGGCGCTCGAGAGCCCGAGCGCCGGCCGCGTCGTGCTCGATGGCCTGGACCTGCACGCGCTGGCGCCGCCCGCGCTGCGCCGCGCACGCAGCCGCTTCCAGATGGTGTTCCAGGACCCCTACGGCTCGCTCGACCCGCGCCGCACGGTGCTGCAGACGGTGGCCGAACCGCTGGCGATCCTGCAGCGCGCCGGCCGCGCCGAGCAGCGCGAGCGCGCCACCGAGGCGCTGGACGCGGTCGGCCTGCGCAGCGCCGATCTGGACAAGTACCCGCACGAATTCTCCGGCGGCCAGCGCCAGCGCATCGCGATCGCGCGCGCACTCATCACGCGGCCGAAGCTGATCGTCGCCGACGAGCCGGTGAGCGGGCTCGACGTGTCCGTGCAGGCCCAGGTGCTGAACCTGATGCAGGACCTTCAGGAACGCTTCGCGGTCAGCTACCTGTTCATCAGCCACGACCTCGCGGTCGTCGACCTGGTCTGCGACGAGGTGATCGTGCTCTGGCAGGGCCGGGTCGTCGAGCAGGGCTCGCCCGAGCGGCTGTTTCGCGAGCCGCAGCATCCGTACACGCGCCGCCTGCTCGCCGCGGTGCCCGGTGGGCCGGGCATGCCGCAGAATGACCCACCTCACCCGCAAGGAGTTATTCGATGAGCGTCCAGCGCCGCACCGTCAATACCCTGCTCGCCGGCGTGCCGCTGGCTGGCGCCTTCAACGCTGCTCGGGCCCAGCCGCCGAAGAACCGTGCCGTGCTCGGCATGATCCTGGAGCCGCCGGGCCTGGACCCGACCACCGCGCCGGCGGCGGCGATCGGCGAGATCGTCCACTACAACATCTTCGAGGGGTTGACCAAGATCGCGATGGACGGTGCGGTGACGCCGCTGCTGGCCGAGACCTGGAGCGAGTCGCCCGACGGCAAGAGCTACACCTTCCGGCTCAGGAAGGGCATCACGTTCTCCGACGGTTCGCCGCTGGACAGCTCGACCGTCAAGTTCGCCTTCGAGCGCGCCAAGGCGCCGGGCAGCACGAACAAGGCGAAGAAGGCGGTCTTCGACAACATCTCGAGCATCGCCACCTACGACCCGCTGACGGTGATCCTGACCCTGAACCGGGCCGATCCGACGATGCCCTTCCGGCTGGGCGAGAACACCGCGGTGATCCTGCACCCGAAGACGGCGGCGCAGGCGGCGACGAACCCGGTCGGCACCGGGCCGTACAAGCTCGAGAACTGGAACAAGGGCAGCAGCGTCACGCTCGTCAAGTGGCCGGGCTTTCGGGATGCGGCGAAGGTCCGGCTCGAGCACGTCACCTTCCGCTTCATCAACGACGCGGCGGCGCAGGTCGCGGCGCTGCTCGCCGGCGACATCGACGGCATGCCCCGCTTCGGCGCGCTGCAGGCGCTGCAGCAGTTCCAGGGCGACGCCCGCTTCACGGTGCAGGTCGGCAGCACGGCCGGCAAGGGCATCATGGCGATCAACAACCGCCGCAAGCCCCTGAGCGACGTGCGCGTGCGCCGCGCGCTGATGCACGCGATCGACCGCAAGGCCTTCATCGACGGTGCGCAGCAAGGCCTGGGGCGACCGATCGGCAGCCATTTCGCCCCCACCGACCTGGGCTATCTCGACCTCACCGGCATGTATCCGTACGACCCGGACAAGGCGCGGGCGCTGCTCAAGGAAGCCGGCGTCGCGACGCCGCTGAACCTGGTGCTGACGCTGCCCCCGCCGCCCTATGCGCGGCAGGGCGGCGAGATCGTCGCCGCGATGCTGGCCAAGGTCGGTGTCAACGCGAAGATCGAGAACGTCGAATGGGCGCAGTGGCTCGGCGGCCCGTTCAAGGGCAACTTCGACCTGACGATCATCAACCACGTCGAACCGCTGGACTACGTCACCGCCTACACCGACCCGAACTACTACTTCGGCTACGACAGCCCGGTCTTCCGCAAGCTCGTCGCCGACTACGCGACCACCGGCGTCGGGCGCGAACGGCTCAAGCTCTGGCACCAGATCCAGCGCCAGCTCGCGATCGACTCGGTGAACGCCTTCATCTGGAACCCGGCCCAGGCGGCGGTCTTCAAGCGCGGCCTGCGGGGGCTGTGGAACAGCTCGCCGATCTTCGCCAACGACCTCGCTGCCGTCAGCTGGGCGCCGCCGGCCACGAAGGCGTGAGCGGCCTGCATGGCTTGAGTGCCGCCGAGCTCGCCGCGGCCTACCGCGGCGGCGAGCTGTCGCCGGTGGAGGTCGCGCGCGACGTCATCGCGCACATCGAGCGCTGCGAGCCGCATCTGCACGCCACCTGGGCCTTCGACCCCGAAGGCGCGCTCGCGATGGCGCGCGAATCCGAAGCGCGCTGGCGGCGCGGCGAGCCGCACTCGGCGATCGACGGCGTGCCGGTGACGATCAAGGAGAACATCGCGACGAAGGGCGTGCCGCTGCCGCTGGGCACCGCCGCCACCGTGCTCGTGCCGGCCACCGAGGACGCGCCGCCCGCGGCACGGCTGCGCGAGGCCGGCACGGTGTTCCTGACCAAGACCACGATGCCCGACTACGGCATGCTGTCGTCGGGGCTGTCGAGTTTCCATGCGCCCTTGGGCGGACCCGCGCGCAACCCCTGGGACTTGGGGAAGAACCCCGGCGGCAGCAGCGCCGGCGCCGGCGCGGCGGCGGCGGCCGGCTACGGCCCGCTGCACATCGGCACCGACATCGGCGGCTCGATCCGGCTGCCCGCCGGCTGGTGCGGCGTGTTCGGCCTCAAGCCCAGCCTGGGCCGCATCCCGATCAAGCCGCCGTACACCGGCCGCGTCGCCGGGCCGATGACGCGCACCGTGGCCGACGCCGCGCTGATGATGGCCGAGCTGTCCCGGCCCGACTGGCGCGACGCGAGCAGCCTGCCCTACCAGCCGATGGCCTGGAACGCGCCGGCCCTCGACCCCAGGGGCCTGAAGATCGGCCTGCTGCTCGACGCCGGCTGGGGCCTGCCGCTGGACGCCGAGATCGCCGCCGCGGTGCAGGCCGCGGCACGCACCTTCGAACGTGCCGGGGCGATCGTCGAGCCGCTGGCACCGTTCACGACGCGCGAGATGGCCGACGGCATCGACCGCTTCTGGCGCCTGCGCTCGTGGCTGGACATCTCGGCGCTGCCGGCCGAGCGGCGCGCGAAGGTGCTGCCCTTCATCCGCGACTGGGTCGCCCCGGGCGAACACCTGAGCGCGGCGCAGCTCTTCCACGCTCACAGCCAGATCGCCGCGCTGCGTGACGCCGCGGTCGCCGCCTGCCAACCCTTCGACTTCGTGCTCTCGCCGGTGAGCCCGGTCTCGGCCTATGCCGCCGACTGGCCGAGCCCGACCAACGACCCGCAGCGCGCGATGGAGCACATCGGCTTCACGCTGCCCTACAACATGAGCGAGCAGCCCGCCGCGTCCATCGATTGCGGCGCCACCGCGGCCGGGCTGCCCATCGGTCTGCAGATCATCGGCCGGCGCCACGACGACCTCGGCGTGCTGCGCCTGTCGCGCACCTGGGAACAGCTGCGGCCGCCGCCGCGGCCCTGGCCCGAGCCGCCGTTCGCGGGCTGATGCCGACCTGCGATCGATCGACCAGGAATGAGGGGCCGCTCGCGGCCCGTGCGGCCGTTGGCCGCCCCGGGCCGAGGGCCGCTTCTGCACGGCTCCCCGCGTCTCCTCCGCGAGCGGCCCCCAGCCATGACCGTCGGCGTCCGGTCGAGCCCGCGCTCGATCGGGGCGCTGCCACGGTACGTGCAGCGCGCCGACACGAGCGAGCCGGCCGAAGGCCGGCTCGGCCGGCGAGCAGGGCCCCCTCGCGGAGGGGGCGGGGGGGCCGTCGCGCGGCCCGGCCCGGACGGCCAACGGCCGCAACGGGCCGCGAGCCGACAGATGGCCTTTCTTGACGATCGATCGCGAATGGGTATGACGGGTCAGCGCGTGCGCGTGACCTTGGCCAGGAAGCGCGGCTGGTCGGGGTCGGCGCCTCGCGCGCGCGCCAGCGCCTCGACCATCGGGTAGAAACTCTGCACCGCGGTGATCGCGTCCAGGTCCTCGTGGCCGGTCGGCGCCAGTTCGAGCTGCGCGCCCGGCGTGCCGGGCGGTGCGGCGAGCAGCACGTTCGCGCCGCGCTCGCGCATCTCGGCGGCCAGCGCCAGCAGGCCGGGCAGCGCCGGCCCGCGCGGCGCGAGCACGAGCAGCGGGTAGCCGGCGCCGACCAGCGCCATCGGACCGTGGCGCAGTTCGGCGCCCGAGAACGCCTCGGCCTGGATGCCGCAGACTTCCTTCAGCTTGAGCGCCGCCTCCATCGCCACCGCCAGCCCGGTGCCTCGGCTGACGACGAAGAGCCGGTCGACGCCGGTCAGCGCCTCGACCGCGGCCGACCAGTCCAGCGCCGCGGCGCGCGCCAGCGCGTCGGGCAGGTGCTCGACGGCGTCCTGCAGTTCGCGCTCGCCCTCCCATTGCGCGACCAGGCGCGCGCCGGCGACGAGCTGGGCGATGTAGCTCTTCGTCGCCGCGATGCTGCGCTCCGGGCCGGCGTGCAGCGGCAGCCGCCACTCGGCGGCGCGCGCGAGCGGTGAATCCAGGTCGTTGACGATCGCGACCGTGCGCGCGCCGCCGCGGCGGGTCAGCTCGATCGGCGCCACCAGATCCGGGCTCTGGCCCGACTGCGAGAAGGCGAACGCGGCCAGCCCGTCGCAGACCAGGCGCGACGGGTACAGCGTGACGAGCGACATCGGCATCGAGGTCACGAGCCGGCCCAGCCGCGCCATCACGAGGTAGGCCATGTGGTGCGCAGCGTGGTCCGAGCTGCCGCGCGCGACGGTCAGCATCGAGGCCGGCGGGGCCGCGCGCAGATCGGCGGCGAGCGCGGCGTAGGCGTCGCGGTCGGCGGCGAGCAGCCGGGCCACTGCCTGCGGCGCTTCCAGCGCCTCGGCGCGCATGCGTGAGCCGGTGCCCGGCTCAGCCGGTGAACGCAATCGCCTCTCCTTCGACGACGACGGCCGTCACTTGAAGCCCGGCGTCGAGCAGCACCAGGTCGGCCCAGGCGCCGGGGGCCAGGCGCCCGCGGTCGGCCAGGCCCAGGTGTTCGGCGGCAAAGGTCGACGTGCGGCGCGAGGCCTCGGCCAGCGGCAGGCCGAGCGAGACCAGGTTGCGCAAGGCCTGGTCCATCGTCAGCGTGCTGCCGGCCAGCGTGCCGTCGGCGAGGCGCACGCCGCCCTGGCACTTGGTGACGGTGTGGCGGCCGAGCCGGTAGTCGCCGTCGGGCATGCCGGCGGCGGCGGTCGAATCGGTCACGCAGTACAGCTGCGGAATGGCGCGCAGCGCGGCATGGATCGCGCCCGGGTGCACGTGCAGCAGGTCGGGGATGATCTCGGCCCGCTCGGCATGCGCCAGCGCGGCGCCGGCGATGCCGGGCGCGCGGTGCTGGAACGGCGTCATCGCGTTGAACAAATGCGTGAAGCCGGTCGCGCCGGCCCGCAGCGCGGCGACGCCGTCTTCGTAGCTGCCGGCGCTGTGGCCGATCTGGACCGCGAAACCCCGCGCGCGCAGCGCGACGATCAGCTCCAGGTGGCCGGGCAGCTCGGGCGCGATCGTCACCAGCTTCAGCGGCGCGATCGCGTGCAGCGCCAGCACCTCGGCCAGCGTCGCGGTGCGCGCGAAGTCGGGCTGCGCGCCGAGCTTGCCCGGGTTGATGTACGGTCCTTCGAGGTGCACGCCGAGCACGCGCGCGCCGCCTTGCGGCCGCGCCGCGATAGCCGGCGCGAGCGCGTGCAGCGCGGCCTCGATCTCGTCGGCCGGCGCCGTCATCGTCGTCGCGAGCAGCGAGGTCGTGCCGTGGCGCGCGTGGATCGCGGCGATCGCCGCGACCGCGTCGCCGCCTTCCATCGTGTCGCGGCCGCCGCCACCGTGCACGTGCAGGTCGACGAAGCCGGGCAGCGCGATCGGCAGCGCGCCGCTGCGTGCGGTGGCCTCGTCGACCGGGTCGCCGTCGATCGCCACGATCCGGCCGGCGGCATGGCGCAGCGTGCCGCGCACGAAACCGGCCGGCGTGAGGACGAAGGCGTCGATCGAGGTCATCGCGCGGCCCGCAGGCCGAGGGCCTGGCGCACCAGATGCAACGCGCCGTCGGTCGCGTCGCCGGCCGCGGCGACACAGCGCGCGCGCAGCGCTTGCGGCAGTCGCGGCGCGAGCCGTTCGGCGACGCTGCCCCTCACCGCCACCGGCAGCCGGCCCGAGGGGTCCAAAGCAGCGGCCAGCTCGACGAGTGCGTCGATGGCGCGCGCGATCAGGTCCGCCGCCGCCGGGTCGTCGGCCTCGTGGTCGAAGACCAGCGGCGCGAGTTGCGCATAGCGCGCCTGGCCGGCGCCGACGCACCAGCTGCGCATCGCATCCTCGTCGACGCCGGTGGCCTGGCGCACTGCGCGCGCCAGAGGGCCCGGCCCGGCCTCGCCGCGGCCGTCGACCGCGCGCTGCGCGAGCGCCATCGCGCGCAAGCCCAGCCAGGCGCCGCTGCCTTCGTCGCCGACCGGGTAGCCCCAGCCGCCGACCAGGCGGCGCCGGCCATCGGCGAGCAGCGCCTCGCCGACGCTGCCGGTGCCGGCGACGAGCACCATCCCCGGCCCGCCACCGTGCGCGCCGAGCAGCGCGGCATGGCCGTCGGTGTCGAGCGCGAGCGCGGCGAAGGCCGGTGCGGCGGCGATGAACTCGGCCCGCAGGACGGGGTCGCGTGCGCCGGCGAGACCGGCGCCGACGGCGATCGCCGCGTCGGCAGGCCGCGCGAGGCCAGCCGCGGCGAAGGCGGCGGCTATCGCGGCCGACGCATGGCGCCAAGCTTGCGCGACGCCCTGGGTGAGGCCCGACGCGCCGGCGGCACCGTCGCCGAGGATGCGACCGTCGCGCGCCGACTGCAGCCTTGCGCGCGTGCGGCTGCCGCCACCGTCGATGCCGATGAAGAATTCGGGGTCCAAGTCCGCGCAGCGATGCAGGTTCGAGAGGCCGCCACTGTAGTCGCAAAGCAGCGGCCGACGGAGCCGGCCACGCAGCGCGCTACAGTCGCGTCCATGGCGTTCCACGACCTGCGCGGCAACCCTTCGGGCAGCGGCCTGGCCTCGGCGCGCGACGCCGTCGAGTGCGCGCTGTGGCGGATGATGTCCTTCTACGACACGCCGCTCGCCGACCTCGACACGGCCATCGCCGCCGACCCTGGCTGGGCGCTGCCGCACACGATGAAGGCCGGCTTCCTGCTCAGCCTGACCGAGCCCTCGCTGCACGCCGAAGCCGCCGCGCACCTGGCGCAGGCCGCGACCCGGCTGGACGGCGCCCCCGTCGCCGAACGCATCCACTTCGAGGCCGTGCAGGCGGTGCTCGACGGCCGCTGGCACGGCGCCTGCCGGCACTGGGACGCGCTGCTCATCGACGCGCCACGCAATGCGCTCGCGCTGCAATGGGCGCAGCTGTGGGACTTCTACCGCGGCGACGCCAACGGCCTGCGCCAGCGACCGGCGCGCGCGCTGCCCGAGTGGGACGCCGCCGATCCGCTCTGGCCTTGCGTGATGGCGCTCTACGCCTTCGGCCTCGAAGAGGACAAGCTCTACCCGCAGGCCGAGGACGCCGGCCGCCAGGCGCTGGCCGCGAACCCGCGCGTGCCCTGGGCGGTGCACGCGGTGGCGCACGTGATGGAGATGCAGGGCCGCTTCGACGAAGGCTCGGCCTGGCTGCGCCAGCACCAGCCGCAATGGGCCGAGGGCAACGGCTTCGCCGGCCACCTGTGGTGGCACCAGGGTCTGTTCCGGCTCGAGGCGCTGGACACCGCCGGCGTGCTGCGCCTGGTCGACAAGCACCTCAGCGGCGACGCGCTGCAGATCACGCTGCAACGCGTCGACGCGGCCTCGATGCTGTGGCGGCTGCACCTGATCGGCGAGGACGTCTCGGCGCTCGCCGCGGCGCTGGTCGCCGGCTGGCCGGCCGACGACGCCACCGCCGGCTGGCACGCGTTCAACGACTTGCATTACCTGCTCGCGCTGCTCGCCGCCGGCCAGGGGGCGCGCGCCGAATCGTGGATCGCACGCTGCGCCGAACGCGCGCTCGCCGCCGACGGCGCGCGGCGCGCCAACCACGCGGTCGCGCGCGAGGTCGGCCTGCCGCTGATGCGCGCGATGCTGGCCTTCGCGCGCGGCGACGCCGGCGGCGCGGCCGACGGTCTCTACGCCGTACGCACGTTGGCGCACGCGATCGGCGGCAGCCGCGCCCAGCGCGAGCTGATCGACCAGACCCTGTTCGCCGCCTGCGCGGCCGGCCCGCGCCGCGCGCTCGGCCGCGCCTTGCTCAACGAGCGCCTGATGGCGCGGCCGGCGAGCCCGCTGTCGCGCCACTGGAGCGACCGGCTGGGCGAGGCGCGCGAGGTCCGCGCATGAAGGCCGAGGACAAGCGCGAGCAGCGGCTGAAGCTGCTGGACGATCACATCGGCCAGGCCTTGCGCGAGAGCGAGGCCAGCGGCGAGCTGAAGGCCGCGCCGAGCTGGGGCAAGCCGCTCGCCTTCGGCGACGGCTACGACGAGACGCCGGACGCGCTCAAGATGCCGTTCAAGATCCTCAAGGACGCGGGGGTCGCGCCGCCCGAGGTCGACCTGATGCGCGAGATCGCCGCGTTGCAGGCCATGCTCGCCGGCGCCGCCGACGACCCCGCGACGCGACCGCAACGACAGCGCCTGGCCGAGCTGCGTCAGCAACTCGCGCTGCGGCTGGAGAAGCTGCGCACGAGCGGCACGCTATAGCGTATAGCGCGTGCCGTCGAATTCAGACGATCGGTTTCAAGAGCTTCTCGGCCGCGATCGTGCGCTGCACCGCCGGCCGCTCCAGCATGCGCTGCAGGAAGGGCGCGATGTGCGGGTACTCGCGCGCCGGCTTCGCCGAGAAGCCGCGCGTCCAGCGGCACAGCATGAACGCGTAGGCATCGGCCGCGCTGTAGGTCGCGCCGAGCAGCCAGGGCCCGCCATGCGACGCGAACTGCGCGTCGAGCTGCTCGAGCAGCGAACCGACGCGCGCCTGAGCGTGCGCCTTGACCTGCGCGGCGCCATCGGCATTGCCTTCGTCGACCAAGCGCTCCGGGGAGAAATAGTGCATCAGCGTGGCCTGCAGCGAGTTGGTCATCCAGACCAGCCACTTGTAGAAATGCGCCCGATCGGCGCTGCCCAGCGCCGGCGCCAGCGCCGCGGCCGGGTGCGTGTCGGCCAGGTGCAGGCAGATCGCGGCCGCCTCGTAGAGCACGAGCGCGCCGTCCTCGAGCACCGGGATCAGACCGTTCGGGTTCAGCTTCAGGTAGGCCGGCGACTTGTGCTCGCCATGCGCGCGGTCGACGAGATGCAGCTCGAACGGCGCACCGGTCTCGTGCAGCAGGATGTGCGGCGCCAGGCTCGCGTTGCCGGGGAAGTAGTGAAGGCGAATCATGGTCGAATGATCGCACGCCACCGTTACGGCAAGATCGCCGCGACATCACCGCACCCTCACCGGACCCTCACCAAACGATCACCGAACCATGAGCCACTACAGCGCCCAGCTCGAATGGCAACGCCAGAGCGACGAGGTCTTCACCGACAACCGCTACAGCCGCCGCCACCTGCTGCGCTTCGACGGCGGCGCCACGCTGGACGCCTCGTCGTCGCCCAGCGTCGTGCCGCTGCCGTATTCGCACGCCAGCGCCGTCGATCCCGAGGAACTGTTCGTCGCCTCGCTGGCGAGCTGCCACATGCTGTGGTTCCTGTCGCTGGCCGCGCAGGCCGGCTGGCGCGTCGACCGCTACCGCGACGATGCCATCGGCACGATGAGGCGCAACGCCGAAGGGCGGATGGCGATGACGGTCGTCACGCTGCGGCCGCAGGTGGCGTTCGGCGGCGAGCGCCAGCCCGACGCCGAGGCCTTGCACGCGCTGCACCACCGCGCCCACGAGGAATGCTTCATCGCCAACTCGGTGAAGACCGAGGTGCGCTGCGAACCGCTGCCGGCGCCTTGAAATCCGCCGTCGGCGCACCCAGATGCGCTGAACCCGCCTGCCAACATCGGACCCCGGCCCCGTGCTTGCCTTTCTCGTCGCCAGTCTGGCGCTCGTCGTCGCCGGCTGGCTCTGGGGCCCGCCGCTCTGGGCCGAGCGGCGCCGGCGCCGCATCGCGCGCCGGCCCTTCCCGGCCGCCTGGCGCGGGATCCTGCGCCGGCGCATGCCGGCCTTCGCGCGCCTGCCGCCCGGCCTTCAGCTGCAGCTGAAGACGCACATCCAGGTGCTCGTCGCCGAGAAGGCCTTCATCGGCTGCCGCGGCCTCGAGGTCGACGACGAGATGCGCGTGCTCGTCGCCGCGCAGGCCGGGCTGCTGTTGCTGAACCGGCGCACGCGCTACTTCCCGAACCTGACCCAGATCCTGATCTACCCGAGCCCGTTCGTCGTCGAGCGAGCGCGCCCGCTCGGCGCCGGCGTCGTCAGCGACGGCCGCGTCGTGCTCTCGGGCGAATCGTGGCAGCGCGGCCAGGTGATCCTGTCCTGGGACGACGTCGTCGACGGTGCCGCGGTGCCCGACGACGGCCGCAATGTCGTGATCCACGAATTCGCGCACCAGCTCGACCAGGAGAGCGGCGCTGCCAACGGCGCACCGTTCCTCGGCCGACGCGAGCGCTACGCGCAATGGTCCCGGACGCTCGGGCAGGCCTATGCCCAGCTGCGCGAGCGCGCGATGCAGGGCGAGGCGACGCTGATCGACGCCTATGGCGCCAGCGACCCGGCCGAATTCTTCGCCGTCGCGAGCGAGGTCTTCTTCGAGCGGCCGCAGGCGCTCGCCGTCGAGGAACCGGCGCTGTACCGCGAGCTGGCGGACTACTACCGCGTCGACCCGCTGAGCTGGTAGCCGCGCCGGCGCCGCCCGGTCAGCGTGCGACCACCTGGCGCACCGCGTGCTCCCAGCGCGCCATCATCTCGCCGGCGCGCTCGCGCGTCAGCGTCGGCTCGAAGCGGCGCTCGGCCTGCCAGAGCGCGGCCAGCTCGTCCTGGCTTCGCCAGACGCCGGTGGCCAGGCCGGCGAGGTAGGCGGCGCCGAGCGCGGTGGTCTCGGTGATGCGCGGGCGCACGACCGGGATGCCGAGCAGGTCGGCCTGGAACTGCATCAGCAGGTCGTTGACGCTGGCGCCGCCGTCGACGCGCAGCTCGCTCACCGCGCCGGTGTCGCGCCCGGCCTGGGATGACGCGGCGTCGCGCGTCATCGCCTGCAGCAGCGCCGCGCTCTGGAACGCGATGCTCTCGAGCGCCGCGCGCGCGATGTGCGCGACCGTGCTGCCGCGCGTCAGCCCGACGATCGCGCCGCGTGCGTCGGCGTTCCAGTACGGTGCGCCCAGGCCGGTGAAGGCCGGCACGAACATCACGCCGCCGGCGTCGGGCACGCTCTCGGCGAGTGCCTGCACCTCGCCGCTGGCGCGGATCGCGTGCAGGCCGTCGCGCAGCCATTGCACGACGGCGCCGCCGATGAAGACGCTGCCCTCGAGCGCGAACTCGGGCGTCGGCCCGGTCTGCGCGGCGGCGGTCGTCACCAGCCCGTGGGTCGACGCCGCGAAGCGGGTGCCGGTGTGCGTGAGCATGAAGCAGCCGGTGCCGTAGGTGTTCTTCGCCAGCCCGGGCGCGAAGCAGGCCTGGCCGAACAGCGCCGCCTGCTGGTCGCCGGCGACGCCGGCGATGGGCACCGGTGCGCCGAACAGCGTCGTCTCGCCGTAGAGGTGGCTGGAAGGATGCACCTTGGGCAGCAGGCTGTCGGGCACGTGCAAGGCCTTCAGCAGCTCGTGGTCCCAGACGTTGTGGCGGATGTCGAACAGCATCGTGCGCGACGCGTTGCTGACGTCGGTGGCGTGGACGCGGCCTTCGGTGAGCTTCCAGATCAACCAGCTGTCGACGGTGCCGAAGGCGAGCTCGCCCTGCGCCGCGGCGATGTGCGCACCGCTCACGTGGTCGAGGATCCAGCGCAGCTTGGTGGCCGAGAAATAGGCATCGATCACGAGCCCGGTGCTGCGCCGGATCGGCTCGGCCAACCCTTGCGCACGAAGCTGCGCGCACAAGGGCTCGCCGCGCCGGTCCTGCCAGACGATGGCGTTGTGGATCGGCTCGCCGGTGCGCCGGTTCCAGACCAGCGTGGTCTCGCGCTGGTTCGTGATCGCGATCGCGGCGAGGTCCTTCGCCGCGAGCCCGGCGCGCGCCAGCGCCTCGTGCGCGGTGGCGAGCTGGCTGGACCAGATCTCGTTCGGGTCGTGCTCGACCCAGCCCGGCTTCGGGTAGATCTGCGTGAACTCGCGCTGCGCCATCGCGACGATGGCCCCGCTGGCGTCGAAGACGATGCTGCGCGAGCTGGAGGTGCCCTGGTCGAGGGCGAGCAGATAGGGCTTGGGCATGGCGACGGGTCTCCTGCGCGGGCGAGCCGGATTGTGGCGCGCTCGAACGCGAAAGACGGCAACGGGCCCGAAGGCCCGTTGCAGGTCCGTCCGGTGCCGGCCGCCCTACTGGATCTCGAAGGCGTACAGCTTGTTGTTCGGCGTGCCGAAGAACAGGTTGGCGTAGCCCGAGCCCCAGAAGACGTTGCCGTTGGAGATCGCAGCGCCGGACAGGCAGGAGCCGCCACTGGCGAACGACCACAGCACCGCGCCGGTGGCGGCGTTCAGCGCGTACATGTGGCCCGTTGCATCCAGCGAGCAGCCGAAGACCACGCCGTTGGCGGTGGTCACCGGCCCCGACGTGCTGCCTCCGTTGGGTGGCGTGGTCTGCCACAGCACCTGTCCGGTCGCGGCGTCGAGTCCGCTCCAGACGCCGTTCGTGGTGCTGCTGCCGTTCGGCAGCGCCCAGGACACCTGGTTGTAGTTGGCGTTGGCCGTGTAGACGCGCTGGCCGTCCACGGCCGAGCCCCACTGCAGGCCGCCGGCAGTGCCGCCGGGCCCGGCCTGGGTGACCCATTGCACCGCGCCGGTGTCGGGATCCAGCGCCCAGTACTGGCCGCTCTTCTGGCCGGCCCCCACCAGCTGGCGCGGTCTGCCGCTGCCGGCCGAGGCCACGGTGAACAGCGCCGGCGCCTGGCCGAAGTCGTAGTCGGGGCCGGCGGGCGACGGACAGTTCGTGCCGTCGCCGAAGAAGGGCAGGCAGTCCACCGTCCAGGTGTCGGCCGGCAGCGCCTTGGTGGCCCAGCGTACGGCGCCGGTGACCAGGTCGAGCGCGACGATCGAGTCGAAGTGGTCGTCGGCCGCGATGCAGGCCTGGATCTCCGCCGGGCTGCCGGCCGCGGCGACGCAGGCCTGCCGGTCCGCCGGAATCGAGTAGTTGTTGCCGGTGGCGATGTAGACCTGGCCGCGCCGCGTGTCGACGGCCGGCGCGCTGCCCCAGATCGCGGCGCCGCTGTAGCCGGCGGGCACCATGTAGGTCTTCCACAGGATGGCGCCCGTCTCGATGTCCAGCGCCAGCATGCTGCCGCGGAAGCTGCAACAGGCGTAGTTGGCCCCGCCGCCGAAGCCGGCTGCCGCCAGGCCTTCTTCCTGCGAAGCCACGCCGACGTAGACGCGCCCGTCGTGGACCGTGGCCGACTGGGTGACGATCGCCGCCGGGTGCGTGTCGAGCTGGGTCGCCCAGAGCAGCGCGCCGGTGTTCTTGTCGAAGGCCAGCATCTTGCCGCCGGAGCCGCCGCCGAACAGGATCGCCCCCTGGGTTCCGACGATCACCTTGTTGCCGCTGATCACCGGCGTGGCGCGCGCCTTGTCACCGGGCACGCCCGAGGCGGCCGCGATCTGCGCGCTCCAGACCAGCTGGCCGGTGCCGCGGTCGACCGCGTAGAGGTTGCCGGCCCAGTCCGGGACGTAGACCTTGGTGCCGTCGACGGCGGGCGTGGCCGAGACGTCTCCGGCGGTGGTGAAGGTCCATTTCACGCCCAGGCGGTCGACGTTCGCGGCGCCGATCTTGTGTTCGGCGGCCTGGTGGCGCGTGTTGCCGAGGTTCTGCCCGGCGGACGTCCACAGCGATCCCCCTGGGTCGGCCTGGGCCGCGCCCGTCGCGGCAAGCAGGCCCGCCAGTGCCGCTCGAATCGTGGTCATAACGAATTGCATGCTGCGATCTCCCGTCGTGAATTGCGGCAAGTTCGAAGGCGATGCCGCGGCGCCGGTTTCAGTGGGCGCGCGGGCCCATGGCGCAGCATTGGTGTAAACGTTGAGGCAACCCGCCATCCCCCCAGAACTGACGGAACTCGGTGCCGGACGCCGCCGCCACCGGTGACGCACGGGGGCCGTGGCGGGCGCGCCGGCGACCTCGCTCGTCGGCGGCAGAATCCCCGCTGCGTCCCGTCGGCCGCGTCGCACGGTCCCTTTCGCGGCACGGCTTCGCCGGCGGCCCGCCTCGTTCGGCGGCACCCGGCCCGGCGGTCGTGGCGCCGAGTCCCGCGAAGCGGCCTCGGGACGAAGGCAGCGGCGATGGCGCCCTTGCATCCCGGCACAACACGCACAAGCCCTCGCGGCCCCCTCATGCCACACCGCACCGCCCTCGCCACCGGCACCCTCTTCGCCCTCGCCGCCGGGCTGATGTGGGGCCTGGTCTTCGTCGCCCCGCTGCTGCTGCCGCAGTACCCGGCCGCCTGGCTCTCGTTCGGGCGCTACTTCGCGTTCGGGCTCATCGCGCTGCCGCTGGCCTGGCTCGACCGCCGGCGCATCCAGGGCCTCGCACGCGCCGACTGGATCGACGCACTCAAGCTGTCGCTGATCGGCAACCTGCTGTACTACCTGCTGCTCGCGGCAGCGATCCAGCGCGCCGGCGGCCCGCTGCCGACGATGATCATCGGCACGCTGCCGGTGGTGATCGCGCTCGCGTCGAACCGGCGCAACGCGGTGCGCGACGGCCGCCTGCCCTGGGCCCGGCTCGCGCCGTCGCTGGCGCTGATCGCGGCCGGCATCGCGCTCGTCAACCATGCCGAGCTGCAGCAGCTGCGCGCCGATGCCGACCTCGGCGGCTACGCCGTCGGTGCGCTGCTCGCCGTCGGCGCGGTGGCCTGCTGGACCTGGTACCCGATCCGCAATGCCGACTGGCTGCGTGCGCACCCGGACCGCTCGCCGACGACCTGGGCCACCGCGCAAGGCCTCGCGACGCTGCCGCTGGCCACGGCCGGCGCGCTCGGCTTCTGGGCCTTCAGCGCCGCCACCGGCTCGCGCTTCGCGTTGCCGTTCGGCCCGACCCCGCTGCGCTTCGTGGCGCTGATGTTCGCGATCGGGCTGTTCGCGTCCTGGCTCGGCACCCTGTGCTGGAACGAGGCCAGCCAGCGCCTGCCGACCATGCTCTCGGGCCAGCTCATCGTCTTCGAGACGCTGTCGGCGCTGACCTACGCCTTCGTGCTGCGCGGGCAGTGGCCGGCGCCGGGCACGCTGGCCGGCATCGCGCTGCTCGTCGCCGGCGTCGCCTGGGCGCTGCGCGCTCGACCGGCGCCGCTGGCGGCCGAGGCGCACGCGGGCTGAGAGGCGCGTGGGAAGCGGTGGGTGCTACCGAAGCACAAGTGCCCGCTCGCGGCCACGAGCCGACGATTGCGACCGTCTGCCATCGGGCCGTTCTCAGGCCAACGGATGGGCAACATGAAGCGAATGGCTGCGCGACACTTCGGCCATGACATCGCTCGCACAACCGCCCCTCGAAGGTCCGCCCCCACCAAGCGCCGAAACGGCCTGCCGGGCCTGTCCGCTGCGACCGCTGAAGCTGTTCCACGAACCGACGGGCGAGGAACTCGAGCTCGTGCAGTCGCTCAAGCGACGCGAGCTGCGCCTGGGCGCCGGCGAGTCCTTGATTCATGAAGGCCAGACCGACGCGCCGCTGTACACGCTGCTGCAGGGCTGGGCCTTCCGCTACAAGACGCTCAGCGACGGTCGTCGGCAGATCCTCAGCTTTCTGCTGGCCGGCGACTTCATCGGCGTCCAGCAAAAAATGGGCGACGCTGCTGCGCATGGGGTGGAGACGCTCACCGGCGCGCTCTTCTGCGTGTTCCAGCGCGATGCGCTCTGGGAACTGCACCGGCGCAGCCCGATGATGGGCTTCAACGTCACTTGGCTCACCGCGCACGAGGAGTCGATGGTCGACGACACGCTGCTGTCGGTGGGGCGTCGCAGTGCCGAGGAGCGCATCGCCTCGATGCTCATCCTGCTGTTCAAGCGTGCGGGCGCGCTGCAAGCCGACGCGGGCGCCGACGGGGTCGCGTTCCCGCTGACGCAGCAGCACATCGCCGATGGCCTCGGGCTGTCGCTGGTGCACACCAACAAGACGCTGCGCAAGCTCGAGCGGCGAGGCCTGCACCGCATCGTCGACGGCCGGCTCTACCTGCGTGACGTGAAGGCGATGGCACGCTTGGCGGATCTTTACGGAGACGGCCGCCCGCCGGCGCGCCCGCTGGTCTGATCGCCATCGGCGCTGCACGGCCTGCGATGGGACATGTGTCTTTCGACGTAGCGGATCGGTTCGCCCCGCCCTAGATTTCGTCTCA
The DNA here is from genome assembly GCA_963788635.1 of uncultured beta proteobacterium. Taxonomy (GTDB): domain Bacteria; phylum Pseudomonadota; class Gammaproteobacteria; order Burkholderiales; family Burkholderiaceae_C; genus Rubrivivax. Next base: position 274,069 of record CAWBHE010000001.1, on the reverse strand, counting down.
TCGACCCCAGGGTCATCCACGAGGCGCCCCTCTTGAACGCTGCCTGCAAGTCTCCCCCGGACAATCGATTGCTGTCCTCGCTGCCACCCGAGGTCATCGATGCGCTGCAATCGCGGATCGAGGCCGTGGATCTGGCGGCCGGCACGATGCTCAGCGAGGCCGGTACGGTGCTGCGACACGTTTACTTTCCGGTGGATGCGGTCGTCTCGCTCGTATCGCCGCTGTTGGACGGCACATGCGCCGAGGTGGCCGTGGTCGGTCACGAAGGGGTGGTAGGCGTCTGCGCCTTCATGGGCGGCGGCAACGCCCTGAGCAGCGCCGTGGTGCAGCGTCCGGGCGTGGCCTGGCGCATGAGTGCACGCGACATCGCCGATCTGGCGCGTGACTCCGAGCCGGTGATGCAGCAACTGCTGCGCTACACCCAGGCGCTGTTCACGCACATGGCGCAGACTTCAGCCTGCCACCGCCACCATTCGTTGGGCCCGCAACTTTGTCGTTGGCTGCTCCAGCACCTGGACCGACAGGTTGGCGACGAGTTGCGGATCACGCAGGAGCGCATCGCGGGCTTGTTGGGCGTGCGTCGCGAGGGCGTGACCGGCGCGGCGCTGAAGCTGCAGCGCGCGGGCTTGATCCTCTACCGCCGCGGGCGCATCCGAGTGCTCGACCGGCGCGGTTTGGAACAGCACAGTTGCGAGTGCTACGGCGTCGTGCAGCAAGCCTACGAGCAGTTGCGCAGCGGCTCGTCGGCGTGGCCGCGTCGCTCCGGCGCGTCCGAGCAAGTGCCGTTGAGCCCCGGATTTCGGCTGCCCCGACCTATTTCGCCGGCAGCTTCGGCGACGGCAGCTTCAGCAGGCCGGTGACTGTCCAGGTTCGTGACCGGCCGGGCGATCTCGCCCTGTGCTTCAGCCCGCTGCGCCAAACCAGTCAGCCTGCCGCCCGCTTTCTGAGGGCCCCCAGCGCATCGATGGCCACGCGCACGCGCGCAGGCAGCAGGCGCCCAGACGGGTACACGAGCTGAATCGGCATCACCTCGGGCCGACAACTGGGCAGCAACTCCACCAGCCCGCCACGGGTCAGCTCGTCTTCCACCAGCAGGTCGGGCAGCTGGCACAGGCCCAGTCCCATCTTCACCGCGGCCAGCAGGCCTTCGGTCTCGTTGACACGCACCCAGGGCTCGGGCGACAGCTCCACCGCGGTGCCACGTTGGCGGAACTGCCAGGGCCGGTCGCGTCCGCTCGTGGGCAGGCGGAAGACGATGGCGCTGTGGGCTGCCAGATCCTCGATGCGCCGCGGCGTCCCGCGGGCCTGCAAGTATTCGGGGCTGGCGCACAGCACCAACGCCTGCTGGTCCACGCGCCGGGCCACCAGCGTGGAGTCATCCATGCGGCCGATGCGCACGGCGAGGTCGATGCCGTCGCGCACCAGGTCCACCTTGGTGTCGGTGAGGCGGATGTCCAGCCGCAGCGCCGGGTGGCGGCGCACCAGTTCGTTCAATAGAGGCATCACGAAGCGCTTGCCGTAGAACACCGGCAGTTCGATGCGCAGCGTTCCAGCCGGCGCCGCGCGTGTGCCCGAGGCTTCGGCCTGCAGGTCTTCCACTTCGGCCAGCACACGCTGGCAGCGCTGGAACAGGCGCTCGCCGTCGGGCGTGAGCGTCACCTGGCGCGTGGTGCGGTGGAACAGCTTCACGCCCAGCGCGGCCTCCAGCCGCGCCACGGCCTTGGCCAGCGTGGACGGCGCAACGCCCTGCTCGCGTGCCGCGGCCGCAAAGCCGCCATGCTTGGCGGTCTCGGCGAAGGCGATGAACTGCTGCAGACCTTGCATGGCGGCCCAGGGTTTGAATGCCGACGAAATGTCGGCAATGTTACGGCGATACGCGCACTTCCAGAATCACTGAAGGTCTTCCAGACTGCGGCCCACGCTGCGGCCACGGGGCCGCCGTCCACCAGGAAGACCCGCATGAACATCATCGATCAACAATCGCCCGAACCCACCGGCTTGCCGGGCATCGAGCACGTCACCTGGGCCGGCGCGGCCGACGGGCTGGCACAGCTGTCGGTGTGGCGCCAGACCATGGCGCCGGGCGCCGCCACGCCGCCGCACAGCCACGACTGCGACGAAGTCGTGCTGTGCCTGGCAGGCTGGGGCGAGGTGCACAGCGAAGGTCGCGTGCAGCGCTTCGGCGCCGACACCACGCTGGTGTTGCCGCGCGGCTGCGTGCACCAGCTGTTCAACGTCGGCCCGATGGCGCTGGAGACCATCGGCATTCTTGCCGCCACGCCCGTGGCCACGCGCCTGCCCGACGGCCAGGCGCTGGAACTGCCCTGGCGCAGCTGAGCACGACCCCTGCCCGAACGCCGAAGCAAGGCGCCCGCGATGAAGATCCATCCCTGGCGCCTGCTGGTTCTGGCCATCGCACAGCCGGCGGTGCAGGCCAGTTCCGAACGCCCGCGCGACGCCGTCGCGCTGGGCCGCTACCGGGTCCAGACCGCCGGTCTGCAACGATTGCCACTCGCCCGGCTACAGCCGGCAGGCCGGCAAGACCCCGGAAGGCACCTGGCTCACGGGTGACGCGCTGGGCTGGCGCGGCCCCTGGGGCACCACCTACCCGACCAACCTGCGCTTGTTCATGGCGTCGATGAGCGAATCACAGTGGCTGCAGCATGCCCGCAGCATGCAGCCGCGGCCGCCGATGCCCTGGTTCAACCTGCGCGCCATCTACCGCTACGTGAGGGCCGTCGGGCCTGCTGGCAAGCCTGCGCCGGCCTACTTGCCGCCTGGGCAGCCGGTCAGCGCGCCCGTGGTGCAGTTTCCGTGAGGCACGGCGGGCCGACATGACCCCCGCCGACCGATCGCGGATCCACCTCAGCCCAGCGCCTCGTCCAGCACCTCCACCCAATGCTTGACCGGCGTCGTGGTGCCGGTCTGCAGGTGCTGGATGCAGCCGATGTTGGCGCTGGTGATGACCTCGGCGTTCAGCGGCGCCAGGTTCTCCAGCTTGCGGTCGCGCAGGCGGTAGGCCAGCTCGGGCTGCAGCACGCTGTAGGTGCCGGCCGAGCCGCAGCACAGGTGCGGCTCGACGGCCGCGGTCTGCACATCGAAACCGAGCGCGCCCAGGTGCGTCTCGACGCCACCGCGCAGCTGCTGGCCATGCTGCAGCGTGCAAGGCGGGTGGAAAGCGATGCGCGGCGCCGCGGCGCCGCCCGCGCGCGCGCGCAGCTGCGGCTTCAGCGCCGGCACCAGGTCGGGCAGCAGCTCGCTCAGGTCGCGCGTCAGCTCGCTGACCCGGCGCGCCTTCTCGGCGTAGTCGGGGTCGTGCGCGAGCGCATGCGCGTACTCCTTGACGGTGACGCCGCAGCCCGACGCGTTCATCACGATCGCCTCGACCTTGCCTTGCGACGTGAGTCCGTCGATCAGCGGCCACCAGGCGTCGATGTTGCGGCGCATGTCGGCCAGGCCGCCGGCGTGGTCGTTCAGGTGGGTGCGGATCGCGCCGCAGCAGCCGGCGTCGTCGGCCACGAGGGTCTGGATGCCGGCGGCGTCGAGCACGCGCGCGGTGGCCGAGTTGATGTTGGGCATCATCGCCGGCTGCACGCAGCCGAGCAGCAGCAGCACCTTGCGCGGGTGCTCGCGCGTCGGCCAGGCCTTCGCGCGCGCGCCGGCCTTCGCCGGCACCTTGTGCTTCAGCGCCGCGGGCAGCAGCGGCCGCACCATCTGGCCGAGCTTCATCGCCGGGCCGAACAGCGGCGAGGTCAGGCCTTCCTTGAGCAGCCAGCGCAGCGCGCGCTCGCCCTTCGGGCGCTCGACGCGCTCGTCGACGATGCGCCGGCCGATGTCGACCAGGTGGCCGTACTGCACGCCGCTCGGGCAGGTGCTCTCGCAGTTGCGGCAGGTCAGGCAGCGGTCCAGGTGCTGCTGCGTGCTGCGCGTCACGGGGGCGCCTTCGAGCACCTGCTTCATCAGGTAGATGCGCCCGCGCGGGCCGTCGAGCTCGTCGCCGAGCAGCTGGTAGGTCGGGCAGGTCGCGGTGCAGAAGCCGCAGTGCACGCATTTGCGCAGGATGGCCTCGGCCTCCTGCCCTTCGGGCGTGGTCTTGAATTCGGCGGCCAGGTTGGTTTGCATGGTGTCGGGGTCAGAAGAGTCGGGCCGCGAGCGGCATCAGCAGCGAGGCCAGCAGCACCTGCAGGCCCAGCGCCAGGCCGGCATAGGCACCGGCATCCGGGTGGACCTGGATCGCGCGCGCGGCGCCGATGCCGTGCGACGCGGTGCCCAGCGCGAAGCCGCGCAGTTCGGGCGGCACGATGCGCAGCGCATCGAGCAGGTACTTCGCGCTCACCGCGCCGACGAGTCCGCTGAGCACCGCGAACACCGCCGCCAGCGCCGGGATGCCGCCGAGCTGCGCCGCGATGCCCATCGCCACCGGCGCGGTCACCGACTTCGGCGCGAGCGAGGCCAGCACGTCGGCCGGCAGGCCGAGCGCCCAGCCGATCGCGACCGCGCTGCCCGAGGCCGCGGCACCGCCGGCCAGCGCCGCCAGCAGCAGCGGCAGCGCGCGCCGGCGCAGCTCGGCACGCCGCTGCCACATCGGCCACGCGAGCGCGACGACCGCCGGCCCGAGCAGGAAGTGGATGAACTGCGCGCCCGAGAAATAGGTCGGGTATGGCGTGCCGGTGGCCTCGAGCAGCAGCGCCAGCGTCAGCACCGTCCACAGCACCGGGTTCGCCCACGGCGCCTGGCCGAGCCGGAGGTAGACGGCCTGCGCGAGCACGTAGGTGGTGATCGTCGCGGTCAGCCCGAACAGCGGCGTGGCCGACAGGTAGACCCAGAGCTGGACGAAGCTGTCCATCGCGTCAGGCGCGCTCGGTACGGCGTCTCGCGCAGCAAGGCGCGCAGCACCAGCGCCGCCACCGCCATGCCGGCCCAGGTGGACAGCACGATCGCGAGCAGCATGCGTGCGCCGAAGCGCTCGACCAGCGCCAGGTGCGCGATCACGCCCACGCCGACCGGCACGAACAGCAGCGACAGGTGCGCCGAGCAGTGCGTCGGCCGCGGCCGCCACCGGCGCGCGCAGCGCCGGCACGTTGAGCAGCGCCCACAGCAGCAGCAGCCCGATCACCGGCCCGGGCAGCGGCGCATGGGTCAGCCGCGACAGCGCCTCGCCCGCCGACTGGCACAGCAGCAGGATCGCGAAGCCGCGCAAGCCGTCCATCGCCGCGTCTAGCCCAGCCGGTAGTGCAGCAGCCAGTAGTGGTCGAAGTCGATCCACTGCGGCTGCGCGCGCACGCGGGCCCAGCACCGCGAAGGCCTCGTCGCGCGACGGGAAGTTCTTCAGCACCTCGTGCACGCTGCCGTCGTCGAGGCTGCGCCGCTGGTAGCCGTTGCCGGCATCGTCGCGGCGCGAGATCGGCGTGCTGCTGCCCTCGACGAAGCGGTTGTCGAGCATCACGACGCGCGCGCCCGGCCGCAGCTGGCGGTGCAAGCGGTCCAGCCAGCCGGGCAGCTGCTGCCGCGGCACGTGGCTCCACCAGCAGCCGGCGAAGGCGGCGTCGAAGGTCTCGTCGCCGACCTCGGCCAGCGTGTTCGCGTCGACGCTGCGCAGCTCGACGCAAGCGGGCAGCGGCTTTAGCCGCGCCAGCGCCATCGTCTCGGGGTTCAGGTCGGTGGCGAGCCAGCGCGCGGCATCGCGCGCGCCGTGCGGCGTCCACCAGCCGGTGCCGCAGGCGAGCTCGAGCACCGAGCGACCGGCGAACGGCGTCGGCAGCCAGGCTTCCATCGCGCGCAGGTCGGCCTGACGCTCGGGCTTGAGATAGACGCGCTCGTAGGTCGCGGCGCGGCGCTTGTAGTAGTCGAGCACGGTGACTCAGAGATCCGGGTAGAGACGGCCGCGGTTGAACAGGCGATCCGGGTCGAAGGCCTTCTTCAGTTCGCGGTGGATGCGGTCCAGCGGCGGCGCCAGCGGCGCGAAAACGCCGGCCGACTTGTCGCCGCCGCGGAACAGCGTGGCATGGCCGCCGGCCGCCTGCGCCGCGTCGCGCAGCTGCGCCGCCGGCGCCGACGTGCACAGCCAGCGTTGCGCGCCGCCCCACTCGACGAGCTGTTCGCCCGAGAGCTTCAGCGCCGGCGCGGTCTGCGGCAGCGACAGCCGCCACAGGCTCGCGCCGCCGGCCACCGCCTTCAACGCGGCGGCGAAGAACTCGTCGCGCTGGTCGCGCAGCCCGGTCCAGAAGTCGGCCGCCAGCGCGTCGGGGATGACTTCGCCGCCGAGCCGGTCCTGCGCCGCCTGCACCGCCGCCGCGGCGCCGGCCAGGCGCAGCACCAGCGTGCCTTCCCACCAGGCGCTGGCCGACAGCGGCAGCGGCTGGCCGGCCCATTCGTTGAGCCGCTGCAGCGCGCTGGCCTGGTCCATCTCGAAGCGCAGCGTGCGCGTGGCCGGCGGCAGCGGCAGCACCTTCAGCGAGACCTCGCAGATCACGCCCAGGACGCCGAGCGAGCCGACGAGCAGGCGCGAGACGTCGTAGCCGGCGACGTTCTTCATCACCTGGCCGCCGAAGCTCAGCAGCTCGGCGCGGCCGTTGAGCAGCGTCGCGCCGAGCACGTAGTCGCGCACGCCGCCGGCGCTGGCGCGCGCCGGCCCGGCCAGGCCGGCGGCGACCATGCCGCCGACGGTCCCGGTCGGCGGCATGCCCGCCGGATCACCGCCGCCGACGCTGCCACCGCCCCGCCCGGCGCGTCGAAGCGCGGCGGCTCGAACGGCAGCCACTGGCCGCGCTCGGCCAGCGCCGCCTCCAGCTCGGCCAGCGGCGTGCCGGCGCGCACCGTCACGACCAGCTCGGTCGGCTCGTAGCTGCTGATGCCGGCCAGCGGACGCAGGTCCAGCGGCTCGCCGGTCGGCGCCTGGCCGTACCAGGCCTTGGTGCCGCCGCCGCGGATGTCGAGCGCGACGCCGCGCGAGCGCGCGCTCCGAACCTGATCGACCAGGCGGTCGAGTGCGGCATCCATGCTCAGAACCGCTCCAGTTCGGGGAAGGGCAGCAGCCCCTTCTTGACGTGCATCTTGCCGCCCTCGGCGCAGCGCTGCAGCGTCGGGATCACCTTGCCCGGGTTGAGCAGGCCCTTGGGGTCGAACGCGGCCTTCAGCGCGAACATCTGCTCGCGCTCCTCGGGGCTGAACTGCACGCACATCGAGCCCAGCTTCTCGACCCCGACGCCATGCTCGCCGGTGACCGTGCCGCCCATGCGCACGCTGGTCTCCAGGATGTCGGCGCCGAAGAGCTCGCAGCGGTGCAGCTGGTCGGGGTCGTTGGCGTCGAACAGGATCAGCGGGTGCAGGTTGCCGTCGCCGGCGTGGAAGACGTTGCAGCAGGCCAGGCCGTACTTCTTTTCCATCTCGGCGATCGCCAACAGGATGTCGGCCAGGCGCTTGCGCGGGATCGTGCTGTCCATGCACATGTAGTCGGGGCTGATGCGGCCCGAGGCCGGGAACGCGTTCTTGCGCCCGCTCCAGAACTTGAGCCGCTGCGCTTCGTCCTTGCTCACCTCCATGCGCGACGCGCCGGCGCCGGAGAGCACGTCCAGCATGCGGGCTATCTCCTCGGCCACCTCCTCGGGCGTGCCGTCGCTTTCGCAGAGCAGGATCGCCGCGGCGTCGAGGTCGTAGCCGGCGTGGACGAAGTCCTCGACCGCGGCCGTCATCGGCTTGTCCATCATCTCCAGGCCGGCCGGGATGATGCCGGCGCCGATGATCGCGGCGACCGCGTCGCCGGCCTGGCGCACGTCGTCGAAGCTGGCCATGATGCAGCGCGCGAGCTGCGGCTTGGGCACCAGCCTGACGGTGACCTCGGTCGTCACCGCGAGCATGCCTTCGCTGCCGATCACGGCCGCGAGCAGGTCCAGCCCGGGCGCGTCTAGCGCCTCGCTGCCGAACTCGACCGCCTCGCCGTCGACCGTGAAGCCGCGCACGCGCAGCACGTTGTGCAGCGTCAGCCCGTATTTCAGGCAGTGCACGCCGCCGGAGTTCTCGGCCACGTTGCCGCCGATCGTGCACGCGATCTGGCTCGACGGATCCGGCGCGTAGTACAGGCCGAACGGCGCCGCCGCCTCGCTGATCGCCAGGTTGCGCACGCCGCATTGCACGGTGGCGGTGCGCGCGGCGCGGTCGATGCGGACGATCTTGTTGAACTTGGCCAGCGACAGCGTCACGCCCAGCGCGAGCGGCATCGCGCCGCCGGACAGCCCGGTGCCGGCGCCGCGCGCGACCACCGGCACGTCCAGCGCATGGCAGATGCGCAGCACCGCCGCGACCTGGGCCTCGGTCTCGGGCAGCGCCACCGCGAGCGGCTGCTGGCGGTAGGCGGTGAGACCGTCGCATTCGTAGGGCACGGTGTCCTCGCGCTGCCAGAGCAGTGCGTGCGCGGGCAGCACGCCGAGCAGCGCCTGGACGACGGCGGCCTGGCGCGCGGCACGGGAGGAACTGCCCGGCGCCGCCGGCCTGGCGGTGTCCGGTGCCACGGGCGGCGGCGATTCGACGTCCATCGGGAGAGATCCTTTGCGCAGGCACGGCGCTGCAGCGCGCCGGCCGCCGCAACTGTAGCGCCCGCCGCGCGGCGCAAGGCTCGGCGGCGCCGCACGGTGCGGTCAGATCAGTTTTGACCGCAGCGGCGCCGGCACAGCGGCGGACCGCTCAGCCCGCCGCGCCGGTGAACACCGTCAGCACCCCGGTGTAGCCGTAGACGTGCCGGTGCGCGATCTCGCCGCCGGCGAAGAAGCCGGCCAGCGGGACGTCGCCGAGCGCGTGCTGGACGATCTTCAGCTCGGCCGACGGGCCGCCGAAATGCGGGCCGCCGCGGCCGGCGCAGCTGACGTAGAGGGCGCCGCGGATGCGCCGCCCGGGCAGCGTCTCGTCGACCGGGCCGTGCGCCGCGAGCTCGGCCGGGGCGGTCTCGACCTCCTCGCGGATCTCGCTGCAGATGCGCACCAGGTCGCGCCGCGCCGCCGTCACGTCGCGGGTGCAGAACGCCAGCCGCATGCCGGGCTCGACCTGGTCGGCGAGCGCCACCGCGTGGCGGCCGGGGTCCAGGCCGACGAGGTGGCGCACGCGCACGTCGTCGCCGAAATGGCCGCGCCGGCCGGGCCGCGCGGCGGGCGCGTCGGTCAGGCCGGCGAGCGTGGCGCGCAGCCTTGGCAGCGCGCGGCGCGGGTCGTCCAGCCCGGGCAGGCCGAGGTCGCGCAGCAGGCAGGGCAAGGCCGGCTCGCCGTCGAGCTCGACGACGATGTTGCGCTCGGCCTTCGTCACCTCGCGCTCGGGGCCGACCGGCTGGCAGCCCTGCGTGACGCGCGAGACGAGCGCGACGTCGCGGCTGAAGGCCACGCCCGAGAGCCCGCCGCGCCAGACGCCGTCGGCGATGTGCAGCGCGTCGCCGCGCGACGCGGCCAGGCCGCCGAACAGGTAGCCCGACGCGGTGCGCTCGCTCATCTCGTGGATCAGCTCGGCGAGGTCGGGCGTCGCCGGGTCGGCATGCACGAGCGCGCTGTCGGCGGCGATGCGCTGCAGCGGGTGCGCGCCGGAGAAGACCTCGAAGCTGCCCGCCGGCAGCGCGGCCAGCATCAGCACCAGCGCCGGCTCGTCGAAGTACTCGACGCCACTCGCCGCGACGCCGACGCCGACGCTGCCGACCCAGCCGACGCCGGGCCACTTGGCGCGCAGCGCGGCGAGCAGCGCCGCCGCATGCGCCGCGTAGGCGTCGGTCAGGTAGACGAAGCCCAGGCTGGGCGGCGCGGCGCCCGCCGTCGCGTGGGCAGCCGCCTGGGCGTCGATCTGCGCGCTGGCGAGCGACAGCGCCACCCGCCAGTCGGGGTGGGTGGCGTGGCCGCACAGAAAGGCCGGCATCGCGAGGTCAGCCCTTCGCGGCCTTGCGGCGTGGCGCGGGCGGCGCCGGGGAACGGGCCGGCCGGGCGGCCGCAGGCGCCTTGCGCGGCGCGGTCTTGCGCGCCGGCGCGCGGGGGGCCGGCGCAGGCGCTGCCGGCGTCGGCTCGACGGCGACGTCCTTCAGTGCCTGGGCCGCGATCTGGCCGAACTGCTGGGTCAGTGCACCCCACCAGCGCATCGGGTCGGCGACGCCGGCGGCGGCGGCTTCGGCCGCCGGCTCGGCGGCGGGGGCCTGCGGCGCGGGCGGCCGCAACTCGAAGGACTTGCGCAGCTCGGCCAGCGGCAGGTTCATCGTCTTCAACGTCGACAGCGTCAGGCGCTGCACTTCCAGCGCCTGGATCGTGGTGCCCAGCAGCTTGGCGTTCTGTTCCAGCCAGAACTGCACCGTGCGCAATTCGCCGATGCGCTTGTCGAGCTCCTGCGGGTCCAGCGTGGGGGCGATCCATTGGCCCACATCGGGCAGGCCGGCGCCGGCGGTGCGCATCAGGCCTTGAAGGAAGTCGAAACCCGGGACCAGACCCGTGAAGTCGGTGTCACCCGTCATGCCTGTCTCCTGGCTGCGCTCTAGATCGACGCCTTCATTGTGCGCCCGGCGCGCGCGCGCCGAAGGCCACGCGCGTGACCCGGAATCCGCGCGCGGCCAGCAGCCGCGGCAGGCCCTGCGGGCCGGTCATGTGCAGCGCGCCGACCGCCGCGAAGACGCGCCGACCCTGCGCGTGCAGCGCCGCGATGCCATCGGCGAGCGCCGGGTTGCGCGCGTCGTTCAGCGCGCGCATCTGGGCGCGGTCGGCCGCGTCGTGGATGCAGTCGCACCAGCGCTCGTAGGACGCCAGCGTGGCCAGGTCGCCGTGGTTCCAGGCCTGCGCCAGGCGCTCGATCGTCGCGCGGCCGCGGCCGCGCTCGAGCTCGGCCAGCCCGGCCTCGACCTCGGCGCGCGCGGCGTCGGGTGCCGCCGGCGCGAGCAGCTCGCGCTGCATCGCGACGCTCTCCAGCGCGCGCACCGGCCGGCCCGCCGCGCGCTCGCGCGCGGCCAGCGCCGGCTCCTGCGCGTAGGCCGGGTCGAGGCCGACCCAGCGCGCTTCGAGCACGCCGAGCGCGACGACCTGCAGCGCCGGGCTCACGCCCTCGAACGCGCCCGGCGGCAGGCAGGCGGCGGCGATCTGGCGTGCCAGCCGGGCCTGCAGCGCGGGCGGCAGCGGCGTCACGGCGGCCTCGCGGTCGGCCGCTGGCGGCTCGCGCAGCGCGGGGTCGGCCGGATCGATCTCCAACGCCAGCGTGTCGCTCGCGGCCAGCGCGGCGGCGACCTTGGGCCCGGGCAGCGTCCAGGTCGGCTTGCCGACATGCAGCGTGCCGTACAGGTACGAGGTGCGGCCGTCCCGCTGCAGCGTCCAGAGAAAGCCGCGGTCGGGCGCAGCGCGTGCCGCGGACTGCTGCTGCGCGGCGGTCAGCGCCGGCAGCGGCGGCGGGCAGGCGTCGGCCCAGGCGGCCGGCGCGGAGAAGCCGGCCAGGCCCATCACCACGCAAACCACGCAAGCCGAGCCGAGCCAGCGCCACATCACGGTGGGCATCCGCGCGCCGCCCGCTACGCGGCGCGCGCGACGGTCTGCTCGATGGCGCCGAACAGGCTGGCACCGTCGGCGCCGAGCATCTCGAGACGGATCGTGTCGCCGAAGTGCATGAAGGCGGTCTGCGGCGCGCCCGTCTCGATGGTCTCGATGGCGCGCTTCTCGGCGATGCAGCTAACGCCGTGCGCCCAGTCCTTGTTGCTCACCGTGCCGCTGCCGACGATGCTGCCGGCGCGCACGTTGCGCGTCTTCGCGAGGTGGGCGATGAGCTGGCCGAAATGGAAACTCATCTCCGGCCCCGCGTCGCACAGGCCCACGCGCTCGCCGTTCCAGCGGCTTTCCAGCGCCAGGTGCACGCGCCCGCCCTGCCAGGCCGCGCCGAGCTCGTCGGGCGTCACCGCGACCGGGCCGAACGCGGTCGCCGGCTTGCTCTGGAAGAAGCCGAAACCCTTGGCCAGCTCGGCCGGGATCAGGTTGCGCAGGCTCCAGTCGTTGACCAGCATCAGCAGCCGGATGCCGTCGAGCGCCTGCGCGGGCGAGGCGCCCATCGCGACGTCGCCGGTGACGACCGCGACCTCGGCCTCGAAGTCGATGCCCCAGGCTTCGTCGGCGAACTTGGCTTCGTCGCGCGGACCGAGGAAGTCGTCGCTGCCGCCCTGGTACATCAGCGGATCGTCATAGAACGATGCGGGCATTTCGGCATTGCGTGCGCGGCGCACCAGCTCGACGTGGTTGAGGTAGGCCGAGCCGTCGGCCCACTGGTAGGCGCGCGGCAGCGGCGCCATGCACTGCTGCGGGTCGAAGGCGAAGGCATGGCGCGCGCGGCCCTGGTTCAGCGTGGCGTAGAGGTCCTCGAGCTGCGGGCTGATGAAGTTCCAGTCGTCGAGCAGTTGCTGCAGCCGGGTGGCGATGCCGGTGGCGTAATGGGCCTGGGCGAGGTCGCGCGAGACGACGACCAGCTGGCCGTCGCGCGAGCCGTCTTTCAGCGTGGCGAGCTTCATCGGTGGGGCGCGCAAAGTGTTCCTGGGGCACGCATTGTGAAGCCGGCAGCGAGGACCCGGCCGGGCTTGATATATGCAGGGCCGCACCCATCTGCTGCGCAAAGGCGGTGAACCCATGCAAATGCTCTACAACTCCGACAGCTTCGTGGTCGTCCAGTTCGAGGCCGCAGCCGATGCCGAGGCCGGCCCACTGACGCGGGGCGGTTACGAGATCGTCGACAAGTTCGCGCGCAAGGAGATCTTCATCGAAGGCGCGCTGGCGGAATCGTTCAAGCAGGGCGTGCAGGCGCTGATCGACAGCAGCCCGGACCCGCAGGCGATGGACGACTACATCGAGGGTTACGCGCAGCTCGCGCAGCAGCCTCTGACCTTGCATTGACGCTGCCCCCCGGCCACGGGGGGTTTGCGACGGGACTTGTCGGGCCGGCGCCGCTGCGCCAAGATCGGCCGCATCTGCGTGATGCGTGAAGGTGCTCGATGCCGAAGGGGCTGTCCGATGCCCGCTGGGTGCTGTCGCCGGGGCTGGACCAGGCCCCGGTGCTGGACAGCCTGTGCTCGCACTTCGTGCTCACCCTCACGCTGCGCGAGGCCGGCCGTTTCAACCTGCGGCGGGACTGGAACAGCCTGCTCGCGCTGACCGGCCGCCACCTGGTGTGGCCGGTGTCGGTGCTCGCCCGGCTGCGCGGCTTCCTCAACCAGCGCTGCCGCGGCAACAGCCACTGGCGCGGCCACGAGGCCTTGAGCGACGAGGCCTTCATCCAGCGCCACGGCCCGTGGCGCGGGCCGTACGAAGAAGGCACGCTGTTCTTCTACATCGACGAGTACATCAAGGACGCGCCGAAGGACCTGCTCGCCGTGCTCGGCGCGACCTGCGAATGGCTGCAGCGCCGGCTCAAGAAGCAGAGCACGCTGGTGCAGAAGAACATCGACGCGCTCGCCGGGCTGCTGCAGCTGAATCCGGCCGAGCGCGCGCTGCTGCTCTACGGCACGCTCGCGCGCTACCAGCGCGACCTGCGCGGCCTGCTCGTCGAGTTCAAGGTCGGCAGCGCGCAGGAAGCCTACGCCGCGATCGCCGCGGTCGCCGGCGTCGAGGCCAGCGAGGTCGCCGAGGCGCTGCGCGCGGGTTCGCGGCTGGAACGCATCGGGATGATCGAGAACCTCATCTCGGAGCAGAACATCACCGATCTGGCCGACCTGATGAAGGTCAGCGAACAACTGCCGCCGGTGCTGATGCGCGAGTACCGCGGCCCGAACGACCTGATGGCGGTGTTCACCCGACCGGCGAGCAAGAGCGAGCTGACGGCGGCCGACTTCGCCTTCGTCGACGAAGACACGCGCGTGCTGACCGCGCTGCTGAAGAACGCCGCCGAGCGGCGCGAGGCCGGCGTCAACGTGCTGCTCTACGGCCCGCCCGGCACCGGCAAGACCGAACTGGCCAAGGTCTGCGCGCAGGCCGCCGGGCTGGACCTGTACGAAGTCGAATACGCCGACCGCGACGGCAACAGCCTGACCGGCCGCGACCGCTACCGCAGCCTGCAGATCAGCCAGGTCTTCCTGAAGAGCAGCGCCGGCGTCGCGCTCCTGTTCGACGAGGTCGAGGACGTGTTCCCGCCGATCTCCGGCGAAGCCGCGCAGCTGCTCGCGCGACTGGACAGCGGCGACGCGCCGTCGGCCAGCGTGAGCGGCAAGGCCTGGGTGAACCAGATCCTGGAAACGAATCCGGTCCCGGTGATCTGGGTCACGAACCGCATCGAGCAGATCGACCCCGCCTTCCGGCGCCGCTTCCAGTACCACCTGCAGCTGCTGAGCCCACCGCCGGGGGCGCGCGAAGCGCTGGTGCGACGCGCGCTCGCCGGCGCGCCGGTCAGCGAGGGCTTCGCGGCCAAGCTGGCCGAGCGGCGCGCGCTGACCCCGGCGCAGATCCGCACCGCGGTGCGCTTCGCGCGCCTGGCCTGCCCCGACGCCGGCAGCGCGGCGCCAACCTCCTGCGAGGCGATGATCCAACGCCAGCTCGCCAACGCCGATCGCGCGCTCGGCAACGAAGGCAGCGAGCGCGGCGCGCGGCCCGTCGTCACCGACTACGACCTGACGCTGCTCAACGTCGAGAGCCGCTTCGAGCCGGCACGCGTGATCGACGCATTGCAGCGCCGCGGCCACGGCACGCTGTGCTTCCATGGCGCGCCGGGCACCGGCAAGACGGCGCTGGCCGAACACATCGCGCACGCGCTGCAGCGCCCGTTGATGATCCGCCAGACGAGCGACATCGCGAGCAAGTACGTCGGCGAGACCGAGCAGAATCTGGCCCGGATGTTCGACGAGGCCGAGACCGAAGGCGCGGTGCTGCTGCTCGACGAGGCGGACAGCTTCCTGCGCAGCCGCCGGCTCGCCGAACGCCAGTACGAGGTCAGCGAAGTCAACCAGATGCTGCAAGGCATGGAACGTTTCGCCGGCGTCTTCATCTGTACCACCAACCTGTTCGAAGACCTGGACGAAGCCGCCTTGCGACGCTTCACCTTCAAGATCCGCTTCCATCCGCTCACCGCGGCGCAGCGCGAGCGCATGTTCGTCACCGAGGCGCTGGCCGGCGACGGCGCGGCGTTGACCGCCGAGCAGCGCGCGCGGCTGGCCGCAATGGACCAGCTCGTCGCCGGCGACTTCGCCGCCGTCAAGCGGCAGGTCGACATCCTGGGCGCGGCCTTCGAACCCGACGAGTTCCTCGCCCAGCTGGAGAGCGAGCACCGCGTCAAACCCGAGGTCCGCCAGCGGCGCGGGGTCGGCTTCCTGACCCGGCCGGGCGCAGCGTGAACGACGCCGTCGGCGCGAGCACGCTGGGCCAGGCGGCGGGCCTGCTGTGGACCGCGGCGGTCCTCGTCGTGATGTTCGGTGCGCATGTCGCGCTGGGCTACCTGCGCCTGGCCCAGCGCGACGCGACAGGCCCGGCCCCGATGGCTGCTCGCGGGGGCGGCGTCGGTGGCGCTCGGCACCGGCATCTGGGCCGCGATGCTGCTCGGCGTGGCGAGCCAGGACGTGGCCTACGAACTGGGCTTCGGCGTCCTGCTGCTGCTGGGAGCCTGGCTCGTGGCAGTGGCCGCGGTCGCGCTGCCGATGGGGCTGATGGCGCGTTGGCCGAATGCCGGCATCGTCGTTGCCAGCGGCCTGCTCATCGGCATCGGTTCGGCGCTGGCGCAGATGCTGGTCGTCGTCGCCACCGGCCTGCAACCCGGGCTGACCTGGCGCTGGGATGCGCTCGCGCTGGCTGGGCCGATGGCCGCCAGCGGCAGCATCGGCGGCCTGTGGATCGCCTTCCAGGCTGGCGGCCGGCACGGGCGGCGCCGGCGCGTCTGGCGCTGGCTGGCCGCGGCGATGCTCGGCTTCGCCGTGCTGGTCTGCCAGGACCTGGTGACCACCGCGGCCGGGCTGGAGCGGCAGACGGCGTCCACCTACCACCACGAGATCCCGGCGGTGGCCGCCTGCCTGGTGGCCGGCATCGGCGTGCCGATGCTGCTGGTGCTGATGTGGGCAGACCTGAAGCTGCGCCGCGAGCTGCGCCGCCAGGCACGCGTCGGCGCCCCGACGGCGCCACCGCGTCGGCGCCGGGTGCGCCGACGCTACCGGCCGTATTGACGTCGGGCCGGACACGCCTTCCTACAATCGGCGCATGAACGCTCGCACTCCGGTCTACACGCGCGGCCAGGCACTGCCGGCGCTGCTGCGCCAGCGCATCGTCGTCATCGACGGCGCGATGGGCACGATGATCCAGCGCCACAAGCTGACCGAGGCCGACTTCCGCGGCGCGCGCTTCGCCGACCATCCGAAGGACCTGAAGGGCAACAACGACCTGCTCGTGCTGACGCGGCCGGACGTGGTGCGTGCGATCCACGACGCCTACCTCGCCGCCGGCGCCGACATCGTCGAGACCAACACCTTCGGCGCGACCTCGATCGCGCAGGAGGACTACGGCTTGGCGCATGTCGCGCGCGAGATGAACGTCGCGGCGGCAACGATCGCGCGTGCGGCCTGCGATGCCGCCAGCACGCCGGACAAGCCGCGCTTCGTCGCCGGCGCGCTCGGCCCGACACCGCGCACCGCGAGCCTCAGCCCCGACGTCAACGACCCCGGCGCACGCAATGTCAGCTTCGACCAGTTGCGCGACGCCTACCGCGAGCAGGCCGAAGGGCTGCTCGAAGGCGGCTGCGACCTGTTCCTGGTCGAGACCGTGTTCGACACGCTGAACGCGAAGGCGGCGATCTTCGCGCTCGACGCGCTGATGGAAGACAGCGGCGAGCGGCTGCCGGTGATCGTCTCGGGCACCGTCACCGACGCCTCCGGGCGCATCCTGTCGGGCCAGACGGTGGCCGCGTTCTGGCATTCGGTGCGCCATGCGCGGCCGCTCGCGGTGGGCCTGAACTGCGCGCTCGGCGCGGCGCTGATGCGGCCCTACATCGAGGAGCTGGCGCGCGTCGCCGGCGACACCTTCATCAGCTGCTACCCGAACGCCGGCCTGCCCAACCCGATGAGCGAGACCGGTTTCGACGAAACGCCGCCGGTGACCGGGGCGCTGATGGAGGAGTTCGCGAAAAGCGGCTTCCTCAACATCGCCGGCGGCTGCTGCGGCACGACGCCCGAGCACATCGCCGAGATCGCGCGCCGCGTCTCGGCCTACCGGCCGCGCACCCGGCAGGACCCGCTCTTCAGCGACATCGTCGCGGCCGCCTGACACGGGCAATGGCGCAGCGCCGCGATCTGCTCGGCCTGGCGGGCGTCGGGCTGGCCGCAGGACTCGCGCCGGCCTTCGTGCGCCACGCGCGCGCCGCGGACGTGCCGCGCTTCGGGCTCGGCGTGGCCAGCGGCCAGCCGCGCGCCGACGGCATGGTGTTGTGGACGCGGCTGACCGGCGCCGACCTGCCGCCGGCGGTCGCGGTGCGCTGGGAGATCGCCGAAGACGAGGCCTTCATGCGCATCGCCGCGCGCGGCGTCGAGACGGCGCTGGCCGCCGACGCGCACAGCGTCCACGCCGAGCCGTCCGCGCTGGCGCCGGCGCGCTGGTACTGGTACCGCTTCGTCGCGCTCGGCCAGCAGAGCGCGGTCGGCCGCACGCGCACCGCGCCGGCCGCCGGCGACGCGGTGGCAAGGCTCGATTTCGCGATCGCCAGCTGCCAGCGCTGGGACGTCGGCTTCTACGCCGCGTGGCGGCATGCCGCCGCCGAGCCGCTGGACCTGGTGCTGTTCCTCGGCGACTACCTCTACGAATACCCCGGCGGCGCGAGCAGCGTGCGCCCGACCGACGGCCGCCTGGTGCGCACGCTGGACGACTACCGCGCCCGCTACGCGCTGCACAAGAGCGACCCGGCGCTGCAGGCCGCGCACGCCGCCTGCCCCTGGCTGCTGGTCTGGGACGACCACGAGGTCGAGAACGACTACGCCGGCCTGCAGGGCAACCGGCTCGAGCCCGACTTCGCCGGCCCGGCGCGCCGCCGCCTACCGGGCCTACTGGGAGCACATGCCGCTGCCGAAGGCGGCGCGGCCGGTGGACGGCTCGATGCGCATGCACGGCCGGCTCGACTGGGGCCGGCTCGCGCGCGTGCACCTGCTCGACGACCGCCAGATGCGCGACCCGCAGGCCTGCCCGCGCCCCGGCCACGGCGGCTCGAACACGGTGCGGCCGCAGGACTGCCCGGCGCTGGCCGACCCGCGGCGCACGCTGCTCGGCGCGGCGCAGGAAGCCTGGCTCGCCGAGGGCTGGGACCTGGCGCGACCGTGGAACCTGCTCGCGCAGCAGACGCTGATGGCGCGCTTCAGCTGGGCCGACCCGGCGCAGGGCGGGCTGGTCTGGACCGACGGCTGGGACGGCTACCCCG
This sequence comes from uncultured beta proteobacterium, assembly GCA_963788635.1. GTDB lineage: Bacteria > Pseudomonadota > Gammaproteobacteria > Burkholderiales > Burkholderiaceae_C > Rubrivivax. The sequence goes on along the minus strand of CAWBHE010000001.1, from coordinate 255,721 downwards.
CCGCGCGCCGCCGCCTGCTCCGGACCGTGGCCGACAAGCGCGTGCCCGGCGTCGTCGTGCTCGGCGGCGACGTGCACACGAACTACGTCGCCGATCTGCGGCCGGACTTCGACGACCCGAAGTCGCCGGTCGTCGCGAGCGAGTTCTGCGGCACCTCGATCACGAGCCTGTCGCTGCCGCAGTCGCGCATCGACGCCGCGCTCGCCTTCAACCCCCACGTCAAGCTCGCGCGCGGCGACCGGCGCGGCTACGGCCGCTTCACGCTCGACGCGCAGGCGCTGCACGCCGAGCTGCGCGTGCTCGACGACGCGCGCGACCCGGCCAGCGGCGCGAGCACGCTGGCCCGCTTCGTCGTCGAGGCCGGCCGCCCCGGACCGCAGCCGGCCTGAGCGAGCGCTACGGCGCGCGGCACATGCAGTGCGTCAGCGTGACGAAGGGCTTGCGCCCGTCGGCCACGTCGCCGGCGCCGGCGAGCCAGCCCATATCCTGCTGCACGCCGCGCAGCGCCGGCGGCACGGGCAGGCCGAGAAGCCCCGACCAGCCGGCGCCCTGGCCACCGAGCGTGGCCAGGTCGACGCCGAAGTAGGACAGCAGCTGCTCGACGCGGCCGGGCTCGCGCTCGATGTACTGGACGCGCGTGTCGGCCGGCAGATGGGCGCGCTGTGCGGCGGCGTGGATCGCGTCCTCGAAGCTGCCGAGCTTGTCGACCAGGCCGCGCTGCAAGGCCTGCGTGCCGGTCCAGACGCGACCCTGCGCGATGGCGTCGATCTTCTCCGGCGTCGACTTGCGTGCCGCGGCCACCCGGGCGACGAAGTCGGCGTAGGTGTGGTCTATGCCAGCCTGCAACAGGCGCTCGTAGCGCGGGTCCAGGCCGCGCCGCAGGTCGTAGGCGTCGACGAGCCAGCCGGTGGTGTAGCCGCCGGTGTGCACGCCGAGCTTGGTCAGGCCTTGCTCGGCGCTGGGCAGCACCGCGATCACGCCGATCGAGCCGGTGATCGTGTCCGGATCGGCGATCACCTCGTCGGCGGCGGTCGAGATCCAGTAGCCGCCCGAAGCGGCCAGGTCGCCCATCGAGACGATCACCGGCTTGCCCGCCTTGCGCGTGAGCGCGAGCTCGCGCCGCACCAGCTCGGCGCCGAAGGCGCTGCCGCCGGGCGAGTCGACGCGCAGCACGATGGCCTTGATGTGCTCGTCCTCGCGCGCCTGGCGGATCAGCTCGGCGGTCGACAGCCCGCCGATCGTGCCGCCGTCGGCCTCGCCGTCGACGATGTCGCCTTCGGCCACGACGACGCCGATCGTGTCGGCGCCGCCGGCCGGCCGCACCGTGGCGAGGTAGGTCTCGAACGGAATCTGGCGGAAGGTGTGGCCGTCGTCGTCGCGTGCGCCGCGTTCGATGAGCGCGGTGCGCATCTCGTCGCGCGTCTTCAGCGCGTCGACCCAGTGGCTCTGCAGCGCGAGCCGGGCCGAGTCTCCGCCGGCCGCTTCGAGCCGCTCGGGCAGCGCGTCCAGTTCCTGCTCGATGCTGCCCGCCGGCAGCTTGCGCGCGTGCTCGACGCCAGCGGTGTAGCTGGCCCACAGCGCACCGTAGAGCGCGCCGTCCTCTTCCATCGTCTGCGGCGACGGGCCGTCGGTGACGAAGTTCTCGGCCGCGTTCTTGTACTGGCCGACGCGCAACACGTGGACCGTCACGCCCAGGCGGTCGAGCGCGCTCTTGTAGTAGCTGCGGTGGCCGCCGTAGCCTTCGATCGCGACCTCGCCCATCGGGTCCAGCCAGACCTCGCTCGCGTGCGCGGCCAGGTAGTACTGGCGCTGGTCGTAGCTCGTGCCCCAGGCGACGACCGGCTTGCCGCTGGCCTTGAAGCGGTCGATCGCCGCGGCCACCTCGCGCAGCGTCGGCAGGCCGGCGCCGGCGAAGTCGTCGAGCACGAGCACCGCGCGCGCGATGCGGTCGTCCTTGGCGGCGGCGTCGAGCGCGGCGAGCACGTCGCGCAACCGGGTCTGCTCGACCGGCAGGCCGCGCGCCTGGCGCAGCGCGCTGTCGCGCAGGTTGCCCGAAAACTGCTCGTGCAGCGGGCCGCGCAACGCCAGCACGAGGGCGGTCTTGTGCTGCAACGGCGGAGCCGTGCCGCGCAAGGCGTACCAGGCCAGCGCGGCCAGCAGCAGCAACAGCAGCAGGTTCATCAGCGCGCGGCGGCTGGCATCGAGCAGCCACCACAGCCAGCGCAGTGCGCGGCCGAAACTGCCCATGCGGGAATTCGACATCCGGGTCTCCGACGGAAAAATCCAGCCGAGAGCCTAAGGCATGGCCGTCGCAGCGCGCTGGCCGACCGGCCCGGGCTTGAGATACTCGCGCCCGGCCATGCAGTCCATCCTCGCCGTCACCGTCCCGTTCTTCGCCCTCGTGCTGGCCGGCTACCTGGCCGGCCAGCGCCACGTGCTGCCCGAGAGCGCGATCCCCGGGCTGAACGCCTTCGTGCTGTATTTCGCGCTGCCCTGCCTGCTGTTCCGCTTCGGCGCGAACACGCCGCTGTTCGACCTGCTGAACCCGGCGCTGCTGGGCGTGTACCTGCTGTCCGCGCTGCTGATCGTGTTCGTCACGATCGCGCTCACGCTGAACGAGCGCGTGCACCTGAAGGACGCCGCGTTCGGCGCGCTCGTCGCGGCGTTCCCGAACACCGGCTTCATGGGCGTGCCGCTGCTCGTCGCGCTGCTCGGGCAGGCCGCGGCCGGACCGGTGATCAGCACCATCCTCGCCGACCTGTTCGTGACCAGCTCGCTGTGCATCGCGCTGGCACAGGCGCACGAGGCCTCGGGCCACGGCGCGCGCGTGGCGATGCTGCGCGCGCTGCGCGGCGCGCTGTCGAACCCGCTGCCCTGGTCGATCGCGCTCGGCGCGGCGTTCTCGGTCGCCGGCATCCGGCTGTCCGGCCCGGCGGACGTGGTCGTGCGCATGCTCGCCGACGCCGCGACGCCGGTGGCGCTGTTCGCGATCGGCACCGTGCTCTGGCGCGCCGGCCAGCATGCGCACACGCGCACGCCGGTGGCGAACTTCCTGCCGGTGGCGCTGATCAAGCTGTTCGTGCACCCGCTGCTGGTGTTCGCGCTCGCCGGCGCGGCGCGCTCGCTCGGTGCGCCGCTGTCGGCGTTCCAGGTCACCGTGCTGACGCTGGCCGCCGCGCTGCCGAGCGCGAGCAACGTCTCGCTGCTCGCCGAACGCTATGGCGCCGACAACGGCCGCGTGGCGCGCATCGTGCTGAGCAGCACGGTGATCGCCTTCGTCAGCTTTTCGGGCCTGGCCTGGGTGTTCGGCGTGCGGCCGGGCTGAACTTCAGATCGCGAGCGGATCGACGTCCACCGCCCAGCGCAGCAAGCCCTTGTGGCGCGCGCGCAGCGGCTGCAGCGCGGGCAGCCAGCCGGCCAGGAAGCGCTGCAGGTGCGCGCGCGACGGCGACTCGAGCAGCATCTGCATGCGCTCGACGTCGGCGACGCGCTGCACGGTCGGCGGCACCGGCGGGTAGACGCTCAGCGCCCGGCTGGTCTTCGGCCAGCGCCGCCGCGTCGTGCAGAAAGGCGCTCGCCACGTCGGCCGTCTTGGCCTCGGCGCGCAGCAGCGCCAGATGCGTGAACGGCGGCAGCCCGGCCGCGCGCCGCTCGGCGAGCTGGCTCGCCGCGAAGGCGGCGAAGTCGTGGCGCTGCAGCGCCGCGTAGAGCGCGTGCTGCGGGTGCCAGGTCTGGATCCACATCTCGCTGCGCGCGGCCTGCTCGGCGCTGCGCCCGGCACGGCCGGCGGCCTGCATCAGCAGCGCGAACAGCCGCTCCGGCGCGCGGAAGTCGCTCGCGAACAGCGCCGCGTCCGGGTTCACCGCGGCGACCAGCGTGATGCCGCGGAAGTCGTGCCCCTTGGCGACCATCTGCGTGCCGACGAGCACGTCGACCTCGCCCGCGTGCACCTCCGCCAGCTGCGACTCCAGCATGCCGACGCCGCGCGTGCTGTCGGCGTCGATGCGTGCGACGCGCGCGCCGGGCAGCAGCGCGGCGAGCTGCTCCTGCAGCTTCTCGGTGCCGCGGCCGATCGGCGCGATGTCGAGGTTGCCGCAGTCGGGGCAGGCGCGCGGCACGCGCTCGGTGAAGCCGCAGTGGTGGCAGCGCAGCGTGCGGTCGGCCTTGTGGAACACGCGCCAGGCGCTGCAGTGCGGGCAGCCGCTCTTCCAGCCGCAGGCGCCGCATTGCAGCACCGGCGCGTAGCCGCGCCGGTTCAGCAGCAGCAGGCTTTGCTCGCCGCGTTCGATGCGCTCGCCGATCGCGGCCAGCAGCGGCGGCGCCAGCGCCGGCGCGTCGCGGCCCTTCTCGCGCGGCAGCCGGCCCATGTCGAACAGCCGCACGCGCGGCATCGCGCCGCCGCCGATGCGCTGGTCCAGCGCCAGCCGCCGGTACTTGCCTTCCTGCACGCGCTGCCAGGTTTCCAGCGAGGGCGTCGCCGAGCCCAGCAGCACCGGCACGCCGGCGTCGACCGCGCGCCAGACCGCCAGGTCGCGCGCCGAGTAGCGCGCGCCTTCCTGCTGCTTGAACGACGGGTCGTGTTCCTCGTCGACGACGATCAGCCCGAGCCGCGGCAGCGACGCGAACACCGCCAGCCGCGTGCCGAGCACGAGGTCGGCCCTGCCGAGGTGGGCGAGCAGCCAGTGGCGCAGCCGTTGCGCCGGTGTCAGACCGCTGTGCAGGCTGACCAGGCACCGGTCGGGGAAGCGCTCGGCGAAGCGCGCCTCGAGCTGGGGCGTGAGGTTGATCTCCGGCACCAGCACCAGCGCCTGGCGGCCGGCGTCGAGAGCAGCCTCGGCGGCGCGCAGGTAGACCTCGGTCTTGCCGCTGCCGGTGACGCCGTGCAGCAGCGTCGGCTGGGCGCTCGCGGCCACGGCCTCGAGCGCGGCGGCCTGCTCGGCGGTGAGCGCCGGTCGATTCGGGGCGGTGGGGCGGCGTGCCGCCGGCGGCAGACGATCGAGCTTGGCGACGCGACGTTCCAGCTGCGCCGGGTCGAGCCTGCGCAGCTCGGGCGGCAGCACCGCCAGCGCCAACTCGCCGACCGCGCGCTGGTAATAGGCCGCCGCGAAGTCCACCAACCGGCGCCAGGGTGCGGCCAGCGGCGGCAACGCCGACAGCACTTCGGCCAGCGGGCGCAGCTGGGCCTCGGTCGCCGACGCGGCCGCCTCGGCATGCCAGACGATGCCCGGCACCTCGCGCCGGCCCAGCGGCACACGGACCAGCGTCCCCGGCGCGAGTGGCTGCTCACTGGCGTAGTCGAGCAGCGTGCCGAGGGCCGCATGCTGCGGCGCTTCGACCGCGACCGTGACGCGCCCCTCAAAGCCCAAGCCGGCCTCGTTGCAGTTGCGCGCGAAAGCTCGGTTTCACCTCAAGGAACGCGCCGAAGTTCATGATTGAAAAGGCTTTTTCCGGCTGCCCACAAGTTCTGTGGATAACTTTGTGGGAAAACTGCGTCCAGCGCTGCCAAGTGCTTGATTCTGCGGGCACCGGCTTGCGATGCGCGTTTTCGCAGCAGCACCGGGAATCCAGAAAAATCAATAACTTGGGATCGATTCGGGGGTTCCCCGGGGGGGCCACTCGCGGCGCCCGCAAACGCTGCGCCGCAGCATGGTATTTGGGGATAAGTCAACCCCTGAGCACTCACTTACCCGGCAGCGCGCTGCCGGCGCGAATGCGCGTGAACGGCGTCGACCAGTGCGGCCACGCTGTCGGGCGGCGTGTACTGGCTGATGCCATGCCCGAGGTTGAAGATGTGGCCGTCCCAGCGGCCGTCGGCGCACTGCGGCGGGCCGAAGCTGTCCAGCACCGCCTGCGCCTCGCGCGCCACCACCGCGGGCGGCGCGAACAGCACGTTCGGGTCCAGGTTGCCCTGCAGCGCGACGCGGTCGCCGACGCGAGCCCGCGCGCGACCCAGGTTCACGGTCCAGTCGAGGCCGACGACGTCGGCGCCGCAAGCGGCGATCTCGTCGAGCCAGGGCCCGCCGCCCTTCGTGAAGACGATCACCGGCACGCGTCGGCCGTCGCGCTCGCGCTGCAGGCCTTGCACGACGCGCTGCGTGTAGGCCAGGCTGAAGCGCTGGAACGCGCCGTCGGCGAGCACGCCGCCCCAGCTGTCGAAGACCATCACCGCCTGCGCGCCCGCGTCGATCTGCGCGTTCAGGTAGGCGGTCACGGCCTCGGCGTTGACGGCCAGGATGCGGTGCATCAGGTCGGGCCGCGCGTAGAGCATGGTCTTCACGAGGCGGTAGTCGTCCGAACCGGCGCCTTCGACCATGTAGCAGGCCAGCGTCCACGGACTGCCCGAGAAGCCGATCAGCGGCACGCGGCCGGCGAGCGCGCGGCGAATCGACGCGACGGCGTCGAACACGTAGCGCAGGCGGTCGAGGTCGGGCACGCGCAACGCGGCGACATCCGATTCGTCGCGCAACGGGTGGGCGAAGCGCGGGCCCTCGCCTTGCGCGAACGACAGGCCCAGGCCCATCGCGTCGGGCACGGTCAGGATGTCGGAGAACAGGATCGCGGCGTCCAGCGCGTAGCGCTCCAGCGGCTGCAGCGTCACCTCGGTCGCGAAATCCGGGTTCGTCGCCAGGCCCATGAAGCTGCCGGCACGCCCGCGCGTCGCGTTGTATTCGGGCAGGTAGCGGCCGGCCTGACGCATCAGCCAGACAGGCGTGTGTTCGGTCGGCTGGCGCAGGCAGGCGCGCAGGAAATTGTCGTTCTGGAGCGGCGCGGGCATCGCCGGATTATGGCGGGGCGAGCCAGTCCGACAGCGCCGCGTCGGCGGCGCCGGGCGGGCCGGCAGCGGCCTGCCACAGGCGCTCGGGCGGCAGCACTCGGGTGCCGGGCGTGGCCGCCGGCAGCCGCTGCGCGAGCCGCACCACCAGCGCCGCGAGCTTGACGGCGCGCACCGGCTGCTCCTGCGCCGGCACCATCCAGCGCAGCTGCGACAGCCACCAGCGCGCGAAGCGCTCGATGCGCGACCCCGACGCGGCGCCGCCGGACGTCTGCGCCGCGCGCACGAAGACCAGCTGCTCGAAGCCGAGCGCGGCCACCGCGGCTTCGGCGAGCGACGCGAAGCCGGCCTTGAGCGCGCTCGGCAGCAGCGCCGGCGCATGCGGCAGCACGACGAGCAGGCGGCGCACGCCGCGCGCGTGCAACTGGCGCGCGAGCACCAGCAGCGCCGCCGGATCGGGCTGGACGAAAGCCTCGTCGCGGCGGTTGCTGTGGCGCGCGCGCTCGAAGACGACGAAGGCGAGCTCGGCCGCGAGCGGCGTCGGCGGGTCGTCCAGTGCCGCCGCCGGCAACGCGTCGAAGCCGCGCACCGCCGAGCTCAGCGGACCGGCGACGAGCGCGGCGACGCGCTGGAAGCGCCCGCCGACCAACGCCTCGGCGAGGATCGCCGACCCCAACGTGCCGCCCGCGCCAACGATCAGTACCGTCTGCCGCCGCACCAGCGGCGACGCGGCGAGGGTCGCGCCGCCGCGCAGCGCCTGTTCGACGATGTCCATGCTTGAAGCCCGCATTGTCGGCCCCCATCTGTGCCGGCGCGGGTAGCATCGCACCCGCTTGCCTCGGAGAAAACGCATGAAGTTCAAGACTTGGTTTGCCGGCCTGCTCGCCGCCATGACGCTGGTCAGCCTGTCGGGCTGCGGCTACAACGACTTCCAGCGCCTGGACGAACAGACCAAGGCCGCCTGGAGCGAGGTGCTCAACCAGTACCAGCGGCGCGCCGACCTCGTGCCCAACATCGTGGCCACGGTCAAGGGCGAAGCCAACTTCGAGCAGGAGACGCTGACCCGCGTCATCGAGGCACGCGCCAAGGCGACCAGCATCCAGGCCACGCCGGAGCTGATCAACGACCCGGCCGCGTTCCAGAAATTCCAGGCCGCGCAAGGCGAGCTGACGGGGGCGCTCAGCCGGCTGATGGTGGTCAGCGAGCAATACCCGGCGCTGAAGGCCAACCAGGCCTTCCAGGACCTGCGCGTCACGTTGGAAGGCACCGAGAACCGCATCACCGTGGCGCGCGGCCGCTACGTCCAGGCGGTGCAGGCGTACAACGTGCTCGCGCGCAGCTTCCCGACCAACCTCACCGCCAAGGTGTTCGGCTACGCCGTCAAGCCGAACTTCACGGTCGAGAACGAGGCCACGATCTCCACGCCGCCGACCGTGAGCTTCGACAAGCCGGCCGCGCCGGCGCCGGCGGCATCGCGCTGAGCTGCCGATGACCCTGGCTGCGAAGCGCTGGCTGCGCGCGCTGCTGGCCGCGCTGCTGGCGGCGCTGGCCATGCTGGCGCCGGCGTTCGGGCAGGACCTGCTGCCGGTGCCGGCGCTCAGCGCGCGCGTGATCGACCAGACCGGCACCCTCGATGCGACCCAGCGCGCCGGCCTGGAGGCCAAGCTGGCGGCCTTCGAGGCCCAGGCCGGGCCGCAGATCGTCGTGCTGCTGGTGCCGACGACCGCGCCCGAGGACATCGCGGCCTACGCCAACCGGGTCGCCAACGTCTGGAAGATCGGCCGGCGCGAGGTCGGCGACGGCGTGCTTGTCGTGGTGGCGAAGAACGATCGCGCGATCCGCATCGAGGTCGCGAAGACGCTGGAAGGCGCGGTCCCCGACCTCGCCGCCAACCAGATCATCCAGCGCGCGATCACGCCGGCCTTTCGCGCTGGCGACTTCGCCGGCGGGCTCAACGCCGGCGTCGACCAGCTCATCGCGCGCATCCGGGGCGAGGACCTGCCGCTGCCGGCGGCGGGCGGGACGGGCGCGCCGCAGGGTGTCCCGTTCCAGCAGGGGATGCTGTTCTTCTTCGTCGGCGTGCTCGTCGTCGGCGGCCTGCTCAGCGCCGTGCTCGGGCGCCGGATCGGGTCGATCGTCACCGCCGCTGCCGCGGGCGGTGTGGCCTGGTGGCTGGGTGCGGGCCTGCTCCTGGCGCTGGGCGCCGCGCTGGCGACGGTGGTCCTGGTCGGCGTGCTGGGCATCGGCACCGTGTTGCAGCTGCTGGCGATGGGTGTCGGCCGCGGCGGCGGGGGAGGTGGTGGCGGGGGAGGCTTCTCGTCCGGCGGCGGCGGCGACTTCGGCGGCGGCGGCGCCTCGGGACGCTGGTGATGGGCCGCCTCACCCGCATCGCCCGCCACCGCTGGTTCGACGAGCGCCAGGTGCGGCGCGCCATCGACGCCGCCGCACGCGAGCGCCTGCAGGCGCGTCTGGTCGCCAGCGAGGCCAAGCACAGCGGCGAGATCCGTGTCTGCATCGAAGCCGGCCTGCCGCTGGCTCATCTGTGGCGCCACGTCACGCCGCGCAAGCGGGCGGTGGCGCTGTTCGGCGAACTCGGCGTCTGGGACACCGAGGCCAACAACGGCGTGCTGATCTACCTGCTGATGGCCGAGCACGCGATCGAGATCGTCGCCGACCGGGCCGTCGCGCGCCTGGTGCCGGACACGCATTGGAGCGAGGTGCTGCAAGGCATGCGCAGCGCCTTCGCCGCCGGGCGCTTCGAGGACGGGCTGACCGGTGCCATCGACGCCGTCGACGCCGTGCTCGAGAAGCACTTCCCTCTCGCGCCGGGCCAGACCAACCCGAACGAGTTGCCCGACCACCTCGACCTGCGCTGACGCGCCGAGGCCCGGTCGGCCGGCCACGCTCGTCACTATCATCCCCGGCTCGTCCCCTGCCGAGCCCGACCATGTCCACCCCCCGCACCCTGCCCTGCGGCACCTGGCCTTCGCCGCTGACGGCCGAGCGGGCCGCGGCCGGCGCCGTCTCGCTGGCCTTCGCGGGCGCGGCCGGCGGCACGCTGTACTGGATCGAGGGCCGGCCCGCCGAGCGCGGCCGCAGCGTGCTGATGGCGCGCGCGCCCGACGGCGCCGTGGCCGAGCTGCTGGACGCCGGCACCAACGTGCGCAGCCGCGTCCACGAATACGGTGGCACGCCGTGGGCGGTGGTCGGCGACCGGCTGGTGTTCTCGCAGTTCGACGACCAGCGCCTGGTCCTGCGCAGCGCCGACGGAACCGTGCGGGCGTTGACGGCGCCAGGCTGCCGCTACGCCGACGGCCGGGGCACGCACGATGGCCGCGCGCTGATCTGCGTGCGCGAGGACCACCGCGGCAGCGGCGAACCGGTGAACGCCGTCGTCGCGATCACCCTCGACGCACCGGACGAGACCGTGCTGTTCGACGACAGCGACTTCGTCGCCTGGCCGCGCACTAGCCCGGACGGCCGCCGGCTCGCGCTGGTGGCCTGGGACCATCCGGCGATGCCCTGGGACGACACGCGGCTGGTCGTCGTCGAGCTGAACGACGGCACGCCGGGCGCCGTGCACACGCTGGCCGGCGGATCGGGCGAATCGGTGCTCGAGCCGCAGTGGGATGCCGACGGCACGCTGTACTTCCTGTCCGACCGCAGCGGCTGGTGGAACCTCTACCGCTGGCGTGACGGCGAGGCGCAGGCCGTGACCACGATGGACGCCGAGATCGGCGGTCCGCTGTGGCAGCTCGGCCAGCAGTCCTACGCGCTCACCGGCGACGGTCGCGCACTGCTGCGCGTGAGCCGCGCCACGGTCGACTCGCTGGAACTGCTCGACCTGCGCAGTGGAGCGATGACGCCGCTGGCGCTGCCCTTCGTCGCCTTCGGCGCCGTCGGCCTGCAGGACGCCAACACCGCCTACGCGCTGGCCGCGCCGCGGGACGACCTGCCCGCGCTGATCACCGTCGATCTGCGCGACGGCAGCTTCGACCTGGTGCGGCGTTCGGGCGCGGCACCGATCCCGCCCGAGGCGGTGTCGCGCGCGCAGGCGATCGACTTCGCCACCGAGCCCGGCGCCGACGGCAAACGCCGCCACGCGCAAGCCTGGTTCTACCCGCCCTGCCTGCCCGGCATCGCGCCGCCGGCCGGCGAGCTGCCGCCGCTGATCGTGCTGCTTCACGGCGGCCCGACCTCGAGTGCCGGCCCGGCGTTCAAGGTCGGCGTCCAGTTCTGGACCACGCGCGGCTTCGCCGTCGTCGACGTCAACTACGGCGGCTCGACCGGCTTCGGCCGCGCCTACCGCGAGCGACTGCGCGGCCAGTGGGGCGTGGTCGACCTGCACGACGCGGTCGCCGCGGTCGACCACCTGGCCGCCGCTGGGTGGGTGGACGGCACGCGCGTCGCGATCCGCGGCGGCAGCGCGGGCGGCTTCACGGTGCTGTCGGCGCTGGCCTTCACGAACCGCTTCGCCGCCGGCATCAACTACTACGGCGTCGCCGACCTGGAGACGCTGGCCGCCGACACGCACAAGTTCGAGTCACGCTACCTCGATTCGCTGGTCGCGCCGCTGCCCGAGGGGCGCGAAATCTACCGCGCGCGCAGCCCGGTGCACCACATGGCGCAGTGCCGGGCCGCGCTGATCACCTTCCAGGGCGGCGACGACCAGGCCGTGCCGCCGCAGCAGAGCCGCGCCATCGTCGACGCCGCGCGCGCGGCGGGCTGCCCGGTCGCCTACCTGGAGTTCGAGGGCGAGGGCCATGGCTTTCGCCAGGCGCCGAACATCGCGCGCGCGCTGCGCAGCGAGGTCGCGTTCCTCGGCCGGGTGTTCCGCTTCACGCCGGCGGGCGAGCCGGTGCCGCTGGACATCGCCAACGACGCCGCGCTCGGTTGACGGGCGACGGCCTTCAGGCGCCGACGCGGCAGGCGGTCTCGGAACCGCTCCAGTCGGCGAGCTTGCCGTCGAGCGCGACACCGCGCCGCACGGCGGTCATCTCGGCGACGATGGACATCGCGATCTCGGGCGGCGTCCTCCCGCCCAGGTGCAGGCCGACCGGGCCGTGAAGCTGCTTCAGCTCGGCCTCGCTGACGTCGAAGTCGAGCAGCCGCTTGCGCCGGGCGTCGTTGTTGCGCCGCGAGCCGAGAGCGCCGACGTAGAAGGCCGGCGTCTTCAGCGCTTCCATCAGCGCGAGGTCGTCGAGCTTGGGGTCGTGGGTCACGGCCACCAGGGCGCTGTTGGCGTCGAGGTTCATCGCGAGCACCAGGTCGTCGGGCATCAGACGCGACAGCGTGACGCCTTCCATCCGTCCTGGGTCACTGAGCCAGCCTTCGTGGTATTCCTCGCGCGGGTCGCAGACGGTGACGCGGTAGTCGAGCATCACCGCCATCGCGGCCAGGTAGCGGCTGAGCTGACCGCCACCGATGATGACCAGGCGCAGGCGCGGGCCGTGCACGGTCTCCAGCGTCTGGCCGTCGAACTGCAGCCGGTCGCCGTCCTGCGAAGGCTGCAGCGACACCAGGCCGGTCGCCATCTCGAGCCGGCGCCGCACGACGCGGTGCGCCTCGATCGCGCTCAGCAACTCGCGCAGCAGCGACTGCGCGCCGAGCGGCTCCAGCACGATCTGCACCGTGCCGCCGCAGGGCAGGCCGAAGCGCTGCGCCTCGTCGGCGGTGACGCCGTAGGTCGTGCTCTGCGGCAGACGGCTGGCGAGCTCGCCGCGCTTGACGCGCTCGATCAGGTCGTCCTCGATGCAGCCACCCGACAGCGAGCCGGCGACCTGGCCGTCGTCGCGGATGATCATCAGGCTGCCCGGCGGGCGCGGGCTGCTGCCCCAGGTGCGCACCACCGTGCCGAGCACGACGCGGTGGCCGCGGTTCATCCAGTCCATCGCGCTGCGGATGACTTCGACGTCCATGCTGTTCATCGAGTGCTCTCCTTGCTGGCAGGGCCGTCAGCTTGCCACAGGCGCGACGCGCCTGCAGGCGCCGGCCCCGCTGTTCCTAGACGGCACAGTAGCGCTCCTGGATCTCGCGGTCGGCCAGCAACTCGGCGGCATCGCCCTGGTGCACGATCCGACCCTGGTCGAGGATCACGGCGCGGTCCGAGATCTGCAGTGCGCGCTCGACGTTCTGCTCGACGAGCAGGATCGTCGTGCCGTCGCGCTTCATGCGCACGAAGAGCTCGAACATCTCGTGCACCAGCAGCGGCATGATGCCTTCGGAAGGTTCGTCGAGCAGGATCATGCGCGGGCGCGCCATCATCGCGCGCGCGATGGCCAGCATCTGCTGCTCGCCGCCGGACAGCGACGTGCCCTCCTGCTCCATGCGCTCGTTCAGGCGCGGGAACGTGCGCGCGATCTCGGCGATGCGCTCGCGTTCCAGGTGCCGCTCGCGCCCGGCGATCAGCCCCAGGCGAAGGTTCTCGCGCACCGTCAGGCCGGGCACGATGCGCCGCTCTTCGGGCACGTAGGCCAGCCCGAGATGGAAGCGCGTGTGCGCCGGCTGGCCGAGGATCTCCTGGCCGTCGAAGCGCACCGACCCGCCGCGCTTGGCCAACAGGCCCATGATGGCCTTGAGCGTGCTCGTCTTGCCGGCGCCGTTGCGCCCCATCAGCGTGACGATCTCGCCCGCCCGGACCTCGAAGTCCAGACCCTGGACGACATGGCTGCGGCCGTACCAGGCGTCCAGCCCCTGCACCTGCAGCATGGTCAGCCCTGCCCGAGGTACACGCGCCGCACCTCGTCGTTGGCGCGGATCTCGGCCGGCGTGCCCTCGGCCAGGAATTCGCCGTGGTGCAGCACCAGCAGCCGCTCGCAGATGCCCATCACCAGCTTCATCTTGTGCTCGACCAGGATCACCGAGCGCTCGGCGGCGAGCGCGACGATCAGGTCCATCATCACCCGCGTCTCCTCGGGCGACATGCCCGCCGTGGGCTCGTCCATCAGCAGCAGCACCGGCTCGCTGGCGAGCGCCATCGCGACCTCCAGTGCACGCTGCTGGCCGTGCGCGAGGTCCGCGGCCGGGCGCCGGCGCAAGTCCGCGAGGCCGACGCGCTCGAGCAGCGCGTCGGCGCGCTCGTCCAGCTCGGACATCGTCGCGCGCGCCTTCAGCAGTTCGAAGCGCGAGCGGCGCATCTGCGCGGCCACGCGAACGTTCTCGTGCGCGCTGAGCTGCTGGAAGACGTTCGTGATCTGGAAGCTCTTGGCGATGCCGATGCGCGAGAACTCGTGCTGCGCCAGCCCCGTGATGTCCCGGCCCTGGAACCGGAGTCGCCCGCTGCTCGGCGGGAAGGCGCCGCTGACGACGTTGAAGAACGTGCTCTTGCCGGCGCCATTGGGGCCGATGATGGCGCTCAGACGGCCGGCCTCGAAGCGCGCGCTCACGCCGTTGAGGGCGACGAAGCTGCCGAAGCGCTTGCTGACGCCTTCGACCTCGAGGATCGGCGTGGAGGTGCTCATCGCGCACGCTCCAGGCGCTTGACCAGCGTGCCCCAGATGCCGGCCGGGAAGAACAGCACGCAGGCCATGAACACCACGCCCACCACGGCCATCCAATGCGAGGTGACGTTGGTGACCACGTCCTCGAGCGTCAGGAACACGCCGGCGCCGACGAAGGGGCCGAAGAAGGTGCCCATGCCGCCGAGCAGGCACATCATCACCGCCTGGCCCGACAACAGGTAGTGCAGCGAATCGATCGGCACCACCGACAGGTGCAGCGCGCGCAGCGCGCCGGCCAGCCCGCAGATCGTCGCCGACAGCACGAAGACGAGCAGCTTCGTGCGCGCGACGTCGTAGCCGCAGGCGGCGGCCCGCTTCTCGTTCTCGCGCACCGCCTCCATCACGGCACCGAAGGGCGACGCGAGCAGGCGCGAGACGAACCACAGCGCCGCCGCGACGAAGGCCAGGATCACGTAGTACTTGGTGGTCGGGTCGAGGAAGTCGACCTTCCAGCCGAACAGGCGCATCGCGGGGACGTCGATCCCGCGCAGCCCGTTCTCGCCGCCGGTCCAGCGCTCGGCCTTGTAGAAGGCGTAGTAGACGATCTGTGCCAGCGCCAGCGTGACCATCGAGAAGTAGATGCCCCGGGTGCGGATCGCGAGCCAGCCGATCACGAGGCCGACCAGCGCCGCGGCCGCCACGCCGAGCAGCAGCGCCAGACCCCAGGGCCAGCCGCCATGGACCATCGCGATGCCGGTGGCGTAGCTGCCGACGCCCAGGAACGCGGCGTGGCCGAACGACAGCAGTCCCGTATAGCCGAACAGCAGGTTGAAGCCGACCGCGAACAAGCCGAAGATCAAAATGTTGATCGCCAGCGCCTGGTACGGCATCAGGAGCGGGAAGAAGAGCAGGAACAGGATCGCCGTCGCCACGCGGTGGCGACGCACGACGGCGACTGCGGCGGGCCAGCTCACCCGAGCATCCCGGCCTTGCCGAAGAGGCCTTGCGGCCGCACCAGCAGCACCAGCGCCATCAGCACGAAGATCGACAGGTCGGCGAGGTCCGGCGCGAACAGCGAGGTCATCGAGAACACGATGCCCACCAGCAGGCCGGCCACCACGGCACCCGGCAGCGAGCCCATCCCACCGACGACCGTGACGACGAAGGACTCGGCCAGCACCGGGATGCCCATCTCCGGGTTCACCGCGCGCGTCGGCGCGGCGAGCACACCCGACAGTCCGGCAATCGCCGTGCCGAGAGCGAAAACCAGCAGCCACACGCGCGCGACGTCGACGCCCAGCACCTTGAGGATTTCGCCGTCGCGCGAACCCGCGCGGATGATCAGCCCGTAGCGCGTCTTCTCGAGGAACAGCCACAGCGCGCCCACCACCACCGCGGTGGCGGCGATGAGGAACAGGCGGTACTTCGGGAAGTAGCCGAAGCCCAGGTCGACGGCACCGCGCAGCGCGGCGGGCGTCGACGAGGGCAGCCCCTCGATGCCGAAGAGCACGCGCATGGCCTCGATCAGCACCCAGCTCAGACCGAAGGTCAGCAGCAGCGGGTAGTCGATGCCGCGGCCGTACAGCGGCCGCACCAGGAAGCGCTCGGTGACCAGGCCGATCGCACCGACGACCAGCGGCGTCAGCACCAGGCTGAACCAGAAGTTGCCGGTCAGGCCGAGGAAGTACAGGCCGATGAAGGCGCCGACCATGAAGAACGCGCCGTGCGCGAAGTTGACCACGCCCAGCATGCCGAAGATCAGGCTCAGGCCCAGCGCCAGCAAGGCATAGACGGCGCCCAGCGCGATGCCGGTCACCAGCTGCAGCATCAGCAGCGAGGGCGTGATCTCCATCGCGGCGCCGTCCTCAGGCCTTGAAGCCGAGCTCGGCGCAGCTGCGCAGGTTGGCCTCGTTCGGCGCCTCGACCTCGAGCACGTTGAAGACGTCGTTCTTGTCCTTCATGCCCTTGGACTTGCTCTCGACGACGATCACCGACTGCACCGACTGGTGATCGCAGCCGCGGTAGAACTGCGGCCCCTTGTACCAGTCGTACTTGAGCTTGGCCAGGGCCGCTGCAACGCGGGTCGAGTCGGTGGCGTCGGCGTCGTTGACCGCCTGCAGCACGCTCTTGATGCCCGCGTAGCCGAGCGCGCCGTAGTCCGACGGCACCGCGCCGGCGTAGGCGGCGCGGAAGGCATCGTTGAACTTCTTCGCGCTCGGGATGCGGTCCTCCAGGCCCCAGTAGTACGAGGTGCCGCCGATGACGCCCTCGAAGGCGTCGGCGCCGCCCGCCTGGCGCGAGGTGTACAGCAGCACCGGGGTGATGATGCGGGTCGTCTGCTTGATGCCGAAATCGGTCGCCTGCTTGGCGCTGTTGACCAGGTCACGGCCGAAGTTGCACAGCACCAGGATGTCGGGCTTGAGCGCCTGGATGCGCGGCAGGAAGGCCGAATAGTCGGCCGTGCCCAGCGGGTGCCGGATGTCGGCCAGCGTCTGCATGCCGAAGGCCTCGCCGGCGCGCTGGAAGCCGCGCACCATCTCGTGGCCATAGGCGTAGTCGGCGGTCAGGTAGACCACTTTCTTGCCGAACTTGGGGAACGCGTAGCGCGCCACCGCGCCGGCCGTCATGTGCGGGTTGAGCGCCTCGTGAAAAGTCCAGGGGCTGGCGTCCTTGACCTCGTTGATCGCGTCGGACTGGCTGATCGAGTTGAACAGCACCTTGCGCTCGCGCGTGATCGCGTTGATCGACAGCTGCGTGGCCGCCGACAGCGAGCCGACGATGAAGTTGACCTTGTCCTTCTCGATCAGCTCCAGCGTGCGCGTCGCGGCCTCGCCGGCGTTGAGCTTGTCGTCGCGCACCAGCAACTCGGCCATCTGGCCCTTGTGCCCGCCGGCGGCGTTCCACTCCTTGACGGCCAGCTGCGCGGCCCGCACCTGGTCCTGGGCCTCGGCCGAGAACGGGCCGGTGAGCGGTGTCGGGAACCCGACCTTGATCGTGCCGGCCTGCGCGCGGGCGATGTGAAACAGCGCCGGGCCGGTGGCCAGCGCGGTGCCGGCAATGATCAGGCTGCGGCGGCGGGGATTGTTCAGCGTCGTGCTCATCGGGCTTGTCTCCTTGGGGGCGGTGGGTGGCGCAGGCTTCAGATGGCCTGTGCTTCTGGGGTTGTGGGGTCGATGGTTTCGAACAGGGCCGGGTCGATGGCGGTCTGGCGCATCACCGCTCCCGCATCGCGATGCGCCGGGCGGCCGCGGTTCTGGGCCTCGAGGTACGCGCCCAGGCGTCGCGCACGCTCGGCCACGCTCGCGCCGACCGGCTCGCGCAGCGCGGCATAGCGACGCAGCGCCTGCGGCGTGGCGCCTTCGAGCGCGATCGATTCGGCGAGCGCCATCGCGTCGTCGCCGGCCTTGGCCACGCCCATGCCGACATGCGGCCGAGCGACCACGGCGGCGTCGCCGAGCAGCGCGATGCGGTCGAACGCGAATTGCGGCGACACCAGGTCGTAGATCGGCTGCAGGAAGGGCGCGGGGGTCTTCTCGACGATCTCGGCGAACTGCGGCGCGAGCCGGGCGCGCGCGGCCGCGCGCGCCGCCGCGACCTGGCGCCACGACACCTGCTGCGGCGTGATGCCGCCGGGGTGGTGCACGCCGTCGGCATCGGTCATCAGCGCATCGAGCTCGGCGCCTTCGGCTGCGGGCCGGTACCAGACGAAGTTCCAGCGCCGCGCGCCGGGCTCGACGCTGTTGTCGGCCCCGGCCACCGGGTAGCCGATCATCTGCTCGCCGTCGGGCAGGCCGAAGCCGAAATGCTCGAACAGCGTCGCGCGTGTGTGCCGTGACAAGCTGGCCTCGTCGCAGACGCCGCGCCACGCGACGTAGCCGGCATAGGCCGGCTGCACGTCTGGCGCGAGCTGAGCGCGCACGCTCGAGCGGATGCCGTCGGCGGCGACGAGCAGGTCGCCGTGCAACACCTCTCCGCCGGCGAGCGTGGCGCTGACGCCGTCGGCGCGCGATTCCACCCTCACCACCTGCGCCGCGAGCTGGTAGCAGGCAGCCGGCAGCGCGGCGCGCAGCAAGGCGTAGCAGGCGGCCCCAGGACGTGAGGCATTGCGGGTGGTCCCAGCGGGCGGCGACCTGTCCCGACGCGTCGAGCACGACGCGTGAGGTCACCGCCACGCCGAGCGTGCGGTCGACCACCGCGCCGGCGGCGCGCAGCGCGGAGCGCAGGCTGTCGTGGGTGACGATGCCCGCGCCGCGGCCCTCCAGCGAACGCGGCGAACGCTCCAGCACCTGCACCTCGTGGCCGGCGCGCAGCAGCAGGTTGGCGGCCATCAGGCCGCCCAGCGAACCACCGACGACGAGGATCCGGGCCATCGCGTCAGGCGCCCGGCGCCGCCCCCTCTTCGGCCGGGAAATTGAGCTCGACGACGACGCCGTTGGGGTCGTCGACGAAAACCTGGTGCAGGCCGAGCAGCGGCACGGTGCGCTCGCGGTGCGCCACGCCCTGGGCGCGCAGCCGGGCCAGCGTTGCGGCCAGGCCGGTGGCGAAGAACGCGACGTGGTCGACCGCGCCGGTGCCGTGCAGACTCGCCGCGTCGCGGTCGCCGAGGTACTGCTTCAGCCCTTCGGGGTCGTCCCTGTCGACGCCGATGATGTGCACCACCGCGTTCGAATAGACCTTCGTGTCGCCCGCGTAGAGCCACAGCCCGGGAAACGGAAACGGCGGTCGCGGCCCGACCTCCAGGCCGAGCAGGCCGCAGTAGAAGCGCTCGCAGGCCGGCAGGTCCAGGCTGCGGATCGAGAAGTGGTTCAGCGACAGCGCCATCGGCGGTCTCCTTGCAGGCTCTCAGGCGCGCGGCCGGGCCGGCGCCAGAACGTCGGGCACCTGCGCCAGGAAGCCGCGGATGCGGTCGCGGATGAAGGTGTCGACCAGCGCCGCGTCGCCTTCGCCGGCGAAATGCTGCTGGTAGACCAGCGGCCAGATGCCCAGGTGGTAGATCAGCCCGCCGTGAAACCCCATCAGCAGCGCTTCCTCGCGCGGCGTGGCCTTGGCGCGCGAACGGCTGCCCGCCGAGCGCCGGGCCTCGCGCAGCAGGCGCGGGAAGAGCTTCTCGCGCACGAGCGCGAAGTAGCGCGTCGGGATCAGGCCGTCGCTCAGCCCGGAGTGCACCAGGATGCGCAGCCATTCGGGCGTCAGGATCGCCGCCAGGTACTCGACGTAGAAGGCGTGCAGCTTGTCCTCGACGGCCGGCCGCGGATCGTCGAGCAGCGCCTCCCAGCGCGTCTCCCAGCGTCCCGCGATGACCTGTTCGTAGACGCGCTCGATCAGCGAGCGCTTGGTCGGGAAGTAGTGGTACAGCAGCGTGTGCGCGATGCCGAGCTCGGCCGCCAGTTCGCGCATCTGCGCGTCCAGCCCGCGCCGGGCGAAGAAGTCCGCGGCGCCGTCGACGATCTGCTGCTCGCGTTCGCGCGCGTCCATCCGACGGCGCGCAGGAGCGGGTGCCGGTACCTTCGTGCGGGTTTCTTCCGTATTGACCATCTGCTCAACTCTGCTGAAATTGTTGAACGCCCGGTCAACAAGCCCCATCCCGACAAACCCTAGAGCCCGCCCCGCCGTCCCGGCGGGCCCGGCGCGAGAGCTGCCGCCATGAAATCGCCCGCCTTCGACTACGTGCGCGCCGAGTCGTCGCAGCACGTGTACGACCTCCTGGCGCAGCATGGCGACGACGCGCGCGTGCTCGCCGGCGGGCAGACGCTGCTGGCGACGCTCAACATGCGCCTGTCCCAGCCGGCGCTGCTGGTGGACATAGCCGCGCTCGATGCGCTGCGCGGCATGACGGTGCGCGACGGCGTGCTGCGCATCGGCGCGCTGGTCCGGCACGTCGAGATCGAGGAATCCGCGCTCGTCGCGACGCACGCGCCGCTGCTCGCCCAGGCCGCGCCGCACATCGCGCACCGCGCGATCCGCAACCTGGGCACCTTGGGTGGCGCGCTGGCCTATGCCGATCCGGCCGCCGAATGGCCGGCGTGCGTGCTGGCGCTGGACGGCGTGATCGTGCTGCACAGCGCGCGCGGCGAGCGCCGCGTGCCGGCGCAGGACTTCTTCCAGGGCATCTACGCGACGGCACGGCAGGACGACGAGCTGCTCGTCGCGGTCGAGCTGCCCGTGCTCGGCGCCGGAGAGCGCCAGCATTTCGACGAGCTCGCGCGCCGCCACGGCGACTACGCGGTGGCCGGCCTGGCGGCCCGGGCGCGCCGCCGAGGCGACGGCGCCACCGAGTTCCGCCTCGCCTTCCTGAGCCTGGGCGACCGGCCGATCCGTGCCCGTGCCGCCGAACTCGTGCTGCAGGGCGGACCCCTCGACGACGCACGCATCGCCGAGGCCGACGCGGCGCTGCGCGCCGAGCTCGAGCCGTTCGCCGACCTCACCCACTCAGCGGCCGCGAAAACGCAGATGGCGGCGACGCTGATGCGCCGCGCGGTGCAGGCACTGACCCAGGAGCGCCGATGAGCACCCCGACCGACCATCCGACCGCCCGCGTGCACGTGGACGTGAACGGCACGACGCTCGTGCGCGACGTCGAATGCCGCAAGCACCTGGTCGACTTCCTGCGCGAGGACTGCGGCCTCAAGGGCTCGCACCTGGGCTGCGAGCACGGCGTCTGCGGGGCCTGCTCCGTACGGCTGGACGGGATGGTCGTGCGCGGCTGCCTGGTGCTGGCGGTGCAGGCCGACGGCCGCCGTGTCGAGACCGTCGAGACGCCGACGCCGTCGCCGCGGCTGATGGCGCTGCAGGACGCGTTCGTCGAGCACAACGCATTGCAGTGCGGCTACTGCACCCCGGGCATGCTGATGGCGGCGCTGGACCTCGTCGAGCGCCGCCCCGACGCGGACCGCGAGCAGGTGCGCGAGTGGATGAGCGGCAACTACTGCCGCTGCACCGGCTACCACGCGATCGTCGATGCAGTCTGCGCCGTGCTGGAGCAGCAGCGCGCCGGGCGCTTCAGCGCGGAGGCACAGGCATGAACCACCCGACCGAGAGCCCGACCCGGCGCGACCTGGGTGCCGAGCTGCCCGCCGTGACCGAGGACCAGCGCCACATCGGCGTGGCGATCCCGCGCGAGGGCGTGCGCCGGCTCACCCAGGGGCGGGGCCAGTACATCGACGACATCGAAATGCCGCGTCTGGCGCACGTGGTCTACTGGCGCAGCCCGGTGGCACACATGCGCATCACGCGCATCGATCGCGGCGCGGCACGGGCACTGCCGGGCGTGATCGCCGTCGTCACCGGGCCCGAGATCGCCGCAATCTGCAAGCCCTGGGTGGCGACGCTGGCCCACCTGGCCGGCATCAAGAGTGCGCCGCAGTTCCCGCTCGCGATCGAGCGCGCCACCTGGCAGGGCGAGCCGGTGGTGGCCGTCGTCGCCGAGACCCGCGCCCGCGCCGAGGAGGCCCTCGCGCTGCTCGAGGTGGAATGGGAGGACCTGCCCGCGGTGCTGGACACCGAGACGGCGCTCGACCCCGCCACGCCGCTGATCCACCCGGAGCTCGGCGACAACCTGTGCTTCACGCGCAGCCTGGACACCGGCGGCGTCGACGAGGCCTGCGCCCGGCCCGATGCGGTCGTGTTCGAGGAGACCTTCGTCTTCGGCCGCCACACCGGCGTGACCCTGGAGCCGCGCAGCCAGATCGCCGACTGGACCCCCGGCCGGACGCTCGCGGAGGGCCGGCTCACCGTCCACCATTCGTGCCAGGCCCCGCACATGATGCAGGACCTCTACTGCCGCCAGTTCGACCTGCAGGAATCGCAGGTGCGCGTGATCTGCCGCGATGTCGGCGGATCGTTCGGCATCAAGGTCCACGCCTACCCGGACGATTTCGCGACGGTGGCACTGTCGATGCTGCTGAACCGGCCGGTGAAGTTCGTCGCCGACCGCATCGAGAGCTTCGTCAGCGACATCCACGCGCGCGAGCACCGCATCAAGGGCCGCATCGCCGCCACGCGCGCAGGCGAGATCCTGGCGTTCGAGATCGACGACCTGACCGGCATCGGCCCCTACAGCATGTTCCCGCGCACCAGCGGCATCGAAGGCAACCAGGTCGTCAACCTGACCGGCGGGCCGTACCGGCACAAGGCCTACCGCGCACACCTGAAGGTGGTGTTCCAGAACAAGGTGCCGACCTGCCAGTACCGCGGCGTGGGCCACCCGATCGCCTGCGCGGTGACCGAGGCCCTGGTCGACGGCATGGCGGCCAAGCTCGCGATGGACCCGATCGCCTTTCGCCAGCGCAACGTGATTCCCGACGACGCCTATCCGGCGACCGGCGCCTCGGGCATCAGGCTCGAACTGCTGTCGCACGAGGCCTGCCTGCGCGAAGCCCGACGGCTCTGCGATTACGACGCGCTGCGCGCCGAGCAGGCGACGCTGCGCAAGGCGAACGTCTACCGCGGCATCGGCGTCGCGACGCTGATCGAACTGACGAACCCGAGCGCCGCCTTCTACGGCGTCGGTGGGGCGCGCATCGCATCGCAGGACGGCGCGACGCTCCGCCTCGAGCCCAGCGGGGTGGTCACCGTGTTGAGCAGCGTCGGCGAACAGGGCCAGGGCGCAGAGGCCGTCTTCGCGCAGATCGCGGCCGACGCGGTAGGGGTGAACATCGACCGCGTGCGCGTCATCACGGGCGACACCGATGCCACGCCCTACGGCGGCGGCACCTGGGCCAGCCGCGGCGCGGGGATCGGCGGCGAGGCGGTGCTGCAGGCCGGACGGGCGCTGCGCGAGAACATCCTGGCCACTGCGGCTGCCATCCTCGGGCGCGAGCGGCAGGGGCTGCGCGTGCTGCGGGGGGGCATCGTCGACGCCGTCTCGGGCGAACGCCTGCTCGACCTGGCCGAGCTCGGCCGCGTGGCCTACTTCCGATCGGACACGCTGCCTGCCGGCTTCACGCCCGAGCTGATGGTCACGCGCCACTACGCACAGCGCGACTACCCCTTCATCTTCACCAACGGCGTGCAGATCAGCCACGTCGAGGTCGATGTCGACACCGGCTTCGTCAGGCTGCTCAAGCACTGGGCGGTCGAGGACTGCGGGCGCGTCGTGAACCCGATGCTGGTGGACGAACAGATGCGCGGCGCCATCGTGCAGGGCATCGGCGGCGCGCTGTTCGAGGAGTGCCTCTACGACACCGACGGCACGCTGCGCAACGGCAACATGGCCGACTACCTGGTGCCGATGGCCGCCGAGATGCCCGACATCGTCGTCTCGCACGTGCAGTCGCCGACGAAGAGCTCGCTGCTCGGCGCCAAGGGCGCCGGCGAGGCCGGCACGGCGGGCGCGCCGGCGGCGGTGATGAACGCGATCAACGACGCGCTGGCGCCGTTCGGCGTGCGCGTGGCCTCGCAGCCGATCACGCCGGAGAAGATCCTGCGCGCGCTGGGAAAGATCTGAGCCGACCTGGCGCGACTCAGATCGGCTTGAACGGCCCGCCGAACTTCTCGGTCAGCGGCTTGTGGTCTAGCGGCGGGAAGTCGATCGGGATGTCGGGCACCTTGCGGTCGGGGATGTGCGCGAGCAGGTGGCGGATCAGCGTCAGCCGGCCGCGGCGCTGGTCGTTGAAGTCGACCAGCGTCCACGGGGCGTGCCGGGTATGGGTGGCGGCCAGCATCTCGTCGCGGGCGCGGCCGTAGTCGGCGTACTTGGCGCGCGCCTGCATGTCGATCGGCGACAGCTTCCAGCGCTTGAGCGGATCGTCCAGCCGCTCGGCGAAGCGCTGCTCCTGCTCGGCCTGGTCGACGGTGAGCCAGTACTTGAAGAGCAGGATGCCCTCGTCGACGAGCATCCGTTCGAACACCGGGGCCTGCTTCAGGAAGAGGGCGACCTCGTGCTCGGTGCAGTAGCCCATCACGCGCTCGACGCCGGCGCGGTTGTACCAGCTGCGGTCGAACAGCACCATCTCGCCCGCGGCCGGGAAATGCGGCACGTAGCGCTGGAAATACCACTGCGTGCTCTCGCGTTCGGTGGGTTTGGGCAGCGCCACGGTGCGGCACTGGCGCGGGTTCAGCGTGGCCAGGATCGCGTTGATCGTGCCACCCTTGCCGGCCGTGTCGCGGCCCTCGAACAGCACCACGAGCCTCTGGCCGGTGTGCTGCAGCCAGCGCGTGAGGTCGTTCAGTTCGAGCTCGAGCGAGGCGAGCTGCTCGTAGTACTCGCTCTTGCCGAGCCGGTCGTCGTGCTTGCCGTCTGCCTTGCCGTTCTTCTTGGCCATCGTCGCCCTCACGGAGTTTCGAACAGCGAATGGTGCGCCTGGCGCAATTCGCGCTTGAGCAGCTTACCGCTCGGGTTCTTCGGCAGCGCGTCGGCGAAGACCACGCGCTTGGGCGCCTTGAACGGCGCCAGCTGCGCGCCGCAATGGGCCAGCACCGCTTCTTCGCTCAGCTCGACACCCGGCTTGACGACGACCACCGCGACCACCGCCTCGACCCAGCGCGGGTGCGGCAGCCCGACCACCGCGACCTCGCTGACGCCGGGCAGGCGGTAGATCGCTTCCTCGACCTCGCGGCTGGCGACGTTCTCGCCGCCGGTCTTGATCATGTCCTTCTTGCGGTCGACGACGGTGATGAAGCCTTCGGCGTCGATCGTCGCCAGGTCGCCGCTGTGGAACCAGCCGCCTTCGAACGCGGCGGCGGTTCGCTCGTCGTCGTGGAAGTAGCCGGCCATCAGCTGCGGGCTGCGGTGCACGATCTCGCCGACCTCGCCCGGCGCGACGTCGCGCATCGCGTCGTCGACGACGCGCGTCTCGACGTTGAGCGCGGCGCGGCCGCAGGAGCCGGCCTTGCGCAGCTGGTCGTCGGGGCCGAGCATGGTGGCCAGCGGCGCGATCTCGGTCTGGCCGTAGAGGTTCCACAGCCGCACGCGCGGCAGCCGCGCGGCCAGCTCGCGCAGCACCTCGACCGGCATGATCGACGCGCCGTAGTAGCCCTTGGCCAGGCTGGACAGGTCGGTGCTGTCGAAGCTTGGCGAGCGCAGCAGCCCGATCCAGACGGTCGGCGGCGCGAAGAACGAGCTGATGCGGTGGCGCGCGATCAACGGGAGCAGGTTCTCCGGCGTGGGCTTGGCGGTGATGACGTTGCTCGCGCCGGCGTAGATCGCCGGGCCGAGGAAGACGTCGAGCTGCGCGCAGTGGTAGAGCGGCAGCGCGTGCAGCATCAGGTCGCCGGCCGCGATCTCGGCGTCGACGAGGCAGCTGACGTACTGCCACATCACCGCATCGTGGGTCAGCATCGCGCCCTTCGGGGCCGACTCGGTACCGCTCGTGTAGACGATCTGCGCCAGGTCGCTGCCGCCCAGGTCGGGCGTCGGCAGCGGCGCGCTGCTGGCGGCCAGCTCGTCGAAGCGCAGCAGCCCGGGCGTGGGTTCGGACGGTTCCTCGGACGGCAGCCAGACGAACTGCTCGACCGCGGTGCCCCGCGCCGCGGCCGCCTGCGCCAGCGGCGCCAGGCCGCTGTCGGTGGCGAGCCAGCGCGCGCCGGCGTGGCGCAGGATGTAGGCCGCTTCGTCGGCCTTGAGCATGAAGTTGATCGGCACCAGCACCGCGCCGAGCCGTGCCAGCGCGAAGCGCAGCGCGGCGAACGCGTGCGAGTTGCGCGCCAGGATCGCGACGCGTTCGCCCTTGCCGACGCCGCGCTCGGCCAGGCCGGCGGCGACGCGGTCGCACAGGCGGTCGAACTCGGCGTAGGTCCAGCGCACCTCGCCGCAGGCGATGGCGAGCTTGTCGGGGAATCGGCAGGCGCTGCGGTGGAGCAGGTCGCCCAGGGTCTGGCGGTGGATGGCGGGGTGCATCCCGCCAGCGTAGCGGGCCGGCAGCGGCCCGCGCGTCAGGGCCGACCCGAAGATCGGCCCTCGCAGGCGCCGCCTACTTGCGGCGCAGCTTCTGGATCGCCGCGATCTGCGCGGCCATCGTCGCGAATTCGCCCTGCGCCTTCGCGAGGTCGATGTCGCTCTTCGCGTTGCGCATCGCTTCCTCGGCCTGCTTCTTGGCCTCGATGGCCTTCGCCTCGTCGAGGTCGTGGCCGCGGATCGCGGTGTCGGCGAGCACGGTCACCGTGCCGGGCTGGACCTCGAGAATGCCGCCGGCGACGAAGACGAACTCCTCCTCGCCGTTGTCGGCGCGCTCGATGCGCACCGCACCGGGCTTGATGCGCGTGATCAGCGGCGTGTGGCGCGGCAGGATGCCGAGCTCGCCGTTCTCGCCCGGCAAGGCGACGAACTTGGCCTCGCCGGAGAAGATGTTCTCTTCGGCCGAGACGACGTCGACGTGAATGGTTGCCATGGTGGATGCCTCGTTACCGTGGAAGAAGGTTCAAGGAGCAAGCAGTCGGGTGTCAGGCAAGGCGCCCCCCGGAGCCGTACACGCGTACGGCGAGGAGGGCAACGCCGACTGGCGCCCGAATGCGCCGCTCATTGAATCTTTTTCGCCTTCTCGAAAGCCTCGTCGATGGTCCCGACCATGTAGAAGGCCTGCTCGGGCAGGTGGTCGCATTCGCCGGCGACGATCATCTTGAAGCCGCGGATCGTCTCCTTCAGCGGCACGTACTTGCCCGGGCTGCCGGTGAAGACCTCGGCGACGTGGAACGGCTGGCTCAGGAAGCGCTGGATCTTGCGCGCGCGCGCCACGGCCAGCTTGTCCTCGGGGCTCAGCTCGTCCATGCCCAGGATCGCGATGATGTCGCGCAGCTCCTTGTAGCGCTGCAGCGTGGCCTGCACCGCGCGGGTGGTGCTGTAGTGCTCTTCGCCGACGACGTTCGGGTCGACCTGGCGGCTGTTCGAGTCCAGCGGGTCGACCGCCGGGTAGATGCCGAGCGACGCGATGTCGCGCGACAGCACGACGGTGGCGTCCAGGTGGGCGAAGGTGGTCGCGGGCGACGGGTCGGTCAGGTCATCGGCCGGCA
Source organism: uncultured beta proteobacterium (assembly GCA_963788635.1). GTDB lineage: Bacteria > Pseudomonadota > Gammaproteobacteria > Burkholderiales > Burkholderiaceae_C > Rubrivivax. Next base: position 228,565 of record CAWBHE010000001.1, on the reverse strand, counting down.
CGTAGACGGCCTGGATCGACGTGATCGAGCCGACCTTGGTCGACGTGATGCGCTCCTGCAGCCGGCCCATTTCCTCGGCCAGCGTCGGCTGGTAGCCCACCGCGGAAGGCATCCGGCCCAGCAGTGCGGACACTTCGGTGCCGGCCAGCGTGTAGCGGTAGATGTTGTCGACGAAGAACAGCACGTCGCGGCCTTCGTCACGGAACGATTCGGCGATCGTCAGCCCGGTCAGCGCGACGCGCAGGCGGTTGCCCGGCGGCTCGTTCATCTGGCCGTAGACCATGGCCACCTTGGACTCGCCCAGGTTCTCGAGGTTGACGACGCCCGAATCGGCCATCTCGTGATAGAAGTCGTTGCCCTCGCGCGTGCGCTCGCCGACGCCGGCGAACACCGACAGGCCGCTGTGCGCCTTCGCGATGTTGTTGATCAGCTCCATCATGTTGACGGTCTTGCCGACGCCGGCGCCGCCGAACAGGCCGACCTTGCCGCCCTTGGCGAACGGGCAGATCAGGTCGATGACCTTGATGCCGGTTTCGAGCAGTTCCTGCGACGGGCTGAGTTCGTCGTAGCTCGGTGCCTTGCGGTGGATCGACGCGGTCAGCGTCTGGTCGACCGGGCCGCGCTCGTCGATCGGGTGGCCGAGCACGTCCATGATGCGGCCCAGCGTGGCCTTGCCCACCGGCACCTGGATCGCACTGCCGGTGTTCGACACCATCAGCCCGCGGCGCAGACCGTCGGACGAGCCGAGCGCGATGGTGCGCACCACGCCGTCACCGAGCTGCTGTTGAACTTCCAGCGTCAGTGCCGTGCCCTCGAGCTTGAGGGCGTCGTAGATGTGGGGCATCTGGTCGCGCGGGAACTCGACGTCGACGACGGCGCCGATGCACTGAACGATCTTGCCCTGGGCGTGAGTAGTGGCCATGTCTTGAGCTTCCTTCGGATTCGATTCTTAAACCGCGGCCGCGCCGCTGACGATCTCACTCAATTCCTTGGTGATCGCCGCCTGGCGGGTCTTGTTGTAGACGAGCTTGAGCTCGGCAATCAGGTTGCCGGCGTTGTCGGTGGCCGACTTCATCGCCACCATGCGCGCGCTCTGCTCGCTGGCCATGTTCTCGGCCACGCCCTGGTAGACGAGCGCCTCGAGGTAGCGCGTGAGCAGGTCGTCGATGACGGTCGGCGCATCGGGCTCGTAGATGTAGTCCCAGCCGTACTGCGTCTTCTCGCCGGCGCTCTGCTCGAGCCGGTGACCGGCCAGCGGCAGCAGCGGCTCGACCATCGGCTCTTGCTTCATCGTGTTGATGAACTTCGTGTAGCACAGGTGCACGGCGTCGAGCTTGCCTTCGACGAAGGCGTCGAGCATCACCTTGACCGGGCCGATGAGCCGTTCGAGCTGCGGCGCGTCGCCGAGCTGGACGACATGGCTCACGACGTTGGCGCCGACGCGGTTCAGGAAGCCGAAGCCCTTGTTGCCGATCGCCACCGTCTGGATCGTGCCGCCGCCGTCCTGCACCTCGCGCATCTTGTTCGTCAGCGCGCGCAGCAGGTTGGTGTTCAACCCGCCGCACAAGCCCTTGTCGGTGGTCACGACGATGAAGCCCACCGCCTTGGTGGCGCCCCCGGTGCGCATGTAGGGCGACTTGTACTCGGGGTTCGCCTCCGACAGATGCGCCGTGATGTTGCGGATCTTGTCGGCGTACGGGCGCGCCGCGCGCATGCGCTCCTGCGCCTTGCGCATCTTGCTGGCGGCGACCATCTCCATGGCCTTGGTGATCTTCTTGGTGTTCTCCACCGATTTGATCTTGCCGCGAATCTCTTTACCGACGGCCATGCATTACTCCTGAAGGAAGGCCACCAAGCGGACGCCGCGGATCCGGCTCGGCCGGGCCGCGGGCGTCGCCCCCTGGGGGGAGGCGCCGAAGGCGCTTCGGGGGGGGCTCATCTCAAGCGAAGGACTTCTTGAACGCCGTGATGGCGTTGGTGAGCTCTTCCTCGGCCGCCTTGTCCATCGCCTTGTCGTTCTCCAGCTTGGCGAGCAGCGCCGCATGGCTGGACTTCAGGTGCTGGTGCAGGCCGTGCTCGAAGCTCAGGACCTTCTTGACGTCGATGTCGTCGAGGAAACCCTTGTTCGACCGCGAACAGCGTCGCGGCCATCAGGCTGATCGGCAGCGGGCTGTACTGCGGCTGCTTGAGCAGCTCGGTGACGCGCGCGCCGCGGTCGAGCTGCTTGCGCGTCGCCGCGTCGAGGTCCGACGCGAACTGCGCGAACGCGGCCAGCTCGCGGTACTGCGCGAGGTCGGTCCGGATGCCGCCGGACAGGCTCTTGATGAGCTTGGTCTGCGCCGCGCCGCCGACCCGCGACACCGAGATGCCGGCGTTGATGGCGGGGCGGATGCCGGCGTTGAACAGGCTGGTCTCGAGGAAGATCTGGCCGTCGGTGATCGAGATCACGTTGGTCGGCACGAAGGCCGAGACGTCGCCGGCCTGGGTCTCGATGATCGGCAGCGCGGTCAGCGAACCGGTCTTGCCCTTGACCTCGCCCTTGGTGAAGGCCTCGACATAGTCGGCGTTCACGCGCGCCGCACGTTCCAGCAAGCGCGAGTGGAGATAGAACACGTCGCCGGGGAAGGCTTCGCGGCCCGGCGGGCGGCGCAGCAGCAGCGAGACCTGGCGGTAGGCGACGGCCTGCTTGGACAGGTCGTCGTAGATGATCAGCGCGTCCTGGCCGCGGTCGCGGAAGTACTCGCCCATCGTGCAGCCCGAGTAGGCGCTGACGTATTGCATCGCCGCCGATTCCGACGCGCTCGCCGCGACGACGATGGTGTAGTCCATCGCGCCGTTGGCTTCGAGCGCGCGCACCACGTTCTTGATCGACGAAGCCTTCTGGCCGATCGCGACGTAGATGCAGGTCATGTTCTGACCCTTCTGGTTGATGATCGCGTCGATCGCCACCGCGGTCTTGCCGGTCTGGCGGTCGCCGATGATCAGCTCGCGCTGACCGCGGCCGACCGGCACCATCGAGTCGATCGACTTCAATCCGGTCTGCACCGGCTGGTCCACCGACTTGCGCGCGATCACGCCCGGGGCGACCTTCTCGATCACGTCGGTCATCTTCGCGTTGATCGGGCCCTTGCCGTCGATCGGCTGGCCGAGCGCGTTGACGACGCGGCCGATCAGCTCGGGGCCGACCGGCACTTCGAGGATGCGCCCCGTGCACTTGACGGTGTCGCCTTCGGAGATGTGCTCGTACTCGCCCAGGATCACCGAGCCGACCGAGTCGCGCTCGAGGTTCAGCGCCAGGCCGTAGGTCGGCTGGCCGCTCGCGGTGGGGGGGAACTCGAGCATTTCGCCGGCCATCACGTCCGACAGGCCGTGCACGCGCACGATGCCGTCGGTCACCGAGACGACCGTGCCCTGGTTCTTGATGTCGGCGGCGGCGCCAAGGCCTTCGATGCGGCTCTTGATCAGCTCGGAAATTTCTGCGGGATTCAGGTTCATGGTGTTCTCCGGAATGCATCAGGCGGCGACCGCCTGCGCGGCCGTTACGCGGTCAGCGCAACCTTCATCTGTTCTAGGCGGGCCTTGACCGAGGTGTCGAGCACTTCGTCGCCGACGACGACGCGAATGCCGCCGATCAACGCGGGGTCGATCACGACCTGGGCGTTCAGCTTGCGGGCGAAACGCGTTTCCAGCGCGACCACCACCTCGGCGAGCTGGCGCGCTTCGATGGGGTAGGCGCTGTAGACGGTGGCGTCGGACACGCCGGCGCTGGCGTTGACGAGGGCGCGGAACTGGGCCGCGATCTCGGGCAGCGCGGCGAGCCGGCCGTTGTCGATCACCGCGGTCAGCAGGTTGCCGATCTTCGGGTCGAGATTGGCGCCGACGACGCCGGTGATCACGTCGAAGACCTGGCTCACCACCGCCTTCGGGTTGTCGGCGAACTGGCGCAACTGCGCGTTGCTCGCCACCGCGGCCAGCGCGTCGACCTGCGGGCTCAGCGTCGCGGCACTCGACCCGGCGGCCTCGAAGAGCGCCTCCGCGTAGGGGCGGGCGATCGTCGCAAGCTCGGCCATGTCAGAGTTCCGCCTTCAGGCGGCCCAGCAACTCGGCGTGCACGCCGGCGTCGACCTCGCGGCGCAGGATCGCCTCGGCCCCCTTGACGGCCAGGCCGGCGACCTGCTCGCGCAGCGCCTCGCGCGCCTTCACCGCTTCCTGTTCGGCCTCGGCCTTCGCGGCAGCGATGATCTTCGCGCCTTCCTCGGTCGCGCGCGCCTTCGCCTCTTCGACGAGTTGCTGGCCCAGCCGCTCGGCGTCGGTCAGGCGCTTGGCGGCGTCGTCGCGGGCCGCCGAGAGCTGCTGCTCGACACGCCGTTCGGCGACGGCCAGGTCGGCCTTGGCCTTGTCGGCGGCCGACAGGCCGTCGGCGATCTTGGCGGCGCGCTCGTCGAGCGCCTTCACGACCGGCGGCCAGATGAACTTCATCGTGAAGCCGACCAGGATCAGGAGCACGATCATCTGGATGATCAGTGTCGCGTTGATGCTCACTTGGGATGTCCTCGCATTCGCTGTCAGGAAGCGGGCCGCCGGCCCGCGCTTGCGCGCCGGCTTACTTCGGCAGGTTGGCGATCTGGGCGAGGAACGGGTTGGCGGTGGCGAACCACAGCGCGATACCGACGCCGATGATGAACGACGCGTCGATCAGGCCGACGAGCAGGAACATCTTGGTCTGCAGTTCGCCCATCAGTTCGGGCTGGCGCGCGGCCGATTCGAGGTACTTGCTGCCCATCACGCCGATGCCGATGCAGGCACCGATGGCACCGAGACCGATGATCAGGCCGGCAGCGAGGGCGACAAAGCTGATGACTTCCATGATTTGCTCCAGATAGGAAGGTTTTGGGGGGAAAGGGAACTTGGGGGGAAAGAGGTCAGTGCGCGTCGTGCGCCTGGCCGACATAGACCAGCGTCAGCATCATGAACACGAAGGCCTGCAGCACGATGATCAGGATGTGGAAGATGGCCCAGGCGGTGCCGGCGATGATCTGGCCGATCGCCAACGCGATGCCGGTGGCGCTGAGCGTGAACGCACCGCCCATCAGCGCGATGAGCAGGAAGATCAGCTCGCCGGCGTACATGTTGCCGAACAACCGCATGCCGTGCGAGATGGTCTTGGCGACGAACTCGATCATCTGCATCGCGAAGTTCACCGGGTACAGGTACCACTTGGCGCCGAACGGGGCCGTGAACAGCTCGTGGATCCAGCCACCGATGCCCTTGATCTTGATGTTGTAGTACAGGCAGATCACCAGCACCGACACCGACAACCCCATCGACACCGACAGGTCGGCCGTCGGCACGACGCGCAGGTAGGGCAGGCCCCCCATGTGCTCGCCGACGTAGGGCAGCAGGTCGACCGGCAGCAGGTCCATCGCGTTGAGCAGCACGATCCAGACGAAGACCGTCAGCGCCAGCGGCGAGACGAACTTGCGGCTCGTCGCGCTGTGCACGATGCCCTTGGCCTGCGAGTCGACCATCTCGACGAGCAGCTCGACGGCCGCCTGCAGCCGTCCCGGCACCCCGGCGGTGGCGCGGCGCGCGGCCAGCCAGAGCAGCCAGCAGCCGAGGATGCCGAGCACGACGGAGAAGAAGACCGAGTCCAGGTTCACCACCGAGAGGTCCATCACCCCGTGCTGGGGGCTGGACTGCAGGTGATGCAGGTGGTGGACGATGTACTCGCCGGCGCTGGGGGCGTCTTGTCCTTCGGCTGCCATGTCTGCTCTAGTCCCGTGTCGTCGTTGCTCTGCGGCCGCGCCACAACAGCGCGAACCAATACACCTTCAGCCCCAGCACCAGACCGACCAGCAAGGCCGGCCAGCTCAGGGGCTGCACGATCTTCGGCGCCAGCATCAGCATGGCCACCGCGACCGCAATCTTCACCGACTCCCACAACATGAAGCTGACGGCACTGGCGCCGAGCGACACGCTGCTGAGTCGGCTGGTCATGCCGCGCGCCATCAAGGCCCCCGGCACCACCACCGCGGCGGCGCCGTACAGCACCGACCACGCCATCTCCTGTCTGCCGGTGATCAGCGCCGCAAGCAGCGCTGCCACCACCCCGACACCGGCCTGCGTTCCCACCACCCGCCACGGCGATAGCGGTGGGTTCCGGGCCCGCAGGGCCTGCGCCTCCTCCCGGGTCAGCGCCTTGAATGTCGGTTCCGCCGCCGCATCTTCTTCATCGGCCCAGCGGACTTGTCGGTCGATCGCCATGGCCCAAGATCCTGAGGTGCAGTCGGCAAAGCCTCGGAATTATACGAAGAATCCCGAAACCGCCTGAAACTCCCGACACCCGCGCGGGTCGGACTGCCCATCCCGCTGGTGCGGTCTCGCCCGTCGCCGCCCCAGCACCGCCCGCAGCTTGCGGCGAGAATTCCCCGTTGCGCCGCTGACCCGACCCACCCGTCGATCCCCATGCCCTTGCTTCACAGACTGCTCGTCGGCGCCGCGCTGGCCGCCCCCTTCCTGGCCCAGGCCGCGCTGCCGGGGGCCAGCGTGACGACGCCCCAGGTGCGCGCCGAACTGCTGGTGCAGGCGCCGGACGGCGTGACGCCCGGCAAGCCGCTCTGGCTGGGTCTGAAGATCGAGCACCAGCCGCACTGGCACACCTACTGGAAGAACCCGGGCGACTCCGGCCTGCCGACCGCGCTCGAGTGGACGCTGTCCGGCGGCGCGACGGCCGGCGACATCCAGTGGCCGACGCCGAAGAAGCTGCCCGTCGGTCCGCTGCTCAATTACGGCTACGAAGGCACGCTGCTGCTGCCGGTGCCGGTCACGGTGCCGGCCAACTTCAGCGCCGACCAGCTCGACGTCAAGCTGCACGCCGACTGGCTGGTCTGCCAGGAGGTCTGCATCCCGCAGTCGGGCGATTTCGCGCTGTCCGTCCCGGCGCGGGCTTCGACCGTCGACGGCGCGGCCTTGTTCGCCGCCGCGCGCGCTGCCTCGCCGCAGTCCGCGCCCGGCGCCCAGGCCAGCGCCTCGCTGCAAGGTCAGACGCTGCAGGTGCGCGTGGCCGGACTGCCCCCGGCCTGGCGGGGCCGGCCGCTGTCGCTGCTGCCCGAGACACCGGGTCTGCTGCAGAACGCCGCCGTTCAGCAGGCCGCCTGGCAGGGTGACGTCTGGACCGCGCAGTTGCCGCTGGACCCGCAGCGCAGCGAAGGCCCGGTGACGCTGCCGGTGGTGCTGGTCACGCCCGGCGAAGCGGCCGGGCTCGAGGTGGCGGTGAAAGTCGCCGGCTCCTGGCCCGCGATCGCGGCGCCGGCGGCGCTGCCCGCGCTGGGCGCCGCGCCAGCCGCGCCGGATGCGACCCCGGCGGCTCCGCCGGCGCCGGCCGTCCCGGCGTCGAGCGCCGGCCTGATGCTGACGCTGCTGCTCGCGCTCGCCGGCGGCACGCTGCTCAACCTGATGCCTTGCGTGTTCCCGGTGCTGTCGCTGAAGGTGTTCGGCTTCGCGTCGAAGGCCAACGACCGGCGCGCGCTGCTCGCCGGCGGTCTGGCCTACACGGCCGGCGTGGTGCTGTCCTTCGTCGCGCTCGCGGCACTGCTGCTCGCGCTGCGCGCCGGCGGCGAACAGCTCGGCTGGGGCTTCCAGTTGCAGTCGCCGGCGGTCGTCGCCGCGCTGGCCGCGCTGTTCACGCTGATCGGGCTGAACCTGGCCGGGCTGTTCGAGTTCGGCTCGCTGCTGCCAGGCGCCTGGCTGGCCGCGAGCGCGCGTCATCCGCTCGTCGACTCGCTGCTCACCGGCGTGCTCGCGGTGGCCGTCGCGTCGCCCTGCACCGCGCCGTTCATGGGCGCATCGCTCGGCGCGGCGGTGACGCTGCCGACGGCGCAGGCGCTGAGCGTGTTCGCCGCGCTCGGCCTGGGCATGGCGCTGCCCTACCTGCTCGCGAGTGCGTGGCCGGGGCTGGCGCGCGCGCTGCCGCGGCCCGGCGTCTGGATGGCGCACTTCAAGTCGCTGATGGCGTTCCCGATGTTCGCCACCGTCGTCTGGCTGGTCTGGGTGCTCGGCCAGCAGACCGGCATCGACGGCGCCGCGGCGCTGCTCGGCGCGCTCGTCGCGCTCGCGTTCGTCGCCTGGGCACTGGGCTCGGCCGCACTCGGCCGGCGCGCGCGCTGGGGCTTCGGCGCGCTGGCGCTGGCGCTGCTCGCCGTCACGCTGTCGTGGACCCTGCCGGCACTGCGCGAGAGCGCGGCCGCACCAGCCACCGCTCAGGCCGGCTGGGAGCCGTGGACGCCGGCGCGCGAAGCCGAACTGCGCGCGCAAGGCCGGCCGGTGTTCGTCGACTTCACCGCAGCCTGGTGCGTGACCTGCCAGGTGAACAAGCGTGCGACGCTGAACAACGCCTCGGTGCAGGCCGACTTCCGCGCCAAGGGCGTGGCCTTGCTCGAAGCCGACTGGACGCGCCGCGACGCGGCGATCACCGCCGAGCTGGCGCGCCTGGGCCGCAGCGGCGTGCCGGTCTACGTGCTCTACGCGCCCGGTGGCGCGCCGCCGCGCCTGCTCAGCGAGATCCTCAGCGTCGGCCAGGTGCGCGAGATGCTCGCGACGCTGCCGAACGCGCCCGGCGCGTCGGCGCTCGCCAGGACGGCGTCGCGAGCGGGCTGAGCGGGGACCGACCCGCCGCGGCGCTCACGGCAGACGCCGGTACTGCGCGGCGAGCGCCTTGAACGGCTGCGCATCGACCGCGCGGCCGGTCTCCTCGGCGACGATCGCCGCCACCGCGTCGGCCTGCGCCTCGGCCTGCGCCGCGTCCAGGAAGAGCAGCCTCGAGCGGCGCGCGAGAACGTCCTCGACCTCGCGCGCCATCTCGTAGCGCACCGCGAAGCGGACCATCGCCTCGCTCAGCCCCGGCCGGCCGGATTCGGCGTCGCGCCACAGCCAGCGCCCGGCGCCGGGCAGTTGCGCCAGCAGCGCCGCCTCGCTGCCGTACAGGTGCTCGCCCGGCGGCTCGGACAAGGGCCGGCCCGGTGCGCTGCCCAGCAGTGGCAAGCGCTCGGTGACGCCGCCCGGCCGGCGCTCGAGCAGGCCGCGCGCCATGCATTGGTCCAGCACGTCCTCGGCCATCGCGCGGTAGGTCGTCCACTTGCCGCCGGTGACGGTGACCAGCCCGGAACGGCCGACGACCACCGTGTGCTCGCGCGAGATCGACTTCGTGCTGAGGTCCGAAGGCCCGTCGGTGCCGGCCCCGGCCTCGTCGCCGGCGGGCCTGACGAGCGGACGCAGCCCGACCCAGACCGAGCGCACGTCCTCGCGCCGCGGCGCGGCGGCCAGATACCGGCCGGCCTCGCGCAGGATGAACTCGACCTCGTCCTTGAACGGCGCCGGCTCGCGCGCCAGGTCCTCGCGCGGCGTGTCGGTGGTGCCGAGCACGGTCTTGCCGAGCCAGGGCACGGCGAACAGCACGCGGCCGTCGGCGGTCTTGGGCACCAGCAGCGCGTGGCTGCCGGGCAGGAAGCGCCGGTCGACGACCAGGTGCACGCCCTGGCTGGGCGCGACCATCGGCGGCCGCTGCGGTGCGCCGGCGTCGCGGTCCATGTCGCGCACCGCGTCGACCCAGACCCCGGCGGCGTTGACGACGCAGCGCGCGCGCAGCGTCGCGGCCTGGCCGCTCTCGGCGTCGCGCACGACGAGGCCGCGCACGCGGCCGCCGTCGCGCAGCAGCCCGGTCGCCGCACAGTGGTTGACGACCAGCGCGCCGCGCGCGGCCGCGGTGCGCGCGAGCAGCACCGCGAGCCGGGCATCGTCGAACTGGCCGTCCCAGTACTTGACGCCGCCCCACAGGCCGCGCGGCTGCACGCCGGGCAGCAGTTCGCGCACGCGCGCCGAACCCAGCCACTCGGTGCCGCCCAGGCCGCGCCGTCCGGCGAGCGCGTCGTAGGCCTTCAGCCCGATGCCGTAGAAGCCGCGCTCCCACCAGTGGTAGCCGGGCATCACGAAGGGCAGCCGCTGCGCGACGTGCGGCGCGTTGGCGAGCATCGCGGCGCGCTCGCGCAAGGCCTCGCGCACGAGGCCGATGTCGCCCTGCGCCAGGTAGCGCACGCCGCCATGCGCGAGCTTGGTCGCGCGCGACGAGGTGCCCTTCGCGAAGTCGTGCGACTCGACGAGCACGACCGAGAAGCCGCGCGCGGCGGCGTCGAGCGCCAGCCCGCAGCCGGTCGCGCCGCCGCCGACGATGGCCAGGTCCCACTCGCGCGACGCCGTCAGCCGCTCGACCAGCGCCGAACGTTCGATCGGCAGCCCGTTCATGCGGCAGCGAAGTTGACCGGCAGCCCCGGCACGTCGACGCGCATCGTCAGCACGCAGCCGGCGAGCGGCTGCGCCGCCAGTTCGTCGGCCGGGCGGTGCGCACGTGCCGTGGTGACGAACAGCGTGCGCAGATCGGCGCCGCCGAAGCACGGCATCGTCGGGCAGCGCACCGGCAGCGGCACCTCGCGCAGCAGCCGGCCGTCGCTCGCGAAGCACAGCAGGCGCTGGCCTTCGTACATCGCGACCCAGTAGTTCCCTGCGACGTCGACCGCGGCGCCGTCGGGCCGGCCGCCGTAGGTGGCGAGGTCCTGGCCCGCGGCCTTGGGCGGGAAACTGGCGAACACGCGTTGCCTCGACAGCGAGCCGTCGCTGCCATCGAAGTCGAAGGCCAGGATGCGGTGCGCGTGGGTGTCGCTCCAGTACATCGTGCGGCCGTCGGGGCTCCAGGCCAGTCCGTTGCTGACGCTGATCTCGCCGGCGATGCGGTCGAGCCGGCCCGCCGCCCAGCGGTAGAGCGCCGCGCGCGGCGGCTCACGCGGGTCGCAGATCGAGCCGACCCAGAAGCGACCCTGCGGGTCGGCCTTGCCGTCGTTGAAGCGCTGCTCCTTGCGGTCGTACGGCGCGTCGACGAGCGCCTCGCGCCGGCCGCTGGCGGGGTCGAACGCGACCAGGCCGCTGCGCAGCGCGAGCAGCAGCCGGCCGCCGGGCAGCGGTGCGAAGCTGCCGACCTCGCTGTCGAAGGCCCATTCGTCGTGCGTCGCGGTCGCCGGCTGCCAGCGGTGCAGCTTCAGCCCCGGGATGTCGCACCAGTACAGCGCGCCCTGCTCGGGCCACCAGGTGGGCGACTCGCCGAGCAGCGCCGGCGCGACCGGCAGCGCTTGGATCTCCATCGTCAGGCCGCCTCCACCTCGAGCTTCATCCAGGCGTCGAAGCTCGCGCCCGGCTGCACCGTGCGCAGGCCGTGCGCGGCCGGGTCGGCCATGTGCAGCGCGTTGCTGACCTGGCTGACCGGCTCGACGCAGAAATAGCCCTTGGTCTGCGGCGTGTAGACGACGAGATACGGCAGCGACGAGCTCAGCCGCATCGAGAACTTCTCGTCGCGGATACGTGCCGGGCCGCTCCAGCCTTCGAAGCAGTGGTCGAAGTCGAGGTGCGCGACGTCGCCGTCGATGCCTGGCTGCGGCACCTTGCGCGTGGGCAGGCCGCTGGCGTCGGACTCCCAGCGGTCGCTCAGCTCGATGTGCAGCCGGCTGCGCGAGCGTTTCGCGAAATACGGGTGCCAACCCAGCCCGACCGGCTGCGCCTGCGCGGCGCTGTTCGTGAACACCAGGTGGACTTCGAGTGCCGACGGCGTGAGCACGAAGCGCTGGCGCAGCTGGAACGCGAACGGCCAGTTCGCGTCGGCGGCGTGCTGCAGTTGCAGCTCGGCGTCGGTGGCGCTCGACGTCAGCACCGTCCAGGGCTCGAGCCAAGCCACGCCGTGGACCGAATGCGGGCTGTCGTCGAAGTTGGGGGCCGTGCTGTGGTCCTGCCCCTGCCAGCGGAAGCGCCGGTAGCCGAGCCGGTTCGGGTACGGCGCCAGCGGGTAGCAGCCCGCCAGACGCGACCCGGTCAGTTCGGCCGGCTCGGTGCTGCGCAGCACCGGCAGCGCGCCGTGCCAGAGGCCGGCGATGCTGCCGCCGAGGTCGGGTCGCAAGGCCAGGCGCAGGTCGCCGGCACGCAGTTCGAGGATGGAGGATGTCATTCGGGGCTCTTTCTTGCCGGCTTCAGTACCGGCTGCGAGTGTCGTTCAGGTCGGCGCGCAGATAGTGTGCGCCGGCCACCGGGTTGAAGTAGTACGGCGGGATCTCCTCGAAACCCAGGCTCTCGTACAGGTCGCGCGCGGCCTCCATGTCGTCCAGCGTGTCGAGCAACAGGTTCGAGTAGCCTGCCTCGCGCGCGCGGTCGATCAAGGCGCACGCCAGCGCGCGGCCGAGGCCGAAGCGGCGGAATGCGCGCCGCACGTACAGGCGCTTCATCTCGCAGGCATTCGCGTAGTCGACGTCGGCCAGCGGCCGCATCGCGCCGCAGCCGGCCAACTGGCCGTCGACGAAGGCCAGCAGCAAGGCACCGCCGGGGGCGGCGTAATCGCCGGGCAGGCCGGCGAGTTCGGCGTCGAAACCCTGGAAGCCGAGGTCCACGCCCAGTGCGGCCGCGTATTCGGCGAAGATCTCCCGCGCGGCATCCAGCAGCGCCGGGGCGTCGGGTTCGAGCAGATGGATCTCGGGAACGTCCACGCGCTGCGTTCGATCAGCCACCGAGCGACACGACCCAGGCCACGGCCCCCGCGCACAACGCGACGAGCAGCAGCGCGAACAGCCGCGTCGCCACGCTGTCGGCCGACGCCGGCGTGGCGGCAGGCAGCGGCTTGTCGCCCGTCAGCATCGGGCGCACCAGGTTCCGGCCGAGGCGCCACCGGTAAAAGGCGATCGCCGCCACATGCAGCCCGACCAGGCCGTAGATCAGCCACTGGCCCCATTCGGAGTGCCAGGCCGTCGCACGGCTCGCGGTCGAGTCGCTGACGAAGCGGTTGAGCGGCCCGACGTTGGAGATCTCGTCGTCGGCCACGAGCCCGGTGGCGACCTGCGCGATCAGCAAGCCCAGCAGCGCGCAGACCGACAGGCTGCCGAGCGGGTTGTGGCCGACCTCCAGATGCTCGTCGGCGCGATGGTCGCCGCGCAGATAGCGCCGCAGCGCGCCGGGGCCGTGGACGAAGCTCGCGAAGCGCGACCAGCGGCCACCGACGAAGCCCCACAGCAGCCGGAACGCGAGCAGCGTGAACGCCGCGTAGCCGAGCCGGAAATGCCAGACCATCGCGTTGCCGCCGATCTGCGCCGTGATCACCGAGCCGGTGACGACGCCGGCCAGCACCCAGTGGAACAGCCGCGTCGGCAGGTCCCAGACGCGGACCGGGGTGACGGCGGTCGCGGCAGAAGCGCTGAGGGTCATCGGCGGACGGGCACCAGGTGCGCTGTGGCGGGCATGCGCAACCATACCGCGAAGCGAAGGCGGTCGAGGCCGCGCGCCCTGGGTTGACGAAGGAACTCCGGAGAATCCCTGAAGACGAAGGAGGTCGCCGGACCGTTGCGTAGACTCGTGCGGCGGCGACCCGTGCTGCACGCTTTCCTCGTCGTCACAACCCTCTCTTTGGAGATCACTCATGACCCGTCTGCTTCTTGCTGCCGTCCTTGCCGGCGGTCTCGCCACCGCCCTGCCCGCCGCGGCGCAGTTCCAGAAGCCCGAGGACGCGGTCAAGTACCGCCAGAGCGCGATGACCCTGATCGCCCACCACTTCGGCGGCCTGGCCGCGATGGCGCAGGGCAAGGTGCCGTACGACGCCAAGGCCGCGGCCTTCAACGCCAACATCGTCGCCACGCTGGCCCACCTGCCCTTCACCGCCTTCGGCGAAGGCACCGACATGGACCTGCACACCAAGGCCAAGGCCGAGATCTGGAAAGACCCGGCCAAGTTCAAGGCCGCGCAGGACAAGCTCTTCGCCGCCGTGACCAAGCTCGACGTGGCCGCCAAGGCCGGCACGCTCGACGCGCTCAAGCCCGCGGTCGGCGCCACCGGCGAGGCCTGCAAGGGCTGCCACGACGACTTCCGCTCGAAGTAGGCCCGGCCCTCGCGCGCTCGGCGAAGCCGGGCGCCGATGAGCGTTCCCCTACGACATCAGCCTCGACCTTCGGCCGGCTCGGCGAAGCCGAGCACGACGCGGCGCGTCATCACGCTTGCCTTCTGGTGAACGCGTCACGTCCGCTGCGCGGACATGAGCCTTCCCCGAAGAAATCAGCCTCGACCTTCGGCCGGCTCGGCGAAGCCGAGCACGACGCGGCGCGTCGTGGCTGATTTCTTCTCGATCTTGGTCACGACGACGCGGCCGACCTCGGCCGTGTTCGCCACGTGCGTGCCGCCGCACGGCTGCAGGTCGACGCCCTCGATCTCGAGCACGCGGATCCGGCCCAGGCCGCGCGGCGGCTGCACGCTCATGCTGCGCACGAGCTGCGGGTTCGCGTCGAGCTCGGCCTCGCTGATCCAGCGGTGGCGCACCGGGCGCGCCGCGTCGACCAGGCGCGCGATGCCGGCGCTCAGCGCTTCCTTGTCGAGCGGCTCGGTCATGTGGAAGTCCAGCCGCGCGTAGCCGGCGGTGATCGAACAGCCGTCCACCGGGTGCGGCACCAGCGCGCACAGCAGGTGGGTCGCCGTGTGGAAGCGCATGTGCGCGTGTCGGCGCGCGGCGTCGACGCGCGCGAGCACCGGCTGCCCGGGCTGCAGCCGCGCCGCGTCGCTGCCCGCCGCCGGCAGGTGCAGGATCAGGCCCGGCCGTTCCTTGTCCTTGCGCGTGTCGGCGATCGCGAGTTCGCGGCCGTCGGGCAGGTGCAGCGTGCCGGCGTCGCCGGCCTGGCCGCCGCCGAGCGGGTAGAACACGGTGCGGTCGAGGACGATGCCGCGCTCGTCGGCCGAGACCACGCGCGCCTCGCATTCGAGCAGCGTGGCGTCGTCGCGGAAAAGTTCTTCGGTCATGGCGACTCCAGCGTCACGTCACCCTTCGGCGTTCGCAGCACGGCCTGCACGGCCGGGCCGGCCGCGGCCGACACCGTCACGCCGCGCAGCCGCAGCACGTCGCGCGCGCGGTCGGGCACGCCGTTCAGCGCCAGCCGCTGCAGCGTGACGCCGCTGTCGGGCAGGTCCGCCGCCGGGTGCCGGCCCGACCACTGGATCAGCGTCGGCAGCGCGCCGCCGCACTCGAGCCGGCCGTCGTCGCGCACCAGGATCTCCCACGACAGCAGGCCGCGCGCCGTCTCGCGACTGGCGCGCAGCGGGTTGCCCGGGTTCAGGCCGACATTGACGAGGCCCCAGCGGTGCATGTCGAGCATGGTCGAACGCGCGACGACGTGGACCAGCCGCGGCCCGCCGGCGAGGTCGATCGCGTCGAGGCCGAACCAGCGCGCGCGGCCCGGCGCCGGTGCGTCCGGATCGATCGCGAGGATCTCGAGGTAGGCCTCCGGGAAGGCCTCGTCGGCGATCTTCACGAGCCGGTTGTGGGTGCCCATCAGCGCATGCCGGCCTCCCGGGGCGGGGGTCACGCCGAGCGTGGCTTCGCACCAGGCCACGCCCTCGGCCAGCGACGCGGCCGCCACCACCAGGTGATCGACCCGCACCGTCACAGCGCCACCTCCCCCGTGATGCACGGCGCGATATCGCCGCCGATCCAGACCGTCTCGCCCTCCTGCCGCACGTGCACGCGCCCGGCGCGACCGAGTGCGCTGCCTTGCGCGGCCACGTAGGCCGGGGGCGCCAGGCCGACACCGATCAGCCATTGGGCCAGGCCGGCGTTGAGGCTGCCGGTGACCGGGTCCTCGTTGACGGCCAGCGAGGGCACGAAGGCGCGCACCTCGAACGCGGTGTCCTGGCCCGGATCCTGGGCGCCGACGACGCCGAGCTTCAGGTCGCCGAGCGCCGCCCAGTCCGGCCGCAGCGCGCGCACCTGCGCCGCCGAGCGCAGCATCACCGCGCACCAGCCGGGGCCGTTGTCGACCCATTGGTCGTGCAGCAGGTCGGCATCGGACAGGTGCAGCGCCTGCGCGATCTGCGCCCGCAGCGCCGGCGCCAGCGCGCCGCTGCGGCGCAGCGGCGGCGCGGCGAAGGCCAGGCGCGCGCCGTCGCGCCGCACCGACACGAGGCCGACGCCGCATTGCTGGACCACGACGCCGGGCTCGCGCGGCTGGCCGCCGGCGGCCAGCCAGGCCCAGCAACTGCCCAGCGTCGGGTGGCCGGCGAAAGGCAGCTCGCCGCCGGGCGTGAAGATGCGCACCCGGTAGTCGGCGCGCGCATCGGTGGGCGGCAACAGGAAGGTCGTCTCGGACAGGTTCGTCCAGCGCGCGAAGGCGGCCATCGTCGCGTCGGACAGGCCGGCGGCGGCGTGCACCACCGCGAGCGGGTTGCCCTTCAGCGGCACGGCGCTGAAGACGTCGAGCTGGTCGAAGCGGCGCTTCAGCACAGCGCGTCTCTCAGGACCGCAGCCGAGCGCGGCGACACCGGCTTCGATGCGCTCCGGCGGCACCGTGACGAAGCTCAGGCGCAGCGTGTTCGCGTGACCGACGCCGTCGCCGGCGAAGAACGGCGCGCCCGGCACGTAGGCCACGCCGGCGTCCACCGCCTTCGGCAGCAGCGCGGCGGCGTCCAGCGCCGCCGGCAGCTCGACCCAGAAGAACATGCCGCCGGCCGGCACGGCAAAGCGGCAGCCCGCCGGCAGATGGCGCTCGAGCGCCGCGCGCATCGCGTCGCGCTGCACGCGGTAGCGCGCGCGGATGGTGGGCACGTGATGGTCGAGGAAGCCGTCCTTGATGACTTCGTAGACGACGCGCTGGTTGAAGCCCGGCGTGTGCAGGTCGGCCGCCTGCTTGGCCTGCAGCAGCTTCGGGTACAAGGCCTTGGGCGCGACCAGGTAGCCCAGCCGCAGCCCCGGCGCGAGCACCTTCGAGAACGACCCCAGGTAGATCGCGGCGTCGCCGGCGCGGGCCGCGATCGGCGGCGGTGGCGGCGCGTCGAACCAGAGGTCGCCGTAAGGGTTGTCCTCGACCAGCGGCAGGCCCAGCGCGAGCGCGCGATCCGCGAGCGCGTCGCGCCGCGCGGCCGACAGGCAGCGCCCGCTCGGGTTCTGGAAGTTGGGCAGCAGGTAGAGGAAGCGCGCCGCCCGCACCGCGTCCAACGCGGCCGGCAGCGGCCCTTCGGCGTCGCCTTCGACGGCCCGGAACTCGGCCTCGTAGGGCGCGAAGGCCTGCAGCGCACCCAGGTAAGTCGGCGCTTCGACCGCGACCTGGCTGCCCGGGTCGATGAGCACCTTGCCGACCAGGTCCAGCCCCTGCTGCGAGCCGGTGGTGACGAGAACCTGCGACGCATCGGCGTGCAGGCCGTGCCGCGCCAGATCGGCGGCGACCCATTCGCGCAGCGGGCCGTAGCCTTCGCTGGCCGCGTACTGCAGCGCCTCGCGCGGCGAGTCGCGCAGCACGCGCGCCGTCGCCTCGGCCATCGCCTGGATCGGGAAGGTGTCGGCCGACGGCAGCCCGCCGGCGAGCGAGATGATGCCCGGCCGCTCGGTGATCTTCAGAATCTCGCGGATCGTCGACGGGTTCAGCCGCTCGGCGCGGCGGGCCAGGGTCCAGTGCATTCGAAAGCTCCTCTGTCGTTCAGTGTGCGCGACCGGCCGGCATGCGGCGGCCGACGAAGACCACCCCGATCACGGCCAGCGCGCACAGCAGCGTGGCGGGGGCCAGCGGCTCGCCGAGTATCGGCGCCGCGAACAGCAGCGCCAGAAAGGGCTGCAGCAACTGGACCTGGCTGACGCGCACGACGCCCCCGAGCGCCAGTCCACGGTACCAGGCGAAGAAGCCCAGCCACATCGAAAACAGCGACACGTAGCCGAAACCCAGCCAGGCGCTGGCGCGCACCGGCAGCGCCGGCCAGAACGCGGCCGCGGCCGGCAGCGTGAAGGGCAGCGCGCCGACCAGCACCCAGCAGATCACCTGCTGCGCCGGCAGCACCGCCGCCACCTGCGCGCCGGCGACATAGCCGATCGACGTCGACGCCACCGCGAGCAGCAGCAGGCCGTCGGCGGCGACCAGCCGGCCGCTGCCCTGCCAGAAGGCGAAGCCGAGCACGATCGCGCAGCCGAGCAGCGCACAGGCCCAGAAGCCGAGCGACGGCCGCTGGCGCAGCACGAGCGCGGCGACGGCAGCGGTGCCCAGCGGCAGCACGCCGGTCACCACCGCGGCGTGCATCGCGTCGACGCGGCGCAGCGCGAGCGCCAGGAAGAGCGGGAAGCCGAGCACCGTGCCGAGCGCCGAGACGGCCAGCGCCGGCCAGTGGCGGCGCGCCGGCGGGCTCGAGCGCGTGACCCATAGCCAGACCAGGCTGAGCAGGCCGGCGACCGCGGCACGGCCGGCGGTGACGAAGGCCGGCGGCAGCTGCGGCGCGTCGGCGCCGCCGACCGCCAGCCGCGTCATCGGCAGCGTGAGCGCGAACATCACGACACCGAGCGCGCCGAGCGCAAAGCCGAGGGTCGGGTGGCCGGGGCCGGCCGGGGCGTCGTCTGGCATGCGCTCAGTCTAGTCCGGCGAGCAGCACAGCAGCAGTACACTGAGCCACACAGTCTGTCGGAGTGTATCGGTCACCACGCCGATACAGTCGAACATGAAGGCAACCGCTTCCGCACCGCCGCTGTCGCGCGACGGCGGCCGCACGCTGGCCGAGCAGCTCGCCGAGCGCTTTGCCGAACGCATCGCGCAGCGCCTGCTCGCGCCGGGCGCGCGGCTGCCGTCGGTGCGCGACTGCGCGCGCCGCCAGGGCGTCAGCGCGAGCACCGTGGTCGGCGCCTACGACCTGCTGCAGGCGCGCGGGCTGGTCCAGGCGCGCCCACAGCGCGGCTTCTTCGTGCGCGACGCGACACCGGCGCCGCGCGCGCCGCGGCCAGCGCAGTCGTCGCGCGCGCCGGCGCCGGTCGACGCGACGGCGCTGATCCGCAGCATGTTCCAGGCCCAGGGCGGGCGTCCCGCTCCGGGCATGGGCACCCTGCCCGAGGACTGGCTGGACGCCGGCCTGCTGCAGCGCGCCTTCCGCCACGCCGCTGCCGACGCCGCCGGCTGGCTGCGCTACGGCGACCCGGCCGGCGACCCGGGCCTGCGTGCCGCGCTCGTGCACCGGCTGGCCGATCTGGGCGTGCGCGCCGAGGCGGCGCAGATCGTGACCACCGCCGGCGCGACGCAGGCGCTGGACCTGGTCTCGCGCACGCTGCTTCAGCCGGGCGACGCAGTGCTCGTCGACGAGCCCGGCTGGGCGGTCGAGTTCGCCCGCCTGGCACGCGCCGGCATGCGCTTGCTGCCCGTGCCGCGCGGCCCCGACGGCCCCGACCTGGCGCGACTGGAAGCGCTGCTGCGCGAGCACCGGCCGCGCCTGTACGTCACCGTCTCGGTGCTGCACAACCCGACCGGCTGTTCGCTGGCGCCGGCCGCGGCGCACCAGGTGCTGCGCCTGGCCGAGGCTTACGACCTGACCCTCGTCGAGGACGACACCTACGCCTGGCTGGCGCCGCCGCATGCCACCCGGCTGGCCCAGCTGGACGGGCTGCGGCGCACGGTCTACGTCTCGGGCTTTTCGAAGATCCTGACACCGCAGTGGCGGGTCGGCTTCATCGCCGCGCCGCCGGCGCTGGCCGAGCGCTTCATCGACAGCAAGCTGCTCGCCACGCTGACGACGCCGGCGCCGCTGGAGCAGGCGATCGCCTGGTGCCTGGCCCAAGGCCTGCTGCGCCGCCATGCCGAGCGCGTGACGGCGCGGCTGGACGCGGCGCGGGGGCGCACCGAGCGCCTCGCGCGCGACGCGGGATTCCGCTTCGCAACGCCGCCGCAAGGCCTGTTCGGCTGGGTCGACGTCGGCGCCGACACCGAGCGGCTGGCCCAGACCCTGCTCGACGACGGCTGGCTGATCGCGCCCGGCGCGTTGTTCCATGCGGCGCGGCGGCCGACCTCGCTGATGCGGGTCAACTTCGCGACCTCCCAGGACGCGCGCTTCTGGCGCCGGCTGCGGGCGGCGGTCGACGATGGCTGAGGCCGCGCCGCGCCACGGCCGAGCGCGTACCATTCGCCCCAGTTGCGCGGAGGCAGGCCAGGATCCTGGGACCCCGGGCCGAGGCTGACATGTTCGAATCCACCCTGCCCCTGGGGGCGCCGGATCTGATGCGGGTGAGCGCCTTCCGGCGCTACCTCGACGAGATGTCGCACGTCGGCGATACCGATCTCGCGAGCACGCGGCTGTCCTCGCTGAGCCCGTCGATGGTGCTCGACCTGCGCCGCTTCGGGCAGGCGGGACGCAGCGGCGACGGCCTGGAAGTGCTGGAGGTGCTGGCCGCCTGCGTGCGCCACGGGCGCAGCCTGCTCATCCAGTTGCACGACGAAGGACGGGTCGTGCCGCTGACGGTGTTCCCGGTCGAGCGCGTCGCGCACTGCCCGATGCCGATGGCGCAGTTCCTCGCCACCCGGCTGACCGACCTGCAGGTGCTGCACGTCGAGCCGGCCGTGCTGCGCCCGCCGGGCGACCGCGAGCGCTCGCTGGTCGCCGAGCCGGCGCTGTACGCGCCGCTCGGCCCGCTGCTGTGGGAGCTGGCGCTGCGCGGTTCGCGCGAGGAACTGCTGCCCGAGATCGCCGGTCAGGCGGCCTACCGGATCGCGCCCGGCGTCGAGCTCGAGGGCCTGAACCTGAGCGGCTCGCTCGCCGCCGCGGTGGTGCGGCTGAAGCGCCACACGACGAACCTGCGCGAGATCGCCGACTGGCCCGGCTTCGACCGCGCGCGCGCGACGCGCATGCTCAACGGGCTGTATCTGCAGGCCGGGCTGATGGTCAGCCGCACGCACCCGGCGGCGACCAACGAAGGCTGGTTCAGCGGCTCGCGCTGACCTCAGGCGACGCGCGCGCCGAGCGCTTCCCAGCGCTCCAGCGCCTGCAGCAGTTCGGCCTCGATCGCGTCGTGACGCGCCTGCAGCTCGCCCACCCGCTGCGGCTCGGCGACGTAGATCTCGCTGCCGGCCAGGCGTTCGTTGATGAGCTTCTGTTCCGCCTCGAGCGCCTCGATGCGACCGGGCAGCGCGTCGAGTTCGCGCTGTTCCTTGTAGCTCAGCTTGGCCTTCGCCGCGGCCGGCCGCGCCGGCGCGGCGGGCGGCGCCGGCTTCGGCACGGCGGCCGCCGCGGCGGCGCGAGAGCGTTCGCGCTGCAGCTTCCAGTCCTCCCAGCCGCCTTCGTACTCGCGCCACAGCCCCGGCCGGCCGCCGAACGCGGGGTCGCCTTCCCAGGCGATCGTGCTCGTCACGACGTTGTCGAGAAAGCGCCGGTCGTGGCTGACCAGGAACACCGTGCCGGCGTAGTTCTGCAGCAGGTCCTCGAGCAGGTCCAGCGTGTCGATGTCGAGGTCGTTGGTCGGCTCGTCGAGCACCAGCACGTTGGCCGGCAGCGCGAACAGTCGCGCCAGCAGCAGCCGGTTGCGCTCGCCGCCGGACAGCGTGCGCACCGGTGAATTGGCGCGTTCGGGCGAGAACAGGAAGTCGGTGAGGTAGCTCATCACGTGCTTGCGCGTGAGCTTGGGCGGCTGGCCGATCTCGATCCATTCGCTGCCCGGGCTGATGGTGTCGGCCAGCGTCGCGTCGAGCTTCAGCCCGGCGCGCATCTGGTCGAAGTAGGCGACCTGCAGCCGCGTGCCCTGGCGCACCGTGCCGCTGCTGGGCTGCAGCTCGCCGAGGATCAGCTTGAGCAGCGTCGTCTTGCCGCAGCCGTTGGGGCCGATCAGGCCGACCTTGTCGCCGCGCAGGATCGTGGCCGAGAAGTGGTCGATCAGCAGCTTGTCGTCGAAGCGCAGGCTCACGTCGCGCAGCTCGGCGACGATCTTGCCCGGCGGCAGCCCGGCGTCGAGTTCGAGCCGCACCTGGCCGAGCGTGTCGCGGCGCCGCCGGCGCTGCTCGCGCAGCGCCACGAGGCGCGCGACACGGCCGACGCTGCGCGTGCGGCGCGCCTCCACGCCCTTGCGGATCCAGACCTCTTCCTGCGCGAGCAGCTTGTCGGCGCGCGCGGCGGCCTGTGCCTCGGCGTCGAGCTCGCGCTCCTTGGCCGCCTCGAACGCGGCGAAGTTGCCCGGGTAGCTGCGCAGCTGGCCGCGGTCGAGCTCGACGATGCGCGTCGCCACCGCGTCGATGAAGGCGCGGTCGTGCGAGACGAGCACGAGGGCGCCACGAAACGCGACGAGCAGATCCTGCAGCCACTCGATCGCAGTCGATGTCGAGGTGGTTCGTCGGCTCGTCGAGCAGCAGCACGTCGGGCACGGCGACCAGCGCCTGGGCCAGCGCGACGCGCTTCTTGGTGCCGCCGGACAGCGTGTCGACGCGCGCCCCGGCATCGAGCCGAAGGCGTTGCAGCGTCTGGTCGACGCGCTGCTCCCAGGTCCAGCCGTCGAGCGCCTCGATGCGCGTCTGCAATGCGTCGAGGTCGTCGCCCGCCGAATGGGCCTCGTAGCGCTGGCGCAGCGCGCGCGCCTCGGCCACGCCGTCGCCGACGGCATCGAACACGGTCACGCCGGGCGTGAATTGCGGCTCCTGCGCGACGTAGACGCGGCGCAATCCGCCCTGAACCTGCAGCAGCCCGTCGTCGGGCTTGTCCAGGCCGGCCAGGATCTTCAGCAGCGAGGACTTGCCGGCGCCGTTGCGGCCGATCAGCGCGAGGCGCTCGCCGGCCTCGAGCGACATCGCCGCGCCGTCGAGCAGGGGCACGTGGCCGAAGGCGAGGTGGGCGTCGGAAAGCGAGAGCAGGGCCATGCGGCGATTGTCCCCCGTCGTAGCATTCGGCCATGCTGCAACGCCGAGCCTGGGTCAGCCCCCATTCCGAAGACCTCGTCCAGTCCGTCGCCGCCGCGACCGCGGCCGCGTCCAGCGACGCCAGCGCGGCCGAGATCGAGCGTCTGGTCGCGTGGAACCGCCGCATCCACGACGTCGAGGGGCTGAACCTGAACCCGGCGTCGAACGTGATGAACCCGAAGGCCGAGGCGCCGATGGCGGCCGGGCTGGGCACGAGAGCGTCGCTCGGCTAACCGGGCCCGGTGGCCGCCGACGTGACGGCGCTGCGGCGCCGCTTCGGCGGCCTGCGCTTCGTGCGGCCCTGAGCCGCGTCAGGCCAGCGCCGCCTCGAGCGCGTCGACGAAGCGCTTCGCGACGTCGAAGCCGGTCTGCTGCGTGATCTCCTGGAAGCAGGTCGGGCTCGTGACGTTGATCTCGGTCAGGCAGCTCGCCGATCACGTCCAGCCCGACGAGGAGCAGGCCGCGCGCCGCGAGGATGGGCCCCAGCGTGGCGGCGATCTCGCGTTCGCGCTCGGTCAGCGCCATCGCGACGCCCTTGCCGCCGACCGCCAGGTTGCCCCGGATCTCGCTGCCCTGCGGGATGCGCGCGAGCGAGTACGGCACCGGCTCGCCGCCGATGACGAGCACGCGCTTGTCGCCGGCGACGATCTCGGGCAGGTACTTCTGCACCATCACGGTCTGCGCCCCGCCCTTGTTCAGCGTCTCGACGATGCTGCCCAGGTTCATCCCGTCGGGGCCGACGCGGAAGATGCCCATCCCGCCCATGCCGTCGAGCGGCTTGAGGATCACGTCGCGGTGCTCGGCATGGAAGCGCTTCACGTCGGCGGCGTCGCGCGTCACCAGCGTCGGCGCGATGAACTGCGGGAACTCCAGGATCGCGAGCTTCTCCGGGTGGTCACGCAGCGCCGCCGGCTTGTTGAACACGCGCGCGCCCTCGCGCTCGGCCTGCCCGAGCAGGTGCGTCGCGTAGAAGTACTCGCTGTCGAAAGGCGGGTCCAGGCGCATCAGCACCGCGCCCGCGTCGGCCAGCGCCAAGACGCGCTCCTCGACGACGCGGAACCAGTCGTGTTCGTCGCCGGTCAGCTCGATCCGGCGCACGCGGGCGGCGACGCGGGCGCCGCGCTGCCATTGCAGCGCCGTCGCCTCGCAGGCCAGCACGCCGTGGCCGCGCGACGCGGCCTCGCGCATCATCGCGAACGTGCTGTCCTTGTAGGTCTTGAAGGTCTCGATCGGATCGGCGACGAACAGCAGGTCCATGGGCAGCGGGCGTCCGGCAAAGCGCTCAGCGAAGGGGGCGCCAGTGTTGCACAGCCAGCGCCAGCGCGCCGGCGACGACACCCCAGAACGGCGCGCCGACGCCGGCCAGCGTGAGGCCGCTGGCGGTGACGAGGAAGGTGATCAGCGCCGCCTCGCGACTCTTCTCGTCCTTCGTCGCGACGGCCAGGCCGCTGCCGATCGTGCCGAGCAGCGCGAAGCCGGCCAGCGCGAGCACCAGCTCCTTCGGGAACGCGGCGATCAACCCGACCACCGCACCGCCGACCAGGCCGAGCGCGATGTAGAAGACGCCGGCCATCACCGCCGCCATGTAGCGCCGCGACGGGTCCTCGTGCGCCTCGCGGCCCATGCAGATCGCGGCGGTGATCGCGGCCAGGTTGAGCGCGTAGGCGCCGAAGGGCGCGAGCAGCAGCGTCGCGAGGCCGGTCGTCGTGACCACCGGCGAGACCGGCGTGTCGTAGCCGGCGGCGCGCTGCGCGGCGACGCCGGGCAGGTTCTGCGACGCCATCGTCACGACGAACAGCGGCAGCGCGACGCCCACCGTCGCGGCGACGCTGAAGTGCGGCATCGTGAACACCGGCGTCGCGAGCTGCCAGGCGATGCCCGACCAGCGCAGCTCGCCGTGCAGCGCGGCGATCGCCGCGCCGGTGGCGAGCACGCCCGGCACCGCGTAGCGCGGCCAGAGCCGGCGCCCGAACAGGTAGGCGAGCAGCATCGCGCCGACGAGCGTGAACCGGTGCTGCAGCGCGACGAAGGCGTCGATCGCGAAATGCGCCAGCACGCCGGCCAGCAGCGCCGCGGCCAGCGCCTGCGGGATGCGGTTCATCACGCGCGCGAAGGCGCCGCTCGCGCCGGCGGCGACGATCAGCAGCGCGCAGACGATGAAGGCACCGGTCGCATCGTTCATGCTCACGCCCGTCGCCCGCGGTGGCGAGCAGCGCCGCCCCCGGCGTCGACCACGCGGTGAGCACCGGCTGGCGATACCACAGGCTCAGCCCGGCGCTGGTGAGCCCCATGCCCAGGCCCAGGGCCCAGATCCACGAGCTGGTCTGCGCCGGTGTCGCGCCCAGCGCCGCGGCGGCCTGGAAGACGATGACCACCGAACTCGTGAAGCCGACGAGCACGGCGACGAAACCGGCCACGGCGGCCGACAGCGAGAAGTCCTTCAGCATGGCCGCGAGCATAGACGGGCACCCGGATGTGCCGACACAACCGGACGCACTTTGACGCGCCTGGTGTCCGTCGCAACGCACCGCGGTCCGGTCCAATCCGGTCTCGGCGAATCGAAGACGACAAGAGGAGCGCCCATGACTGCCACGCGGACCCCGCCGACCCCCGGGCCGGCACCGGGACGCCGCTTTGCGCTCGCCGTCGGCGGCGGCTTCGCGCTGTTCGCGGCCGCTGCGCTGGCCGCAGCGCTGCTGCTGCACGGCCCGCAGGGCGACCGCGCCGCGGCATCGTCGACGGCCGCGGCCAACGCCGGACCGAGCAGCCCCTAGATCTCGACCTTCGAGCCCAGCTCGACGATCCGGTTCGCCGGCAGGTTCAGGAAGTCGGCCGCTGCCGACGCGTTGCGATGCATGCCGGCGAAGAGCTTCTCGCGCCACATCGCCATGCCGCTGCCGAAGGTCGGGATCACGGTGTCGCGCGACAGGAAGTAGCTGGTGTCCATCTCGTCGAGCGGCACGCCGCGGCCCTGCAGCAGCTGCAGCGCCTCGGGCACGTCGGGTTCGTTCTTGAAGCCGAAGTGCAGCGTGATCTGCCAGCAGTCGTGGCCCAACGGCGCCAGCTCGATGCGCTTGTCGAAGCCGATCCAGGGCACGTCGTGGTGGCGCACGGTGACGAACAGGTTGTGCTCGTGCAACACCTTGTTGTGCTTCAGGTTGTGCATCAGCGCGTTCGGCGCGAGGCCGGCCTCGGCCGACAGGAAGACCGCGGTGCCGCTCACCCGCGTGGGCGGGCTGACGAAGACCGCGTCGAGGAATCCCTTCAGATCGAGCGCCTCGTCGCGCAGCCGCTCGGCCACCAGGCGCCGGCCCTGGACCCAGGTCAGCATCAACGTGAACATGCCGGTGCCGATGACGAGCGGGAACCAGCCGCCGGCATGCAGCTTGAGCGTGTTCGAAGCGAAGAACGTCAGGTCGATGACGAAGAAGATGCCGGTCGCCGCGAGGCACAGCGGCAGCGGGTACTTCCAGCCGAAGCGCACGACGAAAAACGTCATCACGGTGGTGATCGTCATGTCCAACGTCACCGCGATGCCATAGGCCGCGGCCAGCGCGGTGGATGACTTGAACAGCGCCACCGCCAGCACGATGAACACGAACAGCCCCCAGTTCACGAACGGCACGTAGATCTGGCCGGTGTCGCGCACCGAGGTGTGCAGCACGCGCATGCGCGGCAGCAGACCGAGCTGGATCGCCTGCCGGGTGACCGAGAAGGCGGCCGTGATCAACGCCTGCGACGCGATCACCGTGGCCGCGGTCGCCAGGATCACCAGCGGCAGCCGCGCCCAGGCCGGCGCCATCAGGTAGAACGGGTTCTCGACCGCTTCCGGCGTGGCCAGCAGCAGCGCGCCCTGGCCGAAATAGTTGACGATCAGCGCCGGCATCACCAGGCCGTACCAGGCGATGCGGATCGGCCGCTTGCCGAAGTGGCCGAGGTCGGCGTACAGCGCCTCGCCACCGGTGACCACCAGCACCACCGCACCGAGCGAGACGAAGGCCACCAGCGGCTGATCGGCGACGAAGTCGAACGCGTAGACCGGGTTCAACGCGGCCAGCACCGCAGGCAGCGCGATGATGTGCGGCAGGCCGAGCGCGATCAGCGCGCCGAACCAGACCAGCGTCACCGGCCCGAACGCGCGCCCGATGCCACCGGTGCCGAAACGCTGCACCGCGAACAGCGCGGCCAGCACGACGAGCGTGATCGGCAGCACCGCCTCGTCGAGCGCGGGCGCGGCGACCTTCAGCCCCTCGACCGCCGACAGCACCGAGATCGCCGGCGTGATGACGCCGTCGCCGTAGAAGACGGCGGTGCCGAACATGCCGATCACGAGCAGCGTCTGGCGCAGCGCCGGCCGCTCGGCGACCGCCGTCGTGGCCAGCGCCAGCATCGCGATCAGGCCGCCTTCGCCGTTGTTGTCGGCGCGCAGGATCAGCAGCACGTACTTCAGCGAGACGACGGTGGTGATGGTCCAGAAGATCAGCGACAGCACGCCCAGCACGTTGGCGTGCGACATCGGCACGTGGCCGGCGTGGAAGACCTCCTTCAGCGCATACAGCGGACTGGTGCCGATGTCGCCGTAGACGACGCCCAGCGCGGCCAGCGTGAGGCCGGCGATCTTCTTCGAGCTGGAGCGGGAGGCGGGGCGCAAGGAACGGGCGGCGCGTGATGCGCCGTCGTGATTCGACCCCGGCATTCTGCACGGGCCGGTGTCGCCGGCCCTGCCCGGCAAAGGCCTACTCGTAGACCTCGGCGTTCGGGTCGGTGGCTTCGAGCTCGTAGGACGCGGCCAGCATCGCCAGCCGGCCGATCACGCCGTACATGTAGAAGCGGTTCGGTGCGCTCGCGCCGGGCTTGGCGCCGGGGCGCGGCAGCTGGTGGCTCTCGGCAAAGGCCAGCGGCACGAAGCTCGAGCCGGGTGCGTTCAGGTTCTCGTCGATGCCGCGCTCGGCGTGCACGCGGTAGAAGCCGCCGACGACGTAGCGGTCGAGCATGTAGACCACCGGCTCGGCGACCGCGTCGTTCATGCGCTCGTAGGTCGGCACGCCTTCCTGGATGATGACCTCGTGGATCTGCCGGCCGCCCTTGGCCACGCTCATCTTGCTGCGCGTGCGCTCGCTCAGCTGCTCGAGTTCCTTCGCGTCGCGCACGGTCATGATGCCCATGCCGCCGGTGCCGACATCGGCCTTGACGACGACGAAGGGCTTCTCGTCGATGCCGTATTCCTTGTACTTGCGCCGGATCTTGGCGAGCAGCGTCTCGGTATGGCCCTGCACGCATTCGAGCCCGGTCGCCTCGGCGAAGTCGACCTTGCCGCACTGCGCGAACAGCGGGTTGATCAGCCAGGGGTCCATGCCGAGCAGCTTGGCGAACTTCTTCGCCACCTCCTCGTAGCTCTGGAAATGCCGGCTCTTGCGCCGCACCGTCCAGCCGGCGTGCAGCGGCGGCAGCAGGTACTGCTGGTGCAGGTTCTCGAGCGCCCGCGGCACGCCGGCCGAGAGGTCGTTGTTGAGCAGGATCGTGCAGGGGTCGAAATCCTTCAGCCCGAGCCGGCCGCGGTGGCGCACGAGCGGCTCGAGCGTCAGCTCGCTGCCGTCGGGCAGCGCCAGCTTCGTCGGCGCCTTGATCTCTTCGTCCAGCGTGCCCAGGCGCACGTTCAGCCCGGCCTGCGTGAAGATCTGCACCAGGCGCTGCACGTTGGCCAGGTAGAAGGTGTTGCGCGTGCCGCCTTCGGGGATCAGCAGCAGGTTCTTCGCCTCGGGGCAGATCTTCTCGATCGCCGCCATCGCCGCCTGCACCGCCAGCGGCAGCATCTCGGGCGTCAGGTTGTTGAAGCCGCCGGGGAACAGGTTGGTGTCCACCGGCGCGAGCTTGAAGCCGGCGTTGCGCAAGTCCACCGAGCAGTAGAACGGCGGCGTGTGCTCCATCCACTCGAGCCGGAACCAGCGCTCGATCGCCGGCATCGACTCGAGCACGCGCTGCTCGAGCTCGTTGATCGGGCCGTTCAGCGCGGTGACGAGGTGCGGGACCATGGGCAATCCATTCGAGAAGGCGTGATCCGATTCTAGGAGCCTCATCAGGTCGAAGGATGACGCGCTGCCCCGGCCTGCGCAGAGTCCGTGGGCGCGGCATCGCTGCCGAGCGACCACCCACTCGAACCCGCCTCCAGGAGCCGTCATGCGTCACCCATCCCTCCGATTCCGCCTCGCCGCGCTGCCCGCGGCCTGTGTCGCCAGCGTGCTGGCGCTCGTCGCCTGCGGCGGCGGCGCAGTTCTTCGCCCGCTGCCGGCACGCCGGCGACTGGCGCCTCGCTCACGCTGAGCGGCACCGCGGCCACCGGCGCCGCGATCGCCGGGCGACCGGTCGAGGCGCGCTGCAACGGCGGCACCGGCAGCGCCACCAGCGGCACCGACGGCCATTACGAGATGGCGCTCGATGCCGGCGCGCTGCCCTGCGTGCTGCGCGTCACGACGGCCGACGGCAGCGTGCTGCACACGCTGGCCACCGGCAGCGGCGCCACCGCCCAGGCCAACCTCACGCCCGTCAGCGAGCTGGTCGTCGCGCGCCTGACCGGCGGCGCGCCGGCGGCCTACTACGACGCCTTCGACGCCGCGGCCGCCGCGGCGCTGACCGACACCCAGGTGCAGGCCGCGGTGAGCGCGACGCTGGCGGCGCTGAAGAACAACGGCATCGACCTCACCTCGGTCGGCAACGTGCTGAGCGCCGCGCTGGTGGCCGCCCATGGCACGACCCCGGGCAATCCTTTCGACCAGACGCTGGGACAGTTGCAGACCGCGCTGGCGGCCAGCGGCACGACGCTGGCCGCGCTCGTCGACGCGCTGGCCAAGAGTTCGCCGGCCGCGCCGGCCGCCAGCCTCAGCGCCGCCCCGTCGCTGCCCGCCGACACGCTGCTGAACCCCGCCGCCGCGAACTGCAGCGCGCTGCGCAGCGGACGCTACCGCGTCGTCGTCAACGACGACCCGAACACGGTGCCGGGCGGCACCGATGTCGCGACCGAGGTCGTGACCGTCGATGCCGCCCGGCTGCAGGTGACGAACTCGAACGGCGAGGTCGCGACGTTCACCGAGGCCGGCCCCTGCCGCTACACCGGCCCGCAAGGCGGCGGCATCACGGTCACGCCGGCCGGCGTCGTGGTCGCCCAGTTCGACGTTGCGCCGTACCGCGGCGCGCTCCTCTTCCCCGAGCAGAGCCACGACGTCGCGGAACTGGCCGGCGAGTGGAACTCGATCGGCCTGGACCGCACGACCGACAACGGCCCGGTGCACCTGACGACGGCGACCCTGGCGTGGGATGCGACGGGCAAGCTCGCCGGCGGCCAGTTCTGCGACGGCGTGGTCAGCGCCTGCACGAGCTTCGACGCGACGAACCTGCCGAACATCACGATCAGTGCGAACCCGGCCGGCGGCTTCGACGTCGTCAGCACCACGGACGGCTGGCGCGACCGCCTGTTCGCCTACCGCGCCGGCGGCGGCGAGCTGATGCTCGTGGACCTCGCGCCAGGCGGGCACGTGAGCTTCAGTACGCGCAAGGTCGCGCGCGCCATGCCGGCGGTCGGCGACGTCAGCCAGGGCTGGCAGATCGGGCTGGTGCCGAACGCGACGCCGCCGTACTACACCGCGCCGGCGGCGATCAGCCAGTTCAAGAACACGGTGAGCGCGCTCGACGCGGCGAACCAGCGCTTCGAGCGGCAGGCGGTGTCGGACTTCGCGGCCAACGTGACGCGCCCCGAGACCGTGGCGATCAACGCCCCACGCGACGGCTACACCCACCGCCTGCCGGCGAGCGTGGTCGACAGCAGCGGTGCGACGGTCCAGGTCGGCGAGTGGTTCGCGCTGACGCTGCGCGGCATGGGGCTGACGCCGGTGGGCGTGGTGTCGAACAACAACCTGGTGCTGGCCGCGGCGCAGGGGCAGTAGGCGCGGCTACGCGGGCGCACCCAAAAAAAGGGCCGCCCATCGGGCGGCCCTTCTCAGTGCGGGAACGCGGTATCAGTTGTGGTACGCGGTCTCGCCGTGCGAGGTGATGTCCAGACCCTCGCGCTCCTCTTCTTCCGGCACGCGCAGGCCGATCGTCATGTCGACGATCTTGTAGGCCGAGGAAGGCGACGACGGCCGACCAGACCACCGTCACGCCGACCGCCTTGGCCTGGATCAGGAACTGGTCGAAGATGCCGTTCGAGCCGACCGCGCCGGTGACCCAGTCGGTCACCAGGCCCGGGCCGCCGAGGGCCTGGTTGTTGAAGATGCCGGTCAGCAGCGCCCCCAGGATGCCGCCGATGCCGTGCACGCCGAACACGTCGAGCGTGTCGTCGGCGCCGAGGATCTTCTTCAGGCCGTTCACGCCCCACAGGCAGGCGAAGCCGGCCGCGGCACCGACCACCAGCGCGCCGACGATGCCGACGTTGCCGGCCGCCGGCGTGATCGCCACCAGCCCGGCGACGGCGCCCGACGCAGCGCCCAGCATCGAGGCCTTGCCCTTCATCAGCGCCTCACCGGTGCACCAGGCCAGCACCGCCACCGCGGTCGCCGAGAAGGTGTTCAGGAAGGCGAGCGCGGCGCTGTTGCCGGCTTCGAGTGCCGAGCCGGCGTTGAAGCCGAACCAGCCCACCCACAGCAGCGAGGCACCGACCATCGTCAGCGTCAGGCTGTGCGGCGGCATCGATTCCTTGCCGTAGCCGATGCGCTTGCCGACCATGTACGCACCGACCAGGCCGGCGACGGCGGCATTGATGTGCACGACCGTGCCGCCGGCGAAGTCGAGCGCGCCCCATTGCCAGAGCAGGCCGGCCTTGGCGTTCATCGCGTCGACCACGCCCTTGCCGGTGTACGCGTCCGGGCCCATCCAGAACCACACCATGTGCGCGATCGGCGTGTAGCTGAACGTGAACCACAGCACCATGAACATCAGCACCGCCGAGAACTTCATCCGCTCGGCGAACGCGCCGACGATGAGCGCGCAGGTGATGGCCGCGAAGGTCGCCTGGAAGACGACGAACACGATCTCCGGCAGCACGACGCCCTTGCTGAAGGTCGCGGCCACCGAGAATGCGCCGGTCGCCGGATCGAACACGCCGTTGAGGAAGAGTCGACTGAAGCCGCCGATGAACGCGTTGCCCTCGGTGAACGCCAGGCTGTAGCCGTAGACGACCCAGAGCACGACGATGAGCGAGAAGGTCACGAAGACCTGCATCAGCACCGACAGCATGTTCTTGCTGCGCACCAGGCCGCCGTAGAACAGCGCCAGGCCGGGGATCGACATCATGATCACCAGCGCGGTGGAGACGAGCATCCAGCTGACGTCGCCCTTGTTCACCGTCTCGACCGGGGCCGAGGCGGCTTCGGCGGGGGCGGCGGCCGCCGCCGGGGTCGCCGCTGCGGCGGACGCATCGGCGGCCGGTGCCGACGCCATCGGCGCCGACGCGCCCGCGTCCTGCGCGTGCGCGGCGCCGACGGAGCCCAGGGCCGCGAGGCCCAGGGCAAGGATTGCGATGAGTTTCTTCATGGTTGTCTGCTTTGGTGTGGACGCCTGGGGGTCAGAGGGCGTCGGTGCCCGTTTCACCGGTGCGGATGCGCACCACCTGCTCCAGCGTGGCGACGAAGATCTTGCCGTCGCCGATCTTGCCGGTGCGCGCCGCGGCCTCGATGGCCTCGATCACGCGGTCGACGATCGCGTCGTCGACGGCGGCTTCGATCTTCACCTTGGGCAGGAAGTCGACGACGTACTCCGCGCCGCGGTACAGCTCGGTGTGTCCCTTCTGGCGGCCGAAGCCCTTCACTTCAGTCACCGTGATGCCCTGAACGCCGATGCCGCTCAGGGCTTCACGCACTTCGTCGAGCTTGAACGGCTTGACGATGGCGGTCACCATCTTCATGGTCATTTCCCCTGTTCAGAAGTTGTACTTGACGCCGAGCACCAGGGTCGTCTTGCCCAGGTACTTCGAGTCCGGGATCGAGGTGTAGAAGTCCTTGTTGATGCGCGAGTTGCCGATCAGCGCCAGGCTGGGCACGAAGCCGCCGAAGGCCTTGGACACGGTCAGCGAGTAGTCCCAGTAGCTGCCGACGCCGCTGTTCGGGCCGTCGATGCGCTGGTGGCCGACATGCGGCGCGAGCGACCAACCATCGGCGATGTCGAAGCTGGCCGACAGGTCGAGGTAGTAGCTGCCCTTGCTGTCCGGGTTGGCAAAGGTGTCGGTCAACGCATGCGAGTACTTCAGCGTCGCCGGGCCGAAGCTGAGCGCACCGTAGATCTCGGTCGTGTTCGCGCTCGGGTTGAGCTTGTTGCTCGGGTACTGATAGGTCAGCAGGCCGACGTCGTAGCCGAGACCCTTGGTGATCTCGCCCTTGTAGCCGCCGTAGAGGTCGATCTCGACCGAGTCGTCGCCGCCGGCGTCCTTGATCCACTTGATGTTCGACGCCCAGGCGCCGAGGTACAGGCCGCCGGCGCTGTAGTCGATGCCGCCCTGGACGGCCGGCTTCAGGCGGGTCTGCGAAATGCCGCGGTAGCGGTAGTCGGTGACGGCGCCGACGTTGAAGGCCAGATCGGCCCAGGCCGCACTGGGCAAGGAACCGAGGGCCACGAGGGCCGAGACCGCGAGGATCGTTTTCTTCATGAGAACTCCATTCGTTGCAGAAAGTGACGTGGGCTGACCCGGCTTTGCAGCTTCTGTGCCACCTCTTGCCGGGCCTGCGATGCCCCGCGCCGGCGCGGGGCATCGCCCATGCACGTCGTTCACGCACCGAAATGGGGCCGAATCGCCAGACGCACAACCAAGGTGCGCCGCAGCGCGGCGAGCACAATGGCCGCGGGAGGATCGCGACGATGACGCTGGCCGTGGTGAGCAGCCGCGCGCTCGACGGACTGGAGGCGCCCGAGGTGCACGTCGAGGTGCAGCTTGCCAACGGCCTGCCCAGCTTCACCCTCGTCGGCCTGGCCGACACCGAGGTGAAGGAATCGCGCGAGCGCGTGCGCGCGGCGCTCCAGCAAAGCGGCTTTGCGTTCCCGCACAACAAGCGCATCACCGTCAACCTGGCGCCGGCCGAGCTGCCCAAGGAATCCGGCCGCTTCGACCTGCCGATCGCGCTCGGCATCCTGGCCGCGGCCGAGGTCGTCGACCCGGCCCGGCTGGCGGCCTTCGAGTTCGCCGGCGAACTGTCGCTGGCCGGCGAGTTGCGCCCGGTGCGCGGCGCGCTCGCGCTCGGCCTCGCGCTGCGCCGCGCCGGCGGCCCGCGCGCGCTGGTGTTGCCCGCGGCGAGCGCGAGCGAGGCCGCGCAGGTCGGCGGCATCGACGTGCGCAGCGCCTCGACGCTGGCCCAGGTGGTCGCCGCGCTGCTGCCCGGCGACGCGGCGGTCCCGCTGCCTGCGGCCGCGCCGCTGGCGCGCGCGCCCGCGGCGCCCGGCCCCGATCTGCGCGACGTCAAAGGCCAGGCCGGCGCCAAGCGCGCGCTGGAGATCGCCGCCGCCGGCGCGCACAGCCTGCTGCTCGTCGGCCCGCCGGGCACCGGCAAGTCCATGCTCGCGCAGCGCCTGCCGGGCATCCTGCCGGCGATGGACGAAGAGGAAGCGCTGGCCAGCGCGGCGATCCACGGCCTCACCGCACAAGGCCTGGACGCCGACACCTTCGGCCGCCGCCCGGTCCGTTCGCCGCACCACACGGCGAGTGCGCCGGCGCTGGTCGGTGGCGGCTCGCCGCCGCGGCCGGGCGAGATCTCGCTCGCCCATGGCGGCGTGCTGTTTCTCGACGAGACGCCGGAATTCCCACGGGCAGCGCTCGAAGCCTTGCGCGAGCCGCTGGAAACCGGGCGCATCACGATCTCGCGCGCCGTGCGGCAGACCGTCTTCCCGGCCCGCTTCCAGCTCGTCGCGGCCATGAACCCCTGCCCCTGCGGCTACCGGGGCGCCTTCGCGGCGACGGGCCGAAGCTGCCGCTGCACGCCGGATGCGGTGGCGCGCTACCAGGGCCGGCTGTCCGGCCCGCTGCTCGACCGCATCGACCTGCAGATCGAGGTGCTGGCCGTGCGGCCGGCCGAGCTGATGGGGCTGCCCGACGGCGAGGCGTCGGCGGTGGTCGCAGCGCGCGTGGCGGCCGCCCACGCACGGCAGATGACACGCCAGGGCGGGCCGAACGGGCAACTCGACGCGGCGCGGCTGGACGAGCTGTGCCGCCTGGACGAGCCGGCCGCGCGCTTCCTGCAGAGCGCGGCCGAACGCCTGGGCTGGTCGGGCCGCCGCCTGCACCGCACGCTGAAGGTGGCGCGCACGATCGCCGACCTGGCCGCCAGCGACACCATCGCCGCGGCCCATGTCGCCGAGGCGCTGCAGCTGCAGCGCGGGCTGGCGGCAGTCGGCGGCTGACCCGCCGGCCCCAGCCCGGACCGCGGACGGTCCGGGCCCGGCCTCAGCCCAGCGCCGGCGCGAGACGGCGGCGCGCCTGCGCTTCGTCGATCGCCTGCCGCGCCGCCCAGTCGCGCAGCTGGTCCTCGCCGATGCGGCCGACGTTGAAGTACTTCGCCTCGGGGTGGGCGAGGTAGAAGCCGCTGACGCTGGCGGCGGGCGTCATCGCCAGGCTCTCGGTCAGGCCCATGCCGACCTCGTCGGCCGCGAGCACGCGGAACAGGTCGGCCTTGACGCTGTGGTCGGGGCAGGCCGGGTAGCCGGGGGCGGGGCGGATGCCGCGGTACTTCTCGGCGATCAGCTCCTCGTTGGTGAGCTGCTCGTCCGGCGCGTAGCCCCAGAGGTCGGTGCGCACGCGCTGGTGCAGCCGCTCGGCGAAGGCCTCGGCCAGCCGGTCGGCCAGCGCCTTGAGCATGATCGCGCTGTAGTCGTCGTGGTCGGCGGCGAACTGGGCTTCCTTCTTCTCGACGCCGAGGCCGGCGGTGACGGCGAACAGGCCGATGTAGTCGTCCCGAACGCCCTTGGGCGCGACGAAGTCGGCCAGACTGCGGTTCGGGCGCTTGACCCCTTCGACCACCGGCCGCTCGGTCTGCAGGCGCAGCGGGTTCCAGCGCAGCGCGACCTCGCGCCGCGTCTCGTCGGTGTAGACCGCGATCGTGTCGTCGTCCTCGGTGTTCGCCGGCAGCAGCGCGACCACGCCCGCAGCCTGCAGCCAGCGGCCCTCGATGAGCCGCTGCAGCATCCGACGGCCGTCGCTGAACACGCGCTGCGCCTCGGCGCCGACGACCTCGTCGCGCAGGATCTCGGGGAAGCGTCCGGCCAGGTCCCAGGTCTGGAAGAACGGGCCCCAGTCGATGACGGCGGCGAGCTCGGCCAGGTCCTGGTTGCGGAACACGCGGCGGCCGATGAACTTCGGCTTCGGTCGGCACGTAGCTCGACCAGTCGATCCTCGTCTTGTTCGCGCGCGCGGCGGCGAGCGTGACCAGCGGCGTGAGCTTGCGGTTCGCGTGCTGCGTGCGCACGCGCTCGTAGTCGGCGTTCAGCTCGGCGATGTACTTCGCCGCGCGCTCGTCGGACAGCAGGTCGGCGCAGACGCCGACGCTGCGCGACGCGTCGGGCACGTAGACCACCGGCCCTTCGTAATGCGGCGCGATCTTGACCGCGGTGTGGACGCGGCTGGTGGTCGCGCCGCCGATCAGCAGCGGGATCTTCTTGATCCGGAAGTAGTCGTCGCGCTGCATCTCGGCGGCGACATGCTGCATCTCCTCGAGGCTGGGCGTGATCAGGCCCGACAGGCCGATGATGTCGGCGCCCTCGACGCGCGCCTTCGCGAGGATGTCCTGGCACGGGACCATCACGCCCATGTTGACGACCTCGAAGTTGTTGCACTGGAGGACGACGGTGACGATGTTCTTGCCGATGTCGTGCACGTCGCCCTTGACGGTGGCGATGACGATCCGGCCCTTGGGCTTGACGTCGCCGCCGGCGTCCTGGGTGGCCTTCTTCTCGGCCTCGATGTACGGCAGCAGGTGCGCCACCGCCTGCTTCATCACGCGCGCGCTCTTGACCACCTGCGGCAGGAACATCTTGCCCTGGCCGAAGAGGTCGCCGACGATGTTCATGCCCGCCATCAGCGGGCCTTCGATGACGTGCAGCGGCCGGCCGCCGCGCGCCTGGATCGCGCCCCAGGCCTCCTCGGTGTCGGCGACGATGAACTCGGTGATGCCGTGCACCAGCGCGTGGCTGAGCCGCTCGTCGACCGTGCCGGCGCGCCAGGCCAGGCGCGCGCTGTCGTCCTTGGCCGCGCCCTTGGCGGTCTCGGCGATCTCGATCAGGCGTTCGCCGGCGGACAGCAGCGGCTCGCCGGCCTTGCAGGCCGGCTTCCTGTTCAGCACCACGTCCTCGACGCGCTCGCGCAGCACGGGTTCGAGATCGTCGTAGACGCCGACCATGCCGGCGTTGACGATGCCCATGTCGAGCCCGGCGCGGATCGCGTGGTAGAGGAACACGGTGTGGATCGCCTCGCGCACCGGGTCGTTGCCGCGGAAGCTGAAAGACACGTTGCTGACCCCGCCGCTGACCTTGGCGCCGGGCAGGTTCGCCTTGATCCAGCGCGTGGCCTCGATGAAGTCGACCGCGTAGTTGTCGTGCTCCTCGATGCCGGTGGCGATGGCGAAGATGTTCGGGTCGAAGATGATGTCCTCGGCCGGGAAGCCGACCTCGTCGACGAGGATCCGGTAGGCGCGCGCGCAGATGCTCGGTCTTGCGCTGGTAGGTGTCGGCCTGGCCTTGCTCGTCGAAGGCCATCACCACCGCGGCCGCGCCGTAGCGGCGCACCAGTGTCGCCTGGCGCCGGAACTCGGCCTCGCCTTCCTTGAGCGAGATGCTGTTGACGATGCCCTTGCCCTGGATGCACTTCAGGCCGGCCTCGATCACGCTCCACTTGCTGCTGTCGATCATGACCGGCACGCGCGCGATCTCGGGCTCGCCGGCGACGAGCTTGAGGAAGCGCTCCATCGCGGCGGCGCTGTCGAGCATCGCCTCGTCCATGTTGACGTCGATGATCTGCGCGCCGTTCTCGACCTGCTGGCGCGCGACCGCGAGCGCGTCCTCGAAGCGGCCTTCGAGGATCATCTTCGCGAACGCGCGGCTGCCGGTGACGTTGGTGCGCTCGCCGATGTTGACGAAGAGGTGGCCGTCGGCGATGGTCACCGGCTCGAGGCCGGACAGGCGCATCGGCGGCATCGGTGCAGGGGCGGCGTCAGTGTCAACGTCAGGGGTCATGCTCGTTCACTCCGAAGGGTGAGCGAGCGTCGTTGCGGGCCGCGGGGGGCGGCAGTTCCGAGCCTGGTGGCCTGGCCGGCCATCGCAACGCTCCTCGGAACAGCAGCGCCGATTTTATCGGCTGTGCGAGATCCGCCGCGCCAGCGGCCCGGCACGGCCGGGGCGACGGGCGCTCCGCACCGGGTCGCATTCGTCACGCTTGATCTGAATGTGTGGTTTTGCTACCTTCGTCGATTCATCCAACGGAGCCGAACGAGCGTGCCCAAGACCGAGGAGCAGGCCGACCGCGCGGCAACGGGTGTCGCCGTCATGCAGGGGCCCACAGGCGGCGCCGCGCTCGCGCTGCCCTGGTTGGTGGCCGACATCGGCGGCACCAATGCGCGCTTCGGCTGGGTCGCCGAGGTCGCCACCGGCGTGCAGCACGTGGCGACGATGGCGGTGGCCGAGCATGCCGGGCCGGCGCAGGCCGCGAGCGCCTACCTGGCCGGGCTGCGCGAGCGCCTCGGGCCGGCCTGGTCGGCGCCGCGCAAGGCGGCGATCGCGGTCGCCACCGCGGTGGCCGGTGACCGCGTCGACCTGACGAACAGCCCCTGGAGCTTCTCGCGCGCCGCGCTCGCCGACGCGCTGCGCCTGGACGCGCTGCTGGTGCTGAACGACTTCGAGGCGCTCGCGCTGTCGCTGCCACGGTTGGGCCCGACGCAGCTGCGCGCGCAGGGTGCGCAGCCGGCGCCGCGAGGCACGATGGCCGTCATCGGCCCGGGCACCGGCCTGGGCGTGGCCGGCGTGGTGCAGACCGCGCAGGGCTGGATCGCGCTGCCCGGCGAAGGCGGCCACGCCACGCTGGCCGCCGCGGACGAATTCGAGGGCCGGCTGCTCGACCAGGTGCGGCGCGACCACGCGCATGTCTCGGCCGAGCGGCTGCTGTCGGGCATCGGGCTGCCGGTGCTGCACGACGCTCTCGCGCGACTGGCGGGCCGGTCGATCGAGCCGCTGGCGGCACAGGCGATCGTCGAGCGCGGGCTCGCCGGCGATGCAGGATGTGCCGAGACGCTGGACCATTTCTGCGCCCTGCTCGGCAGCTTCGCCGGCAACGTGGCGCTCACGCTCGGCGCGCGCGGCGGCGTCTACATCGGCGGCGGCATCGTGCCGAGGCTGGGCGAGCGCTTCTTCGCGTCGCGCTTTCGCGAGCGCTTCGAGGCCAAGGGGCGCTTCCGCGGCTACCTGCAATCGATCCCGACCGCGCTCATCACCGACACGCTGGCGGCACTGTCGGGGGCCGCGCTGGCAATCGAGCAGCACGCGGCTTGATCCTGTGACCGCGGCGCAGGCGAGCCAACGCCTGGCCTGCCGCGCGGCATCGAGCGTGGCCTGGCGCAGGGCGACGTGACCGCGCCGGGCCCAGGTGTCGGTCCGGGCCGGCCGCTATCATCCGCGGCCCTGCCCCCGACCATGGCCGAAGCCCCCGCCTCGCTCAACCCCGCCCAGCTCCAGGCCGTGCACCACCTGGCCGGCCCCTGCCTCGTCCTCGCCGGCGCCGGATCGGGCAAGACGCGCGTCATCGTGCACAAGATCGCGCGCCTGCTGCAGGCCGGGCTCGAGCCGAAGCAGATCGCCGCGATCACCTTCACGAACAAGGCGGCGCAGGAGATGCGCGAGCGCGCGAAGGCGCTCGTCGGCCCGCGCGCGGCGAAGGACCTGGCGGTGAGCACCTTCCACTCGCTCGGCGTGCGCATGCTGCGCAGCGACGGCAGCAAGCTCGGCCTGAAGGAGCAGTTCTCGATCCTCGACAGCGACGACGTGCTCGGCGTGCTGCGCGACGCCGGCGCCTGCAGCGACAACGCGCTGGCGCGGCGCTGGCAGTGGACGATCAGCCTGTGGAAGAACCAGGGCCTGGACTCGGCCGGCGCGGCCGCGGCGGCCGTGGACGACGACGAGCGCGTCGCCGCGCGCGTGATGGAGCGCTACGAGGAGCGCCTGGCCGCCTTCCAGGCGGTCGACTTCGACGACCTGATCGGGCTGCCGCTCAAGCTGCTGCAGCGCGACGACGAGGCGCGCGCCAAGTGGCAGGCGCAGTTCCGCCACGTGCTCGTCGACGAATACCAGGACACCAACGCCGTGCAGTACGAGCTGCTGAAGGCGCTGGTCGGCGATGCTCGCGCCGGCGCCGCTGGCACCGGGTGCGTCTTCACCGCCGTCGGCGACGACGACCAGAGCATCTACGGCTGGCGCGGCGCGACGATCGAGAACCTGAAGCGTCTGCCGCAGGACTATCCGGCGCTGAAGATCATCGCGCTCGAGCAGAACTACCGCAGCACCGGCCACATCCTGCGCGCGGCGAACGCGGTGATCGCGCAGCAACCCCAAGCTCTTCGAGAAGAAGCTGTGGAGCGAGCTCGGCGACGGCGAGCCGGTGCGGCTGCTCGAATGCGACGGCGAGGAGCACGAGGCCGAGCGCGCGGTCGCGCGCATCCAGGCGCTGCGCAGCGCCGACGGCCGCAACAAGCTCGCCGACTTCGCGGTGCTCTACCGCGCCAACCACCAGGCGCGCGTGTTCGAGCAGAAGCTGCGCGCGGCGCAGATCCCGTACAAGGTCTCGGGCGGGCAGAGCTACTTCGACCGCGCCGAGATCAAGGACCTCTGCGCCTGGCTGCGCCTGCTCGTCAACCAGGACGACGACCCGGCCTTCCTGCGCGCCGTGACCACGCCCAAGCGCGGCATCGGCACCCAGACGCTGCTGGCGCTGGGCGAGTTCGCCGGCAAGTGGAAGATCAGCCTGTTCGAGGCGCTTGTTCTCGCCCAGCCTCGGCGAGCGCGCTGAAGGGCAAGGCGATCGATGCGCTGCACGAGTTCGGCCGCGCGGTGAACGACCTCGAGCACCGCGCGCGCCACACCAGTGGCGCCGAAGACGCGAAGGCGCTGCTGCTCGGTTGGCTCAAGGACATCGGCTACGAGCAGCACCTGCTACGACGGCGAGGACAGCGAGAAGCTGGCCGCCGCGCGCTGGACCAACGTGCTCGACTTCGTCGACTGGATCGCCAAGCGCTGCGGCGGCCAGATCACGCAGGAGGGCGGCACGTTCGAGAGCGAGCGCCAGAGCGTGCTGCAGGTCGCGCAGACCATCAGCGTGATCATCAGCCTGGCCGAGCGCGGCGACGAGCAGGACGTGGTGACGCTGTCCACGCTGCACGCCGCCAAGGGCCTGGAGTGGCCGCACGTGGTGCTGGCGGGCATCAACGAAGGACTGCTGCCGTTCAGGAGTGGGGACGAGGACATGACCCCCGAGCGGCTGGAGGAAGAGCGCCGGCTGATGTACGTCGGCATCACGCGCGCGCGCAGCACGCTGGTGGTGAGCACGCTGCGCCGGCGCAAGAAGGGACGCGACACGATCGCCGGCGTGCCCAGCCGCTTCATCGCCGAGATGAAGCTGAACGAGGCCGTGGTCAAGGAAGACCCGCGCGAGCGGCTGAAGAAGCTGCGCGAGTCGCTCGCGGCGCGCGCCGCCCTGGCCCCGGTGGCCCCGGAGTAGGCCGGCCTCGCGTTCGAGGCCCGACGCGGACCGTGCGTGGCCCGCGCGAACCCGGGTCTCAGCGCCCGCGCCCGAACAGCGCGCGCCAGTCCAGCGGCGCCTTGCGCGCCGCCGGGTGGCTGCGCGTGACCATCAACGCGTCGGTCAGGTAGAGCGCGTTGAGCAGCCGGCTCGCGCGCTCGACGCTGAGCCCGGGCCAGCGCGCGATCTCGCGCAGCGACGCAGCGTGCTCACGCAGCAGCGTCACCGCCGGTGCCAGCGCGCCGGGCGCCAGCGCGCGGTCCTCGGCGTGGCCGCTGGCCAGCCGGTAGGCGGCGCGGCCGCCGATCTCGGCCAGCAGCGTGGCGCGCGGACCGTGCAGCGCCAGCGCCCACAACAGCGGTGCCAGCGGGCGGTACTTTTCGGGCGCCGCGATGCGCTCGTGCATCGGGTGACCCGGCGGACGCAGCCCCGGGCGTTCGGCCTGGATCAGGCGCAGCGTCCGCAGCCCGGACGACCCGACCAGCGCCGACGCGTCGCGCGGCGAGTGGTAGAGCTGCTGGCCGGGGAACAGCGTCAGCGGCCAGACGCATTCGCCGAGCGCCAGGTTCAGCAAGGCCGGCTCGCGGTGGCGCAGGCAGGCGGCGACGACCTCGAGCACGTCACCCGCGGCCGGGCCGTTCTGCAAGCGACCCAGATCGGCCAGCAGCGTCGTCGGCAGCAGCGTCGCGCCCTCGACGTCGAAGCCGGCCGCGCCACCCGTGCGCAGCCGCTCGTAGGCGCTGATGCGCCACAGCGTCGAGTCGTCGAAACCACTCATCGGGCCATCTTAGGCCGGTGCCGCCGCACCGGCATGCCACCGTAATGCCTTGTTGCAATGAACCGCGGCCGCTCGGCGCCTACCCACCGGCGCGCTTGGCGGTCAGCCCCTGCTGCTGCAGCCAGGCGAGCACGCGCTCGACATGGTCGCCTTGCACCTCGACCACGCCGTCCTTCACCGTGCCGCCGGCGCCGCAGGCCGTGCGCAGGCGCTTGCCCAGCGCCGCCAGCGCGT
Organism: uncultured beta proteobacterium; assembly: GCA_963788635.1. Lineage (GTDB taxonomy): Bacteria > Pseudomonadota > Gammaproteobacteria > Burkholderiales > Burkholderiaceae_C > Rubrivivax. The sequence continues at coordinate 186,084 of CAWBHE010000001.1, read as the reverse complement.
CGGCGTCCAGCGCCAGGCCGCGGATCACGGTGACCGCCTTGCCGCCGCGGCCCTGGGTCTCGCGGCGCACGCGGGCGATGCCGTCGCCGCGCGGGGCGGCGGCCGGCGCCGCACAAACGCAATCGGCCGCCGGACGCCGGCAGGCCGGGCACATCCGGCCGCCGTCGGTGGAATAGACCAGGCCGCCCGGGCCGGAGTTGCGCGCTTTCACGGCGCCAATCTTGCCAGCTCGGGCACGCTGCCGGCGAAGCCGGCAATCCGGGGTGACCGGCGAGCGCCCGGAGCCGGCGCTGCCGCGTTCAGCCGGCGTTGCCGGCGTCGGCCAGCCCGGCCGAACGGTGCCACCGGCCCTGGGCGTCGACGATCACCGCGTCGACGTCGGCGAGCGACTCCACCAGTTGCAGGCCGGACTCGACGCCGAGCACGAACACGCTCTTGCTCAGTGCGTCGCAGCTCAGCCCGTCGGGGCCGAGGATCGTCACGCTGCGCACGCTGGCCGGCGAGCGGCCGGTGCTCGGGTCGACGATGGGGTGATGGTGTTCGCCGTCGCGCTCGAAGAAGCGCTCGTCGTCGCCCGAGGTCGAGATCGAGACGTCCTCCAGCGGCAGCACCGCGACCGCCGCGTCGGCGCGACGCGGGTCGCGGATCGCGATCGTCCAGGGCTGGCCGCCGCGGCGGCCGATCACCCGGCTGTCACCACCGGCGGCGACGATCGCGTGCCGGATGCCGTGCCGGCGCAGGATCGCCGTGGCGTTGTCGACCGCATGCCCCTTCGCGAAGCCGCCGAGATCGATGCACAGCCCCGGATGGCCGAAGCGCAGCGTGCGCGCGCGCGGGTCGAGCTGCAGGTGGCGCCAGCCGACCGCCGCATCGCCGGGGCGCACGCCGGCGCGGCAGTCATCGGGCCGGCCGACGCTGGCGTAGGTGATGTCGAACGCGCCGCCGGACAGGTGCGAGAAATGCATCGCACGCTCGATCAGGCGTGCCATCTCGTCGCTCAGCGGCACCGCCCGCGTTCCGGCCTCGCGGTTGAGGCGCGCGAGCTCGGAGTCCGGCCGGTGCGGGCTCGTCAGGCGGTCGATGCGGTGCATCTCGTCGATCACCGCGGCCGCTGCGGCGTCGCCGGCACGGCGGTCCTCGGACCACAGCTCGACGCTGATCGAGGTGCCGAGGATGGCTTCCTCGCGCCGGATCCACTGGCCGGCCGCCGGCGGGCGCGCCGAGGCCGCTGATCGGCGCGCGAAGTCGAAGCGGCGCTGGCCTGGAGTCGTGGCTGCGAAGAACATGCCGTGCTCGCTGTCGTGGGTCGGATGACCCCCGGCCCGGCACGTCCCTCGCCATCGCGTGCCGCCCTGTTGGCCGAGGGCTGGCAGCGACGGTAAGCGCGAGCCCGGCGCGCCGCGGTGACGGCCGGTGCGTGACTGCGAGCAGATGCGTCCGCACGCTGCGCTGCCGCGCGCGGCGTGCCGCGGCGGCGCGCCCGTGACGGCGCGTGACGCGGTTCACGGACGGAGGTCATCGGGCGCATCGCGGCCATGGCGGGTGCGGCCGGCGCCGCGGGTTTTCCCGCGCGCCCGCGGGGCGGCGCCGGTTGCCTTTGCTCACCGACGGGTGAGCTTGCTCACATGCCCTTGAACAGGCCCGTGTAGCTGCGGCTGACCTCGAGCTTCTCGGGGTGGCCCTTGACGCTGACGATCTGGCGCCCGCGGAAGTCGCGCGTGACGCCGGCGATCGCGCGCGCGTTGACCAGCGTGCTGCGATGGATCTGCCAGAACAGGCGCGGGTCGACCTCGTCGACGAGCTCCTTGATCGGCTTGCGGATCAGCGCCTCGACCTGCGCCGTCTGCACGCGGGTGTACTTCTCGTCGCTGACGAAGAAGAGCACGTCCTCGATCGGGATCATCTGGATCGCCTGCCCGACCGTGGCCTGGATCCACTGCAGGTACTGCGGCGCCGCGCCCGGGTTCAGCCGCGCCGAGAGCTGGTGCAGCAGCTGCTGCAGCGGCGCGCTCGCGGGAACGTCGGCCGGCGCGCCGTCGCCCCGGCGCGCGGCGAGCCGCTTCTTGATGCGCTCGACGGTGAGCTGCAGCCGCTCGCGCTCGGCCGGCTTGAGCACGTAGTCGACCACGCCCTGCTCGAAGGCCTCGACCGCGTACTGGTCGTAGGCGGTGATGAACACGATCTCGGGCAGCAAGTCGTCGTCGTGGCCGTCGCGCGGCGGCAGCTGCGCGATCTGGCGCGCCGCGTCGACGCCGGTCAGGCCGGGCATCCGGATGTCGAGGAACACGATGTCGGGCCGGTGCTGCTCGACCAGCGCCACCGCCTCGGTGCCGTTCTTCGCCTCGGCGACGATCTGCAGCTCGGGCCAGACCTCGGCCAGCCGGGCGCGCAGCTGCTCGCGCATCAGGCGCTCGTCGTCGGCGAGCACGGCGCGCGGCGGCGACGCCGGGGTCGGGGCTGCGGTCTTCGCTCATGCGTGCATCGTAGGCGAAGGCGGCCGCCGCGGGCGCAGCAGCCACCACAGCAGCGCGACCAGCACGATCAGCGGCGACAGCCCGATGCCCAGCATCAGCGCCAGCGCGAGCAGCAGGCCGCCGACCGACAGCGCGACCGAGAGCACGACCGACAGCAGCGCGCCGAGCAGCACCAGCGGCACGCCGACCAGCACCACGACCAGCACGCCGACCAGCCAGCCCAGCGTCATCGTCCCGTGGATGAATCCGCTGTCCGGCGACCAGCGCTCGCCGTCGATGCGAAGGTTCAGCCCCTCGCCGTGCAGGCCGTGCAGCAGCGCCGTGGCGAGCAACGCGAGCAGCACCAGCCCGGCCACGCCGAGCAGCAGCGCGAGCAGCAAGCGCCGCAGCAGGGTCGAACCTCGTCCGTTCATGCGTTCGCTCCTTCGACCGGCTTGTACGGCACGGTCACGGTGACGCCGCGTGCCGCAGGGCAGGTTCTCGGCCACCGTCAGCGAGGCCTTGCTGCCGTACAGCAGTTGCAGCCGTTCGCGGATGTTGGCCAGCCCGACGCCGGTGCCGGCGGTCGCCGCACGGCCGAAGCCCAGCCCGGTGTCGGCCACCGTGACCGCCAGCTTGCCGTGCACGACCTCGGCGCGCAGCGTCAGGCTGCCGCCCTCGGGCTTGGGCTCGAGGCCATGCTTGATCGCGTTCTCGACCAGGGTCTGGATCATCATCGGCGGGAACTCGGCCGACAGCAGGCCGTCGGGCACGTCGATCTGCGTCGTCAGCCGCTCTTCCATGCGCACCTTCAGGATCTCGAGGTAGGGCCGGATCACGGCCAGCTCGCGCCCGAGCTCGCGCACGCCGCCGTCGCTGGCCTCGCGCAGCGTGGGCATGCTCGCGCGCAGCAGCGCGATCAGGTTCTTCTGCATCTGGCTCGCGCGCGGCGGGTCGGTCTCGATCAGGTGGTCGATCGAGGCCAGCGTGTTGAACAGGAAATGCGGCTCGACCTGCGCCTGCATCGCCGCCATGCGCGCCTCGACGACCTGGCGCCGCAGCGATTCGGCCTCCGCCGTCTCGGTCGCCTGCGCGGCCTTGACCTCGGCCTGGATGCGGCCCTTGTAGGTGGCCTTGACGATCGCCGAGCCGAGCACCCAGAGCAGCGAGAGCTGGGTCAGGAAATCGCCCCACTGCACTTCGCGCACGCGCAGCACGCGACCGCGCTGGCGCTGCGCGGTCCGTTCGTCGGCGGCCGCCTCGCGTGCCGCGCGCGCCGCTTCGCGCTGGGCCGCGGCCGTCTCGCGCGCCGCCTGCGCCGCATCGCGGGCGGCCTGCTTCTGCTCGTCGATCGCCTCCTGGATCGCCTGGCGCGCTTCCTGCACCGCCTCGCGCACGGCTTCCTTGTCGACGATGCCGGGTGGCAGCGAAATCGACAGCCCCTCGGCGCCCGAGGCCGCGCCCGAAGCCGCCGACGCGGCGGCCTCGGCCCCCGGCGTGATGCGGATGCCCTTCTCGTCGATCTGGATGCTGAGGCCCTTGCCGCCGGTGCTGGCCACGCGATCCGGCGGCTCGATCCGGATCAGCGGCGCCTTCGGCGGTTCCGGAATGCGGGGCAGCGGGATCGGGGGCGCGTCCTCGATCGTCTCGGTCACGCTCCAGCGGAAGGGCGGCAACGACAGCAGGATCTGCACGCCGATCAGCAGCAACACCGACAGCACGATGAACCGCTTCCAGCTGATGCCGACCAGCCAGGCAGCGTAGGCGTGATAGAAGCGCACGACGGCAGCGGCAAAGCGCCGCCAGCGCTGGAGCCAGATCTGGGAGTTGGGCGCGGCCGAGGCGGTCATCGTGGCCCGGACTGTACGCAAGCGCCGCCAGCACCACTGCGTCGGCCGACGCAGTGCGACGCGCAGGGGACAGGCTGCGCCGACGCGGGACAGGCGGGCGCCGGGCACCGCTCGGAAAAGCCGCCGGCCGCCGCTCAGCCGCGCTTCACTGCCCGATCGCGAGCGCCAGCGCGAGCAGCAGGGTCGCCACCGCAGCGCACAGCACCAGTCGCAGCAAGCTGCGGTCGGCGCGGTCGGCGGCGGCCATTTGCTCGATCGGATCGAGCCATTCGTCGGCGACCGGTGGCTCGGCAGGATCGGAGGCGCCTCGCCGGCCGACAGCGAGGCCGAGCCGGCGAAGTCGGCGCTGTCCAGCGCGCTGCTCGTTATCACGGTGACCCCTTCGGTTCGGCGCATCGCGCCACGCCGACCTTGTAGAGCCTGCGGCGTTACGCGCGCGTTACGCCACGGCCACGCATGCCGTCACCCGACGAAGGCGCGCAGCGCGCGATGCAGCGGATGGCGGTCCAGGAACCCGTCGCGCCAGGCCTCGGGCAGCGTGCCGGCCACCCGCTGCGGCCAGAGCCGGCCACGGCCGGCGGTGGCCTCGGCCTCGGTCGCCGCGCCGCCGGCCTGCAGACCGCGCGCGCGACGCAGTCGAAGGCCTGGTCGCGCTGGCCGCCGGCCTCGGCGATGTCGGCGGCCTGGAGCAAGAACTCGATGCGCTCGCGCTCGCGCAGCGCCTGGTGGGCGCGCTCGGCGGCGGCGCGCAGGTGCGGCAGCGCGCGCTCGGGTTGGCCGGCGGCAACCCAGTGGGCGGCCACGCGCGCGGGCTCGCCGGCGCCAGCTTCGAGCCAGTCGGCGACCAGCCCGTGCAAGTGACGCGCGATCACCGCCGGCACGCCGGCAAGCACCGCTTCGAACACGAGATCGTGCGCGAAGTCAGTGCCCACCATCACCTGTTGCGCCTCCAGCTCGTGCCAGGCATCGGCGAGTTGCAGTGCGCTCTGGCCGAGCACGCCTTCGGCCAGCGGCAGGGCGAAGTCGCTGCCGGCGATCGCGGCCACGCGCGCCAGCCTCAACGCCGGCGCCGACAGCCGCGCGAGCTGCTGGCCGATCAGCTGGACCAGCGACTGGGGGTGCGGCAGCTCACGCCCGGTCGCGATGCCGCCTTCGACCCACGCCCGCTTGAGCGTCTCCAGCGCGAACAAGGGGTTGCCGCCGCTGCGCTGGCGCAGCGCGGGCGCGAGGGCTTCGCCGCTGACACCGTCCAGCGCCAGCGAATCGACGAGCTCGGCCATCTGTTGCACGTCCAGCGGCTGCACCGGCACCCGGGTCAACGGACCGGAGGCGGCGAGCGCGTCGAGCAGACGGTGTTGCGGCGAGCCCGGTGTCGGTGGGCGCAAGCCGAGGCACCAGCGCAGCGACTCGGACTCGCGCGGCGCCGCCAGCAGCGACTGCAGCAACTCGATGCTCGCGTCGTCGGCGAAATGCACGTCGTCGAGCACGAGGCCGTCGAAGGCGTGGCGGGCGCGCTGCAGGAGGCCGCGCACCGGTTCGAGCAAGGCCGGCCGGCGCTCGTTGGAGGCCGCTGCGGCGGATGCCAGCCCGGGCAGCAGCACCGCCAACCGCTCGCGAGCGGCATCGTCCAATGCCTCGGGCGCACGCGCCACCACCTCACGCAGCAGGCGCGAGACACTGGCATAAGGCACGAGCGTGTCGCCCGGGCGGCCGGCGACGACGAGCGCGCCCTCGTCCCCGCTGCCCAGCGCCTGCAGCAGACGCGACTTGCCCATGCCGGCCTCGCCGACAACGAGCACCACGCTGCCGGCGTACCAGCCCTGGCGCAGCGCCGCCAGCTCGGCATCGCGGCCGACGAGCCGCGGTGGGCGCAGCACCGAAACCGGGACGGCCGAACGCCAGCCCGGCGCGGGCAGCACTGCCGCCCGGTCGACCTCTAGGGTCTGCAGCAGCTCGAGGGTGGCGGCCGAGGGCCGCGTGCCGATCTCATGCTTGAGCAGCGCTTCGCAGCGGTCGAACGCCAGCATCGCCGCGGCACGGTCGCCGCGCAGGTAATGCAGGCGCATCACGCGCCGGTGTGCGTCTTCGCGCAGCGGGTCCTCGGCCACCAAGGCGAGCGCCAACGGCAGCGGGGCGTCCAGCTCGCCGGCCGCTTCGAGCGCGGCGATCCGCGCTTCGCTGCGCCGGCGGGCCTGGTCGCGACCGGCCGCACGCCGCGATTGCAGCCAGGCATCGAGCTCGGGACATCCGGGCGCCTGCAGCGCGCCGAGCAGCGCGCCGCCGTCTTCCAGGTCATGGTCGACGGCGTCGCTCAGGGCCAGCAGGGCCGCGCCCGCGACGAGCTCGGCACCGCACTGCCGGCGCAGCCGGTGCAGGCGCTGGCGCAGCGCGTTGCGCGCGGCCTCGGCGCTGCTCCGAGGCCACAGCAGTGCGGCCACGCGTTCACGTGCGGTCGGACCTTCGAGCGCCAGCCAGGCGAGCAGCAAGGCGTCGGGACGGGCGAGCGCGACGCAGCGGCCCTCGGCGGCCTTCAGCCCGGGCGCGCCGCTGAGCAGCAACCGGATCGGTGGAAGGTGCGTGCCGGACACGGGCGCCGGACAGCGAGGGGCGGCAGGCGCACCGCTCAGGTGCCGAACAGCGCGCCCTGCGCGGCATGGGTGATCGCCGCGACGCAGGGATGCGAGATGCGCCGCTCGACCGAGATGGCGAAGAACTCCTCGACCAGTTCGTCGCTGCGCCCGACCACCTGCACCCCGTACTGGGTGGCGGTCTCCTCTTCGAGAACGGTCGGCGACATGAACACGCCGCGCCCTTCGCGGCCAAAGGCATTCATCAGCGCGCCGTCGTCGAACTCGCCGACCACGCGCGGGCGCAGCTGGTGGCGCGCGAGCCAGGCGTCGAACTGCTGGCGCAGCGACGACGCGGTCCCCGGGATCAGCATCGGTGCCTCGTTCAGGCATTGCGGAAACGCGCCGGTCGGCGCGATGCCCGGCGCACAGAAGAAGCTCGTCGGACTGCTGCCCAGCGGATGGTTGAAAGCCTTGACGCCGATCCGGCGCGAGAGCGGTTCGTCGGCGATCACCAGGTCCAGCCGGTGCAGCGCGAGCGCGGCCACCAAGTCGGCGAACTTGCCCTCGCTGCAAATCATGCGCACCGGCTCGGCCAGCTTGAGCGCCGGCTCGACCAACCGATAGGTCACCGATTTGGCCACCGAGTCGGCCACGCCGACGCGAAACTCGAGCGCCGGCGAGCCGCTGCGCTTCTCGCGCATCGCGGTCTCCAGTTCGCTGCCCAGCGAAAAGATCTCGTCGGCGTAGCGCAGCGCGATGCGGCCGTCATCTGTGAGCTCGAGCTGGCGGCCCTTCTTGCGAAACAGCCGCCGCCCCAGCCGGTCTTCGAGCAGCTTGATCTGGCCGGACAGCGTCTGCGGCGTGGTGTGCAGCTGCGCGCCGGCGCGCACGATGCCGCCGGCACGCGCGGCAACCCAGAAGTAATGCAGGTGCTTGAAGTTCATGCTTCGGTTTTCGCGAAGTGAATCTATTTGAATATCGCATTTACGCGAAGTGATGACGACCCTACATTGGTAGGTGTCATTACTGACTTTGAAAGCCTGCCATGCGCCTGAGCACCAAGAGCCGCTTTGCCGTGAACGCGATGATCGACCTCGCCTTGCGTGAAAGCGCGGGTCCCGTGGCCCTGGCCTCGATCGCTGCCCGGCAAGGCATTTCGTTGTCCTACCTGGAGCAATTGTTCGCCCGCCTGCGCCGCCAGGCAATCGTCGACAGCACGCGCGGACCGGGCGGGGGCTACACGCTGGCACGCGCCGTCGAGCACATCTCGGTGGCCGACATCGTCAGCGCCATCGACGAGTTGCCGGTCGCGGCACAGACCGACGCCGCGCGCGAGTTGTGGGCCGACCTGGACGCCGCGATGCTGCGCCACATGGCCACGATCTCGCTGCGCTCACTGGTCGACGCCGCGCTTGCCAAGGGCGTGGTCGTCGAAACGCTGCCGGTGCGCCGCGCGATCGCGGCCGGGCCGGTGCTCCGGCCGGTGAAGACAAACGCGCCGAACTCGGTGTTCGCGCTGGGGCGCTCGCTGCGCCACGAGTGAGCGCCATGCCCTGGATCTGCACCCGCAACGTCACGCGGTCGGCGATCCAGGGCAGGCCGAAGGTCATGCCGAAGTCGCTGCGGCTGAGGTGGGCCACGAAGTCGCCGCCGCAGATTTCGGCGGCGCTCTCCGGTTCGCGCCGGCAGGCCCAGCGCTGCGCCCGCAGCGACAGCGGCTGGCTCACGCCGCGCAGCGTGAACTCGCCACGCACTTGCGCGAGCCGGTCGCCTTCGAAGCGGAACCGGGTCGCGACGAAGAACGCTTCCGGGTAGTCGGCGCTGTCCAGCAGGTCGCTCTCGCGCAGCCGGGCATCGAAGGGGCGCAGCCCGGTGTCGACACCGGCGGTCGCGATGCGCAGGCCGACGTAGCTGGCGCCGCCGTCGCGGTCCAGCGTGACCGCGCCTCGCAACGGGCCGAAGCGCCCGCGCACGGTGGAGGTCGCGAAGTGAACGACCTCGAACTGGACCCAGGAATGCGCCGGGTCGAGCTCATAGACGCGCGGCGCGGCCTGTGCCGGGCCGGACAGCGCGAGCAGCAGGATCGCCGCGAGGCCCCTCATTGGCGGATCGCCTCCACCTGCACCTGAAGCTGCACCTCGTCGGCGAGGTCGGCGTCACCGGCGCCCGTCAGCCCCCATTCGCTGCGGCTGAGTCTGGCCTCGAAGTCGCCGCCGCAGACCTGACGGCGAAAGAGCGGGTTCAGGTAGCAGTCGAAGCGCGTCGCCTTCAGCTCGAAGGGCGCGCTGCGCCCACGCAGCGTGAGCGTGCCGGCCACCGTGGCGAGCCGGCCATCGCTGAAGCCGAAGCGCTCGCCGACGAAGCGCGCCTGCGGGAATTGCGCCGTGTCCAGCAGCGCGCGCAGCCGCTCGTCGAGCGCGGCCACGCCGGTGCTCACCGCAGCGGTGTCGACCGTGATCTCGACGTGGCCGGTCTGCGCCCGGGCGTCGAAGTCCAGGTGGCCCTGTTTGCGCGCGAAACGGACCTGCTGGGTCGACAGCCCGAACACGCGCAGCCCGGCATAGACGAAGGTGTGCGTCGGGTCGATCGCGTACGGCGCCGCGCTCGCGGTTCCCGCGGCGACCAGCAGCGCGATGCCGGCGACGGCCTTCATCTACGGCGGCGGCAGGCCGGTGAGCGCGAGCCTGAAATGCACCTGCACCTCGTCAGCGACCAGCGAGGTGTCGGCCCAGTCGCCGTCGCCGATGCCGAAGGCCAGCCGGCGCACGCTGAAACGGCCCGTCGCGGTGCCGGTGCCCCCCGTCTGCTGCAGCGACACCGGCACCTGGACGTCCGCCACCCGGCCCTTGATCGACAGCTGGCCGTCGACCTCGAAGCGCCCGCCGCCCAGCGACTTGATCGCGGTCGAGCGAAAGCGAGCCTGCGGGAACTTCAGCGCGTCCAGCCAGGTCGGCTTGACGACCTCGGCCTCGGTCTCGGCGGCCGGGAACCGGGCGCTGCCGGTATCGATGGTGAAGGTCACGCTGCCGGCGGCAGGCTGGCGCGGGTCGAGCGCGATGGACGCATCGAAGCGTGCGAAGCGGCCCACGACGGGCACGCCCATCTGGTGCGTCGTGAAGCGGATCTCGCTCTGCGCGGGCAGCAGTTCGGCGGCGCCGGCGGGCAACGCCGCAGCGCTCAGCGCGAGTGCCAGCGCAGCCGCGCCGCACCTCATGGCCAGATGCGGCGCAGCACGCCGTCGCGGGCGATGAATCCGTGCTCGAGCGCCGCAGCCACGTGCAGCGCCACCACGCCGGCGAGCGCGAAGGCCAGCGCCGCGTGCAACGGCTTGAGCATCTCGGCCAGCGCGCGGTCGGCGCGCACGAAGTCGGGCAAGGGCAGCACGCCGAACCAGACCAGCGGAAAGCCGGCCGCCGAGCTGTAAGCCCAGCCGGCCAGCGGCACGGCGAAGAACAGCAGGTACATCAAGACCTGCGCGAGCTGCGCCGAACGCCGCCGCCAGGCCGGCATCGGCGCGGGCGCGGGCGCGCGGTGCGACAGCCGCCACGCCAGGCGCAGCGCCGACAGCGCGAGGATCGTGACGCCCGCCCATTTGTGCGCGTTGAACAGCCGCGCCCGCGTCGGCGAGAAGTCCATGTCGGCCATCACGACGCCGACGCCGAAGTTGCCCGCCAGCATCAGCGCGAGCAACCAGTGCAGCGCGACCGCGACGCGGCCCCAGCGCGGCTCATCCATGTGCCACCCGCAGCGCGGCGAGCCGCGCTGCCAGCTCGCCCGCATCGGCGAACAATCCGTGGCGCAGCGCGAAGTCCAGCGTGACCAGCGCGGCGTCGACGGTCATCGCCGGCCCGGCGGCGAGTGCCAGCGCCTCGGCCACGGGCAGCAGCGTGAAACTGGCGACTTCACCGTCCTGGTTGACCGGCACCAGGCCGGCGGGCAGTTCGAGGTCGAAGGCGTGCAGCCATTCGTGCTGAAAGCCTTCCGGGATGTCGCGCTCGAGATTGAGCACACCGGCCAGCCGCGCGGCGCTGGCCTGCGCCGGCGTCAGCCCGGCTTCCTCCCAGGCTTCGCGAACCAGGGTTTGCCGTGGCGTCTGACCGTGCGGCACGCCGCCGCCGACGAGGTTGTCGTAGAGGCCGGGGTCGGTGGCCTTGGCGGGCGAGCGCTGCGCGATCCACAGGTGGCTGGGCCGGCCGTCGCCGCCAGTGACGAAACCGGTGGCGTGAGCGCCGAAAGTCAGGCTGCCCCAGAAGCGCGTCGCGGCGCGCTCCAGCAGAGCCAGCGGCGCGCGCGTGAGCGGGTCGACCAGCGCAAAGGTCTCGTCGCGCCAGGCGACGATCAGGCCTTGTTCGCGCAGCGCGCCGTTGATACGCGCCAGCGCCGCGTCGCGCGCCGCCACCGGCACGACCAGATCGACGCCGTCGTCGTGGAGAGCCAAAAAGTCATGGTGCGCGCGAAGTGCCGGCAGAGCCTCCCGCGCCACCGAGCCGACGCGCCGGCCCGCGACCGAGAAAGGGACGCGAGGGCGGTTCGCCTGCCTCGCGGCGCTCAGCGCGGGCCAGCGCTCGGAGGGGCCGGGGCTGCGGGCGGAAGGCGCGGAGTGCATCGCGCACAGTCTAGGCGCTGCGCCTTCGGTCCGCGCAGCGCCTGGGCGGCGACGCTAAGCGGTCGCCGCCGAGCGCCAGCGCACCGTCAAGGCGTCCCACTTGACCCGCGCCGCCGCCAGGTGACGCGCCTTGACGTGGCCGTAGCCGCGGATCTCTTCCGGAATGCGCGCGATCTCGGTGGCCAGCGCCAGGTTGCCGACGTTCAACGTCTTCAGCAGCTCCTCGATGCAGGCCTGGTACTCGGCGATCAGCGCGCGCTCGGTGCGGCGCTCCTCGCTGCGGCCGAAGAGGTCGAGCGCACCGCCACGCAGGCCCTTCATCTTCGCGAGCACGCCGAACGCGCTGCGCATCCAGGGACCGAACGGCCGCTTGACGAGTTCGCCGCGCTCGTTGCGCTTGGCGATGCCGGGCGGCGCGAGGTGGTGGACGAGCTTGTAGTCGCCTTCGAACATGGCGGCGATCCGGGCCGTGAACGCGGGGTCGGTGTGCAGCCGCGCGACCTCGTATTCGTCCTTGTAGGCCATCAGCTTGAAGAGGTACTTCGCGACCGCTTCGGCCAGCTTCGTGCTGGCCAGCGGCGCCTCGGCCGCGCGCACCTTGTCGACGAAGGCCTTGTAACGCGCGGCGTAGCCCGCATCCTGGTAGCCGGTGAGGAACTCGACGCGCCGGGCGACGACTTCGTCGACCGAGGGCTTCTTGACGAACTGGATCACCTGCCGCGCGGCAAACAAGGCCTGCACCGAAGGCAGGTCGTGCGCGCAGCGGCGGCCCCATTCGAAGGCCGCCTGGTTGTTCTCGACCTGCACGCCATTCAGCTCGATCGCGCGCATCAGCGCCGCGTGGCTCAGCGGCACCCGGCCCTGCTGCCACGCATAGCCGAGGATCAGCGGGTTGGTGTAGATCGAGTCGCCGAGCATCTGCTCGGCGACGCGCTCGGCGTCGAAAGCGCCGACCCCCTCGTCACCGACGCTGGCGCGCACCGCGGCTTCGCAGTTGGCACCGGGGAACTGCCAGTCGGGGTTCTTCACGAAGCCGGCGGTCGGCGTGCCATGGGTGTTCAGCGCGACGAAGGTGCGGCCTTGCTGCATCACCGTCAGCGTGTACTTCGACGCGCCGACGATGCTGTCGCAGGCGATCACGAGGTCGGCCTTCGCGGTGTCGACCTTGGTCGTGTAGATCTCCTCGACGCGGTTGGCGATCTGGATGTGGCTCCAGGTCGCGCCGCCCTTCTGCGCCAGGCCGCCGGCGTCCTGCGTCACGACGCCGCGGCCCTTCCAGGTGTGCCGCCATGCCGAGCAACTGGCCGATCGTGATCACGCCGGTGCCGCCGACGCCGGCGACGACGATGCCCCAGGCGTTCTCGGCGAGCGGCAGCACCGGCTCGGGGATCGGCGGCAGCAGGGACAGGTCGCCTCGCGTTTCCTTCTTCGGCTTCTTCAGCTGTCCGCCTTCGACGGTGACGAAGCTCGGACAGAAGCCCTTCACGCAGGAATAGTCCTTGTTGCAGGTGCTCTGGTTGATGCGCCGCTTGCGGCCGAACTCGGTCTCCACCGGCTCGACGCTCAGGCAGTTGCTCTGCACGCTGCAGTCGCCACAGCCTTCGCAGACGAGTTCGTTGATGACGACGCGCTTGGCCGGATCGACCAGCTTGCCGCGCTTGCGCCGGCGGCGCTTCTCGGTGGCGCAGGTCTGGTCGTAGAGGATGACCGTCGTGCCCTTGAGTTCACGGAACTGGCGCTGGATGGCGTCGAGCTCGTCGCGGTGGTGGACCGTGACGCCGCTCTCCAGGACGACGCCCGCGTACTTCTCGGGCTGGTCGGTGACGATCACGAGCTTGGCCACGCCCTCGCTGACCAGGCTCTTCATGATCTGCAGCACCGAGTGGCCCTCGGGGCGCTCGCCGACCTGCTGGCCGCCGGTCATCGCGACGGCGTCGTTGTACAAGACCTTGTAGGTGATGTTCACGCCGGCGGCGATGCTCTGCCGGATGGCCAGGCTGCCGCTGTGGAAGTAGGTGCCATCGCCGAGGTTGGCGAAGACATGCGCGTCCTTGCTGAACGGGGCCTGGCCGACCCAGGCCACGCCTTCGCCGCCCATCTGGCTGAAGGTGCTGGTGGCGCGGTCCATCCACACCGCCATGTAGTGGCAGCCGATGCCGGCCAGCGCACGGCTGCCCTCGGGCACGCGCGTGCTCGTGTTGTGCGGGCAGCCGCTGCAGAACCAGGGCGCGCGCTCGCCGGTCTCGATGCTCAGTGCGGCGAGCTGGCGTTCGCGCGCGTCGACGACGGCCAGCCGCGCGTCCATGCGCGCGGCGATGTCGGCCGACACGCCGAGCTTCTTCAGCCGCTTCGCGATCGCCTTGGCGATGATCGCCGGCGTCAGGTCGGCCTTCGCGCGCAGCAGCCAGTTCTCGCTCGGGTTGGGCATGCTCCATTCGCCGCCGGTGGCATCGCCGTCCGGTTCGTCGAACTTGCCCAACACGTTCGGCCGCACGTCGGCGCGCCAGTTGTAGAGCTCTTCCTTGACCTGGTACTCGATGACCTGGCGCTTTTCCTCGACGACCAGGATCTCCTGCAGGCCGCGCGCGAAGTCGCGCGTGATCGTCGCTTCCAGCGGCCAGACGACGTTGACCTTGTGCAGCCGCACGCCGATCGCACGGCAGGTGGCGTCATCGAGACCGAGGTCGGCCAACGCCTGGCGCGTGTCGTTGAAAGCCTTGCCGCTGGCGATGATGCCGAAGCGGTCGTTCGGCCCCTCGATCACGTTGTGGTTCAGCTTGTTCGCGCGCACGTAGGCCAACGCCGCGTACCACTTGTAGTCCATCAGCCGCGCTTCCTGCTCCAGCGGCGGGTCGGGCCAACGGATGTGCAAGCCGCCGGGGGGCATGACGAAGTCCTCCGGCAGCACGATCTTCACGCGGCCGGGATCGACGATCACCGAGGCCGACGATTCGACCACTTCCTGGATCGTCTTCATCCCGCTCCACACGCCCGAGAAGCGGCTCATCGCGAAGGCGTGCAAGCCCATGTCCAGGATGTCCTGCACCCCGCTCGGGAAGAACACCGGCAGCCCGCAGGCCTTGAAGATGTGGTCGCTCTGGTGGGCCGCGGTCGAGCTCTTCGCGACATGGTCGTCGCCGGCGATCGCGATCACGCCGCCATGGCGGGCGGTGCCGGCCATGTTGGCGTGCTTGAAGACGTCGCTGCAGCGGTCGACGCCCGGGCCCTTGCCGTACCAGATGCCGAACACGCCATCGTGCTTCTTCTGCTCGGGGTAGAGGTCGAGCTGCTGCGTGCCCCAGACCGCGGTGGCGCCGAGTTCCTCGTTCACGCCGGGCTGGAAGACGATGTTCTGCGCCGCGAGATGCTTCTTGGCCGCCCACAGCGCCTGGTCGTAGCCGCCGAGCGGGCTGCCGCGGTAGCCGCTGACGAAGCCGGCGGTGTTCAGCCCGGCGCGCGCATCGCGCTGACGCTGCAGCATCGGCAAGCGCACCAGCGCCTGCACGCCGCTCATGAAGGCACGGCCGGATTCGAGGCTGTACTTGTCGTCCAGCGTGACGGATTCCAGGGCCTTGCGGATCGACTCGGGCAGCGGGGCGTTCATGCGGCAAGGACTCCTGGCGGACAAGGCCGGCAGTTTAGGGTCTCGGCTGCCGTATGTCTTTTCTTTTGATGCCCGATAAGGCATTCTTAAAGAAAGGAGCTTTCGCAATGAAGCCGAAAAAGGTTGAAACGGTGCGCAAAACCACCGAACAAGGGAAAACCAGCGGCGCACCGACCGAGCCCGCCGAAGGCCATGGCGCGGCGCTCGACCGCTACGACATCGCGATCCTGCGCGAGTTGCAGTGCGACGCACGCCTGTCGAACGCCGAACTCGCGCTGCGCATCGGCCTGTCGGCGGCGCCGACCTGGCGGCGCGTGAAGTGGCTGGAGACGCAGGGCTACATCACCGGCTACCGGGCCGAGATCGACCGGCGCAAGATCGGCCTCGGCGTGCTCGCCTTCGTGCGCGTCGACGCCGAGCGCAACAACGCCGAGGCGACGAAGGCGCTCGAAGAAGCGATCCGCGCCCTGCCCGAGGTCGTGGCCTGCCACTACATCAGCGGCGCCGGCACCTTCGAGCTGCACGTGATGGCGACCGACCTCGACGCGTTCTCGCGCTGGTCGATGCAGACCCTGTTCAAGCTGCCCAACGTGAAGGACCTGCACACCAGCTTCTCGCTCGGCGAGGTGAAGGCCGGCGCCGCGCTGCCGCTCGGCCATCTGAAGGCGGCCACGTGAAGGCAGCGGCCTGACCTGCGCGCGGCGCCGCTCCCGGCAGTGCTACCCTCGCGGCCCATCCCGACCCTTTTCCGCCGAGGTCGATGCGCCGCCTGCTCGATGCGCTGCTGAGCACTGAACCGCTGCAACGTCTGCGCCTGGCGCAGGCCTTGCTCGCCATGGGCTTGATGGCCGCCGGCGTGCTGGCGCTGCACTACTTCGCCTGGATCGGCGTCGCGCCGATCGCGGCCGTGCGACTGTGGAGCATCGCGTCGCTGGCCGGCATGGCGCTCGCCTACGGGCTCATCCGCGGCGGCTGGTCGCGCCGCCTGGCCGACCCCTCGCTGACCGTGCCGCAGATGCTGTACGCCATCACCAGTGCCGCGGCCGCCTACACTTTGGTCGGCGCCGGCCGCGGCGGCATTTTTCCCGTCGTGATGGTGATCCTGATGTTCGGCATGTTCGTCGCCACCCCGCTCCAGATGGCGGCGGTCAGCCTGTATGCGGTGGCCTTGTTCGGCGCCACGATGGCCTTGATGGCCCATCTGCGGCCGGCGGTCTACGTGCCGGCCATCGAGCTGGGCCACTTCATCATGGTCGCGACGATGATGCCGGCGGTGTCGATCCTGGCGGTGCGCCTGTGCCGGATGCGCCAGCGCGAAAGCCGCCAGCGCGACGAGCTGACGCAGGCGCTGGAGCGCATCCGCGAGCTGGCCACGCGCGACGAGCTCACCGGCCTCATCAACCGCCGCCACCTGCAGGCGCTGATGGCGCAGGAGCATCAGCGCTGCATCCGTTCCGGCCACACCTTCTGCATCGCGGTGATCGAGATCGACGCCTTCGCCGCCCTCGGAGCGCGCCTGGGCGCCGCCGGCGCCGACGCGCTGCTGCAGAACGTGGCGCAGGAGGCGATGCGCTTCGTGCGCGTCGCCGACGCGCTCGGCCGCTGGGGCGGCGCGCGCTTCGTGCTGCTGATGTCCGACACCCATGCGGTGCTCGCGCGCGGCGGCCTGGAACGGCTGCGCGAGCGCCTTGCGGCGTCGCCCGCGCTGGCCGGTGACGCCGGGCCGCGCGTGGGCGTCGCGGCCGGTCTCGCCGAACACCATGCCGGCGAGACCGTCGAGCAGACGCTGGAGCGCGCCGAGGCCGCGCTGCGCGATGCGCAGGCGGCGATGCCCGGCCGGCTGGTGGTGGCGCCATGAAGACAGCGGCCCTGCCCTTGCGCCACCTCGCGCTCGCGCTCGCGGTCGTTGCCGTCTGGGGCACCAACTTCGTCGTCATCAAGGTCGCGCTGGCGAGCCTGCCGCCGCTGCTGTTCGCGACGCTGCGCTTCACCTTCGCGCTGCTGCCCGCGGCCTTCTTCGTGCGCCGGCCGGCGGTGCGCTGGCGGCTGCTCGCGGCCTACGGTGTGCTCATCGGCGCGGGGCAGTTCGGGCTGCTCTACGTGGCGATGCGCGGCCACATCTCGCCCGGGCTGGCCTCGCTGGTGATCCAGACCCAGGTCTTCTTCACGATCGGGCTGGCGATCGCGCTCGAGCGCGAACGCGTGCGCGGCTTCCAGTGGGCGGCGCTGGCGCTCGCAGTGGCCGGCATCGCCATCATTGCCGACAACACCGGCGCGGGCACCACGCCGGCGGGCCTGCTGCTGGTGCTGCTGGCCGCGATGAGCTGGGCCGGTGGCAACATCGTCGCCCGCCACAGCGGCCGGGTCGACATGCTCGGCTACGTGGTCTGGTCCAGCCTGTTCGCGCTGCCGCCGCTGCTCACGCTGTCACTGGTGCTGGAAGGCCCGCAGGCGATCGCCGCCGGGCTCGCGCACGCGGGCCCCGGCGTCTGGGCGGCGGTGCTCTGGCAGTCGGTGGGCAACACCTTGTTCGGCTACGCCAGTTGGGGCTGGCTGCTCGCGCGCCACCCGGCGGCGACGATCACGCCGATGGCGCTGCTGGTGCCGGTGTTCGGCATGGCGGCGTCGGCACTGCTGCTCGGCGAGCCGCTGCCGGCGTGGAAGCTGGTCGCGGCGGCGCTGGTGATGGCCGGGCTGGCGCTGAACCTGCTCTGGCCGCGGCTGCGCTGGCGCGGCCGGGAGGTCCGTGCGATGAAGAGTGCTCGCACTGCTGCTGATGCTCGCCGCGCCGGCGCTCGCTGCGCCGCCGCCGGTGAACCTGCGCGTCGAGATGCGCGCCGTGGCGCTGGACGGCCAGGCCGCCGCGGCGGCGCCCGGCGACGTCGTCATCGGCACGCGCCGCAGCACGCCGGCTGCGAACGGCAGTCTCGTCACGCAGACCGCATCCGACGCGGACGCTGCGGTCGAGCAAGTACTCGTGCTGAACGGTGCATCGGCGACGCTGCACCTGCGCCGGCTGCGGGCGCTGCCGACCGGCGAATGGGTCTTCAGCAGCAGCGGCTCCGCGAGCGGTGCCGGCGCGGGCCAGACCCGCCAATGGACCGATGCCGGGCGCGGGTTGCGCGTGCTGGCCTCGTGGCCCGGCGGCCCGGCGCCGGTCACGCTGGACATCGCCGCGACCGGCCGCCGAAGCGCGCGCACGCGGCTGCGCGTGCCGCTCGGCGAATGGACCGGCTTCGCCCGGTTCGGTGCCGAGACCGGCACCGAACTGCAGCTGCGCGTGAGCCTGGCCCATTGACCGCCTCATCAGGCAGGAGCCCGCCTTGAGCCTTCGCTTCCCAGACCCTCGCCTGGCCTGGCTGCAGACCGGCACGGCCTTCGGCGTGCCCGAGTTCCCCGTCCACCACATGCGCGGCGGCACCTCGACCGGCATCGTGCTCTGGGCGCCGCTGCTGCCGGCCGCGCCGGAACTGCGCGACGAGCTGATCCGCCACCTGATGGGCGTGCCGCTGACCGGCCGGCTGCCGGGCAACCGCCAGGTCGGCGGCCTGGGCCGCGGCGCGCCGACGAGCAACAAGGTCTTCATCGTCGAGGTCGACGCCGCGCGCCGCCGCCTGACGAGCACGCTGGCCCAACTCGCCGCCGACAAGAGCGAGATCGACTGGAGCGTCAACTGCGGCAACATGTCGGCGGCACTGCCGCTGTACGCGCTGGACACCGGTCTCGTCGGCGCCGGCGGCGAGGATTTCGAACTCGAGATCCACAACACCAACACCGACAGCCGGATGACCGCGCGCATGAGCCTGCAGCACGGCGGGCGGGCCCTGCGCGCGGACACCGAGATCCCCGGCGTCGACGGCGCCTACCCGGGCGTGGACCTGTACCTGCACGAGCCGGTCGGCGCCAAGACCGGCGCGCTGCTGCCCACCGGCCAGGCCTGCGACGAGATCGACGGCATCGCCGTCAGCTGCGTCGACGTCGCGGTGCCGATGGTCATCGTCGCCGCGGCGTCGCTCGGCAAGACCGGCCGCGAGACGCCGGCCGAGCTCGACGCCGACGCCGCGTTCAAGGAGCGGCTGCGCGCGCTGTGGGTCGCCGCCGGGCTGAAGATGGGGCTCAAGCTGCGCTCGGGCGAGCCGATGAGTGCGGCCCAGTTGGCGGCCAGCGAGACGATCCCCAAGGTCTGCCTCGTCGCGCCGCCGGCCGCGGACGGCCATCTGCTCGCGCGCTACTTCACGCCGCAGGCGGCGCACGCCTCGCTCGCGGTCTCGGGCGGCTGCTGCCTGGCGTCGGCCTGCCTGATCCCGGGCAGCGTCGCGCAGCGGCTGGCGCGCGGCGTGCCCGCCGTCGGGCCAGCCGCGGCGACCTTCGACATCGCGCTCGAGAATCCGGCCGGGCTGCTCGCGACGCGCATCGAGGCCGTGCAGCGCGACGGACGGGTGCAGATCCGGCAGGCCGCCTACCGGCGCAGCGCGCAGATCCTCTTGCGCGGCAACTTCCCGCTCTACCGCGCGTCGCCGGCCTTGCGCGCGGCGCTCGCGCAGCGCGCCGACCGCGCGTGAGCCGGCGTCGGCTCACGCGGTAAAGTTCGTCCATGTGGTGGCTCGTCCTCGAGGCCTCGATCGCGCTGGGCCTGCTGATCTTCATGGTCTGGTGGACGATGTTCTCCGGCCGGCGCCACCGCGATGCCGGCGACCCGGACCACCCGGGCGACCGCCACGATTGACCGCCGCTGCGGGCGCGTTCGCCTGCAGCGGCTCCAGCGCCCGAGTCCGGGTGTCCAACGAGCATGCGCGACGCCCCGGCATCGCGCGCGCCGACCTGTCCTTCGGACGAGGAGATTCGAATGCTGTCCGACCTTGCAGGCCTTCTGCAGATCGCCCCCTGGCCGCCGGCGCCCGGCGTGCCTTTCTGGGCCGCGCTCGCGCTGGTGGCGGGCGGGCTGCTCGGCGAGGCCGTGCGGCGCCTGTTCGCGCTGCCGCGAATCGTCGGCTACGCGGTCGTCGGCATGGCGCTCGCGCTGGCCGGGCTGGGCGCCGACCCGCTCGTCGGCAGCGCCCGGCTGATCGTCGACCTGGCGCTCGCGCTGCTGTTGTTCGAGCTGGGCAGCCGCGTGCACCTGCGCTGGCTGCGCGCCAACCCGGCGCTGCTGCTGACCAGCGTCGCCGAATCCAGTCTGAGCTTCGCCGCCATCTATGCCGCGCTGCGCTGGTTCGACCAGCCCGTCAACGTCGCGCTGAGCTGCGCCGCGCTCGGCACCTGCGCGTCGGGCGCGGTGGTCGCGCGCGTCGCAGGCGACCTGAAGGCGGCCGGCCAGGTGACCGACCGGCTCGTCGTGCTGACCTCGCTGAACACGCTCGTCGCGGTGCTCGCGCAAAAGCTCGTCATCGGCTGGCTGCACCTGGACGTCGAAGGCGACTGGCTGCGCGCGGTGCTGCAGCCGCTGTGGGCCTTCGCCGGTTCGGCGCTGCTGGCCGCGCTGCTCGCCGCCGCGGTCGCCTGGACCGCGCGCCGGATCGACCTGCGCGACGAGAGCGCCGTGCTGCTGCTGCTCGGGCTGATCGTGCTCGCGCTGATGGTGGCCAAGCTGTTCAGCTTGTCGACCCTGCTCGTGCCGCTGCTCGCCGGCGTGCTGCTGCGCAACACCACCGAGCGGCCCTGGGTCTGGCCGCGCCAGTTCGGCACCGCCGGCGGCGCGCTGGTGCTGATGCTGTTCGTCATCGTCGGCAGCGCCTGGTCGGTGACGGCGGTGCTGACCGGCGGCGCCGCGGCACTGGTGCTGCTCGGCGCGCGCCTGGTGGCGAAGACGGGCGCGGTGCTCGCGTTCGCGCCCTGGAGCGGGCTGCGGCTGCGCCAGGGGCTGGGACTGGCGCTGGCGCTGCTGCCGATGTCGGGCACCGCGCTCGTGCTGCTCGCCGAGCTGCAGTCCACCCAGCCCGCATTCGCGGCGCTGGTCGCGCCGATCGTGTTGTCCGCGATCGCGTTCACCGAGGTGCTGGGGCCGCTCGCCGTGCAATGGGGGCTGCGCCTCGCGGGCGAGCAGCATCCGGTGCCCAAGCGGGCTTCGGCACGCCGTCTGGGGGCGGCCGCGGCATGAGCCTGGAGCGCTTCTCCCATTCGCGCGCGCTCACGCTGGGCGTCGAGCTCGAGCTGCAGATCGTCGGCACGCACGACTACGACCTCTCGCCCGCCGCCGCCGACCTGCTGCGCCAGCTGCGCCGCCACAAGCTGCCCGGCAGCGTCGTGCCCGAGATCACCGACAGCATGATCGAGCTGTCGACCGGCATCTGCGAGGACCATGCCGATGCGCTCGCCCAGCTGACCGAGATCCGCGACGCGCTCGTCGGCGGCGCGGACCGGCTCGGCATCGCGCTGTCGGGCGGCGGCACGCACCCGTTCCAGGACTGGAGCCAGCGCCGCATCTTCGACAAGCCGCGCTTCAAGCAGATCAGCGAGCTCTACGGCTACCTGTCCAAGCAGTTCACGATCTTCGGCCAGCACGTGCACATCGGCTGCCCGTCGGCCGACGAGGCGCTGGTGCTGCTGCACGGGATGAGCCGCTTCATCCCGCACCTGATCGCGCTGTCGGCGTCGTCGCCCTTCGTCCAGGGCACCGACACCGCTTTCGACTCGGCGCGGCTGAACTCGGTGTTCGCGTTCCCGCTCTCGGGCCGCGCGCCCTTCGTGCTGACCTGGGACGACTTCGGCGTCTTCTTCGACAAGATGACGCGCACCGGCGTCGTCCAGAGCATGAAGGACTTCTACTGGGACATCCGGCCCAAGCCCGAGTTCGGCACGATCGAGGTGCGCGTGCTCGACACGCCGCTGACGATCGAGAAGGCCGCGGCGATGGCCGGGCTGATCCAGTGCATCGCGCGCTGGCTGCGCGTCGAAAAGCCCTTTGCGCCGGCCGAGGACGACTACCTGCCCTACACCTTCAACCGCTTCCAGGCCTGCCGTTTCGGCCTCGCCGGCGAGTTCGTCGACCCGAAGACCGGCGAGCACCGCAGCCTGCGCGACGACATCGTGCGCACGCTGGCGCAGCTCGAGCACCACGCGGTCGAGCTGCGTGCCGAGGCCGCGCTGCGCTTCATCCAGCGCGAACTGGCCGGCCACGGCAACGACGCCGGCTGGATCCGCGCCACCTACGAGCGCGAGCACCTGCTGCCCGAAGTCGTGCGCCAGCAGACGCTGCGCTGGGCCGGGCGGGTCGGGCCGGCGCTTTAGGCCTCTCGGGGCGGCACGATGAACGACAGCGGCGCGGCAAACAGCCGCCGCCGCAGCGCGACGCCGATGCGTTGACGCTCGTGCAGCCGGATGCCGCGCGAGCGCAGCGCGACCTTGAACGCGAGCCAGAAGCTGACACCCACGTTGAGCAGCCCGGTCACGGCGATTCCGGCCAGGCACCACCAGAACTCGCGCTGGCGCAGCACGTCGATGCCGAGCGCGCCGGCGGCGGCGGCCAGCTGGCCGGTCGACAGCGTGACGTGGCGCACGTCGACGGGCAGCGCGAAGAAGCCGAACAGCGCCGGCAGCAGGCCGAGCATCAGGCCGAGCGAGATGTTCGCCGCCAGCCCGGAGATGTTGGCGCGCCACCAGTGCGCCCAGCGCTGCGCACGCGCCGCACCCAGTCGGGCGACGAACTTCGGGTTCCACGCGATCGCGCTGTCCAGTCGGTGGAAGACGAACCAGTTCTCGGCCCAGCCGGCGATCAGCGAGCTGGCGAACAGCAGCACGCCGGTGAAGGCGGCGTACAGCGTCGTCGGGCCGAGCAGGGTCAGCGAGTCCAGCACGTGGTGGGCCTGCTCGACGCCGACCGGCGGCGCGCCGAAGGCCACCCGCGCCAGCCACTGCAGCGCCAGCACCAGCGGGCCGCAGGCGATCAGGTTGCCGAAGATGCCGGCCGCCTGCGAGCGGATCAGCTGCGCGACGCGGTCGACGAAGATCTCGATCTCGGCATCGTCGGGGGCCGCGCCGGCCAGCGAGGCGGCCATCGCCGGCGCCGTCATCGCCGGCTGCTTGGTCGCCACCGTCCAGTGCAGCAGCATGATGACGACGAAGCTCGCCGCGTAGTTGACGCCGGCCCAGAACCCGGTCCAGAAGGCGGCCAGGCCGATCGCGTAGATCGCGAACTTGGCGAACGTGGTGACGGCGAGCACCGCGCCGCCGCCGCCGGCGCGGGCAAACATGTCGCGGAACTCGGCGCGGTCGCGCGTGATGTAGTGCTCGCCGGTCTCGGCATTGCGCTCGGCGACCTGGCGCGCGAGCAGCGAGTAGTGGCGCGCGACCAGCGCGCGCAGGCCGCGCTGCTCGTCGGCCACGCGCAGCAATTGCAGCAACAGACGGCGCAGGTCGGGCAAGGGCGCCGGCGACAGCACGCAGTCGAGCAGGGCTTCGATCCGCAGCGTGCGTTCGCGCAACTGGTCGAGCTCGAAGACGATGTCCACCGAGACGCCGAATTCCTCGAGGTGGCCGGTCACGCTGGCGGCGGCGCTGCGGCAGGCATCGAGCAGGGCGCGCAGGTAGCTCGCCTCGCGCAGCGCCTCGTCGTGACGGCCTTCGAGCAGCGCGTTGCGCAGCCCCTCGGCGGCGCGCGTGAGCTGGCGGAAGGGTTCGTCGGCGAGCCGGGCACGCTCCATGCGCCGGCGCAGCGGTGGCGCATAGCCGCCGGCCTGCACCGCGCTGACGAGAATCGTGATCGCGTCGAGCATCGTCGCCCGCCATGCCGAGCCATCGACCGGTGCCAACAGCGCCGCCGCCCGCTCCAGCAGCGAATCGTCCAGGACCTCGACCCAGGCGACGTCGGCGGGGTCGAACAGCAGCTGGAACAACTCGGCCAGGTCGGCGGTGTCCGGCGTGCCGGGCAGCCATTTGAGCCGCAAGCGGCGCAACACTTCGCTGGACAGCGACAGCCGGGTGCCGAAGCCGAAATCCGCGAACAGCGCCGCCGCATCGACCTCGCGCCAGAACTCGCCGAGCAGCGAGCGCACGCGGTCGCGCAGCGTCGGGTGGCTGTCGAGCAGGTTCAGCAGGTGGCGCAGGCGGACCAGCGGCAGTGGCGTCTTCGGCTCGCTGCCGGGTGCGGTGGTCGGCGCATGACGCAGCCATTCCATCAGCCGGACCAGCCACAAATGGCGCTCGGCGAGGCCGGCCTTCGGATCGGCGGCGTTGACGAGCGCTGTCAGGTCCCAGGGCGACGCCATGGCCTCAGCCGCGCGGGCAGGCGCGGCGGCCTTCGGCAGACGCATGCCGACGAGCCGTCATCGTCATGCGTCCGGCCTCAGTGCAGCAGGCCGGGGAAGACGAGCTGGAACTCGGGCACCGGTGCTTCGAAGGGCCGGGCCTCTTCGGTCATGCAGAAGAAGGTGCCGCTCATCTGGCCGTGCGGTGTGTTGATGCGCGTCCAGCTCGTGTATTCGAAGGTCTCGCCGGGCTTGAGCAGCGGCTGGTGGCCGACCACCGCCAGGCCGCGCACGTCCTCGACCTGGCCGTCGGCGTCGGTGACGATCCAGTGGCGTGCGACGAGCTGGGCCGTGACGTCGCCGCTGTTGCGGATGGTCACCGTGTAGGCGAAGGCGAACGGCCCCTCCGGCGGCTGCGACTGCTCGGGCAGGTACTGCACGCGGACTTCGCAGTGGAACTCGGGTTTGGCCATCGCGGGCATTGTAGGCAGCACTCCTAGAATCGACGCATGCCCTCTTGCCGCATCGCCCCGTCCATCCTCTCGGCCGACTTCGCGCGCCTGGGCGACGAAGTGAAGAACGTCATCGCCGCCGGCGCCGACTGGATCCACTTCGACGTGATGGACAACCATTACGTGCCCAACCTGACGATCGGCCCGATGGTCGCGCAGGCTGTTCGGCCGCATTGCGTGCGCGCCGACGGCACCAAGGTACCGCTGGACGTGCACCTGATGGTCAAGCCGGTGGACGAGCTGGCGCTGGCCTTCGCCAAGGCCGGCGCCGACCTGATCAGCTTCCACCCCGACGCGAGCACGCATGTCGACCGCACGCTGCAGCTCATCCGCGGCGCGGGCTGCCAGGCCGGGCTGGTGTTCAACCCGGCGACGCCGCTGGACGTGCTGGAGTGGGAGATCGACCAAGGTCGACCTGGTCCTGATCATGAGCGTGAACCCGGGCTTCGGCGGCCAGAGCTTCATCACCAGCGCGCTGCGCAAGATCGAGCAGGCGCGCCGGCTGATCGAACAATCCGGGCGCGACATCCGCCTGGAAGTCGACGGCGGGATCAAGGTCGACAACATCCGCCGCGTCGCCGACGCCGGCGCCGACACCTTCGTCGCCGGCAGCGCGATCTTCGGCCAGCCGGACTACGCGGCCGTCATCGGCGCGATGCGCGCGCAGCTCGCTGCCGCGCCGCGCTGAAAGCCGCCGTCAGGCGAGTCGCTCGCGCAGCGTCTCGCGCAAGCCGTACAGCAGCGCGCCGCGTCTCGTTGCGCAGACGCCAGAGGTAGGTCGGGATGCGCCGCGTCCAGCGGAACTTGCGCGACGGGCCGGGCAGGGCGTCGATCGTCGACGCGATCTTCTCGTCGTGCCCGCAGGGCGGCGGCGTGACCAGGCGCACCTTGAGGCCGAAGGTCCAGCCCTGGTCGAACACATGGTCGTAGGGCAGCGTCATCGGCAGCAGGCCGCCGACGTAGGCCGCCGCCGCGCGCCGGTTGATCAGGTAGGCGCTGGCGCCGGTGCAGCGGCTGAGCATCACCGCCAGCCGGTGGCCGCCGCCGAGGTCGGCCACGGGCACCGGCGTGCCCGAGTGCACCGCCGAGAGCTTGACCATGTCCCAGCGCGCCGGGCACGTCGTCAGCGCGCGCAGCACCGCGGGCAACGAGTCGCCCAGCAGCACGTCGTCCTCGAGCACGAGGGCGAAGGTCGCCGGGCCGGCGAGGAAGCGGCGCATCGCCTCGACATGCGACAGCGTGCAGCCCAGTTCGCCGGGAATCGGCTCCATGCCGTGGCGGCGGCGATAGGCCGGCGCGTCGAGCGCGGCCTGCTGCTCGGCACTGAGCGCGCGTCCGTCCACCGCCGCCAGCCGCTGCCAGGGCAGGCCCAGGCGCTGCAGCCGAGCGGCGATGCGCTCGCGCCGCTCGACCGCGCGGTCGAGGTTGATGACCCAGGTTTGCAGACCGTCCATGGCACCGATTTTCCGCCAGCGCCGGGCGCGCGGCAGCGGCCGCGGGCGCGCCTAAAATCGGCCTCCTTTCCCACCCCTTTCGAGGAACCCCCATGTCGATGTCCGACCGCGACGGCAAGATCTGGATGGACGGCGAACTGGTCGAATGGCGCGACGCCAAGATCCACGTGCTGACGCACACGCTGCACTACGGCTGCGGCGCCTTCGAGGGCGTGCGTGCCTACAACACGGCGCAGGGCACGGCGATCTTCCGGCTGCGCGAGCACACCGAGCGCCTGTTCAACAGCGCCAAGATCCTGCGCATGAAGATCCCGTTCAGCCTGGAGCAGGTGATGGACGCGCAGCGCACGGTGGTGCGCGAGAACAAGCTCGAAAGCTGCTACCTGCGTCCGCTGACGTGGATCGGCGACCAGAAGCTCGGCGTCAGCCCGAAGGGCAACACGATCCACCTGATGGTCGCCGCCTGGCCCTGGGGCGCCTACCTCGGCGAGGACGGCATGAAGCGCGGCATCCGCGTCAAGACCAGCAGCTACACCCGCCACCACGTCAACATCACGATGACGCAGGCGAAGACGGTGAGCAACTACACCAACTCGATCCTCGCCAACATGGAAGCCACCGAGGACGGCTACGACGAGGCGCTGCTGCTCGACGCGAGCGGCTTCGTCAGCGAAGGCGCGGGCGAGAACATCTTCGTCGTCAAGAAGGGCGTGGTCTACACGCCGGACCTGTCGGCCGGCGCCTTGAACGGCATCACGCGCAACACGATCTTCGCGATCTGCCAGGACCTGGGGCTGAAGCTGGTCGAGAAGCGCATCACGCGCGACGAGGTCTACATCGCCGACGAGGCCTTCTTCACCGGCACCGCGGCCGAGGTGACGCCGATCCGCGAGCTCGACCGCATCGAGCTCGGCAGCGGCAGCCGCGGCCCGATCACCGAGAAGATCCAGAGCGCGTTCTTCGACATCGTCAACGGCCGCAATCCGAAGTACGCCGAATGGCTGACGAAGGTGTGATGCGATGAGTGACGCGATGAGCGATGCAAGAGCAATCGTCGAGCTGGCCGCAGCCGACCTGACCGGCCCCGGCGTCGTGTTCTGCCCGAACCCGAAGATGCCGCTGTGGAGCAACCACCCGAAGGTGTTCATCGACGTCGCGACCACCGGCGAGGGCCGCTGCCCTTACTGCGGCACGGTGTACCGGCTGAAGGCGGGCGAGAAGCTCCACGCCGGGCACTGACGCGATGACCGACCACCCCCAGTTCGTGCTGACCCTCGCCTGCCGCGACACGAAGGGCATCGTCTACGCGGTCTCGGGCCTGCTCTACCAGGCCGGCTGCAACATCATCGACTCGCAGCAGTTCGGCGACCTCGGCGGCGACGACGCGACGGGCCTGTTCTTCATGCGCGTGCACTTCGAGGCGCCGCCGCACCTGGCCGACACCGCCGCGCTGGACACGCTGTTCGCGCACGCGCGCCAGCAGTACGGCATGGACCTGCACTTCCACGCGCTGGCGGCCCGGCCGCGGCTGCTGCTGATGGTCAGCCAGCACGGCCACTGCCTGAACGACCTGCTGTTCCGCTGGAAGAGCGGCCAGCTCGCGGTGGAGATCCCGGCCATCGTCAGCAACCACACCACCTTCGCCGAACTCGCGGCGAGCTATTCGATCCCGTTCCACCATCTGCCGCTGAAGGGCGGCAGCGACGCCGCGACCAAGCGCGCGCAGGAGCAGGCGGTGGAAGCGCTCGTCGAGCGCGAGCGCATCGACCTCGTCGTGCTGGCGCGCTACATGCAGATCCTGAGCCCCGAGTTCTGCGCCGCGCTGCGCGGCCGCGCGATCAACATCCACCACAGCTTCCTGCCCAGCTTCAAGGGCGCGCGGCCGTACTTCCAGGCCCATGCGCGCGGCGTCAAGCTGATCGGCGCGACCGCGCACTACGTGACCGCCGACCTCGACGAGGGCCCGATCATCGAGCAGGACGTCGAGCGCGTGGACCATTCGCTGTCGGCCGAGGACTTCACCGCCGTCGGCCGCGACATCGAGAGCCGCGTGCTCGCGCGCGCGGTGCGCTGGCATGTCGAGCACCGTGTGCTGCTCAACGGCCACAAGAGCGTGGTCTTCCGCTAGACCCGCCCGATGGCCCGCCCGAAGCCGCCGCCCGTCGCGCTGCAGGGCTCGCCCGACGAGGTCGAGGCGCAGTTCTACCGCGCGCTGCAGCGCGCCGACCTCGACGCGCTGATGGCGGTCTGGGCCGACGACGACGAGATCGTCTGCGTCCACCCGGGCGGGCCGAGGCTGATCGGCGCGGCGGCGATCCGGGCGAGCTTCGAGGCGATCTTCGGCAACGGCGCGATCCCGGTCCAGCCCGAGCAGGTGCGCCGGCTGCCGGCGCTGGGCTGCGCGGTGCACCACCTGGTCGAACGCATCAACGTGGCCGGCGCCGACGGCCCGCAGCAGGCCTGGGTGCTGGCGACCAACGTCTACCTGAAGACGGCGCAGGGCTGGCGCCTGGCCGCCCACCACGCCAGCCCGGGCAGTCCGCACGCGCCGGCGAGCGACGGCGAGACGCCCGCGATCCTGCACTGATGGAGGACTTCCGCGCGCCGCGCTGGCTGCCCGGCGGCAACCTGCAGACGATCTGGCCGGCGTTGTTCTCGCATCCGACGCTGCGCGACGCGCCGGCCTACCGGCGCGAGCGCTGGGACACGCCGGACGGCGACTTCATCGACGTCGACCACCTCGACGGCGCTCCGCAGGCGCCGCATCTGGTGCTCTTCCACGGCCTCGAGGGCTCGTCCACCAGCCGCTACGCGCTGGCCTTCGCCGCCGTCGCGCGGGAACTCGGCTGGTCGTTCAGCGTGCCGCACTTCCGCGGCTGCTCGGGCGAGCTGAACCGCGCGCCACGCGCCTACCACTCGGGCGATTTCGAGGAGATCGGCTGGATCCTGCAACGGCTGTGCACGAGCCACGGCGCACCGCTGCTCGCGGCCGGCGTCTCGCTCGGCGGCAACGCGCTGCTGCGCTGGGCCGAGGAGGCCGGCGCCAAGGCCGCCGCGACCGTGCGCGCGCTGGCGTCGATCTCGGCGCCGCTGGACCTGGGCGCATCGGGCCGCGCGATCGACGCCGGCGTCAACCGGCTCGTCTACACGCGCATGTTCCTGAAGTCGATGAAGCCCAAGGCGCTCGCGAAATGGCAGCAGCACCCGGGCCTCTTCGACCGCGAGCGCCTTGCCGCCGCGCGCACGCTGTACGAGTTCGACGACGTCTTCACCGCGCCGCTGCACGGCTTTCGCGACACCGCCGACTACTGGTCGCGCGCGGCCGCCAAGCCGCAGCTGCACCGGATCCGCGTGCCGACGCTGGTGCTCAACGCGCGCAACGATCCGTTCGTGCCCGGCGCGTCGCTTCCGCAAGCGCACGAGGTCGGCCGCGCCGTCACGCTGTGGCAGCCGGCGCACGGCGGCCATGTCGGCTTCGCGCAGGGGCGATTCCCGGGCCGCGTGCACGGGCTGGCCGAGGCGGTGACCGGCTGGCTGGACACGGCCGACTGAGCTAAGGTCGGTGCCATGGACGAGATGGTCTTGGCCGCGCTGCGCAAGTGGCCGAACGTGCCGCATTGCTTCGGCTGGCTCGCGCTCGACGCGCGTGGCAACTGGTGGATGCGCGACGACCGCACCCAGGCCGCCGGGCCCTTCCCGCGCATCAAGGGCAGCCGCATCGTGCACGACAAGCTGCTCGGCTTCATCGAGCGCAACTACGCCGCCGACGAGCGCGGGCGCTGGTTCTTCCAGAACGGGCCGCAGCGCGTCTACGTCGAGCTCGAAGCCGCACCCTGGGTCTGGCGCATCGGCGCGGACCGCACCGTCACCTCGCACACTTGGCTGCCCGCTACGCCGCGCAGCGCCTGGCTCGACGATCAGGGCCGGCTGTTCCTCGACACCGAGCTCGGCTTCGGCCTCGTCCACACGCTGGACATGGGCTGGGCGGCCGACGCCGTCGAACAAGGCTTCTGGACGCCGACCGAACTGCCTTTCGCGGCCATGCCGCAGCGTTTCGGATACGTGTTGAAGCCGGGCGCGGGCGCGTAGGCAAGCCTGCCGGTAGGACGGGCCTCGTCGCCCCGATCCAGCTCAGCGCCGAACGATTGAAGGCCGGAAAAGAGAAGGCCGCCCCAAGGGCGGCCTCGTTCTCGCGCGCGGCGCGGGTCAGTTCGCGGCGCTGGCGGCCGATGCGGCGGCCGGTGCGGACGCGGCCGCTTCGGGCGCCTTCGGCTCGGGGAAGTTCGCGCCGCCATGGTTGGCCATGTAGACCACCGCACGCGCGATCTCGAAGTCCGAATGCTCACCGCCCCCCTGCGGCGGCATCGCGTTCTTGCCCTTCAGCGCCGAATGCCACAGCGCGTCGAAGCCGGTCTTGATGCGCGGCGCCCAGGCCGCGGTGTCGCCGAACTTCGGCGAGCCCGCGGCGCCGGTGGCGTGGCAGGCCGAGCAGACCTGCTGGAACATCTGCTCGCCGGTGAGCACGACCACCGGAGCGTTCGCGTCGTGCAGTTCCACCGTGCCCACCGGCTGCAGGCGACGCGCCACCGCCTCGGCGCTGTCCTCGCCGCTGCCGGCGCCGGTCTTCTGGCCCGACGCGACGTAGCTGACCATCAGCACGATCGCCAGGATCGGCACCAGGAACGACAGGATCACGGTCACGATCAACTGCTTGGGCGTCTTGATCGGGCTGTCGTGGCCTTCGGCAGCGTGGCTGTCGTTCGCGTTGTCCTGGGGGTCGCTCATGAATTTCCTCGGTGAATCAGCGTGCCGACACGGGCAAAACCGGTCGATTATAAAGGCCGGCCCCAGCCCGCTGGCCGGGCCCGCGGCGCCCGCGCGCGACGCGGGCCGCTAGAATGCAGCCCAGGCGTGCGACCGTGGTGAAGTGGATATCATGCGGCCCTCCGAAGGCCACGTCGCAAGTTCGATTCTTGCCGGTCGCACCACCCGCCTCGGCCGTTCCGCCGGGTTTCGCGCCCACGCCGACCCCGCCCCCGCCCCTCCTGCCTCGAGCCCGCACGAAGATCCCGTGCAAACCGCGCAGCATCGCGCGCGGCGGCCAGCAGCTCGGCGTCGCCCACGCGTACAGTGCGGCGAACCTGCCGGCCCGCCCCATGCGTGACGCCTACCGGACTGCCGCCTCGAGACCCGCCCCCCCGACGCTGCGCTGCGCCGCCCGCTGGGCCGTGCTGGCCACCGCGGCGTTGCTGGCCGCCTGCGCGAGCGGCCCGCCGTCGCGCCCGGGACGCGACGGGCCCGGCGCCAACCCACCGCCCGACCTGGCGCAACGGCCCGACGCCGAGCCACGCGTCGAGCCGCTGCGCAACGGCGGACCGAACAAGCCCTATGTCGTCTTCGGCCGGCGCTACGTCCCGGTCACCGACGACCGGCCGATGCGCGAGACCGGCCTCGCGTCCTGGTACGGCCGCAAGTTCCACGGCCTGGCCACGTCCAGCGGCGAGCCCTACGACATGTACGCGATGACGGCGGCACACAAGACGATGCCGATCCCGAGCTACGCCCGCGTGCGCAACCCGGCCAACGGGCGCGAGGTGATCGTGCGCGTGAACGACCGCGGCCCGTTCGCGCCCGGTCGCATCATCGACCTCAGCTACGCCGCCGCGCTCAAGCTCGGCCTGCTCGCCGGCGTGGCGCCGGTGCAGGTGGAGCGGCTGACCAACGACGAAATCCGCGCCGGCACCTGGCGCCACGATGCCGCGCCACCCGCGGCATCGCCGCCGCCTGGCGACGACCCGCTGATGGCGCTGGCCAACGCCGCGATGGCCGACCCTGCCCCCTCCCTGCTCCGCCGCCCGCCGCGCCCGCCGCCCCGCTTCTGGCTCCAGCTCGGCGCCTTCCGTGAGCCTGAAGGCGCGACCGCGCTGAACCAGCGCGTGCAGCGCGAGGCCGACTGGCTGGCGCCGCGGCTCGCCGTGTTCGACGACCGCGCCACCTGGCGCGTGCAGGCCGGCCCCTACGCGACGCGCGACGAGGCGCTGGGCGTCGCCGCAAGGCTGCGCTCGCTGCTGTCGCTGAGCGCGCTGCTCGTCGAGCGGCGCTGACCCTCGAGATGGCCGAGCGCATCTTCATCGGCTGCCGCAGCGCCGACGGCCGCCTCGTCGGCCGCATCTGGCTGAACGGCGAGCAGGCCGAATGGCCGGCCGTGCTGCAGCGCCAGCCCCTAGGCTGACACGTGAGCGCGGCTTGATCGGCCGCACCTTTGCGACGATGCTCTTTCGCCCGGTGCGCCGGAGCAGGAGACGTCCATGAGCAGCCCCGAGATCGCCTTCGTCCTCAGCGGCCAGAGCCAGGGCGGCCCGCGCGGCGCCGCCGGCGCGACCCCTTCGCGCAGCGTGACCGGCACCGTGAAGGCCTCGGTGCGGCTGGCCGCCCAGCGCGGCGGCGGCGAGGCGCTGCGCGTGGTCGCGGTGCCGGGCGAGGATGTCGTCGTGCTGCACCTGGCCGGCGGGCCGTCGTTGGTGCTGCACCCCGAGACGGCGCGCGACCTGCTGCGTGGCCAGGGCGGCGTGCAGCGCGGTGCGGTCGCGCGACAGCGCGGATGTCGAGGTGCCGGCCCAGCTGCGCTGGCGCGGGCTCGAGCAGGCGGCGCCCACGCGTGGCGGCGGCTTCCTGGGCGAGGTGCTGCTGTCGGCCTTCGAGGTCGTCACCGGCCTGCTCAAGGACCCGGCGGCCGACTTCGTCGCGAGCCAGGTGGTGCGCAAGGTCGACGGCCAGGTCGATGCCGGCGTCTACGCGCTGAATCCACAGACGCTGGCGCCGCTGAAAGGCAGCGGCAGCAAGCTGGCCCAGGTGCCCGCGGCGAGCGCCGGCGCGCCGCTGCTGGTGCTGGTGCACGGCACCTTCGTCGACACCGTGAGCACCTTCGGCAAGCTGTGGGCGCTGCACCCGCAGAGCGTGCAGCAGCTGTTCCGCTTCTACGGCGGCCGCGTCTACGCGCTCGACCACCCGACGATCGGCCAGAGCCCGTTCGCCAACGCGCTCACGCTCGTGCAGGCGCTGCCCGCCGGCGCGCGGCTGCACCTGGTGACGCATTCGCGCGGCGGCCTGGTCGCCGAAGTGCTGGCCCGGCTCGCCGCGCAACGCCAGGTCGGTGACGCCGACCTCGAGTTCTTCGCCGGCGACGCCTACGCCGGGCAGCGTGCCGAGCTGCAGGCGCTGGCGGCCGCGATCCAGCGAGCGCGACATCCACGTCGACCGCGTCGTGCGCGTCGCCTGCCCGGCGCGCGGCACGCTGCTCGCGTCGCAGCGGCTGGACGCCTACCTGTCGGTGCTGAAGTGGTCGCTCGAACTCGCCGGCCTGCCGGTGCTGCCCGAGCTGCTGGACTTCCTGACCGAGGTCGCACGCCGGCGCGCCGATCCGGCCATCCTGCCCGGGCTGGCCGCGATGATCCCGGACAGCCCGCTCGTGCAGTGGCTGAACGGCGTCGACGAGGCGATCGCCGGCGAGCTGCGCGTGATCGCCGGCGACCTGCAGGGCGATTCGGTCGGCAGCTGGCTGAAGACGCTGCTCGCCGACGCCTTCTACTGGACCGACAACGACATCGTCGTGCAGACGCGCTCGATGTACGGCGGCGCGCCGCGCGCGGCCGGCGCCAGCTTCCTGCTCGACCAGGGCGGCAAGGTCACCCACTTCAACTACTTCGCGAACCAGCGCACCGTCGACGCGGTGGTCGGCGGCCTGACGCAGGACCAGCCGAGCGGCTTTCGCACGATCGGCCCGCTGTCCTGGGCCGGCCAGGATGCCGGCGGCCTGCGCGCCGCGCGCCGCGGCGTCGACGACGGCCGGCCGGCGGGCGCGAAGCCGGCGGTGTTCGTGCTGCCCGGCATCCTGGGCAGCAACCTGAAGGCCGGCGACAAGCGCATCTGGCTCAGCCTGCGCCTGATCGGCGGCCTGGGCCGGCTCGCCTACACCAGCGGCCAGCCCGACGACGTCGCGCCCGACGGCCCGATCGGCATGGTCTACGACGACCTCATCGACCACCTGGCGCAAAGCCACGAGGTGATCCCGTTCGCCTTCGACTGGCGCCGCCCGATCGAGGACGAGGCGCGCCGGCTCGCCGACGCGGTGGACGCCGCGCTCGCCGCGCGCGACGCCAGCGGCCAGCCGGTGCGCCTGATCGCGCATTCGATGGGTGGGCTGGTCGCGCGCACGATGCAGCTCGAGCGGCCCGCGACCTGGCAGCGCCTGATGGCGCGCGAAGGCGCGCGGCTGCTGATGCTGGGCACGCCCAACGGCGGCTCGTGGGCGCCGATGCAGGTGCTCTCGGGCGACGACACCTTCGGCAACGCGCTGGTCGCGTTCGGCGCCCCACTGCAGGACCGCAAGGCGCGCCAGATCATGGCCGCGATGCCCGGCTTCCTGCAGCTGCAGGCCGACCTGCTCGACGCGTCGAAGGCGCTCGACCGCAGCGAGACCTGGCAGCGCCTGGCCAACGACGATCTGGAGCGCGTGCAGAAGAACAACTGGTGGCATTCCAACCCGCATGGCGAGGCCGGCCACGAACACGCCGGTGCGGCCTACGAATGGGGCGTGCCACCGCAGGGCGTGCTCGACCAGGCGAAGGCGCTGCGCCAGCGCCTGGACGCGCAAGCCGCTCAGACGCTGACGGCCTTCGCCGACAAGCTGCTGCTCGTCGTCGGTCACGCGAAGTTCACGCCCGACGGTTTCGAGCTCGGCGACGAAGGCCTGGTCTACCTGGACGCCACCGACGGCGGCGACGGCCGCGTGCCCCTCGATCTGGCCTTGCTGCCCGGCGTGCGCACCTGGACGCTGGACTGCGAACACGGCGGACTGCCCGATGCGTCGGCGGCCTACCCGGCCTTCGACGAGCTGCTCGCGCGCGGCGACACCGACCGCCTGCCGCGCCTGACGCCGGCCGACGCGACGCGCGGCGCCGCACGGCCGGTGATGGTGCGCAGCCGGCCGTCGCGCGCACGGATGCTGCCGGTGCCGGCGGACAGCGTGCGCGCGGTCTTCGAGTCGGGCCGGGGCGCGCTGGTCGAGTCGCCCGACACGCCCGAGCGCGCCGCGTTGCGCGTGACGGTGCTGAACGGCAACCTGGGCTTCATCGGCCACGCGCTGATGGTCGGTCACTACCGCTCGCTGGCGCTGACCGGCACCGAGAAGGCCGTCGACCACCTGATCGGCGGCGCGATGAACGCCAGCCTGGCGGCGGGTCTCTATCCCGAAGTGCCGGGCGCACAGCAGGTCTTCGTCAACGCGCGCCGCGACCCGGGCAACCCGTGGCGGCTGCCGCGCCCGCAAGGCGTGGTCGTCGTCGGCCTCGGCGACGAAGGCAAGCTGCGCGAGCTGGCGCTGGCGATGAGCGTGCGCCAGGGCGTGATCGCCTGGGCTCAGCGTGCGGCCGAGCTGGCCGCACCGGTGCAGTTCACGCTCGCCGCCACGCTGCTGGGCAGCGGTGGCCTGGGCGTGCAGCCCGGCAACGCGGCACGCGCGATCGCGCAAGGCGTGCGCGACGCGAACGACCGCCTCGCCGCCTGTGGCTGGCCGGTGGTGGGCGAACTGGTGCTCGTCGAGCTCTACCTCGAGCGCGCGGCCGACGCCTGGCACGGCCTGCAGGTGCTGGCCACCGCCAGCCCGGGCCACTTCGAGGTCGCGCCCACCATCCGCTCGGGCACCGGGCCGCTGCGCCGGCAGGTCGACACCGGCTACCGATCGACCGACTACGACTTCATCAGCGCGGTCACGCCGAGCGACGGCACCGATCGCCTACACGTTGGACAGCAAGCGCGCGCGCACCGAGGTCCGGGCGCAGGTGACGCAGGGCAAGCTGGTGCGCGAGCTGGTCGCGCGCGCGTCCAGCGCCGGCAACCAGGACCCGCAGATCGGCCGCACGCTGTTCCAGCTGCTCGTGCCGCCCGAGGTCGAGCCCTTCCTCGGCGGCACCAGCCACATGCTGCTCGAGCTGGACGACGGCAGCGCGGCGATCCCCTGGGAGCTGCTCGACACCCCGCCCGGCCGGCGCGCCGGCGGCGACCAGCGGCCGTGGGCGATCCGCAGCCAGCTGCTGCGCAAGCTGCGCACCAACGAAGCGCGCGAGCCGGTGCAGGACGCGAGCGCCGACGACAACGTGCTCGTCATCGGCGAGCCGATGGCCGACCCCAAGGTCTACCCGCGCCTGCCCGGCGCGCTGGCCGAGGCGAAGGCGGTCGCGCAGCAACTCGGGGCCAGCGGCGGCATCGGGCCGGATCGGCTGACCGCGCTGCTCGATCGCGACGATGCGACGACGATCGTCAACGCGCTGTACGCGCGCCGCTACCGCATCGTGCACATCGCCGGCCACGGCGAACCCGGCGCCGACGGCGGCGTCGTGATGTCCGGCGGCACCTTCCTCGGCCAGCACGAGATCGCCAACATGCGCACCGTGCCCGAGCTGGTGTTCGTGAACTGTTGCCACGGGGCCTCGCACGAGCCGGGCGAGGTGCTGCGCGAGTTCGACCGCACCGGCTTCGCCGCCGGCGTCGCCGACCAGCTCATCCGCATCGGCGTGCGCTGCGT
Source organism: uncultured beta proteobacterium (assembly GCA_963788635.1). GTDB lineage: Bacteria > Pseudomonadota > Gammaproteobacteria > Burkholderiales > Burkholderiaceae_C > Rubrivivax. Next base: position 149,271 of record CAWBHE010000001.1, on the reverse strand, counting down.
CATCGCCGCCGGCTGGGCCGTCGACGACGGTCCGGCGAGCCTGTTCGCGACCACCTTCTACCGCCAGTTGCTGTCCGGTGCGAACTTCATCGACGCCGTCGCCGCGGCGCGCGAGGCGGCCTGGGAGCAAGGCGGCAACACCTGGGCCGCCTACCAGTGCTATGGCGACCCGAACTGGACCTTCCGCAGCACGGTCGGCGACGCGCAGCTCACGCGCAGCGCGCTGCTCGACGAGTACGCGGCGATCTCGTCGCCGCTCGCGCTGGCGCTGGCGCTGGAAGAGCTGGCGGTGCAGTCGCGCTGGCAGGACGCCCAGGCCTCGGTGCAGCAGGAGAAGCTGCGCCACCTGGAAGCGCGCTTCGGCGCGCTGTGGGGCGGCATGGGCGCGGTGGCCGAAGCCTTCGGCCTGGCCCACGCCGAGGCCGGCAACCGCGACGCGGCGATCGTCTGGTACGAGCGCGCGCTGCAGAGCAACGATGCCAGCGCCTCGCTCAAGGCGAGCGAGCAGCTCGGCAACCTGCGCGCCCGCCAGGCCTGGGCCCGGGTGCAGGACGCGCCGGCCGGCTCGCCGCTGTTCGACGCCGGCCGCAACGAGATCGGCCAGGCGCTGGCGCTGCTGAACGCGATGGCCACGCTGCAGCCGACGATCGAACGCCACAGCCTGTGCGGCTCGGCGTGGAAGCGCCTGGCGCTGCTGGAAAAGCGTGCCGGCAACGCCGACGCCGAGCACGCCGCGATCGTGATGACCGCCGACGCTTACCGCCGCGCCGAGGCGCTGGCCAGCGAGTCGCGCCATCCGGACCTGTTCTACCCGGCGCTGAACCGGATGGCCGCCGAACTGGTGGCCGGCCTGTCCGACCCGGCCTGGGCCGGCTTCGACGCGGGCGCCACCGCCGTCGTGCGCCAGAGCCTGCAGACCCGGAACCTGCAGGACCCCGATTTCTGGAGCATGGTCGGGCTGGCCGATCTCGAGCTCTTCACCGCGCTCGCCGAGCGCCGGCTGGTCGAACACCGTCCGGCCCTCGACGCCGGCTACGCCGACGTTCACACCCATGTGCCGGCCCCCGGTCCGTGGAGTTCGGTGGCCGACCAGGCCGCTTTCGTGCTCGAGCCCTACCGGCAGGCGGTGGCGGATGCCGAAGCCGAGGCTGCCGCCGGGCTGCTGGCGCTGCTCGAGGGCTACGCGAGCGGCGACGGACCGGGCCGCTGATCCGGCGCGCCGCGGTCAGCGGCCGCCGGTCACGTCGAGCAGCGCGCCGGTGGTGTAGCTCGCCGCGTCCGACAGCAGCCAGACGACCGCCGCCGCGACCTCGTCGGCCGTGCCGGCGCGCTGCATCGGCACGCTCGGCGCGAGCCTCGCGACGCGGTCGGGCTCGCCGCCGGAGGCGTGGATCTCGGTCTCGATGATGCCCGGGCGCACCGCGTTCACGCGCACGCCCTCGGCCGCGACCTCGCGCGCCAGGCCGAGCGTGAAGGTGTCGATCGCCGCCTTCGCCGCCGCGTAGTCGACGTACTGCCCGGGCGAACCGAGCCGGGCCGCGGCCGACGACAGGTTGACGATCGCACCGCCCCGGCCGCCACTGGCGGCCGCCCCCGGGCCAGCACCGGGGCGCGTGCTCATGCGCCGCACCGCCTCGCGCGCGCACAGCATCGAGCCGATCACGTTGACGCCGAACATGCGCTGCCAGCGCGCGACGCTCATCGCGTCGACGCGCGCCGCGACGTCGACGACGCCGGCGTTGTTGACCAGGCCCTGCAGCCGGCCGAGCTCGCGGTCGACGGTGGCGAACATCGCCAGCACGGCGGCTTCGTCGGCGACGTCGGCGCGCACCGCGATCGCGCGCCGGCCCAGGCTGCGCACCTGGTGCACGACCTGCTCGGCCGCACCTTCGTCGCGCGCGAAGTTGACCGCGACGTCCCAGCCTTCGCGCGCGGCGAGCCGGGCACAGGCAGCGCCGATGCCGCGGCTGGCGCCGGTGATCAAGAGCACTCGGTTCATCCCCTGATGCTAGCGCCGGCCAGGCTGGGATAGATTCGGGCCATGAACACCCAACGACGCCAAATCCTCGTCGCCGGCAGCGCCGCGCTGCTGGCCGCCCCGGCCCTTGTCCGCGCGCAAGGCCTCGAAAAGCCCAAGGCCACGCTCGCGGTGGGCGGCAAGAACCTGCTGTACTACCTGCCGCTGACGATCGCCGAGCAGCTGGGCTACTTCAAGGCCGAGGGGCTGGACCTGACGATCGTCGACTTCGCCGGCGGCGCGCAGGCGTTGCGCGCGCTGATCGGCGGCAGCGCCGACGTCACCTCGGGCGCTTTCGAGCACACCGTCAACATGCAGGCCAAGGGCCAGCAGCTGCGCGCCTTCGTGCTGCAGGGGCGCGCACCGCAGATCGTGCTCGGCATCAACCCGAAGACGATGCCGAACTACAAGTCGCCGGCCGACCTGAGGGGCAAGAAGATCGGCGTCACCGCGCCCGGCTCGTCGACCAACATCATGGTCAACTTCTTCCTCGCGAAGGCGGGCGTCAAGCCGAGCGAGGTCTCGTTCATCGGCGTCGGCGCGTCGCAAGGCGCGGTCGCGGCGATGCGCTCCGGCGAGATCGACGCGCTGAGCAACCTCGACCCGGTGATCACGCTGCTGCAACGCTCGGGCGACCTGAAGATCATCTCCGACACGCGCGTCGTCAGCGTGGCCGACAAGATCTTCGGCGGCCCGATGCCGGCCGGCTGCCTGTACGCGCAGCAGAGCTTCATCGACAAGAACCCGCACACCGTGCAGGCGCTGACGAACGCGATGGTGCGTGCCGACCAGTGGATCCAGAAGGCCGGCCCGGCCGACATCATCAAGGTCGTGCCCGAGGCCTACCTGCTCGGCGACCGCGCGGTCTACATCGAGGCCTTCCTGGCCGCCAAAGGGGCGCTGTCGCCGAACGGCATGATCCCCGACAAGGGCCCGGAGACCGCGTTCCACGCCCTCGCCAGCATCGACCCGAAGATCGCCGCCGCCAAGCTCGACCTGCCGGCCGTCTACACCAACGAATTCGTCAAGAAGGCGATCGCCAAGTACCCGCACGGCTGAGCCTCGAGGGGGCCGCATGACCGGCGCGCAGCTCATCGTCCTGGCGACGCCGGTCTTCCTGCTGCTCATCGGGCTGGAGTTCGGCGTCGGCATCGCGCGCGGGCGCAACACCTACCGGCTGCCCGACGCGCTGGCCAGCATCGGCGCCGGCATCCTGAGCCAGCTCGTCGCGCTGTTCACGCCGGTCTTCGCGATCGGCCTCTACACCGCGGCCTGGTCGCGGCTGGCGATGTTCGAATGGCGCTCCGACTCGCCCTGGGCGTGGGTGGCGGCGTTGATCGGCTACGACCTTTGCTACTACGGCTACCACCGTTTCGGCCACCGCACGGCGCTGGGCTGGGCGGCACATGCGGTGCACCACCAGAGCGAGGACTACAACCTGTCCACCGCGCTGCGCCAGCCCGGCACCGGCTTCCTGCTCGGCTGGCTGTTCTACCTGCCGCTGGCGCTGCTGGGCGTGCCGCCGGCGATGTTTGCCACGGTCGCGCTGATCGACCTGCTCTACCAGTACTGGGTGCACACGCAGCAGATCGGCCGCCTCGGCGGGTTCGACCGCTGGTTCTGCAGCCCGAGCAACCACCGGGTGCACCACGCCGTGAACACGCGCTTCCTGGACAAGAACTACGGCGGCATCCTCATCGTCTGGGATCGCCTGTTCGGCAGCTTCGCGGAAGAGGACGATGCCGAGCCCTGCGTCTACGGCACGCGCTCGCCGCTGCGCAGCTGGAACCCGCTGGTCGCCAACCTGCAGGTCTACCGCGAGCTGGCGCAGGACAGTCGGCGCGCCGCGCGCTGGGCCGACAAGCTGCGCGTGTGGCTGATGCCACCGGGCTGGCGGCCGGCCGACGTGACCGCGCGCTGGCCCAAGCCGGCCTTCGAACTCGCGACGGTGCAGCGCTTCGACCCGCCGCAAAGCCGGCCGCGGCTGGCGCTCGCGGTGCTGCTCTTCGTCGCGGCATTGGCCGGCGCCAGCGCTCTGCTGTGGAACGCGCAGCGTTGGGCGCTGGCCGAGGACCTGCTCGGTGCGCTGGCCGTCGTGGCCCTGCTCTGCCTCGCGGCCCGGCTCACGTCGGCACCGGGGACGAACCGTGCCGGCGCCACGCCGGCACGGACCTGACCCTCTCACGGGCGGACGAGACGGGGCCGCCGAGTCGGGCGTGACAGCCACGCTATGCTTGCCGCCCATGCCCGCCCCCGCCTTGTCCTTGCAGGCCCTGACCTGCACCTTCATCAGCCGCGACGACCCCGGCCAGCGCTACACCGCGGTGCGCGACGTGACGCTCGACGTCGCGGCCGGCGAGTTCGTCTCGGTGGTCGGCCCCACCGGCTGCGGCAAGAGCACGTTGCTCAACGTCGCCGCAGGCTTGCTGGCGCCAAGCGCGGGCACGGTGCAGGTGTTCGGCCAGCCGCTGGCGGGGATCAACCCGCGCGCCGGCTACATGTTCCAGACCGAGAGCCTGATGCCCTGGCGCACGGCCTTGGGCAACGTGATGGCCGGGCTCGAGTTCCGCGGCATCGCCGACGCGCGTGCGCAGGCCGAGGCCTGGCTGCGCCGGGTCGGCCTGGGGGGCTTCGGCGACCGCTACCCGCACCAGCTCTCGGGCGGCATGAGGAAGCGCACCGCGCTCGCGCAGACGCTGGCACTGGACCCCGACATCATCCTGATGGACGAGCCCTTCAGCGCGCTCGACATCCAGACCCGCCAGCTGATGGAGAACGAGGTCCTCGACGCTCTGGTCGGCGAAGAAGAAGGCGGTGCTCTTCATCACCCACGACCTCGACGAGGCGATCGCGATGAGCGACCGCGTGCTCGTGCTGTCCGCGGGACCGGGCTCGCACCCGATCGGCGAGTTCGCGATCGACCTGCCGCGCCCGCGCGACGTGGCCGAGGTGCGCAGCCTGCCGCGCTTCGTCGAGCTGCACAGCGCGATCTGGGCGGTGCTGCGCGAAGAGGTGCTGAAGGGCTACGCGCAGCAGCTGAAGGCGGCCTGAACCATGAAATCGCCGCGCCACCTCCGCCTCTGGCAGCTCGGGCTGCTGCTCGCGCTGTTCGCGTTCTGGTACGCGATGACCACGCCCGGGCTGCTGCCGAACTTCATGTTCGACAACGACCGCCAGGCGGCGTTCTTCTTCGGCCAGCCGCTCAAGGTGCTGGCGCGCATCTGGGCCTGGTTCGTCACCGACGCCGACATCTACCGCCACCTGGCCGTGACGCTGGTCGAGACGCTGCTCGCGTTCGGCATCGGCGCCGCGCTCGGCCTGGCCGGCGGGCTGTGGCTGGCGCTGGCGCCGGTGGCGTCGGCGATCCTCGAACCCTACGTCAAGGCGGCGAACGCGATGCCGCGCATCATCCTGGCGCCGATCTTCGCGGTCTGGTTCGGGCTGGGCATAGGCTCCAAGGTCGCGCTCGGCGTGACGCTGGTCTTCTTCATCGTCTTCTTCAACGTCTACCAGGGCGTCAAGGAGGTCAGCCCGGTGGTGCTGGCGAACGCGCGCATGCTCGGCGCGAACCGCAAGCAGCTGCTGCGCCATGTCTACCTGCCGAGCGCGACGAGCTGGGTCTTCAGCAGCCTGCACACCAGCGTCGGCCTGGCCTTCGTCGGCGCGGTGGTCGGCGAATACCTGGGCTCGAGCCAGGGCGTGGGCTACCTGATCCTGCAGGCCGAGGGCACCTTCGACATCGACACCGTGATGGCCGGCATCCTGGTGCTGACCGCCTTCGCGCTCGTGCTCGACGCCGCGGTCGGCCGCATCGAGCGGCACCTGATGAAATGGCAGCCGCGCAGCGGCGAGACCGAGAAGCTCTGACCCGAAATGTCTACGATCGCACCATGAACACCCAGCGCCGTCACCTGCTGCTCGCCACCGGCGCCCTCGCGCTGCCACCCGCCTTGCGCGCCCAGGGCAGCCCCGCGGACGACGCCGCCACGCGCGAGAAGACCGCGCCGCCGCTGCCGGCCGTGGGCACGATGCTGACGCTGCCCGGCGTCGATCTGCTCGACGGCGGGCGCTTCGAGCCGGCGCAGGCGCGCGGCCACGTCGTGCTGCTGTACTGGTGGGCGAGCTGGTGCCCGTTCTGCGCCGTCGTCTCGCCCTCCATGGACCAGTTCTGGCGCAAGCAGCGCGACCGCGGGCTGACGATGCTGGCGCTGTCGATCGACCGCAAGGCCGAGGACGCACGCGCCTACCGGCAGCGCAAGGGCTACGTCTTCCCGAGCGGGCTCGTGACGCCCGAGGTGAACAAGGTGTTGCCCAAGCCGCGCGGGCTGCCGATCACGATCGTCGTCGGCCGCGACGGCCGCGTGCTGCAGGCCGAGGCCGGCCAGCTCTTCCCCGAGGACGTCGAGGCGTTCGCACGCTACCTCTGAGCACGCGCGCAGGACGCCGGAAGGCGTCCTGCGGCTGGCGAAGGCCCGGGCGCGATACAAGCGACCGGGCTGACGCCCCCGCCGCGCCGCGTCACTTCGCCGTCGGCATCGCGAACTCGGCGCCCTTGGGCGTGCTCGACGGCCAGCGCTGCATCACGCTCTTCTGCTTGGTGTAGAAGCGCACGCCTTCCTCGCCGTAGGCGTGCATGTCGCCGAACAGGCTCTTCTTCCAGCCGCCGAAGCCGTGCCAGGCCATCGGCACCGGGATCGGCACGTTGATGCCGACCATGCCGGCCTGCACGCGGCGGCTGAATTCGCGCGCGATGCCGCCGTCGGTGGTGAAGCAGGCCACGCCGTTGCCGTATTCGTGGTCGTTGACGAGCTGCAGCGCCTCGGTGAAGTCCTTCGCGCGCACGCAGGCCAGCACCGGGCCGAAGATCTCTTCCTTGTAGATGCGCATCGAAGGCAGCACGTGGTCGAACAGCGTGCCGCCGGTGAAGAAGCCGCCCTCGAAGCCGGCGACCTTGTGGCCGCGGCCGTCGACGACGAGCTGGGCGCCTTCCTCGACGCCGATGCCGATGTATTTCTCGATCCGGTCGCGCGCCTCGCGCGTGACGATCGGGCCCATCTCGGCGTCGGCTTCCATGCCGTTCCTGATCTTGAGCTGCTTCGTGCGCTCGGCCAGCTTCGGCACGATCTTGTCGGCCACGTCGCCGACCAGCACCGCGACCGAGATCGCCATGCAGCGCTCGCCGGCCGAGCCGTAGGCGCTGCCGATGAGCGCGTCGACCGCCTGCTCGAGGTCGGCGTCGGGCATCACGACCATGTGGTTCTTCGCGCCGCCCAGGGCCTGCACGCGCTTGCCGTGGTGGGCGCCGGTCTCGTAGATGTACTGCGCGATCGGCGTCGAGCCGACGAAGGACACGGCCTTCACGTCGGGGTGGGTGAGCAGCGCGTCGACCGCGACCTTGTCGCCCTGGACGACGCTGAACACGCCGTCCGGCAGGCCGGCCTGCTTGAGCAGCTCGGCCATGAAGATCGACGCCGACGGGTCGCGCTCGCTGGGCTTGAGCACGAAGGCGTTGCCGCAGGCCAGCGCCATCGGGAACATCCAGCAAGGCACCATGCACGGGAAGTTGAACGGCGTGACGCCGGCGACGACGCCGAGCGGCTGGCGCAGCGTCCAGTTGTCGATCCCGGTCGAGACCTGGTCGGTGTAGTCGCCCTTGAGCAGCTGCGGCGCGCCGCAGGCGAACTCGACGATGTCGATGCCGCGCATCACCTCGCCCTGCGCGTCGCTGAACACCTTGCCGTGCTCGGCGGTCAGCATCGCGGCGAGCGTGTCGCGGTGCTGGTTCATCAGCGCGAGGAAGTTGTTCAGCACGCGCGCGCGGCGGATCGGCGGCATCTCGGCCCAGGCCGGCTGCGCGGCCTTCGCCGCCGCCACCGCCGCCATCACGTCGGCCTCGCTGGCCAGGTGCACCTGGCGCGCCACCGCGCCGGTGGCGGGGTTGAACACCGCCTGCTTGCGCGCTCCGCTGCCGGGCGTACGCTGGCCGGCGATCCAGTGGCCGATGTCGGTGGTGGCGGTAAAGGCTTCGGGTGCGCCCATGGCGTGGTCTCCAGGCTTGTCGAGGGGATGAGCCCGCAGTCTAGGCGCCGCCGCCGCCCTTGCCAACGGCGCGGGCGCGATATCACTGTTTGCTATGCTGAACAATCCGAGGCCGCCAGCGGACACCAGTGAAGAACACCTCACGAAGCTTCGAGCCCTGGGCGCATGTGCATCTGCTGGGCGTGATCGCGCAGCTGGGCAGCCTGACGCTCGCGGCGCAGCGCCTCGGCCTGAGCAAGGCCGCGGTGAGCCAGCGCCTGGCCGAGCTGGAGCGCGCCGTCGGCCAGACGCTGGCGCGACGCACGACGCGTTCGGTGCGCCTCACCGACGCCGGGCAGCAGCTGGTCGACGAGACGGTGAGCGCCTTCGCCCAGATCGCGCACAGCGTCGCCAGCGTGCGCGACCTCGCCGGCCAGCCGCGCGGCCGCGTGCGCGTCACGGCGCCGGTGGCGCTGGGCCGGCAGCACGTGGCGCCGGCGCTGGAGGCCTTCTTCCACGCCTGGCCCGAGGTGCGCGTCGAACTCGAGCTCTCGGACCGGCTCGCCAACCTGGCCCATGAAGGCCACGACCTGGCGATCCGCCACACGAGCGCACCGCCCGACAACCATGTCGCCTGGAAACTGTGCGACACGCGCACGCTGCTGGTGGCCAGCGGCAGCTACCTGGCACGCCGCGGCGTGCCGGCCCACCCGTCGGAGCTGGCCGGGCACGACTGCCTGGCCTACCTGCGCGCCGGGCCGGCGCAATGGCAGTTCGAGCAGGCGCCGGCCGCAGGGCGCACCCGGCGCGCGGCCGAACCGCAGCGGGTCAGCGTCACGGTGCAGGGGCCGCTGCGCGCGAACAACTCCGAGGTGCTGCGCGACGCGGTCGCTGCGGGTCTGGGCATCGCGCAAGTGCCCGACTTCAGCGCCGCCGCCGAGCTGAGGTCGGGCCGGCTGCGCGAGGTGCTGCCCGGGTGGCGCCCGGTGGGCTTCTTCGGCGACGCCGTCCATGCCGTGCGCCCCTGGAGCCCGACGACGCCGCGGCCGGTTCAGCTGCTGGTGGAGCATCTGCGCGCGCGCTTCGCGGGCGGCTTCTCCGGCTGATCCGCGGCCGGGCCACGCGTCCCTGCAGAGAGCGGCGTGACGATGCGGGAGAATCGAACGCCCGAGCAGACGCCGGGCTTGCGCTCCAGGCCGCCGGCCCCCGCCAGCGCATCCCCACGACGGGGTCGACAAGAAACGAGATCGCATGCCTTCCGCCGCCCCTCCCCCGCTGGCCGACGCCGACATCGAGCGCCTGCAGCAACTTCTGGACGCGCTGCCCGGCCCGCTGGAGCCGCTGGACACGATGGCGCTCGACGGCTTTCTCTGCGGCGTGATCCTGCAACCCTCGGCACCGGCCGAGGAGCGCTGGATGAAGGTCGTCACCGACATCGAGGGCCGCACGCCGCCGGCCGGCCCGGCGCTGGACGAGATTCGCGCACTGGTGCGCCGCCGGCACGCCGAGCTGGCCGCGGCGATCGGCGAGCGGCAATGGTTCGACCCCTGGATCTACCCGCTGGACGACGACGCGACGCCGTCCGAGGCCGTGCTGCCCTGGGTCGCCGGCTTCGCCGCGGCGATGGACTTGTTCCCGGCCCTGATGCGCCTCGACGACCCCGAACTGGTCGAGCCGCTGGCGCTGCTGTACCGGCATTTCGACGCCGACGACCTGGAAGACGCCGACGCGCTGCTGGCCGTGATCGAGACCCTCGAGCCGGCCGCCGACCTGGCCGAGGCGGTGCAGGACCTGGTGCGCAGCCTGATGCTGATCGCCGACGTCTCGCGGCCGCGGACCAGCCCGCCGCCGGCCAAGCCGCGCCGGCGTCAGGCGCCGTAGACCGCGCGGGCGTGCAGCCCTAGCCCCTGGGCGACGCTCGCGAAGCGGTCGCCGCGCACGCGCTCGGCGCGCGGGAACCCGGCGCCGATGCGCTCCACCAGCGCCGTCAAGCCGGTCGACCCGCCGGTGAAATACAGCACGTCGATGCGCTCGGCCGCCACGCCGGCCTGGTGCACGGTCTCCTGCGCCGCGGCGACGATGCGCGCCAGCTCGGCCTCGATCGCCGCCGCCGCCTGCGCCTCGCCCAGCGTGCTGGTCAGCCCGGGCTCGACGGCATCGAGCGCGATCTGCGCCACGCCGGCGGTCGCGACGTCGATCTTCGCCTGCTCGGCCAGCGCCGCCAACGCGTGGCCGAGACGCTCGGTCAGCACCGTCATCAGGCGCCGGTGCTGGGCCTCGTCGGCATACCAGCTCTTCATGCGGCGCAGCTCGGCGACCCGCGCCGGCGTGTAGACGGTGTTGATCAGGTGCCAGGTGGCGAGGTCGAAGTACACGCTGCTCGGCACCTCGCGCGGCGGCATGCCGCGGCCGGTCGGCCCGAAGCTGCGGTAGCCCAGCAACGGCAGGATCGCGGCCAGCTCGAGATGGCGGTCGAAGTCGGTGCCCGCCAGGTGAACGCCGTGGTTGGCCAGGATGTCGTCGCGGCGGTCGGCGCGCCCGCGCCGCGCCGGGCCGACGCGCACGACCGAGAAGTCCGAGGTGCCGCCGCCGATGTCGGCGACCAGCACCAGCTGCTCGCGCGTGGCCGCGCGCTCGTGGTCCAGCGCGGCGGCGATCGGCTCGTACTGGAACAGCACCTCGCCGAAGCCGACCTCGCGCGCGGCCGCCTCCAGCGTCGCCTGCGCCTGCGCGTCGCGCTCGGGCTCGCCGTCGACGAAGAACACCGGGCGCCCGAGCACCACGCGCTCCAACGCGTGGCCGGCGGCAGCCTCGGCCTGGCGCTTCAGGTGGCGCAGGTAGCCGGCGATGACGTCGCGGTAGCGCACCGAGCGGCCGCCGCCGACGTCGGTGCTCTGCTCGGCCAGCGGCGAGCCGAGGATGCTCTTCATCGAGCGCATCAGCCGCCCGTCCTGCCCGTCGACATAGGCCGCGATCGCCGCGCGCCCGAACAGCCGCTCGGGTTCGGCGTGGGCGTCGTCGACGCGGTAGAAGACGGCGGTCGGCATCGTGGAAAAGCCGGGCTCGAGCTCGACCAGCCGGACCGCGGCGTCCCCGGCGGGCAGCGCGATCGCGGAATTGGAGGTGCCGAAGTCGATGGCCGCGAATCCGGCGTGCATGTCGGGGCCGCGTCGAAGGCGCGTTGTCGAAAGGGCGCGGATTGTAGCGAGCGTCTCGCGCCGGCCGTTCGCGTGAACAGGAGCACGGCGGCGGCCCATCTCGACGCGCCAGCACCCGGTGCGGCCGTCACACTCGTAACACACTCTTACCGGGGATGGCGATGGCACGCAAGGACTGCACGAACCGAGGTTGGCTCCGGCGCTGGTTCGCGCGCCCGGCAGCCAGCGGGCCCGACGCCGCCGACTACGGCACCGCATTCGGCATGGAGCTCAGTTTCGAGCCGCCGGCGACGGCGCATGAGGCCCGCTCGAAGGTCGACGACACGCTGGGCCATTCTTGGGTGCAAACGCTCACCTCCGGCGTCAGACACCGACTCGGCCGCCTGCGAACGGCGGTCTGAGCACCGGGCGGGCTCTTAGAATCGCTGGATGGCCCGACTGCCTTTTCGCGAACAAGTTCTCCGGGTCCGCGAAGACGCGATCGTCGCATCGGTCAACCGGCTGCTCGCCGAAAAAGGCTTCGACCTGATGACGGTTGACGAGGTGGCCGCCGACGTCGGCATCGCCAAGGCCAGCCTGTACAAGCATTTTCCGTCGAAGGAGGCGCTCGCCGCCGCAGCGATGGTGCGCGTGCTGCAGCGCACGTCGGCGATCCTCGATCAGCAGGACGGGCTCGCCGGCAGCAGCGCCTTCGAGCGGCTGCGCGCGGTGACGCGCTGGGCGCTGGAAGTGCAGTTGTCCGGTGAGATGCCCTCGCTGCCGTCGCAGAACTCGTCGCTGCGCGCCGAACTGCTGGGCAACCGCAGCTACCTCGATCTGCTGATGCAAGTCAGCGACCGCCTCGGCGAGTGGATCGTCCAGGCGCAGCAGGACGGCGACATCGACCCGACGCTGCCGCCCGAGGTGGTGCTCTACACCGTCTTCGCGCGCGCCTGCGACCCGGTGCCCGGCTTCCTGAAGGCGGGTGGCCGCCACACCGACCCGCAGATCGTCGACTGGGTGCTCGGCACCTGCATGAACGGCCTGCGCGGCCGCTGAGCGCTGCCGACTAGCGGATCAGCAGCACGGGGGTGCTGCAGCGCGCGATGACCTTGGTCGCGACGGAGCCGAGCACCAGCCCGGTCAACGAGCCATGTCCGTGCGAACCCAGCACCAGCAGGTCGAACCGGCCCTTTTCGGCCGCCGCCGCGATGTTGTCGGCCGCCGGCCCGACCTTGGCGACGAAGCTCGCCTCCAACCCTTGCTTGGCGAAGAAGGCACGGATCGGCTTGAAGACCTTCTCCGATTCCTCGTCGTAGTGGCCCTTGAGCACGCTGCGGTCGAGCACGGCGGCGGCCCGTGGCGGCACCGCGGGCACCGAATGCAGCAAGGTGTACTGGTGGTGGCTGCCCAGCCATTCGTCATGCGCGGCCAGATAGGCCAGCATGCGTTTGGTGTAGGGGCTGCCGTCGACGGCGGCAAGTATCTTCATCGCTTCGCTCCTGGCTGGGTTCGCAGCGGCAGTGTTGCATGCCGCACCGGCAACGGATTGCGCGGCGTCAAGTCGGCCCGAGGACTGCAGGCCCGTTCAGACCTCGATCAGGCGCAGCGGGTCCAGTCCCTCGGACTCGCCCTTGGACGCCAGGCCGCGCGCCTGGCAGACGACGCGCGACGGCGCGCGGCCGGCGCGCGCGACGCGGTAGTCGTGCCGGCAGTGCAGATGGCCGTGCAGCCAGAGGTCGGCGCGCGGGATCAGGTCGTCGTCGGCGTTGCAGAAGCTGGCCGTGCCCGGCTGGCGGCCGTAGCGCGGATCGGCGCTGCGCAGGCTGGGCGCGAAGTGGGTCACGGCGACGGTCGCATCCCAGCGGCCCGCGGCCGGCCGGCCCAGTTCGGCTTCGAGCCAGGCGCGGCAGGCGAGGCCCTCGCGGCGCACTGCGGCCGCGTCGAAGGGCTGGCCAGCGCGGGTGGCCGCCATCAGCCGCATGAAGTAGACCGCCGCGCGCTCGGCACGCTCGCGCTCGGCGGCGCCGAAGAGGTCGAAGTCGCTCCAGCGCGTGCAGCCGACAAAGCGCACGCGGCGGCCATCGGCACCGGTGACCACCGCCGATTCGCGCTGCAACAGGCGCAGACCATGGCGCGCGCATTCTTCGCGCAGCGCGGGCCAGGCCTCGTCGAGCTCGCGGCCATCGAATTCGTGGTTGCCGGCGACCACGATCACCGGCACCGGCCAGCCGGCGAAGCGCGCGAAGCCGGACCAGGTCGCATCGATATCGCCGGCCAGCACGAGCAGCTCCGCGCCTGGCGCGGGCTCGGGATCGAAGGCCTCGGTCTCGAGATGCAGGTCGGACAACAGCTGGAGCTTCATCGCCGCGTGGCTCGCGACAGAACGGGCCCGCCGTGCCCCGTGCCGCAGGCGGGCCCCACCGCGACCCGCTCGTTGCGGGTCAAGTCAGTGGCCCACGTCGACTGACGCGACGCTCGAAACATGCTTCAGCGTCGACCCGACAGCCGCCGCGGAACCGGCTCCGCCGGGCCGCTGGCGGCGCCCCCTGGGGGGAGGCGCCGAAGGCGCTTCGGGGGGTTTCAGCTCAGCCGCTCCTCGATGCGCGCCATCGTCGCGGGCAGTTCGCGCGGCAGATGGTATTCGAGCTGCTTGAACAGCTCGGCGTGCAACGCCAGTTCCTGGCGCCAGGCGGCGCGGTCGATGCCGATCACGCTGGCGAACTGCTCGCGCGTGAAGGCCAGACCATCCCAGCGCAGGTCTTCGTAGCTCGGGCTGATGCCGAACACGTTGTCTTCGCCGCCGACCTGGCCCTCGATGCGGCCGATCATCCATTCGAGCACGCGCATGTTCTCGCCGAAGCCGGGCCAGACGAACTTGCCGTCGGCGCCCTTGCGGAACCAGTTGACGCAGGCGATGCTCGGCAGCTTCGCGCCGGCCGACTGCAGCTTGGCGCCCATGTCCAGCCAGTGCTGGAAATGCTCGGCCATGTTGTAGCCGCAGAACGGCAGCATCGCGAACGGGTCGCGGCGCACCGCGCCGTTGCCGCCGGCCATCGCCGCGGTGGTCTCGCTGCCCATCGTCGCCGCCATGTAGACGCCTTCGGTCCAGTTGCGCGCCTCGGTCACCAGCGGCACCGTCGTCGAGCGCCGACCGCCGAAGATGAAGGCGTCGATCGCGACCCCGGTCGTGCTGTCCCATTCGGGGTCGAGCGCCGGGTTGTTGGTGGCGGCGACGGTGAAGCGCGAGTTCGGGTGCGCGGCCTTGGCGCCGGTCGCCTTCGCGATCTCGGGCGTCCAGTCCTTGCCCCGCCAGTCGATCAGGTGCGCCGGCGGCGTCTCGGTCATGCCTTCCCACCAGACGTCGCCGTCGTCGGTGAGCGCGACGTTGGTGAACACCACGTCACGCTTGAGAGAATCCATGCAGTTCGGATTCGTGTGGTAGTTCGTGCCCGGGGCGACGCCGAAGTAGCCGGCCTCGGGGTTGATCGCGTGCAGCCGGCCGTCCTTGCCCGGCTTGATCCAGGCGATGTCGTCGCCGATCGTCGTGACCTTCCAGCCCTCGAAGCCGGCCGGCGGCACCATCATCGAGAAGTTGGTCTTGCCGCAGGCGCTGGGGAAGGCCGCGGCGACGTGGTACTTCTTGCCCGCCGGCGTGGTGACGCCCAGGATCAGCATGTGCTCGGCGAGCCAGCCCTGCTCGCGCCCCATCGTGCTGGCGATGCGCAGCGCGAAGCACTTCTTGCCGAGCAGCGCGTTGCCGCCGTAGCCCGAGCCGTAGCTCCAGATCTCGCGCGTCTGCGGGTAGTGGACGATGTACTTGGTCTCGTTGCACGGCCAGGCGACGTCCTTCTGGCCCGGCTGCAGCGGCGCGCCGACGCTGTGCACGCAGGGCACGAAGTCGCCGTCGCTGCCGAGCAGGTCGAGCACCGGGCGGCCCATGCGCGTCATCACGCGCATGCTGATCGCGACGTACGGGCTGTCGGTCAGCTCGACGCCGATGTGCGAGATGTGCGAACCCAGCGGCCCCATCGAGAACGGCACGACGTACAGCGTGCGGCCGCGCATCGCGCCGCGGAACAGCGCCGGGGTGCCGTCGGGAAGGCCGGTCTGCAGGATCGCGCGCATCTCGGCCGGCGCCATCCAGTTGTTGGTCGGGCCGGCGTCCTCGCGGCGCGCGCTGCAGATGAAGGTGCGGTCCTCGACCCGGGCCACGTCGCTCGGGTCGCTCAACGCGAGGTAGCTGTTCGGCCGCAGCTCGGGGTTCAGCCGCTTCATCGTGCCGGCGACGACCAGCTGCTCGCACAGGCGGTCGTACTCGGCCTCGGAACCGTCGCACCAGTAGACGTCGGCCGCCTCGGTGAGGGCGGCCACCTCGGCCACCCAGGCCAGCAGGCGGGTGTGGCGGACGTCGGCAGGGGCGTTCAGGCGCAGGCCTTCCATCGCGGGGCGGTTCATCGGGACTCCAATCGTGAGGATCAAGGGTTAGCGGGATTCGGCGAACCGCGCCCTTGCGCCCCGGGGCTCGCCGAATGCCGCGCCGCCATGCCGTCCAGCACCGGCGGGGGGGCCATTGTGCGGGCCAATGTAATCGGCTCGTAACCACCGGCTTGGTGGGGGTCATGCAAAATCGGAATGGGTCGATGCCGACCCTTCGCGGCCGGCAGACAGGCGCCGCGGTGGCGCGTCAGGCCCCGATCGTCGTCGGCCGCACGAGCCGGTAGCCGGCGCCGCGCACGGTCTCGATCATCGCCGCGCCGCCGGGCGTGCCCAGCGCTTCGCGCAGCCGCTTGATGTGGACGTCGACGGTGCGCTCTTCGATGAACACATGGTCGCCCCAGACACGGTCGAGCAGCTGCGAGCGCGAATGCACGCGCTCGGGGTAGCTCATCAGAAAGCGCAACAGGCGGAACTCGGTCGGGCCGACGCGGATCTCGGCACCGTCGACGAACACGCGCACGGTCGCCGGGTCGAGCTTGATCGGCCCGACCTGCAGCATGGTGTCCAGCGCGTCCGGCGCCTTGCGTCGCAGCAGCGCGCGGATGCGGGCCAACAGTTCGGCGGTGGAAAACGGCTTGCCGATGTAGTCGTCGGCACCGGCGTCCAGCCCCTGCACCAGGTCGCGCTCGTCGGCACGCGCGGTGAGCATCACGATCGGCAGTTCGCGCGTGCGCGCGTCGGCGCGCCAGCGCCGCGCCAGCGCGACGCCGGGCTCGCCGGGAAGCATCCAGTCCAGCACCACCAGGTCGGGCAGCGCCTGGCGCACCGAGGCGACGGCTTCGTCGGCGCTGCCGGCCAGGCTGACCTCGTGGCCGTCGTGGCGCAGGTTCATCGCGATCAGCTCGGCGATCGCGGGTTCGTCCTCGACAACCAGAATGCGCGCCATGGGTTCGTCGTCCTGCGACTCAGGCGACGACCGATTCCACGTCGCCCATCGGCGTGTGGCGGACGTCGGTGCCCTTGACGATGTAGATCACCTGCTCGGCCAGGTTCTTCGCGTGGTCGCCGACGCGTTCGATCGCCTTCGCGACGAAGACCAGGTCGATGCTCGCCGAAATCGTGCGCGGGTCTTCCATCATGTAGGTGACCAGCTTGCGCAGCAGGCCGTCGAACTCGGTGTCGAGCTCGTTGTCCTGCTTGATGACCTGCAGCGCCTGCTGCGCGTCCAGCCGCGCGAAGGCGTCGAGCGAGCGCCGCATCAGCGCGATCGCCAGGTTGGCCTCGAACTCGATGTCGCCCACCGGCAGACGCAGCCGGCTCGAGACGCCGGTGTTGATCAGCCGCTGCACGGTGCGCGCGATGCGCGCCGCCTCGTCGCCGACGCGCTCGAGGTTGCCGATCGTCTTGCTCACCGCGATGAGCAGGCGCAGGTCGCGCGCGGTCGGCTGGCGGCGGGCGATGATGGTCGACAGGTCGCGGTCGATCTCGACCTCGAGCTGGTTCACGCGCTCTTCCTGGGTCAGCACCTGCGACGCGGTCTCGCCGCTGAAGTGCGTCAGCGCGTAGACCGCCTGCGCGACCTGCGACTCGACCAGGCCGCCCATTTCGAGGACCCGGTTCGAGATGCCGCTCAGTTCGACATCGAATTGCGTGGAAAGATGCTTGTCGCTCATCGTGCGGACTCCGTGGGTCAGCCGAAACGGCCGGTGATGTAGTCCTCGGTCTGCTTCTTGTTCGGGCGCGTGAAGAGTTCGTTGGTGCCGCCGAATTCGACCAGTTCACCGAGGAACATGAACCCGGTGTAGTCGGACACGCGCGCGGCCTGCTGCATGTTGTGGGTGACGATGAGCAGCGTGTAGTGCGGCTTGAGCTCGTCGATCAGCTGCTCGATCTTCGCGGTCGAGATCGGGTCCAGCGCCGAGGTCGGCTCGTCGAGCAGCAGCACCTGCGGCTTGAGCGCGACCGCGCGCGCGATGCACAGCCGCTGCTGCTGCCCGCCGGACAGGCCGAGCGCGCTCTGGCCGAGCTTGTCCTTCACCTCGTCCCAGAGCGCGGCGCGCTTGAGCGCTTCCTCGACGCGGTTGTCCATCTCCGGCCGCGACAGCGACTCGTAGTGGCGGATCGCGTAGGCCACGTTGTCGTAGATCGACATCGGGAACGGCACCGGCTTCTGGAACACCATGCCGACCTGGGTGCGCAGCCGGTTGATCGAATAGCCCGGGTCGAGCACGTTCTGCCCGTCGAGCAGCACCTGACCTTCGGCGCGCTGCTTCGGATAGACCGCGTAGATGCGATTGAAGATGCGCAGCAGCGTCGACTTGCCGCAGCCCGAAGGGCCGATCAGTGCGGTGACGCGCTTTTCGTGCACCGTCAGGTTGATGTCCTTCAACGCCTGCGCGGCACCGTAGAAGAACTTCAGTTCGCGCGTGACGATCTTCGCCGGCGACGCCGCCATGGCGCCCGGGGCGGCCGCGGTCGAGAACGGGGTGGCGATGGCTGGGTTCATGTCGAGCTGCGTCGGGAGAGAAGGAGGCCACGCGAGACCAGTCCGAGCACCAGCACGAGCAGCGTGACGATGA
This sequence comes from uncultured beta proteobacterium, assembly GCA_963788635.1. Lineage (GTDB taxonomy): Bacteria > Pseudomonadota > Gammaproteobacteria > Burkholderiales > Burkholderiaceae_C > Rubrivivax. The sequence goes on along the minus strand of CAWBHE010000001.1, from coordinate 131,080 downwards.
AGGCCCCGGCCCACGCCAGCGCATGCCAGTACTCGTAGGGGCTGATCGCGAACTGGAAGATGACGACCGGCACGTTGGCCATCGGTCCGAGCAGGTTGTTCGACCAGTACTGGTTGTTCAGCGCGGTGAACAGCAGCGGCGCGGTCTCGCCCGAGATGCGGGCCAGCGCGAGCAGAACGCCGGTGATGATGCCCGACATCGACGCGCGGTACAGCACCTGGCGCACCATCTTGCGCTGCGGCACGCCCAGCGCCAGCGCCGCCTCGCGCATCGCCGGCGGCACCAGTTGCAGCATCTCGTCGGTGGTGCGCACGACCACCGGCAACACGATGAAGGCCAGCGCGATCGCGCCGGCCAGCGCCGAGAAGTGCCCCATCTGGCGGACCACGAGTTCGTAGACGAACAGGCCGATCACGATCGACGGCGCCGACAGCAGGATGTCGTTGACGAAGCGGATCATCGAGCCCAGCCGCGTATGGCGCGCGTACTCGGCCAGGTAGGTGCCGGCGGCGATGCCGATCGGCGTGCCCAGCGCGATCGCGATCGCGCTCATCAGGAGGCTGCCGGCGAACGCATTGAGCATGCCGCCGTCGGAGCCGGGCGGTGGCGTCATCTCGGTGAACAGACTCGGCTTCAGTGCCGGCAGGCCTTGGCTGAGGGTGGTCCACAGGATCCACACCAGCCAGAACAGGCCGAACAGGGTCGCCCCGGTGCCCAGCGCCTTGGCGACGTAGTCCTTGGCCTGGCGGCGCTGCCAGCGGTTCATGTCTGGCTCCCGCCCTGGCGCGCCAGCCGGTTGAGCATCAGCCGCGCGATCGCCAGCACGACGAAGGTGACGACGAAGAGCAGGAAGCCCAGCGCGATCAGCGACGAGATGTAGATCGGCGAGTCGGCTTCGGTGAACTCGTTGGCGATCGTCGCCGCGATCGAGTTGCCCGGCTCCAGCAGCGACAGCGACAGCCGGTGCGCATTGCCGAGCACGAAGGTCACCGCCATCGTCTCGCCCAGCGCCCGGCCCAGGCCGAGGAAGATGCCGCCGACCACCGCCGTGCGCGTGTAGGGCAGCACGATGTCCCAGACGACTTCCCAGGTCGTGTTGCCGACCGCGTAGGCCGACTCCTTCAGCGGCGCCGGCACGGTGTTGAAGACCTCGCGCATCACCGACGAGATGAACGGGATCACCATGATCGCGAGCACGATCCCGGCGGTGAGCATGCCCAGGCCGATCGGCGGGCCCTGGAACAGCGGCCCGACGAGCGGCAGCGCGCCGACATACTCGTCGAGCCAGGGGTAGACGTTGTTGGCGACGAAGGGCACGAAGACGAACAAGCCCCACATGCCGTAGATGATCGACGGGATGCCGGCCAGCAGCTCGATCGCGGCCGACACCGGCCCGCGCAGCCAGCCCGGAGCGATCTCGGTCAGGAACAGCGCGATGCCGAAGCTGACCGGCACCGCGATCAGCATCGCGATGCCGGCGGTGACCAGGGTGCCGTAGATCGGCACCAGCGCGCCGAACTTGTGATTGACCGCGTCCCACTGCATCGACCAGACGAACTGGGGTCCGAAGGTCTTGAAGGCCTCCCACCCGCCCGCCAGCATCGACAGCCCGGCGGCGAGCAAGGTGACCAGCACGAACAGCGCGCTGCCCTTGACGACCCAGCGGAACAAGTCGTCGAGCCGCTGCTGGCGGCGGTCGCGATCCTGCGCGGACTTGTCGTCCACCCGCGCCTGCGGCGCAGTGGTTTCGAGTATCACGGCGTCCCTCATGGTCATCGGCAGCGGGCGCCACGCGACGCGGCGCCCGCCATTGCCGTTACTTGATGTTGGCCGCCCAGTAGGCCTCGATCTTCTTGACCAGCGACTGCGGCAGCGACACGTAGTCTAGAGCCTTCGCCTCGGCCTGGCCGTTCTCCAGCGCGTCCTTGAAGAAGCTCAGGGCTTCCTTGCTTTGCGCGGCGTTCTTGGGTTGCTTGTACATCAGCACCCAGGTCGACGCGGCGATCGGCCAGGAGGCCTTGCCCGGGGCGTCGGTGATGACTTCGTAGAAGTCCGGCTCGGTCCACTTGGCGCTGTCGGCGGCGGCCTGGAACGAAGCCAGCGACGGCGCGACATAGTCGCCGGCCTGGTTCTTCATCAGCGTGAAGCTCATCTTGTTCTGCAGCGCGTAGGCGAGTTCGACGAAGCCGATCGAGCCCTTGATCTGGTTCACGTAGGCCGACACGCCTTCGTTGCCCTTGCCGCCGACGCCGGCGGGCCAGTTCACCGAGGTGCCTTCACCGACCTTGGTCTTCCACTCCGGGCTGACCTTGCCCAGGTAGTTGGTGAAGTTGAACGTCGTGCCGGAGCCGTCCGAACGGTGCACGACCGTGATCTTGGCGTCGGGCAGCTTCATGCCGGGGTTCAGCGCCTTGATCGCCGCATCGTCCCACTTGGTGATCTTGCCCATGTAGATGTCGGACAGCACGGCGCCGGTCATCTTCATCTCGCCCGGCTTCAGGCCGGCGACGTTCACCACCGGCACGACGCCGCCGATGATGGCCGGGAACTGCGCCAGGCCCGCCTTTTCCAGGTCCTCGGGCTTGAGCGGCATGTCGGTCGCGCCGAAGGTCACGGTGCCGGCCTTGATCTGGGCGATGCCGGCGCCGGAGCCGATCGACTGGTAGTTGATCTTCGCGCCGGTCTTGGCGTTGTAGGTGGCCGACCACTTGGACAGCACCGGGAAGATGAACGACGAGCCGGCGCCGGTGATGTCGGTGGCGTAGGCGTTCGCGGCGAACAACGTCGCGGCGACGCTGGCGGCAGCGATCAGGGTCAGGCGGCGGGTAAGCTTTTGGGCTTGCATGGGTTTGGGACTCCTATGAGGGGTTCGCTGAACAGGGGCTTTGAGCGCGGAGGCAATAACGGGCCCCTGAGCGCTGCCGAAGCACACTGTAGAAAGCCTGCGTGAAAGTTTCGTGACAAGTCTCGGATTGCGCGCCTCAGTCGTTGCCATTGCGCAGCCGGTAGCCGAAGCCGCGCACCGTGACCACCGGGTCGACCGCGCCGGCCTGCTGCAGGCGCCGGCGCAGCCGCCGGATGTTCTGGTCCACCGTGCGCAGCTCGGAAGCGCCGTCGCCGGGCCAGACCGCGTGCAGGATCTGCTCGCGGCTGAGCACCAGGCCGGCATGGTCCATCAGCAGCTGCAGCAGACGCAGCTCCACCGGCGCCAGCGTGCGCGAGGTGGTCGCCGACGGGCCGTGCACGCGGACCAGGCCGCGGTCGGCGCGCAGCTCCAGCGTGCCCACGCGCAGCGGGCGGCGACGGCGCGTTGCGCGATCCACCGGCGCGGCGTTCGCGCGCAGCCGGTGCGAGACCTGCGCGACCAGCTCGCGCGCCGAGAAGGGCTTGTCGAAGCGCAGGTCGGCCGCGCCGGGCTCGGCGAGCGCCATCGCCGGCTGGCGGGCCATGAGCAAGGCGATGACGAGGCCGGGGTCGCCATCGCGCAAGGCGCCGAACGAAGACCCGTCCGCGCCCGGCGCATCGAGGTCGACCAGCACGACGTCCGGGCGCACCTCGCCGGCCAGCCGCCAGCCGTCGCGCACCGTCGGCGCGGGCACCGGGAGGTAGCCCCCGTGGCGAAAGCTCGCCACGAGCAGCTCGCGGATCGACGGCTCCTCCACCACGACCAGCACGGTCTTGTGGTGAGGCTTGGGAAGGTAGGGCATTGACACGCGGCGACCTCGGTTCACGCTCGCCGGCGCCGCCCGCGGGAATGCGCGAGGCAACGGCGGTGGCTCTTGTCGCGTCACATCTTCGCGACACCGCGTGACAGGTTCTTGACAGTACCCGGGCGCGGCGCGCGCGCCGCAGCGACAATCCGACATCGGGGCCGCGTCGACGGCCGACGGAGGAGGCCCGTGCGGGTGCTGAGCGTGAACCGGGCGGTGGCCCGCGAGACCCTGATCGGCGAACGCCGGGTGATGACGGCCATCGCCAAGCAGCCGGTGAGCGGCCCGGTGGCCGTGCGCGCGCTCGGGCTGGACGGCGACGAGCAAGCCGACCCGACGGTGCACGGCGGGCTGTCCAAGGCCGTCTACGCCTACCCGATCGAGCATTTCCCGTTCTGGCGCACGGTGCGCGCGCAGGCCCGCGCCGCGCTCTGGGACGACGCGCTGCGCGCCCGGCACGCTGGGCGAGAACCTGACCGTCACCGGCCTGTTCGAAGACGAGCTCTGGATCGGCGACCGGCTGCGCCTGCCGGGCTGCGTGCTGACGGTGAGCGAGCCGCGCCACCCCTGCTTCAAGTTCAACGCCGCGATGGGCTTCAAGCACGCGGCCAAGCTGATGGTCGAGTCGGGCTTCTGCGGCGCCTACCTCGCGGTGCTGGAGCCTGGAGTGGTGAGCGCCGGCGACGCGATCGAGCTCGTGCCCGGGCCGCGCGAGGTCAACCTGCGCGCGCTCTTTCGTTCGCGCGCGAAAGCTCCCACCTGAACAGCGGCGAGGTCAGCGTCAGCACCGAGACGTAGCGCACGACCTGGAACGCGGTGACCACCGGCACGCCGAGCTGCAGCGCCTTGGCCGTGATCGCCATCTCGGCGATGCCGCCCGGCGACGTCGCCAGCAGCAGCGTCCCCGGGTGCAGCCCGATCTCCTGCGCCAGCACCCAGGCGAAGCCCGAGCAGAGCGCGATCATCACCAGCGTCGCGAGCGCCACCGCGGCAAGCCAGCGCGGCGCGGCGTGGACGAACTCGGGCGAGAAGCGCGCGCCGAGCGCGACGCCGATGAACAGCTGCGCCATGCCGCCGGCCCAGGGCGGCAGCGCCGACAGCTCGACGCCGAAGGCGGTGAGCAGCATCGTCACCGCGAGCGCGCCGAGCACGAAGGGGTTGGGCGCGCCGAACCGGCTCATCGCGAAGATCCCGGCCCCGGACGCCGCGACCAGCAGCGCCAGCCCCGGCCAGTGGACGACGCCGGCGGGCGGCGGCGCCGCGTCCAGCCCGTGCAGGCCGGTCAGGCGCAGCCCGACCGGAATGATCATCACCACCAGCAGCAGGCGCAGCGAGTGCGCCGACGCGACGCGGTCGACGCGGCCGCCGTAGCGGTCGGCCAGGTTCGCCATTTCCGAGGCGCCGCCGATCGCGGCCGCGAAGTAGGCGCTCGCCCTGTCGCCGCCGTTCACGCGCAGCAGGAAGCGGTAGAACAGGTAGCCCAGCGTCAGCGCCCAGGCCACGCCGAGCGCGATGGCCGGTGCCAGGCGCGCGATCAGCACCAGCGCCGCCGGCGTGAAGTACAGCCCGAGCGCGATGCCGATCACCCACTGGCCGACGTTGCGCAGCCGGCCCGAGGCCAGCAGCGGCACGCCGGCGATGCCGCAGCCGGCGGTCAGCACCAGCGGCCCGAGCAGCCACGGCAGCGGCGCGTGCAATGCGTTCGCCGCCGCGGCGACGGCCAGCGCCGCCAGCAGCGTCAGCGCCAGGCGCAGCAGCGGGCTAGGCGATGGCCGCATCCAGCGTCGGGTAGTCGGTGTAGCCCTGCGCGCCGCCGCCGTAGAGCCGGGCGGTGTCGAGCGCGTTCAGCGGCGCGTCCTCGCGCAGCCGGCGGCCGAGGTCGGGGTTGGCGATGAAGGCCTTGCCGAAGGCCACCGCGTCGGCCGCGCCCGAGGCCACCGCGGCCAACGCCGTCGCGCGCGTGTAGCCGTTGTTGACGATCCAGGCGCCCTCGAAATGCCGGCGCAGCGCCGCGTAGTCGAAGGGCGCGACGTCGCGCGGGCCGCCGGTCTGGCCTTCGATGACGTGGACGAAGGCCAGCTTCAGCGGCGCCAGCCGCTCGAGCGCGGCCTCGTACAAGGCCTGCGCGTCGCTGTCCTGGCCGGCGTCGTTGACCGGCGTCACCGGCGACAGGCGCACGCCGGTGCGGCCGGCGCCGATCTCGCCCGCCACCGCCGTCATCACCTCGGCCAGCAGCCGGATGCGGTTCTCGATCGGGCCGCCATAGGCGTCGACGCGGTCGTTGATGCTGTCGCGCAGGAACTGCTCGATCAGGTAGCCGTTCGCGGCGTGGACCTCGACGCCGTCGAAGCCGGCGTCGATGGCGTTGCGCGCGGCGCGCCGGTATTGCTCGACCAGGGCCGGGATCTCGGCCGTGGCCAGCGCGCGCGGCGCCGAGCAGTCCACGAAGCCGGCGGCGGTGAAGGTCTTGGCGTTCGCCACCCGCGCGGTGGACGACACCGGCGCGTGCCCGCCCGGCTGCAGCGAGACATGCGAGATGCGGCCCACGTGCCAGAGCTGGACGACGATGCGCCCGCCCTTCGCGTGCACCGCGTCGGTGACGCGGCGCCAGCCCGCCACCTGCTCGGCGCTGTAGAGGCCCGGGGTGTCGAGGTAGCCCTGGCCTTCGGGGCAGATCTGGGTCGCCTCGCTGACGATCAGGCCGGCGCCGCTGAAGGGGTCGGCGCGCTGCGCGTAGTACTGCGTCATCAGCTCGGTGGGCACCTGGCCGGCGCCGGCGCGGTTGCGCGTCAGCGGGGCCATCACGAGGCGGGTGGCGAGGGCGATGTCGCCGATACGAAGGGGGTCGAAGAGGGTGGTCATCCGGCGAGCCTAATGCAGCGCCGCGAAAGCTGCAGCGCGGCGGCGCCGTGGCACAGTCCGGCCCATGCTCGCCTACCGCCACGCCTTCCACGCCGGCAACCATGCCGACGTGCTCAAGCACGCCGTGCTCACCGCCGTGCTGCGCCACATGAACCTGAAGGACAAGGGCTGGCGCCTCGTCGACACCCATGCCGGCGCCGGCGGCTATTCGCTGCAGAGCGCCTACGCGCGCCAGCACGCCGAATACGAGGCCGGCATCGGCCGCCTCTGGAGCCGCAAGGACCTGCCGCCGGCGCTGGCCGACTACGTGGGCCTGGTGCGCGCCTTCAACCCGGACGGCCAGCTCCACCAGTACCCCGGCTCGCCCGCGCTGGCGCAGAGGCTGATGCGCGCGCAGGACCAGCTGCACTGCTACGAGCTGCACCCGACCGACCACAAGATCCTGGCCTCGTTCCTGGAAGGCACCCACGGCGCCGAGGTCGCGATGGCCGACGGCTTCGCGGCGCTGAAGTCGCAGCTGCCGCCGCCGACGCGCCGCGGCGTGCTGCTGATCGACCCGAGCTACGAGCTGAAGACCGACTACGCGCGCGTGCTCGCCGCGCTGCGCGAGGCGCTGACGCGCTTCGCCGAGGGCACCGTCATCGTCTGGCTGCCGCAGGTCCAGCTGCTCGAGGCCGCGCAGCTGCCGCAGCGGCTGAAGGCCAGCGCCGACAGCCTGGCGAAGAAGGGCTGGCTGCACGCGGCGCTGAGCGTCGCCGAGGCCGACGCGAGCGGCTTCGGCATGCTCGGCAGCAGCGTCTTCGTCGCCAACCCGCCGCACACGCTGGCCGCGACGCTGCAGCCGGTGCTGCCCTTCCTGGCCGAGGCGCTGGCGCAATGCGACAGCGCGCGCGGGCGGGTCGAGGTGTCGACGCGGTAGTGGCGGCAGAACCAAGCAGCGCACCGAATGGACGCGGGCGGCGTCGGTCCGTATCCTGCGGGGAAGCGGTCGCAGGCGCTCGACGGGTACCTGCATATCATCCTCACGAATCCCAATGACCAACGTCGAAGGACTCGCGTGCCGCACGGAACAGAAGCTTCGGTTCGCGCAAATCGCCCTGAACGAACTGCACGGTCATCCGAGTCGACACACTGGGGATGACTTCGAACGGTCGCATCACGAGGCCTTTCTCTTCCATTTTTACGGTGCGATCGATGCGTTCCTGCAGGAACTCAACCTTCTGTACGACTGCGGACTGAAGCTTGACGAGGTGTCTCGTCGCAGCCTCAAGGACCGATTGTCGAGCGTGGGCAAGCACTGCCCGGAGCTCGATGAGATCTCGCAACTTGAGGCTACAGGGGAAAGCTTTCTCGCCTTGGCCAAGGCGATGCGCCACTACGCAACCCACCGGGGCGGCCTTCCGATGGCGCACTATTTCAACGGGCCGAGCAACATAGTCCATCCAGTGACTCGAGAGGAGTTCAAATTGGATTCGCTCGATTTGCTCGGCGGGTGGCTTCAGGAGCTGACGGCCTTGTTAGGCAGGCTGCGCGCGAGTGCGGCCATGTGCAACGCTTCTTAGCCCCTTGGTCGAGGCAGCGCGGAGCGGCGAGCCCCGCCTCGCCCTGAACGCCGAAGGTCGCCCAGAGTCCCCCCAAGCCCTCCGCACGCGCCCCCAAGCCACACTCGCGGCGTCTTCACTCCTTCCCTGGTGACCATGGCCAGCATCTGGAAGCAAACGCTTTCGATCGAGACCGTCACTCGGTCCCACCGCCGCCAGTGTATGGACGATTGACATACAATATTGGCGTCACGATCGCAGTACACGAAAGGCGCCCCATGGCCCAGGCCCAAGAACCCGTCACGATCAGCATCCGCGCCAAGGCGGGGCAACGCGACCTGATCGACCAGGCTGCCAGCCGCCTGGGCCGCAGCCGCTCGGACTTCATGCTCGAAGCCGCGTGCAGGCAAGCCGAGGACGTGCTGCTCGACCAGACCTACTTCGCGCTCGACGCGAAGGGCTTTGCCGCGCTCCAGGCCATGCTCGACCAGCCGCCCGCGCCCACCGACCGCCTGCGCCGCACCCTCGCGGCGCGCGCGCCCTGGGAAACGACCGCGGCCGCGGGCAAAGCCACCGGCCGCCGCGCGAAGTGACCGCGCCGGCGCTTTCGGCGCCGCAGCCGCTGGCCGGCCATCACCGGCTCGCCGACTTCGACAGCGGCGAGCCCTCGCTGGACGACTGGCTGAAGCGCCGCGCGGCCCGGAACCAGGCCAACGGCTCGTCCCGGACCTACGTCGTGTGCGAGGGCGACACCGTGATCGGCTACTACTGCCTGGCCGCCGGCGCCATCGGCCATGCCGAGGCGCCGTCGACGATGAAGCGCAACCGGCCCGACCCGGTGCCCGTACTCGTCCTGGGCCGCCTGGCCATCCACAAGGACCATCACCAGAAAGGCATCGGCACCGCGCTGCTGGGAGACGCCATCCGGCGCGCGATCCAGGCGGCCGACATCGCCGGCGTCACTGCGCTGCTGGTGCACGCGATCTCGGAACAGGCCCGGCGCTTCTACCTCTCGCGCGGCTTCATCGAGTCGCCCGTCAAGCCCATGACTCTGTGCCTGATGCTGGCGACGGTCGACCAGGCATTGCGCGAGTCATAGGCGCTTCCCCCCGCGCCGATTCCCGGCCCGCTCGATCCGGGCCCGCAGCGCGGTGGTGACGTGCTGCGCGAGCGAAGAGGACTCCTTGCCGGTCCGATAGCCGGCCACGCTCGGCAAGGTCGAAGCGGGTCGATCCACTTCGCTTTGACGTTTGGTACGTTTTTACGTACCATAGGTGGCTTCAAGGGACCGCATCATGGCCGTACTCACCGCAAGCGAAGCCCGGGCGAACCTGTACCGCCTCATCGACCAGGCGGCCGAGTCGCACCAGCCCATCGTCATCGCAGGCAAGCGCTCCTCGGCGGTGCTCGTCTCGGAAGAGGATTGGCAGGCGATACAGGAGACGATGTTCCTCTTGTCTATCCCGGGCATGAGGAAGTCGATCCGGGATGCCATGGCCGAGCCCTTGACGAAGAGCGCCAAGGAACTGAACTGGTGAGTTGGACGCTCGTCTACTCGAAGCAGACGCTGAAGGACGCCAGGAAGCTGAAGGCCGCCGGCCTCAAGCCCAAGGCCGAGGAACTCCTCGAGATCCTCCAGACCGACCCCTTGCAGAACCCGCCCTCGTTCGAAAATCTCGTGGGCGATCTCGCGGGCGCCTACTCGCGCCGGATCAACATCCACAACCGGCTGGTGTACGAAATCTTCCCGAAAGAGCGCATCGTCCGCGTCCTTCGCATGTGGACGCACTACGAATGAGCCGACCCGGGCGTGAGGGCACGCAGGCCGATCGTCCGGACAGAGCCTCGCCGAACGTCGCCATCGGCCACCGCGGGCGGCCGGCCTCCGGCCTATCGTCCACACTCGCGGCGTCTTCACTCCTTCCCTGGTGACCATGGCCAGCATCTGGAAGCAACCGCTCTCGGTCGAGAGCATCACGCAGATCCACGAGAACACCGCCCCCGAGCGGCTCGGCATCGAGTTCCTGGAGATCGGCGACGACTTCATCAAGGCGCGGGTGCCGGTCGACGGCCGCACGCGACAGCCCTACGGCATCCTGCACGGCGGCGTGTCCGTGGTGCTCGCGGAGACGCTGGGCTCCACCGGGGCCGCCTTCGCGTGCCCGCCGGGCTTCCGCCCCGTCGGCCTGGACATCAATGCCAACCACATCCGCAGCGCCAGCAGCGGCTGGGTCACGGGCGTGGCCCGGCCGGTCCACATCGGCCGCTCGACGCAGGTCTGGCAGATCGAGATGACGAACGACGAAGGCCAGCTCGTCTGCGTGTCGCGGCTGACCCTCGCCATCCTGGCGGCGCGCGAATGAGCGCCGGATCCACGGCTCGCGGCTTCGCAGCGCGCCCGCTCGCATGACCGCCGCCCACGACTTCGCCCCCGTGCTGCGCTTCTGGTTCGACGAGACCCGACCCGCGCAGTGGTGGTCCGCCGATCCGGCCTTCGACCAGACCGTGTGCGACCGCTTCGCCGCCGTGCACCGGGCCGCGCTGCGCGGCGAGCTGAGCGCGTGGCGCGCGCAGCCGGACGGGCGCCTGGCCGAGGTCATCGTGCTGGACCAGTTCTCGCGCAACATGCACCGCGGCACCGCCCTCGCCTTCGCCGCCGACCCGGTGGCGCTGGTGCTCGCCCAGGAGGCCATCGCCGGCGGCCACGATCGGGCGCTGGCCCCGGACCGGCGCGTCTTTCTCTACATGCCGTTCATGCACAGCGAGTCCGCACTGGTGCACGAGACCGCCGTGCGGCTGTTCCAAGCGCTGGGCCTGAAGTCGAACCTGGACTTCGAGCTGCGCCACAAGGCCATCGTCGACCGCTTCGGCCGCTACCCGCACCGCAACGCGATCCTGGGCCGCGCGTCCACCGAAGACGAACTCGAGTTCCTGAAGCAGCCGGGGTCGAGCTTCTAGGTTCGGGACGGGGAAGTCCCTTTCGTTCGTTTTGACCTCACACCACGCGCCCCTGCATGCCCATGTCGCCCAAGATGGCCATCGCGCAGATCGCGATGCACTGGACCACCGTCGAGAACACGGCCGCCATCGAACGGGCGATGGCCTTGGCCAGCGCTGGGAACGCTCAGCTCTGTGGGTTCTCCGAACTCGCGGTCACCGGCTTTCACCGCGAAATTGGCAGGGAGGCTCGCCCCGAAATCGTCGAGCCCGCCATCCGGCGAATCCGAACACTCGCCGCTCAGTGGTCACTTGGCATTGCCGTCGGTGCTCCAACCTTTGGATCTGACGGCTCCAAGTTCAACTCCCACATTCTCATTGATGAGCGGGGCAACACCGCGGCCGCGATCCCGAAGCGCGGCCTCACCGATCCGGAGGCCACGTTCTTCGCCAGAGGCTCGACGCGCCCGGTCGGCGTCATGCAAGGCATGCGCTGTTCGGCAGTCATTTGCCGCGAGGTCAACGACCTGGATCACGTTTCTTCTGAACTTCCCCCTGGGACTGTGGACGTGATCTTCGTGCCCGGCGCACTACGTCAGGACCCAGAGAAGCCACGGACCGACCCACCCGAGTACGTGCACGACATTCGGCGCTTGGCGGTGGCGACACGAGCCTACGTCGTGCAGACCAACTGGCCCAACGCACTCAATCGGCCGGAAGAGCGTGTTGACGCTGGCGGAAGCGTCGTCGCGAGTCCGGATGGGGAGGTCCTCTTTCGGCTTCCGATGCAGGCCTCCGGGGTTGGCATCTTCACCCTTGGGGAGCGGACCTTCGAGTGGCACCCGCAGTGAAGTCTAGATTGGTCAGGCGTCGCACAACCCGCCTCGGCGGTACCGATTCAGCACAACCTTCATGACCGAAGCATCAGCCTTGGATCCCCAGGACATCACGGCCAGCCTTGTACGCGCCCTGGTCCTGTACTCGCTATCCGAGTGCCACTCTGGACACGCAACGACGGTCCGAGTCAATGCAGACGGACACTCGTTCAGTGTTGCTGACGATGGTCGAGGCCACGCCATCGATCGAACGGTTGCAGGTCTTCCGTACTTGAAGTTTGTCTACACGCACCTCGACTACCCGTTCGAACAGCGTCAAAGCGCTCCACTGCAGCTCCACGCCATCGGGATGTCTCTCATCAACGTGCTGTGCAGCGAGCTGGCCGTAACGACTCACAAACACGATTTGACGCTGCGAATGTCATTCGCGAATGGTCGACTCAGCGACTACGAAATCATCGCCGTCAAGTCCGAGGAGACAGGCAACGCGATCTCGGGCAATGTCAATCCGCAGCTGCAAAGGGACGGCGTGGATACCCGGCGTCTTCGGTACTGGCTCGTCGACCTGCTGACCGCGACCCCAACTCTGAGGCTGTTCTTCAACGGTCTGGAACTGCATGCGCTCCCGCAGCACGACGCCAACCCTTCTACAGGGACTTCCCGCTGAGGCAACGGCTTTCTCCGTTCGCTTTGCCTTTCTGATCTTCTCGAACCCGGCGCCGTGAAGCGGCATCGCCGCAGAAATCAGACCGCACGTCTACAGGCTTCCCCCCGTTGCTCGAGACGGGGAAGCCGCGTTCGTGGGTCAAGCGCCGCCGGAGTCCCGGGTCGGACGGCAGCGCGCATGCCGCATGCACGGCCGTGGCACCCTGCTGGTTGGCAGCACGCAGAGGATGATCCTGTCTCTACCCGTGGAGGACCTCGAAGCTCGGGCCTTGAGCCGGCCGCCCGGGGATCGAGCCCGACTTCTCGAGCGCCTGGTCGCGAGCTTCGAACCCAAGTCACCGGCCCAGGCGGCTTGGATGCAGCTCGCCCAGCGCAAGCGTGAGGACGTTCGTGCGGGCCGGGTAGCGCTGGTTCCCGGCGACGAAGCGCTGGCCTGGGTGCGAGTGCGAGTGCGAGCGCGCTTGGCCTGACCTACTGGATCCACCCGGAAGCCGAAGCCGGGTTGCTGGCAAGGCCGCACCCGGCCGGCGCGCGTGATGCCGGCGTCGGCTAGACGCCGCGCGCGCGGTCGGCCTTGAACTGCGCGCGCCAGGCCGCGAAGCGGCCTTCGTCGAGCGCGGCGCGGATCTCGCGCATCAGGTTCACGTAGAAGTGCAGGTTGTGGATGCTGGTCAGCATCGGGCCCAGCATCTCGCCGCAGCGGTCCAGGTGGTGCAGGTAGGCGCGGCTGAAGCCGCCGCCGCCGGCCGAGCCGGCGCAGGCGTGGCAGCGGCAGGTCTCGTCGATCGGGCGCTCGTCGTCGCGGAAGCGCGCGTTGCGCAGGCGCAGGTCGCCGAAGCGGGTGAACAGGTGGCCGTTGCGCGCATTGCGCGTGGGCATCACGCAGTCGAACATGTCGACGCCGGACGCGACGCCCTCGACCAGGTCCTCCGGCGTGCCCACGCCCATCAGGTAGCGCGGCTTGTCCGCGGGCAGCCGCTGCGGCGTGTGCGCCATGATGCGCAGCATCTCGTCCTTGGGCTCGCCGACGCTGACGCCGCCGATCGCGTAGCCGGGCAGGTCGAGCTCGACCAGGCTCGCGACCGAGGCCTCGCGCAGGTTCTCGTACATGCCGCCCTGGACGATGCCGAACAGCGCGTTCGGGTTGCCCAGGCGCGCGAACTCGTCGCTGGCAGCGCCTCGCCCAGCGCAGGCTCAGCTCCATCGATGTCGCGCGCCTCGACCTCGCTCGTGACCTGGCCCTTGGTCTCGTACGGCGTGCACTCGTCGAACTGCATCACGATGTCGCTGTTCAGCACGGTCTGGATCTGCATGCTGACCTCGGGCGTCAGGAACAGCTTGTCGCCGTTCACCGGCGACGCGAAGCGCACGCCCTCCTCGCTGATCTTGCGCATCTCGCCCAGGCTCCAGACCTGGAAGCCGCCGCTGTCGGTGAGGATGGGCTTCGTCCAGCCCTCGAAGCGGTGCAGCCCGCCGAACTTGCCCAGCACGTCCAGGCCCGGGCCGCATCCACAGGTGGAAGGTGTTGCCGAGGATGATCTCGGCGCCCATCGCCTCGAGCGCGCTGGGCAGCACGCCCTTGACGGTGCCGTAGGTGCCGACCGGCATGAAGACCGGGGTCTCGACGACGCCGTGGTTCAGCGTCAGGCGGCCGCGGCGCGCGAGGCCGTCGGTGTGGAGCAGGTCGAAGCGGAGCATGCGCCGCATTGTCGCCGCGGCCGACGGGCGGGCTGGGCGCAGCCCAGCCCTGGGGACGCTCAATGGCCGTAGGTCTGGCCGCCGATCGTCAGCTGGCAGTTGGCCAGCGTGTAGCCGGCGCTGAAGGGGCCGACGTTCAGGCCCTGGCTCGTCATCGCCGCCTGGTCGTAGCTGTAGTCGTACGCGCCGGTGCCGGTCATCTTCTGGTTCGTGATCATGTAGGTGATCGACGACGAACTCACCGCCGTGAGGGCGAGGTCCGTGGTCAGCACGCCGCCCGGATAGTTGGTCGATGCCTGGATCACCTGGGCCTGGGTGTCGCTGATGAAGTTCCAGTGGTTCAGGCCCGAGGTCGTCTCGGTCCAGTAGCCGATCAGGCTGGTGCAGCTGCCACCCCCACCGCCCGCGCTGGCGGTCGTCGATGCCGACGCCGAGCCCTCGTAGTAGCTCGCGCCGCTGAGGTACCAGCTGCCCGACATGCCGCCGGACGTCTGCGCACCGGTGATCCAGCCGTTGAACTGCGACTGGCCCTGGAACTGCAGGTTCACGTTGCCGTTGCTGACGTAGCCCGCCAGCGTGAAGCTCTGGCCCGCCACCGTGGCGCTGCCGGCGGCGTTGCCGGCGGCGTCCTGCACCGTGTAGTCGAAGCTGCCGCTGCCGGTGCCGCTGAGGCTGCCGCTGTAGGACGAAGGCTCGAAGGGGCTGTCGCCGCTGCCGCCGCCACAGGCGGCCAGCAGGCCGCCGGCCGTCAGCGCCAGCAGCAACGTACGTCTTTGCAACATCGCAGGATTCCTTGCAGGGTGGGGATGCACCGACTCTAGGAATCCGGGCCGCGCAAGGCCATCGACCAAACGGTTGAGTCCGCGCGCACGAATGCACGCGGCGGGCGCCGCTCAGCGGCGTTCGAGCAGCATCGCGTCGCCGTAGCTGAAGAAGCGATAGCGCGCCTCGATCGCGTGGCGGTACAGCGCGCGCACGTGCTCGTGGCCGGCGAAGGCGCTGACCAGCATCAGCAGCGTGCTCTTGGGCAGGTGGAAGTTGGTGACGAGCAGGTCGACGACGCGGAACTCGAAGCCGGGCGGGATGAAGATGTCGGTCTCGCCGCTGAACGGCGCCAGCGTGCCGCCGCGCGCCGCCGACTCGAGCGCGCGCAGCGTCGTCGTGCCGACCGCGACGATGCGCCCGCCGGCGGCGCGCGTGGCCTCGATCGCGGCCACCGTCTCGGCGCCGACCTCGAACCACTCGCTGTGCATCCGGTGCTCGCGCGAGGTTCTCGGCGCGCACCGGCTGGAAGGTGCCGGCGCCGACATGCAGCGTCAGCGTCGCGCGGCGCACGCCGCGCGCGTCCAGCGCCGCCAGCACCGCGGCGTCGAAATGCAGCGACGCGGTCGGCGCGGCCACCGCGCCGGGCTTGTCGGCGAACACCGTCTGGTAGCGCTCGGCGTCCTCGGCCGCGTCGTCGTGCGTGATGTACGGCGGCAGCGGCACGTGGCCGTGCCGGTTCGAGCAGCGCCAGCGGGTCGTCCGGGAAGCGCAGGTGGAACAGCGACGCCTCGGGCCCGGCGCGGCCGAGCACCTGCGCGTCGAAGGCGTCGGCGAAGCGCACGACGCTGCCCGGCCGCGGCGACTTGCTCGCGCGCAGCTGCGCCAGCACCTCGTGGCCGGGCAGCACGCGCTCGACCAGCGCCTCGACCGCGCCGCCGGTCGGCTTGACGCCGTGCAGCCGCGCCTTGATCACGCGCGTGTCGTTGAAGACGAGCAGGTCGCCGCGGTTCAGCAGCGCCGGGCAGGTCGCGGAAGGCGCGGTCCACCGGCACCGGGCCGCGGCCGTCGAGCAGGCGCGACGCGCTGCGCTCGGGCGCCGGGTGCTGGGCGATCAGCGCCGGCGGCAGCTCGAAATCGAAATCGGCGAGGGTGTGCGAACGGGGCGATGCGGGCATGGCTTGCAGGCTGTACCGGCCTGAAGACTCGTCGGGGCCGGGATTGTTCCATGGCCGCACGCGAAGCCCGGCCGACAATCCGCCAATGCCCGACGCCCAGCGCGAGAAATCCGGCCCGCAGCGCGCGATGCAGCGGCTCGGGCTGCTGCGCGACATCGACCTCGCGCTGCACCTGCCGCTGCGCTACGAGGACGAGACCCGCGTCACGCCGATCGCCGCGCTGCGCGAAGGCGACAGCGCGCAGGTCGAGGGCGTCGTCACCGAATGCCGGGTCGAGCAGCGCACGCGGCGCCAGCTCGTCGTGCGGCTGGCCGACGACAGCGGCGAGCTGGTGCTGCGCTTCCTGAACTTCTACCCGTCGCAGCAGAAGCAGCTCGCCGTCGGCCAGCGCGTGCGCGTTCGCGGCGAGCTGCGCGGCGGCTTCCTCGGCCTCGAGATGGTGCACCCGGCGGTCAAGCCGGTGCAGGACGGCACGCCGCTGCCGAGCGCGCTGACCCCCGTCTACCCGACCAGCGCGCAACTGCCGCAGGCCTACCTGCGCAAGGCCGTCGCCGCGGCGCTGGCGCGCGCCGCCGCTGGACGAGCTGCTGCCCGACGGCGCGCTGCCGGCCGGGCTGCCGCCGCTGCGCGAGGCGCTGCACTTCCTGCACCACCCGCCGCCCGGCGCGCCGCTCGCGGCGCTGGAAGACCGCAGCCACCCGGCCTGGCAGCGGCTGAAGTTCGACGAGCTGCTCGCGCAGCAGCTCTCGCAGGCGCAGGCGCGCGACGCCCGCGCCGCCTTGCGCGCGCCCGCGCTGGCGTCGGAAGCACTCGCCGGGCAATTGCGCGCGGCGCTGCCCTTCGCATTGACCGCGGCGCAGCAGCGCGTCGTCGCCGAGATCGGCGCCGACCTCGCCCGGCCGCGGCCGATGCACCGGCTGCTGCAGGGCGACGTCGGCTCGGGCAAGACGGTGGTCGCCGCGCTGGCCGCCGCGGTGGCCGATCGACGCCGGCTGGCAATGCGCGCTGATGGCGCCGACCGAGATCCTGGCCGAGCAGCATTTCAGGAAGCTCGTCGAGTGGCTCGCGCCGCTCGGGCTCGACGGTGGCCTGGCTGACCGGCAGCCGCAAGGGCAGCGCGCGCCAGGCGATGATCGAGCAGGTGGCGTCGGGCGAGGCGGCGCTGGTCGTCGGCACGCATGCGGTGATCCAGCACGACGTGGTCTTCGCGAAGCTCGGGCTGGCGATGGTCGACGAGCAGCACCGCTTCGGCGTCGAGCAGCGGCTGGCGCTGCGCGACAAGCTCGACGAAGCGGGCGCTCGAGCCGCACTTGCTGATGATGAGCGCGACGCCGATCCCGCGCACGCTGGCGATGACGCTACTTCGCCGACCTCGACGTCAGCACGATCGACGAGCTGCCGCCCGGGCGCACGCCGGTCGTGACCAAGCTCTTCGCCGACGGCCGGCGCGACGACGGTGATCGCGCGCATCCGCGACGAGGTCGGCGCACGGGCGCCAGGTCTACTGGGTCTGCCCGCTGGTCGAGGAGAGCGAGCACGCTCGACCTGCAGAACGCGACCGCGACCCATGCGCAGCTGGCGTCAGGCCCTGCCCGGCGCGACGGTCGGCCTGCTGCACGGGCGCATGGCGGCGGCCGAGAAGGCCGCGGTGATGGCGCGGCTTCAACGGCGGGCAGCACGCAGGTGCTGGTCGCGACGACCGTGATCGAGGTCGGCGTCGACGTGCCGAACGCCAGCCTGATGGTGATCGAGCACGCCGAGCGCTTCGGCCTCTCCCAGCTGCACCAGTTGCGCGGCCGCGTCGGCCGCGGCGCGGTGGCGAGCGTGTGCGTGCTGCTCTACACCGCGCCGCTGTCGGCCACCGGCAAGGCGCGGCTGCGCGCGATGGCCGAGACCACCGACGGCTTCGAGATCGCGCGCCGCGACCTCGAGATCCGCGGCCCGGGCGAATTCCTCGGCGCGCGCCAGAGCGGCGACGCGCTGCTGCGCTTCGCCGACCTGGAGCACGACAGCGCGCTGCTGCAGCAGGCGCGCGCGCTCGCGCCGCGCCTGCTGCGCGAGCAGCCGCAGACGGCGCGCGCGCACGTCGCGCGCTGGCTGGGCGGCAAGGCCGAATTCCTGAAAGCCTGAACAGCACGGCAGAATCGACCCATGACCCTGACCGAGCTGAAGTACATCGTCGCCGTCGCCCGCGAGAAGCACTTCGGCCGCGCCGCCGAGGCCTGCTTCGTCTCGCAGCCCACGCTCAGCGTCGCGATCAAGAAGCTCGAGGAGGAACTCGACGTCAAGCTCTTCGAGCGCGGCGCGAGCGAGGTCAGCGTGACGCCGCTGGGCGAGGAGATCGTGCGCCAGGCGCAGCAGGTCATCGAGCAGGCGCAGGCGATCCGCGAGATCGCCAAGCGCGGCAAGGACCCCGTCTCCGGCCCGCTGCGGCTGGGCATCATCTACACGATCGGGCCCTACCTGCTGCCCGACCTGGTCAAGCAGGCCATCGAGCGCGTGCCGCAGATGCCGCTGATGATCCAGGAGAACTTCACCGCCAAGCTGCTCGAGATGCTGCGCACCGGCGACCTGGACTGCGCGATCATGGCCGAGCCGTTTCCGGACACCGGGCTGGCCGTCGCGCCGCTCTACGACGAGCCCTTCGTCGCCGCGGTGCCGACCGGCCACGCGCTGGCCAAGCGCAAGAGCGTCAGCGCCGAGGAGCTGAAGACGGAGACGATGCTGCTGCTCGGCACGGGCCACTGTTTTCGCGACCACGTGCTCGAGGTCTGCCCCGAGTACGCGCGCTTCTCCAGCGATGCCGAGGGCATCCGCAAGAGCTTCGAGGGCTCGTCGCTCGAGACCATCAAGTACATGGTCGCCTCCGGGATGGGGATCACCGTCGTGCCGCAGCTCAGCGTGCCGGTCGACCTGCAGCCGCACATCCGCTACGTGCCGTTCACGCCACCGGCGCCGACGCGCCGCGTCGTGCTCGCCTGGCGGCGCACGTTCCCGCGCTACGAGGCGATCGCCGCGCTGCGCAACGCGATCTACGCCTGCGCGCTGCCCGGCGTGACGCGCCTGACCGCCTGAGCGCGCGCGCCGGCGCGCCGCCTATCGCGGCCTTAGCGTCAAACAGTTGGACAGCCGCCTTCGAGGCTTCGTACAGTGTCGGCAGCGGAACGCGTCGTCGAGGCCAGGCCGGTTGCAGTGCCGGCCGCGAAGCGCTGGCACTCCGCGACCGTGCCCGGACCGTTTCCACCCCAGCCCAGGAGCAGACATGGCAAAGAAGAAGACCCAGGCCGCCGCACCCGCCACCGCGCGCCCGGCGATCCACATCGGCATCGGCGAGAAGGACCGCGCGGCGATCGCCGGCGGCCTGTCCAAGCTGCTCGCCGACACCTACACGCTGTACCTGACGACGCACAACTTCCACTGGAACGTCACCGGGCCGATGTTCAACACGCTGCACGCGATGTTCATGACCCAGTACACCGAGCTGTGGAATGCCGTCGACCCGATCGCCGAGCGCATCCGCTCGCTCGGCCACCCGGCGCCGGGCTCGTACGCCCAGTTCGGCAAGCTCAGCTCGCTCGCCGACGCGCCGGCCACGCCGCCGAAGGCGCTCGCGATGGTGCGCATCCTGGTCGAGGGCCACGAGGCCGTGGCACGCACCGCGCGCGGCATCTTCCCGCTCGCCGACAGCGCCGGCGACGAGCCCACCGCCGACCTGCTGACCCAGCGCCTGACGGTGCACGAACAGACGGCCTGGATGCTGCGCAGCCTGCTCGAGGAGTAGGCGCGGGCCGCGCGGCGGCCGGCGGCGGGGCCGGGCCGGCCCCCGGCCGGGATCGTGGGAAACCCGATAATCCGCGATTCACCCGAGCCGCCCCATGTCCGCCGACACCCCGTCCCGCATCGCGCAGGAAGTGCGCCGCCGCCGCACCTTCGCGATCATCTCCCACCCCGACGCGGGCAAGACCACGCTGACCGAGAAGCTGCTGCTGTTCAGCGGCGCGATCCAGATCGCCGGCAGCGTGAAGGCGCGCAAGGCCAGCCGCCACGCGACCAGCGACTGGATGGAGATCGAGAAGCAGCGCGGCATCTCGGTGGCGAGCTCGGTGATGCAGATGGAGTACCGCGACTGCGTCATCAACCTGCTCGACACGCCGGGCCACCAGGACTTCTCGCGAGGACACCTACCGCGTGCTGACCGCGGTCGACGCGGCGCTGATGGTGATCGACGCCGCCAACGGCGTCGAGCCGCAGACGCGGCGGCTGCTGCAGGTCTGCCGCGCGCGCAACACGCCGATCCTCACCTTCGTCAACAAGATGGACCGCGAGGTGCAAGGACCCGCTGGACCTGATCGACGAGATCGAGCGCGAGCTCGGCATGGAGGTCGTGCCCTTCACCTGGCCGGTCGGCATGGGCAAGACCTTCCACGGCGTGATGGACCTGCGCGCGCAGCAGATGCGCGTCTTCAGCCCCGGCGAGGACCGCGACCGCAACGACGACGAGATCCTCGCCGGCCTCGACAACCCGGCCTACGCGACGCGCTTCGGCATGCAGTACGCGCAGGCGCAGGGCGAGATCGAGCTGCTCAGCGACGCCGCGCCGCCGTTCGACGAAGCCGCCTTCCTGGCCGGCCGGCAGACGCCGATGTTCTTCGGCTCCGCGATCAACAACTTCGGCGTGCACGAGGTGCTCGACGCGCTCGTCGACCTGGCGCCGCCGCCGGCCGAGCGTGCCGCGCTGCAGCGCGTGGTGCAGCCCGACGAGCCGAAGTTCAGCGGCGTCGTCTTCAAGATCCAGGCCAACATGGACCCGGCGCACCGCGACCGCATCGCCTTCGTGCGCGTGGCCTCGCGGCCACTTCGAGCGCGGCATGCGGCTGAAGGTCGTGCGCACCGGCAAGGAGCTGCGGCCCGAACACCGTGGTGTCGTTCCTGTCGCAGCGCCGCGAGCTGCTCGACGAGGCCTTCGCCGGCGACATCATCGGCATCCCGAACCACGGCGTGCTGCAGCTCGGCGACACGCTCACCGAGGGCGAGGCGCTGCAGTTCACCGGCCTGCCGTTCTTCGCGCCCGAGATGTTCCGCAGCGTCGAGGTCGCCGACCCGCTGCGCACCAAGCAGCTCAAGCGCCGGGCTGCACGCAGCTGGGCGAGGAGGGCGCGATCCAGGTCTTCCGCCCGCTCGCCGGCAGCGTGCTGCTGCTCGGCGCGGTCGGGCAGCTGCAGTTCGAGGTCGTCGCGCACCGGCTCGAGCACGAGTACGGCTGCAAGGCGCGCATCATGCCGAGCCGCTTCCAGGTCGCGCGCTGGGTGACGGCCGAGACCGGCGAGGGCGCGGCCGCCGACGAGCGGAGCTCAAGCGCTTCATCGACGGCAATTCGCACCGCGTCGCCTTCGACGCCGTCGACGCGCCGACCGTGCTCGTCGAATACGCGCCCGAGCTGCGCGCGATCGAGAGCAACTGGCCGAAGATCCGCTTCCACGCGCTGCGCGAGCACGCCGGGCTGGTGTTCCAGAAGCGGCTGGAAGGCTGAGGGCCGCGGCTCCAGGTCCGCCTGCGCGGATCTGGACGGCCCGAAGGCCCGGCACCTCCGGCGCCGGGCTGAGGCGGCGCACCGGGATAATCCGGCGCGTGCGCCTGCAAGCCCGCCTTTCGCTCTACCTCGACCTGATCCGCTGGAACCGGCCGGCGGGCTGGCTGCTGCTGCTGTGGCCGACGCTGTCGGCGCTGTGGATCGCCGCCGACGGCTGGCCGGGCTGGCACCTGCTCGCCGTCTTCGTGCTCGGCACGATGCTGATGCGCAGCGCGGGCTGCTGCGTCAACGACGTCGCCGACCGCGAGTTCGACCGCCATGTCAAGCGCACCGCGCAGCGCCCGGTCACGCGCGGCGCGGTGTCGGTGCGCGAGGCGCTGATGCTCGGCGCGCTGCTCGCGCTCGCTGCCTTCGCGCTGGTGCTGACGACCAATCCGCCGACCGTGCTGCTGTCGGTCGTGGCGCTCGCGGTGACGCTGCTCTACCCCTACGCCAAGCGCCTCGTCGCGATGCCGCAGGCGGTGCTCGGCGTCGCGTTCAGCTTCGGCGTGCCGATGGCCTTCGCCGCGGCGCAGGGCGGCTCGGAATGGACGCTGGCCTCGGTGCCGGCGCAGGCCTGGTGGCTGCTGCTGGGCAACCTGTTCTGGGTGCTGGCCTACGACACCGAGTACGCGATGGTCGACCGCGACGACGACCTGAAGATCGGCATCCGCACCTCGGCGCTGACGCTCGGCCGCTTCGACGTCGCCGGCGTGATGGGCTTCTACGCGGTCTACCTCGACGTCCTGGGCGGCGCTCGGCCTGTCGCTCGGGCTGGGCCGCGTCTTCCTGCTCGGCATCGCCGTCGCCGCGGCGCAGGCGCTGTGGCACTTCACGCTGATCCGCACGCGCTCGCGCGACGGCTGCTTCAAGGCCTTCCGCCTCAACCACTGGCTGGGCTTCGCCGTGTTCTGCGGCGTGGCGCTCGACCTCGCGCTGCGCTAGAACGCGTCGCCGAGTTCGACCGCGCGCGCCTGCGCGGCCTTCAAGGCCTGGACGAAAGCGGCCTTCACGCCGCTGGCGTCGAGCGACGTGATCGCGGCCTGCGTGGTGCCGCCCTTGCTGGTGACCTGGGCGCGCAGCTCGCTGGGATGCAGCGGCGACTGCGCCGCCAGCGCGGTGGCGCCGTCGAAGGTGGCGAGCGCCAGCGTGCGGCCCTGCGCTTCGGACAGGCCCATCTCGACGGCGGCCTGCATCATCGCCTCGACGACGTAGAAGACATAGGCCGGGCCCGAGCCCGAGATCGCGGTCACGGCGTCGAGATCGGCCTCGCGCTCGACCCAGAGCAGCGCGCCGGTCGGCGCGAGCAGCGCCTCGACCGCGGCGCGCTCGGCCGGCGTCACCGCGTCGCGCGCGTACAGGCCGGCGATGCCGCGGCCGATCAGCGCCGGCGTGTTGGGCATCGCGCGCACGACGCGCGCGCTGCCGCTGGCGCGCGCGATCGCCGCGCTGCGCACGCCGGCCATCACGCTGAGCTGCAGCGCGCCGCCGACGAAGGGCGCGCAGGGCGCGGCCGCCTCGGCGAAGAGCTGCGGCTTGACGGCCCAGACCACCGTGGCGGCGCTCGCCAGCGACGCGTCGGCGGCGGCCAGCGCGACGATGCCGAAGTCGCGCGCGAGCCGTTCGCGCTGCGCCTCGAAGGGTTCGACGACGATCACCGAATCCGGTGTCTGGCCGGCTTTCAGCAGGCCGCCGATCAGCGCGCCGGCCATGTTGCCGCCACCGATGAAGGCGATGCGAGGGTGGGTCATGCCGGCAGTGTAGTCAGCCATGAACCGGCGCCCCCGGGGTTATGCAAAGGTCGCATGGCGGGCCGCACACAGCCGGCCAACGGCCGCCTACAGTGCGCGCCAGGCCGGGGCCAGCGGCGGGCGACGCTCACGAGGCGCGCCAAGCAGCGGCCGGCGGCTCATCCAAGGAAACCCGAGATGACCAACCAACCCCTGTCCTTCGTCCACCCCGGCCCCGACAGCCCCTGGGGCACCTACCTGATGCAGGTCGACCGCGTCGTGCCCTACCTGGGCCACCTGGCGCGCTGGGTCGAGACGCTCAAGCGCCCGAAGCGCGCGCTGATCGTCGACATCCCGATCGAGATGGACAACGGCGACGTCGCCCATTTCGAGGGCTACCGCGTGCAGCACAACCTGAGCCGCGGACCGGGCAAGGGCGGCGTGCGCTACCACCCCGACGTGACGCTGGAAGAGGTGATGGCGCTGGCGGCCTGGATGAGCATCAAGAACGCCGCCGTCAACCTGCCCTTCGGCGGCGCCAAGGGCGGCGTGCGCGTCGACCCGAAGCAGCTGTCGATCAAGGAGCTCGAGCGCATGACGCGCCGCTACACGAGCGAGATCGGCATCATCATCGGGCCGCAGCAGGACATCCCGGCGCCGGACGTGAACACCAACCCGCAGATCATGGCGTGGATGATGGACACCTACTCGATGAACACCGGCACCACCGCCACCGGCGTCGTCACCGGCAAGCCGATCCACCTCGGCGGCTCGCTCGGCCGCGTCAAGGCCACCGGCCGCGGCGTCTTCGTCACCGGCCGCGAAGCGGCACGGCGGCTGGGCCTGAACCTCGAAGGTGCCCGCGTCGCGGTGCAGGGCTTCGGCAACGTGGGCTCGGCGGCGGCCGAGCTGTTCGCGCAGGCCGGCGCGAGGATCGTCGCCGCGCAGGACCACACCGGCAGCATCTTCAACCGCAACGGCCTGGACATGGCCGACATCACGGCGCATGTCAAGGCCACCGGCGGCGTCGGCGGCTTCAAGGGCGCCGAGGCGATGGACGGCGAGGCCTTCTGGGACGTGGCCTGCGACATCCTGATCCCGGCCGCTCTGGAAGGCCAGATCACCGCCGACCGCGCCCGGCGCCTCAAGGCCAGGCTCGTGCTCGAGGGCGCGAACGGGCCGACGGTGCCGAGCGCCGACGACATCCTGGCCGACCGCGGCGTGCTCGTCGTGCCCGACGTGATCTGCAACGCCGGCGGCGTGACGGTGAGCTACTTCGAATGGGTGCAGGACTTCAGCAGCTTCTTCTGGACCGAGGACGAGATCAACCTGCGCCTGGACAAGATCATGATCGGCGCGCTGAAGAAGATCTGGGACACCGCCGACCGCCACCGGATCACGCTGCGCACCGCCACCTTCGCGGTGGCCTGCGAGCGCATCCTCACCGCGCGCGAGGAGCGCGGCCTCTATCCCTGAGCCGCCCCTGAGCCGCGTCAACGCGCGCCGGGCCGCGCAGCGACTACGATACGGGCCCTTCCAGGCCCGTTCTCGTTCCGACCACCATGCAACGACGCTCCCTCTTCGCCGCCGCCGCGCTGTGCGCGCTGTCCCTGCCCGCCTTCGCGCAGACCTGGCCCACGAAGGCCGTGCACATCGTGGTGCCCACCGGGCCGGGCAGCTCGCTCGACCTGATCGCGCGCCTGATGGGCGACCGTCTCTCGAAGCGCTGGGGCCAGCCGGTGGTGGTGGACAACAAGCCCGGTGCCGGCGGCATGATCGGGATGGCCGCGGTGGCCAAGGCGCACGACGACCACGTGCTCGGGATCGGCTTCAACGGCCCGATCGCCTTCGCGCCCTTCCTCTACCGCAAGATGGCCTACGACCCGGTGAAGGACCTGCTGCCGGTGATCATGACCACCAGCCAGGCCAACGTGCTCGCGGTCAGCGCCAAGGTTCCGGCCAAGACCGTGGCCGAGTTCGTGAGCTGGGCCAAGGCGCAGGACGGCAAGGTCAACTACTCGTCGCTGGGCAACGGCAGCTCGGCCCACCTGACGATGGAGCTGTTCAAGTCCGAGGCCGGCTTCAAGGCCACGCACATCCCGTACAACGGCTCGCCGCCGGCCGCGATGGCGGTCGCGCAAGGCGAGGCCGACGCCACCTTCATGGTTGCGCCGGCGCTGCTGCCCTACGTGCAAAGCCAGAAGATCCGCCTGCTCGCGGTGAGCAGCGCGCAGCGTCCGGCGAGCCTGAAGGACCTGCCGACCATGGCCGAGAGCGGCTACCCGGGCGTCGAGTCGCTGGCCTGGAACGGGGTCTTCGCCCCCGCCGGCACGCCCGACGCGGTGGTGCAGAAGATCAACGCCGACGCGAACACCGTGCTGCAGGACCCCGAGGTGCGCAAGGCCCTGGAGACGCAGGGGCTCACCGTCGTCGGCGGCAGCGCGGCGGATTTCCAGCACTCGATCGACGCCGACATCAAGCGCTGGGGCCCGGTGATCACCCGCCTGGGCCTCAAGCTCGACTGATGAATCCCCCCGAAGCGCCTTCGGCGCTCCCCCCAGGGGGCGACGCCAGCGGCCCGGCGGAGCCGGCTCCGCGGCGTCTGCTCGGCGCCGCCGGATTCGTGCGCCGGGAGAAGCGCCTCGGCACCATGGAGAACTGAGATGACCCCCGAGCTTTCCTACGACGTCACCGACGCCGACTTCGAGGCCGCCGTCCTCGAGCGCTCGCTCGACGTGCCGGTGCTGCTCGACTGCTGGGCGCCCTGGTGCGGCCCCTGCCGCGCGCTCGGGCCGCTGCTCGACAAGCTGGTCCAGGCCTATGGCGGCCGCTTCGTGCTGGCCAAGCTGAACACCGACGAATCGCCGCAGGTCGCCCAGGCGATGGGCATCCGCAGCATCCCGCAGGTGACGCTGTTCCAGGGCGGGCGGCCGGTGGACCAGTTCCTCGGCGCGCTGCCCGAGGGTCAGATCCGCGCCTTTCTCGACCGCCATCTGGGCGCCGACGTCATCGACGCCGAGCCCGAAGCGCCGGTCCCGACGCCGCTGGACGACGCCGAGGCACTGATCGACGAGGGTGCCTACGCCCAGGCGAAGGCCTTGCTCGACGGCCTGCCGCCCGAGGCGCGCGACGCGCGCCACGCCAGGCTGGCCGCACGGCTGAAGCTGCTCACCGCCGAAGCGCCCCCGGGCGACCCGGCGGCGCTGGCGGCACGCATCGCCGCCAATGCGCGCGACTTCGAGGCACGCTTCCAGCTTGCCGCGCTGCTCGCCCACCGCGGCGACTTCCAGGCCGCGTTCGAGCAGCTGCTCGAGGTGGTGCTGCGCGACAAGAGTGCGGACGAGGATGGCTGGCGCCAGAAGGCGCGCCGCCAGCTCGTCGAATGGTTCGAGGTCTGTCCCGACCCCGAGGTCGTCAGCCAGGGCCGGCGCTACCTGGGGATGTACTTGAACTGATCCCCCCGAAGCGCCTGCGGCGCCGCCCCCCAGGGGGCGGCGCGGCAGTTCAGCGCCAGGTGCGCCGCGGCGAGCAGCTCGCGCGTGTAGGGCTGGCGCGGCGCGGCGAACAGCGCCTCGGCCTCGCCTTCCTCGACCACTTCGCCGTTCTTCATGACCATCACGCGGTGCGACATCGCGCGCACCACGGCGAGGTCGTGGCTGATGAAGACATAGCTCAGCGCGTGGCGGCGCTGCAGCTCGGCGAGCAGCGCCAGCACCTGCTGCTGGACCGAGACGTCGAGCGCCGAAGTCGGCTCGTCGAGCACCAGCACCTCGGGGCGCAGCACGACGGCGCGCGCGATCGCGATGCGCTGGCGCTGGCCGCCGGAGAACTCGTGCGGGTAGCGCTGCAGCACGTCGGCCACGCCCTGGCGCTCGGACAGGCCGACCTCGTCGAGCATCGCGAGCACGCGCTGCTCGCGCTCGGTGGCGCTCAGCTCGGGCTGGTGCAGCGCCAGCCCTTCGCCGACGATCTGCCCGATCGTCATGCGCGGCGACAGCGACGCGAACGGGTCCTGGAACACGACCTGCATGCGCCGGCGCATCGCGGCGCAGGTGCTGGCGGTCGGCGTTGTCGATGCGCTCGCCGCCCATCTCGACGCTGCCGGCCGCGATCGGGCTGCAGCGCGAGCAGCGCCATGCCCAGCGTCGTCTTGCCCGAGCCCGATTCGCCGACGATGCCCAGCGTCTCGCCGCGGCGCAGCTGCAGCGTGGCGCCGCGCACCGCGTCGAAGTGGCGCTTGCCGAACCAGCCCTCGGCGGAAGTGAAGCGCACCGTCGACATCGCGCCCCTGCACGAGCACCGGCGCATCGGCAGCGACCGGCTGAACGACGCGCTGCGGCCGGCTCGCGAGCAGCTTGCGCGTGTACGGGTGCTGCGGCGCCGAGAAGACGGCGTCGGTCGCGCCGATCTCGACCAGCCGGCCGCGCTCCATCACGCCGACGCGGTGCGTGAAGCGGCGCACCAGGTTCAGGTCGTGGGTGATGAAGAGCAGCGCCATGCCCATCTCGCGCTGCAACGCGTCGAGCAGGGCCAGGATCTGGGCCTGGATCGTCACGTCCAGCGCCGTCGTCGGCTCGTCGCAGATCAGCAGCTGCGGCTTGCAGGCCAGCGCCATCGCGATCATCGCGCGCTGGCGCTGGCCGCCCGAAAGCTGGTGCGGGTACTGGTCGACGCGGCGTTCGGGCTCGGGGATGCCGGTCTTCGCGAGCAGCTCGACGGCGCGCGCGCGCGCCGCGTTCGGGCGCAGCGCCTCGTGCAGCTCGAGCACCTCGGCGATCTGGTTGCCCACCGTGTAGAGCGGGTTCAGCGCCGTCATCGGCTCCTGGAAGATCATCGCGATCTGCGCGCCGCGGATGCCGCGCATCTCGGCGCTCGGGCAGGCGCACCAGGTCCTCGCCGTCGAAGCGGATCGCGCCGCTCGTCGCCGCGGCGTCGACCAGGCGCAGCACCGACAGCGCGGTGATCGACTTGCCCGAGCCCGACTCGCCGACGAGCGCGAACTTCTCGCCCGGCGCGATCGAGAACGACACGTCGTCGACGACGCGTCGCGGCGCCGAAGCGCACGCTCAGGCGCTCGACCGTGCGAGCAGCGGAGCGGCGTGCGTCGGCGGGGTCATGACTTGCGGGTGTCGAAGGCGTCGCGCAGCGCGTCGCCGATGAAGGTCAGCAGCAGCATCGTCACGACCAGCAGCGCGAAGGTCGGGAAGATGATCCACCAGGCGTCGAGGTTGTCCTTGCCCTGCTTGAGCAGCTCGCCGAGCGACGGCACGATGGCCGGCACGCCGAGGCCGAGGAAGTCGAGCGAGATCAGCGCCAGGATCGCCGCGCTCATCCGAAACGGCAGGAAGGTGATCACCGGCGTCATCGAGTTCGGCAGCACGTGGCGCCAGATGATCTGCGCGTTCGACAGGCCCGAGCGCGCGCGCCGCCTTGACGAACTCGAGGTTGCGGTTGCGCAGGAACTCGGCGCGCACGTAGTCGGACAGGCCGATCCAGCCGCACAGCGACAGCAGCACCAGCAGCAGCAGCAGCGAGGGCTCGAAGATCGACGCGAAGATGATCAGCAGGTAGAGCTCGGGGATCGAGCCCCAGATCTCGATCAGGCGCTGCAGGATCAGGTCGACCCGGCCGCCGAAGTAGCCCTGCAGCGCGCCGGCGGCGATGCCGATCAGCGTGCCGACCGCGGTCAGCGCGAGCGCGAACCAGATGCTGACGCGAAAGCCGTAGAGCAGCCGCGCGACCATGTCGCGCCCGTTGCTGCTCGGTGCCGAGCCAGTTCTTCGCGCTCGGCGGCGCCGGGTCGGCACCTTCGAGAAGTAGTCGGTCGAGGTCGCCGAATGCGGGTTCAGCGTGATCAGCGCCCAGTTGCCGGGCCTGCGCGAACTGCTGCGGTGATGAACGGGTCGTTCCAGTCGGTCGGCGTGCCGAAGTCGCCGCCGAAGCGTCTTCTCGGCCGGGTTGTCGAACATCGGCACGTACCAGCTGGCCGTCGATAGCGGGCGACGAGCGGGCGGTCGTTGCTGATCAGCTCGGCGCCGGTCGCAGACGACCAGCATCGCGAGGAACACCCACAGCGACCAGTAGCCGAGCCGGTTGCGCCTGAAGCGCGCCCAGGCGCGCTGGTTCGGCGACAGCGGCTGCGGCGCCGCGCTCGGCGGCGCGGCGGCGTCGGGCGCGGCGGCCGGGTTCGCGACGGCGCTCACTTGGCGACGCTCGTGAACTGCACGCGCGGGTCGACCACCACGTACAGCAGGTCGGAGAAGCAGCTTGACGACGAGGCCGATCAGCGTGAACAGGTAGAGCGAGCCGAGCACCACCGGATAGTCGCGCCGCACCGACCGACTCGTAGGCCAGCAGGCCCAGGCCGTCGAGCGAGAACAGCGTCTCGATCAGCACCGAGCCGGCGAAGAACGCGCCGACGAAGGCCGCCGGAAAACCGGTGACCAGCGGGATCAGCGCGTTGCGGAAGATGTGCTTGTAGAGCACGCGCTTGCTGCGACAGGCCCTTCGCGCGCGCGACCAGCACGTACTGCTTGCGCATCTCCTCGACGAAGGTGTTCTTCGTCAGCATCGTCGTCACCGCGAAGCTGCCGATGACCAGGCAGATCAGCGGCAGCGTCAGGTGCCAGAAGTAGTCGGCGATGCGCGCCGGCCAGGCGCAGCGCCGCACCAGTTGTCCGAGGTCAGCCCGCGCAGCGGGAACCAGCTCGAAGAAGCGTGCCGCCGGCGAACAGCACGATCAGGAACACGCCGAGCACGAAGCCCGGGATCGCGTAGCCGATCAGCACGAACAGCGTGGTCAGCGTGTCGAAGCGCGAGCCCTCGCGCACCGCCTTGGCGATGCCGAGCGGCACCGAGATCAGGTACGAGAGCAGGAAGGTCCAGACGCCGAGGCTGATCGAGACCGGCAGCTTCTCCTTGATCAGCGCCCAGACCGTCTTGTTCTGCAGGAAGCTGCGCCCGAGGTCGAAGCGCGCGAAGTTCGTCAGCATCTCGACGTAGCGCACGTGCGCCGGCTTGTCGAAGCCGTAGAGCTTCTTCAGCGCGGCGATCTGCTTGCGCGTCGATGTCGCGGCCGGCCTTGTAGGCTGCCGCTTCGCCCTTCGACGCGCGCGCCTCGGCCATGAGCTGCTCGACCGGCCCGCCGGGCACGAACTGGATCGACGACGAAGGTGACCGTCAGCGCGCCCAGCAGCGTCGGCAGCATCAGCAGCACGCGCTTGAGGATGTAGCTCAGCATGGCGGTTCCGCGTGCGGTCGGCTTCAGCGCTGCTTCGGGTCCTTGACCCACCAGGTCGTGAGCGGCCAGGCCGGCTGATGTCGACGTCGAGCGGAGTGTCGAGCGGTGAAGTACTGCGGCCGCACCGCCGGGATGCCGAACTTGTTCCAGTACGAGACCAGCTCGGCGTCGAGCGTACAGGTCGGGCACCTGCCAGTAGTTCCACATCACGACGCGGTCGAGCGCGCGGCGGGCGTCGCGCAGCTCGTCCAGCGTGCGCGCGCGTCGGCCATCGCCGCGATCAGGTGGTCGACGGCCGGGCTCTTGACGCCGCGGAGTTGTTGTTGCCCTTCTCGTCGGCCGACTTGCTGCCGTAGAGCTGCGCCAGGTCCGACGGCCTTGGGCAGCGTGAAGTCGCCCTCGACGATGGTCACCATGTCGAAGTCGTACTCCTCGAGCCGGCGCTGGTAGAGCGCGAAGTCGACCGAGCGCACCTTCAGCGTGATGCCGAGCTTCTCGAGGTTGCGCTGCCAGTCGGTGACGCCGCCCGGCCGCCGGCGCCAGGTACTCGAACTCGAAGGCCTCGCCCTGGGCGTTGCGCAGCTTGCCGTCGGGCGCGAGCTTCCAGCCGGCCTGGCCGAGCAGGTCGCGCGCCTTGAGCAGGTTGCGGCGCAGCGCCTTGCGGCGTCGGCGTCGGTGCGCGGCGCGACGAAGGCCGGGCCGAACACGCGCGGCGGCAGCTGGGCGCGGAACGGCTCGAGCAGCTTCGAGCTCGCCCGGCCCGACGGCAGGCCTTGCGCGGCGAACGTCGCGAGTTGTTGAAGACGCTGCTCGCACGCTTGAAGATGCCGGTAGCGTTGTTCAGCGTCTCGAAGTCGTAGGTGTAGCCCAGCGCCTCGCGCACGCGGATGTCCTGGAAGATCGGCCGGCGCAGGTTCAGCTCGTAGGCCTGCAGGCCCTGGCCGATCGCGGTGTCGGAAGCTGCGCTTGACGATCGCGCCGTCGTCCCACTTCGGGCCCTTGTGCTGGCGCATCCAGCTGCGAGCGCGCCGTATTCCTTGTAGATGTCGAACTCGCCGGCCTTGAAGGCCTCGCGCGCGACCGCCTCGTCCTGGTAGATAGCGGTAGACGCACGCGGTCGAAGTTGAAGAAGCCGCGCCGCACGGTCAGATCGCGCGCCCAGTAGTCGGGTTGCGCCTGAAGCTCGATGCGGCTGGCCGCGATCTCGGCCGTCGCGATCGTGTACGGGCCGCGGTCGTGATCGGCTATTCGTCGACGATCTGGTCGAAGCGCTTCTGCTGCCGTCGGCTCGAGCCCCACTTGCGCGAGAAGACCGGCATCAGCGCCGACGATGAACAGCTGGTCGCTTGGTGCGGTCGCGCAGATCGAAGCGGACCGTGCGCGCGTCGACGACGACCGCGCCGCGCGACGCCCGCAGCTCGCGTCTGCACGTCCGGGCGACGACGTACTTGCTCGTCAGCGATTCGAAGCTGTACTTCACGTCGTCGGCCGGTCACCGGGTCGCCGTTGTTGAAGCGCGCCTTCGGGTTGCAGCCGGAAGGTGATCGACGACTAGTCCGGCGCGATCCAGCATCGTCCTCGCGCGAGCAGGCCGTACATCGTCTGCGGCTCGTCGCTGCGACAGCATCGCCAGCGTCTCGAGCATGAAGATCAGCGACGCCGGCGGGCGCGTTGCCGCGCATCGTGAAGGGGTTGAACTTGTCGAAGCTCGAGCGCCGGTCCGGGTTGCGCAGGTGCAGCGTGCCGCCCTTGGGCGCGGCCGGATTCACGTAGTCGAAGTGGTCGAAGCCGGGCGCGTACTTCGGGTCGCCGTAGGCGGCGTAGGCGCTGATCCACTCGCCGCTGTGCGGCGCCGGGGACGCCGTCGCCGCCGGCTCGGCGGCCCTGGCGCCGGGCACCAGCCCCAGCCAGGGCAGCAGCGACAGTGCCTGGATCATGCCGCGGCGCCGGCATGGCGCGAGGCCGGGGCGCGGGCCCGGCGGAGACAGACTCATGGAAGGTCGACCAACTGCAGCGGGGGGTGGCCCCGGGGAGGAACGGGTTTGCCAGCCGCTCCTGGCCGCCGACGGGCGCGATCATCCACGATCGGCGGCCGGCGGGCAATCGGCGCACGCCCGCGGCCACCCTGCACGCTTCGTGGAGAATCCCGCCCGATGGAAGCGAGCCCCCCGCCGTCCGCGCCGCCGCCCGGCGAGCGCGGCATCGACAAGATCGACCGCCGCATCCTGCGCGTGCTGCAGGCCGACGGCCGCATCAGCAACCTCAAGCTGGCCGAGGAGGTGCACCTGTCGCCGACCGCGGTGCTCGAGCGCGTCAAGCGCCTCACGCGCGACGGCTACATCCTCGGCTACGAAGCCAAGCTGAACCCCATTCGGCTGGGCGCCGGACTGCTCGTCTTCGTCGAGATCCTGCTCGACCGCACGGTGCGCGACGTGATGGACACCTTCAAGGCCGCGGTCCAGGTGCGGCCCGAGATCCTGGAAGCGCACCTCGTCGCGGGCGGTTTCGACTACCTGCTCAAGACCCGCGTCGCCGACATGGCGGCCTACCGCGAATTCATCGGCAGCGTGATCTGGACCCTGCCCGGCGTGCGCGAGACGCGCACCTACGCGGTGATGGAAGAAGTGAAGAACAGTTCGCGGTTGCCGGTCTGAAGGGCCGTCAGCGCGCGCCGAAGATCGCGGTGCCCGACGCGCACGATCGTCGAGCCTTCGGCGACCGCCGCCTCGAGGTCGGCGCTCATGCCCATCGACAGCGTGTCGAGCGCCAGCCCGCCGGCGTTCAGCGCTTCGAGCAGCCCGCGCAGCGCACGGTGCGGCGCACGCTGCGCCTCGACGTCGGCCGCCGGCTCGGGGATCGCCATCAGCCCGCGCAGCACGACCCGCTCGCGCGGCAACGCGGCCACCGCCTGCGCCAGCGCCGGCAGTTCGGCGGGCGCGACGCCGCTCTTGCTCGCCTCGCCGCTGACGTTGACCTGCAGGCACAGCTGCAGCGGCGGCAGCGCCGGCGGGCGCTGCTCGGCCAGGCGTTCGGCGATCTTCAGCCGGTCGACCGAGTGCACCCAGTCGAAGGCGGCGGCCACCGCGCGCGTCTTGTTGCTCTGCAGCGGGCCGATCAGATGCCATTCGATCTGCGGCCGCAGATCGGCCAGCGCGTCGATCTTGGCCAGCGCTTCCTGCACGTAGTTCTCGCCGAACGCGCGCTGCCCGGCGGCGAAGGCCTCGCGCACCGCGTCGGCGGGGAAGGTCTTGCTCACCGCCAGCAGCGTGACGCTTTTGGCATCGCGGCCGGCGGCGACCGCCGCAGCGGCGATGCGCCGCTTCACTTCTTGCCGCTTGTTTCCGATGCTGCCCATAATCCTTCGAGACTCTAAGCGTTCGCGCGCGCCCGATTCATGGACATCACCCAACTGCTGGCGTTCTCGGTCAAGAACAAGGCGTCGGACCTGCACCTGTCGGCCGGCTTGCCGCCGATGATCCGCGTGCACGGCGACGTGCGGCGCATCAACGTCGAGCCGCTGGACCACAAGATGGTGCACGACATGGTGTACGACATCATGAACGACGCGCAGCGCAAGCACTACGAGGACACGCTGGAGTGCGACTTCTGCTTCGAGATCCAGGGCCTGGCGCGCTTTCGCGTCAACGCGTTCAACCAGAACCGCGGCGCCGGCGCGGTGTTCCGCACCATCCCGAGCAAGATCCTGACGCTCGAGCAGCTCGGCACGCCCAAGGTCTTCGCCGAGCTGGCGCTCAAGCCGCGCGGCCTGGTGCTGTGCACCGGCCCGACCGGCTCGGGCAAGTCGACCACGCTGGCGGCGATGGTCAACCACCTCAACGAGAACGAGTACGGCCACGTGCTGACGGTCGAAGACCCGATCGAGTTCGTCCACGAGAGCAAGAAGTGCCTGGTCAACCAGCGCGAGGTCGGGCCGCACACGCTGAGCTTCGCCAACGCGCTGCGCTCGGCGCTGCGCGAGGACCCGGACGCGATCCTCGTCGGCGAAATGCGCGACCTGGAAACGATCCGCCTGGCGCTCACCGCGGCCGAGACCGGCCACCTGGTGTTCGGCACGCTGCACACGAGCAGCGCGGCGAAGACGATCGACCGCGTCGTCGACGTGTTCCCGGCGGCCGAGAAGGAGATGGTGCGCGCGATGCTGTCCGAATCGCTGGTCGCGGTGATCTCGCAGACGCTGTGCAAGCTCAAGGACGGCTCGGGCCGCGTCGCCGCGCACGAGATCATGATCGCCACCTCGGCGATCAAGAACCTGATCCGCGAGAACAAGATCGCGCAGATGTACTCCAGCGATCCAGACCGGCCAGACGCTGGGCATGCAGACGCTCGACCAGAACCTGGCCGACCTGATGCGGCGCAACGTGATCTCGCCGGCCGGAGGCGCGCGCGAAGGCCAAGATCCCCGAGAACTTCCCGGCTGACAGCCTGACGCCACCGCCGAGGACGCACCGCTCGTGCCGCCCTGGCCGCACGCGCGGCGGTCAGGTCGGCGCGCGTCCGACGCCGGCCGCCGAGGGCACGCGGCTGGCCGCGTTGTGGTCGGGTGGCCGCATCGGCACGGGCTTCGATGCCGACGCGCTGCGCCGGCTGGCCGGCGTGCTGCAGTTCGTGCAGCGTCGGCGCCGACCGGCTGCTGATCGCGCAGGACGAGCCGGGCGACTTCATGCTCGTCGTGCTGGAGGGCACGGTCACGGTCGAGCGCTCGGCGGGCGGCGCCCGGCCGGCACGGCTGACCGAGGCGCGGCCGGGCGACGTGCTCGGCGAGATGGCGCTGCTCGACGCCGGCCCGCGCTTTTCGGCCTGCCGCACGCGCACGCCGTGCCGGCTGGCGGTGTTGCAGGCCGACGCGCTGGCGCGGCTGATGCACGACGACGCGCAGCTCGCGCTGGTGCTGCTGGCGGCGCTCGCGCGCCGGCTGTCGCTGCGCCTGCGCCAGGTCAGCGCGCGCCTGTCCGCACTGCTGGCGGAATCTTGAACACGGAAAAGGAACCCGACCATGGAACGCGACCAAGCCTCGAAATTCGTCAACGACCTGCTGCGCCTGATGGTCGGCGCGCAACGGCTCGGACCTCTTCCTGACCGCCGACTTCCCGCCCGCGATCAAGGTCGACGGCAAGGTCACCAAGGTCAGCGCCGCAGCCGCTCACCGGCCAGCACACGCTGCAGCTCGCGCGCGCGGTGATGAACGACAAGCAGGCGGCCGAGTTCGAGCGCACCAAGGAATGCAACTTCGCGATCTCGCCGGCCGGCATCGGGCGTTTCCGCGTCAACGCGTTCATGCAGCAGGGCAACGTCGGGCTGGTGCTGCGCACGATCCCGCAGACGCTGCCGACGATCGACGCGTTGAACCTGCCCAAGGTGCTGAAGGAGATCGCGCTCACCAAGCGCGGGCTGGTGATCTTCGTCGGCGCCACCGGCTCGGGCAAGAGCACCTCGCTCGCGGCGATGGTCGACCACCGCAACGAGAACACCTTCGGCCACATCATCACGGTCGAGGACCCGATCGAGTTCGTGCACCCGCACAAGAACTGCATCGTCACGCAGCGCGAGGTCGGGATCGACACCGACGGCTGGGAACAGGCGCTGAAGAACACGCTGCGCCAGGCGCCCGACGTGATCCTGATGGGCGAGATCCGCGACCGCGAGACGATGGAGCACGCGGTCGCGTTCGCCGAGACCGGCCACCTGTGCATGGCCACGCTGCACGCGAACAGCGCCAACCAGGCGCTCGACCGGATCATCAACTTCTTCCCCGACGAGCGGCGCGCGCAGCTGCTGATGGACCTGTCGCTGAACCTGAAGGCGCTCGTCTCGCAGCGGCTGCTGCCGCGCCAGGAAGGCCGCGGCCGCGTCGCCGCGGTCGAGATCATGCTCAACACGCCGCTGATCTCGGACCTGATCTTCAAGGGCGAGGTCGGCGAGATCAAGGAGCTGATGAAGCGCTCGCGCGAGCTCGGCATGCAGACCTTCGACCAGTCGCTGTTCGACCTCTACGAGAGCCAGCTCGGTGACCTACGAAGACGCGCTGCGCAACGCCGATTCGGTGAACGACCTGCGGCTGCAGATCAAGCTCCACAGCCAGCGCGCGCGCAACCCCGACCTGGCCGCCGGCACCGAGCACATGAAGGTGATGTAGCGCAGCGGGGCGCGGTTCATGGCAGCATTGGCGCCATGAACCCCCGCAGCTACGAACCCACCCCCCCGCGACGCGTCGCCTTCCTCGGCCTCGGCGTCATGGGCTACCCGATGGCCGGCCACCTGGCGCGCGCCGGTCACGACGTCACCGTCTACAACCGCACCGCCGCCAAGGCCGAGGCCTGGGTCGCCGAATACGGCGGCCGCCAGGCGCGCGACACCGCGCGGCCGCCGCGGCCGGCGTCGAGTTCGTCTTCGCCTGCGTCGGCAACGACGACGACCTGCGCTCGGTGGTGCTCGGTCCGAGCCGGCGCCTTCGCCGGCATGGCGCCGGACGCGGTCTTCGTCGACCACACCACCGCATCGGCCGACGTCGCGCGCGAACTGCACGCCGCGGCGCGAGAGCGCGGCCTGCACTTCATCGACGCGCCGGTCTCCGGCGGCCAGGCCGGTGCGGTGAACGGCGCGCTGACCGTGATGTGCGGCGGCGACGCCGCCCCCTTCGACGCGATGAAGCCGCTCGCGCTGGCGTTCGCCAAGGCGGTCACGCGCATCGGCGACAGCGGCGCCGGCCAGCTGGCGAAGATGGTCAACCAGATCGCGATCGCCGGGCTCGTGCAAGGTCTGGCCGAGGCGATCGCGTTCGGCCAGCAGGCCGGGCTGGACATGCCGCTGGTGCTCGACGTGATCGGCAAGGGCGCCGCGCAGAGCTGGCAGATGGACAACCGCGGCAAGACCATGGTCGAAGGCAAGTTCGACTTCGGCTTCGCGGTCGACTGGATGC
Source organism: uncultured beta proteobacterium (assembly GCA_963788635.1). GTDB lineage: Bacteria > Pseudomonadota > Gammaproteobacteria > Burkholderiales > Burkholderiaceae_C > Rubrivivax. The sequence continues at coordinate 93,414 of CAWBHE010000001.1, read as the reverse complement.
GCAAGGACCTCGGCCTGGTGCTCGACGAAGCGCGCCGCAACGGCGCCAAGCTGCCGGTGACGGCGCTGGTCGACCAGTTCTACGCCGACGTCCAGGCGCTGGGCGGCCGCCGCTGGGACACCTCGAGCCTGATCCGCCGGCTGCGCTGAGCCGCGCGCGAACGCCGGAAGCGTCCGCGCTGGCAAGGCCCGGGCGCGATACCAGCGACCGGGCTGAGCCGGGCGGACCCGGGTCAGGGCTTGGCCGCCGAGGCCGGCTCCGTCACCGGCGCCGGCTTGGCCTGCAGGTTGGCCAGCTCGGCCTCGCTGATCACCTCGAACACGCGCACCACCTTCTTCACGCCGGGCACGGTGCTGGCCAGGTCGGCGGCGCGCGCGGCCTCGCGCTCGGTGACCAGGCCCATCAGGTAGACGATGCCGCGCTCGGTGACGACCTTGATCGCCTGGCGACTGCAGGTCCTTCGCGTCGACGTAAGCTCGCCTTCACCTTGGCCGAGATGTAGGTGTCGTTCGAGCGCGATCCGAACGAGCTGTTCGGCATCACGGCCAGCTCGTCGTCGACCGAGCGCACGTTCTCGACCAGCGAGGCGGTCTGCTCGACGCGCGCGCGGTCGGCGTCGGTGGGCACCTCGCCGGTGAGGAGCAGGATCCGGTTGTAGCTGGTCACGTTGATGTGGCCCGAGCGTGGCCAGCGCGCCGATGCGCGAGCTCGCCTTCACCTCGATCGCCGCGTCGTCGACCTGCGCGCCGGTGGTGCGGCGGTCGATCGCGACCATGCCGCCGCCGACCATGGCACCGCCGAAGAGCAGCGGCGCACAGGCCGGCAGCAGGGTCGTCGAGGTGGCCAGGCAGGCCAGCAGCAGCAGGCGCCGCGCGGAAGGGATTCGTTGCTGGGTCACGGGTCTTGTTCTCCCATCAGTTGCAGGTCGACCGCATCGCACAGGCAATGCAGCACGAGCAGGTGCATCTCGAGCACGCGCGGGCTGCGCTCGTGCGGCACCGCGATCATCACGTCGGTCTCGGCGAGCGCTTCGCGCAACGCGCCGCCGCCGCGCCCGGCGAGCGCGACGACCGTCATCTCCTGCGCCTGCGCCGCCGCGATCGCCGCCAGCGCCGGGCCGGCGTCGCCTTCACCGGCATCGAAGAGCAGCAGCACGTCGCCCGGCTGGCCCAGCGCCTGCAACTGCAGCGGCGCCACGCCGGACAAGGCCAGTGCCGCCAGCGGCGGCCGTTCGCGCTCGAAGCGGCCGACGAAGAGCGCCGCCGCGTGGTCCGCGATCGGCGCCGCATTGCCGCTGCCGAAGGCCATCAGCTTGCCGCCCGCGGTGATGGTGCCGAGCAACGCGCCGGCGGCATCGGCGATCGGCCGCGCCAGCGTCTCCGCGGTCTGGTATTTGAGGTCCGCGCTGTCGAAGAAGTGCTGCTGGATGCGCTGTTCGAGCATGAGCATGCATGATATGACACGGCCTGCGCGCGGCCGGTTCCCTGCGCCGGCGGCGACTCAACCCGCGTCGAAGGCCGCGGCGAGCCACTCGATGCGCTCGCCGTCGATCGCGACCACGTCGAAGCGGCAGGGCGGCGGCGCGCGCGAAGCGCTGCAGGTAATGCTGCGCCGCATAGACGATGCGCTGGCGCTTGGCCGCGCCGATGCTCGCCGCGGCGCCGCCGAAGCCGGCCGCTGCGCGCGCGCGAACCTCGACGAAGACCAGCGTGCCGTCGCGGTCGCGCAGGATCAGGTCGACCTCGCCGCCGCGTGCATGCGGGCCGCGCGCGACCCGATAATTGCGCTCCAGCAGCGCCAGGCCGCGCGCCTGCAACCAGGCCAGCGCGCGCGATTCGGCCTCGTCACCCACCGCCTTGGAGCCACCCGCGGCCGAGCCCTTGAACATCGACGCCTCCTTGTTGCGCCGCGCCGCCCTCGAGGCCGCCGGCCGCCAGCACCACCCCGGCGCCACACTCTACGTGCTGGCCACGCCGATCGGCAATCTGGCCGACCTGACGCTGCGCGCGATCCACCTGCTCGGGCGCGTCGACGCGCTGGCCTGCGAGGACACCCGCGTCAGCGCGCAACTGCTGCACCACCTGGGCCTGGACAAGCCGCTCATCGCGCTGCACGCGCACAACGAACAGCAGGCCGCGGGGGCCGTCGTCGAACGGCTCGCGCGCGGCGAGGCGGTGGGTTACGTCAGCGATGCCGGCACGCCGGCGATCAGCGACCCCGGCGCCGCGCTCGTCGCCACGGTCGCGGCGGCCGGCTACCGCGTCGTGCCGCTGCCGGGCCCGAGCAGCGCGGCGGCGGCGCTCAGCGTCGCCGGCGACACGCTCGGCCACGGCTTCCGCTTCGTCGGCTTCCTGCCGGCCAAGGGCGGCGAGCGACGCGACGCGCTCGCCGCCTGCCTGGCCGACGCGGCGACCCAGGTGTTGTTCGAGGCGCCGCACCGGATCGAGGCACTCGCCGCCGCGCTCGCCGCCGACGCGCCCGGCCGGCGCGTGACGCTGTGCCGCGAGCTGAGCAAGCAGTTCGAGACCATCGTGACGCTGGCCGCGGCCGAGCTGCCCGACTGGCTCGCCGCCGACGCGAACCGCCAGCGCGGCGAGTTCGTGCTCGTGCTGCACGCGCTGCCGGCCGCCGCGCCGGATGCCCTGCCCGCCGCGGCGCTGCGCACGCTGGCCGTGCTGCTGCGCGAACTGCCGCTGAAACAGGCGGTGGCGCTGGCGAGCGAGATCAGCGGCGCGCCGCGCAACGCGCTCTACCAGCACGCGCTCGCGACGCGGGCGCCGTGACGGACCGCGCGCGGCGTGGCGAGCAAGCCAAGCCCGCGCACGCCGCGCGGGGCCGGTGCGCTCCCTACAATCGTCCGACCCTTGAAAGGCCGCCGATGATCACCCGCGAACCCACCCTCGAACGCCTGGCGGTCGCCCAGGCGTTGATGCTCGAACCCTTCGGTCTGGGCGAGACGGCGATCGCGCGCGCGCTGGCCACGATCGGCGAGCACCGCGTCGACGACGCCGACCTGTACTTCCAGACCACCCGCCACGAAGGCTGGAGCCTGGAGGAAGGCATCGTCAAGAGCGGTTCGCTTCAGCATCGACCAGGGCGTCGGCGTGCGCGCGGTGGCCGGCGAGAAGACCGCCTTCGCCTACAGCGACGATCTCTCCGAGGACGCGCTGCTCGACGCCGCGCGCACGGTGCGCACGATCGCCGCCGCCGGCCAGAACAAGCGCGTCAAGCTGGCGCGCGCCCCGCGCATCGCGGCCAGCCGGCTGCTCTACGCGCCGACCGACCCGATCGCGACGCTGGACAGCACGCAGAAGGTGGCGCTGCTCGAGAAGGTCGAGAAGCTGGCGCGCGCGAAGGACCCGCGCGTCGTCCAGGTGATGGCCGGGCTGGCCGCCGAGTACGACGTGGTGCTGGTCGCGCGCGCCGACGGCACGCGCGCCGCCGACGTGCGCCCGCTGGTGCGCCTGAGCGTGACCGTGATCGCCGAGCAGGACGGCCGGCGCGAAGTCGGCAGCGGCGGCGGCGGCGGCCGCTTCGGCCTGGGCTACTTCCAGGATTCGGTGATCGAGAGCTACGTCCACCAGGCCGTGAACGCGGCGCTGACGAACCTGGAAAGCCGCCCGGCACCGGCCGGCGAGATGACCGTCGTGCTCGGCCCCGGCTGGCCCGGCGTGCTGTTGCACGAGGCGGTGGGCCATGGGCTGGAGGGCGACTTCAACCGCAAGGGCTCGTGCACCTTCGCCGGCCGCATCGGCCAGCGCGTCGCGGCCAAGGGCGTGACGGTGCTCGACGACGGCACGATTCCGGACCGCCGCGGCTCGCTCAACGTCGACGACGAGGGCCACGCGAGCCAGCGCAACGTGCTGATCGAGGACGGCATCCTCAAGGGCTACCTCCAGGACAGCGCTGAACGCGCGCCTGATGGGCGTGAAGCCCACCGGCAACGGCCGCCGCGAGAGCTACGCCCACCTGCCGATGCCGCGCATGACCAACACCTACATGCTCGCCGGCACGCGCAGCAAGGAAGAGATCATCGCCGTCGATCAAGCGCGGCCTGTACGCCACCAACTTCGGCGGCGGCCAGGTCGACATCACGAGCGGCAAGTTCGTGTTCTCGGCGAGCGAGGCCTTCTGGGTCGAGAACGGAAAGATCCTCTACCCGGTGAAGGGCGCCACGATCATCGGCAACGGCCCCGAGGCGCTCAAGCGCGTGAGCATGATCGGCAACGACCTCGAGCTCGACACCGGCGTCGGCGTCTGCGGCAAGGAAGGCCAGAGCGTGCCGGTCGGCGTCGGCCAGCCGACGCTGCGCATCGACCGGCTGACGGTCGGCGGCACCGCTTGAGATGACCCCCCCCCGAAGCGCCTTCGGCGCTCCCCCCCAGGGGGGCGCCGCCAGCGGACCGGCGGAGCCGGATCCGCGGCGGCCGCTGGATGACGGCGCTGCCTCGGGCGGCGTTTCGCTCGCCGACATCGAGGCGGCGGCGCAGCGGCTGGTCGGCCAGGTGCTCGAGACACCCTGCGTCGAGAGCCGGACGCTGGGCGAGATCGTCGGCTGCCAGGTCTTCCTGAAGTTCGAGAACCTGCAGTTCACCGCGTCGTTCAAGGAACGCGGCGCGCTGAACAAGCTGCTCTCGCTGGTGGGCACCGGCGTGAAGGGCGTGATCGCGGCCTCGGCCGGCAACCACGCGCAAGGCGTCGCGCACCACGCGCAGCGGCTCGGACTGCGCGCGGTGATCGTGATGCCGCGTCACACGCCGACGGTGAAGGTCGAGCGCACGCGCGGCTTCGGCGCCGAGGTGCTGCTGCACGGCGAGACCTTCGACGAGGCGCGCGACCACGCGCTCGCGGTCGCCGACGCCGAGGGGCTGACCTTCGTCCACCCTTTCGACGACCCGCTCGTGATCGCCGGCCAGGGCACGATAGGGTTGGAGATGCTGCGCGCGCAGCCCGAGCTGGACACGCTCGTCGTCGCGGTCGGCGGCGGCGGCCTGATCAGCGGCGTCGCGATCGCGGCGCGCGCGATCAAGCCGCAGATCCGCATCATCGGCGTGCAGACGGTGCGCTTCCCGGCGATGGTCAACGCGGTCAAGGGCAGCTCGTACCCGCAGGGCGCAGGCACGATCGCCGAGGGCATTGCCGTCGGCCAGCCGGGGCGGATCACGCGGCGCATCGTCGGCGAGCTCGTCGACGATCTGGTGCTCGTCGACGAGGGCGCGATCGAGCAGGCGGTGCTGATGCTGCTCGAGATCGAGAAGACGGTGGTCGAAGGCGCCGGCGCCGCCGGGCTGGCCGCGCTGCTCGACGACCCGGCGCGCTTCGCCGGACGCAAGGTCGGCCTCGTGCTGTGCGGCGGCAACATCGACCCGCTGCTGCTCGCGGCCATCATCGAGCGCGGCATGGTGCGCGCCGGCCGGCTCGCGCGCATCCGCGTCGGCGCGCGCGACACGCCCGGCGTGCTCGCGCGCATCACGGCGGTCGTCGCCGAGGCGGGTGCGAACGTCGACGAGGTCCACCACCAGCGCGCGTTCTCGACGCTGGCGGCGCAGAACGTCGAGGTCGAGCTGGTGCTGCAGACGCGCAACCCGGCCCATGTGGCCGAGGTCGTCACCGCGCTGCAGGGCGCCGGCTTCGACGCGAAGAGTTACTGAGCGCCCCCCGGGTCGGGCTGCCCGCGGCGCGCATGGCTGGCAGCGTCGAGCCTCGGCCGAGGATAGCGTTGGCGTGCTACATTCAAAACCATGCGTTCCGCGCCCGTTTTCTTCTTTGCCTACTTTTGGTTCTCGCCCCGTCCGGCGGCTGGAGAGGCAAGCGTCTAGGCAAACGAAACGCAGCGAAACCCTCGAAACCGCCGGCAGCCCCGGCGGTTTTTTCATTTCCGCCCCCCGAGGATCCCGTGATGAGCCCCAAGCCCACCGAAGACCGCTACACGCTGAGCGAGAAGACCAGCCAGACCGACGACCAGCGCATCCGCGACGTCACGCCGCTGCCGCCGCCGGAGCACCTGATCCGCTTCTTCCCGATCGCCGGCACGCCGGTCGAGACGCTGATCTCGGGCACGCGCAGCGCGATCCGCCGGATCATGGCGGGCCATGGCGAGGAAGGTAGCGACCGCCTGCTCGTGATCGTCGGCCCGTGCTCGATCCACGACCCGGCGGCGGCGATCGACTACGCGCGCCGGCTCAAGGCCGAGCGCGAACAGCACGCCGGCGAGCTCGAGATCGTGATGCGCGTCTACTTCGAGAAGCCGCGCACCACCGTCGGCTGGAAGGGTCTGATCAACGACCCCTACCTCGACGAGAGCTACCGCATCCACGAGGGCCTGCGCATCGCGCGCCAGCTGCTGGTGGACATCAACCGGCTCGGGCGTGCCGGCGGGCAGCGAGTTCCTCGACGTGATCAGCCCGCAGTACATCGGCGACCTGATCGCGTGGGGCGCGATCGGCGCGCGCACGACCGAGAGCCAGGTGCACCGCGAGCTGGCCTCGGGCCTGAGCGCGCCGGTCGGCTTCAAGAACGGCACCGACGGCAACATCAAAATAGCGATCGACGCGATCCAGGCCGCGGCGCGGCGCGCACCACTTCCTGACGTGCACAAGAACGGCCAGGTCGCGATCGTCGAGACCCGGGGCAACAAGGACTGCCACGTCATCCTGCGCGGCGGCAAGGCGCCGAACTACGACGCGGCGAGCGTCGCCGCGGCCTGCAAGGAGATCGAGGCCGCGAAGCTGCCCTGCCGGCTGATGGTGGACGCGAGCCACGCGAACGCCGCCAAGCAGCACCAGCGCCAGATCGACGTGGTGCGCGACGTCGCGGCGCAGCTCGACGCCGGCACGCGCTGCATCTTCGGCGTGATGGTCGAGAGCCACCTGCACGCCGGCGCGCAGAAGTTCACCCCCGGCAAGGACGACCCGAGCCAGCTCGAGTACGGCAAGAGCATCACCGACGCCTGCATCGGCTGGGACGACACGGTCAACGTGCTCGACGTGCTCGCCGCCGCAGTCAAGGCGCGGCGCCGGCACGCGCGCTGACGCAAGCGGGCGGGTGGACCGGCCAGCCGCTCGAGCCTCATACCCATTCGCGATCGATCGTCGAGAAGGGCCATGCGTCGGCTCGCGGCCCGTTACCGACGTTCGGTGACCGTGGCCGGGCGTGCGGGCATCAGCGCGGGATCGGGCCGGCGGGGTGCCCTGCTCCGCTCATGCCAGGGGACGGAGCCCCTAGCGCTCGCCAGGCACGAACAGTCCACAGGACTGTTCGTGTCCAGGCTCGCTCCCCCGGTGTCGGCCTGCGGCCGCCACCTCCTCCTTTACTTCGCTGCGCAGGGCACCCCACCGCCCCGATCTTCGAGCCGCGGCTGTTCTCGACCGTCGAACGCCGCCGATGCCGGTGGCCGTGGGCGTGGGGTGGCCGCTGTAGCGAAGTAAAGGAGGAGGCGACGGTCGGCAGACCGTCGTCGGGGGACATGAGCGGAAGCGGCCACCCCGCGACCGCGGCGCGCGCCCTGACCGCACGCAGCTGCCATGTCCCAGCTTTCGGCGAAGTCGGCATCGGGCCGCTCGCGGTCCCCTCGTTACCAGCCGCTCAATCGCAAGTCGGTATCAGTCGGCCGAGCGGGCGAGCCGCTCGTGCATCACTTAGCCGAGCGGGCGAGCCGCTCGGAGTGCCAGTAGACGTCGTCGCCGCCCAGCCCGTCGAGGTTGGCGCGGTTGAGCACGCGGGCGAGCACGAAGAGCAGGTCGGACAGGCGGTTCAGGTACTGGCGCGGCGCGTCGTTGACCTTCTCGACCGCCGCGAGCGAGACCAGCGATCGCTCGGCGCGACGCGCCACGGTGCGGCTGACATGGGCCAGCGCGGCGCTGCGCGTACCGGCCGGGAGGATGAACTCCTTCAGCCGCGGCAGTTGCGCGTTGTAGCTGCGCGAGCGCTTCGTCCAGGCGCAGCACGGCATCGGCCTTCAGCAGCTCGTAGCCGGGGATCGACAGTTCGCCGCCCAGGTTGAACAGCTCGTGCTGGATCGTCACCAGCAGCTCGCGCACGTCGTCCGGCAGCGGCTCGGCGAGCAGCACGCCCAGGCCCGAGTTCAGCTCGTCGACATCGCCCATCGCCGCAACGCGCCGGTGGTCCTTGGGCACGCGGCTGCCGTCGCCGAGGCCGGTGCTGCCGTCGTCGCCGGTGCGCGTCGCGATCTGGGTGAGGCGGTTCGCCATGGCGGCGATTCTAGGCAAGGCGCTGCCTAGAATGGCCCGAAACGAGGAGACCGGCCATGAACGCACCGCTGCCGCACGAACTGCTGCCCCAAGTCGAACCGCGCCCGGTGCCGCCGGCGATGCTGGACGCGCTGCGCCAGCGCTTCGGCGAGCGCTGCTCCAGCGCCGCCGCGGTTCGCGAGCAGCATGGCCGCGACGAGTCGCCGTTCCCGGTGACGCCGCCCGAGCTGGTGGTGTTCTGCGAGAGCACCGACGAGGTCGCCGCGGTCGTGACGCTCGCCGCCGCGCACGCGGTGCCGGTGATCCCGTACGGCATCGGCTCGTCGCTCGAAGGCCACCTGCTCGCGGTGCAGGGCGGCGTCAGCGTCGACGTCTCGCGCATGACGAAGATCGTGCGCCTGAACCCCGAGGACCTGACCGTCACCGTGCAGGCCGGCGTGACGCGCGAGCAGCTCAACCGCGAGATCCGCGACACCGGGCTGTTCTTCCCGATCGACCCCGGCGCGAACGCGTCGCTCGGCGGCATGGCGGCCACGCGCGCGAGCGGAACGAACGCGGTGCGCTACGGCACGATGCGCGAGAACGTGCTCGCGCTGACGGTGGTCACGGCCTCGGGCGAGGTGATCCACACCGGCACGCGGGCGCAAGAAGAGCAGCGCCGGCTACGACCTGACGCGGCTGTTCGTCGGCAGCGAGGGCACGCTCGGCGTGATGACCGAGGTCACGCTCAAGCTCTACCCGCTGCCCGAGGCGGTGAGCGCGGCGATCTGCCATTTCCCCGACGTCGGCTCGGCGGTCAACGCGACGATCCAGGTCATCCAGATGGGCGTGCCGATCGCGCGCTGCGAGCTGCTCGACGCCAACGCGGTGCGCTACGTCAACGCACAGAGCAAGCTCGGCCTGCGCGAGAGCCCGATGCTGCTGATGGAGTTCCACGGCAGCGAGGCCGGCGTCAAGGAGCAGGCGGAGACCGTGCAGGCCATCACCAGCGAGCTCGGCGGCGAGGACTTCCAGTGGGCGACGACGCCCGAGGAGCGGACGAGGCTGTGGACCGCGCGCCACAAGGCCTACTTCGCGGGCATGCAGAGCAACCCCGGCTGTCGCAGCGTGACCACCGACACCTGCGTGCCGATCTCGCGCCTGGCCGAGATCATCGAGGCCTCGGTGGCCGAGGCCGACGCCTCGGGCCTGCCGTACTACATCGTCGGCCATGTCGGCGACGGCAACTTCCACCTCGCCTACCTGGTGAAGGAAGGGGACATGCAGCAGCGCGCCACGGCCGAGCGCTTGTCGATGCAGATGGTGCAGCGCGCGATCGCGCTGGAAGGCACCTGCAGCGGCGAGCACGGCATCGGCCTGCACAAGATGGGCTTCCTGCTCGACGAGGCCGGCGCCGGCGCGGTGGACCTGATGCGCCAGATCAAGCGCGCGCTGGACCCGAAGAACATCATGAATCCGGGGAAGATCTTCGCGCTCTGATAGCGGAGCGGCCGCACGGAGCGACGAACCGCCGCCGCGGCGGGGTCGCGGTCCGGCGAGCCGGCTCAGCACGCCACGACGGCGGCCAGCAGCGCCCCGACGAGCGCCAGGCCGACGAGCGACGCGCGTTGCAGGCTCGGGCACCTTGCCAAACACCGCGGCGACGTATCACATCGCTGATGTCCGTGTCCGAGCACCCGCTGTGCCGCAGTCGAGGCTGCCACGACTGGAACGACACGTCGCATTGACATCGGTGCCAACCGCCGGGCTGAACCAAGCTTCGCCCCACAGTCGATGAGAGTTGATCGGCTACCGTCGCTGCGCGCGAACCGCGTCAATGGCGCCGTTCGACGCATGCGCCTGAGCCGGATCGCGTTGTTGCCGCCGCTGCCGTCGAGGAAGAAGTCGTAGGTCTGCCCGGCGTAGCAGGGTGCACGTTGACGGCCGAAGTCGACGGCGATACCTGTCGTAGATCAAGGCTCGAGCCCTGGTACGTCGATCCGTCGGCGTACGTCACCGCGTGCCGAGATCGCTCCGGAACTGGAGACGAGGCCGTCGAGCCGCCGTTGACACCACCCCGCAGGGATCGCGGTCGTGGTACGTGCCGACGGTCCAGATCCGTGATGGTGTCAATGGTCCAGGCTTGCGCGCCATTGTTCGTGAACGTGTCGCCGACGCATCCAGTAGTCGGAACCGGTGTATCCCCCGGCCACCGTCAGGCAACGTTGGACCGATTGGTGCCAGCTGGCATTGTTCGAGCATTGGCCGTCGGCAAACCCCGATTGACGAAGGCGCGGCGACGCGACAGCGCGGCGCTCGCAAACCCGATGGCGGTCACGACCGCACTTGCACGAGTAGCTTGCTTGAATCATGACTGGATGTCTCCTGTTGTCAGAACTGCTTGCTCTGAGTTGCCGGCGACAGAGGGAAGAATGTCCCCGGACGCTGACAGACAAGGAAGACGGCAAGGTTCAGGCCAGGATGTCGGTGAAGAGAAATAAGTCGACCCGATTCAGCGACTTGAGTCTATCGACGCGGCCGCTGTTCCTGGGGTCGACGACGATCGATGACCGTCGTGTCAAGTTGATCGACATCGTGGGAAAGTGCGATCAACTCACATCTGAGTCGTCCGATTGCCGGCCCAAGCGCGGGGCCCGACCCGATCAAGCCAGAGATCAGCCTGCTCCGCCCGCCACCGCCCACCGCTTCGTCACGTCGCCCTTCGCGTTGACGCTTTCGAGCTGGACGCCGAAGCCCCACAGCCGGGCGACATGCTTGAGCACCTCGTCGGCCGACTCGTGCAGCGGCCGGTCGTTGTGCTGGAAGTGGCGCAACGTCAGGGAACGGTCGCCGCGCAGGTTGACGTTCCAGACCTGGATGTTGGGCTCGCGCGAGCCCAGGTCGTACTGGTGGCTCAGCGCCTCGCGCACGCGGCGGTAGCCGGCGTCGTCGTGGATCGCGCTGACCTCGAGCTCGGTCTGGCCTTCGTCGTCGGTGATCGCGAACAGGCGCAGGTCGCGCATCAGCTTCGGGCTCAGGTACTGGCCGACGAAGCTCTCGTCCTTGAAGTTGCGCATCGCCTGGTCCAGCGCCGGCAGCCAGGGCGTGCCGGCGAGGTCGGGGAACCAGGCGCGGTCTTCGTCGGTGGGCGCCTCGCAGATGCGCTTGATGTCGGTGTACATCGCGAAGCCCAGCGCGTAGGGGTTCAGCCCGCTGTAGGCCTTGTGGCCCACCGGCGGCTGGTAGATCACGTTGGTGTGCGACTTGAGCCACTCGATCATCACCCCGTCGGTGAGCCAGCCGTCGTCGTACATCTGGTTCAGCAGCCGGTGGTGCCAGAAGGTGGCCCAGCCTTCGTTCATCACCTGCGTCTGGCGCTGCGGGTAGAAGTACTGCGCCACCTTGCGCACGATGCGCACGATCTCGCGCTGCCAGGGCTCGAGCAGCGGCGCGTTCTTCTCGATGAAATAGAGCAGGTTCTCCTGCGGTTCCTCGGGGAAGCGCTTGCTCTCCGACGGGCCAGCGTCCTTCTCGGCGCGGCGCGGCAGCGTGCGCCAGAGGTCGTTGACCTGCTGCTGCGCGTAGGCCTCGCGGTCCTTGCGCTCGGCGAGTTCCTGCGCCAGCGTCTTGCGGCTCGGCCGGCGGTAGCGGTCGACGCCATGGTTGGCCAGCGCATGGCAGGAGTCGAGGAATTCCTCCACCGCGTCGAGGCCGTGCTTTTCCTCGCAGGCGGCGACGTAGTTCTTCGCGTAGACGAGGTAGTCGATGATCGACGCCGCGTCGGTCCACATGCGGAACAGGTAGTTGCCCTTGAAGAAGCTGTTGTGGCCGTAGGCCGCATGCGCGATGACGAGCGCCTGCATCGCCATCGTGTTCTCCTCCATCAGGTAGCTGATGCAGGGGTTGGAATTGATGACGATCTCGTAGGCCAGCCCCATGTGGCCGCGCTTGTAGTTCTTCTCGGTGGCGATGAACTCCTTGCCGTAGCTCCAGTGGCGGTAGTTCACCGGCATGCCCACGCTGGCGTAGGCGTCCATCATCTGCTCGGCGGTGATGACCTCGAGCTGGTTCGGGTAGGTGTCCAGCCCGAAGCGTTCGGCCGTCTCGCGGATCACCTTGTGGTATTGCTCGACGAGTTCGAACGACCAGTCGCTCGGGCCGGGCAGCGGCTCGTGCGGGCGGGTCTGCAGGCGCCGGGGTTCGAGGATCGCGCTCATGCGGCCTGGGCTCCCTCTTTCTTGAAGAGATCGCGGAACACCGGGTAGATCTGCGACGCCTCGGTGGCCTTGCGCATCGCGAAGTGGCGGTGGGATTCCAGCAGATGCGTGTACTCGTCCCAGAGGTTCTGCTCTTCCTCGGCCACCTGCACGTAGGCGTAGTAGCGGCACAGCGGCAGCAGCTTGTCGCCCAGCAGTTCGCGGCAGCGACCGCTGTCGTGGTGCCAGTTGTCGCCGTCGCTGGCCTGCGCGCCGTAGATGTTCCACTCGCTCGGGTTGTAGCGCGCGCGGATGATCTCCTCCATCAACACGAGCGCGCTGCTGACCACGGTGCCGCCGGTCTCGCGCGCATGGAAGAAGTTCTCTTCGTCGACCTCGGCGGCCTGCGTGTGGTGGCGGATGAAGACGAGATCGATCTTCTCGTAGTGCCGCGTCAGGAACAGATAGAGCAGGATGAAGAAGCGCTTGCTCAGCTCCTTGCGCCCTTCGTCCATCGAGCCCGAGACGTCCATCAGGCAGAACATCACGGCCTTGCTGGTCGGCACCGGCACGCGCACGCGGTTGCGGAAACGCAGGTCGATCGGGTCGAGGTAGGGGATGCGGTCGATGCGTGCGCGCAGCGCGGCGATCTGCGCTTCGAGCTCCTCGATCTCGCGCTTGGCGGCGGCGTCGCCCGGCCGAAGCGCACGCTGCAACGCGTCGAGCTGGTCCTGCATCTCGCGCAGCTCGCGCCGGCTGCCGGCGCCGATCGCGATGCGGCGGCCGATCGCGCCGCGCATCGAGCGCACGACATGCAGGTTGTTCGGCGTGCCGTCGCTCGTGAAGCCGGCGCGGTGGCTCTTCCATTCGGGCACTTCGGCGAGCTGGGTGCGCACCAGATGCGGCAACGCCAGGTCGTCGAAGAAGACCTGCATGAACTCCTCCTTGGACAGCGCGAAGACGAAGTCGTCCTCGCCCTCGCCAGAATCGCTGGCCTGGCCCTTGCCGGTGCCGCCGCCACCGCCGCCCTGGGGCCGCTCGATGCGGTCGCCGCGCACGTAGTCCTTGTTGCCCGGGTGCACGATCTCGCGCACGCCGCCCTGGCCGTGGCCGAAGACGGGTTCGGACAGGTCGCGCTTCGGGATGTGGATGTCCTCGCCGCGCTCGATGTCGCGGATGCCGCGGCCGTCGATCGCGCGCTTCACCGCCTCGCGGATCTGCTCCTTGTGGCGGCGCAGGAAGCGCTCGCGGTTGCCGATCGACTTGTTCTTGCCGGCCAGCCGGCGATCGATGATCTGTTGCAGCATGGCGTCCGGACTCCGGCCTCAGCTGCTCTTGCGCACGCGCAGGTACCACTCGCAGAGCAGCCGCACCTGCTTGGGCGTGTAGCCCTTGGCGACCATGCGCGTGACGAAGTCCTCGTGCTTCTTGGCCTCGTCGGCGCTGGCCTTGGCGTTGAAGCTGATCACCGGCAGCAGCTCCTCGGTGTTCGAGAACATCTTCTTCTCGATCACCGTGCGCAGCTTCTCGTAGCTCGTCCAGACCGGGTTCTTGCCCTGGTTGTTGGCGCGCGCGCGCAGCACGAAGTTGACGATCTCGTTGCGGAAGTCCTTCGGGTTGGCGATGCCGGCGGGCTTCTCGATCTTCTCGAGTTCGCCATTCAGGCTGCCGCGATCGAAGACCTCGCCGGTGTCGGTGTCGCGGTACTCGTGGTCCTGGATCCAGTAGTCGGCGTAGGTGACGTAGCGGTCGAAGATGTTCTGGCCGTACTCGGAGTAGCTCTCCAGGTAGGCGGTCTGGATCTCCTTGCCGATGAACTCGGCGTAGCGCGTCGCCAGGTGCTCCTTGATGAAGGCGAGGTACTTCTGCTCGATCTCGGCCGGGAACTGCTCGCGCTCGATCTGCTGCTCGAGCACGTACATCAGGTGCACCGGGTTCGCGGCGACCTCGGTGCTGTCGAAGTTGAAGACTTTGGAAATGATCTTGTAGGCGAAGCGCGTGCTGATGCCGCTCATGCCCTCGTCGACGCCGGCGTAGTCGCGGTACTCCTGGTAGCTCTTCGCGCGCGGATCGGTGTCCTTCAGGTTCTCGCCGTCGTAGACCAGCATCTTGCTGAACAGCGACCTGTTCTCGGGCTCCTTCAGCCTTGTCAGGATCGCGAACTGGCTCATCATCTTGAGCGTGCCGGGCGCGCAGGTGGCATTCGCCAGCGACGAGTCGCGCAGCAGCTTCTCGTAGATCTTGATCTCCTCGCTGACGCGCAGGCAGTACGGCACCTTGACGATGTAGATGCGGTCGAGGAAGGCCTCGTTGTTCTTGTTGTTGCGGAAGGCCTTCCACTCGCTCTCGTTGCTGTGCGCGAGGATCACGCCGTCGAAGGGGATCGCGCCGAAGCCCTCGGTGCCCTTGAAGTTGCCTTCCTGGGTGGCGGTGAGCAGCGGGTGCAGCACCTTGATCGGCGCCTTGAACATCTCGACGAACTCGAGCAGGCCCTGGTTGGCCAGGCACAGGCCGCCGCTGTAGCTGTAGGCGTCGGGGTCGTCCTGGGCGTAGGTCTCGAGCTTGCGGATGTCGACCTTGCCGACCAGACTGCTGATGTCCTGGTTGTTCTCGTCACCGGGTTCGGTCTTGCTGATCGCGATCTGCTTGAGGATCGACGGGAAGCGCTTGACGACCTTGAACTTGCGGATGTCGCCGCCGTACTCCTCCAGCCGCTTGACGGCCCACGGGCTGAGGATCCGGTTCAGGTAACGGCGCGGGATGCCGTACTCGGCCTCCAGGATGGCGCCGTCCTCGGCGGCGTCGAACAAGCCGAGCGGGCTCTCGTTCACCGGCGATCCCTTGATCGCGTAGAACGGCACTTCCTGCATCAGCTGCTTGAGCCGCTCGGCGATGCTGCTCTTGCCGCCGCCGACCGGCCCGAGGAGGTAGAGGATCTGCTTCTTTTCCTCCAGCCCCTGCGCGGCATGGCGGAAGTAGCTCACCACCTGCTCGATGGAATCTTCCATGCCGTAGAACTCGGCGAAGGCCGGGTAGACCTTGATCACCTTGTTGGCGAACAGACGCGACAGGCGCGGCTCGTTGCGCGTGTCGATCGACTTCGGTTCGCCGATCGCCTTGAGCATGCGCTCGGCGGCGGTGGCATAGGCGAGCGGGTTGCGCTTGCATTCGGCGAGATAGTCCTCGAGGGACATCTCCTCGGCGCTCATGCGTTCGTAGCGCGCCTTCAGGCTGCTGATCACGTCCATGCGGACCTCCTGGTTCGAGGAAGGCGCCGATGGAGGCCTGGCCCCCGATCCGCGCCCGGGAAGTTCTGATGAAGTCCCGGCTGTACGGGCCCAGGCTCCATCAGAGCTTTCCGTCTACCAGTGGCGCATGTATTTCGACGTCATGGAACCAGCATGGTTCATTCTGCTCCAGCCCACGCCGCGATGAGAACCCGGTTTCCTCGTCATCTCGCCGCGTTGCGCATATCCGCACGCTTGCAAGACCCATGCCTCGCAGGCGCGCAGGCAACGGTCCGTGCACGTCCACAACGCGCGGCGCCCAGATCTGGCTGACAGCCGACCGCGCGAGCGGCAGACGCCGCGCCGGATGCGATCATCGTGTTCATGAATCGCAACCTGCTGCTTCTGGCCGTCTGCCAGGGCCTGTTCCTGACCAACAACGTGACCTTCATCGCGATCAACGGGCTGGTCGGGCTGGCGATGGCACCGGTGGGTTGGATGGCGACGCTGCCGGTCACCGGCTACGTCGTCGGCGGCGCGTTGTCGACGATGCCGGTCGCCCGCTTGCAGGCCCGGCTGGGGCGCCAGCGCGCGTTCCAGATCGGCCTGCTCGTCGCCGCGGTCTCGGCCGGCCTGTGCGCGCTGGCCGTGTTCACGCACCATTTCTGGCTCCTCGTCGCAGCCACCGTGGTGGCCGGCTTCTACAGCGCCAACGCCTCGCTGTACCGATTTGCCGGTCCGGAACTGGCCGCGCCAGCGTTCAAGGAGCGTGCGATCTCGCTCGTGCTCGCCGGTGGCATCGTCGGCGCCTTCGTCGGGCCGAACCTGGCGAATGCCACGCGCCCGCTGCTCGCGGTGCCGTTCGCCGGCGCCTACCTGGCGCTGGTCGCGGTGGCGCTGGTCTCGCTGCTGACGATGTCGGCGATCCGCTTCCCCGAGCATCGGCCGCCGCTCCCGGGCGCCGCACGCGGGCGGCCGCTGGCCGAACTGGTGCGCCAGCCGGTCTTCCTGGTCTCGGTGGCCGCCTGCGCGCTGGGTTATGGCGTGATGAACCTGCTGATGGCGGCCACGCCGATCGCGATGCAGCAATGCCGGCATCCCTTCGGCCACACCGCGCTGGTGCTCGAATGGCATGTGCTGGGCATGTTCGTGCCCAGTTTCTTCACCGGGCATCTGATCCGCCGCTTCGGCGCGCTGCCGGTGATGGGCGTGGGTGTGTTGCTGAACGCGGTCTGCGTCGTCGTCGCGTTGTCGGGGGTCGACCTGATGCAGTTCCTGGTCGCGCTGCTGTCGCTGGGCGTGGGCTGGAACTTCCTGTACGTCGGCGGCACGACGCTGTTCACCCAGGCCTACCGGCCGGAAGAGCGGATCCGCGCCCAGGGCACGATGGACTTCTGTGTGTTCTCGACGATGGCGGCAAGCTCGTTCGCTTCCGGCGCGCTGATCACGACGCAGGGCTGGACCTGGCTCAACCTGGGGTCGCTGCTGCCGATCGGCCTGGTCGCGGTCGCGCTGCTGTGGCTGGCGCGACAGCAAGGCCGCGTGCTGGCCACCGTCTGAATGCGGCCGCCTGCGGGTGCCTCAGTTGTCGGTGACCCCCAGGCGCTCGAGCACACCGTTCAACTCGTCCATCGAGCCGAAGGCAATCGCCAGCTCGCCGCGGTGACCCGCCTTGCCGCCGGAGCGAATGCGGATCTCCACCGACGCCGACAGCTTGTCGGCCAGGCGCTCTTCCAGGCGCATCAGGTCGCGCGACTTCTTCGTCGACCGGGGCGGGCCGCTTCGCGGGCCCGCCGCCTGGCGGGCAACCAGCTTCTCGGCGTCGCGCACGCTGAGCTTGCGTGCCACCACCTCATTGGCCGCCATCACCTGCTCGGCCGCGTCCAGCGCGAGCAGCGCGCGCGCGTGGCCCATGTCCAGGTCGCCGGCGAGCAGCATCTGCTGCACCGGCTCGGCCAGGTTCAACAGGCGCAGCAGATTGCTCGCCGCGCTGCGCGAGCGCCCGACCGCCTGCGCCGCCTGCTTCGTGGGTGAGCTTGAATTCGATGACCAGGCGCTGCAGGCCTTGCGCTTCCTCGAGCGGGTTGAGGTCCTCGCGCTGGATGTTCTCGATCAGCGCCATCACCGCCGCGGCTTCGTCGGCGACGACCTTGACGAGCACCGGCACGCTGTCCAGCCCGGCCAGCCGCGCGGCACGGAAGCGGCGCTCGCCGGCGATGATCTCGTAGCGCCCGCCGTCGACCGGTCGCACCAGGATGGGCTGCATCACGCCCTGCCCCTTGATGCTCTCGGCCAGTTCGTAGAGCGAGCCTTCGTCCATGCGCGTGCGCGGCTGGTAGCGGCCGGGCTGCAGCATCGTCAGCGCGAGCGTCGTCGGCGGACCTTCGGGCGCGGGCGTGTCGCTGACCTTGGGCCCGAGCAAGGCTTCGAGCCCGAGGCCCAGACCCTTGGGTTTCTTGGTGACCATGGCCGCGATTGTCACCGACCGCCGCGATGGCCTTGGCTTATGCTTCGGAACTCAGCGCAATCGCCATCGCATAGGCAAGGCATGACCCACACCGTGTTCGTCGACGGCCAGGAAGGCACCACCGGCCTGCGCATCCACGATTACCTGTCGAAGCGCGCGGACATCGAGTTGCTGCGCATCGCCCCCGAGCGGCGCAAGGACGCCGCCGAACGCGAGCGGCTGCTGAACGCCGCCGACGTGGCCTTCCTGTGCCTGCCGGACGCGGCCGCGCGCGAGGCCGCGGCGATGGTGCGCAACCCCAAGACCTGCGTCATCGACGCCAGCACGGCGCACCGCACGAAGCCGGAATGGGTCTTCGGCCTGCCCGAGCTGGCGCCCGGCCAGCGCGAGCGGCTGCGCGCGAGCAAGCGCATCGCCAACCCGGGCTGCCACGCCAGCGCCTTCATCCTGCTGCTGCGCCCGCTCGTCGACGCCGGGCTGGTGCCGGCCGACCTGGGCGTCAGCGCGACGTCGATCACCGGCTATTCCGGCGGTGGCAGGAAGATGATCGAGCAGTACGAGGCCGGCGGCGACCCGGCGCTGGCGGCACCGCGGCCGTACGCGCTGTCACTCGCGCACAAACACCTGCCGGAGATGAAGGCGCACACCGGGCTGACGGCCGCGCCGGTCTTCATGCCCATCGTCGGCCCGTTCTACAAGGGGATGTCGGTCAGCGTGCCGCTGCACCTGTCGCAGCTGCCGGCCGGCGCCACGCCCCAGACCCTCCAGCAGGCGTTCGAAGCACGCTACGCCGGCGAGCGCTTCGTGCGCGTGATGCCGCTGCGCGACCCGGCGACGCTGGAGGCGGGGCACTTCGACGTGCTGGCCTGCAACGACAGCAACCGCGTCGACCTCTTCGTCTTTGCCAACGAGACCCAGGTGCTGCTGATGGCGCGCCTGGACAACCTGGGCAAGGGCGCGAGCGGCGCGGCGGTGCAGGCGATGAACGTGCACCTGGGCCTCGACGAAGGGCTGGGGCTGTAAGACGGCTGTCGCCGGGCCGGCCGCGCGGCGTTCAGTCGCCCGGCCGCTGGCGGTAGTGGTAGGCGTAGCCGTCGGCGAAGCCGAGCCGGGCGTAGACCTGCCGGGCGGGTGCGTTGTCGGCCTCGACCTGCAGATAGCCGATCCTGGCGCCCTGGCTCGCTGCCAGCGAAAGCAAGCGCTGACACAGCAGCCTGGCCCAGCCCTTGCCGCGCTCGCGCTCCCGGGTGAAGACGTCGTACAGACCGGCCAGCTCGGCCTCTTGCGCGAACTGACCGCAGGCCAGGATCTCGCCGTCGCGCTCCATCGCGAAGCCCTGGTAAGGCACCGGCGACGCCGCCAGGCGCTGCGCATGCGCGAGCCGTTGGCCCTCGGGCGACCCGCGCAGCTGCCCGACCGCTTCGGCATAGGCCGGGGCCGGCAGCGAGACCCAGCGGATGCCGTGCGGCAAGGCCGGCGCCGGTCCGGCCGGCAGCTCGGCGTTGACCATCACCCGGGTGTCGTCGACCGCGACGAGGCCGAGCGCGGCGAGTTCGGCGTCCAGCGCCGGCGGCTGGCTGAACGGGGTGATGCGAAAGACCAGCGGCAGGCCAGCATCTCGGTACAAGGCCTCGCAGCGCTGCAACTTCTCGGCCAGCGGCAGCCGGCCCGCGGCGACGGCGTTGATGCAGCGGGCGCGCCGGGCCTTGCCTTTCGAGGTGCGCACCAGCCAGCCGTCCATCCAGCGCTGCTCGGGCGGCGCGCTGGCGTTCAGCCCGGCGTCCTCGACGCGCGCGAGCAGCGCTTCATCCAAGGCGCTTGACCATCTCGCGCGCGAACTCGACGAAGGCCTGCGCGCCCTTGGACGCCGGATCGAAGGTCACGCCAGGCTGTCCGTAGCTGGGCGCTTCGGCCAGGCGCACGTTGCGCGGGATCACGGTGTCGAACACCTTGTCGCCGAAGTGCGCCTTGATCTGCTCGCTGACCTGCTGCTGCAGCGTGATGCGCGGGTCGAACATCACGCGCAGCAGGCCGATGATCTGCAGATCGGGGTTCAGATTGGCGTGGACCTGCTTGATCGTGTTGACCAGGTCCGACAGCCCCTCGAGCGCGAAGTACTCGCACTGCATCGGCACCACCACGCCATGCGCCGCGCACAGCCCGTTCAGCGTCAGCAGGCTCAGGCTGGGCGGGCAGTCGACGAGGACGAAGTCGTAGTCCGACGACACCGCCTGCAGCGCGAGGCGAAGCCGCTTCTCGCGTCGCTCCAGTTCAACCAGTTCGACCTCGGCACCGGCCAGTTCGCGGTTCGCGCCCAGCACGTCGTAGCCGCCCTTGGGGCTGCGCTGTCGCGCTTCGGCGATGGACGCCGACTCGAGCAGCACGTCGTAGACGCTGAGCGGCAGCGAGCGCTTGTCGACGCCCGAGCCCATCGTCGCGTTGCCCTGCGGGTCGAGGTCGACGACGAGGACGCGGCGACCCACCTGGGCCAGCCCGGCCGCCAGGTTGACCGTCGTCGTGGTCTTGCCGACCCCGCCCTTTTGATTGGCGA
The DNA here is from genome assembly GCA_963788635.1 of uncultured beta proteobacterium. Taxonomy (GTDB): domain Bacteria; phylum Pseudomonadota; class Gammaproteobacteria; order Burkholderiales; family Burkholderiaceae_C; genus Rubrivivax. Next base: position 72,784 of record CAWBHE010000001.1, on the reverse strand, counting down.
TGCAGAAGATTCGTGCCGTCATCGGGCAGGCGGCAGGCGGCGGTTCATGGGTTTCCTCCGGGGGGCGGGCCGGGCTGCGACATGCAGCCGGCCTTCTTGGGCGACGCGAGCGTAGCGCAGATTGTTCGCGGAAATCATGGCACGCGACGCGGGCGCATCCAGACAAGACAGCGCTGCGCATCCAGCCCGGGCACCTGGAGCGGTTCCACGTGAAACATCTCGATGTCGGCCGGCAGCGCGGCGATCTCGTCGACTGGCTCCCTGCCCTTCATCGCGAGCCAGACGCCACCCGGGCGCAGGTGCCGTCGTGTCAGCGTGACGAAGTCGGCCAGCGAGGCAAAGGCGCGCGACGTGATCACGTCGAACGGCGCCTCGTGCAAGTCTTCGACCCGGGCATGCACCGCGCGCAGGTTGCCCAGCCCGAGCACGCCCGCCGCCTGGCGGATGAAGGCCGCCTTCTTGCCCACCGCATCGACGCAGACCACGTCGATGGCCGGCAGCATCACGGCGACGACGACGCCTGGCAGACCGCCGCCGCTGCCGACGTCCAGCAAACGGCCCCGCACCAGATGCCGATGTAGCGGTGGAATCACGGCCAGGCAGTCGGCCAGGTGCTGCGTCAGCATCGCGGCCGGCTCGCGGATCGCGGTCAGGTTGTGGGTCGCGTTCCAGCGCTGCAGCAGCGCCAGGTATCGCGCCAGCGCGGCCGTCTGGCCCGGCTCGGGCGCCAGGCCGAGTTCGCGGCAGACCGCGTCGATGGCGTCGATCAAGCGGCCTCGTCCCGGACGAAACCCTTGAAGCGCCCCTTCTTCAGATGCACCAGCAGCAGCGAGATCGCCGCCGGCGTGATGCCGGAGATTCGCGAGGCCTGGCCCAGCGTCTCGGGCCGGTGGCGACCGAGCTTCTGCCGCACCTCGAAGGACAGCGCGGTCACGGCCGTGTAGTCGATGTCCTCGGGCAGCCGGAGATGCTCGAGCTGCGAAGCGCGCTCGACCTCGTCGATCTGCTTGTCGATGTAGCCGGCGTACTTGATCGAGATCTCGGCCTGCTCGATCACCGCGTCCGCCTCACGCCGACCGATTTCCAGCCGCAGCGTTTCACGTGAAACACCCGGCTCGATGCCGGCGATGGCCGCCAGCGCCCAGGCCTCGTCGAAACCCACGCCGGGCCGGCGCAGCAGATCGGCCAGGCTGTACTCGTGCTCCAGCGCCTTGCCCAGCCAGCGCTCGGCATCGGCGGCCGGCACCGTCGCCGGCCGGACCCAGGTCGCGCGCAGGCGCTGCAGTTCGCGTTCCAGCAGGTCGCGCTTGCGGCAGAAAGCGTCCCAGCGCGCATCGTCCACCAGCCCGAGCTGGCGCCCGGCCTCGGTCAGGCGCAGGTCGGCGTTGTCCTCGCGCAGCTGGAGGCGGAACTCGGCCCGGCTGGTGAACATCCGGTAGGGCTCGGTGACGCCCTTGGTCACCAGGTCGTCGACCAGCACGCCCAGGTAGGCCTGGTCGCGGCGCGGCAGCCAGGGCTCGCGCCCCGTGACCTGCAGCGCGGCATTGACGCCGGCGAACAGCCCTTGCGCCGCCGCCTCCTCGTAGCCGGTGGTGCCGTTGATCTGGCCGGCGAAGAACAGCCCCTTCACCGCGCGCGTCTCGAAGCTGGTCTTCAGTTCGCGCGGGTCGAAGTAGTCGTACTCGATCGCATAGCCCGGCCGCAGGATGTGCGCGTTCTCGAGCCCGACCATCGACTGCACCGCGGCGACCTGCACGTCGAAGGGCAGCGAGGTCGAGATGCCGTTCGGGTAGACCTCGTGCGTGGTCAGCCCCTCGGGCTCGAGGAAGATCTGGTGCGAGGTCTTGTCGGCGAAGCGGTTGACCTTGTCCTCGATGCTCGGGCAGTAGCGCGGCCCCACGCCTTCGATCACGCCGGTGAACATCGGGCTGCGGTCGAAGCCGCTGCGGATGATCTCGTGCGTGCGCTCGTTGGTGTGCGTGATCCAGCAAGGCACCTGGCGCGGATGCTGGTCCGGCGAGCCGAGGAAACTGAACACCGGCACCGGATCCAGGTCGCCGGGCTGTTCCTGCAGGCGCGAGAAATCGATCGACCGGCCGTCCAGGCGCGGCGGCGTCCCGGTCTTCAGCCGGCCCTGGGGCAGCTGCAGTTCCTTCAGCCGTGCCGACAAGCTGACGGCCGGCGGATCCCCTGCCCGGCCGGCACTGTAGTTCTGCAGGCCGACATGGATACGGCCATCCAGGAACGTGCCGGCGGTGAGCACCACGGCCCGGGCGCGAAAGCGCAGCCCGAGCTGGGTGACGGCGCCGACGACCCGGCCACCCTCGAGCAGCAGGTCGTCCACCGCCTGCTGGAACAGCCACAGGTTGGGCTGGTTCTCGAGTCGCTGGCGGATGGCCGCCTTGTAGAGCAGGCGATCGGCCTGCGCCCGCGTCGCGCGTACCGCCGGGCCCTTGCTGCCGTTCAGAACGCGAAATTGGATCCCGGCTTCGTCGGTGGCCGCGGCCATTGCACCACCCAGGGCATCGATCTCCTTGACCAGATGCCCCTTGCCGATGCCGCCGATCGACGGGTTGCAGCTCATCTGTCCCAGCGTCTCGATGTTGTGGGTGAGCAGCAGCGTCGCGCAGCCCATCCGGGCCGCGGCCAGCGCCGCTTCGGTGCCGGCGTGGCCGCCACCGACCACGATGACGTCGAAGCGTTGCGGATGGAACATGGGAGACGGCGATTTTACGAGGCTGGCCCACTTGACGGGGAAGCAGTCCATCAGCGCGAATACGACGCGTTACCGTTCATGTGGGCTACCGCCCTGCCGATGGACGCCACGCGAGACCCAGCCCGGCCTCAGTGCATCGGTGCCGCGCCCGCCACGCTTCGCAAATCCTGCGCCACCCGGCCGTCCTGCAGCGCGATCACGCGGCCGGCCGAGGCGATCGTCTCCGGCCGATGGGCGACGATCACGCGCGTCAGCGCCAGCTGCCGCACCGCCTGGTTGACCGTCGCGTTCGCGATCGACGTCGAGTGAACTCGTCGCCTCGTCCAGGACCAGGATCTTCGGTCGCTTGTACAAGGCGCGCGCCAGCAGGATGCGCTGCTTCTGGCCGCCCGACAGCGCCGCGCCCATGTCGCCGATCAGCGTGTGGTAACCCATCGGCATGGCCTCGATCTCGTCGTGCACGGCCGACGACGCGGGCGCATTGCTCGATCCAGGCCCGATCCGGCTGCGCATCGAAGAAGCTGATGTTGTCGGCGATCGAGCCCGAGAACAACGGCTCGTCCTGCATCACCACGCCGATCATGTCGCGCCAGGCGCGCAGCCCGAGCCGGGCCAGCGGCACGCCGCCGATCAGCACCTCGCCCGAGGTCGGTGCGTGCACGCCGAGCATCAGCTTGAGCAGCGTCGTCTTGCCGCAACCCGACGGGCCGACGATGGCCACCGACTCGCCCGGCTCGACGCGCAGGCTGACGCCGCGCAGCACCTCCGGCTCGCCGTCGGCATAGCGGAACGTCAGATCGCGCAACTCGATCCCGGGCGACGCTTCGCGCATCGGTAGCCCCACGCCCTGGGCATCGGCCTCGGGCGCGGTGAGCACGATGTCGGCCAGCCGCTCGCCCTGCAGCTTCAGCATCTTCAGCGCCACCGTCTTGTCGATCAGCCCGCTGACGCGCTGCGCGAACTGCTCCTTGTAGGCGAAGAACGCGAACAACATGCCGACGCTGAACCGACCGTCCAACACCAGCAGCGCCGCCCAGCCCGATCACGGCCACCCGCTCGAGCCCGAACAACAGCCGGTGCAACACCGCGAACCAGCAGCTCGAGCTTGCGCGTCGCGATGTCGGCGTTCATCGCGTCGACGACCAGGCTCGCAAAACGCGACTGCCGGTCGGCCTGCGCGTTGAAGAGCTTGATCGCCTGCACGCCGCGCAGCGACTCCAGGAAATGGCTGGCCTGCTTGGCTTCGAAGACCAGCGCTTCCTCGGTCGCCTCGCGCAAGGGCCGGAAGAACACCCAGCGCAGCAGCGCCGTAGCCGAGCACCGCGGCGAGCGCGATCGCGGTCAGCGTGACGCTGTAGACGACCATCATCGCCAGCGTCAGCATGACCAGCAGTGCCGTCGAGCACGGCCTCGATGAAGCTGGTGGTCAGCGTCTTCTGGATCTGCTGGACCGCACCGAAGCGCGACCAGATGTCGCCCGCGTGGCGCTTCTCGAACCAGTCCACCGGCAGCCGCATCAGGTGCGCGAACACGTTGACCAGCCATTGCAGGTTCAGCGTTGCCGACAGCACCAGCACGGCCCAGGAGCGCGCCGCCGCGGTCGCCACCTGGATCAGCACCAGCAGCGCGAAGCCGATCGCCCAGCGTCAACAGCAGATCGCGGTCGCCGCTGACCACCACGCCGTCGACGACCCATTGCATGAAGAACGGGCTCAGCAGCACGAAGCCCTCGAGCGCCAGCGCGAGCACGAAGATCTGCGCCAGCGAGCGCTTCAGCCCCGCGACCGGGCCCAGCAACTGGCGCAGCGTGATGCGCTGGCGCTCCTGCGCCGGCACGAAGCCCGGCGACGGCTGCAACTCCAGCGCCACGCCGGTGAAGTGGCGCGACACCTCGTCGAGCGTGAGCCGGCGCAGGCCGCGCGCCGGGTCGTGGATCAGCGCGACGCCGCGCTTGAGCGACACCAGCACGACGAAGTGGTTCAGGTCCCAGTGCAGGATGCAAGGCGTCTGCAGCTGCGCCAGCTCGTCGAGTTCGGCGCGCAGCGCGCGCGAATTGAGCTGCAGGCTGTCGGCCATGCGCACCAGGTCGCCCAGCGTCGCCCCCTTGGCGGACAGCGAAAAGCGCCGCCGCAGCGACGGCAGGTCGGTACGGTGCCCATGCGCCGAGGCCACCATCGCCAGGCAGGCCAGGCCGCATTCGGCCGCTTCGGTCTGCAGGATCACCGGCACCCGGTCGATGCCCAGCCCCAGCCGCAGGCCGCCCACGAACCCCGTCACACGCGCTCCCGCAGCCCGAGCAGCGGCTCGAACAGCCACTCGACGAGCCGGCGGCGGTCGAGCAGCACGTCGGCCTGCAGTCGCATCCCGGCCACCAGCGGCAGTCGCTCGGCGTCGGCAGCGTCCAGCGCCACGGTGATGCGGAACAGCGGCTCGCTCTCGGCGCCGGCCTCCGCCACCGGCAGCGACAGTGCCGCCAGTTCGCTCGCCACCAGCGGCGTGCGAGACACCTGCAGCACGTGACCCAGCTGGTGGCCGAACTTCTGGTACGGGAAGGCTTCGTAGCGCAGCTGCACCGCCTGCGCCGGCCGCACGAAGCCGACCGCACTCGACGGCGCGTACAGCTGCGCCTGCAGCGTCGCCCCCACCGGCACCAGGCTGGCAAGCGCCGACGACGGCGAGACGCTCTGGCCGGCCTCGGCGTACAAGGCGGTGACGGTGCCGTCCTGCGGCGCGCGGATGACGATCTGGCGCGCGGCGTCCTGCTCCACCGCTTCGCGCGACAGCGACGCCAGGTCGCGCTCGATGCCGCCCTGCGTGCCGCTCGCCAGCAGCGGCAGGCCACGGCGCTCGCCGTCGAGCTCGGCGCGCTCGCGCAGCAAGCCGGCCTTCTGCCGCTCGAGCCCCTGCGCCACGGCCTGCAGGCCCAGCACCTCCTCGTCCTTGGCCTGCACCTGCGCGGCCGAGATGAACTGCTCGTCGCGCAGCGACTGCAGCCGCGCGAGCGCCTGCCGGGCCAGCGCCAGCCGCTGGCGCTGCAAGGCCGCCTCGGCTTCGGTCTGCGCGACCTCGGTCGCCAGCGCCTGCAACCGGCGCTCCAACGCCGCCTGCTGCGACTGCACGAGAAGCTGCTGCTGGCGCGCCGCGTCCTTCAAGCTGCGCTCGCGTTCGTCCAGGCTGCGCTGCACCCGGGCCTGCGCCTGGGCGTCGAGGGTCGGCCGCTCCAGCGCGAGCACGAAGAGCACGTCGCCCGCATGCACCGCCTGGCCCTCGGACACACGCCGCTCGGCCACCGTGCCGCTGACCGAAGGCACGATGCGGATCAGGCCACGGTCGGGCACCAGCACGCCGGCCACCTCGACCCGCCGCGTGTAATGCGCCAACGCCAGGAAGCTGCCGACGGCAACCGCTGCCAGCACCACGCCGACGGTGACGACGCTGAGCGACAACGGCCGCACCAACTGCACCCGGCCCAACCACTGCTGGTTCTGCGCCTCGACGGCTTCAGGACGGAACAGCGGGCGCATCGGCAGCGGGAAGCGAAAAAACGCGGACCGGCAGAACCGGCCCGCCTGCACCACGGAACCGAAGGGATGACAGCCGTGGCGGAAAGCGGTCTAGCGAAGACTTACAGCGTGGTCGTCGAGGACGTGGTCGTCGTGGTCCAGCCGCCCTTCGGCGAGCCGCCGGCAATAGACTTGAAGTCGCGCGGGTCGATGGGCGTCGGGCCGGAGGGCCGAACTTGTTCTTGCTTGGCACGCTGTTGACGTTGGTCGAGCGAGGACTTGCGCTGCATGAAGATCTCCATCGGTGGCAGAACCGTGCCGGATCGCACGGGAACCTAACCATTGAAGCAGCGCGCTATCGGAAACGGAACTGTCAGCTCTTACAGGTTGAAGCCGCTAAGTAGATCAAGCCAAGGCGCAGCGCCTTGAGAACCGCTTGGTGCTTGTTGACGCAGCCCAACTTGTGCATCGCATTGTTGACATGCAAGACCGCCGTGCGCTCGCTGATGCCCAGGATCGCGCCGACCTCCCACGCCGTCTTGCCGTCCATGGTCCAGCGCAAGGCCTCGAGTTCTCGCGGCGTCAGCGAAGGCCGCTCGGGCTGCAGCGGTGGCCGGAACGAGCAATCGCAGGGCCGACGTCCTGTGCATGAACCGCGAACAACTGCAGGTCGGCCACGACTCGCTGCAGCTCCGCAGGATCACCCGGCAGAGCCTGATCGCGATCGACGCCGAGCTGGAAATGCCTGCCCTTCCGGCATGTGCAACGCCATGGCGATGCCGGTGCGGTAGCCAAATGTCGCCTGTTGCTCCCACAACTCTGCCAGCACCCTGGGCAACATAGGTCTCTTGGTCCCAGACGATTGGCACACTCTGCGCTTGCGAGTGCTGCATCACTGGGTCGCGGCGCTGGAGTCGCGGATCGCAGTACGTATCGCTGAACGCAACCGGCGTGTTGTCGACCGCGATGAACTCCATCTGCCCCATTGCGCGTTCGAGCACCGTGATCGCCGACACGGTCTCGAACCCCAGCCGCTGCGTGAAACGGATGACTTCGTCGCGAAACTCTTCGCGGCTCTTGGCCTGTAGCACCGACGAATAACCACCGGGGAGCATTCGTCTCCTCTTGCCTCTGGATCAGGGTGTCAGCACCGGGCAATGTACCCGCCCTGACAGGGTTTACATCTATCGCACGCCAGCCGCATGCCGAAAGATGAGGACATGCAACACACATCCCAAACGCTTTGCGCCCCATTGACGACATCCGCCTCGCCATGGTCACTGCGCGCCTGGCCACCGGTATTGTGGCAGGCCGGTCGCTCCGAAGGCCTCGAGTTCCACCACCTCGGCACCCGCGTGATGCTCAGCGGCGACGGGCACAGCGCCCAGGCGGGCCAGACCTTCTGGGGCGGCGCCTCGACCGACGGCAACGCCGGCGTTGCCTGGGACTGGATCCAGATCGCGCGCGGCGTCGTCGCGATGGCCGACCCGATGTCCGTGATCACCAACCTGCGCCTCGTCGGCGACGAAGGCGAGGTGCTGACCGCACTCGAAGCGGCCCGCTTCCTGAACGAGATCGTGCACGCGCTGCCCTGGCAAGGCGAGGTCGCACGCGCCCTCGGCGAGCCGGCGCAGTAGGCGCGCGGCAGGCGCTGCCGGGCGGCGTTACTTCACCGCCGCCGCGCGCAGCGAGCGTGCGACGAAGACCACGCCCAGCACCGTCAGCGCGGCGCACACCGCCAGCGGCGGCAGCCATTGCGCCGCGCCCGGCGTCTCGCCTTTGAGCACGCGTCCCATCAGCGTCACCTGGGCCAGCGCCGGCACCCACAGGTGCCAGGGCGATTCACCCTGCTGGCCGAACAGCGCCACCAGCGGCAGCAGCGACACGCCGAGCACGACCGCGGTCGCGTTCGCCTGCGCTTCCTTGACGGTGCGGCAGCGGATCGCCACCGCCATCAGCAGCGCCGACACGGCCATGGCGAGCGGCATCAACAGCACGATGAAGCGCAGCGCCTCGCGCGGCCCGTACTGGAACAGCGCCGCCAGCGTCGGACTCTTGATCAACCACTGGCCGGGCAGGAAGCTGAACGCGCTCAGCACCGCGATCAGCATGCCCACGCTCGCGACGGCACCCCACTTGCCCAGCACCAGCGCGACGCGCGAGGTCGGGTTCATCAGCAGCGGCTCGAGCGAGCCGCGTTCGCGCTCGCCGGCGGTGCTGTCCAGCGCGGCGTTGAGCGCACCGTAGACCACCGCCATCAGCACGAAGTACGGCAGCATCGCCGTCAGCTGGGCGGCGCGCGCAGCCGGGTCGGCCAGATCGCGCTGGTCCAGCTGCACCGCCTCCAGCGCGGCCGGCGAGACGCCGCGCACCGCCAGCCGCAGCAGCGCCTGTTCGCGGTTGAAGCCTTCCAGCATCCGCATCAAGCGCCCGCTCGCCGCCTGCGCGCGCTGGTTCGCCGAGCTGCCGACCAGCGTCACCACCGGCAACGCGCCCTGCGCCAGCCCGGCCTCGAAGTCGGCGCCGATCACGAGCACCGGGTCGCCGAGCCGGCTGTCGCGCAACTGCTGTTCGTAGTCGGCCGGCGCGCTCCGGATCGTGTAGGTCTGACGCTCGATGTAGTTGCGCAGCGTCGGCGCGTGCTCGATGCCGCTGACGACGATCACGCGCGCCTCGGCACGCTTCTCGATGCCGGCGACCAGGTTCGAGATCAGCACCAGCAGCAGCGGCCCGAACACGACGGCGCTGAGCAGCACCGTGAGCAGCGTGCGCCGGTCGCGCAGCGCGTCGGTCAGCTCCTTGCGAAACACGGTCCAGGCACCGGCGATCATGGCCCGCCCTCGCCGCGCCGCTCGGCCTCGGTGAACGCCAGGCGCACGAAGGCTTCCTCGAAGTCGGCCATGCCGGTGCGCTCGCCCAGCTCGGCCACCGTGCCGGTCGCGACGGTACGGCCGTGCGAGACGAGCACGACCTGGTCGCACAGGCGCTCCACCTCCTGCATGATGTGGGTCGAGAAGACGATGCATTTGCGCTGCTCGTCGCGCAGCCGGCGCAGCGCCTCGCGCAGCGAGCGCGTGGCCAGCACGTCCAGGCCGTTGGTGGGTTCGTCGAGCACGATGTTCGGTGGGTCGTGCACCAACGCGCGCGCCAGCGCGGTCTTCATCCGCTCGCCCTGGCTGAAGCCGGCGGTCCGGCGGTCGAGCAAAGGCCGCATCTCCAGCGTCTGCGCCAGCGCCTCGGCGCGCGCGTTCGCGGCCGCGGCGTCCAGCCCCTGCAGCCGGCCGTAGTAGACGATGTTCTCGCGCGCCGTCAGGCGCGGGTACAGGCCGCGCGCGTCGCTGAGCACGCCCATGCGCGCGAGGGCCGCGGACGGCCGCTGCGCGACGTCGATGCCGTCGACGAGCACCTGGCCCGCGTCCGCGGGGATCAGCGCCGCGACGATGCGCAGCGCGGTCGTCTTGCCGGCCCCGTTCGGCCCGAGCAGGCCGGTGATGCAGCCATCGGCGGCCGTGAAGTCCACGCCGTCCAGCGCCTGCACGACGCGCGCGTTGCGGCCACGCCCCTGCGCGAAGCGCTTCGAGAGCCGGCGCACTTCGATCATTTCGCGGGCGCGGCCGCCAGCGGCGCGAAGACGGTCGGCCGCGGCACGCCACGCGCGCAGCCGGTATCGACCTTCAGCGCCTCGTCGTCGCTGTCCGCATCGACGAAGCGGAACACCACGTCGCGCATGCAGCCCAGGCCCATCACACCGTGGCCGGCGTTGGCGACCACCACCGAACGTGCCTTCGCGCCGAGCGCGCGTGCCACGTGCTCGGCGTGGCGCGGCGGGGTCACCGGGTCCAGGCCGCCGGACAGCAGCAGCGTCGCCACCGGTGCCGGCGGCACGGTGTAGAAGGCCGCCGGCACCTTGCCGCGCGGCCAGCCGGCGCAGACGCGGCGGTACAGGTCGGCCATGCCGTCGCCGAAGTCGGCGCCGGGGCGTTCGGCCGCGTCGGCCATGCGCGGCAGATCCTCGGCGCACACGACCGAGAAATGCATGCCCTCGGCCAGCCCCAGCCCGCGCCCGCCGGCCAGCGCGCTGGCCAGCCCGACGATCGCGTCGAAGCGCCCCTGCGCGGCCTCGCTCACCGCCAGCGGCAGCGCCGACGCGATGACCGGCGCATACAGCGGCAGCCGCACCAGGCCGAGCAGCATCTCGCGCGTCATCGTGAACCGCTCGACGACGCCGGTCACCGGCTGCGCCGCCGCCACCTCGCGCGGCAAGCTCGCCAGCAACGCGTGCCACTGCGCGCGCAGCTGGGGATAGCGCGCGTGGCAGGCGGCGTCGCGCTCGCACCAGGCGAGCAGCGCGTCGAAAGCGGCCTGCGCATCGGGCGAGAAGGTCGCCGGCAGCGCCATGTCCGGCGGCGCCACGCCGTCCAGCACGACACGCCGCACGGCCTGCGGAAACTGGCGCAGGTATTCGAGCGCCGCGCGCGTGCCGTACGAGCCGCCGATCAGATCGACGCGTTCGGCACCCAGCGCGCGGCGCACCGCGTCGGCATCCTGCATCGCGATCGTGGTCGTGAACTGGCGCAGGTCACCGTAAGGCAGCTTGGCCAGCCGCTCGCGGCAGGCGCGCAGGCGCTCGACCTGCAGCGTGACATCGAGGCCGTCGCGGATCGGCTGCGTCGGCGCGGCCGGGTCACACCGCAGCGGCGCGCTCTGGCCCGTGCCGCGTTGGTCGATGAGCACGATGTCGCGCCGGTTCGAGAAGCGCGCCAACAGTCCAGCCACGGTGCCGGCCAGCTCGATCGCGCCCTGCCCCGGGCCGCCGGCGAAGTAGAACACCGGGTCGGGCCGCTTGTGGCGCGCCACCGCCGGCAGCACGGCAAAGTGCACGTCGATCTGCCGGCCCGCCGGCTGCGCCGGGTCCAGCGGTCGGCGCACGCTGCCGCACCAGGCGGCCTGCTCCACGCCTTTGAGCCAGCAGCTCTTCAGACCCGGCGGCGGTGCGGTCGCGGCCGTTACCGGCCCGGCGGAGAGCGCGGCCAGGGCGACCCAGCCGATCACGATCCACGCGCGCATGACGACTGCGCGGTCCGCGCCGATCAGGCGAGCATGCGCTTGAGTTCGCCGCCGGCGATCAGCTTCGCCAGATCCTCGGCGCCACCGACCAGGGTGCCCTTGACGAACACCAGCGGCAGCGTCGGCCAGCCCGTCCACATCTTCAGCGCGTTGCGCCGGCGCCAGCCGCCGAAGTAGCTTCCGTACTCGAGGTACTCGTAGGCCACGCCGGCGGCGTCGAGGGCCCGCCGTGCCTTCTTCGGGAACGGGTTCTGACCCATGCCGACCACCAGCACCGGGTGCCGCGCCGCGGCCTCCTGCACCTCGCGCACGATGTCGGCGTGAAGGTTGGCGACCCGCTCGCGGATGGCGGGGTGGATCTGGGCTTCGTCGAGGATCGCGCGCGGCATGGGCTCTTTCGGGTTGATGGAAATCGGGGTGCGGTTCAGCCGACCTGCGCCGGCTTCAGCAGCGCCTGGCAGGCGGCGCGCTGACCGTCGGCCGCGTCGACCTTGGCGCACACGCCCGTCAGTTGCGCGCGCAGCCGCTTCAGCACCGGCGCCTGCTTGCCGTCGGCGTTCCAGCCGGTCAGCCGACTGCTCACGCGCTGCAGCACGCGCGCGCTGCGGCCGTCGAAGGCGCCGCCGTCCTTGGCCGCCTCGGCAAAGATCTCGGTGGCGGTCTTCTCGATGCGCACCGTGTCCTGCGGCGTCAGGTCGAGCAGCGCCTGCAGGTAGCCCGCGCCCCATTGCAGCCGCGTCGCCGGCCCTTCGCTGGTCTGGAAGGCCTTCGCGTACCAGCGCAGCGCGGCGTCCTTGTGGCCGAGCTTGCGCGCGTTGCCGCCGAGCTGGCTCATCAGGTAGTAGGGCGAATGGCTCTTGCTCAGGTTGGCCTCGAGCAGCGCGTCGCTCTCGGCCCACAGGCCGGCGCGGCCGAGCGCGTAGCCGGCTTCGGTGATGACCGCCTGGCGCTCGTAGCCGTCGGTGATCTCGCGGTCGTCGCGCACGACCTGCTCGCGCAAGTCCTTCAGCAGCGGCGCGGGCAACTGGACCTGCACCGCGCCCTGCGGCGCACTCAGCCGCGCCAGGTCCACGCGCGCGATCGTCGCGCCGAGCCGATCGCCGCGCGACAGCGTCGCGTCCTGCGCCAGCCGCTGCAACGCGGCATCGAAGGCGGGCAGCAGCGGGGATTTCCCGGGCGCATCGCCGTCGGCCAGCACGCGCACGATGCGGGCCGCGTCGGCGGTCAGCACATCCATCTGCGCGCGCGCCTGCACCGGATCGGTCAGCACGCGCTGGACGCGCTCGCGCATCGCGGCGTCGGGCTTGACGCCCATGCCGTCGTCGCTGGCGGCGATCGCCTTCAGCCACAGCCGGGTGCTGGTCTCGGGGTCGGTGGTCGGGGCGGCCATCGCCAGTTGCAGCAGCAGGCCGGGCAGGTCGTTCTTGGAGACCAGCTGCTGGTCGTCGGTGTCCCAGGAATAGAAGGCGAGCATGCGCCAGTCGTTGGCCGACAGCGGCTTGCCGGCGCGCGCGTCGGCCAGCACCGCCTTCACGGGCCGGCCGCCGCTCATGCCGAGCTGCAGCACGGCCATCATCTGCTCGGGATCGACCTCGCCGGGCAGGCGCGTGATCTCGGTGCCGTCGGGCTTGAACAGCACCACCGTCGGGTAGCCGCTGACGTTGAAACGCTTGCCGAGCTTCTGTGCGCCGGGCAGGTCGCCGTCGACCGCGACCGCGATGAAGGCGCGCGACTGGGCGGCGAAGTCGGCGCGGTTGAACAGCGTCGCCTTGAGCTGGTTGCACGGCGGGCACCAGGTCGCACCCCAGTACAACAGCACCGGCTTGTTCTGCGCGCGCGCCTGCGCGAACGCGCGGGCTATGTCGGCATCGGCCGCAGCGCGCTGCCAGGCGACGTTGTGCGACGGCAGCGCCGGGACGGCGGCCGGCGCTGCCTGGAAGGCCGCCGCCAGGCAGAGCGCGACAAGGGTGGACTTCATCGGATCGCTTTCGGGGACGGATGAGAGGGATGGAAACGGAAGGCGAAATTGTGCGCTGTTCGGCCCGCCCCCGGTTCGCGGGGGTTCGATACCGATTGGCAAGCATTTCCGCACGCGGGCGCGTCAGGGATGACTGGGATCAGCGCCCGGCGGGCGTCGGATCTCCTAGGATGCCGTTCGTGAAAAGACGCTCTCCATTCGTTGTCCTTGCCGCTGCGGCGGCGGTTCTCGTGCTGACGGCGCCGCCGGTCGCTGCGGCGGTCGATTCGAAGGCGGAGCACTTCTACGAAGACGCGCTGACGCGCTACGACAAGCACGACTACAACGGCGCCATCATTCAGTTGAAGAACGCGCTGCAGCGCGACAAGACCCAACTCGCGGTGCAGGTGCTGCTCGCGAAGGCCTTGTTCGCCAATGGCGATGTCGCGGCCGCCGAGGTCGCGTTCAACGAGTCGCTGCGTCTGGGCGTGAACCGGGCCGAGGTTGTCGTCCTGCTCGCGCGCTCGATCGCCGACCAAGGCAGGCAGCAGGAAGTCGTCGATCCGCAGCGCTTTGCGCTCGCCGGCCTGCCCGCGCGGGTGCAGGCGCAACTGTTGTTGGTCAAGGCAGCCGCCTACAGCGACCTGGGCAATGCCAACGCCTCGCTGAAGGCCGTCGAAGACGCGCGGGCGGTGGATCCGCAGTCCATCGACGGGTGGCTGGCCGAGGTGCCGATCCGCATCCGCCGCGGGCAATTGACCGAAGCGCTGGCAGCCGTCGACAAGGCCGGGGCGATGAACCCGAATTCGGCGGAGGTCCACTACCAGCGCGGATCCGTCCTGCACGTGCAAGGAAATCTCGCCGCTGCGCTGGCGTCTTACGACAAGGCGATCGCGGCCGATCCCGGCCATGTCGATGCCCGCGTGGCGCGCGCCGGCCTGTACATCGACTTGAAGCGGTACGACGACGCCGCCAAGGACGTCGCCGCATTGCTCGACAAGACGCCGGACGAGCCTCGCGGCTGGTACCTGAGCGCCTTGCTCGCCGAACACGCCGGCCGGCAGGCCGACATGAAGGCCGCGCTCGTCAAGATCACCACGTTGCTCGACCCGGTGCCGATCGAGTACATCCGCTTCCGGCCCCAGATCCTGCTGCTCAACGGCGAGGCCCATTACGGCCTGGGCGAACGCGAGAAGGCCAAGCCCTACTTCGAATACTTCCAGCAGGTGCAGCCCGGCAGCCCGGTGTCGAAGCTGCTGGCGAGCATCTACCTGGCCGAAGGCAATGTCGACCGCGCCATCGATTCGCTGGACCGCTATGTTCGCGCGGCGCCGAAGGACACCCAGGCCCTGGCCTTGCTCGCCTCGGCGCGCATGGCCAAGGGGCAGGACGCGATGGCCGCTTCGCTGATGCAGGAGGCGCTGCGCAGCAACGATTCGCCCGAATTGCGCACCGCCTATGGCATGAGCCTGATCGGAACTGGCCAGACCGCGAGCGCGCAGTCGCAGTTGGAGGCTGCGTACAAGAAGGATCCTGGCCAGACCCAGGCGGCCTTTGCGCTGGTGGGTCTGTACCTGCGCAGCAACCAGACCGCCAAGGCCCTGGCCGTCGCGAACGCCCTCGTCGCACGCCAGCCGTCCAACGCCGGGTTCCAGAACCTGCTCGGGATGACGAAAGCCCGCAATCGTGACATCGCGGGCGCCCGCGCGGCGTTCGAGCAGGCGATCAAGCTCGACCCGACTCTGGTGCCTGCGAGCCTGAACCTGGCACGGCTGGAAATGAACGCCAACAACCTGGATCGCGCGCAATCGATCCTGGACGGTGTGCTGAAGACCCACGATCGCGATACCGAAGCGATGCGCGAAGAGGCCGCTCTGGCAGAGCGGCGCAATCAGCCAGCGGAGTCCTTGCGCTGGCTGCAGAAGGCCTACGACACCGGCGGCGCAACGGACGTTCGCTCCGGACTGGCCCTGGTGGACCTGTACCTGCGACGCGGGCGGCGCGACGAAGCGCTGAAGGTCGCGCTGCAGGTGTCGGCCGCCGTCCCCGACGACCTGCGGGTGCTGCTGGCCTTGGCGCGGGCCGAGCTCGCGAACGCCGACTTCGCTGAACGCGAAGGCGACGCTGACGAATGCCACCCGCCTGGCCAACTACGAGGCGCCGGTCCAGGTCGAAGTGGCCTTGCTGCAGCTGGCGGCCCGCAACCTGCCGGGCGCGGCGTACTGCCTGGACAAGGCGCTTTCCTCGAGCCCCGACTACTTGCCCGCGCAGGTGCTGATGACCGAAGTCGAGTGGCGCCAGGGCGATTTCGCGAAGGCCGAGTCACGCGCCCAGCAGATCGTCAAGCGAGTGCCGAAGCTGCCCATCGGCTACAGCCTGATCGGTGACGTGGCGACGGCGCGCGGGCAACCGGGGCCGGCCATCGAGGCCTACCGCAAGGCCTTTCAGGTTCAGCCTTCGGCGGACACGATGGGCCGGCTCTTCCAGGCCCTCGCCGGCCAGGACCGGAAAGCCGCCGTGCAGCTCGCGAGCCAATGGATCAAGTCCCACCCCGACGACCTGCCCGCACGCAAGATGCTGGCCGAGGCCTACGTTCGCACGGGCAACATGGCCGCGGCGCGGCAGGAGTACGAGCATCTGCGCGCTCTGGCGCCCAAGGACGCCGGCGTGCTGAACAACCTGGCCAACGTGCTGCTGCGCCTGAACGATCCGCAAGCGCTGGCCGTCGCCGAACAGGCGCTGGCGCTGGCGCCGAACGACTACGTCACCATCGACACCACCGGCTGGGCGGCCTACCACGCGGGCAAGCTGGACCGTGCGGTCCAGCTCCTGCGCGATGCGCGGCTGCGCAGCCCCGAGAGCGGCGAGGTGCGCTACCACCTGGCGGCCGCGCTCGTGAAGATCGGCCGCAAGGACGAGGCGCGCGACGAACTGGCAGCCGCGCTGCGCGGAAGTTCCGGCTTCGACGGCCGCGAGGACGCGGAAGCGCTGCTGCGCACCCTCAAGTGAGGGGGCGCCACGATGACAACAAATCGTCAGATCTCCTTACACTCGTTTCAACTGTAACGGCCATGCCGCTTCGCAAGTCCTTGACTCTGAAAGCCTTTGAGCCAATGGCCCCGAAGTTGCTGCAGTCAGCCCCAAGACTCTGAGCTGGGCAGTCCCTCGGCCCTGAAGGACATTCGATGAAGATCCATTCGTTACCGTTGACCGTCTTGGCTCTGATGGCAGGACTCGGGGCCGCGTCCAATGCGAATGCCGCTTGGACGTTTACCGGAGTCAACGGGGGTCCCGCCAATACATCTGTTTCTCCCAGCGTCGCCGGCGACCCCACGCTGGGGATTAGCGGCGTGTATGCCAGCAATGGTGGGACGTTCGTCAACAACAGCGCCACCAACTACGGCATTTCGAGCTTCGCGTCCGGTGCCAAGTGGACAACCGGGACACTGAGCTATTACTCAGGCGGCGGCCTCGGAATGAGTTCCGACGGCTCGGTTGCACCTGACCATGCGATTGACAACGGGCCTGCGTACAACAGCTTCGGGACCAAGGTCGGTTTGGGCAATACCGAAGCCGTTCTGCTGAGCTTTGCCAGCAGCGTCGTCCTCAGCAGCATCACCACCGGCTACGTGAGCGGGGATTCGGATTTCTCGGTGTTCAAGTACGACGGCTCCGTCGCGCCGACCTTGACCGGAACGGCCGCCAGCAGCATGTCCGGTTGGACATTGGTCGGCAATTACAACGGTGCTCATGCAACTACCGGAACTGGGGGGGGAACCACGACGGTGAACAGCGGCGGCTCGGGATCAAGCTGGTGGTTGATCAGCGCCTACAACACCGCCTGGGGTTCCACGTCAGCCAACGGAGGCGCGCTGAACCAGGGCAACGACTACTTCAAGCTCTACGCGGTCGCCGGAACGAAATCCACGCGCGGTGGCGGTTCAGTGCCGGAACCCGCGTCGATCGCACTGGTCGGCGCCGCTCTCTTGGGGATCCTGGGTACCCGACGACGAGCAATGATTCGACGTTGAACTCCAGCGATGAATGCAGTGGAGCCGGCGAAAGCCGGCTTCTTCGTTCTGACGCCAGCCTCGCCGCCAACACGGCGACCCGCCTTCACTCGACCACCGTCACCCCCTTCCAGAAGGCGATGCGCCCCTTGATCTGCGCCGCGGCGTCCTTGGGCTCCGGGTAGAACCAGGCCGCATCCGGATTCGCGTCGCCGTCGACGAACAGCGTGTGGTAGCGGGCCTCGCCCTTCCACGAGCACATGGTCTTCGTGTTGCTCGGCAGCAGGTATTCCTTCTTCACCGCTTCGGCCGGGAAGTAGTGGTTGCCTTCGACGACCACCGTGTCGTCGCTCTCGGCCACCACGGTGCCGTTCCAGATCGCCTTCATCGAGTCTCCTTGGGTTCCAGCCAGTGCAGCGAGAAGCGCCGCCCGGCGTCGGTCCAGCACCGCGCGGGCTCGAAGCCGGCGCGTCGCGCCAGCGCCTGGAAACCCTCGACGGTGTACTTGTACGAATTCTCGGTGTGCACGCTGTCGCCTTCGGCGAACTCGAAGCACTCACCGACTATCGACACCGCCTGCCGGCGTCGGCTCACCAAGTGCATCTCGATGCGCTGCAGCGGCGGGTTGTAGAACGCGCTGTGCGCCCAGCCGGCGAGGTCGAAGCCGGCGCCGAGTTCGCGGTTCGCTCGCGCGAGCAGGTTGAGGTTGAACGCAGCCGTGACGCCTTCGGCGTCGTTGTACGCGGCGTGCAGCAGCGCCGGATCCTTGACGAGATCGACGCCGATCAGCAGCCCGCCGCCGTCGAGCCAGCCGGCGAATCGACGCAGCAAGCGCTCCGCCTCGGTGGGTTCGAAGTTGCCGATCGAGCTGCCCGGGAAGAAGCCGATCCGCCGTCCGGCCGCCGCGGGCAGCACCAGCTCGCCGGTGAAGTCGGCCACCAGCGGCTGCACCGCCAGCCCCGGGTGATCGGCGCGCAGCGCGGCCGCCGCTTCGACCAGGTGCTCGCCCGAGATGTCCACCGGCACGAAGCGCCGCGGCTGCTCCAGCGCGCTCAGCAGCAGCCGCACCTTGCGGCTCGCGCCGGCGCCGAACTCGACGATCTCGGCGCCGGCGCCGATCAGTGCCGCGATCTCGCCGGCATGGCGGTCGAGCAAGGCCAGCTCGGTGCGCGTCGGGTAGTACTCGGGCAGCTCGCAGATGCGCTCGAACAGGCGCGAACCGGCGGCGTCGTAGAACCACTTGGGCGAGACGCGCCGCGGTTGCGCGCGCAGCCCGGCGGCCAGTTCGTCGGCAAACGTCATCCGCGATCCTGCGCGAGCCGCAGCCCGCTGAACTGCCAGCGCGCGGCCGGCGGGAAGAAGTTGCGGTAGCTCGGCCGCGCGTGCCCGTGCGGCGTGGCCAGGCTGCTGCCGCGCAGCACGATCTGGCCGACCATGAACTTGCCGTTGTATTCGCCCACCGCGCCAGCCCAGGGACGGTAACGCGGATAAGGGTCGTAGGACGACCGCGTCCATTGCCAGGCTTGGTCGAACATCTGCGCCGGCCGCTCGCTCAGGCGTGCCGCCACCTCCCATTCGAACTCGGTCGGCAGGCGCGCCCCAGCCCATTCGGCGTAGGCCGCGGCCTCGTAGAAGCTCAGGTGGCGAACCGGCGCGTCGAGCCGGCGCGGCTGCAGGCCGTGCAACGTGAACTCGTCGCCGCCATCACGCCAGTACAGCGGCGCCTGCCAGCCCTGCGCCTGCGCCGCGGCCCAGCCGTCGGACAGCCACAGCGCGCTCCGGCGGTAACCGCCGTCGTCGACGAAGGCCTGGTATTCAGCGTTCGTCACGAGCCGGCGGCCGATCGCGAACGGCTCCAGCCGCACGCGGTGGCGCGGCGTCTCGTTGTCGAAGGCGAAGCCGCGGCCATCGTGGCCGATCGCGACGTCGCCGCCAGGCAGATCCAACCACCCGCCGGGCGCGGCAGGCACGGGCGGTGCCGGACCGTCGCGCATCGCCGGCTGGAGCGGGTTGAGCGACAAGGCATGCAGGATGTCGGTGAGCAGCAGCTCCTGGTGCTGCTGCTCGTGCTGCAGGCCCAGCTCGAGCAAGGGCCCGGCCACCGCCCAGCGCTCGGCGTCGCAGGCGGCTATGAAGCCTTGCACCGCTTCGTCCACCGCGGCCCGGTAGGCCCGCACCTCGGCCAGCGACGGCCGCGTCAGCATCCCGCGCTGCGGCCGCGGATGGCGCGGGCCCAGGCTTTCGTAGTACGAGTTGAAGAGCTCGAGGAAGCGCGCGTCGAACGGCCGGTAGCCCGGCGCGTGCGGACCCAGCACCAGCGCCTCGAAGAACCAGGTCGTGTGCGCGAGATGCCATTTGGTCGGGCTGGCGTCGGGCATCGACTGCACGCACTGGTCCTCGGCCGACAGCGGCTCGGCCAAGGCCAGCGACTGCCGTCGCACCGCGGCGAAGCGTGCGCGCAGATCTGAGGGCGAAACTTCGATCATTCGGGTCGGTCGCCTCCGGGCGTCGCAAGCTTACAGACGAAGCCCGCCGCCGTCTTGCGCCGCCCGCGTCGTCCGCAAGGGCTCGGCGCCGGCGAACGCTGAATACAAGCCCCTGCAACGCCAAGCCCGGCGCGCCCGACTAAAGTGTTTGCATGGACACCAGCCTCACCTCCACCCCCGTCACGCGCGCGCGCAGCGTCGAGCGTCTGGTCCAGGGCCAGGCCACCAGCGACGGCGCCGGCGTCAAGCTCGTGCGCGTGCTGACGCAGGACCTGCAGCGCCGCCTCGACCCCTTCCTGATGCTCGACGCCTTCGGCACCGACAACCCGGGCGACTACATCGGCGGCTTCCCCGACCATCCGCACCGCGGCTTCGAAACCGTGACCTACATGCTCCAGGGCCGCATGCGGCACAAGGACAGCGCCGGCCACGAGGGCCTGCTCACGCCCGGCAGCGTGCAGTGGATGACCGCCGGCCGCGGCGTCATCCACAGCGAGATGCCCGAGCAGCAGGACGGCGCGATGGAAGGCTTCCAGCTCTGGCTGAACCTGCCCGCCCGGGACAAGATGCGCGACCCCTGGTACCGCGACATCCGCCCCGACGAGATCCCCGAGCGGCACGAAGCCGGCGTCACCGTGCGCGTCATCGCCGGCGAGGCGCTGGGCGTCGCCGGCGCGATGCAGCGCGAGGCCACCGAGCCGCTCTACCTGGACCTGCACTTCGAGCCCGGCGCCGCCTTCGCGCAGCCGCTGCCCGACGCGCACAACGCCTTCGTCTACGTCTACCGCGGCTCGCTGGCGGTGGGCGATACCGCGGTGCGTCGCCAGCGCATGGCGATCCTGGCCAACACCCCGGGCAGCGACGGCGTCTTGCTGCAGGCCGGCGCCGAAGGGGCAAAGGCGATCCTCGTCGCCGGCCGGCCGCTGAACGAGCCGATCGCGCAGTACGGCCCGTTCGTGATGAACAGCAACGAGGAGATCTTCCGCGCGGTGGAAGACTTCCGCGCCGGCCGTCTCGCCTGAGCGATCGGTCCTCAGCCGCCGGCGACGAGGGCCGCGAACGCGGCCGCGCCCAGGCTGTGCGCGCGCCCGAACCCGCCGACGAAGCGCAGCGAACGCGGTCGCAGCCGCACGAACATGAAGTCGCCCAGCGCAAAGGTCTGCTCGGCCTGGGGAAAGCGCGCGAGGTAGGCGGCGCGCGCCGGCTCCTCGTCGGGGCCGCCCCGGGCTATCGCCGCCGCGTCGGCCTGCAGCGTCGCGCGCGCCAGCGCGAGCGGGTTGTCACCCTCGGCCCGCGGCGCGGTGAGCATCAGGCTCACGTGCGGGTCCTCGCGCAGATCGCGCGTGTGCTGCGCCAAGCCGCTGACGTGGAGGATCGCGTCGGCGCCAAGCCAGGCCACCGGCACCATCGAGACGAAGGGTTCGGCGCCGGCGTGGCCGCGATGCAGCGTGCCCAGCGCGCCGACCGTCTGCACGCGCAGCAGGTCGCGCAGCGCGGCCTTGGTGACAGCGTCCATGCCCGCCTGCGACGATCCCGCTAGCGCAGTGGGATCGGCGTACCGCGGTCCACCGGCACGGCGGTCACGCTGTTCTGTGGCGAGCCCTCGATCAGGCGGTCGGAGTAGGTCAGGTAGACCAGCGTGTTGCGCTTGGCGTCGACCATGCGCACGACGCGCAGCCGCTTGAAGACGAGCGAGATGCGCTCGCTGAACATCTCTTCCTGCCTGCGGATCGGCTTGGGGAACGAGATCGGCCCGGTCTGCCGGCAGGCGATCGAGGCCTCGGACCTGTCCTCGGCCAGGCCGAGGCCGCCCTTGATGCCGCCGGTCTTGGCGCGCGAGACATAGCAGGTCACGCCATGAACCGCAGGGTCGTCGTAGGCATCGACGACGATCTTGTGGTCGGGGCCGATCAGCTTGAACACCGTGTCCACCTCGCCGATCGGCTCGGCCCGCGCCACGCCGGCGGCGAGCAAGGCCAGACACAACACATAGCGACGCATCTCAACGGTCCTTTCGCAGGATGCCGACCGGCGCGTCCACCGCGCCGACGACGAACAGGCTGTAGACGCCGCCGGCCAGGAAGGTCTGGTTGGTGGCGCTGAACAAGGGGCTGGCCAGGCCCGACGACGTGACCGACAGCGCCGCCGTCGTCGACGCGGCGACCGGCGCGTAGGCCGACGCCGTGCCCGGCAGCACGCCGCCCGCGACCGGCACGAAATCGGCACTCAGCGACATCGCGCCGCTCAAGCCGTCCAGCGCATGCACCAGGCGCAACACGGCGCCGCCACTGTCGGTGGGCAAGTGGTTGTCGTCCTCGACCCAGGCCAGCTGCGGCGCGCTCGGTGGGCCGTAGACGAGCAGCGTGTAGTCGCCGCCGGCGGCCAGCGTGGCGCTGCTCGCCGCCAGCGCCGTGCCGTTCACCGAGACCGCGACCGGCGGCGTGCCGGCATCGACCAGCGTGTACAAGCCGACCGCCGGTGCGCCCACGCCGTCGAGCAAGGTCGTGTCGCCGACCGCCGCGGTCACCGAGGCACCACCGCTGACCGCGGCGGCGACGCGCACGCGCGCCTGGGTCGCGTCGGCGCGCTGGATGCTCTCACTGCCGTCGGCGAGCAGCAGCGCGTTGACCATCACGCCGCCGCGGCCGGGCGTGAGGACGAGCGTGTCCACCCCTTCGCTGGCGAGCGTGAGCGCGGCGACGTCCAGCCGCAGGTCGGTCTTGCTGCCGG
Organism: uncultured beta proteobacterium; assembly: GCA_963788635.1. Classification (GTDB taxonomy): domain Bacteria; phylum Pseudomonadota; class Gammaproteobacteria; order Burkholderiales; family Burkholderiaceae_C; genus Rubrivivax. Next base: position 50,315 of record CAWBHE010000001.1, on the reverse strand, counting down.
CGGCGGTGACGCGCAGCCGCCAGCTCGCGCTGTTCACCGTGAGGTAGCTGCCCAGCGTGCCGACCGCGGCCGCGGCCTGCAGCGGCACCGCGCCGGCGAGCGTGTCGCCGCTGGCGGTCAGGTAAACATCCAGCGCGCCGGCATCCGGCGCCGCATTGACCACCCGCAGCAAGGTCTTGCCGCTGGCGGGCGCGCCGGTGTTGTCGTCGAGCACCAGCGTCGCGAGCGCGCCCTGGCGACCATAGGCGAGCAGCGTGTAGTGGTGGTCCTTCGTCACCGCGGGCGTCAGGCTCGCCAGCGCCGTGGCCGAGCCCGGCTGGCTGATCACGGTGTCCATCGCCGCCGGATCCGCAGGCTGGTATGCGGCCGACCCGCCGTAGGGCACCGACGAGAACAGGCTGCTGCCGTCGACGCTCATGTCGAGCGCGCCGTACTCGCTGGCGTTGACGAGGCGCAGCTGCGCCTTCGTCAGATCGGTGCCGCCACCGCAACCGGCCAGCAGGAGCAGCGCCAAGCCCAGAACGCGGATCACCCAGGAACGCATGTTCGACTCTCCAGCGGCCGACGTTGCGGCCCTCGTCGCCCGAGATCATGACGCATGCCGCGTTGCGGGCGCATGCCCGCTTCGTGCGCCCTGGTCTTGCAGCACTGCGCAAGGCCGGCCCAACGCAAGACGCCCGGCAGGGCCGGGCGTCCGAAGGGGTCGGCTGGAGCCGCGGCGTCAACCCTGGGCGGCGGCGGTGGTCGCGGCCTGCACCATCAGGTCTGGGGCCGCGGGCTGGGTGGCCAACGTGTTGACGCCGACCAGCATCACCAGGGTCAGCAGCGCAGCGGTTGCGAAGGCGGCGAGGCGGGTGCCGAGTTGCAGGTTCATGGTCGTTTCCTTGGTGGTTCGTGGGCTGTCGATGGGTTGAACTGTAGGCAGCCGGCCGCGTTGGTGCGACCCGCTTGCGACCATCGGCGCCAGCCGCCGGACGAGCCGCCGCCAGCGCCGACGAAGCGTGCGCTGGCGCGGCCTCAGACCGGCTGCGGCAGCGGTTCGATGGTCGCCGGCCAGGCGCCGAAGCGAAGCTCGAACCAGCTCGACAACGTCAGATCGTTGGCCACCGAGTCGGCCGACGCGTGCTCGGTGACGAGCAGCCCGTGCTGCAACTCATGGCTGGAATCGAACCAGCCGCAACCCGGTGGCCGGTCGTCGGGTTCGGCTTCGGTGACGATCTCGATGCACCGCCTGCGGCGCAGCGGCGCCTGACGGGTCCATTTCCGAAGCAGCTTCCTGATCTTGAACATGCGGCCTCCTCGTCGTCGGCGGGTCCTGATGGCTGAATCTTCGGCGCCGGCAGCGCTGGCCGCCATCGCCAGGAGGTCGGCTCGCCGGGGGCCCACACCCGGCGCCCCCCGGTCGAGGGCCCCCCGCGCCGCTGTGCGCCGATGCCGGCCCTGTGCGGGCGCGTCGTCGAGCCGACGCGCACCGGGCCGGCGCTGATCGAACCTAGCGCGCGAACGGATTGACGCCGATCCAGGCCTGGTGCGCCCAGAACGCGAAGCCGGCCCAGGCCGCGATGCCGACGATCACCGTCAGCGCCGTCCCGGCGCGCGTTCCCGGCGCATAGACCGTTCCGGCGGCGCGGTCGCGCCGGCGCGCGGCGCGGAAGTCGAGCACCGCCCAGACCAGAAAGCTGCCGAACAGCAGCAGGTCGGCGAGCGTGTTGTTGGCGAGCAGGTGCGCGAGGGCCCAGACCTTGACCGCGAGCACCATCGGATGGTGCAGCCGCGCCTTGATGCCGTTCTTCGGCACGTAGGCCGCCGCCAGCAGCACGAAGGCCACCAGCACCAGCAGCGCCGCCAGGTGGCGCGCCCAGACCTGCACCGGCCACAGCACCACCGGCGTCTGCCGCGCCTGGCCGAAGCCCCACACCAGCAGCACGAAGCCGGCGATAGCGATCAGCGAGTACAAGCCCTTCCAGGCGTTCGCGCCTAGCCGTTCGCGCACGCCGGCGCGCCAGCCGTCGGCGACGATGCGCACCGAGTGCACGCCGAGAAAGATCACGAGGCCGAGGATGAAGGCGGTCATGGCAGGCAGCGGAAGCGGGACGACGGCGCGCATTGTGGCGCGCGCCGCTATGCTGTCGCGATGGCTTACCGCTACCACTGGGAAGACTTTCCCGTCGGCCACCGGATGGACTTCGGCGGCATGCCCGTCACGCGCGACGCGGTGATCGCGTTCGCGCGCCAGTTCGACCCGCAGCCCTTCCACGTCGACGAGGAGGCGGCGCGCGACTCGCTCTTCGGCGGCCTGTGCGCGAGCGGCTGGCACACCTGCGCGATGGCGATGCGCATGATGTGCGACGAATACCTGCTCGACTCGGCCAGCCTGGGCTCGCCCGGCATCGACAGCCTGCGCTGGCTCAAGCCGGTGTTCCCGGGCGACACGCTGCGCGTGCGGCTGGAGGTGCTGGAATCGCGCCCGATGGCGAGCAAGCCGCAGGTCGGCCTGATGCGCTCGCGCTGGGAAGTGCGCAACCAGCACGACGAGCCGGTGCTGACGATGGAAGGCTGGGGGATGTTCCGCCGCCGCGAGCCGGCCGCGCCGGCCTGAGCGGCCCGCTGCGCCGGCTCAGCGCCCTGGCTTGCAGGCCGGGGCGCCTTCGACAGCCTCTCGCGGGTCCGCAGGGACCCGCTCGGCGCAGTCTCAGTGATCCTCGAGGTGCGTGTGCGTGCCCTCGGCCGGCTCGCCGGTGTCGGGGTCCAGCCAGTCGGCGATGCCCAGTTCCTGCTCGGCCTCGAGCAAGGACTCGCCGGGCTCGATGTCGTTCTCGCCGGCGGCCGTCATCTCGGCCAGCGCCTCTTCGGCCGTTGCATAGGGGCCGAACTGCTGGCGGCCCGAATCGGCCAGCCAGTACCAGCCGTCGGGGTGTTGCACCAGCGTTCCGGCCTCCGGCGGCGCGGCAGCGCCCGCCAGCGTCTCGTCGAGCGGCTCGGCAGCGGGCGGGGGGGACGGCGCGGTCATGGGCAGGACTCCTTCAGTCGCTTGGCCCATTCTGAACCTCGACCGCGGCGAGCGGGGGGTTTCACGCGCTACCGCCGGTGACTTCGACATGGTCAAATCTGCGCCATGGACGTGCGCGCCTCGCCGGTTTCGCCGCTCTACCTGCTGGAGCGGTTCGAGGCCGGCATCGTCAACCTCGATGCGCGCCGCCACGTGGTGGCGATGAACGATTTCGCGCGCCGCGTGCTGCCGGTCGACGAAATGCTGCCGTTCGACCGTCTGGTGCTGAGCTTCCACCCCGAGCGCTCGCAGCCCAAGGTCGAGTTCATGCTCGACCAGGCCGCGCGCTGCCCGGTGGCGAACCCGCCGCCGATGACGATGATCATCAACATCCCCGAGCGGGTGCTGCTGATCAAGGTGACGCGGCTCACCGATGCGCAGCAGCAGGCCGCCGGCTACACGCTGGTCTTCTACGACATCACCGAACTGGTGGCATCGCCGGAGTCCGGCAGTGCCCGACCCGACGCACGGCGGCGGCTGATGAAGATCCCGACGCTGTCCAACCAGCGCATCGTGCTGCTCGACGTGGCGGACATCCTCGCGATCCAGAGCGACGGTCACTACACCCACGTGCGCACGGTCGAGAGCACGCAGTCGTGCAACCTGAACATCGGCGACCTGGAAACCCGGCTCGACCCCGAACGTTTCATGCGCGTGCACCGCAGCCACATCGTGAACCTGGGCGCCGTCTCGCAGATCCTGCGCGACGACGGCCGCATGGCGCTGCAACTCGGCCCGACGCTGCGGGTGCCGGTGTCGCGCACCAGCACTGCCGAGGTGCTGGCGCGGTTGGGTGTCCACGCCTGAGTGCCTGCGAAGACCTGAATCGCAGGCTCTGAGCCCCGGGTTTCACCCGATCTAGGGCTTTCCCGGGGCACAAACCGCTTGCGTTTTCCGGCGCAGCAGTTGGTGCGCGTCCTGCCGCGTTTCGTGCAAGCCGCCGTCCGTTAGCGCGGATCCGGCCCCATTCCTTCGCAGAACCGAAGGGCATTCGCGCGCCCCAAGAATCGGCGTCTCTCGAACGAAGAGGAAACGCCGATGATCCCGCCCGCCTTCGACTACCACGCGCCCCGCTCCGTCGGCGAGGCCTTGTCGCTGCTCGGCACGCTGGGCAGCGACGCCAAGCTGCTCGCCGGCGGCCACAGCCTGCTGCCGATGATGAAGCTGCGCTTCGCGCAGCCGGCGCACCTGATCGACCTGAACCGGATCCCGGCGCTGCGCGGCATCCGCGAGGAAGGCGGCGACATCGTGATCGGCGCGATGACGGTCGAGAACGAACTCATCGCGAGCCCGCTGCTGCGCGCCAAGCTGCCGCTGCTGGCCGAGGCGGCCAAGCTCATTGCCGACCCGCAGGTGCGCAACCGCGGCACGATCGGCGGCGACCTCGCCCACGGCGACCCGGCGAACGACCACCCGGCGCTGGCGATCGCGCTCGACGCGACGCTGGTGCTCGAAGGCCCGCGCGGCCAGCGCGGCGTGAAGGCCGATGCGTTCTTCCTCGGCACCTACGTCACCGCGCTCGCCGACGACGAGATCCTGGTCGCGATCCGCGTGCCGGTGCTTCCCGCCGGCACCGGCTGGGCCTACGAGAAGCTCAAGCGCAAGACCGGCGACTGGGCCACCGCCGCCGCCGCCGTGGTGCTGCGCCAGGCCGGCGGCAAGGTGACGCATGCGCGCATCGCGCTCACCAACGTCGGCCCGACCGCGCTGCGCGCCGCCGACGCCGAAACGGCGCTGCTCGGCCAGCCGCTGAGCGACGCGACGATCGCCGCCGCCGCGAAGGCCGCTCGTGCCGTCGCCGACCCCGCCGCCGACCTGCGCGGCGACGTCGCCTACAAGACCGCGATGGCCGGCCAGATGGTGCAACGCGCGATCCGGGCCGCTGCGGCCCGCTGCGCCTGAGGAGACGAACGAATGGCGAAGAAACTCATCAGCGTCAAGGTCAACGGCCGGGTGCAGGAAAAGGCGGTCGAGCCGCGCACGCTGCTCGTCCATTTCCTGCGCGAGGAACTCAACCTCACCGGCGCGCACATCGGCTGCGAGACCAGCCACTGCGGCGCCTGCACCGTCGACGTCGACGGCCAGTCGGTCAAGGGCTGCACCCACCTCGCGGTCCAGTGCGACGGCAGCGAGGTGCTCACCGTCGAGGGCCTCGCGTCCTTGGCAAAAGACGGCGGCGTGCTGCACGCGGTGCAGGAAGGCTTTTACAAGGAGCATGGCCTGCAATGCGGCTTCTGCACCCCGGGCATGCTGATCCGCGCCTACCGCTTCCTGCAGGAGAACCCGAACCCGAGCGAGGCCGAGATCCGCGCCGGCATGGCCGGCAACTTGTGTCGCTGCACGGGCTACCAGAACATCGTCAAGGCGGTGCAGTACGCCGCCGCCAAGCTGCAGCAAACCGAAAAGGTGAATGCATGAACGCGCCGACCGACCCGACAGTGCTGGAACGCAAGGATGCGCTGCAAGGCCTGGGCGACAGCCGCCTGCGCAAGGAAGACGCGCGCTTCATCCAGGGCAAGGGCAACTATGTCGACGACATCAAGCTGCCCGGCATGCTGCACATGGACATCGTGCGCAGCCCCTACGCCCATGCGCGCATCAAGAGCCTCGACAAGAGCGCGGCGCTGAAGGTTCCCGGCGTGATCGCGGTGCTCACCGCCGACGACCTGAAGCCGCTCAAGCTGCACTGGATGCCGACGCTGGCCGGCGACGTGGCCGCGGTGCTGGCCGACGGCAAGGTGCATTTCCAGATGCAGGAAGTGGCCGTCGTCATCGCCGAGGACCGCTATGCCGCGGCCGACGGCGTCGAGGCCGTGGTCGTCGAGTACGAGGAGCTGCCGGTCGTGATCGACCCCTACGCGGCGCTCGAACCCGGCGCCACGGTGATCCGCGAAGACCTCGCCGGCAAGACCGAAGGCGCGCATGGCAAGCGCGACCACCCCAACCACATCTTCACGTGGGACGCCGGCGACGCGGCCGCGACCGAAGCCGCCTTCGCCGCCGCGCCGGTGACGGTCAAGCAGCACCTGTTCTACCCGCGCGTGCACCCCTGCCCGCTCGAGACCTGCGGCTGCGTGGCCAGCTTCGACCCGGTGCGCGGCGAACTCGTCACCTACATGACCAGCCAGGCGCCGCACGTCGTGCGCACCGTGGTCTCGCTGCTCTCGGGCATCCCCGAGAGCAAGGTGCGCATCGTCAGCCCCGACATCGGCGGCGGTTTCGGCAACAAGGTCGGCGTCTACCCGGGATATGTCTGCGCCATCGTCGCGTCCATCGTGCTCGGCAAGCCGGTCAAGTGGATCGAGGACCGGATCGAGAACATCTCGAGCACGGCCTTCGCCCGCGACTACCACATGGACGGCGAGATCGCCGCCACGCCCGACGGCAAGATCCTCGGCCTGCGCGTGCACGTCATCGCCGACCACGGCGCCTTCGACGCCTGCGCCGACCCGACCAAGTTCCCGGCCGGCATGTTCCACATCTGCTCGGGCTCGTACGACATCCCGGCCGCGTACTGCCAGGTCAAGGGCGTCTACACCAACAAGGCCCCCGGCGGCGTGGCCTACCGCTGCAGCTTCCGCGTCACCGAGGCCGTCTACCTGGTCGAACGCATGGTCGACGTGCTGGCGCAGAAGCTCGGCCTCGACAAGGCCGAGATCCGGCGCCGCAACTTCATCAAGAAGGAGCAGTTCCCCTACAAGAGCCCGTTCGGCTTCGAGTACGACTCGGGCGACTACGCGACCGCGCTGGAGAAGGTGCTCACCGCGGTCGACTACCAGGCGCTGCGCGCCGAGCAGGCGGCCAGGCGCGCCGACCCGAAATCGCCCACGCTGATGGGCATCGGCCTGGTCAGCTTCACCGAGGTCGTCGGCGCCGGCCCGAGCAAGATGTGCGACATCCTCGGCGTCGGCATGTTCGACAGCTGCGAGATCCGCGTCCACCCGACCGGCAGCGCGATCGCGCGCATGGGCACCATCTCCACCGGCCAGGCGCACGCGACGACCTACGCGCAGATCATCGCCACCGAACTCGGCATCCCGAGCGAGGTGATCCAGGTCGAGGAAGGCGACACCAGCACCGCGCCCTACGGCCTGGGCACCTACGGTTCGCGGTCGACGCCGGTGGCCGGCGCGGCGATCGCGCTGGCCGCGCGCAAGATCCACGCGAAGGCGAAGAAGATCGCGGCCCACCTGCTGGAAGTGGGCGAGAACGACCTCGACTGGGAGATCGACCGCTTCAACGTCAAGGGCGACCCGGCCAAGCACAAGACGATGAAGGACATCTGCTGGGCGGCCTACAACAACGTGCCCGCGGGCATGGAGATGGGCCTGGAGGCGGTGCACTACTACGACCCGCCGAACTTCACCTTCCCGTTCGGCATCTACCTGTGCGTGGTCGACATCGACCGCGGCACCGGCGAGACCAAGATCCGCCGCTTCTACGCGCTCGACGACTGCGGCACGCGCATCAACCCGATGATCATCGAAGGCCAGATCCACGGCGGCCTGACCGAAGGCTTCGCGGTCGCGATGGGCCAGCAGATGCCGTTCGACGCGCAGGGCAACCTGCTCGGCAACACGCTGATGGACTACTTCGTGCCGACCTTCGTCGAGACCCCGCACTGGGAGACCGACCACACCGTGACGCCGAGCCCGCACCACCCGATCGGCGCCAAGGGCGTGGCCGAGTCGCCGCACGTCGGCTCGATCCCGACCTTCACCTCGGCGGTGGTCGATGCCTTCGCGCACCTGGGCGTGACGCACATGACGATGCCTCACACCAGCTGGCGCGTCTGGCAGCAGCTCCAGGCCAGCGGCGTGGCGCTGTAGCGGGGCGGAACAGCGCCGCCCTTCGCGCACGCGGGCGGCGCTTCGCGCGGACAATCCCGGGTTCTCCCGCCACACACCGCGCCCACTCCCGAGACCGCCCCATGGAAGTCAAACTCGACAAGCGTTACCCCGTCACCGCCAGCGCCGAACAGGCCTGGGCGGTGCTGTCCGACATCCGCGCCACGGCCGGCTGCATGCCCGGCGCACAGATCACCGAACAGCTCGACGCCACCCACTTCAAGGGCACCGTGAAGAGCAAGGTCGGCCCGGCGGTGATGACCTTCGGCGGCGACATCGAGGTCCTCGCGCTCGACGCCGCGACGAAGTCGATGACCATGCTCGGCAAGGGCGCCGACAAGTCGGGCTCGTCGGCGTCGATGAACCTGGCCGCGCGTGTCGAGCCCGGCGAAGCCCCCGGCAGTTCGGTGCTCGTCGGCCAGGCCACCATCATCGTCAGCGGCAAGCTGGCGCAGTTCGGCAGCCGGTTGCTGGTGCCGGTGTCCGACGCGATGCTGGCCCAGTTCGCCGACAACTTCCGCACTGCCGCGGCGGCCGTGCCGGCACCGACGGCTGCCGGTGCGGCCGCGGCGCCGCCGGCCGCCGCCGCCCCGCCCAAGCCGGTCAAGGAGCTGAACGCGCTGGCGCTGATGTGGGCCGTCTTCAAGACCTGGCTGGCCAGCCTGTTCGGCCACAAGAAGACATGAGATGACCGACGCAGGCTTGCGCGAACAACTCCACCGCGCCGGCTACATCGCCGACGAAGGCCTGGCCACCACGCTGTGGCTGGCCGGCGAGTTGCAACGGCCGCTGCTGATCGAGGGCGACGCCGGCGTCGGCAAGACCGCGCTGGCGCTGGCGCTGGCAAAGGCGGGCCACCGCCGCCTGGTGCGTCTGCAATGCCACGAAGGGCTGGACCTGGCGCAAGCCGCCTATGAGTGGAACTACGGCCGCCAGCTGCTGGCCATCAGGCTGCACGAGACCGGGTCCGACAAGGTGCACGAGTCCGACCTGTTCGCACGCGACTACCTGCTCGAGCGCCCGCTGCTCCAGGCGATCGCGAGCGACGAGCCCGTCGTGCTGCTGATCGACGAGATCGACCGCGCCGACGAGGCCTTCGAAGCCTTCCTGCTCGAGGTGCTGGCCGACTACCAGATCACCGTGCCCGAGCTCGGCACGATCACCGCAACGCACGTGCCGCAGGTCATCCTCACGAGCAACGGCACGCGCGAGCTCAGCGACGCGCTGCGCCGCCGCTGCCTCTACCACTGGCTCGACTACCCGACGCTGGCGCGCGAGATCGCGATCGTCCGCGCAACCTTGCCGCAGGCCGAGAGCGCGCTCGTCGAGCAGGCCGTGGCCTTCGTCCAGCGGCTGCGCCGCGAGGACCTGGGCAAGACGCCTGGCGTGGCCGAGACGCTGGACTGGATCCGCGCACTGCACCGGCTGCAGTTCAAGGCCTTGCCCGACGACCCGCACGCGCTGATGGCGACGCTGGGCTGCCTGCTGAAGACGCGCGAGGACCGCTTCCAGCTCGGCCCCGAGCGCGTGCAGCAGCTCATCGAGGGTCGACGCGCCGGCGTGGCCGAAAAGGTTTGACATGCACGCATCTGCGCCGGATCAGGAGCCTGGGGTGCCCTGCTCCGCTCATGTCCCCCGGCTTCAGCCTGCGGCCGAAGCCTCCTCCTTTACTTCGCTCCGCACGGCACCCCAGGCTCCTGATCTGCTGACAAGGTGGCGTTCCACGGGTGGCGTGCCAACGGTGCCGGCAGCCAAGGCCCTCGGGTGGCGCACGGAGCGAAGTAAAGGGGGAGCGACGGGCAAAGCCCGACGCGGAGGACATGAGCGCAGTGGGCCACCCGAGGGCCTTGGCCCGCGCCGAGCAGGCACGAGAAGAGCGCCGTGACCCCGCAACCCCTCGAATCCATCGCCGGCTTTGCCGCGCTGCTGCGCGACCACGGCCTCAAGGTCGGCATCGCCGAGCAACGGGCGATGGTGCGCGCGGCGCTGGCGCTGCCGGTCGAGCGCGCGCAGGCGCTAGCCCCCGCGTGGCGCGCGATCGCCTGCCACGACGCGCGCGACTGGAAGCGCTGGCCGGACCTGTTCGAGCGCTACTGGCACCCCGAGCGCCAGAAGGGCCGCGTGCGCACCAGCGGCCAGACGCGGCCGCAGCGTGACCTGCGCCAGATCGTCCAGTCGCTGCACGACAGCCTGGGCCAGCCGGGCAGCGGCCGCGCCGACACCGCGCTCGACGGCCCCGAGGGCGAGGCCGGCGGCCCCGAGCGCGCGCAGGGCGGCGCCAGTCGCACCGAGGCGCTGCACGACCGCTCGCTCGCCGAATGGCTGCCGCAGGACCTGGCGCTGCTCGACCAGATCGCCGAGCGCATCGCACGCCGGCTGCGCCGCCGCCTCACGCGCCGCTGGTGCGACGACCCGCGCGGCGCGCGGCTGGACCTGCGCCGCACGCTGCGCGCGAGCCTGAGGACCGGCGGCCTGCCGCTCGCCCCGGTGTGGCGGCGCCAGCGGCGCGAGAAGCCGCGCATCTTCATCCTCGTCGATGTCAGCCGCTCGATGGAGACGCACGCGCAGCTGTTCCTGCGCATCGCGCGCGCCTTCGTCGCCGCGCTGCACGCGCGCGTGTTCGTCTTCCACACCCGGCTCGCCGAGGTCACGCCACTGCTGCTGCGCGACTCGGCGAACGTGCAGGAGAAGGTCAACGCGGTGACGGCGGGCTTCGGCGGCGGCACGCGCATCGCCACCAGCGTCGCCGACTTCCACCGCGTCCACGCGCGCGCCCAGCTCGGCCGCAGCGCGCGCGTCTGGGTGCTGTCCGACGGCTTCGACGCCGACGAGCCGCAGCGCCTGGCCGAGGAGCTGGCCGCGGTGCGCGCGCACGGTGCCCGCATCACCTGGTTCCACCCCGGCGAAGCGGCGCCGGCCTCGGCCGCGATGCTGCCCTGCCGGCCGCTGATCGAACGCTTCGTGCGCCTGAACCGCCTGCGCGACCTCGCGACGGCGGCCGATGTCCTGCAATGAAGGAGAGTGCCATGTCCACGATCGACGTCCTCGGTGCCGCGCAACGGCTGCAGCAGCAGGACCAGCCCTATGCGCTGGTCAGCGTGCTGCGCGTGCAGGCGCCGGCCTCGGCCCGGCCCGGCGACAAGGCGGTGGTCACCGCCGACGGCATCGTGCACGGCTGGATCGGCGGCGGCTGCGCCCAGCCTGCGGTGCTGCGCACCGTGAAGCGGGCGCTGGCCGACGGCGTGGCGCGCGTGATCCGCATCGCGCCCGCCGAGGAAGGCCAGATGCGCGAGCTGGACGACGTGCTCGAGTTCGGCATGGCCTGCCACAGCGGCGGCACGCTCGAGCTCTTCGTCGACCCGATGCTGCCGCGCGCGCGGCTCACGATCGTCGGCGATTCGCCGCTCGCCGCCGCGCTCGCCGGCCTGGCGCCGCGTGTCGGCCTGCCGGTGACGGTGGTCGCGCAGGGCGCCGACGCGGCGCGCTTCCCCGACGCCGAGCGCGTGATCGCCAGCGACGAGGTGCCCGATGTCGCGGCCGGCAGCTTCGTCGTCGTCGCGACGCAGGGCCGGCGCGACGTGCAAGGCCTGCGCGCCGCGCTCGGCCTGGGCGCGCGCCAGGTGTTCTTCGTCGCCAGCGCGCGCAAGGCGGCGGTGCTGAAGGCCTCGCTGATCGAATCCGGGCTCGATGCCGACGCGGTCGACGCCATCGTCGCGCCGGCCGGCCAGGCGATCGGCGCGCAGACGCCGGAGGAGATCGCGCTGTCGGTGCTGGCCGCGGTGGTCGCGGCACGGCGCAGTTCGGTCCCGGTACCGGCAGCACCGGTGGCGACGAAGCCCGCGATCGCGCCACTTCCCGAACTGGCCCCGATCAAGGGCTCGTGCTGCGGGGGATGACACCATGGGTTGCATCCTGAAAGGTGGCGGCGGCCTGTACAGCCGCGTCGTCGTCGGTGCCGTGCTGCTCGCCGCGGGCGCCGGCTCGCGCATCGGCCACCGGCCCAAGAGCCTGCTCGAACTCGGTGGCGTGCCGCTGATCCGGCGCCAGCTCATCGCGCTGTCGGGCGCCGGTGTCGACGAGGTCGTCGTCGTGCTTGGCCACCATGCCGAGCTCATCGAGCCCGCGGTGCAGACCTTCCCCGTCACCGTGGTGCGCAACCCGAACCCCGACGACGGCCAGGTCTCGTCGCAGCGCATCGGGCTGGCCGCACTGACCGGCAAGCTCGACGCGGTGATCGTCGCGCTCGCCGACCAGCCGCTGCTCAACGCGCAGGACATCACGGCGCTGATCGGCGCGTGGAAGAAGCGGCCCGAAGGCGCCTCGGTCGTCTACCCGCTCGTGAACGGCGAGCGCGGCAACCCGGTGATCTTCAGCGCCGAGGTGCGCGAGCAGATCCTCGCCGGCGCCGCCAACGTCGGCTGCCGGCAATGGCAGGCCGCGCACGCCGACGCGGTGGCGCCCTTCGTCACCGACAACCGCCGCTACAAGGTCGACATCGACACGCCCGAGGACCTGGAACGCTTCGAGCGCGAGACCGGCCATGCGCTGCGCTGGCCGGCCGCGGTGTCGGCCTGACGCGGCACAATCGGCGCGATGTCGAGCGCCACCCCCGTCCCCGTCGTCCACAACGCCGCCGCCTCGCGCTTCGAGGCGCGCCTGGACGGGCGCCTGTCGGTTTGTGCCTACCGGCGCGAGGGCGACATCGTCGACCTGACCCACACCGAGGTTCCGCCCGACCTGCAGGGCCACGGCATCGCCGCCGCGCTGGTGCGCGAGACGCTGGACTGGGCCCGGTGCGAGAAGCTGCGCGTGCGCCCGCTGTGCAGCTACGTCGCCGCCTACCTGCGCCGCCACCCCGAGTACGAGGACCTGCGCGCCTGACCCGATGATCGGGCTGCACCGCGCGCTGCTGCCCGCGGCCACCGTGGCGCGCTGGCGCGCGGTGCTCGACGCCCGGCCGGGCGGGTCGCTGAAACTGGTCGAAGCGCTGGCCCTGGCCGAGGTGCTGGCGGCAATGGCGCCGCTGCGGCCGCTGCTGCGCTCGACGCTTGGCCCGCGCCCGTATTGCGATGTCGACCAGTGCTGGGTGCGACGCGCGCAGCCGCCGCACCACTGGCACCAGGACGGCGCGCTGCGCCACGACTTCATCGCCCACCCCGGAGCGCCACCGGCCGAAGCGCTGCTGACGATGCGCACCGTCTGGATCGCGCTGACGCCGTGCGGCGTGGACGCGCCGGGCCTCGAATGGGCCGAACCGTCGCCGCAACGCCTGCTACTGCCCGCCGAGCTGACCGACGCGGCGGTGCAAGCGGCCTGGCCAGATCGCGTCCACCCGGCGCTGGACGCCGGCGACGCACTGCTCTTCGACGGCGCGCTGCTGCATCGCACCCACGTCACGCCGGCGATGAACCGGCCGCGCACGAGTCTCGAGCTGCGCTTCTTCCCCGACCCACCACCAGCGCGGCTCGCCGGCGACCGCATGCTCGCCTGGCACTGAACGCCTCGGCCCTGCGCGCCGGCGTTCGTCGCGATCCGCGCGGCGCACGCCGCTTGCGTCGAGAATGCGGGCTTCGCGAAACCGCCCACGCCACCATGCCCGACACGACCCCGCTGCCCGACGAACCGGCAGCAGCCCCCGCAGCGCCCGCCGACGCAGCGGCGCCGAGCCCGGTCGCCGAGCTGGCCCCCGCGGCCTGCGCGGCCCGGCTGGCCGAGCTGTTCCCGGCCCTGTTCGGCGCCGGGCCGGTGCGGCCGATCAAGCTGCGCATCCAGGCCGACATCCAGCAGCGCGCGCCGGGCCTGTTCACGAAGAAGTCACTGTCCGTCTTCCTGCACCGGCACACCACCAGCACCGCCTACCTGAAGGCGCTGGTCGCGGCCGAGCAGCGCTTCGATCTCGACGGCGCGCCGGCCGGCGAACTGGCCGACGAGCACCGCCAGGCGGCGCGCGACGAACTCGAGCGTCGGCGCGCCATGCACGACGCCCGCCGCGCCGCCGAGCGCCAGGCGCAGCGCGAGACCGAGGCCGGTGCGCGGCGCGAGCACGCGGCGCAGGCGCAAGCGCAGCAGCAGGCCCGGTTCGAGCGCGCCACGCTGCTGCGCGCGTTCGAGACGACGACGCTGACGCGCGCCAACTTCTGCGCACTCAAGGGCATTGCCGAGGCAGATCTCGAGGCCCGGCTGGCGCAGGCGCGCCAGGAGCGCGAGCAGCGCCCGCCCGCCCCGCCGCGCGCCGAGCGCGAGCGTGCGCCGCGGCGCGACGCCCGGCCGCCGCGCTGACCCGCAGCCTCCCGGGCAGGCCCCGGGCTCGTCCTGGCGCTCGAACGTGTCGTGGTCGGGCCGGCCGCCACTTGTAGGACAGCACCTACGCGCAGGTCGGGCCCCCGCCGGCTGGCGCCGGCCCGCCGGGCAGACCACACTCGCGCAGCGCCATGCCCACCCTGAAGACCTTCATCGTCGAAGACAGCGCCCTGATCCGCGACAGCCTGACCGCCACGCTGGAAGAGTTGCTGCCGCTGCGCGTGGTCGGCAGCGCCTGCGACGAGTCGGGCGCGCTGCAGTGGCTCGCCCAGCCCGCCAACGAAGCCGACCTCGTGATCGTCGACATCTTCCTGAAGGGCGGTTCGGGTCTGGGCGTGCTGCGCGCCGCGCGCAGCCTGCCTTGCGCCGGCCGGCTGGTCGTGCTGAGCAACTACGCCACGCCGGACATGCGCCGCAGATGCCTGGAGCTCGGCGCCGCGCAGGTGTTCGACAAGTCGAACGACATCGATGCGCTGATCCAGTACTGCACGCAACTGGCGGCGGGCGACAGCGCGCGAGTGGCCGTCCCGGCGGGCTGAAGCGGGGTCAGCTCATGAGCCCGTTCTTCAGCGCGTAGTAGGTCAGGTCGCTGTTCGACGCCAGGTGCATCTTTTCCATCACGCGGCTGCGGTAGGTGCTGACCGTCTTCACGCTCAGCGACAGGCTCAGCGCCATCTGGCCGACGGTCTCGCCGCGCGCCAGGCGCAGGAACACCTGCAGCTCGCGTTCGGACAGCTGCTCGTGCAGCGGGCCCTCGTCGGCCCGGCCCAGGCCTTCGGCCAGTTGTTCGGCCACGCTGGCGGTGATGTACTTTCGGCCGCGACAGACGGTGCGGATCGCGCGCACGATCTCGTCCGGGTCGCAGTCCTTGTTCAGGTAGCCGCTGGCCCCCTGGCGCAGCAGCGTGGTGGCGTAGTGCTGCTCGGCGAAGCCGCTGAGGATCAGCACCGGCAGCGTCGGTGCGCGCGCACGGATCGCGGCCAGCGCGTCGACGCCGCTCTGATCGGGCATCGCGATGTCGAGCAACACCACGTCGACCTCGCCGCGGCGCACGATCTCCAGCGCGTCGCGCCCGCTGGCCGCTTCGGCGACGACCTCGAAATCGGCCTGGTCGGCGAAGAACTGGCGCAGTCCGGCGCGGACCATCGCGTGGTCGTCGACGATGGCGATACGGATCATGAGGCGAGGCAGTCCATGGCAGCGCATGATCCCATCTTTGACGAAGCGGGGCCGGTTCGATGAATGCAATCGCCGTCCTGCGGCGCAGCCCGCTGGTCTTCGGGATCGCTTTCGCCGCCGCCAGCGCGGTGGTGTTCCTCAGCGAAGCGTCGTACCGGCGCTCGGTGGCCACGCTCGACGCGCTGGGCGCCGGCTTGCACGACGCGGCGGCCGCACGGGTCCAGGCGAGCCGGGTCGCCCTTCAGCACACGCTGCTGCTCGGTCGCATCGGCGTCGTGGCGTTGAGCGCGATCAGCCTGTTCGCGCTGTTCATGGTGCTGCGCCAGCGCCTGGCGATGGAGCAGCAGCGCCAGGCTCAGCGGCGCAGCACACAGGCTGAACAGGAGCGGCTCGAGACCGTCGTCCGCCAGCGCACCGCGCAGCTCGTCGAGCTGGCCCAGCACCTGCAGACCGCGCGCGAGGACGAACGCCTGCGCCTGGCGCGCGACCTGCACGACGAGCTGGGCTCGCTGCTCACGTCGGCCAAGCTCGACGCGGCACGCATCCGCTCGCGCCTGGCCGGCGGCTCGCCGGACGCGTTGGAACGGCTGGCCCACCTGGTGGAGACGCTGAACAGCGTGATCGCGCTGAAGCGGCGCATCGTCGAGGACCTTCGTCCTTCGGCCCTGAGCCATCTGGGGCTGGTCGAGACGCTGGAGATCCTGGCGCGCGAGTTCGCCGAACGCTCGGGCATCGAGGTGCATTGCGACTTCGCCCCGGTGGCGCTGTCGCAAAGCGCCGAACTGGTGGTCTACCGGCTGGTGCAGGAGGCGATCACGAACATCAGCAAGCACGCGCACGCGCGCAACGTCTGGCTCAGCCTGGTCGTCAACGGTGGCGAGGTCGCCGTCACGGTGCGTGACGACGGCGTCGGCTTCGACACCGGTGCGCCCGCCGGCTCCGCCTTCGGCCTGGTCGGCATGCGCTACCGGGTCGAGGCCGAGCAGGGACGTCTGAGCGTGCAGTCCGCGCCGGGTCAGGGCTCGCTGATCCGGATGACGCTGCCGGCCGCCGCGAGGCCTCCCCGCTGACCAACGGTCAGCCGCGTCCTGCGCGGCGCGGGCAGCGCCAAGATCCTGTGTTCTGGGTCTTCGTCGTCCTGGCTGCGGCCACCTTCCCGTTCGGCCTGATCCGCAACGGCGGACGCCGCTGCAGGCCAGCGGGCAACGACGGCCTTGAACCGGCTGTCCTCGGTCTGGCGCCGCGTTCAGGCGTCGGGAACGGGATGGCGGACCAGCGACCGGAGCCGGTTTGCGCCGGCACGCCCCCTGTGCGGCGCGAACGCGTCGGCATCGGACGGCACGGATCGCCCGGGCCACCGGCTCAAAGCCGGCCCATCAGGAGCAGCACGATCAGAATGATCACCACCAGCCCCAGCCCGCCGCTTGGCCCGTAACCCCAGCCACGGCTGTGCGGCCAAGCGGGAAAGACGCCGATCAGCATCAGGATCAGCACGATCAACAGAATGGTTCCAAGACCCACAGCGGGCTCCTTCGGGCGGCGCAACATGCGTGCTTGGAGCCTAGGCGCCGGCGACCGGGCGATCTGTTCGCTGGCGAACACAAGGCCGCGGCGCGAGCCGGGCATGATGTCGGGTCGGCGCACCGCCGCCCTCGAGAAGCCCTCCACCATGCCCTCACCCCGCCGTCACGCCGAACGCCACCGCACCGACCGCATCGGCTGGCTGCGCGCCACGGTGCTGGGCGCCAACGACGGCATCGTCTCCACCGCCAGCCTGGTGGTCGGCGTCGCGGCAGCCGGGGCGAACGATGAACAGCGTGCTCGTCAGCGGCGTGGCCGGCCTGGTGGCCGGCGCGATGTCGATGGCCGCCGGCGAATATGTCTCGGTGCATTCGCAGGCCGACACCGAACAGGCCGACCTGGCGCGCGAACGCGCCGAACTGGAGGCCGACCCCGCCGGCGAAGGGCGCGAGCTGACGGCGATCTACGTCGCGCGCGGCCTCGAGCCCGCCCTCGCGCAGCAGGTCGCCGAGCAGCTGATGAAGCACGACGCGTTGAGCGCGCACGCACGCGACGAACTCGGCATCAGCGAGCACCTGAGTGCGCGCCCGGTGCAGGCCGCACTGGCCTCGGCGGCGAGCTTCGCGGCCGGCGCCGCGCTGCCGCTGGCCGTCGCGGCGCTGGCGCCGGCCGCGGCGGCGATCGCCGCAGTGTCGGGGCTCTCGCTCGCCTTCCTCGCGCTGCTCGGCGCCGTCGCGGCCCGGGTGGGCGGTGCCAGCGCGCTGGCCGGCGCCTGGCGGGTCACGTTCTGGGGCGCACTGGCGATGGCGTTCACCGCCGGCGCCGGGCGGCTGTTCGGCGCGGTTGTCTGACGACTCTCAGACGCCGAGCTGTTCGGCGTAGGCCCGGCGGTCGTTGCCGTAGCAGCTGCACGCCGCAGCCTCGAGGCCGGCTCGATCGAGCACGGTGAGCTCGCCGCGGTGGTAGGCGATCAAGCCGCTGCGCTGCAACTCGCCGGCCGCCACCGTGATGCCGACCCGGCGCACGCCGAGCATGTAGGCCAGGAACTCGTGCGTGACGTGGAAACGGTCGGCATGCGCGCGATCCTGGCTCATCAGCAACCAGCGCGCCAGGCGGGGGCCGATCCGGTGAAAGCGCAGGCAGCCCGCCGACCCCGCAAGCTGCGTCATCAGCACCGACAGATAGCGGTCCAGGCCGCGCTTGAGTTCCCGGCTTTGCGCCAGCTCGCGTCGAAAGGCCGCCCGCTCGATGCGCCGCGCCACCCCCGCCCCCTGCACCAGCGCGCGCAGCGGCGACACCGCCACACCCAGCGCGACCTGCGCGCCGAGCATGCCTTCGCGCCCGACCATGCCCACCTCCAGGCCCGGGTGCTCATCGGCCTGCGCCACCAGCGAGATGAAGCCTTCGGTGGGAAAGTAGACGTGGCGCGTGACCTCTCCGCTCTCGCACAGCACCGCGGACAGGATCAGCGGCGTCGTCTCGCAGGCAGCCAGCAGCCGGCGCCGGTCAGCCGTCGGAAGGCGCTCGATGAGGAGGTTCTCGGCAGCACTCAGAGGAGGCTCTCGCAGCGTCGGGGCGTCGAGTGTGCGCGCCCGGCCGTGGCGCTACCGTTCTCTAGCGCACACAGCGCCGCCGCCCCCGGTGGCGCTCAGATCGCGAGCCGCTCCGGCAGCAACCGGTCGTACTCCTTCTTCACCACCGCATCGCACTCGCAGCTGCGCGCTTCGAGGCCGGGGCGGTCGTGCACCGTGATGCGGCCGGACTCGTGCCGCACCTCGGCGAGCGCCATCTACCCCCATTCGAGCCGGGATTGCCAGCGCTGCCACTCGGCGTCGGGCAGCGCGGCGAGCAGGCGGTTCGCTCGGGGGTTGGCGACCGTGGCGTTCATCGCATGGGCTGCTCTGGCGACGCCGGACGTGAACGTCCGTAAAGAACTATGCGCGCCGCGTGGACGGCCACAGGCACGCCCTCCAGTTCGGGCAAAGCGAATACGATCGGGCTCGTCGTTGTGCGGGCTGACGACGCGCAGGAATCTTCGAAGGGAGCGCGTTGGGACTTTTCTCGTTGGAACACAGCCGGGCCGCGTACCGCGCCGACTTCGTGATGTACGGCGCGGCCGTGGTGGTGCTGGCGACCTATCTGGGGGTGGACAGCGGCCCCGGGCGGCGCTGGGCGATGCTGGCCTGCGTGGCGGCCGGTCTGGCCGGCTGGACCCTCATCGAATACGCGTTGCACCGCTTCGTGCTGCATGGCCTGGACCCGTTTCGCCGCTGGCACGCCGAGCACCACGCGCGGCCGACGGCGCTGATCTGCACGCCCACCCCGTACAGCGCGGCGCTGCTGTTCGTGCTGGTCTATCTGCCGGCGCGGCTGCTCTCGGGTCCCTGGTTCGGCGGCGCACTGATGCTGGGCGTGCTCGCCGGGTACCTGACCTACACCGTCACCCACCACGCCACCCACCACTGGCGCACCGACAGCCGCTGGCTGCTGCAGCGCAAACGCTGGCATGCGCTACACCACCGCCCTGGCGCGCACCCCGGCTACTACGGCGTGACGAGCCACTTCTGGGACCACGTGTTCGGCAGCGCACAGACCGACCGTCGACGCGACGGTACAAGGGAGAGATGAACTCCCACCATGCCCTTCCCTTCGTCGACACCGGTCGCGTCGACGCGACCGCGATCCCGGTTCCCGCCTTCGTCCCGGGCAGCGCTGCCGGCACCCATTGAGCGTCGTTCCCGTGGCTGCCCGGTCCGACTGGAGCACCGCGTCCTTCGGTGACGCCGCCGACACCTCGCCGGCCGAGTTGTCGGTGCTCGGCGAGCACTTGGACCACTGCCGGCGTTGGAGCGGTCGCCTGTTCACGCTGCAATGCCGCGCGCAGTGGCTTCACGCTTTCGTTGCCGGACGGATCGTGACGACGCTGGTCGTCGCCGCGCTCCTGTACGCGGCCGTCTGGCTGCTGAACTAGCACTCGCCGGCCCGCGATGGCCAACGCCGCGTTGCGCCTGATTCCCGGCGCCTCGCCCGCGCTGCGTCGCCTGCTCGACCCGGCGCGCGGCGCGGTGGAGCCGCCGATCCGCGCCGAGATCTTCGGCCCGCAACGCTTCGCGCAACATGGTCGCAGCCTGGGCGCGACCCATCGCGCCGCGCGCGCACCGCTCGGTGCGGCGACCTTCTTTCCGCGCCTGCGCAACAACGTCGACACGCTGCGCGAGGCGCAGCGCCACATCGCCGCACAGGCACGGGCCGGCCACCATGTCAGCCCGGCGGCCGAATGGCTGCTCGACAACTTCCATCTCGTCGAGGCCCAGCTCGAGCAGATCCACGTCGGTCTGCCGCGCAGCTACTACCGCACGCTGCCGGTGCTGCTGGACGCGCCGCTGGCCGGCCTGCCGCGCGTGTACGGCGTGGCCTGGGCCTTCGTCGCGCACACCGACGGCGAATTCGACGAGGCGCTGCTGGTGCAGTTCCTGCTGGCCTACCAGCAGACGCGCGAGCTCGACCTGAGCGAGATGTGGGCGCTGCCAACCACGCTGCGCGTGCTGCTCATCGAGAACCTGCGCCGGCTCGCCGAACGCCTCGCCACCCACAAGGCGGCGCGCGAGGCGGCCAACCTGTGCTGCGACGTCCTCGAACGCTGCAGCGTGGCGACGCTGGACCGACTCCTCGCGCTGCTCGTGCAGCGCGGCGTCGGCGACATGTTCCTGGGCCAGATCGCGCAGCGCCTGCACGACCGCGGTGCCGGCACCGACCTGCCGGCCGGTGTCGAAGCGTGGCTGCAGGCCGCGCTGCCCGACCCGGCGGCCCGGCAGACCCAGCTGAACGCCGAGCAGACCGCCGACAACCTCAGCGTCAGCAACGCGGTGCGCTCGCTGCGCGCGATCGGCGACGCCGACTGGCCGAGCATCGTCGCCCGCACCAGCACGCTGATGCAGCGCATGCTCGGTGCGCCCGGCTTCGCTGCCGAGGACGACGACACGCGCGGCGAGTCGCTGCGCGCGATCGAGCGGCTGGCCCGGCGCAGCGGCCACGGCGAGCTGGCGGTGGCCGAGGCGCTGCTCGCGCTGATGCAGACCGACACCGCCGCCGTCGCCGTGCCCGGCCACTGGCTGCAGGGTGCCGGCCGGCCCGCGCTGGCCCAGGCGCTCGGCCTGGACGAACGCGCCGCGCAGGCCTGGCGGGCGGCGGCGGGGAGCCTGGCGTTGCCCGCCTATCTGGGCGTGCTGCTGCTCGGCACCTGGGGCCTGCTCGCCTGGCTGCTGCACGGGGCGGGCCCCGGCCCTTGGGCGCTGCCGGTGGCCGCGCTGATGGCCTTGCCGGCCTCGGAGACGGTGCTCGCGGTGCTCAACCGCCTGGTCAGCGAACTGGTGCGGCCCGGCCATCTGCCGCGCCTGGCGCACGCCGGCGGGATGCCGCAGGCGTGCCGGACGATGGTCGTCATTCCGGCCCTGCTCAGCGGCGCCGCGTCGACGCAGGCGCTGGTGCACCGGCTGCACCTGCACTACCTGGCGAACCCGCTGGCGCACGCGCAGTTCGCGCTGCTCAGCGACTGGGCCGACGCCGACGCGGCGCAGACGGCGCCGGACGCCGCGCTGCTCGACGACGCGGTGCGCGCGATCGACGCGCTCAACGCGCGCCACCCGCCGGCCGAGGCCGGCGCCGCGCCGCGCTTCCTGGTGCTGCACCGCGAGCGCCGCTACAGCGCCAGCGAGCGACGCTGGATCGGCTGGGAACGCAAGCGCGGCAAGCTCGAACAGCTCGTCGCCACGCTGGCCGGCGCGTCGGCGCCGGCCTTCGTCGACCTCGGCCCGGCCTCGCGCGTCGCCGCCGGCACGCGCTACGTCCTCACGCTGGACAGCGACACCCAGCTGCCGCCGGGCCGGCTGCGCGAGCTGGTCGCGGTGGCGGCGCACCCGCACAACCAGCCGCGACTGGATGCCAGCCGGCGCCGCGTGGTCGGCGGCTACGCGATCCTGCAGCCGCGCATCGTCACGCCGCTGCCGGCGCGCGGCCATGCCACGCCCTACCACTGGCTGTTCGCCGGCCGCTGCGGCATCGACCCCTACAGCAGCGCCAGCTCCGAGGTCTACCAGGACCTGTTCGGCGAAGGCAGCTTCAGCGGCAAGGGCCTGCTCGACGTGGTGGCCGTCCATGCGGTGCTCGCCGGGCGCCTGCCCGAGGACCGCGTGCTCAGCCACGACCTGCTCGAAGGCGCGGTCGCGCGCTGCGCCGTGGTCAACGACGTCACGCTGATCGAGGAGGCCCCGTTCCACGCCGACGTGGCCGCGTCGCGCGTGCACCGCTGGATGCGCGGCGACTGGCAGTTGCTGCCTTTCGTGGTCTCGCCATCGCGCCTGCCGCTGAGCGCGCTGAACCGCTGGAAGATGTTCGACAACCTGCGCCGGTCGCTCGTCGCGCCGGCGTCGCTGGCCTTGCTGCTGCTCGCGCTGGCCGGGGTCGGGCCGTCGCCGACGGCGGCCGTGGCGCTGGTGCTGGCGGCGTTCACCGCCGGCCCGCTGATCGGCGCGCTGGCCGGCTTCGTCCCCAGCCGCCGTCACATCGCCTGGCGCCACTTCTACGCCCAGGCGGCCGCCGACCTCGCGCGCGCGCTCGGCGCCGGACTGTGGCACCTGGCGCAGCTGCTGCCGCAGGCGCTGCAGGCGCTGGACGCGATCGCGCGCGCGCTCTACCGGCTGGGCGTCAGCCAGCGCCACCTGCTGCAATGGACCACCGCGGCGGCAGCCCAGGCCGGCGCCAGCCGCGGCCTGGCGGCGACGCTGCGCCGGCATGCGGGCGAGCCGGTGGCGGCGCTGGCGCTGCTCGGCGCGCTGCTCGCGGCGGGCAGTCCGCACCCGGCCTGGACGCTGGCGCTCACGCTCGCCTGGGCGGCCGCACCGCTGACGAGCTGGTGGGTCAGCCGTCCGCGCGCGGCGCGGGCCAGCGCCGCGCTGACGCCGCCGGCGCGCGCCTATCTGCTCGCGCTGGCGCGCGACACCTGGCGCTGGTTCGAGCGCTGCGTCGGGCCCGAGGACAACCACCTGCCGCCGGACAACCTGCAGATGGCGCCGCACGAGATGCTCGCCCACCGCACGTCGCCGACCAACGTCGGGCTGTACCTGCTCGCCGTGGCCTGTGCGCGCGAATTCGGCTGGATCGACAGCGCGGCGCTGCTCGCCCGCATGGAGGCCGCGCTGGCCACGCTGGGCCGGCTGCCGCGCCACCGCGGCCATTTCCTGAACTGGTACGACACGCAGACGCTGACGCCGCTGTTGCCGATGTACGTGTCGACCGTCGACAGCGGCAACCTCTGCGGCCACCTGCTCGCCGTCGCCCAGGCCTGCCGCGAGCTGGCGCGCGCACCGGCGCAGGACGAATCCGCAGCGCGGCTGTACGCGCTGGCCGATGCCTTCCAGACGCTGGCCTGGCAGCCCGATTTCAGCTTCCTCTACCACCGCACGCGGCACCTGTTCCACATCGGCTACCGGGTCGCCGAGCAGGAACTCGACGCGGGGCTGTACGACCTGCTCGCGTCGGAGGCGCGCCTGACCAGCTTGCTCGCGATCGCCAAGGGCGACGTGCCGGTGCGCCACTGGGCGGCGCTCGGTCGGCCGTTCTATGCGGTCGGCACGGTCGCCGGCCTGCGCTCGTGGTCGGGCTCGATGTTCGAGTACCTGATGCCCAGCCTGGTGCTCGACGAGCCGCCGGGCAGCGTGCTCCACGACGCCTGCCGCGCCGCGCTGCGCGAGCAGATCGCCTTCGCCGAGCCGGAGCACCTGCCCTGGGGTCTCTCGGAATCGGCCTACGCCGGACGCGACCACACGCTGGCCTACCAGTACGCGCCGCAGGGCGTGCCGCGGCTGGCACTGCGCCGCACGCCGCCCGACGAGCGCGTGATCGCGCCCTACGCCACCGCGCTCGCGGCCCAGATCGCGCCGCGCCGCGCGTGGCGCAATTTCGGCCGCCTGGAGGCGCTGACGCCACACGGCGAACTGGGCTTCATCGAGGCGCTGGACTTCACGCCGGCGCGCCAGGCCGGCGCGGGCGCGTTCACGCCGGTGGACACCTACATGGCGCACCACCAGGGCATGACCCTGGTCGCGCTGGCCAACCTGCTGCTCGACGGCCCGGCGCGGCGCTGGAGCATGGCCGACGAACGCATCGAGGCGGTGGCGTCGCTGCTGCACGAGCGATCGCCGCGCGAGGTCTCGCGCCTCGCCGCGCCGCCGCCGGCGCTGCCGCCGCAGGCGCTGCAGGCGCGCGCGCCCGGCCTGGTGCGCGACCTGCTGCCCGGCGCGGCGGCCATCGAGCCGACCCAGCTGCTGTCCAACGGCCGCTACACCGTCGCGCTGCGCGCCAACGGGGCCGGCTTCAGCCGGCGCGGCGCGACCGGCATCACGCGCTGGCGCGACGATGCGCTGCGCGACGCCCACGGCAGCTTCTTCTACCTGCGCTGGGACCGCCAGCCGCAGCCGGTGTCGATCACCCAGCACCCGGCGCCGGACCCGGCGGCGCACTACCGCGCCACCTTCCACGCCGACCGCGTCTGCTTCGACGCCGCCTGGACCGAGCTGCGCGCGCACACCACGGTGTGGGTCAGCCCGGAGGACGACATCGAGTTCCGCCGCGTCGAGCTGCACAACCTGAGCGAGCGCACGCTCGACGTCGAGCTGATCTCGGCCTTCGACGTCACGCTGTCCGAGGCCGAGGCCGACGAGGCGCACCCGGCCTTCACCGGAATGTTCGTGCGCGCCGCCTGGCAGGGCGCGCAGCAGGCGCTGGTGTTCGAACGCAGGCCACGCCTGGCCGGCGAGCACGGCCTGCACGCGGCGCATTTCCTCACCGACGCCGACCCGCAGGCGCTCGGCGTGCGGGTCCAGACCGACCGCCAGCGCTGGCTCGGCCGCAACGGCACCGCGGCGAGCCCGCGGGCCAGCCTGGCCGCGCCGCGCGCGGCCCTCGACCACGCGCTCGACACCGGGCTCGACCCGGTCTGTGCGCTGGCCGTGCCGTTGCGCCTGGCGCCGGGCACGAAGGCCATGCTGACCTTCGCGACGGCCGCTGCCGACGACGCCGGCACGCTGGGGGCGGTGATCGACAAGTACCGCCAGGCCAGCCATGTCGAACGCGCCTCGCTGATGTCGGCCACGCTGGCCGGCATCCGGCTGCACGGCCTGGGCATCGGTGCCGAAGACTTCGTCGTCGCACAGACGCTGTGCACGGCGCTGCTGCTCGGCCTCACGCGCGTGCCCTCGGGCGAGCCCGGGGTCTGCGATCGCCGCCTGCTGTGGCGCTTCGGCATTTCCGGCGACCGGCCGCTGATCCTCGTCGCCGCCGGCACGCTGCAGGGCCTGGGGCTGCTGCGCTCGCTGGCCCAGGTGCTGCAGCTGTGGGCGTGGGCCGGCGTCGCTTGCGACCTGGTCGTTCTCAACGCCGAGCCGGCGTCGTACCAGATGGACCTGCAGCGCGCGATCGCGGCCCTCGCCGCGCGCCCGGCGGCCGAAGACGGCGTGCCGCCGCCCTCGGCCCGGCTGCACGCGCTGCGCAGCGCCGATCTGTCGGCCGACGAGATCTCCACGCTGCGCTGCCTGGCGCGCGTGCGGCTGGTCGCCGACGGGCGCCCGCTCGCCCACCACGTGCAGGCCTGGATCGACGCGCACGAACAGGCGTTCGACGAGCGCCACGGCACGTCGACGACGACGCTCGCGCTGGCCGCCGACAGCGCTGCCGCCGCGCCGGCGCCGGTCGGCGCCTTCGACGCCGAGAGCGGCGACTTCGGCTTCGACGTCGGCGCCCGGCTGCGCCCGGTGCGGCCGTGGATCAACGTGCTCGCCAACCGCGGCTTCGGCGCGCTGCAATCCGAGGCCGGGGGCGGCTACACCTGGGCCTTGAACAGCCGCCTGATGCAGCTCACCGCCGGCTCCAACGACCCGGTGGCCGACACGCCGGCCGAGTGGTTCCTGCTCCAGGACCGGCGCAGCGGCCAGGCCTGGAGCGTGACGCCGTCGGCCTGGGGCGACGGCACGCTGCTCTACCGCGTCGAGCACGGCCAGGGCGAGACGCGCATCGGCCACCGCCGCGGCGCCGTCGAGGTCACCGTGAGCTGGTGCGTCGACGCCGAGACCGCGGTCAAGCAGGTGCGGCTGCAGCTCGTCAACCACGGGCCGCGCGCGCTCACGCTGCGCGCGGTCGCGATCGCCGAATGGGCGATGGGCGCGCGCCGCGCCGACCGCGCCACCGTGCACAGCAGCTGGCAGCCGCAGCGCCCGCCGGCGCGCCGGCTGACGGCGCTGCTCGCCACCCAGCGCGAACGCGAGGGCGGCTTCGGCGACGGCACCGCGTTCCTGGCCCTCGCCGGCGAAGAGGTCGACGACTGGACCTGCGACCGCCGCGAATGCTTCGACGCCCGCGGCCGCCTCGTGCTGCCCGACCATTTCGGGCAGCGCAGCGGCAGCGGGCTGGACCCCTGTGCGGCGCTGTCGACCGATATCCCGCTCGCCGCCGGCGCGAGCGCCGAGCGCGTCTTCCTGCTCGGCTACGCGGGCAGCCCCGACGGCGCGCGCCGGCTCGCCGCGCAGGCCGCGGCAACGCCCGCCGCCGAACGCGTGGCGAGCGCGCGTGCGGGCTGGGACCGGCTGCTCGGCGCGACCACGGTCGCGACCCCCGACCCGCTGTTCGACACCCTCGTCAACCGCTGGCTGCTCTACCAGACGGTGGCCTGCCGGCTGTGGGCGAAAGCCGGCTTCTACCAGGCCGGCGGTGCCACCGGCTACCGCGACCAGCTGCAGGACGCGATGGCGCTGGCCTGGGCCGCGCCGGCGCTGCTGCGCGAGCAGATCGTGCTCTGCGCGTCGCGCCAGTTCGCCGAGGGCGACGTCCAGCACTGGTGGCACGCGCCCGGCGGCGCCGGCGTGCGCACCCATTTCTCCGACGATCTGCTGTGGCTGGCGCATGCCTGCGTGCACTACGTTCACGCCACCGGCGACGCGGCGCTGCTCGACGAGCGCGTGCCCTTCCTCGAAGGCGCGGCCATCCCGGACGGCGCCGAGGACGTCTACGACACGCCGCGCACCGGCAGCGAATCGGGCTCGGTCTACGAGCACGCCGCGCGCGCGATCGACCGCAGCCTGCGCGTCGGCGTGCACGGCCTGCCGCTGATGGGCAGCGGCGACTGGAACGACGGCATGAACCGCGTCGGCCACGAAGGGCGCGGCGAATCGGTCTGGCTGGGCTGGTTCCTGTGCCGGCTGGTGGCGCATTTCGCGCCGCTCGCCCACGAGCGCGGCGAGCACGCGCGCGCGCTGCGCTGGGAAACCGCGGCCGCGGGCTGGACCGCGGCGCTGCTCGGCCCGGCCTGGGACGGGCAGTGGTTCAAGCGCGCCTTCTTCGACGATGGCCAGCCGCTCGGCTCGCAGGTCTGCCCCGAGGCGCGCATCGACCTCATCGCGCAGGCCTGGGCGGTGCTGTCCGGCGTCGCGCCGCTGGGCCGGCAGCGACAGGCGATGGCGGCGGTGGAAGCGCTGCTGGTCGATCGCGAGGCCGGGCTGATCCGGCTGCTCGACCCGCCGCTCGCGCACAGCGTGCCGAACCCGGGCTACATCCAGGCCTACCCACCGGGCGTGCGCGAAAACGGCGGCCAGTACTCCCACGCCGGCGTCTGGGCGCTGATGGCGCGCGCCGAGCTCGCCGACGGCGCCGCGGGCGGCACCGAGGCCGACCTCGTCTGGCGCGATTTCACCTGGCTGAGCCCGGCGCACCGGGCGCACGACCCGGCGCAGGCCGCGGCCTACGGGCTGGAGCCCTACGTGATGGCCGGCGACGTCTATTCGCAGCCGCCGCTACGCGGGGCGCGGCGGCTGGAGCTGGTACACCGGGGCCGCCGGCTGGATGCACCGGGCGGCGATCGAGTCGATCTTCGGCCTGCGCCTGGGCGCGGCCGACCTGTGCTTCGTGCCCTGCCTGCCGTCGCACTGGCCGCAAGCCGTGCTGACGCTGCGCCGCGCCGGCCGCACGCTGCGCTTCACGCTGCGGCGCGGCGCGGCGCTGGCCGAGCTGCTGGCCGGCGCTCCCGCCGGCGCCACGGTGCTGTGGCCCGGCCAGGCACTGGCCTGGGCCAGCCTGGCGGCGGATACCGAGTACCTGATCCCGCTCATCGCGCCGGCGCCTTGAAGGCCGCCGGGCCGGCACGGGTCAGCGCGGCGGGATCGCGCCGCTGTCGTCGGAGAGGATGACCTCGACGCGGCGGTTCATCTGGCGGCCGCCGGCGCTGTCGTTGCCGGCCACCGGGAACGCCTCGCCGTAGCCATGCGTCGACACGCGGTCGGCGCCGACGCCCAGGCCGACCATCGCCATGCGCACCGCATCGGCACGCCGGCCCGACAGGAGCTGGTTGTGGTCCTCGCTGCCGGTGCTGTCGGTGAAGCCCTCGACACGCGCGGTGCGCTGCGGATACTGCTTCAGGAACTGGGCCAGCTTCTCGACGCTGCGCTCGCCGCCGGACTTGAGCTGCGCGCGGTCGGTGTCGAACAGCACGTCGCCGATCGTCACGACCAGGCCGCGGTCGGTCTGCTTGGCGTTCATGTCCTTCAGCTCGGCCTCGAGCCCGGCATTGCGCGCCTGCGCGTCGGCGGCCTGGTCCTGGGCCGCCCGCGCGTCGCGCTGCGAAGCCTCCGCATCGCGCTGCGACGCCTGCGCCTGCAGTTGCGCGGCCTGCGCCTGCCGCTGCGACGCGGCCGCGTCGCGCTGCGCCGCATCGGCCTCGTTCGTGCGCGCGGCCAGCCGCACCTTGTCGCGCATGGCGTCGGCATTCGCGACCGCCTTCTCCGCCGCCTTCTGCCGGCCCATGGTCTGCGCGATCGCGATGCGCTGCTCGGCGAGGTAGGCGAGGTGGTCGACCTCGGCCCGGCTGTCGCGCTGCGCGAAGGCGGCGTTCGCGCGATCGAGCGCGTCGCCGGCCTGCTTCAGCGGGGCCGCGGCGAGATCGCGCGTCGTCGGGTCGGCCTGCGCCGCGGCGTAGTCGGCGCGCGCCTGCAGCAGCGCCGCGTTGTCGTCGGGCAGGCTGCTGCAGCCGGCGAAGGTGGCGAGTGCCGCGAAGGCGGCCGACGCCAGCAGCGTCGGCTTGAAAAGGGATGGCTTGTTCATGGAGCGGTCCTGGTGGTCGTTGGGGGCCGGCGGCTCATTGCGCCTTGCGGTTCATCTCTTCGCGCAGCGCCTGGTCGGCGCGTTGCACTTCGTCGGCGGCCTTCGTCGCCTTGGCGGTCCCGGCGCGGGCCTCGGCCAGCTGCGCGTCGGCGCGGGCTTCCTCGGCCAGCGAACGCGCCGCGTCGTAGTCCTTCGCGGTCATCGCAACGTTGGCCCGGGCCAGCTTGTCGCGTGCGGTCTGCATCTGGGCCGGTGCCAGTTCGTTCGCGCCGGCGCCCGCCGCATGCGCCACGGCCGCGGTGGACAAGGCCATCTCGGCGGTCGGCGGCGGCGTGGTCGCGCAGGCGGCGATGGCGATCGACGCGAGCACGGCTGCCAGCGGCAGGCCGAGCCGGACGCGTCCGCAGCGCGGCTCAGGGTGGGGGTGGAGAGTGTTCATCGTTGTCCTTCGGTTCGGGATGCAGCGGCCAGGGTGGGCGCGCGGCGCCGCGCGGTCGGTGCGTTGGCGTACCCCAGCGCGGCGCAGGGCAGGCGACGCGGCGGCGTCCTACAGCGGCAGGCGTCGCCCGCTTATGGCCGCGGCACGGACGCGTTCCTAGAGTCGGGGTATCGGTCCAGCGCCACGACGTTCGGCGCCCGAGCCTTCACTCCGGGATTCCTCCATGCCCCACCGCCACAAAACCACCCAGCCGTCGTTGTTGCCCGTCCCCGAACGGCCGCCGATGGCGTTGAACGAAGCCGCGCTCGAAGCCGCAAGGCACAGCCTGGACGACGGCGCGGTGATACCGCACGACGGCCCGTGGCGGCACGACATCCTGCGTCTGCTCGATGCCTCGCTGGCCACCGAGCTGGTCTGCGTGCTGCGCTACCGGCGTCACCACTTCACGGCCGCGGGGCTGGCCTCGCCGAAGATCGCCGACGAGTTTCTCGTCCACGCGAACGAGGAAGCCGGCCACGCCGACCGCATCGCGCGGCGCATCGTCCAGCTCGGCGGCGAACCCGACTTCTCGCCCGACACCTTGTCCCGGCGCAGCCATGCCGGCTACGACGAATCGCGCGAGCTGAAGGCCATGATCCAGGCCAACCTGGTGGCCGAGCGCGTGGCCATCGAGAGCTACAGCCAGATGGTCACGCTGATCGGCGACAAGGACCCGACCACGCGCCGCCTGCTCGAGGACATCCTCGCCGACGAGCAGCAGCACGCCGAAGAACTGAAGGACTGGCTCGCCGATTGAGCCGCGGTCCGCCAACCCCCACCGACCTTCCAAGGAGATCCACGATGAATTTGAAAACCACCCTCGCCGCCAGCGCCTTCGCCCTGACCCTGCTCGTCACCGCCGGCTGCGCGGTCGGCCGCGGCCAGCAGACCGTGGGCGCCTACGTCGACGACTCGGCGATCACCACCGCCGTCAAGGCGCGCATGGTCGACAACAAGAACGTCGACGCGGCGGCGATCAGCGTCGAGACGCTGAACGGCACCGTGATGCTGTCCGGCTTCGCGAAGAATGCCGACGAGAAGAAGGTCGCCGGCGAGCTGGCCTGGAAGGTCGACGGCGTGAAGGCGGTCAAGAACGAGATCGCGATCCGCCCCTGAGCGCCGCAGCCGGCGCTCAGCCCTCCAGGCCGGGGCACCGCCTGAGGCGGTGCCTCTTCGGCAGGCATGCGCCAAGACGCAGGTCTTGGCCCATGTCCAACCTCAGCGCTGGCCGAAGTGCGCGCCCTGGAACAAGTCCTTGAACTCGCGCGGCTGCGAGCGCCAGTACTGCTTCGGCGCGACGACCTGCGCGCCGAGCTTCGCCGCCGCGTGCCAGGGCCAGTGCGGGTCGTAGAGCATCCCCCGTGCGAGCGCGACCGCGTCGGCCTCGCCGCCCGCAATGATCGCCTCGGCCTGCTCGGCTTCGGTGATCAGGCCGACGGCGATCGTCGGCAGGCCGACCTCGGCCTTCACGCGCTGCGCGTAGGGCACCTGGTAGCCGGGGCCGAGCTTGATCGCCTGCAAGGGCGAGACGCCGCCGGTGGTGACGTGGATCGCCGCGCAGCCGCGCGCCTTCAACGCCTGCGCCAGCGCCAGCGTGCCTTCGATGTCCCAGCCGCCAGGCACCCAGTCGGTCGCCGAGATGCGCGCCCAGACCGGGCGCTCGGCCGGGAACGCCGCGCGCACCGCGTCGAAGACCTCGAGCGGGAAGCGCATCCGGTTGGCCAGGCTGCCGCCGTACTCGTCGCTGCGCGCTGGTTGGCCAGCGGCGAGAGGAACTGGTGCAGCAGGTAGCCGTGCGCGGCGTGGATCTCCAGGCCGTCGAGACCGAGCCGCGCGGCACGCCGGGCGGTGTCGGCGAAGGCCTCGCGCACGCGCACCAGCGCGGCCTTGTCCATCGCATGCGGCGGCTCCTCGCCGGCCGCGTGCGGCAGCGCCGACGGCGCCAGCGTCGGCCAGCCGCCGGGCTCGCCGAGCGGATCTGCGCGCCGCCGTCCCAGGGCGCGCGGCTCGAACCCTTGCGCCCGGCGTGACCGATCTGCATCGCCAGCGCGATCGGCGAATGCGCGCGCAGCGCGGCCAGCACGCGCGCCAGGCCGGCCTCGTTGGCGTCCGAGTACAGGCCCAGGTCGCCCGGCGTGATGCGCCCTTCGGCCGACGACCGCGGTCGCCTCCAGGATCAGCAGCCCGGCCCCCGACAGGGCGAGCTGGCCGAGGTGGATCAGGTGCCAGTCGCCGCGGCGTGCCGTCGACGGCCGAGTACTGGCACATCGGCGCGATGACGATGCGGTTGGCCAGCGCGCAGCCGGCCCAGTTCGAAAGGCGAGAAAAGCTGGCTCATCGTGGGGTTCGTTTCGTTCACGGGTGGCGCCGGTCGCGCGGGCCGTTCGCGTAGTAGTCCTTCTTCGCCGCGTACATCCGATGGTCGGCACTGTTGACGGCGACCTCGATGCGTTCGCCCTTGTGGCACAGCGCGGCGCCGAGCGCGAAGCTCAGCGCCGGCGCACCGTAGAACTGGTTGTTCAGCTCGACGAGTTCCTCGATCTGCTCGACGAGCTGGCGCGCGCCGTGCTCGTCGGTGCCGGGCAGCAGCAGCGCGAACTCGTCGCCGCCGATGCGCGACGCGCAGCCCGGCTTGTCGACCGCCTTCGCGAGCACCTCGCCGGCGCGGCGCAACAAGGCGTCGCCGGCGGCATGGCCGAGCCCGTCGTTGGCGGCTTTCAGCCCGTTCAGGTCGGCCACGACCACGGCCACCGGGAACGGGCCCTTGCGCTCGAGCCGGTTCATCTCGTCGGCGAAGTACGAGCGGTTGCGCAGCCGGGTCAGCACGTCGTGCTTGCCCAGGTATTCGAGGTAGGCCTCGGCCTGCTTGCGCGCGGTGATGTCGGTCAGCGAGACCAGCACCAGGTCCCAGTGCCGCTCGTGGCCGGGCAGCACCGAGAACTGCATCAGCACGTGCAGCTTGTCGCCGTTCAGTGCGTAGTTGACGACCTCGCGCTGCTGGAAGAGCTTGCCGTGCCAGAGCTCGATCAGCTGCTCGGTGAAGCTCGCGTGCATGTCGTCGCGGAACACCTGGTCGAGCGACTTGAGCAGCGTGCCGCGGTCGACCGCGCCGAACATCTCGAGCGTGCGCTGGTTCACGTCGACGACGCGGATCTCGGCCATGCAGCGCTCGGCGAATTCGGGGTGCACGTCGGTGAAGGTGCGGAAATCGGTGATGCCCCGCTCGCGCACCTCGTCGAGCAAGCGCTTGACGGCGCCGAAATCCTCGACCCACAGCGAGACCGGCGAATGCTCGAACAGACCGCGCGCATAGGCCTCGCTCGCGCCGAGCTGGCGCTGGGCCTGCACGCGCGCGCTCACGTCCTCGATCGACAGCAGCACGCGCGACCAGTCGGCCTCGTGGCCGGGCAGGATCTGCGCGTTGAGAACGATGTCCAGCCGCCGCCCGCCCAGGCTGTAGTTGACGGTCTGGCTCGAAAAGCGCGTTTGGCCGTCCCACAACTGCGCCAGTTCCTCGACATGCGGCTCGGCCATCTCGTCGCGGAACACCTGCGCCAGGCCGGCCACCAGCGCGCCGAGGTCGGCGGCCTCGTACAGCTCGAGCGTGCGCCGGTTGACGCGCAGCACGCGGATGCAGCGCGAACATTCGTGCACGCGTGCCGGCTCGGCCCTCAGGTGCGCGCGCAGGTCGCGCACGCCGGCCGCGCGCCAGCGCTCGAAGAGCTGGCGCAGTTCGCTGTAGTCCTCGAGCCACAGCGAGACCGGCGCCAGCTCGAACATGTCGGCGAATTCCGGGCTTTGGGGATCGATCGGCGTGTTCATGGGCTGCGTCGAATTTACTGCACCGCCCGGCATCGAACGCCCGCCCGGCACCGGATTGCACTCGAAATGCCCGCCGTCAAAC
This sequence comes from uncultured beta proteobacterium, assembly GCA_963788635.1. Classification (GTDB taxonomy): domain Bacteria; phylum Pseudomonadota; class Gammaproteobacteria; order Burkholderiales; family Burkholderiaceae_C; genus Rubrivivax. Next base: position 16,896 of record CAWBHE010000001.1, on the reverse strand, counting down.
GACGCCGGCCCCGGTCGCGGTACCGTCGGGCCCGGGCCACCCTGCCCGGCACGCCGCCCCACCGCATGAACGCAGCCGCCGCCGTCATCGAGAACATCCCTTTCGCCGCGCTGCGGCTGGGCCAGCAGGCCAGCCTGCAGCGGCGCTTCACCCACCACGACGCGCTCGCCTTCGCCGCCGTCTCGGGCGACCTGAACCCGGCGGTCGCCGACGAGGACTACGCGCGCGAAGGGCTGTTCCACGGCCTGGTGGCCAACGGCATGTGGCTGGCCGCGCTCGTCGGCGCGGTGGTCGGCACCCGCTTGCCGGGCCCCGGCACGATCTACCTCGACCAGTCGCTGCGCTTCGCCCACCCGGTGAACCTCGACGACGTGGTCACGGCCAGCGTCAGCGTGGCCGCACTGCAGGCCGAGACCCACGACGCCGAGCTGGCGGTCGCCGTGCACAACCAGCGCGGCGAGCTCGTCGCCGACGGCCGCTGGCGCGTGCGCGTGCCCACCGAGCCGTTCTCGCGCGCGCTGCGGGCCTTGCCGCCGCTGCAGTTTCGCGACCCCGGCGCGAAGCTGCGCGTGCTGGTCGAGCGTGCGCGCACGGCGCGGCCGGGCCAGCCGCCGCTGCGCACCGCCGTCGTCCACGCGGTCGACGCGGCGGCTATCGGCGGCGCGATGCTGGCCGCCGCAAGCCGGGTTGATCGAGCCCTGGTTCGTCGGCCCCGAACACCGCATCCGCGCCGCCGCGGCCGAGGCCGGCCTGGACCTCGCGCCGTTCCGCCTGATCGCCACCGAGCACAGCCATGCCGCCGCGCAGCAGGCGGTGGCGCTGGCGCGCGCCGGCCAGGTGCAGGCGCTGATGAAGGGCTCGCTGCACACCGACGAGCTGATGCGCGCGGTGGTCGACGCGCAGACCGGGCTGCGCACCGCGCGCCGCGTCAGCCACGCGTTCGTGATCGACGCCGTCGGCCGCGAGCGCCTGTACCTGCTGTCCGACGCCGCCGTCAACGTGGCGCCCGACCTCGAGGCCAAGGTCGACATCGTGCAGAACGCGATCGATCTCGCGCACGCGCTCGGCATCGCGCAGCCGCGCGTGGCGATCCTCTCCGCGGTGGAGACGGTCAACCCGAAGATCCCGTCCACGCTGGACGCCGCCGCGCTGTGCAAGATGGCCGACCGCGGCCAGATCACCGGCGCCCTGCTCGACGGCCCGCTGGGCTTCGACAACGCGGTCTCGCTGCGCGCCGCGCAAGCCAAGGGCATCGTCTCGGCAGTCGCCGGCCGCGCCGACATCCTGATCGCGCCCGACCTCGAGGCCGGCAACATGCTCGCCAAGCAGCTCGAGTACCTGGCCGACGCACAGGTCGCCGGCCTCGTGCTCGGCACGCGCGTGCCGGTCGTGCTGACCAGCCGCGCCGACCTGGCCGACGCGCGCCTGGCGTCTTGCGCGCTGGCCGTGCTGCAAGACGCCTGGCGGCTGCGCAACGCGGCAGGGTCGGTGGCCGCCGGGACCGCCGGAGCCGCCGATGCCTGACGCCGCCGTGCTGTGCCTGAACACCGGCTCGGCGAGCCTGAAGTTCGCCTGCTTCGACACGCCGGCGGCCGGCGCGGCCGGGCTGCCGACCGCCCTGCTGCGCGGCGAGATCGACGCCCCCGCCGGCGTGCCGGTGTTGCGCTTCGCACGGGTCGGCGCGCCGCGCCAGACGCTCGCCCCGGACGCGGTGCGCGGCGACATCGGCGCCGAAGTCGCCTGGCTGCTGGGCTGGCTGGCGCGCGACCACGGCGTCAGGCCGGCCGTGGTGGCCCACCGCATCGTGCACGGCGGGCGGCGCTACACGCAGGCCACGCGCATCACGCCGGCGGTGCTGGACGACCTGCACGCGTTGACCGCGCTCGCCCCGCTGCACCAGGGCCCGGGGCTGGCCGGCGTGCACGCGGCGCAGGCCGCGCTGCCGGGCGCCGCGCAGGTGGCCTGCTTCGACACCGCCTTCCATGCCGGCCACACCGACGCCGAACGGCGCTACGCGATCCCGCGCGAATGGCACGACCAGGGCTTCCAGCGCTACGGCTTCCACGGCCTGTCGTACGACGCCATCAACCGCCAGCTGCCGGCGCTGCTGGGCGAGCGCGCGCGCGGCGCGGTGGTCGTCGCCCACCTGGGCAGCGGGGCCAGCCTGTGCGGGCTGCGCGACGGCGCGAGCGTGACCACGACGATGGGCTTCACCGCGCTCGACGGGCTGATGATGGCCACCCGCTGCGGCGCGCTCGACCCCGGCCTGGTGCTGCACTGGACGCAGCAACCCGGCATGGACGCCGCCGCCGTGACCGAACTGCTCTACCGGCACAGCGGGCTGCTCGGCGTCTCCGGCCTCAGCGCCGACCCGCGCGACCTGTTCGCCAGCCCCGACCCGCGCGCACGCGAGGCCCTCGACCTGTTCGTCGCCAGCGTCGTGCGCCAGATCGGCGCCGTCGCTGCCGCGCTGGGCGGCCTGGACGCGCTGGTGTTCACCGGCGGCATCGGCACCCACCAGGCGCCGATCCGCGCCGCGGTGGTGGAACGCCTGGGCTGGCTCGGGCTGGCGCTCGACGCGCCGGCGAACGAGCGCCACGAGGTCGACATCGCGCGCGCCGGCAGCCGGGTCGCGCTGCTGTGCCTGCCCACCGACGAGGAAGCCGTGATGGCCTTGCAGGCCACCGGCGGCTGACCCCGACCCGACCCAGGCACCGGCATCGAGACGCCGCCCCGGCCGTCAGCGCACCGGCGTGCGCTTTCCGCGGCGCCAGAAGAAGCCCATCATGGGCTTGACGCTGATGCCGTGGAGCAGGATCGACAGCGTCACGACGATCAGCGTCAGCTGTATCAGCTGCACCGCCAGCGCCTCGGGCAAGCCGTGCTGGATGGCGTACATCAGGTAGTAGAGCGAGCCGATGCCGCGCACGCCGAACCAGCCCGTCAGGCCACGCATGCGCCAGGTGGACGGCGTGCCCAGCAAACCGGCGAGCACGCTGATCGGGCGCGCGACCAGGAACAGGAACAGCGCCAGCCCGACCGCAGGCCAGCTCCACGAATCCAGGAACAGGCTGCCGCCGAGCAGCAGCACCAGCAGCAGCTCCGACAGCCTTTCCAGATGCTCCTTGAAGACCAGCGATCCCTCGCTCACGGTCGGCACCGGCGCGGGCTCCAGGCTCGCATCGGCGTCGGCCCGCGCGCCCGCCGACGGCACGGCGGACGCGGCCACGGTGCCCGCCGCGGCGCGGGCCAGCTTGGTCTCCGTCTGGCGCAGCGCGACGGCCGCGAAGAAGACCGCCAGGAACCCCCACGCGTGCAGCAGCACCGCCAGACCGTAGACGACGCCGATCAGGCCCAGGCCCAGGAAGTCGTCGAGCAGCGCGTGCCGGTGCGGCGCGCGCCGCAGCGCCCACCCCACGCGGGCCAGCGCGACGCCGCACGCGACGCCGATGCCGATGCCGCCCAGCGTGGCCCACGCCACGTCCACCGACCACCAGCGCAGCCCATGGTCGCCCAGATCGTGCAGCCCCAGCAAGCCCAGCCCCAGCATCACGAACGGAAAGGCGCTGCCGTCGTTCATGCCGGCCTCGCAGGTCAGGCTGAAGCGCAGCAGATCGCGGTCTCCGGGGTGGCGAACCTGCACGTCGGTGGCCAGCACCGGATCGGTGGGCGCGACGATGGCCCCCAGCAGCACGCCGGCCCCCAGCGGCAGGCCGAGCAGGTAGTACGCGAAGGCCGCGACCAGCGCGACGCTGACCGCCATCGACACCGTCGCGAGCAGGATCGGCGCGCGCCAGCGCGCCAGGCTGAACGGCACCGGCATCTTGACGCCGGCCGAGAACAGCGAGATCAGCACCGCGCCTTCGGTCAGCAGGCCCAGCACGGCCGAGTCCTTGAGCGGATTGAAGTGAAACAGGTTCAGCACGGTCGGGCCGACCACCAGACCCACCGCCAGATAGATGATCGCGGTGGTGACCGGCGCGCGCTTGAGCACGGTGGACGTCAGGCCCATGACCAGCATCAGGCCGCCGACGAGGAGGAACCATTGGGTGCTAGTCATCGGCTGGGTCGACGTGCATGAGTCATCGCGCCGGGCCGGCGCCCGCGCCAAAGTGGTTGCGCTCGACTATCGTTCATTCGGGCACTTGGACACCAGGTTTCGACGGTGTCCGCCGAGTCGCCAGATCATCGGCAATCCCGTGCCGTCGAGGTCAGCGAACGTAACCTACCATCGCGCCTGAGTTGCCGCACTCGGCGTCGCTCTTCCGAATGTCTTCCACGCCCGCGGCACGCCGTTGCCGCTGAAGGATCCTTGCCATGCTCGGCGTCGCCGACTATCCCGCCTTCGTCATCGCCGTGATCGTGTTCCTCGCGATCCCGGGGCCCGGAAACCTGGCGCTGATCACGTCCACCAGCAAGGGCGGCCGGCGCGGCGGCCTGGCCGCCACGCTCGGCGTGATCGCGGGAGACCAGGTGTTGATGTGGCTGGCGGTGGCCGGCGTGGACGCCGCACTGAAGGCGGCGCCGGCGGTCTTCTCCGCGGTGCAGTGGCTGGGCGCCGGCTATCTGGCGTGGATGGGCTTGCGCATGCTCGTCGCCAAGCCGGGCGACGCGCCGATCATCGAGATCCAGCCGCGACATTACTTCCGTCAGGCGATGGCGATCACGCTGCTGAACCCGAAGGCGATCGTGTTCTATCTGGCGTTCTTCCCGCTGTTCGTGGACCCGGCGAAGCACCGGGGACTCCTGACCTTCGCGTTCATGGCGACGACGATCGCGGTTCTGACCTTCCTCTATGCCACGACCGTCGTTCTGCTGACGCACCGCCTGGCGCACCGGCTGCGCGCCAACCCGCGCATCGCGACCGCGCTGAATCGCGTCGCGGGCACGCTGCTCGTCAGCTTCGGCATCAAGCTCGCGCTGTCGCGGTGAAGGGGTCGGCAACGGCGCTGCGTTGAGCGGCCGCCGCTGCGAGCGGCAATGCTCGGGCCACGCAACATTGACCCTCGACCGCGGCTTCAAGCTTCGAGCGTGCGGCGCAAAGGGAGTGGTCGATCTTGCCTATCGAGCCATCGGTAACGGTCGAGACCACTGGCCTCAGCGTTGGCAACGCGTTGCCCAGCCAACCGCCAGCCTCCGCCACTCTCGGGCAGCAGTCGGCCATTTGTGGTCGTCCATGAACGACTGCTTGGACGCCTCGAATTGTCACCGTGCTTCTGTGATGCAACCCGGCAGGTTGGTTCGCGCCAGAGTCGGCCGGAAAGCGCAGGTTCACCACGCATGCGCTGCGTCTGAGCTGAAGAATCCGCCGGACGCGCCGTCGTTGTCGATCAGCGCGTATTGCAGCGCGGCAGCGGCACCTTCGGCCAGGGTCTGCGTTCCTCGGTGTTGATTCAGGTCCGTAGCGGTGAAGCCGGGGTTCACCGCGTTCACCTTGATGCCGGTTTCCTGCAGCTCCGCCGCAAGCTGAATGGTGAGCATGTTCAAAGCCGCCTTCGATGCGCTGTAGCCCAGGAGCCTGTACGCGGCGTACTCCCACTGCGGGTCCGAGTTCTTCGCCAGCGAGCCGAGTCCGCTGGACACGTTGACGATTCGGCCGCCAGGGGAGCGGCGCAGCAAAGGCAGCATCGCCTGCGTCACGGCCAGCGTGCCGAAGAAGTTGGTGTCGAAGATGCGACGGACGGCTTCGATGTTCGCCTTTGACGGTGCTGCGTCGCGTGCATCACTGATGCCCGCATTGTTGACCAGCACGTCGAGGCGGCCAAACTCGGCATCGATGTGCTCGGCTGCTGCGGTCAACGTGGTTGGCCGGCACAGGTCGACTTCAATGAAACGGACGTCGAGACCCTGCGATTGCAACGCCGCTGCGGCTGCCTCGCCCAGCACCGCATCGCGAGCGCCCAGCAGAACGGCCAGCCCGCGTCTCGCCAGTTCTCGCGCCACTTCGTTACCGATGCCCTTGTTGGCACCGGTGACGAGGGCGATTCGCTTTTCGTGATTTGACATGCGATTCTCTCTTGATGAAGGTGGATGCGATACTGCAGTTTATGAACAATCCTTCAGATATGGAATTCGCATATGCCGCCGCCCTCATCCGCCGCCCTCAAGCCCCGCAAACAGCCGCGCCAGGCGCGATCGCAGGTCACTGTGGACACCGTTTTCGAGGCAACCATTCAGGTTTTGCTGAGCGATGGGCCGCAGCGCCTGACGACCACGCGCGTGGCTGACCGCGCAGGCGTCTCGGTCGGCACGCTCTACCAGTACTACCCGAACAAGCAGGCGCTGCTTTACGCGGTGCTGCAGCGTCATCTGGTTAGGGTCGGAGACTCCGTCGAGGTGGCCGCTCGAGGGGCGCATCGAGCGCCGGTGAGTGCCATGGTCGCCGCGGTCGTCGAAGCCTTCGTGCGTGCCAAGACCGAGCATATCGATGAGGCACGCGCGCTCTATGGTGTAGCCGCCGAGCTTGAGTCAGCGGAACTCGTGAAGTCTGTGGGAAAGCGCAACCGCGCCGCGATCTCGGCCATGCTTGCGACCGCCTCCGACGCGCGCTTCGACGACCTGGCGCTGACATCGTTCATGTTCTCCGCCGCGATGGCCGGCCCAACCCGCGCGATGGTTGAAGGCGGCGCACCGCCGAGAATGCTGCGCGCATTGCGTGGGCAGCTTGAGTCGCTCTGTCTAAGCTACCTCCAGCGCGAGGCGTTGCTTCCGTGAACGCTAGTTGATTTCCCGCGCGGGTCTGCTATCGCAAGAGACAAGACCAGTTTGAGTGGGGACGTCTGCTTCTGGCCATCGGCATTCGGTGTCTGTGGGACCGCAGTGGGTCGGTGCCCGCCGGCCGGTCCCATGGACTCGCCGCCCGGGAGCAGTCGCACGGTCGATGTTGCCTTTGCGGTGGACCACGCCTGAGCGTCGCCGGGATCGGCCTTCTGGCCGAGCAACTTCCACTCCCGGGCCACTGGCGACGACGAAGTCGCTTCAGTCAAGCAGCTCCACCGGCGGCGTCAGCGCGAGACCCTTTGCCCGCTTCGCCAGTCGTTGGTCGAATGTCGCGAATCCGGAAGCACGCGAACTGCGCGCCAGGTGCAGCGCATCAGCGAAATCGAGACCTTTGTCAAACGCATCGACCGCCACCAGGACCGCGTCGCGATCTTCGAGCGTGATGTGCTCGATGCTTGCCAGCGCGCGCAACACACGGGAAATGTCCCTCGTTGGCAATTCATAGAACCCGCGCATGACCCATTCCAGTTCAAGCAACACGGTCACCGAGACGAACGATCGTTCGGCGAGCGCTGCGACGGCCGCGGGCCGCTGTTTGGCTGCCTGTGCATCGTCGGCATCATCGACAAAGAACCGCGCCAGGACGTTGGTATCCAGGGCCCTCATGGCTTGCTGCGCCGCGAACGGGTCAGCAGCGACGCAGGGTCGAAATCCTCTAGGCGGCGTGGAACACCGCGCGCTGGCGCCTTGACCAAGCCCGCCATGCTGGTCATGTCGGCCGTCGCGACCGAACGTACGACGCGCAGCTTCAGCCCGTCCGGTTCTTCGAACACCTCGATCCTGGCGCCTGCACCCATCCCGAGCCGGCGCCGCAATTCGGCGGGCAACACGATCTGGCCTTTCGAGGAGACTAGGAGCGTCGACATGTTGGTTCCCAGACTGAACAATCGGGCCTCATCATAGTTCGGCTTACGTGGTAAGTCAAAGTCCGGCGACCCTGTGCTCACCCCGAACCACGGCTGTGCGCCTGGAGACGCCCGTTGTCAATGTTCAAGATCGCCTTTCGGCCGCCCGCTTTGCGCCCTCGAATCGGATGGGACGAAGTTCAGGCCTGGGTCGTGAGCCGTCGACCAGTTCGGCGCCGACACTGCAGCTTGCCGACACGGCTGACGACGCGACGGATGTCGCGCACCGGGGCCGGGTTGGCGATGACCCCTAGCGCAAACAGCCGGGCTTGCATGGCGGCCGGGCCGCACCTCACCCGCCCTCGGCCAGCGGCTGCGCCGCCGTGTTGCGGCCGCCGTCGCCGTCGCTCGCCTCCAAGGCCTGAACGACGGCGTCCGGCGGCCTGTCGCTGACGATCACGATCTCGCCGTCGCGCAGCGCCTGCTGCGGCGTCTCGACCAGCCGCTCGAGCAGGCCTTCGGCGTGCGCCGCCGCGCCGGCGTCGATGCCGACCCAGCCGTTGCGGCCGGCACGCTTGGCGGCGAGCAGCGCCCGGTCGGCGATCTGGACGACGTCGCCCCAGCCGAGCGCGCGCGGCTCGCCGACGACGAAGGGCAGGCTGGCGAAGCCGATCGAGCAGGTCACGCCGAGCAGCGTGCCGTCGTCGGCGACGAAGGGGGCCTCGGCGACGGCCGCGCGCATGCGCTCGGCGAGCTCCTCGGCGCGCAGGCGGTCGGTGTCGCGGGCGACGACGAGGAACTCCTCGCCGCCCCAGCGCACCAGGTGGTCCGACTCGCGCAGCAGCGCGCGCAGCCGGTGGCCGAACTGCACCAGCACGGCGTCGCCGGCGGCGTGGCCATGGCGGTCGTTGACGCGCTTGAAATGGTCGACGTCGACGACGAAGAAGACGTTGTCGGTGTCCACCGGCGAGCGCTTGGCCGCGCCGGGCTCGGCGGCGCGGCGCAGGCTGGCGGCGATCTCGCCCTCGATGTGCTCGGTGAGGAAGCGCCGGTTGTGCAGGCCGGTCAGCGGGTCGGTGATGCTGACCTGCTCCAGGATGCGCGACTTCTCGGCCAGCGCCTGCGACACCGCCTCCAGCTCGGCCGTGCGCTCGCCGACCTTGCGCTCGAGCTCGGCCTGGCGCAGGCGCAGCAGCCGCGTGCGCCAGCGCACGAGCGCCAGCACCAGCAGCAGCGCGGCCGCGGCGACCAGGCCGCGGAACCACAGCGTCTGGTGCCAGGCCGGCAGCACGTGCACGGCCAGGGCGAGCGCGCCGTCGCTCCACACACCGTCGCGGTTGCTGCCGCGCAGCAGCAGCCGGTAGCGCCCCGGCGGCAGGTTGGTGTAGCTGGCGAGCCGGCGCGTCGCGTCGCTGTCGACCCAGTGCCGGTCGTAGCCCTCGAGCCGGTACGAATAGCGGTTGCGTTCGGGCGCCGAGTAGTCGATGGCGGCGAACTCGACCGACAGGCTGTTCGCGTCCGCCGGCACGACGATCGTGCGCTCGACCGGGTGCGGGCCGACGAAGCGCGCCGCCGGCACGCGCTGGCCGCCGACCTCGAGCTCGGTCACCACCAGCGGCGGCCGCCAGGTCCAGGGCCGAAGGCGCTGCGGGCGCACGATGGTCATGCCGCCGGCGCCACCGAACAGCAGCTCGCCTTCGGCGGTGCGTGTCGCGGCCCCGGTCCAGTAGATCGGGAAGACCACCCCGTCGGCGCGCTGCAGCGCCCGCACCGCCAGCGTCGCGGCGTCGATCACCGCCAGCCCGTCGTCGGTGCTGACCCAGATGCGGCCGTCGGGGTCGTCGACGATGGCGTTGACGTTCTCGTTCGGCAGGCCCTGGGACGCGCCCGAGGTGGGTGACGCGCGGCACGCCGGCGCCGTCGGCGAGCAGATCGATGCCGCCGCCGTAGGTGCCGACCCACAGCCGCTTCTCGCGGTCGGTGAACAGGCTGGTCACGAAGCCGCTGCTCAGGCCGCCGGCGCCGCCTTCGGGGACGATGCGCTCGACGCGGCCGGTGCCGGGGTCGAAACGGTTGAGCCCGTGGCGCGTGCCCACCCACAGCACGCCGCCGGCGCCGCGCGCGAGCGTGAAGACGCGGGCGTCGCTCAAGCGCTGCGCCGGGTCGGGCAGCGCAGGCACGGTGCGGCCGGACGCCCAGTCCATGCGCCAGAGGCCGTCGGACTGGCCACCGATCCACAGCGTGGGCCCGTCGGCCAGCAGCGCCCAGGTCGACAGTTGCGGAAGTCGCCGCGCGGCGGGCCGCCGGCGTTGTTCACCAGGATGTCCGGCGCGGGACAGGCGGCCAGTGCCGCGGCGCGGCCGGCCTCGGTGGTGATGTCGCCGGCGACCGCCGTGACCTTCACGCCGGTCTCCTTGCGGATCTCCTCGGCGGTCTTCTCCAGGTCGGCGGCGGTGCGCGCGGTGATCACCAGGTCGACGCCCTCGCGCGCCAGCGACATGGCGCAGGCGCGGCCCAGCCCCTTGCTGGCCGCGCAGACGATCGCCTTCTTGCCTTTGATTCCGAGATCCATTGTTCCTCCTGCGTGTTCATTCCCCATCGTCATGGCCGGGCTTGCCCTGGCCATCCACGTCTTACAGTCGTGCGGGTGGCAAAGACATGGATGGCCGGGACAAGCCCGGCCATGACGAATGCGACGTAGTGTAACCCGCCAATAGCTGGTCAGCCAGATACCGCAATTGTCTCCAGCACCGCCCGCGCCTTCTCCGGCACCGGCGCCGGCCGCTGCGTCGCGCGGTCGACGAACACGTGCACGAAATACCCCTCGGCCGCCGCCACGTCGTCGTCGTTGCGGAACACGCCGACCTCGTAGCGCACCGAGCTGCCGCCGATCCGCGACACCCGGATGCCCACTGCGATCCGGTCCGGGAATGCCACCGAGCTGTGGTAGCGGCACATCACCTCGGCCACCACGCAGTGCACCGGGCCTTCCAGCAGGTCGACCACGCCGCTCGGTCATCTCGAAATACGTCACCGCGGTGTCGAAGAATGAGAAGTAGTTGACGTTGTTCACATGCCGGAACACGTCGTTGTCCATCCAGCGCGTGGTGATGGCGTGGAACCAGCGGTAATCGGCCCGGCGGCCAGGCGGTTGGCGGCTCATGCAGTGTCTCCGGGGGTATTTGCGTTCCGCCGACTGATAGCCGATAGAGGCGCCCCGGAACAGGAGGCGCCGACCTGCCAATGTACCGCATCGTCCTGGCCGCGCTGCTTGGCCTCATGGGGGCCGCCTCCAGCGCCAGCGCCCATGCCATCCTGGTGAAGAGCGAGCCCGCCACGGGCGCCAGTGTGCCGGCCGGCAAGGTCGACACTGTCGTTCCGCTACAACAGCCGCATCGACAAGGCGCGCTCCCGCCTGACGCTCACCGCGCCCGACCACAGCCAGTCGGTGCTGCGGATCAGCCCGGACGGGTCACCGAACCTGCTGCAATCGAGCGCCGAGCTCGCCAAGCCCGGCGCCTATGTCGTGCGCTGGCAGGTGCTGGCGGTCGACGGCCACATCACCCGCGGCGACGTCCCCTTCACCGTCACGGGTCCCTGACGCGTGGCGCTGCTGGTCGACCTGTTCGGCTACCTGTCCATCGTCATCCACGGCCTGACCATCGCCGCGCAGTCGATGACGCTGGGCGGCGTGCTGTTCCTCGCCCTGCTGCTGCGCCCGATCGTGGCGCCTGCTCGGCTCCGCCGGGCAGAGCATCGAGCGCGACCTGCATCGCCGATCGCCGCCTGGAGCGCGCTTGCGCTGGTGGCTGTGCGAGGCGGCAACGGTGGCGCTGCAGTCGCGCCGTGCTGGTCGGCACGGTCGATCTGTCGATCGCCGACGTGCTGCGCGCCAGCTTCGCGGTCGCCGGTCTGGTGAAGGTCGCGGCCGCCGCGCTGATCGCGCTCACGCTGTTCGCGCTGGGCCAGCGCGCGCCGCATGACACCGCTGCTGCGCGCTGGCGGCCATCGATCTGGCGGCGGCCACGCTGACCACCCACGCCGCGGCGCGGCTCGATCACCGCACGCCGCTGCTGCTGGTGAGCTTCCTGCACCAGTTCGGCGCGGCGATCTGGATCGGCGGCATTCCCTGCTTCGTGGTGGCGCTGCATCGCGTGCAGACGCCGCAGCCTGGCGGGTGATCGGCGCGCGCTTCTCGCGCATGTCGATGGTCGGCGTTGCCTGCATCCTGGCCAGCGGCGCTGACCATGAGCCTTGGCCTATATCGGCGACTGGCCGGGGTTCTACGGCACCGCCTACGGCGTGATGGTCGGCGCCAAGATCGCGATGTTCCTGATGCTGCTCGGCCTCGGGTGGCGGCAATTTCCTGCTGATCGAACGGCTGCGGGCGCACCCCGCCACGCCGGTCACGCGGCTGAAGCGCTTCGCCGAGGTGGAGATCGGCATCGGCGTCGCCATCTTCTTCGCCGCCGCGTCGCTGACCTCGGTGCCGCCGGCGATCGACCTGACCGCAGGACCGCGTCACGCTGGCACGAGATCGTCGAGCGCAACACGCCGGAATGGCCGCGCCTGAGTCTCGCCGGACCACGACAAGCTCGCGCTGCCGGCGCTGCAGGCGAAGCTGGACGCCGAGGCGGCGCGCAGCAAGCGCAACGCCGCAACCGGCCTTCGTGCCAGGCTCCGGCGACCTGCCGCCGCGCAACGCCGCCGACATCGCCTGGTCGGAGTACAACCACCACTGGTCGGGCGTGTTCGTGCTGGCGATCGGCGTGCTGTCGCTGCTGAACGCGGCGGGGTTGCGCATCGCGCGGCATTGGCCGCTGCTGTTCCTGGGGCTCGCGGGCTTCCTGTTCCTGCGCTCCGACCCCGAGGTCTGGCCGCTCGGCGACGATCGGCTTCCTCGCCAGCTTCCGCGACGTCGAGGTGCTGCAGCATCGCGTCTTCGTCCTGCTGATCGCGGCGTTCGCCATCTTCGAGTGGCGCGTGCGCACGGGCCGGGCGGTGAAGCCCTGGGCGAGCGCTGGTGTTTCCGCTGCTCTGCGCCGGTGGCGGCGTGCTGCTGCTGACCCACAGCCACGCGATCGCCAACGTCAAGGAGCAGCTGCTGATCGAGCTCACCCACACGCCGCTGGCGCTCGCCGGCATCGTCGCCGGGCTGGGCACGCTGGCTGGAACTGCGGCTCGATCCCGCGACCAACAAGGTGGCGTGGCGCATCGCGCTTGGCTCTGGCCGGTGTGCTTCATCCTGGTCGGGCTGATGCTGCTGAACTACCGCGAGGCGTAGAAGCCAAGCTTCGCTGGCTTCGCACACATGGCCACGCAGTCCATTCCATCACTACTCCGCCGGCAGGACCAGCGACGCGGTGGTGCCCTTGCCTGGCGCGCTGTCGAAGTGCAGCGCGGCACCCATTGTGTCGGCGAGGCGCAGGCTGAGCGCGAGTCCCGTGCCCATGCCCTCGAAGCGTCGCGCCATGCCCGAATCCGCTTGGTAGAATGGCTCTCCGAGCTGCTCAAGCACGTGTGGCGGCATGCCTGGCCCAGTGTCCCGGACGACGGCGGCGATGCCGGTCGGCGCGCGCTGCGCCACCACCTCGACGCTGCCGCCAGGATCGGTGAACTTGATGCCATTGGCGATCAGATTGTCGATGATCCGCCGCAACGCCCAGCCGTCAGCCATCACGCGCATCGTGGGCGCCGTGGGCGGCAGCAGGGTAAAGGCGATCTCCCGCTCCGCCGCGAGCGGGCGAGCGACTTCGCTGGCATGTGTCAGCACGGCGACCAGATCGACTGGACGGGCGCGCAGTATGCGCCCCTCGAGCTGGGTCAGGTCGGTCAGATTGTCGACGGTCGCCAGCAGCCGTCGGCCACCGGCCTGAATGTGGCCAAGCGGGCCTCGCTGTTCCGGGCGTGCGGTGCCGAGCAGCAGATCGGCGTAGCCAAGGATCGCGGCGAGCGGTGTGCGCAGTTCGTGGCTGAGATTGTTGAACAGTCGGGCGCGGAGACGATCCGCCATGTCGGCACGCTCGGTTTCCGCCGTGAGCTGCTCGCGTACCTGGCGATCGTGGTAGATGAGGTACGCCGTCGAGAAGATCGCGGCGATCGAGAGCGCCCGGTTGACCACGCTGATCGCGAGGTCGGCGCCTATCGTCGGCACGAAGAAGCCAATCGTCACCAGGGCGGATGCCAGGCCGGCGAGCCACCAAGGCGCTGAGCGGCTGCGGTGGTAGACCGCCGTAGCCACCAGCGGGATGTAGAATACCCCGAATGCGAGCGAGATGGTGTTGGTGAGATCGGCGATGAACGCCGCGCCGCAACCGGCATACACCGCCACCCGGAGCCAGAGGCTCCACATCCGCATCGGCGGGCGGCTGGGGTGCTCCAGGATGTCCTCGTCGATTCGTGGCAGCCATGGCGACGTTAGGGAGTTGCACAGTGGCAACGCAAACCATCGTCAGCGCAAGGGTAGATCCTGTCGACGATGGGTTCCTTAGCTGACGGTCGATGCCAGATGTTGCGTCAGATAAGCCGTCAGCAATCTGGCACCTGCCATGAAGTCGTCGATGGTCATCGCCTCGCGCGGATTGTGGCTGCCGTTTTCGTTCCGCACGAAGATCATGCCCATCGGCACGCCTGCCGCGGCGAATGCGGCAGCGTCGTGCGACGCCGGGCTGCCCAGCTGCAGCACCGGGATGCCGAGCTCGTCCGCGTAACGCCTCCAATGCCGATTTCATCGCCGGATCGACCAGGCCGACCGCGGCCCGCGCCTTGGCGCCGCGATGGAAGCGCACGCCGCGGCGCTGCTCGATGCCGGCGATGATCGCATCCACCCGGCGGTCCAGCTCCGCCAGCACGGCCTCGTCGTAGGCGCGCACGTCGAGGCTGAAATGGAACGCGCCCGGCACGATGGTCAGGCCGTGCGCCGCCGGGTCGGTGTGGAAGCGGCCGATCGTGCAGGCCATCGGCACGCCTTTCGCGTCGTATTCCTCCCACAGATCGTCGAGCGCCATGGCGAACTCGGCCCCCGCCATCGCAGCGTCGCGGCGGAAGCGGCGAGGCAGGCCGACATGGTCATGGCTGCCCTCGATGCGTGCGTCGGGGTAGCGGAAATTGCCGGGGATGCCGGTGCAGATCGCCACCGGCCTTCCGGCTTCCACCAGGCTCGGCGCCTGCTCGATGTGCAGCTCGAGATAGGCGGCGATGCGCGCCGGATCGAGGAAGCGGGCGCGGGCACGCAATGCCTCCGGATCGCCGCCGCATTCGGCGATGTGCTCGGCCAGCGTGCGGCCGGTGTCGATGCGGCGCACATCCAGCGCGCCGTCCGGCAGCGCGCCGAGTGCGCCGCGGCTGCCGATGTAGGAGACCTGGAACCAGATGCTCTCCTCGGCGCGGATGCCCATCACCGTGACGTCGCAGTCGGCTGTGGCGCCAGCCTGCTGCAGCGCCGCCACGGCGACCAGGCCGGCGACCACGCCGGCGGCGCCGTCGAAGTTGCCGCCATGCGGCACGGAGTCGAGATGCGAGCCGACGATGACACGCTTCGCCGCGCGGATCGCGGCCGGGCAGCGTCATGTAGAGGTTGGCGGCAGCGTCGTGCTCGATGCGCAGGCCGAGCCGCTGCGCCACCGCAGTGACCGTCGCGTGGGCGCGCTGCTCGCCGGGGCCGTACGGGTCGCGCGAGTTCGCGCAGCGCGCCAAGGAGGGCATCTTCCAGGCGCCGGCGCGTGCAGTCGACCCAGCACAACGAGAAACAGGTCCGCGTGCTGCAGATGATCAATGCCTACCGCTTCCTCGGCAATCGCTGGGCACAACTCGATCCGCTGAAGCGTCAGGAACGGCCGCAGATCGTCGAGCTCGATCCGTCGTACTACGG
This sequence comes from uncultured beta proteobacterium, assembly GCA_963788635.1. Lineage (GTDB taxonomy): Bacteria > Pseudomonadota > Gammaproteobacteria > Burkholderiales > Burkholderiaceae_C > Rubrivivax. The sequence continues at coordinate 1,401 of CAWBHE010000001.1, read as the reverse complement.
CTTTACCGAGGCCGACCTCGGCCAGCGGTTCAATTGCGGTTCGTTCGCTGCCTGTCCGACCGAGCCGAATCTGCGTGAGATTCTCGAAGCCGTACGCCAGACCTATTGTGGTTCGATCGGCTCGGAGTACATGTACCTGTCGGACGTCGGCCAGAAGCGCTGGCTCCAGGCCCGCCTGGAGCCGATCCGCGCCACGCCGTCATTCGCGCCGGAAGACAAGAAGCGTCTGCTGGAGCGCCTGACCGCTGCGGAAACGCTGGAGCGCTACCTGCATACCCGGTACGTCGGCCAGAAGCGCTTCTCGCTTGAAGGCGGCGAGTCGCTGATCGTGGCCATGGACCAGTTGATCCGTACTGGCGGCGCCCTGGGCGTCAAGGAGATGGTCATCGGCATGGCCCACCGCGGTCGCCTCAATGTGCTGGTCAATACGCTGGGCAAGCAGCCCAAAATGCTGTTCGAGGAGTTCGAGGGCAAGAAGGCGCAGGACCTTTCCGCCGGCGACGTGAAGTACCACATGGGCTATTCGTCGGACGTTTCCACGCCTGGCGGCGCGATGCACCTGACGCTGGCGTTCAACCCGTCGCACCTGGAAATCGTCAACCCCGTTGTTTGCGGCTCCGTGTATGCGCGTCAGGTACGGCGCGGGACGACCGGCAAGCAGGAAGTGGTGCCCGTGCTGATCCATGGCGATGCCGCGGTGGCCGGTCAGGGCGTCAACCAGGAAACGCTCAACTTCTCGCAGACGCGCGGTTACGGTACAGGCGGCACGGTGCACATCGTGGTCAATAACCAGATCGGCTTCACCACCTCCGACCTGCGCGACTATCGCTCCTCGCTCTACTGCACCGACATCTTCAAGATGGTCGAAGCGCCGATCTTCCATGTCAATGGCGACGATCCTCGAAGCGGTGGCCTACGTCACCCAGTTGGCCATGGAGTTCCGCCAGGAGTTCGGCAAGGACGTCGTGGTCGACATCGTCTGCTTCCGCAAGCTCGGTCACAACGAGCAGGACGAGCCAATGGTGACGCAACCCCTGATGTACAAGAAGGTAAACGCGCATCCGGGTACCCGCAAGCTGTACGCCGACAAGTCCACCGCACAGGGTGTGATCGCCGCGGACGGCGGCGACACCCTGATCAAGGACTACCGCGCAGCGCTCGACGAAGGGCGTCACCTGATCGATCCGGTGATTTCCAACTACCAGAGCAAGGCCGGCGCTGACTGGGCACCGCATACCAACGTGCCCTACACGGAGAAGTGCGATACCACGGTTTCGAAAAAGGAACTGCAGCGCCTGGCGCAGCAGGTCCGAAATTCCACCCGCCTTCGTGTTGCATCCGCGCGTGCAGAAGATCATCGACGATCGCCGCCAGATGGGTGCCGGCAAGTTGCCGGTCGCC